>NZ_GL622241.1:0-27594 GCF_000185365.1 Enterococcus italicus DSM 15952
ACTTACTTTGTTCAGTTTTCAAAGGTCTACTTAGCTGCCGTAGCAACTTTTACATTTTAACATCTCGTTATCTTTTTGTCAACAACTTTTTCCAAAAAGTTTTTTAATTTAAAAACATTTGTTACTCGTTGACGACTTATTTATAATAACAAAACCACCTCAGGAAGTCAACCTATTTTTTTGTTTTTTTTTAAAGAAGTAGGCTAGTTATTCATCTTAATTCAACTATTAGTCCCTGACGACAAGTAATAATATAACAAGAATGTTTTAGAAAAGCAAGGCTAATTTGATATTTTTTTAAATTAAATTCCATAAAAAAAGATGGAATTTATTACTAAAAAGAATATCCGAACAACTCCAAAGAAATAGTGAGATTTACACTATTTACCACTTTAAATACTAAAAAATAATCATGGTCTTCGTTAATCGTTCGGATATAAATATTTATTTAATTATGTTCGCTATCAATAATGGGTAAATAAATCCGAAAGATAGTTCCTTGACCAAGAATACTCTCTACAGAAATCTTTCCTTTGTAGTTTTCAATAAGCTTTTTGGAAATCGATAAACCTAGTCCATTGCCACCTTTATCGCGTGCACGGGCCTTGTCAACTCTATAGAATCGATTAAAGATTCGATTTTTATCTTCTTCTTTAATTCCTTCCCCAAAATCTTGAATGGCGATTTCCAGTGTTCTTTTATTAGAGGATACTGTCAAATGAACTTCTTTTCGGGTGGTTGAATATTTCACTGCATTATCCATAATAATAATTAAAATTTGCTCAAAATGATTACGATAAATTTTGACCGTCTTTTCGATAGCTAAATCATCATCTAATGTAAATTGGAATTCAGGATAGAGCATTCTAAAATTGTTAAATACTTGATGCACAACTTCTTTGGCTTTTGACGTTTCATTTGCGTAATGGACATCCACTTGTTCGGCGCGCGATAGATCGAGCATCTCTTGAACCAATACTTTCATACGGCTAATTTCTTGCATACTTGCAGCTAACGATTCATCCAATATCTCAGGATCATCTTTTCCCCATCGATCAAGTAAACGTAAATGCCCTTCTATTACAGCAACCGGAGTACGCAGTTCGTGCGAGACATCTTCTACAAATTGCTCTTGTTGTTCAATATAAGAACGCATGCGTCCCAACATCTCATTAAAAATCTCTGCAACGTCTTCTAATTCATCGTGAGTCTCTAGTTTAGGCATATAAATATCTGACTGTGGATTTTTTCTGATTTGTTCCATGATATCTCGTAACATCTTTAAGGGTTTCAAAAAATACAGTGATAAGAAATACCCCAAAACACTACTTAATACCAATGAAATAATTTCCAGCAATATAAGCAATCGTAATAAGCGTTGGCGAATATCCGCCAATCCGGATAGCTCATAAAAGGTCTGGACATAACCAATAGTCTCTTTTGTTTCTTTTGAAACAACAGCTTGAACGAAAATAAATCCAGAAGTGCCATTCACTGTCACGATTACCGGCTCGGACTGCGACGTCCCTACCAATGCCATATCTTCTTTTGTTGTTTTGAATACTAAGTCTTTTTGGAGATTATAGATATACATATTCATCTCTGGTTGACCAAGGTCAGATATAAAAGGATCAATATCCATTAAAATCCCTTCAATCGTCGACGTACGATCATAAATGCTATTCTCGCCATTGCTACTATTCGTAAGTGTTCGATAACTTTCCACCAAATTCAGCTCACGGTTTGAATTTGCTAATCTTGAAACTGCCTCTTTTGTTGTTTGAGAGGCATTCTTGCGCTCTTTTTCAACAAACAGACTAACAGAAGACTTATAAGTAATGACTGCAAAAATTGTAAATACAACAAAAATGAACAAAGAACTTGCAAGGGCCCACTTAATTGTTAAAGATAGCCCTCTAAGTCCTTCTTTTTGATTCTTTTTCTTTTTTTTGGTTAAAAATTTCATGAACGCATCACGTAACCTGTGCCTCTAACTGTTTGGATATAACTTTCCTCACCAGGCACATCGATTTTGTTACGTAAATAACGAATATACACATCTACAACGTTCGTCTCAACTTCAGTCTCATAACCCCATACTTTATTGAGCAATACATCTCGAGCTAATACAACGTTGACGCTTTCCATCAAGGTCAATAGCAATTCGTATTCTCGCTTAGTTAATTCGATGACTTCGCTACCTCGACGAACAATACGATTTTCTTTTTCAATCGTTAAATCGCGGTAAGTAATGGTAGTTTGCTTCGAAATATTTTTGTCACTCTCGATATCAATGCGTCGAAGCAATGCTCGTAAACGTGCGAGTAATTCTTCAATTGCAAATGGTTTTACAATATAATCATCGGCACCATGGTCTAAACCAGATACTCGATCAATAACAGAATCTCTTGCTGTCATCATAATGATTGGTGTGTTTTTTACTTGTCGAATACGACGGCATACTTCTAATCCGTTTAATTCTGGTAACATCAAGTCAAGTAAAATTGCATCCCATTCATTATTCAAGGCAGCATCTAATCCCGTTCGTCCATTATAATGTACGTCGGTGGTATACCCTTCATGTTTTAACTCTAATTCAACAAAACGAGCGAGATTTTTCTCGTCTTCTATAATTAATACCCTACTCATTTATTTACTTGTCCCTTTCTATTTGAAAACACTTTTTATCCATACAACAATCCGATTTTAACATGAACTTAACAATAAAAAAAGAGAATCACTGCAAATCATTTTGACCTGCAGCATCTCTTTTCAGGTAGTTCTTATTGTTCGTCGTACCAAGAATAGTGGAAAATTCCCTCACGGTCTGTACGCTCATACGTATGAGCACCAAAATAATCTCGTTGTGCTTGAATTAAATTAGCAGGCAAACGATCTGAACGGTATGAATCGAAGTACGCAATTGCTGATGAGAATGTCGGTACAGGCACACCCGCTTGAACAGCAATAGATACTACGTCACGAACTGCTTGGTGATATTTTTTCGTAATATCGTTAAAGTAGTCATCAACTAACAAGTTTTCGATATCTGCATTCGTTTCATACGCATCAGTAATTTTTTGCAAGAAACGAGCACGAATGATACAACCAGCACGCCAAATCTTAGCAATCTCTCCAAATGGTAAATCCCACTCATATTCTTTAGAAGCTTTTCTTAGTTGAGCAAATCCTTGCGCATAGCTCATAATTTTGCTGAAGTATAAAGCTTCACGGATCTTTTCAATTAATTCCGCTTTGTCTCCTGTGTAGCTGTACTCTGGTTTTGCTAAAATAGCACTTGCAACAACTCTTTCTTCTTTGTAAGCAGAAATATAACGAGCAAAGACTGATTCAGTAATCAACGGTAATGGCACACCTAAATCAAGCGCACTTTGGCTTGTCCATTTACCCGTTCCTTTATTGCCGGCAGCATCTAAAATGACATCAACGATTGGTTTACCAGTTCCTAAGTCATCTTTTCTTGTTAAAATATCTGCCGTGATTTCAATTAGGAAACTGTCCAATTCCCCTTTGTTCCACTCTTTAAAAATATCTGCCATCTCTTCAACAGATAGTCCTAAAATATTTTTCATCAAGTCATACGACTCAGCAATCAGCTGCATATCACCATATTCGATCCCATTATGCACCATTTTTACATAGTGTCCTGCACCATTCGGGCCAATATAGGTAACACAAGGTTCACCGTCTTCAGACTTAGCAGAGATTTGTTCCAAAATTGGAGCTACAAGTTCGTAAGCTTCTTTTTGTCCACCCGGCATGATTGAAGGTCCTTTTAACGCGCCCTCTTCACCACCAGATACGCCTGTTCCGATAAAATTAATTCCTGAGTCAGCCAAGGCTTCACTACGGCGAATCGTATCTTTAAAGAATGTATTCCCACCATCGATGAGAACATCTCCTTTATCTAGATGAGGTAGCAATGATTGAATTGTAGCATCAGTCCCTTTGCCCGCTTGTACCATCAGAACAATACGTCGAGGTTTTTCAATTGAATCGACAAATTCTTCCACGCTATAAGTTGCTTTTAAATTTCTATCTGGGTGTTCTTCGACAACGGCGTCTGTTTTAGAAACGGTACGATTGTATAATGCAACGGAATACCCGCGGCTTTCAATATTTAGTGCTAAGTTTTTTCCCATTACAGCCATTCCAACAACGCCAATTTGCTGTTTTGTCATGCATACTCCTCCTAATACGATTTTCTTCGTTGATACTCTAGTATATTATATCGTAAATAAGAGCTTTATGAAACTCTTCTTTCTCAATTTCATTTTTTCAGAAAAAAAACCAAGGCTCCATGGTTAGCCTTGGTTTTTATATTCATTTCTAAAAATGAATTATGCTTCTTTTGAAGTTACATCTTTTCCATCGTAATGTCCGCAATTTGCACATACGTGATGGCTTTTTTTCATTTCACCACAGTTTGAACATTCATTTAAACCATTGATTGTTAACTTGTAGTGTGTACGGCGTTTCGCTTTTTTTGCTTTTGAAGTCTTTCTAGCTGGTACTGCCATGTCTTACACCTCCTTAATTTGTCAAACAACTATAGAGTTGCAATTTATTCCAATCTTACTTATCCTCATCAGAATAGAAATCTGATAATTTAGCAAGACGAGGATCAATTTTTTGTTGTTGCTCCTCTTGAACCATTGATTCATACTCATCCTCAGATAAAACCTTCCAGCCTTCTCCAGATGGTAAATCTTTTCCATTCCGCTCTTCTTCCGTTAAGACTTGTAGAGGAGTAGCTAAGACAATGTTATCAACGATGGATTCACTTAAATCAATCGTTTGAGCGTCAAGAAGAAAAACTTCTTGCTCTTGAACCTTATCTTTGTTTTCACGAAATTGTTCAGGAGTCATAAATAATTCATCTATTTGGATAACTATTGGCACATCTACTGGTTCTAATGACCGTGTAGAGGGTAAGGTCAATACCGTCTCTGCCTGATAGAATAGCAAATAGGAATCCGCTTCGACTGTCAGTGTACCTTTCACTTGTACAGGCGTCGCATCCAGGATCATCGATTCTTTTTGTCTCAATCGATCCGTCACGTCAAGTGATGTATCGAAGGACAGTGAATCATTTTTGTATTTTGATAATTCTAACAATGACCATTTCATTATTTATCACCTCTTAAGCAACAAAGATTATTATACGGAGCATAAATATGTTTGTCAATGTATTTTTCTTGACACCCATAAAATAAACCCCTAAATAAGGATTTATCCAACAATTATTGAATCAACATTGCTGTACCAATTCCTTATAAAGGGGCCTTGACTAGCTAAAATTAGATAGCTGTTGTTTCGCCACGATAAACAATACCACGACGAGAATCTACAGTAATCAATTCACCGTCTTTGATTGTATTGGTTGCGCCTTTTGCACCTACAATCACTGGTAGATCTTTTGCAATACCAACTACAGCAGCGTGCGAAGTCAATCCGCCATCTTCTACTACTAATGCTGCAGCTTTATCAATTGCTGGCATGTATTCTTTATCAGTAGTTGGTACAACTAATACCATACCGTCTTGTGCTTTCGCAATCGCATCTTCAGCATTTTTCGCTACGACAGCATTAGCAACAACTGCACGTTCACCAACACCTTGAGCTTCAATTAATTTTGAACCGATTAATTGAACTTTCATTACGTTAGTTGTTCCTCTTTCCCCTACTGGAACACCTGCAGTAATGATGATCAAATCGCCTTCTTTAGCAAAGCCTAATTCAACTGCTTTTTTCGTAGCTAATTCAAACATTTCATCGGTTGTTTTTGGTTTTTCAGTAACTGTTGGATAAACACCCCAGTTTAACATCAAACCACGTTTTGTTCTTTCGTCAAACGTTACAGCCAAGATATCTGCATCTGGACGGTATTTAGAAATCATTTTTGCAGTATGACCTGATTCAGTCGCAGCAACGATACACTTAACATTTAAGTTTTTCGCTGCACGGGCAACTGATAAACCAATTGTTTCTGTTACATCAGTTTTGTCGAATTGGTTGATTTGGAAAGTTCCTAAGTTATTTAGGGCTTTTTCAGCTTCAATATCAATACGAGCCATTGTAGAAACTGCTTCTACTGGGTATTCACCATTTGCAGATTCACCAGAAAGCATTGTCGCGTCTGTACCATCAAAGACAGCATTGGCAACGTCAGAAGCTTCAGCACGTGTTGGACGTGGGTTGTGTTGCATTGATTCTAACATTTGAGTTGCAGTGATAACTGCTTTACCTGCTGCATTACATTTTTTGATGATATTTTTTTGAACCATTGGTACAAATTCAGCTGGGATTTCAACACCCATGTCTCCACGAGCAACCATGATACCATCTGAAACTTTTAAGATTTCATCAATATTGTCAATACCTTCTTGTGATTCGATTTTAGAGAAGATTTGAACGTGAGTCATATTCTTTTCTTCTAAAATTTCACGAATATCAAGAACGTCTTGTGCTTTACGAACAAAACTTGCAGCGATAAAGTCAATGTCATTGTCACAACCAAAACGGATATCTTCAGCATCTTTTTCAGTAATACCTGGTAGGCTAATTGAAACACCTGGTGCATTCACACCTTTACGTGATCCAAGAAGACCCGCATTTTTTACAACAGTCACTAACTCTTTATTTACATCATCTTTTTCAGTAATTTGCATGTCGATTAAACCATCATCGAATAAAACATGACCACCGACGATTACATCATCATATAAACCTGGGTAAGTAACGGCAATTTTTTCTTTGGTTCCTTCTAAAGAAGCGTCCATTGAAATACGTACAACATCGCCGATTTCAAATGCTAATTTTCCATTTTCAGTTGCTTGAACAGTGGTACGGATTTCTGCCCCTTTAGTATCCAATAAAATGGCAACGTCTTTACCAACATTTTTCACTGCTTCACGTACTAGAGTCATGCGTGCTAATTGCTCTTCATGATCACCATGAGAGAAATTGAAACGGAACACATTGGCACCTGATTCGATTAATTGAGTGATGATGTCAAGTGTGTTACTTGCTGGTCCTAAGGTACTAACAATTTTTGTTTTTTTCATGGAAAAATATGCTCCTCTTCATTTATTAAAATGGCTTTTATGCCGTTTTTGCTAAGATTAGAATGATAATTCTTTATTCAAATGGTACAGTGAAAGATCTGGCTTGTGCTTATTATTTTCTAGTGTATCAATAATATCAGCGGCCACTACTTTGTTATCTTCAATCCCGATACACAAACCACCTTTGCCTTCTTTCAGCAAGTCAACAGCGTATCCGCCAAACTTACTAGCTAACACACGGTCACGCGCACTTGGCGATCCACCACGAACAATGTGTCCTAAAATTGACACACGAGTGTGGAAATCACCGTATTGTGACAACAATTCAGCAAACTCATTTCCACCCATAACACCTTCTGCTAACACGATCAGGCAATGTTTTTTCCCTCTATCTCGACCAGCTTGAATGCGTTTAGCCACTTCTTTAATATCAAAGTCGTGTTCTGGAATGATGATTTCATCTGCTCCACCTGCTACACCAGACCAAAGCGCAATATCACCGGCATTTCGGCCCATCACTTCGATAACAAACGTACGTACATGCGAAGTAGCAGTATCGCGAATACGGTCAATTGCATCCAAAACGGTATTAATTGCTGTGTCAAAACCAACTGTAAAATCTGTACCTGGAATATCATTATCAATCGTTCCCGGAATTCCGACAGCCGGATAGCCACGTTTTGTTAATGCCATCGCCCCATGATAAGAGCCATCGCCACCAATAACAACTAAACCTTCAATGCCAAATTTTTTCAGTTGTTCGATACCTTTTAATTGACCTTCTTCTGTTGCAAACTCTGGATAACGTGCAGAGTATAAAAATGTTCCTCCACGTTGAACTTTGTCACCAACATCCGCGACATCCAATCTACGAATATCACCAGCAACTAAGCCCGCATACCCATAATTAATCCCGTAAACTTCCATACCTTCGTAAATTGCTTTACGAGTCACTGCGCGAATCGCCGCATTCATACCAGGTGCATCGCCACCACTTGTTAAAATCCCAATGCGTTTCATTTACACATTCACCTCATTATTTATTCTTGTCTACTTAAAACACAGTAATTTTGTGTTATCCACAACTGATATTTTACCATTTTTATTAGGTGTTGTCTTGAAATAACGTGAAAATTTTAACGTTTTACAAGGAAATGTAAACATTATTTGAAAATTACATTTTCTTTTCCCAACAATTTCTCTAGTAGTTCCGCTACTTTGCTATTGTTTTTGATCTTCAAATCAGCTGGCAATCTTTTCTGTTTTTTTTCAGATTCATAGTATAAAATAACAAAACACTCACCTGAATACTCTTTAATAATATCAGACAATTGATTTAAAATACTAATTTCTTCGTGATGCTTGTCTATTTTCAAATAACAAGTCAAGTCACTTGTATCCTTTCTGATACTCGCAGCTAATTGTAGTTTTTGAGCGAGGAGTTGAACCTCACCATTGTACCGACTAGTTTCGACTTTCCCCTCAATAAGATAGACATGTTCAAGAAGTAGATCGCGCTGGACTCTGCGATATAGCTTAGGAAACAGAGTAACACTCCGCTCCGCACCCAGATCCATAATATCTAAAAAGGCCATTTTTTCACCTTTTTTTGTACGAATTTCTCGAATATTTTTTAAGTACCCTAATAAAAGAACTGTCGTCCCAGGAACGAGATCGCTAAGTTGCGTTGTCTGCCATTTTCTCCTTAGATCATCATATTCTTGGATAGGATGACCCGAGACATAGACTCCTAATAAATTTTCCTCAAAGGTCAATTTTTCAGGCAAGGTGAAATCGACTACTTCCGTCGTTTTTAGCGGCATTAACGCCAACATATCCATACTTCCACCACTAAACGCTAGATTTTGCCTTTTCCCTTCTAGTTCTTGGAGCAACTGTTTACGATTGGGCTCAATCGTGTCAAATGCTCCCACTTCTACCAATGGCTCAAGTATTTCTTTTTTTATATATTTTGGGTTCAGCTGATTAAGTCGTAAGAGAAAATGATCCATCGATTTGAATGGTCCGCGCTCTTTTCTTTCTCGAATCACTGCTTGAGTAAAATCCTTACGCAGCCCTTTGATGCTAGCAAGACCAAAGCGAATCCCTTCACTCGACTCAATTGAAAAACCACTATAGCTTGCATTAATTGACGGTGCTAAAAATACAACACCTTGACGCTTCGCTTCGCTAATATATTCTCTCATTTTAGAAGCGTTCCCTTGAACCGATTGCAGCAAAGCTCGATAGAACGGTAGTGGATAGTGAGTCTTTAAGTACGCCATTTGATAAGCAATTTCCGAATAGGCGAAAGCGTGAGATCGGTTAAAACCGTAATCCGCAAAACGCTCGATGTATTGATATGTCGCCTCGGCTATTTTTCGATCGTAACCTTTCGTTTGCGCACCTTGATAAAATTTTTCACGCTGCTCATCTAATACTGCACGCTTCTTCTTGCTGATTGCTCTTCTGAGTATGTCTGCCTCACCTAACGAGAATCCACCCATCATAGAAGCAACTTGCATGACTTGTTCCTGATAGACCATGATGCCATACGTACTTCTTAAAATTGGAGCCAACGATTGATCGAGATAGGTACTTTTCTCGAGTCCATTTTTGCGCTTAACATATGCGTCAATCATTTTCATCGGACCTGGTCGATACAAGGCATTCACCACAGCCAGCTCCTCTAAATTTGCTGGACGTACGTCACGTAGTACCTTGCGTATACCCGCAGACTCAAACTGAAACACACCAACTGTCTCGCCACGTTGAAACAACTCATACGTCTGCTTGTCATTTTTAGGAATCATCGCCTGTGTAAAGCATTGCTTCATTTGATAATAGATTCCTTTTAGCGTGTCATCAATGATAGATAAATTACGCAAACCAAGAAAATCCATTTTTAATAACCCAACTGTTTCCACATCATTCATAGCAAACTGCGTCAAATATAATTCACCAGATCCAGCTTGTAAGGGAACTAGCTTTCTTAGATTGGTATCGCTAATTACGACACCCGCCGCGTGGGTAGAGACATGGCGCGGCAGGCCCTCTAATTGACTGGCAATCTGAAAAAGCAGCCTATTTTTTTCATTCATTTCAACCAATTCTCTTAAAGATTTTGATGTCTGATAGGCTTCTTTTAATGTGATTTTTAGTTGATTAGGGATTGCTTTAGACCAACGATTCATCTCACTTTGGGATAGTCCAAATGTTCGGGCAACGTCACGCAAGACCATTTTTGCCGCCATTGTACCAAATGTTGCAATTTGAGCCACGTAGTCAGCTCCATATTTTTCTTTTACATAATGAAGAATAACGTCCCGCCGATTGTCCGGAATGTCTAAATCAATATCCGGCATGGTATACCGCTCTGGATTTAAGAAACGCTCAAACAATAAGTCTGCATCGATCGGGTCAATCTCAGTGATAGACAATAAATATGAAACCAATGAACCCGCTGCTGAGCCCCGTCCCGCCCCTGTCACGATATTTTGTTCATGAGCAAAATTCATAATATCCCAGACAATTAAAAAGTAGTCATCAAATCCCATTTGATGGATAATACGTAATTCATAATCAAGCCGTCGCTGATAGGTACTCGTATGTGCTATTTGACGAGACGCTAGGCCTTGCTTGCACAAATACGCTAAGTAGTCCTTGGCCGACTCTCCGTTTGGTACGGGATATTTAGGCAATAATACTTGATGCAATGGTAACTCAAGCTGACATAATACTACTAATTTAGCCAATTCTTCAAGAGCTTCTGGGCATTTTTGAAACGCTTGGTCCATTTCTTCTGCAGGACGTAACACACCAATAGCTTTTTCATTTACCGCACTTGAACGCCAATCAAAGGTCGAGCCGTCTTTAATGTGCGCGACTACCTCAATCGCCGCATTTTCTGATTTATCCATGGCTACCGTCTCTTGACAGGCAATCGGACGCATCCCAAGATCTTTCATTTTCTTTTGATAAGAATAAAAATCTTCTTCACCTAGATTAGTAGGCGTAACACAAAAGAATACATCCGTTACATTCATACTAAGCCAAGAATGCTTATTCTCCAAAAGTGCGGAAAATGCGGTTGTTTGAGCTGTCTCTTTTGGTATCAAGATGGCAACATCCGTCATGCGTTGCTCCTCTTGCATGATAGGCGACTCCCCTAGCATCTTTTTGGTAGACAACTCCATTAGTTGTTGATACCCAGCAAAGGACTTAGCAACAAAATAAAACGGGTACGACGTTTCATCTGCAAATGAAATATCCAAAAGCAAGCCTATAATTGGTTTTATTTTCGCTTTTTGGCATAATTGATAAAATTCAATCGTACCATGTAAAGTATTATGATCCATTAGTCCTAACGCCTCATAATGATACTCATGTGCTTTTTGCACGTATTGCGGCAATCTAATCGTACTTTCAAGTAACGAATAGGCCGATTTGGTAGCTAAAGGAATATACATTTTGTACCTCCGTCGTTCATTTATCTCAATCCAAATGGTTGCCCTTCTTTACAAGCAAAAAAAATGTGTTACACTAAAGACAAAATCGATCACGAAAGAAGGAATAGACGTGCGCTATTTTGTGACATTTTTTTGGACAATTATTTTAGGACAAGTCGTTGGGTACTTAGGTAGCTCTTTAATGAGTGCTACTTTCCACTTCCAAACGAGTTTCGTTCTATCTATTATTGTAGCTACTGTCATTGTCGTCTTCAGCGAAGTTGGAACGGCTGGTCAAACAGACACGCAAGCGAAATAATAGGATAACAAAAACCAGTTACGTTAATTGTAACTGGTTTTTTTATTTTTTCAAAGGCTATAGTCGACACCTTTTCTGAAATTTAGTAAAGACAGACAGATATTCACAGCGACAAAGATGCTAGTCACCCAAAAGACTGACCTGTATCCCATATGATAGGCAACTGTTGAACCAATCATTGGCCCAATGACTTGGCCAAAGTTATTAAACATTTGATTGTAGCTATACATACGACTGACCCCTTCGACCGGAGTGATTTTGCTAATCAAGGTATTAATCGAAGGCATCAATGCACCGGTTGAAAAACCTAGTAGAAACCGCAAAACACCTAACTGAAATGGATTTTGGACAAACCCCATCGGAATAAAGCAAAGCAACGAAAAGATAAGACCTCCCAGTAATACTTTATGATTCCCAATCCGATCTCCTAAGCGCCCTAAAATCGGCGAAGAAATCATTGCAGATACACCCACTACTGAGACAATAATTCCACTTGAAAGCAACACGTTTTTTCCATCACCACTTAATTCGCGAATATATAAGGTTAAGATAGGGCTAATACTCGTTACGCCAAGTTGCAATATAAGCGAAGTTACAAACAGACCGAAAATAATTTGTACATTTTTCATTTGTTTGAAGATATCTACCATTGGGACCATGTGTTGCTTCTCAATTGGTTGGAAATCCTCTTTCACCAGAAATATTGTTAGCAGCAATGTGATGAATAAAACGGCACCCGTAATCATAAACACACTTCTCATACCAAATAACTCTGCCAATAACCCACCTAGTGAAGGGCCAATCAAATTTCCAGCGATGGCTCCAGTAGCCAAAGTTCCTAGTGCCCAACCACTCTTTTCCTTAGGGGCTTGCGAAGCAATGAGTGCGGTCGCATTTGGTATGTATCCGGATAATACTCCGTTCAAAAATCTCATAATAAGTAACCAATAAACATTTGGTACAAATGCTAAAGAACCCATTGTCAGCGTCATTCCCGCTGAGGCACGAATCATCATTAATCGCCGACCTTTTTGATCAGCGAGATTTCCCCAAAGTGGTGCAACAATTGCTGCAGCTAATGCAGTAATAGATAGTGCCATTCCCGCAAAAAACTCGACTTGACTTTTCGGTGCGCCCAATTCCTCGATATACAGTGGCAAGAACGGCATCACCAAACTAAAACTTGCACCGGTAAAAAAACATCCAATCCAAGAAATATATAAATTTCGTTTCCAGTCAACTCTCATAGACAAACCTTCTTTCCCATCCACTATAGACTATTTTAAGTAAAATAGAAATATAAAAAACTGAATAAATGCCTATAATTCAAAGAAATTCAGCCGACTTGATGTACTTAAAACACTAAATTAGAAAGCTTCTTCAACAAAAAAACTCTCACTTATTGAAATGACTCAATAAGTGAGAGTGATAGGAAATCCAGTAAGCCTTCTTACAATATAGCTAAAATCAGGAAGTTCAAGATGAATAGTGCATCAACAATCCATAATATAATAGATACTTCTTTGGCTTTCCCTTTCGCTACTTTGACAATTGCGTAGAAAATAAATCCAGCTGCGATACCGTATGAGATGCTATAGCATAGACCCATAAATACTGAGGCAAAAAATGCTGGCAGTGCTTCTTCTAAATCAACCCAATTAATATCTTTGAATGAAGCCATCATCATGACCCCTACTAATATCAAAGCAGGCGCAGTCGCTTGACTTGGCACGACTGAAATCAATGGAGAAAAGAAACTACTAATAGCAAACAATCCTGCAACAACGACCGATGTCAAACCAGTCCGTCCACCGGCACCAATTCCAGCAGCTGACTCCACATATGTCGTGGTGTTAGATGTTCCAAAGACGGCACCGATAGAAGTCGCAATAGCATCAGCAAATAACGCTTTGTCCATTTTCGTATTGAAGCCTTTGCTATCTTCCAATGCATCTTCATCCTCTTTTGAAAAGATGCCTGTACGGCGGCCAGTACCAATAAAAGTACCAATCGTATCAAATGTATCCGAAAGACTAAAAGCAATAATGGTCATCAACACTTGCGGGATTTTTGATGCATTGCTAAACAATGACTGCATCCCTTGCTCCCCAAAAGCTGCACCAAATGTTGTCCCTAAATCTTTAAATGAACTAGACAAAGAATTGGCGTGCCAATCAATTGCACTCAAATCTACGACTCCCATAAAAATACCAATAACTGTTGTCCCTAAGATCCCAATAATTACTGCTCCGCGAATATTTAATACAACTAAGACAGCCATCAATGCTAAACCAATAATTGCCAAAAGAACGGGAGCATTGTTAAAATTCGCCAAAGCTGGAACTACGCCACCATTCATCGAGACATTTGTCGCTGCACCATCTTTGACTACTGAACTAGTAATCGTTGCCGAGTCAGCACTAAAGTTTAATAGATTGGCATTTTTAAGTCCGACATAGGCAATAAAGATCCCAATCCCACCACTAATTGCGTGTTGCAAACTTTCTGGTATTGAATAGATAATTAATTTTCGAATTTTTGTTACTGTAATAAAGATATTAATTAATCCACAAATGAAAACCATCGCTAATGCTTCTTGCCACTTATACCCTAGACCAAGCACGACAGTAAATGTAAAGAACGCATTCAACCCCATACCTGGTGCCTGAGCATAAGGAACGTTCGCGAATAACCCCATAACTAACGTACCAATAATTGCTGAAATAATTGTCGCTAAGAACACCGCTTGAAAAGGCATCCCAGTTGCTGAAAGAATGTTTGGGTTAACAAACAAAATGTAGCTCATCGCAAAGAACGTTGTCAAACCAGCCATTACCTCAGTTGATACCGTTGTGTTGTTTTCCTTTAATTTGAAAAACTTTTCCATTTTTTTCACTCCTATTTTATTAAAATAAAAACACAAACAAATATTGCCGAAAAATCAAAAATCATTCGTTATTACCTTCTACATTTAGTGATTATAAATAAGCTACCAATCATTTACAAGTATTTATTTACAAAAAAAATAAAACAGTTTTTATTGTTCGTGTTTAACAACTTTACTGTTTTCTCCATAATTTGTTATTTTTGTGAATTATGTTACACTGAATTGGCGTCGGTTTGACGAGAAAGGGGAACGAACATGACAAAAAAACTAATCGCCATTGATTTAGATGGCACAACCTTAAATGCTCACTCTCTTATAACCAAACGAACTGAAGCTGTTTTGCAAAAAGCGATTGCTGCAGGTAATGTCGTAAGTATCGCAACAGGTCGTCCTTATCGCATGAGCGCTCAATTTTATCAACAGCTGAACTTGACTTCTCCGATGGTTAATTTTAATGGTGCCCTAGTCCATTTACCAAATAAAGAATGGGCATATGAAAAAGAACTTTCCATTAAAAAAGAAATCGCATTTTCTATACTGGAACAAAAACAAGTGTTGAACTTAGATTTCATCGCTGCAGAAAACCGTGAATCATTTTATGTCGATCGTATCGATGGTATTGAACCGCAATTTTTTGCAACCGATCGTATCTTATCCGCAAATCTTATGAAAAATCTCTCAAACGATCCAACATCGCTACTCTTAAAAACAACGCATGAGTACGCAGCGACAACTTCTGCCCGCTTGATGAGCGAATTCAAAGATGATATTGATGTACGTACGTGGGGTGGGCCAAATGCCATTTTAGAAGTCGTACCAAAGGGTGTACAAAAAGCCATGGGTGTCGATATTATCGCCAGATCATTGGGCATCGCACAAAAGGACGTCATCGCATTTGGTGATGAGCATAATGATGTAGAACTTTTGGATTATGCCGGTTGGGGTGTCGCAATGAAAAACGGTACCGACCAACTAAAATCCTATGCCAACGATATAACTGAAAGAACAAATGATGAAGATGGATTAGCTGACTATTTAGAAAGCTATCTAGCTCTATAAAAAAACCGTGAACGATAATTTGATCGTTCACGTTTTTTGTTGTTGATAGACTTTATCCAATTGTTTTTGATTTCGAATGATGACTACTTTATCTGCGTACTGCTCATTGATTTTTTGAAAGCTGGCTTGTTTTTCTTTGGAACGACCATAATAGAGAATCCATAGTAAAAAATCCCCATCTAGCCTTTCTGGACAGTTTGCGGCCATGTCTGGTCGATTTTTACGAAAGTAAATCATCGTTCGCTTTAACACGCGCATAAGGCAACGCCATCTCGAAAATAAAAGTAGGTAAATTTTGTCCGCATCAGCAAGTCGCTGATCGTGGGAAAATCTCCGATAATTGCCATCAATCACCCAATTTTTTTGAGTTAGGAACTGCTCGACGATTTCTTTTGACGCCGCACCTTCTCTCTCCTGCCAATTGTCGACAAAATTTACTTGATCTAAATGCAAAAGTGGTAACTCTTCCTTTTTGGCAAAAAAGCTAGCTAATGTCGATTTCCCACTACCGCTATACCCCATCACAGCTATTTTCATGCTACTCCTCCACTATTTCTCTTGATTGTTTGGCAAAATATTTATAGAGACTTGAAAATCTTCCTGTATAGCTCTCGTTCCATGGTTTTTCTTTGCCACAAAAATGTAAAAAAACGGTGTGATCAAGTACCCAGTCCATCGTCCACTCCCCTTTGCTTAAGAACTCATAGGTCGTTTTCTTTCGGACATCGTAATTGTACACTTCATCTGGTAATGAAAGAATCCGTTCGCCATATAAGGCATTTAACACATCTTGATCTGGCAACAATAAATTGTATGTATTTTCATTAATAAACTGATAAATTGCCGTTCGTTTCACTTCTTGTCTAAGTAAAGGCAAATTCATCAGCAAGACTCCTGAATTAAAGTATCCTTCTGACTCATATGTTTTCAGACGTACTTTGTTAATCACATTCGTCAGATTGGTTAGTTTGGAATGGCTACACGCTGCATACAATTGATCGTTCATATCCATTTCGAACAATGATTGCCACTCATTAATACAAAGAATGTCCGCATCAAGATACAAAACGCGATCTAAGTCTTGCGGTAGATATTCTTGTGCCAACAAGCGATAATAAATCGTCTCTGGATAGCGCTCGGAAACGGGCGCACCTTGAAACTCATTGTTTGCCATCGCAATAGGATGACAAGTAAGCTTAAGATTTTGACAATAGCTGATTAATGCATCCAATCCACTTAACGAATCTTTCATCATGATATACACATGAATTTTAGACTCAGGTTTACTTGTTTTTCTTAATGAAAGCAAAGTCGTTTTTAGCTGATCAATATACGAACCATCGATACAAAATAAGAGATTGTATTCATTCATGCAAGGCATCCCCTTTTTTACTCATTGTCTTTATTATACATAAAATCTAAGGCTAGTAAAAAAGAAAAAAGCTTTTGTTCAATCCTGAGAATTGAACAAAAGCAAAATAAATCTATTAATTAAAAAAATCCTTTTACTTTGTTTAGTAACCCTTCAACACCACTATTACTTTCAAGGGCTGCTTTGGCTTTATCGTAGTAGCCTCCTAAAGAATCTTTGTGTTCTTCTAGAAATAATTTTGCTTTTTCCACATTTCCTTCGTTGGCTAGTTCTTTAACTTTCTCAATAATTTCTTCTTTTTTCATCGCTTATCGCTCCTTTTTTTAAACGATAGCATATGAAAAATTCAACTGTCTACCTTTTTGCTTAGATCTACCCAAGAAAAATAGCGAACAATTAGTTCGCCAGAAAACATTACTGTAAAGGAGAGTACGGGATTTGAACCCGTGCACCACTTAACGCGGCTCGCTGGATTTCGAGTCCAGTGCATTACCACTCTGCCAACTCTCCATGAGTAACATTTTGTTCTTTTTAACGATAAAAGTCAAGGCTTTTTCATAGAGCACAGTCGAAGATCAATCGTTTATGAACCTTTGCATGTTTCTATTTTATTCAGAAAGACGTAGCACATTTAAAAATTGATTCAATAGTTTTTGTTGTGCGTCATCTGTAAGCTCGATTAAG
The DNA here is from genome assembly GCF_000185365.1 of Enterococcus italicus DSM 15952. GTDB lineage: Bacteria > Bacillota > Bacilli > Lactobacillales > Enterococcaceae > Enterococcus_G > Enterococcus_G italicus. The sequence continues at coordinate 17,858 of NZ_GL622241.1, forward strand.
CCAGAGTTTGTCAATAAAGTTATCCCCGTCGCGACTGACCACAAGTAATCATGGTGGCGCTTGGCCTGATCAGCAGGGAAAGATTCTTTGTTTGTCTCTTCCTGACTATCACTGCCATTGCAATATGCCAAAGATTGCTGATAGACAAGTTCCCCTAAGCCACTATCATCAAAAAATAGAGCTTTGAATAATTGGGGATTTTTTTGTCCAAAAGCGATGTACCCATTCAAATCAGCTACTAGTTCTTGTTCATTTTGAACAACAGGAGAACGATCGACGCCAATTTCTTGTCGCAAAGAATCCATTAATGTCAGCTTCAATTCTTTCATGCTTTTAAAATGCATGTATATGGGTTGAGTTGATCCTCCCATTTTCTTCGCAATATTCCGAGCGGTAAAGTGTTCGAACCCACTCTCAATAACCAATTCACGTGCTGCTTTTATTATTTGTTCTTTTGTGTAGACTTTGTGACGCATACTATCCCTCCTGTCTGCATAATCAAACGAACTTTCTTACTTCTATTTTAAAAGATACTTTAAAAAAAGCAATTGTTATTTGTAAACTGATAATAATAAAAAACTATCTTGTAGTAAATCCTGACTAAGGTTACACTAAAGTAACCTGAATCGAATACAATAAGGAGAGGATTTCATGTCGGATACGCGCGTGTTATTAATGGAGACCTGTCTCTTAGCTGGACGAATTATGATGGAGAATGGTTCTGAAGTTTATCGTGTGGAAGATACGATGAATCGGATAGCCAGAAATGGTGGTGAACCCGAAAGTGTCAGTTACGTTACAGCAACTGGTATATTTATGAGTTTTCGGAACAAACAATTCACCCAAATCGAAAGTGTCGGTGATCGCTTAATCAATCTTGAAAAAGTTGTCGCAGTTAATCGCCTTTCTCGTGAGTTTGCCGAAAACAAAATTGATCTATATACATTAAATCAATCACTAAAAGAAGCCAATCGTTACACCCCTTCTTTTCCATTTTATTTGCAATTAATCGGAGCTGGCCTAGTAAGTAGCACCCTAATGTATGTATTTGGTGGGACTTGGAGTGAGTTTGTGCCGACTTTTTTTGTGGGTACATTTGGCTTCTATATTAGTGTCTTCATAAAAAAACAAATAGAACTTCGCTTTTTTGATATGTTTTTTTCCGCATTTCTTATCGGTGTTATTGCTATTTTGTTAAGTTTTTTCTTTCACGGACTGAATGCCGATCATATTATCATTGGTGCCGTGATGCCACTTGTCCCTGGCGTAGCGATCACCAATTCTTTTCGTGACATTCTTGCTGGCCATATCATAAGTGGGCAAGCGAGAGGTACTGAAGCAATTATAGTTGCATCAGCCATCGCAGTCGGGATTGCGGTTGCGTTGACTTTATTTGGAGGATTGCTTTAATGGAATGGATTATTCAGGCACTTTTGAGTTATTTTAGTACGATTGGCTTTGGCATTATAGCCAATATTCCTAGAAGAGCGCTGCATGCTTCTGGTATTGCAGGGATGATTAGTTGGTTGATTTTTCTCATCTTGCGTGCCCATTCATTTGGAATCGGCTCTGCAAATTTTTTTGCAGCCTTCTTTATAGGACTGGCAAGTATCTTTTTTTCAAGGAGAAAAAAAATGCCGATGATTATTTTTATCGTACCCAGTCTGGTCCCACTCGTACCAGGAGCACCTGCTTATCAAGCAGTAAGAGAGTTTGTGTTAGGTAATCCTGCTGACGGTTTCCAAAGTATGTTGACAGTCATTATTACTGCTGGAGCTATCGCAGCAGCCTTTATGATGACTAATTTAGTCGAACAACTTGTAATTAAATGGCACTTTAGGAAAAAAGTGCGATAAGTAACTTTTTATTTTTTAATAAGACCTTACAAAATCGTTCGGCAAATACTAGTTGCTATACTGGCATTTTTTTAATTTTCTGTTTATGATAAAGAAAACAATGAATTGGACGGAGATGAAGAGCATGAATGTTGCCGTTTCACGACGTATTATGAATATTATCTCGCTAGTAGGGATCGGCTTTTCAGTAGCCTTGACCATCTATTTCTATAATCTTGGTGTCTTTAAAGATATGCAATCTCTTAGAGGACTCGTGGGTACGTCGACTGTCGCCGGGCCAATCATCTTTATTCTCATACAGATTTTGCAAGTAGTCATCCCTATTATTCCTGGTGGGATATCTACTGCGGCAGGAGTATTAATATTTGGTCCTTATGCTGGTTTCCTCTACAATTATATCGGTATTACAGTAGGCTCATTGATTATCTTCTTGCTTGCTCGTCGCTATGGTAAACCATTTATTTTAAGTTTGATTAGTGATCACACCTACACAAAGTATTCAGGTTGGTTAGCAAATGAAAAAAGATTTGAAAGACTTTTTGCTTTGGCAATCTTTTTACCAGTTGCGCCAGATGATGCTCTTTGTTTAATGGCTGGTTTAACGACGATATCATTTAAGCGATATGCGCTTATTATTTTCTTAGCTAAGCCCTTCTCGATTTATTTGTATAGTCTAGCATTAATTTATGGCGGTACTTTTCTTTCAAGTCTGCTTGGTTAAATTACACCATTGACATACCTATCTAGTGACCACGTCTTTCCAAAAGAAGCTTCTTTGATGGATGTCGTTGTCACTGGCTAGGTATTTTTATTTTGGAGGAATGTTTTATGTCAAAACTCAAATATCATTTTTTATGGACCATCCGGTTTTTAAAACATAGTCCAAGTTATATTCGTGACGTATTATTAGCTCATTTCTTTATTCTAATCGTCGCAATACCTGGACTAACATTTTTAACCAAATTTTTATTGTCTCGGGTAGATGTACATTACTTTAGCCTTGCTACTTTTCCACATACCTTGGCTAAGCAACCCTTTCTTTTTATAGCCTTTATTTGTTTGTTTCTGACATTTTTGCTCATTTTATTTTTTGAATTCTCTTTTTTACTATACAGCATGTACTTCATTACAAATCATCGTCCTGTGTCCATAAAACAGCTTGTAGTATTGTCTTCAAAACAAATCCGATTTCTAAACCCGGCCGTATTAGTTTTCTTTTTGTTCTACGTCATCTTGCTTTCACCTTTTAGCTTTTTGGTTTATCGCTCTGACTTATTGGCCAAAGTTCAACTGCCTGCCTTTATCTTAGATTATATTTTTACGAATCGTTGGCTATTTGTTATCAGTTTTTGTTTGCTTTATCTCTTACTTTTGTATTTAGGGTACCGCTTCTTTTTTGTTTTACCTGAGCTGATCTTAAATAAACTAACTGTCCGTGATGCTATCAGAGAAAGTTTTACATTAACCAAGCATGCGTTTTTACTGATGCTAAGTAGCTTTGGTTTGCTTTTTTTCTTGATCAGTGTCGTCAATACCCTAATTTTGTCGATTATTTCTTTTTTTCAGTTTTATTTAGACTATGCATGGCCACATTTTGCTTTGTATGCGGCTGTCTTTTTTATGCTTTGTTTACAAATCACTTTATTTTTTTCGTTCATTTTAACCACATTTAGTAGCTTTTTCTATATGGTTGAGATTATGAAAAGAAATCATCGTTTACCGAACCTGATACAAGTAACACCAATTTCGACTAGTCTGCCCGCTATTTCAAAGCATTTGCTTTTACTCATCAGCATTCTGACAAGCATTGTAGCATTGAGTTATAATTACACGTATTTGACTACTTTTTCATTGAGCAATCCAGTCACCATCTCACATCGCGGAGTCTCGGATGTCCAAGGAATTCAAAATACAATTCCTAGTTTAATTAAGACTTCTACATCGTATCATCCAGACTACGTTGAAATTGATATACAGGAAACCAGTGATCATCAGTTTATCGTCTATCATGATTTCACTTATAATCACCTAGCAAATAGCCGACTGGTTCCTGAAAAAAGTACATTAGCGACCGCCGAAAAAATGGTCTTACATGAAAATGGTCAGACGGGGAAAATTGCGACATTTGATAACTATTTAAAAGCAGCGCAATCTCTGAATCAAAAATTATTAATCGAAATAAAAACGCAACAAGATAACCCTAAAGCAATGGTCAAACGCTTTTTAGAAAAATACGAATCCATTATTGAAGAGGACCATCACCAAGTGCAATCCTTAAATTATAATGTCGTCGAGCAAATAAAAACACAAGCACCTACTATCAAAACAGGTTATATTACTCCCTTTAATCTAGTGAGTCCTCCTGAGACAAAAGCAGATATCATTGTGATGGAAATGACATCTTTGACTGCTAAATATGTCCAACTCGTCCATAACAGTGGAAAAGAACTCTACGCCTGGACGCCCAATGATAAGAGTACCATCGAACGAATGATGCTCTACGGCGTCGATGGGGTGATTACTGATCGAATGGACTATTTAAACCAAGCAAAGAACGCAATCCGAACTGTTTCTTATGCTGATAAATTAGCATTTTTTGTCCTTGGATTTGGCTAACTTTGTGAATGATTAAGATTTTTTATACTCGAAAGACGGTTTTTTTGAAAAAAAAATGAGTTAGTGGTAGATTATAGATGGTGTTAAAAGCACCATCTATAAAAAGAAGGAGGAATGACAAATGACATTTACCAAAACAAATATGACGTATCGAATTGCATTCGATTCTGTCAAAAATGCTTTCTTAGCTATTGATGCCAAAGATGAAACTCACTTTGCATATGGCGTAACGATTGAAGATGCGATTAAGAACTTAAAATCTGACAAATAAGAGAGGTTCGATTGACAATGACTTGTGGACAGTCTGACGAAAGCAAACGATAAAGACCGTTTTTAGACTAGTGCTAAAAATGGCCTTTTTTTGTTACAAAAAAGCACACCATGAAGAATGCACTTTAAATTTTCATTAATATATCCTTCCTTCTACGTAACCATATCCTAAAAAGTCTTCACTTGGTTTTTTTACTACTTCGCATTCCTTAAAAGATCCCAAAATCGTATAATAGGCATTCCTTCCGTTTGTCAAATCATCATCATAATCAATTAGATCCGGAAATGCGATTACAGTCGGAATATGATCTTTCAACGATTCAATCAACTCTTGCATTTTTTCGTGACTAGAACAAACCAATTTTTGGTCGAACCATTCAAAACTTTCATTTCCTACTCTTATTTTAAAGCCCATTTACCTCACTCGCTTCTTTTGTTTAGACATTGCAGACTAGAAATCTCTGCCTTCACTATATGTTGCCAAAAAAAAGAACTATTTTTAAGTATATCACAACAACTTCTCATCTGATTTAGATCAGATTAAAGCATCGATGTGTTCTTTCAAACATACAATGTGCTATTTTTGTGCAGTTTCTTACTTGACTGTACAAAAAAACCGCCAAAATTGACGGTTCTTTGTCATGCTTCAATTTCAATTATTTGATTGCATGCGTTGCTATAGCATCCGAAAACATCGAATTATAAGCGTGCATTCAATTCTTTTGATAATTCTTCATAGCCTGGTTTGCCTAGTAGGGCAAACATGTTCTTTTTGTACGCTTCTACCCCTGGTTGATCAAATGGATTGACACCATTCAAGTATCCTGACACACCCACTGCTACTTCAAAGAAATACATCAAGTAACCCAACGTATAGGCATCCATCGTAGGGATTTTCACTAAAAGGTTTGGTACGCCACCATCTGTATGAGCTAAAAGAACGCCCTCAAATGCTTTGGTATTAACAAAGTCCACTTCTTTTCCTTGTAAATACCCTAGACCATCTAAATCAGCATCTTGTGTCGGAATTGTGACTGATTTGCGTGGGTTTTCCACTTTAACGACTGTTTCAAAAATGTTGCGGTTTCCTTCTTGAATGAATTGGCCAAGCGAATGCAAATCTGTCGAGAAATTCGCACTAGATGGATAGATTCCTTTTTGATCTTTTCCTTCTGATTCGCCGTATAATTGTTTCCACCATTCAGAGAAGTATTGCATACCTGGTTCATAATTAATCAATAATTCTGTCACTTTGCCTTTACGGTAAAGAATGTTGCGTAATGCAGCATATTGGTAGGCTTCATTTTCTTCTAATTTATCACTTGAGTAGGCATCGCTACCATCAGCCGCTCCTTGCATCAACGCATCAATATCCGCTCCGCTTGCTGCAATCGGTAATAAACCAACAGCTGTCAAGACTGAGAAGCGTCCACCAACATCATCAGGAATCACAAATGTTTCCCAACCTTCTGCATCTGCTTCAACTTTCACCGCACCACGAGCTTTATCAGTAGTGGCATAGATGCGTTTGTTTGCTTCTTCTTTACCATACTTTTCAATCAAGCGTTCTTTAAAGACACGGAATGCGATTGCTGGTTCTGTCGTTGTACCTGATTTTGAAATCACATTAACTGAAAAGTCACGATCACCAATGACTTCAATTAAATCTGCTAAATAGGTCGATGAAATCGAGTTACCAGCAAAGAAAATTTGCGGATAGTTTCTTTCAGCTTTTGGTAATACATTGAAGAATGAATGATGCAAAAATTCAATCGCTGCACGAGCACCCAAGTAAGAACCCCCGATACCGATAACGACAAGAACATCTGAATCTTTTTGGATCTTTTGAGCTGCTTTTTTAATGCGTGCAAATTCTTCTTTGTCATAGTCTTTTGGTAAAGTCAACCATCCACGAAAATCATTACCAGGTCCTGTTCCTTCACGTAACATTTTGTCAGCTGATGAAACCATTCCTTGCATGTACCCTAATTCATGTTCATTAATAAATGGTGCAACGTTTGAATAATCAAATGAGATATGGGTCATTTCTTTTCCTCCTATGAGATAAATTAACTACACCTTAACTTTACTTTTTTTTGGTGAAATGGCAAGCAAAGATTGATATAGAGCCTATTCTCTCAAACTAGACAAGTCCTTGTCTAAGCATTGCCTTAGCAACTTTTTCAAAACCAGAAACATTGGCACCGAGTAAGTAATTATTTTTTTGATTGTACTTTTCTGCTGTATCGCGACAAGATTCATAGATGTCTTTCATGATTCCATCTAGTTGGCTATCGACTTCTTCAAATGTCCATTGCAAGCGTTGAGAGTTTTGACTCATTTCTAAAGCAGATACGGCAACTCCGCCAGCATTCGCTGCCTTCCCTGGACAGTAATAAATCCCATTGTCCACAAAATAATTCGCAGCCTCAAGAGAAGCCGGCATATTTGCCCCTTCAGCAACGACCTTCACACCATTTGCTACCAATCGCTTCGCAGCTTCTTCATCGATTTCATTTTGTGTCGCACAAGGAAAGGCTAGTTCAGCGGATAATTCATGCGCCCAGACCGATCCTCCATAGTACGTTGCCGTTTCTTTTGCTTGTGCATACGCTGTAAGGCGTTCACGCTTCACTTCTTTGATTTCTTTTAGCAAGGCAACATCGATACCACTTTCATCGATGATGTAACCATTTGAGTCTGAACAACTTACGACATTCGCTCCTAATTCTTGTAGCTTTTCAATTGCGTAGATGGCAACATTTCCACTACCAGAGACGATGGCTTTTTTATTTGCAAATGATTGTCCTTGATCGGCCAATACATGCTTCACAAAATAGACAACCCCATAGCCAGTTGCTTCCGTACGTGCTAAGCTTCCCCAGAAATCAAGCGGCTTCCCTGTTAGGACACCTGCATCGTAGGAACGAAGACGCTTGTACATACCAAAAAGATAGCCAATCTCTCTACCACCGACACCAATATCCCCAGCAGGAACATCTAAGTTAGGACCGATGTGTTTACTTAGCTCTAGCATGAAGCTTTGGCAAAAACGCATGATTTCTGAATCTGATTTGCCTTTTGGATCAAAATCACTTCCACCTTTCCCACCACCAATTGGTAGACCGGTCAAAGCATTCTTAAATATTTGCTCAAAGGCTAGAAATTTTAAAATACTTAAGTTAACAGAGGGATGGAAGCGTAAGCCACCTTTATATGGTCCTAAGGCAGAGTTAAATTGGATACGGTAGCCGCGATTGACTTGCCAGTTTCCTTGATCATCTTGCCACGGGACACGAAATTGCAACAAGCGCTCTGGCTCTGTCACAACAGCTAGTAAGTTATGTTCTTCAATTTCAGGATACTCTTCTAAAAAAGGCGTTATTGTTGAAAGAAATTCATCCACCGCTTGTAAAAATTCAGGCTGGTTGGGATCATTCTCGTGAATTTTTGTTTGAATTTTCTGAATATAATTTGTAGTTGTATTTGTCATGTAAGTTCCTCCTTTTTTTGATACTATATATATTAGCATATATTAGCAAAAAATAACCAAGGTTGCATACTTTTTCTACATTGGAATGTTACCTTTTGATGGAGGAACTATGAATACAAAATACGATGTCATTGTTGTCGGTGGTGGCACAAGTGGGATGATGGCTAGCATTGCTGCTGCCGAGCAAGGTGCAAAAGTTGTCCTAATTGATAAAAATAAAAAATACGGCAAGAAACTTTTGATGACTGGTGGCGGACGTTGCAATGTCACAAATAACCGTGAAGTCGATGATCTGATTCGTCATATCCCTGGCAATGGCCGATTTCTCTACAGTACGTTCTCACAATTCAATAATTTCGATGTGATGGACTTTTTTGAAAGCCATGGCGTTTCTTTGAAAGAAGAAGATCACGGACGGATGTTCCCAGTGACAAATAAATCAAAAACCATTGTCGATACCTTAGTAGAAACTGCCACCCAGCTAGGCGTGACATTACTGCCGAATACAACCGTCAAATCTTTGTTGTTCGATGCCGACCATATAACAGGAGTGAAGACTGAGTTTGAAACCATTCAAGCTCCCTGTGTCATATTAACAACAGGTGGCAAAACCTATCCTTCGACTGGCTCGACTGGCGATGGCTATCGCTTTGCTAAATCAGTCGGCCACACAATTACGCCACTCTATGCGACGGAGTCACCGTTACTTTCTGACGAAGCCTTTATTCATTCCAAAGAGCTGCAAGGGATTTCTTTACGGGATTGTTTGTTACAAGTACTCGACAATCAAGGGAAGCTTGTGACTGAACATAAGATGGATCTATTGTTTACGCACTTTGGCCTTTCTGGTCCAGCAGCATTGCGTTGTTCTTCCTTCGTTAATCAGTTACTGGAAAGTCAGCCAGACGTGACTGTTGTGTTGGATTGTTTCCCTGAACGATCGAAAGAAGAGCTTCTTCAATCCATCACCACTAAGCTTCATCAATCAAAAAAAGCAGCCAAAAATGAACTAGCTGCCTTTTTGCCAGACCGGTTATTGGTCTTTTATTTAGAACAGTTAGGCCTAGCCGATACACCCGCAAATCAGCTGACTGAAGCTCAAATCCTATCGATTGTCGAGAAATGGAAAGCCTTCCCAATTCGCGTCAATAAGACCCTACCAATTGAAAAATCATTTGTAACTGGTGGTGGAGTCAATACGAAAGAAATCCAACCAAAATCGATGGAAAGTAAAAAGAAGAACGGGCTCTTTTTTGCTGGAGAATTAGTTGACGTGAATGGCTACACTGGTGGCTTTAATATCACTGCTGCTTTTTGTACTGGCCATAGTGCTGGTGTACACGCGGCTCAAGAAGCTTCCTATTTTCAATTTTAAACGTATTGAAGTAGCGTGAATTGCTCCCGAATGACGAAGTGCTTCACGCTACCAACACGAATGACATGACTAGTTTTGCTACATTCGAATAACTACGACAAAAAGCCAAAAGTTGGAAAAACAACTT
>NZ_GL622241.1:27644-47272 GCF_000185365.1 Enterococcus italicus DSM 15952
TGCTTTTTTGCATTTAGCTGAACTGTTTCATTTAAGTACTATTATTACTCAGTTGCGACGATGGCAACAAATTTTCCGTTTACGACTTTCGCTAAGTCAGTCGGTTTTAGTTCCATTTGCATTCCTCTACGACCAGCCGATACGATCATGAGAGAAAGTTCCGTCGCACGTTGGTCGATAAACGTTGGAAATAATTTTTTCATTCCGACAGGCGAACACCCACCACGAATGTAGCCTGTCGTTTCTTCTAGATCTTTCAAGTGAAGCATTTCAACTTTTTTGTTGCCACTTTCTTTTGCTAATTTCTTCAAGTCGACTTCTTCATCGCCTGGAATCACTGCGACGATGGGACCTGTTTTATTGCCGACTGCGACCAATGTTTTAAAAATCTGGCTCGCTTTGCCAGCCATTTGAGCCGCTACATCGTTGGCACTGATATGATTTTCCGACCATTCATACGTATATTCCGTATAAGGTATTTTTTTTGCTCAATTAGTCGGATGGCATTTGTTTTGGGAACTTTCTTTTTTGCCAATCTACTCACCTTCCTCTAATCAATCTGCATCGCTTTTATAAATTCATCCATGGTATCAATTGGAATTTGGCCTGGAGCAGAGGCTTGGTCCAGTGATGCAAAGCTCAAGACTGAGCCGATTAACTCACCAGCTACGCGCGTAACTTTTCCTAAATCGCCCATGGACATCACTGCTAATGGTAGCTGATTGATTCCTTTTGCTCGCTGAATAACATTCATCATCCGCAGCACATCTTGCAAGTTGGCTGGCATCGTCGCGATTTTTCCGATATCTGCTCCGAATTGATTCATCATGCCAATCTGAAACATTAGCTGGCCATCAGCCGGTGTTTGATCAAAATGATGTGCACTAATAATGATTGCCACTTTTTCAGCCTTAATAGTTTGAACAAAGCCACGACCTAAAAACTCCACTCGATGCAACTCCAAGTCTAATAAATCAATGCGATCAGACTTGGCAACGAGGAGACAGAGCTGTTCATATTCTTTTAGGGAAAGCTCGCGTTGGCCGCCTTCCTCTTTGGTACGGAATGTGAATAATAAGATTTTTTCTCCTAATTCCATGCGAATCAATGTGAGTGTCTCAATCAGTTTTTCATCAATCAGGACATCTTCAAAATAATCTGCTCGCCATTCCACGACTTGCGCGGGACAATGTGCTGCCTGTTCAGCTTGTTTGACCAACTCTTCTTGAGTACTTGCCGTTAATGGTACAGCCAACTTGACCCGACCTTCTCCAAAAGTAATTCCTTTCACTGTAACCATACGTCTCCTCCATTCTAATCCATTCGTTGATAGAAAAGTACCTTCAAGTAGCTCCCTTCAGGAAACTTCGATATTGTTTTAAAATCACTTGGTAAAGCAAAACTTGTTTGTTTTCTTACCTTCACGCCTTTTTTGGCGATGGCTTGCTCGATTTGCTTTTCGAATTTCTCTAAAGAGACGTTCGCTGCATTGGTCGAAGCGACTAACCATCCATTTGGCGCCAGGATATCCAGACTTTGCTCAATTAGTTCGCCATAATTTTTTGCTACGGTAAAGACTTTCTTTTTGTTTCTCGCAAAACTAGGCGGATCTAACACAATACAATCATACGACAAATTTTTGCGCTTAGCGTATTTAAAGTACTCAAAGGTATCCATCACATAAATATGCTGCTCTTCACTTGAAAGATGATTGACTTGAAATTGCTCCTTCGTCAGCTCTAAGCTCCGATTGGCCAAGTCAACACTAGTCGTCTCACCTGCGCCACCGACTGCCGCAGCAACAGAAAATGCACCTGTATAACTAAACATATTTAAGATGGATTTGCCTTTTAGGAATCCCGAAGCTAGCTTGCCGCGAACTTCTCGCTGATCTAGAAAAATTCCCGTCATCAATCCTTCGTTCAGATATGTCGCATAGGTAATGCCATTTTCTTTTATTAGTAAGGGTTCGGGCGCTCTTTCCCCATAAATAGGCATTGATTCAGGTAAGTCCGAAGCAAAACGGATTTTTTCATAAGCCCCTTTGACTTCTGGGTATGCTGTTTGGAATGCTCGAACCAACTCATCTTTATGCGTATAAAGCGTTTCATTATACCAAGAAAAAACGACATACCCTGCATACCAATCAATCGTTAAACCTCCAAAAGAATCTCCCTCGCCATTTAAAATCCGAAATGCCGTTGTATCCGATCGATTAAAATAAGATTGCCGACTGGCTTTCGCCTTTAAAAAGATAGCTTCAAAAAAAGACTCATCTAGCTCGACCTTTTTTTGCGTCAGTACCCAGCCGACGCCTTTGTTTTGCTTACCTAGGTAGCCTCTAGCAATCTCTTCTTTCCGCTGCGTTTGAAAAATAACCCAATCAGTGGGAAAGTCACTATCTACAAGATCCTCTTTTTGGACGAGCGGAAAGCCTTGTCGTAATTTTTTTTCTGCTTTTTTTGTTATTGTTACTCTCATTCAGTCACCCACTTCTTCAATTATAATTAGTATATCAAAAATTGACGCGCTTTGCTCTGGTAGTTAAGTTAAAGAAAAAGTTAATTTAGAAAAATGAACTACTATATATTGTTGATTTATTTGACACTTGTTTCACATGTGGGTAGAATAATGGGGATAGTAAAGGAGTTTCGTTTGAATCTTCTTTTTTGACTAGTGACTAACACGGAGAAAGTGGGGAACATTTCTTGTTTAAACAAAAAATAAGCTCGTTTATTAATACGAGACTGGGCTTTTTTACCTTATTAGCAGTATTATTGTGGCTAAAAAATATTTTGGCCTTCGCAGTGGATTTAAAAGTCGGCTTAGATAATGCCTTGCAATATTTCATCGTCGCGATCAACCCAATCGCCTCAACACTATTATTGCTGTCAGTGGCCTTATACATTCGTCGCAAGACACCCTCCTATGTGATGATGCTTTTTATCTACACTGTGATGACCATTTTGCTCTATGCAAATGTGAACTATTACCGTGAATTTACAGACTTTATAACGATTAATACCATGCTGGGTGCTGGTAAGGTCTCAAGTGGACTTGGTGAGAGTGCCTTGCGCTTGTTCCGCTGGTACGATTTGTTCTATTTTATAGATATCATAGTATTGATTGCAGCACTAGCCTTCAAAAAAATCAAAATGCAAGTAGCCCCCGTTCGTGCTCGGATGGCTTTCGCGATGACTGCTTTTTCCATCATGATCTTCAGCGGAAACTTATTTCTTGCTGAGTCTGATCGTCCTCAGCTACTCTCTCGAGCTTTTTCTAATGACTACTTAGTCAAGTATCTTGGTGTGAATACGTTCACTGCCTATGATGCTGTCCAAACATACAAGACCAATCAAGTTCGAGCCAAAGCGAGTGCGACCGACTTAGATGCAGTAAAATCTTACGTCCGTGAACACTATGCAGCACCAGATGACAGCCTATTTGGAATTGCCAAAGGTCGTAATGTCATCTACATTCACTTGGAAAGCACACAACAATTTGTCATCAATTACAAATTAAAAGATGCCAATGGTGTTGAACATGAAGTGACCCCTTTCTTAAATAGTCTATACAATAGCAATAGTACTTATAGCTTCGATAACTTCTTCCACCAAGTCAAGGCTGGTAAAACAAGTGATGCGGAAACGTTGATGGAAAACTCTTTATTTGGATTGGATCAAGGCTCTCTATTCACACAGCTTGGCGCGAAAAACACCTTCCAGTCTGCGCCAAATATCTTAGAGCAAACGCAAGGTTACACGAGTGCTGTCTTCCACGGTAACGTCGGTAACTTCTGGAATCGTAACGAAACATATAAGAGTTTTGGGTATGATTATTTCTTTGATTCATCTTATTATGATGTTACAGATGAAAACTCATTCCAATATGGCTTGATGGATAAACAATTTCTTAGCCAGTCAGTCCAATATTTAGAAAAATTACAACAACCGTTTTACTCAAAATTCATTTTGGTATCTAATCATTTCCCTTATTCTGAATTATCTGGGGATGAATCTGGTTTCCCATTAGCAACAACCAATGATGAAACCATTAATAATTACTTTGCTACAGAAAATTATATGGATAATGCGATTAAAGAGTTTTTCGATTACTTAAAGGCAAGTGGTCTGTACGACAACTCAATCATCGTACTTTATGGAGACCACTACGGTATTTCTAATTCTAGAAACGAAGAATTAGCGAGTCTTTTAGGAAAGACAGCCGATACTTGGACAGATTATGACAATGCCCAAATGCAACGCGTCCCTTACATGATCCATATTCCTGGTACAACAAGCGGTGGTGTAAACCATACGTATGGTGGAGAAGTCGATGCATTACCTACTTTGCTACATCTTCTCGGTGTCGATACAAGCAAATATATCCAGCTCGGACAGGACTTATTATCCAAAGATCGAGATCAAGTCGTCGCCTTCCGTGATGGTAGCTTTGTCACTCCGAACTATACGTACTACGGTGGTACATTATATGAAAATGCGACCGGCACAGCCGTGACTGAACAGTCTGATGAATTAAAGGCGCAAGTCAAAGCATGGAAGAAGCAAGTAGAGGAACAGCTAAGCACCTCTGATACGATTAACAATGGCGATTTGCTTCGTTTCTACACCGATAGTGGTTTGACTACCATTGATCCATCAAAATATAGTTACTTAAATCAAGTCGATCGATTAAATGAAACACAAACTAGCCTAGGCGACAAATCAACCAGTCTATACTCAAAAAATGGCAACAAATCAACGGTTGATCTATTTAAAACACAAACCTATAAGCAATTGAATCCAGAAACCACGTCAACTACGGAAACAACTACGAGTGGTCAATAAAGGATTTTATAGAAAATAAATACAGCATTAACTACAAGTTAAAAACCATAAAATCCAAAAGTTTGAAACATAACTTTCGGGTTTTATGGTTTTTTTAGCTGAAAAATTCTGTCTCGTCCTCTTATTTCCTAGACTTTTCCAGATAAGTTCATATATAATTCAAATTCCTTTTTTATACTTGAAGTGAAGAAGGTGTCAGAATGAAAGATAAATTCCGTTCCCTTACTAATAAACGGGAACTACTCTACTTAGCTTATTTATTCATATTCGTTTCTTTTTTAATGCTTCTTCTTATCTATGAAGCGTCCAATCATGAACAAATCAAGCAAATTACCCAATACATACAACAAGCAGCTTATCAATCTTCTAAATCGACTATTACAGAAACACTAAATACTCTCACTACGCTATTGCGTCCTTTTGTCCAAATACCAATTGTACTTTGCGGCGGACTCTTTTTTTTCACGCTTTTTCTTTATATCCGCCAATCGCAAACAAGCAGTCAACTCACTTACCTTAGTAAGGTTAAAACTATGCTCGTGCCACTTTTTGGCATTTTTCTATTTTTAGGATTTGTTTTCTTACTTTTCCAATCACAAATTGAAAAGCAAGTCGAGCAATCTCAATTTTCTTTTATTCAAAACCATTTGACTTCTGACTCTTTTTCAACAAAAGAGTCGAATTTATCAACCAAATTAACCGTTAAAATTCCAACCACCATCCAAGCACTCGCTCAAACCAATCGATTGACTTCTTTGAAATGGACGAAGATTATCCTATTTATGTTCATGAAAGTATTACTCGTGACGATCTGCTTCATTGCTTTATTCGTAGCTTATTTTCATAAGAAGTCGCGATTGAAAAAGCACTATCTACCAAGTGAACACTCACACCCCTTTAAACATCATTAAAAAGGTGTGACTAGTCTTGCTAAAACAAGAGCTATAAAATCCAGAAGTATAATCTTTTGGATTTTATAGCTCTTGTTTTAGTAAACCCTGTTTCATTTTAGCTTTCAGTTGTTTCAGTATCTGGAAAAGAAATTTTAAATGTGGTACCTTCACCCAGCTTACTTTGGACATCAATCGTGCCGTTATGAAGTCGCACCAATTGTTGAACAATCGGTAAGCCTAGTCCAGATTCACCAAATTTTTTATTTTTCCGAGATGGGTCAACTTTGTAATAGCGATCCCAAATATTGGTCAATTGCTCTGGCGTCATACCGATACCTGTATCAGAGATTGCTATGACTGTCTGTAAATTACGTTTTTCGATTTGGATTGTAATCTCACCATTCTCTGTAAATTGAATCGCATTTTGAATGATATTAACCATGACTTGTTTAAAGCGATCGTAATCTGCAAAGACGCTGACCGGCTCCGTCGTAAGTAGTGTTAAGGTGTCGCCTGCACTGGCCGCCTTCACTTGAAGTTGCGTCACGATTTCTGCCAATGTCTGTGTGCCATCAAACTTTTTAATAACCATCGAAATCTGATTGGTTCGGATTTTTTCGTAATCCAAGTTTTCAGCGACTAGTCTTATGAGTCGTTCCGTTTCATTTTTCATTAACTTGACGGCGTTCTCTTCTTGATTTTTAGGAATCGCATGATATTGCAAACCTTCTAATAAGCCATTGATTGTCGTCAATGGTGTCCGCATCTCATGCGATGCATCGGCCATAAATTGCTTTCTGCGCTCTTCTTGGCGCTCGATTTCGTCCTGCGACTCTTTCAACGAACGCGTCATTTTATTGAAATCTTCAGCCAAATCATCAAACTCATCCCGACTATGCACGGGTACATTGATATCAAAATTTCCATTAGCCACTTCTTTGGTCGCTTTTTGGAGGCGATTGATCCGCTTCACTTGAAAACGAGCATAAAAGTAACTAATGACCAATGCCACGATAACCGATAAAATGACCCCTTTTAATAGATTTGCTGTCAATTGTTTCACCGAATTTTGAATATTTTTTGCCGGCTGACTGACAATTAAGACACCAAAAAAGGTGCCGTCGTAATCAAAGGGAATCATGGCATAGGAAGTCGTCTCTTTCTGACCATAAATGTTTGCATCAGACGTTAATTGCTGAGATTCTCCTGCTGCCAACGCAGACCAAGTTGAAGTCGCAATCGTGATACTTGTTTTCTCTGAGCTGTGCAACGGATAAATAATTTGCTTATTTGTCGTAATAAACACAAAATTAACACTTTGTTGGTTTAACATCAGTTCAGATGTCGCTAATGCATTTTGAATGACTGTCTCCTTAGAAAAATTTACCTGGTATTGATCATTGATTGTTTCGGCAACTTTTTGCACAGCATCGCCATAACCAAATAATTGATGGTAATTATTCTCCTCGACCGTTTTCTCGGTCATCCGTGTGAAAACAATGCCCATCGTCAGTAACGTCACAAAAATAACCACGGTAAAAGCAGCCAGCTGTTGATACAAATATTTCATCAGGCAACACCCGAATCATCAAATTTGTATCCCACTCCCCAAACTGTCTGAATCACTTGAGGACCGACTTTCTCAATTTTTTGACGTAACTTTTTAATGTGCGCATCGACCGTTCGTTCATCGCCAAAATACTGGTAATCCCACACTAACTCCAGGAGCTGTTCTCTGGAGAATACTTGCCTTGGCTTTTTCGCAAGAGTATAGAGCAAATCGAATTCTTTTGGTGTCAGTCCTTCGATTAATTTGCCATTTAGATAGGCTTCTCTCGTTTTTGTGTTGACCTTTAAAAATTGTGTTTCGATATCAAATTCTTGGTCGCTCGCTTCTTGGACTTTTCCTTCTTTCTCCACAAGTTCCATTCTTCTATGTAGTGCCTTAATTCGCGCAATCAAAGTTAAGGGACTAAACGGCTTAGTTACATAATCATCTGCGCCCATCTCTAAGCCAATGACCTGATCACTTTCAGAGTCTCTCGCAGTTAGCATGATTATTGGTACCGTCTTCGATACTTTCCGAATCTCTCTTGCAACAATCATGCCGTCCATCGATGGCAAATTCAAATCCAACGTGATTAAATCCCAGAAATGAGGATTCGCCAAAAAAGTATCTAGTCCTTCCTTTCCATCATATTTGAAAGTCGCTTCCCAACCTTCATTTAGGAAAAACATTTGCATCATTTCAGATACAGATTCATTGTCTTCAATCATCAATATGTTCATTTTCATCACCTCGTAAGGATCGATTGTATCGATCCAATTTTTGTTCTATTCGTGCAATCATCGGCGCGATAACCCAAGGAATACCTAACAGCTCGATTAGAAAGAAGTTCGTATGCCCGGACAGCTTTAGCCAGAAACCAATTACTGTCAGTATGCCACCAACTAATAAAAAATAATTTCGAGCTACTCGTTGTGCATAAACCCAGCTTTCAGCAGAAACTTGTGCACGTTCGGTTCGGTAACCATACACCAAATTCTCGCCCTTTGGTGGAAAAAGAAAAAAAGCCAAACCTATTATGAAAAAAAAGATCCCTACGTACAAAACTATCATCATGTCGCTCCTTTATTACTACTGCCTAGTATACTAAATAATTAGAAAACTACCAACAGCTTCATCAATTCTTCGCGAAAGCTTTGCCTTTTATTCATTATTTGCTATCATCAAATTATACATGAAAGGAGCGTCTCAATGTCTTATCAAGCACTCGCATTTTTTGATTTAGATGGTACATTATTAGATAGTCATTCTCAAATTACACCGGAAGTTGCTCAAGCAATCGCGACTCTTAGGCAAAACAATATCTTACCCATTATTGCTACCGGCCGTGCTGAGCCTCAGATACAGTATATCAAACAAGCGGCAGGTATCACCTCTGATGCTGTCATGAATGGCGCCTTTATTCGCTTGGCTGGAGAAGTCGTCTTCCAAGAACATATCGAGCAAGCTATTTGTCAACGGATGGTCGAAGCCGTCCACTTGCAGCAACAGGAAGTCGTTTTTTATAATGACAAAGATATTTGGGCATCTGGCGCCAATCGTTACCTTGTTGAAGCCTTTGATCATATTCATGCAAACGTCCCCCCTGTACTGCCAAAAAAATACCAAGAATCCTTGGTCAACATGCTACTCATACTGGGAACAAACGCAGATGCATATTACAATGAAACGTTTCCCGAGCTAACTTTTTATCGCAACAACCCCTTCTCAATAGATGTTGTCCGTAAAGGAACATCAAAAGGTACCGCTGTGACACGAATCAAAGAACTTTTAAACTTGCCGACTATCCCGACGTATGGCTTTGGCGATGGTCCAAATGACCTTGCCTTACTCGCAGCTTGCGATGAAAAAATCGCTATGGGGAATGCCACTAGTGAACTGAAAGAACAAGCAACCTTTGTTACCAAAACTAATAACAACGGCGGAATTGTCCACGCATTGAAACATTTTGATTTGATTTAGTGTATTGCCTATCAAAACTATGGTATAATGAATGAGTTGTTAATAAGCTCCTTTATTTGGGGGCGTTACGGATTCGACAGGCATAGTTGAGCCTGAATTGCGCTTCGTAGGTTACGTCTACGCTAAAACGTTACAGTTAAATATAACTGCTAAAAACAATAACAACTCTTACGCTTTAGCTGCCTAAAAACAGTTAGCGTAGATCCTCTCGGCATCGCCCATGTGCTCGAATCAGGGTCCTAACTTAAGTGGGATACGCACTTATTTTCCGTCTGTAAATGAGTGAAGAGATCATCAGACTAGCAATACAGACTGCCTGTCGTTCGGCAAGCTGTAACGCGAATCTTCAAATGAGTCGACTATGAGCGTAGATTTTTAGGTAGCAATATGTTTGGACGCGGGTTCGACTCCCGCCGCCTCCATAATAAAAAGCGTGATAAACATTGAGAAATTAATGTTTATCACGCTTTTTTTGTTGGGTTTCCCCTATATTTTTTCATCCTTTTTTCATCGAAATGACACCAAATCCTAAAATATGTTATGATAGGTTGTATACAGATGAAAGGATGGGTTCTATGGAATTGAATATCGGAGATTTCATCACTACAAAAGACGTTTCGGGTGAAGAAATATCGGGACAGATTACAAAGATTAATGTGAATACAGTTATTTTGCATACCAAATCTGAAAGCTATGTCGTTCGTCTAAAAACATTAAAAGAACAAGGCTACTTTACAAATGAGGTTACATCGAAAACAAACTTTTACTAAAAATGAGCCAAGCAACCGTCGCTCTTGTTAGACTGTTGTCTGGCTCTTTCTATATTTTTAATGCCCTTTGTAACTAGCAAAGTAAAACCCGGAGACAAAGATGGCTCCGCCAATAACATTTCCTAGATAAACAAAGACAAAGTTTCGTAAAAAGTCACCCCAACTCGCGGCTCCTTCAAAAATTGCAGCAGGAATCAAGAAAGCATTGGCAACACTATGCTGGAAACCGATAGCAACAAAGATCATCACTGGAAACCAGATTCCCAATATCTTTCCAGCACCGTCTTTAGCCCCATAACTTAACCACAAAGCCAAGCCAACAAACCAATTACACCCAACCCCTGATACAATCGCTTGCACCCAAGTCGCAGCAATTTTGTGTTCGGCTAATTGACTCACTTGCTCAGCATAGACACCACTGGCAGTCAATCCTACGAGATGTCCGAAAAAATATGCCACAAACAATGCTCCGACGACATTAGCCAATGTAATCGTCAGCCAATTTAGTAATAGTGCCCCAACTGATACTTTACGATCGTAAAAGGCTGCACTAACCGCCATCATATTACCCGTAATCAATTCACCACCTGCTAATAATATCACAATCAGTCCGATGGGAAAGACAGATGCCCCGACAAATGCTTGCACACTTGCCAAGTTACTCGGGATTGACGCTGATACACGAATATATGCTAGATAGCCTAGCGAAATCATCGCCCCTCCAATAAATCCCAAAACAAGCTTTGCCAATAATGGCTTTTCAATCTTTTTGGTTCCGTTTTCAATAGTAATGGTCAAAATTTCTCCTGGTGAATACACAATTCATCGCTCCTTTTTTTTCAATACTCTTTTACTTTATCGTAAAAAAAGAAAAGCGCAAGACCTTTTGTGTTATTTATCACTTAAAAAACTGTCCTTTTCAGGACAGTTCGATTCTCTTTTCATCTCGTTCTCAGCTGAGGTGTCACACTTCAGTAATTCTTCGTACTATTTCTCTTGCCCAAAACAGGATGCCGTCGCAAAAAGCGCACCAGTTTGTTGATAAATATGCTCTGCAACATTTGCATTATTCATTGTATATAGATGAACGCCACCCACTCCTTGTGTAAGCAAGTCAACAATTTGGTCGACTGCATAGGCCAAACCTGCTTCTCCTAATGCTTTAGGATTGTGTTCGTATTTTTCCAAAATGGCAAGAAACTTTCTCGGCAGATTCGTCTTCGTTGTTTGTACCAATCGTATTGCTTGTTTGCGATTAACAATCGGCATGATTCCTGCAAGAATGGGGACATCGATACCTGCGAGTTGACACCTTTCAATAAATTCATAAAATAAGTCATTATCAAAAAATAGTTGACTAATCAAGCTATCACAACCCACATCACACTTCAGTTTTAAAGCTTGAATATCTGAAATTCGATTAGGAGAGTCAGGGTGAACTTCTGGGTAGCATGCACCAGAAATAGAAAATTCTGGTGCAATCGTTTTAATGTAGATTATTAAATCACTTGCGTATAAAAAATCATGGACCGGTTTCAAATTAGGGAGTGTATCCCCACGTAAAGCTAGTACGTGATAAATGCCTAGCCTTGTCAAATTTTCAATCGTACGCTTCACCTGTGCTTTTGAAAGATAGGCTGCAGGCAAATGTGCGATTGTTTCAATTCCCAGTTCATTCTTGATATAATTTGCAACTTTAATCGTTATCTGGTCGATTGTTTGATTATTGTTGCTACAAGTCACGCTTATGAATGCCGGGTTTAATTTTGCCAGTTCCTGGATAGTTGCAACTAATTTCGTGAAGTCATCTTGTGTATTTGAAGGAAATACTTCAAATGATATTAATCGATCCATCGCACTCTTACTCCTCTCGTATCGCAGCTACTACCTTTGTCATATTAGCCAGACTCGCCTTCGTCTCCACTATTCCTCTAGTTTTTAATCCGCAATCCGGATTAATCCAAATTTTTTCACGAGGAACTTTTTGGATAATTTCATGAATGGTCGTCGTTAACTCTTCAACTGAAGGGATACGAGGAGAATGGATATCATAAACACCCGGACCGATTGCTGTTTTAAAGTGTCGACGAACCAGTTCATCCAAAATAGCAAGATTGGAACGTAATGCTTCATATGAGTATGAATTTGGGTCTCTGGTTTTACTTTGCTGTGTACCAAACGAAATGCTGGAATCGCCCAATCTAAGTATTCGAAGCACCAATCAGACTGACGAAGAGGTAATTTTTCTCCCAAAGCTGCTTCATCAATTTGAATCATACGAATGCCATTTTTTTCTAAGCCAAGAACTTCTTCTTGAATCGCTAGCGCCAGTTGCAGTGTGGATTCTTTCGTAGACACATCCTCTCTTGGGAAAGACCAGTTCAAGATTGTTACTGGCCCAGCCAGCATTCCTTTGACAACTTTTTGGTTTTGACTTTGAGCAAATGCTGACCATTGACAGTGATGGGGCCTTACGAGTGATATCTGACCAGATAAGCGGTGGCTTGACTCCTCTCGTCCCATAGGATTGAACCCAGCCATGTGTTGCTGATCTATTTCATCTTTTTCCATTTTGATCGATTTTGTTTTACTTCTTTTGTTTGAGGAAATGAGCCAATCATCGTAGTCGGCAAATCTGGAAGTTGATACACATTCTTTTGAATGAGGCGACGTTGTTCAAAATCAGGGGATTGCTCGAAATCTTTGGTTGTCAATTGTTCTAACTTCTCTTTTAATTCACTATTTTCTTCAAAGCGCTTGGCACCAAACAATGCTTTATTTTGTTGCAATAAGTGCATTTCTTTGTGTTCAACTAGGCTCGCTAAGACCTTTAGTTCTTCCAATTTTTCTTTTGCAAATAAAAAATAGTTTACTATTTCAGGCGCGAAGCTTTCATTATCCGTGGTGTATGGAACATGTAATAATGAACAAGAGGTTGAAAGGACTAATTTTTTGTTCTGAAAATCCTTTACTTGCAGTAGTGTTTGCTCGAACTGATTCCGCCAAATGTTTTTTCCATTTACCACACCTGCATATAAAATTTTGTCTTCCGGAAACCCACTAGTTAGCAACGCTTTTGTTTGCTTTCCTTCGACAAAGTCTAGTCCAATTGCATCGACTGGCAAAGTAATCAATGAGTGATAAACATCTCGTACATCGCCAAAATAGGTTTGTATCAAAACGTTTAGCGGTTTGTCTACTAATAAATTTTGATATAAAGTTTCAAATACATTCACTTGTTCTGTCGATAGATCTCTAACTAGTCCCGGCTCATCTAATTGAATCCATTTCGCACCTAGGTTGTCAAATTTTGAGAAGACCTCCTGATATGCGACTGTTAATTGGATAATGAGCTTCTCTTGGTTCACATCATCATCAATTTCTGCTAATTGTAAAAATGTAAATGGACCAAGGATGACGGGGCGTGTCTCTATTCCTAATGATTTTGCTTCTTGGTATTCATCAAATATTTTTGTTCCCACTACACGAACGTCGGTACTTGCTTCGATTTTTGGTGTCAGATAATGGTAATTGGTATTAAACCATTTTTTCATAGGTCTAGCTTTCACATCACCTTTTCCCCATTGATAGCCACGAGCCAACGCGAAATACTCTTCCAGTGGAGTAAGCGCTAATGATCGTACTGCAGCTGGAACGATATTAAACAAACAAGAGGTGTCGAGTGTTGTGTCATAAAACGAAAAGTCGTTGCTTGTAATTTCATCTATTCCACTATCTTTTAGGAGTTGCCAATGTTTTTTACGGAGTTCATTTCCTTTTTGTAAAAGATCTTTTGTCGTACTATCACCTCTAAAAAATGCCTCAGTTGCAAATTTTTAATTCTCGAAATTCTCCAATTCTTGGAAAGCTAACGATTGTTGTTTTTACCATGTAATTCCCTCCTCCGTTCTAATAGCGTTACTTTAACACGAGTAAAAATAAAGCGATAACTGAAAAAACAAGAGTAGGTTATAGCTATTACCTATAACCTGCTCTATAATAAAGAAAAAATGGAGGGATACTATGCGCTTACAGCAATTAATTTATTTAGAAAAAGTCGTTGAAAAAGGATCCATTAATGAAGCGGCCAAAGAGCTTTTCCTCACGCAACCTAGCCTATCAAATGCTATCAAAGAATTAGAACAAGAACTCAATATTCAACTTTTGCTCCGCAGTAAAATGGGCGTATCTCCAACGAATGAAGGACGCGAATTTTTGGTATATAGCCGTCAAATTCTTGATCAAGTGAACTTATTAGAAGAAAAATACAAGCATCAAGGCTTACGCAAACAAAGCTTTTCTGTATCAGCCCAACACTACGCGTTTGTCGTGCATGCCTTCGTTGAATTGATTCGTACCGTTCCCAATGATGAATACCGCTTCACCTTACGTGAGACAGAAACAGAAAATATTTTTGATGATTTGGTTCAGTTTAAGAGTGAGTTAGGTATTCTTTACTTAAATTCATTTAATCGCAAGGTTATGACGAAGCTTTTTAAAGAAAAAGATTTGACCTTTACGCCTTTATTTGATGCTCATCCACATGTCTTTGTCAGCCGAAGCAATCCTTTGACAAAAAAAGCCAGTCTGACACTCGCTGATTTAGAGGACTATCCCTATTTGTGCTATGAGCAAGGAGAAACGAACTCTTTTTATTTTGCAGAAGAAATTTTAAGCACATGGGATCGCAAAAAAGAGATTAAAGTCAGCGATCGTGCAACGATTTTTAATTTAATGGTGGGACTGGATGGGTATACGATTAGTTCAGGTATTATTAGTAGTGAACTAAATGATGATAAAATTGTGGCGATTCCACTCGAATATGAGGATACGATTACAATTGGATGGCTAAAACAAAAACAACGGACGCTCAGTCCTTTAGCCTTGACCTATTTGGAAATGTTACAAGCGCATATTAAACAATATGGCTTTTCGATTTATCCTCAAGAAGAGTAAAATGTTTGTTATCTTCGTTTTAAATTTTTTGAAAACGTAACAAAAATCATCTTCATGTAATACAATTCCATGCTATGCTTTCTATAGGAGGCGGATACTAATGGAAGATATCTTCTTTGCACCATTTGATTGGTTGTACGGCGTCCTGTCGGGTAAGAGATAATACCCATTACTTGACGCTGATCAAAAAAAGGCTGAAACAACATTGTTCAGCTAGAAATAAAAAGCCAGCATAGCCAAAAAGTTAGTCTAACACTTTGGGGCTGCGTTGGCTTTTTGTTGTAGTTAATTGGTCTTGTGTTTAATTCAGATTTCGTCGCACAAATTTTGTCACACATGCAAAATTTTTTTGACTTATTGCTCGGAGCTAAATGCTTTTGACACAGTCTCTTTTTGGTAGCTGGCTGTCAATAAGGCCACAAACTTTTCTAGATATTCTTGATCGATCGCGTCGTAACTTGAAAATTTACGACTATCTAAATCGAGCACACCTATCAATTTGTCAGCGACCAACATAGGCACGACAATCTCAGACATTGCTGCAGAATCACACGAAATATAGTTTTTATGTGTCGTTACATCGTCTACAATCAGTGTGCGTTTCGTTTCAGCTGCTTCTCCACAGACGCCTTTTCCCAGCTTAATTCTTGTACACGATACTTTCCCTTGAAATGGTCCTAATACCAATTCACCATCTGTATACACATAGTACCCAGCAAAAACCGTATCTGAAAATGCATCATTTAGTAATGCAGATGAGTTCGCTAGATTGGCAATCCAATTGGTTTCAATTTCCAATAAACCTGCTAATTGCGCTAAAATTAATTCGTATTGCTCTTGTTTTGTTGTAGCCATCTGACTCATTCCCTTCTATCTTTCCTAGTATAAGAAAAAAAGACCTTGCTAACAAGGTCTTTTACTTCATCTGATAAATGATTAACGACGAATTTCTTTGATACGAGCTGCTTTTCCGTGTAAGGCACGTAAGTAGTACAATTTGGCACGACGAACTTTACCGTAACGAACAACTTCGATTTGAGCAACACGTGGTGTGTGTAATGGGAAAGTACGTTCAACGCCAACACCGTTTGATACTTTACGAACAGTGTAAGTTTCGCTGATGCCAGCTCCACGACGTTTGATAACAACACCTTCGAATAACTGAATACGTTCACGAGTTCCTTCGACAACTTTTGCGTGTACACGTACTGTATCACCAGGACGGAATGCAGGAATGTCTGTACGCAATTGTTCTTGTGTTAATGCTTGAATTAATGGATTCATTTTTATCATTCTCCTTATTTCCAAATACTCTTAGGATGCTCTAGCTACCCCAGCGGAATATTGTAATAGATGAGCGTTTCACTCACCAAAATATAATAGCATACTTGACTATGCTCTGTAAAGAAAAAATCTTGTCAGTCAGTCTTTTTTTCTTCCTCTTTGATTTCTTTTAGTAGCTTTTCCATCTCTGGCGTCAATGGTAATTTTTCTAGCATATCTGGTCTTCTTAAATACGTTCGACGCAATGATTCTTTTAGCTGCCACTCAGCAATCAATTTATGGTTGCCGTTAGTTAGTACTTCTGGAACTTTCATTTCAGCAAATTCAGCTGGTCTCGTATATTGTGGATGCTCTAACAGACCTGTCGAATGTGAATCTGTCTGGGCGGAAGTCTGATTGCCTAATACATCCGGTAGCAAGCGGACAGTGGCATCGATCATCACCATCGCTCCTAGTTCTCCACCAGTCAAGACATAATCACCTAGTGACACTTCATCAGTCACGAGCGAGCGAATACGCTCATCGTACCCTTCATAATGACCACAGATGAAGATTAGTTGTTCTTCATTGGCGAATTCTTCCGCCATTTTTTGATTAAATGGCTTGCCAGCTGGATCAAGTAAGATAATGCGTTTTTTTTCGATAGGTTGTTCTGCTTCGATGGCAGCTAAGTTTGCGTGGATTGGTTGCACTTTTAATAACATGCCTGCTCCACCACCATACGGATAGTCATCGACTGTCTGATGCTTGTTATCAGAGTAGTCACGGAAATTGGATACACGAATATCAAGTAAGCCTTTTTCACGCGCTTTGCCAATGATAGACTCACCCAGTGGTCCATCGAACATTCTCGGAAAAAGGGTTAAGACATCAATTCTCATCATCAAGCAACCCTTCTGGTATCTCGACAATAATCTTTTGAGCAGTTACGTCGACTTCTTTTATGACTGAGTCAATATATGGCAACAACGCGTCTTTCTTACCTTTGCGTTGAACCACCCAAACATCATTGGCACCAGGCGATAAAATTTCTTTCACTTTGCCAATAACTTTGCCTTCTTCTGTGACAACTTCTGCCCCAATAATTTCATAATAATAAAACTCATTTTCAGCCAATTCAACACGATCTTCCTTGGCGACCTTTAAAATACCGTCACGGAAAGACTCTACTTGGTTAATCGAAGGATACCCTTCAAAACTCAATAGATCAAAATTTTTATGACGGCGGTACGTATCAATCGTTAATGTCAGTGGTGCTTGATTTTCTCGAAACAGTACCAACGTTTTTCCTGGTTGGTACCGTTCTAAAGCAAAATCAGTCTGAGAAATGACCCGCACTTCTCCTCTGATGCCATGGGTGTTTACTATTTTTCCTACATTTAAATATTCTGTCACGTTCGTTCCTCGTTTCTTCAAAAATTCTCATTCATTGTATCATGCGAAGAAGAAATTAGCTATGTCGTCCTTATTTTGCCATAGATACAGCCATTTTTAATGCTGCAATGGCATCGTTATTGGAAACTGTATAGACTATCGTATTGTCCTGCCATGTAATTTGATTTGCTTGATAGCCTGTTGCATTTAAATGAATCGCAATTTGTCCAGCAGTATTGGGCGCCGGTAAGTAATTTTTCTCTAAAAATGCGACTACTTCTTTGGCTGTAGGCACAGGGTCTTGTCCTTCACTATTGCTTGCTTGTACGTATAGACTCCACTTTCCTTCACTCCATGACAAGTAAGTCGATCCAGCTGCCCCTTGTTGGTAGCCCGTAATACCATATCCCAAATCTACACCCATTGCACCATCTTGTCCGTTTAGCTGATTGACTGCGGCTTTGGCCTGTTCAGCCGAGGCATACTGTACTTTTTCGAAATGTGCGATTGGTTGTTGAGCATTCAATTCTTTTGAATTCAACACAAGTGGCTGTGCCATATCATAATAAAGGACTGAAAAGCGGCTACCTTCATCAGCTACCGCAATATTCATCGTTTGAGTATGATTAACAGCGGCCGTTGGTGTTTGCTCGTTCGGAAAAGCAGCTTGTAAGGCTTGTGCTGGATTTATTTGGGCAGTATGCTCACTGCTTGTGGTTTGTTGTGTTGTACTTTCCAGTGTCGTACTTGATTGTGTTGTACTTGATGTTGTTCCTGCTAACTGAGTTGTCTCGGTGGTACTTTGTCCAGATTGAACTGTTGTCGTCGTAGTTGCTGAGTTTGTACAACCCGACATCAAACCAAGTGAAACGAGTACTACCCCATATAGCAAACTTTTTTTCATGAAAATCGCTCCCTTATTGAATCAAGTTCGTTACTGTTTGACCAAATTGGTTTAACTTTTCAAAAAATGTTTGTAAAAATTGTTGCACATTTGCGCGTACTTCTGGATTTGGAATCCATTCACTGTACTGTGTTAAAGAAGAATTGATTGTCTCCCTAAAGTACCAAATCACAACGAGTACTATCACAAAGCTAGCAATACGCCAAATCCATCTACTCACTTTAAAAATCATCCAAATCAAGGCAATTAAAATCAATAAAAATAACAATTGATCCATCGTCATCCTCCTTTCCTATCATCTATAAGTCTACGCTAAAACACAAATAACACCAAATAATAAGAAAAACATCTCGGATCTTCTTTATTTGTTCCTAACTAGATACTTGCAGAAATATTCTCACTCAACAAAAAAAAACCTGACTTTCATCAGGTTTCTTCCTATTTATTATCTAAAATATTAAGACGAACTTTTTTGGGTTGATTCAAGCGCACGCTATAAACAATTGTTCGAATAGCTTTGGCAACACGTCCTTGCTTGCCAATAATACGACCGATGTCTTCTGGTGCGACTGAAAGATTAAATTCAAAGAAATCATCGGACTCTTCTACATTTAATACAACTTGATCAGGAAAGCTAACCAACGGACGAACGATGGTTAATACTAACTTTTTCAACTCATCCATAAGTGGTCACCTTATTTCTTAGAGAACTTAGCTTCATGATGTTTTTTCATAACGCCTTCTTTAGAAAGCAAGTTACGAACTGTATCAGAAGGTTGTGCACCTTTAGCTAACCAGTCAAGAACAACTTCTTCTTTCAAAGTTACTTCAGCTGGATCTTTTAAAGGATTGTAAGTTCCTACTGTTTCGATGAAGCGTCCATCACGTGGAGAACGTGAATCAGCAACTACGATACGGTAAAAAGGACTTTTCTTAGAACCCATACGTTTCAAACGAATTTTAACTGCCATGTTTATATACACCTCCATTAGTTTTAATCACAAGAAGTAGTGTACCAGTTTTTTTTCTCCCTGTAAAGAGTTTTTTCTTTACAGTTAAACTTTTTTCACT
>NZ_GL622241.1:48542-163852 GCF_000185365.1 Enterococcus italicus DSM 15952
CCAACTTTTTTCACTTCCAAAAAGTATGCTATTATTTTTGCAATATTTTTTCCATAGTAATAAAATACATATAGATATAAAATTAAAGGAGGAGTTTTTGTAATGACAAAGAAAATTGGCATCATCGTAGGTAGTTTAAGAAAAGATTCTTTAAACAAAAAAGTAGCAAAGTATTTTGCTAGTGCGTTACCTGAAGATTTTGAACCAGTATTTGTTGAAATTGATGACTTACCTTTATACAATGAAGATTTAGACGTTGAAGGCGCTGTTCCTGAAGCTTGGACACGTTTTAGAGAAAAAGTAGGTGGCGTTGATGGTGTCTATTTCTTTACTCCTGAATACAACCGTTCTGTTCCAGCTGCTTTAAAAAATGCGCTTGATGTTGGTTCACGTCCTTATGGTCACAGCGTTTGGGATGGCAAGCCCGCTTTAGTCGTAAGTGTCTCTCCAGGTGCTATTAGTGGTTTTGGTGCAAATCACCACTTACGTCAATCACTTGTGTTCTTAAATATGCCAACATTGCAACAACCAGAAGCATATATCGGCAATGCAGCAGCTTTATTTGATGCTAAGGATGCGTTAACAGAAAAAACAACCTCGTTCTTCGATTTGATTACTTCAAAATACATTGAATTTTTCAAGAAATTAACTGATTAAAAATACCCACTACTGCATAGTCTTTTTAGGCTATGTAGTTTTTTAATAAAAAAAGTAGATGCCTAAGCATCTACTTTTGGAAATGATTCGTCTAATTATTTTTTGTCTTTACGGTCGACAAATTCATTGACTTTTTTTGCTACATCGTCAGCGAATTCTTCAACTTTTTCTTTGGCATCGCCAAAACCTTTTTTAACTTTGCCCTTTAATTCTTCGGAGTCATCACCAGTTACTTTACCTTTAGCTTCAGTTACTTTACCTTCTACTTGATCTTTGTTCACCATCGTGCATTTCTCCTTTCAGTTTCTATATTTATAGTATCATCATTCCCGATAGAGAACAAATAATACGAATAATTATGACGGAAAAGAGAGCGCGGTCAAATACTATCTATTATTTGCGTTTCTTTTTCTTCTTTTTGTTTTTCTTGACCATCCGATTCATCGCCATCTTACCTAATTTTCCTTTGATACCTGTCCCAAACATTTGATCCATTCCTGGGACATTAAAGTTTCCATTAGACATTTTTTGCATCATTGTTCTTGCTTCTTTAAATTGTTTAATCATGCGATTGACTTCTACGACATTATTTCCAGATCCAGCTGCAATTCGTCGTCGTCTACTAGGATTCAATAAATCAGGATTTTCTCTCTCTTCTGGTGTCATCGAAAAGACAATGGCTTTTTTACGCGCAATATCTTTTGGATCCACTTTGAAATTATCCATTCCTGGAACTTGGCTCATGCCTGGAATCATTTTCATCAAATCTTCTAATGGCCCCATACTCATCACTTGATCGAGCTGTTCAATGAAATCATTAAAGTCAAAGCTGTTTTCCTTCATCTTTTTCGCAAGTTCTTCTGCTTTTTTCTCGTCGTAATCTTGCTGAGCCTTTTCAATCAACGTCAGCATGTCACCCATACCTAAAATACGACTAGCCATTCGGTCTGGATGGAAGATTTCTAAGTCAGTCAGCTTTTCACCAGTACCGGTAAACTTAATCGGTGCCCCTGTCACCGAGCGAATCGATAGCGCCGCCCCACCACGAGTATCACCATCTAATTTAGTAATCACGACACCAGTAATTCCTAATTGTTGATTAAAACTATCAGCGACCGTCACGGCATCTTGTCCAGTCATCGCATCGACCACGAGTAAAATTTCGTTTGGTTGTGCCAATTCTTTGATTTGTTTTAACTCTTCCATTAGTGCTTCATCGACATGAAGACGGCCGGCCGTGTCAATTAATACATAATCATTTTTCTTTTCTGCTGCGACGGCTAATCCTTGACGGACAATCTCGACCGGACTTACAGTCGTACCCATATCAAAAACAGGGACATCTAATTGTTGCCCTAAGACTTTTAATTGGTCAATTGCTGCTGGACGATAGACGTCACCTGCAATCATTAAGGGGCGCGCATTTTCAGTCTTCTTTAAGCGATTGGCTAATTTTCCGGCAAATGTCGTTTTACCGGCCCCTTGTAACCCGACCATCATAATGATTGTAGGAATTTTGGGTGATTTTTCAATGCCGACCGTCTCTGACCCGAGTGTCGTTGTTAATTCTTCGTTAACAATTTTTACGATTTGTTGTGCCGGTGATAGGCTATCTAGGACCTCAGCACCAACTGCGCGTTCCCGTACATTTTTCGTAAATTCTTTTACCACTTGTAAGTTGACATCGGCTTCTAAAAGAGCTAGGCGAATTTCTCGCATCATTTCTTTTACGTCGGCTTCAGTAACTTTTCCTTTTTTTCGTAATTTGCTCATCGCTTGTTGCAAGCGCTCAGTTAAGCTTTCAAATGCCATGTTTGTTCCATCCTTTATTCATCAATTTCGGCTAATTTCACGACTAAGTCATGTGCGAGTGTATCATCTGGGTAGTTGGCGTGCAAATGTGTCTCCAACTTTTCAAGCAGCTGGCTACGTACGACATAATCTGAATACATATGTAATTTGCGTTCATAATCTTCAAGTATTTTCCCCGTGCGCTTAATATTGTCATAGACTGCTTGACGACTAACAGCAAACTCTTGTGCAATCTCCCCTAAAGAAAAATCATCTGCATAATACATTTCCATATAGTTCATCTGCTTTTGTGTAAGAAGGGTGGAATAGAATTCAAAAAGTGCATTCATTCGATTGGTTTTTTCAATCTCCACAAACAATCCTCCTCTAAAATCTTTTCAATATATTCGTTTAATAGTATACCATTTAACTGACTGGCAAACCACCTCTTCCTTTTATATCCACCTCCTCTTTTAGATCATTTGTATGATTTCCAATTTCTACAAACGATCATTTGACAATAGTCCCTATTGTCAATTCATGATAGAATGAACCTATGAAAAAAAGGAGCGGAAGTAGAACCCATGAAAAAAATTCTTGTTGTCGACGATGAACCGTCGATTGTCACGTTATTAACCTTTAATTTAGAAAAAGAGGGCTATCAGGTAACTAGCGCAACAGATGGTCAAGAAGCGCTAGAAATTGCCTTGATGCAATCTTTTGATTTTATTTTATTAGATGTGATGCTACCTCATATGGACGGGATCGAAATTACCAAACGCTTGCGCCAAGAAAAGGTAAACATCCCTATCATTATTTTGACTGCCAAGGATGATCCAATCGATCGCATTCTCGGTCTAGAAATTGGTGCTGATGATTATTTAAGCAAGCCATTCAGTCCGAGAGAAGTCATTGCTCGAATCAAGGCTATCGCTCGTCGCATGTCTCAAAATGAAGTCCAACCAATCGATGAAGAAAAAGAAGAACTCGTCAAAATTGGCTCGATTGAGGCCGACTTATCGAACTATCAAGTCAAAGTTAAAGGGGAGCAAATTTTTCTGACGCCGAAAGAATTTGAATTATTGGTCTATTTTATGAAGCGCAAGGATCGCGTCATTGATCGGGATACTTTACTTGATCGTATTTGGCATTTTGATTTCGATGGGCAAAGTCGGATTGTGGATGTCCATATTAGTCACCTTCGCGAAAAGATTGAAGATGATCCCAAGCATCCACAATATTTACAAACCGTTAGAGGATTTGGCTATACCTTTAAGGAGCCTCATCGATGAAACGTTTTTTCAAAAATTATGGTGCACTAACCGTCGTGTTTGTGCTTCTTTTTATAGCTAGCTGGCAATTGATTAGCCGCTTTTATAATCAACAAGTCACCAATCAACAAGTCACGTATTTACAACAAAAAGGCGCATTTTTGCTACGTGTCAGTAATAATCAGTTAGCCACGCTTGAATCCTACCGAGATACTTACGTAGCGGATTCAGATGAACGGATCACCCTTTTGGATCCTTCAGGCCAAATTTTAATGGACAGTACTGATTCGTCGCTCCAAGGATCGCGAGCGAATCGAGCTGAGATAAAAGCCGTTATGAGCGGCAATCAAATCGGTCAAGCCACACGGTGGAGCACCACTTTACATAAGCAGTTGCTCTACGTCGCGTTACCTATTAAACAGAATAACAAAATCATCGGGTTCATCCGACTAGCAGAGCCTGCCGATGATTTTTTGAAAAAATCTGCAAGCATTAAGCAATCCATCTTGATGATTTATTTCCTTTTTTCATTCATGGTCTATTTTCTAGCTTTGCGAATACTAACCAAACGGAACCGACCAGTGGAGACCGTCTTACCTATTCTAAAAAAAATGATTAAGGGCAATGCTGATGGCGAATTGTTTGAACCTACTAAGCCTAATGAACAAGAAGAAGAATTACTTGCAGTCGTGTCGACCTTAAATGAACAGCTAAATCAAACTTACCTTGCTTATGAATCAAGTGAAAAGCAACTAGCGACTTTATTTAATGAATTAAAAATTGGTA
This sequence comes from Enterococcus italicus DSM 15952, assembly GCF_000185365.1. Taxonomy (GTDB): domain Bacteria; phylum Bacillota; class Bacilli; order Lactobacillales; family Enterococcaceae; genus Enterococcus_G; species Enterococcus_G italicus. Next base: position 53,048 of record NZ_GL622241.1, read on the forward strand.
TCTTCATACTCGATTCCGATGGTCAATTAAAATCAATGAATGTTTCCATGCAAAAAAATCTTGGTATCGCACCGATTGAAGCTTGGAATGTCCCTTTTGCTTCTGTCATTACCGATACACACCTGATCCAATTAATCTATCATGTCAGCGAACGGGTCCCATTTGTCAATCAAGAGATTAAAATTAACGCTACTAAAAAAATATTAGATATAACGCTCCGTTACTTCAAAGAGGACCATCAAGTATTAGTCATCGCTTATGATTTGACCAAAATTCGGCAATTAGAAAAAATGCATCGTGATTTTGTTGGCAATGTAACGCATGAGTTAAAAACACCCGTCACCTCTTTAATTGGTTTCACAGAGACACTCTTAGATGGCGCTAAAGATGATCCAAAGACGCTTACTGACTTTTTGACCATCATGCAAAAAGATGCTTATCGGCTAGAAGAATTAATTCAACAAGTCATTCAACTATCCAAAAGTGCCGATCGCTATGATTATGAATTAAAAAATATCCCGCTTTTTCCTTTTATTCAACATATTATCGAAAGCTACCATACGCTTGCCGAGGAAAAAAAGATTCAGTTTCAAATTCATGGCAACCCAGATTATCTTTTCTTTACAAAGCAAGAACTCTTGCAGGCCATTTTAAAAAATTTAATTGAAAATGCTCTATACTATTCTCGAGATGCGACGACTATCCAAATTCTTTTCAGTCAGGTGAATCAAGAATTAACCATTCAAGTAAAAGATCAAGGAGTCGGTATCGATGAAGAAGACCAGAAGCGCATTTTTGAACGCTTTTATCGTGCCGATAAAGCCCGTACCCGGAACTCAGGAGGCTCAGGTCTTGGTTTAGCCATTGTCAAAGAATACGTAGAAGCACTTAATGGAACAATTGAACTTCAAAGCTATCCCGGAATTGGAACAACATTTATTATCCATTTCCCATTAACTTAAACACCCGCAAAAAATGACCCCCAACTCTTAGACTAAGAAGCTAAGAGTTGGGGGTCAAATTATGAATTCATTTGTTTTTTATTTTACATCTGTAACAGTGCCGTCAGCAGAACGTTCCACTTTCATTGATGTAATTGGTAAGTAACCTAATTCCTTCACTGCACCATTTTGAACTTCATCGCTAGTCATATAATCTAAGAATTTCTTCACGCCAGCATCTGGTTCACCTTTTGTATACATATGTTCATATGACCAAACTTTCCAGTCATTTGTTTCAATGTTTTCAGCAGTTGGTTCTACGCCATCAATTGATAGTTCTTGTAAAGAGTCATCAATATAAGATAAAGCTAGGTAGCTAATTGCTCCTGCTGTTTCAGAAACGATTTTCTTCACTGTTCCTGAAGAATCTTGTTCTTGACTTTGGATTGGTTCAGCGCCATCCAGTGCCCATTTTTCAAATGTCGCACGTGTACCACTTCCTGATGCACGGTTGATGACTGTGATTGCTTCGTCTTTTCCACCAACTTCGCTCCAGTTTGTGATTTTACCAGTGAAGATATCAATTAATTGATCTTTTGTCACATTTGACACACCAGCATCTTTATTAACTACTGGCGCCATACCCACTACTGCAACTTTATGGTCAACCAAGGCACTTGCATCGACGCCATCTTTTTCTTCAGCAAAAACATCAGAGTTACCAATCGTTACTGCGCCACTCGCTACTTGACTCAGACCCGTACCAGACCCTCCGCCTTGAATGGTGATATCGTAATTTGAATTTGCTGCTGAAAAGCTTTCTTGGGCAGCCTCTACTAATGGTTGTAATGCTGTCGAACCTACTGCTACAATTTTGACTGATTCAGTTGAAGCACTTGAGCTGCTACTTGAGTCACTGCTGGAATTACTTCCACATCCCGCTAATAAAATACCTGCTAATAATAGGACGGAACCTAGTTTTTTCATTTGTTACTCTCCTCTCTCTTTCTAACAACCATAGTCTAACAAGGTGATGTAAAAAGAGAATGGATTTTATGTAAAGAATGATGCGTCTTCTGTTAAGTATCTGTAAATAGTATGCAATGCAACTATTAAGGTCGTGACAAATGCGCTTAGATCTGAGCAATAAGTCAGAAATGACAAAATTTTCTTTTCGAATTTTGAGAATTTTTGACTTATTGCCGAGGATCTGCTTTTGGTACACCGTTTATTAAGGTCGTGACAAAAGCGCCTAGATCTGAGCAATAAGTGCAGAAATGACAAAATTTGCTTTTCAAATTTTGAGAATTTTTGACTTATTGCCGAAGATCTGCTTTTGGTACACCGTTTATTAAGGTCGTGACAAATGCTTCGATTTTGATAAAACGACGAGACAGAATGAGCTACTATGACAAAAACCAGAAGTCTAAGAAACGACTTCTGGTCTTTTGCTTGGATCTGAACAAGTCTATCTCAGCTTCCCAATTATTCCTTCATATAACTTTCTAGACGATTCATCGCTTCTTTTAATTGTTCTAGACTTGCCGCATAACTAATACGGACATATCCTTCTCCTTCTGGTCCAAAGGCAACGCCAGGAATAATCGCTAGTTTGGATTTTTGAGCTAAATCAACACAAAAGGCCATTGAATCTTGTTGATAACCAGCTGGTATTTTTGCAAAAATGTAAAAAGCACCTGACGGCTTGGCAACTTCAAAACCAAATGAAGTCATCTTATCATAAACAAAGTTGCGACGGGCTAAATACTCTTCCTTCATTACATCTGCATCATTAATTCCTTGAACCAATGCTTGCAAAGCTGCTTTTTGTGAAACAGTTGTTGCTGCTGTCACTAAATATTGATGCGTCTTAATAATTTCTTTCGCTAATTCTTCTGGTGCGAAAATAAATCCTATGCGCCAACCTGTCATGGCATGTGATTTTGATAAGCCATTAATGACAATTGTTTGCTCTCTTAAGTGACGTGCCAATGTTTCATGCGGTGCATCATAACTCAATTCACTATAGATTTCATCACTAATAACGAACACATCGTATTTTTTTAGTACTTCGGCAATCGCGGCTAATTCTTTTTCGTCATACGTCACACCAGTAGGATTACTAGGGAAATTCAATACCACTGCTTTCACTTTTTTTCCACGTGCTTGTAACTCTTTATCTAATGCTGCTGGATCCAAGACAAATCCGGTCTCTCTTGTATCGATATAGACTGGCGTCGCTCCCGCTAGCGTAATAATTGGCTCATATCCTGGATAGATAGGTGCTGGTAATATCACTTCATCACCAGGGGATAGGACACTGAGTAAGGTTGCTGAGATTGCTTCAGTCGCACCTACTGTGACCATAATCTCTGATTGCCAGTTATACGAAACGCCATACTTTTGCTTAAAGAAGGCTGCCGCTGCTTCTCGAACATCTGCTAACCCTGCCATGCCAGAATAATGCGTATAGTTTTCTTCAATTGCACGGATCCCGGCTTGTTTGACATGCTCTGGTGTATCAAAATCTGGTTCACCTAATGTCAACTTTAACATATCTGGTATTGAAGATACTTGCTCATCAAATTGTCTAATTAAAGAGACTGCGATTTTACTTAATTGGGGATTAAACCGATTTGTTAATTGACTCAATATGCTCACTCCTTTTTTTTACATACTAGCACATTTTGCTATATTAGGAACGCTTTTTTTTAAGTCAATTGGCGAGCCAAAATTTTTTTTACAATCATGCGGTCCACTAATGGATTTTGACTGTCTAATTCACCAATCAAGTCGACAAAGAGGCTCTTTTCATGATTTTTTTTACGGTATTGATAAACAATCTTGCCCGTTGTCTGGAGTTCTTTCATCAGCTCGTTCACTCCACCGAAGCCAGTTTTCTTCGTAATAAAGCCAAGGCTGACCATTTTTTCATCTAACTGCTTCACTGAAATACTCGTCCCGACAATAATCGTTTGTCGAATTTGTTCGATCATCTGTTGGCTAAGGCCCTCCAATGAAACAGCCTCACCAGGTTCGGAAGTCGGTTTGAAGGAGCGTTCACGGAGTTGTTGCAACTCATCTAATAGCTCTTCATATTGCTGCTGTGTCACCATCACTCCAGCAATTTTTTCCCGATTGAAAATATAGACACCCGTACCAGCTTCACGTGCTTGCTGGAAGACGTCCATTGGGGATTTTTTCACTTCGGTAATCGATGATGTGGGCACTTCAAGCCGTTTTAATTCCATGTCCGTTGTCACTCCTTCATTTTTCAGCCTATTATACCACACGTTGATGAACTCTATATGTCGATTAAGTATATAAAAAAGGAAGTGTGATAAAAGCCTTCACACTTCCTTAAGTAACCTACAGTCATTACGCTAGATGCGCGTGATAGTTTGTATCTGTGTTTATTTTTTCGATGATTTGATCACTTGTTACTTGCGTTTCATCGAATTTAATGACACCGTTGTTTTTCTTTAAATGAACAGCTACTTTTTTGATTCCAGGTAATTCATTTACTGCCTTTTCGACATGTGCGACACAATGCGCACAGCTCATACCTTCAATTGCAAATGTTTGTTTCATTTTACATTCCTCCATTTTTTTTATGACACTCACATTGACCAGGGACACAATCACATTGAATGCTAGCCACGGGTTCTTTTTGAGTTAACTGTTCTTTTATTAATTGAATATCGTCTGCCGTCAACTCCACCTGAGCGAGTATTTCTGCTACTGTATGACCTATTTTTTTGGCACAGATATGTGACAACAATTCCGAAGTAGCATCATGAATCACTTGCCGTTCGTTAACTAGTGGACGATAAAGAAACTTTTTGCCATCCTGTTCGGTCGACAATGCTCCTTTTTTTACTAAGCGGCCAAGTAGCGTCTTTATAGTAGCCATTTTCCAATCTTTGGCTACTCCTAATACATCAAAAATCCCTTTTGCATCGCTACAGTCCTCATGCCAAATAACGCGCATCACTTCCCACTCAGAATCACTAATTTTTACAGGTTCCTCCTTCATCAGGCTTCACCTCTCTTCCGTTTACAAAAGTAATCCTTACAACTGAATCTTACACCTTGCGTTCATTTTTGTCAAAATGAAAAATCGGACGCCCTTTTCGGACATCCGACCTTATTTGTCTTTTCTTTTTTGTAAATATTTCTGCATGACCTCTTGTCGAAATTGACGATTGCCAAAAAATTTCAAGAAATGCAATAGCGGTTGCCGATTTTCGCCAACTAACCCAATTAACTCAATAAATAACTCTAAGCCAAATATCGTCATGATGACTAATAAGATGATTGCAGTCGTACTCGCATAATTCATCAGTAATGCAATAAACGAAAAAATAATCGCTAACGCATAAATAGTCATAACTGCCCCTCGATGGCTAAAGCCTAACGACATGAGTCGATGATGCAAATGCATTTTGTCAGGTGATGAAATCGGCTGACGATTAAAGAAGCGGCGAAGCATGGCATAAATCGTATCTGTTATCGGCACACCTAAGATAAACATGGGTGTCAAAACAGAGATGAAGGTAACATTTTTTAATCCTTGTAATGAAAAAACTGAAATCAAAAATCCTAGCATCAAGGCACCTGTATCTCCCAGGTAAATCGCTGCCGGATGAAAATTAAACGGGAAAAAGCCCATGATTGAAGCGACTAATGTAAAAATCATTATTGAAATCACGATACCATTATCAGGTAAATAAAAATAACTGACAATGCCAATCGTCACGAGCGCAATCATCGATATCCCTGCTGCTAAACCGTCTAACCCGTCAATCAAATTTACCGCATTAGTGATAGCCAAAATCCAAAGAATAGTAATCGGCAAACTTAGCCAGCTTAAATGAAACATTCCTAAAAACGGGATGGACATGGTATTGATCCGAATGCCGGCTACATAATAAATTTCAAGTGCAGCGATAATTAATCCCGTTATTTTTTGGAGCGGTGACAACTCCTTTACATCATCTATTACCCCCGTAATAACCACAATCAATGCTCCTACTAAAACAGGCAAGACATTCGTGCCGAAAAGGTCATGGCGAAACTCCCAGAGTGTCGCAAGGGAGAAAGCTAAAAAAATCGCAAGTCCACCCGCAGTTGGCATCGGTTTACTATTGATTCTACGCTTATTAGGCATATCAACTGCCCCTATTCGAAAAGCCAAAAGCTTAACTAAAGGCGTAAAGACCGCTGCCAGCATCATGGTTAAAAAGAGTTGGATGATGAATTTGAAGGTAAACGCCATTACTCATTCCCACTTTCATCGTCATTATTTGTTAGTTTATCTGTCAGTTTCTCCGTCACTCTTTGGACGGGTCCTTTGCGTTCTTGCACTTCTTTCCCACTAACCATTTCTTCTATAATGGCATTCAATATGCCTCCAATAATAATAATCGATGCCGCAAAATTCAACCAAATCATCAATACGATAAAACTTCCAATAATTTGGTAACCGCTAATTCTCCGTGTGAAATACATCGCATATAGACCAAAAATTTGGGAAAGAGCCATCCATCCAGCTGTTGTAAAAATCGCACCCGGCAAGGCAGACCGAAGCTTCACTTTCGCATTTGGGACAATCCAATAAATCATCGTTAACATTGCCAATAATCCTAATATTGTTACTGGCCATTTAATCGTCTGGAACAACGAAATCCATTCTGATGGAATTTGGAAAATTGGTTGCAGTATATCTAAGATAACTTTGCCAATCCCCATGACTAAAAAGACGCCAACAATTGAAATCATAAAAAAGATAATAACGAAAAACGAAACAATACGTACAATGATAAAGTTGGAGCGTTGTTCAACACCATATGCGCGATTCATCGCCGTTTGTAAGCCATTGATACTTTGGCTAGCAGACCACAACGCCCCCAATGCTGATACTGACAAGAGCTTACCTGATCCTTGCGTCAACAGGTCCTTAATAGCTGGGCCGATAAAGTCATAGATTTGACTCGGTATCATTTCTTGCAAGTATGGCAAAATAGTATTGGGATTAATTGAGAGAAAAGGCAAGATATTGCCCACCGCAATTAACAAAGGAAAAAGGGATAACAACAAATAATATGCGACGACCACTGAAGTATTTCCGATATCCGAAGTTGAGATGCGATTGCTTGCTATTTCGATAAATTGGCCTATTTTTTCGTTTTGTTTCACCCGTTTAAACCAACGAATCATTCCCTAACCTCCCTAATACGTTCCTTCCTCTCCTTGTGAGGTTAGTAAACGCGGACCGTCTTTTGTGATTGCCAAACTGTGTTCATATTGACAACTTAGTGAACCATCACGCGTATAAGCTGTCCAGCCATTAGGATCCATTTTCATTTGCCAGTCGCCAATGTTGACCATGGGTTCGATGGTAATCACCATACCTTCACGTAAGCGTAACCCTTTTCCAGCTTCGCCATAATGAGGAACCATTGGATCTTCATGGATCGTTGGGCCGATGCCGTGACCGATGAAGTCACGTACTACACCATAGCCTTCGCCCTCAACATACGATTCAATCGCATGACCAATATCACCAATTCGATTACCGATAACGGCTTGTTCAATTCCTAGGTATAAAGCTTTTTTTGTTACGTCCATTAATTTTTTTACTTCTGGACTAGCTTCACCTACTGCATAGGCCCAACAAGAATCAGAGATGGCGCCTTTGTAGTCCACGCACATGTCAACTTTAATCAAATCGCCTTCTTTAAGAGCTTTCTTTCTAGGAAAACCATGACAAATTTCATTGTTTATGCTACAGCAAGTCGCATACTTGTATCCTTCAAAACCAATTTGAGCTGCCACTGCATTATGACTTTCAATAAAATTACGAACAAATTCTTCAATATCCCAGCTAGTGATTCCTGGTTTAATAAACGAACGCAAATGACGGTGAACATCAGCTAAAATTGCACCTGACTCTGCCATTTGATCTATTTCTCTTTGTGACTTTAATGTAATCATTCTAATTCGTCTCCTCTATTTAAATACGATTCATTTTACCATAGGGACTGCTATTTTCCAAACACTCACTGTCAAGGTTTTCATTCCTAGTTTTCTTTGTTATAATTGCTTTGCAAATACTTTTTTAACAATGGTGGGAAGAAAATGACAGTAGCAAAAATCGTTTATGCAAGTTTAACCGGTAATACAGAAGAAATAGCAGACATTGTCGCCGAAGCATTAGAAAATTTAGACATTGACGTTGAAATCAATGAATGTACACAAGTGGATGCAGATGATTTTCAAGATGCAGATATTTGTGTTGTTGCTTCTTATACATATGGCGATGGTGACTTGCCAGATGAAATTATGGACTTTTATGATGATTTAAACGAACTTGATTTAGCTGGCAAAATCTTTGGGGTATGTGGTTCTGGCGATACCTTTTATGACTATTTTTGTAAGTCTGTGGATGACTTTGAGGCAACTTTTACCAAAATCGGTGCGACAAAAGGTGCGGATAGTGTCAAAGTCGATCTTGCTGCTGAGGAAGAAGATATTCAACGACTTGAAGCTTTCGCAAAACAATTAGCCACAGCTGCGGCCAACTAAAAAAGGGAGTGTGACAATTATTTATCACACTCCCTTTAGCATAAACTGGTATGCCAAAAGCCAGTCTCTCAGCAATAAGTCGAAATGCCAACATTGAGGAACTTAAAAACTTCCTGCTCGACTCGCTTTTGACACCGCCTCTTTTTATTTAGATGTTTTGACTTTAATGTCGATAATCTCTTCTCGCTCTAACACAATCGCTAATGTCTCTTCTAAGGCTTTAATTACATCCTCTTGAACAAACTCCAAGATGCCAGCTGACATTAAAGAAGCCATTCCTGTTGCTACAATCCAAAAGCCGATATAGATCGATTGAATTTGCTCGTCTGATAAATTCGCGTAATCTGAATGCTCGATTGCGATTTTTTTGAACCAACGAAATGATGTTTCTTGCATCATTGATCCATTCCCAGAATCTTCCAAATACAACGCCCGGTATAATTTTTTCTCTTTGGTAGCAAAATCTATGTAATTTAACCCAAAATCGATGAGCCGATTCGTTGTTACTTCACGAGTGAAGATATCCTCAGATAGATGCTTAAAGATTACTTTGACAACTTCCTGTTTCAAATCGTCCATATTCGCAAACTCTAAATAAATGGGCTGAGTGGAACATTTCATTTGATTCGCGATATTTCGTGCAGTAAATTTAGAAAAGCCATCATTTGCCACTACTTCATATGCAGCTGTTAAAATCTGATCACGAGTAATCGTTTTTTTTCTAGCCATCTCTCCATCTCCTTATTCATAATCACAACGTTTTTGAATTACTAGTTTTATTTTAACATGCCACGATGCGATTTAAAACTATCGCCTACTTTGTGGAAAAATTTCATAAAATTCTTTTAACTTTTAGGCAAATTATTTGCCAATCCATTTGTTTTCATTCAATGAGAATGTTATCATATGAAGCGTTATGACTGATTTTTTTGAAAGGAACAGATGCTACAAATGAAAAATACAACATTTTATCAAAATTTAGAAACCTATGCACAACTTGTCGTAGAAGTTGGTGTCAATGTTCAAAAAGGACATACCATTGTGCTCTCAGTGAGTGTTGATCAAGCACCATTGGCTCGTTTGATTACCGAAAAGGCTTATGCACTCGGCGCTGCTGAAGTCATTGTACAATGGACGGATGATGCCATTCAGCGTTCATTTCTGACACATGCTGAAGACGATCGTCTAGCAATAGTACCACAATACAAAGTAGACCAAGCAGATGATTGGTTGGCAAAAGGAGCTAGCCGGATTAGTGTCGTGTCTACTGACCCAGGTGCATTCGCCTCAGTGGCTGGCGACCGAGTAGCGACGTATCAAGCTGCTTCTGGCAAAGCGCTGTTAAATCTTCGCAAAGCCAGTCAAGCAAATAAAATTAGTTGGACTGTTGTAGCCGCAGCTAGTGTCGAATGGGCCCAACGAGTCTTTCCTGATAAATCTCCTGAAAAAGCCCAAGAAGCACTATGGGATCAAATCTTCCAAACGACCCGTGTCTATGAAAATAATCCAGTTGAAGCATGGAAAAACCACGATGAATTATTACGCAAGAAAGCAAACGAATTGAACGCAGAACAATTTGACGCATTACACTATACGGCACCTGGCACAGACTTGACGATTGGTCTACCTAGCGGACATATTTGGGAAGGTGCTGGTAGCTTTAATAGCCGAGGGGAAGAATTTATGGCAAATATGCCTACCGAAGAAGTCTTTACTGCCCCTGATGCAAATCGTGTAGACGGCTATATCTCTAGCACTAAACCACTAAGTTATGGTGGGACGATTTTGTCTGGAATGCAGTTTACCTTTAAAGATGGCAAAGTGATCGACTACTCAGCTGAACAAGGCCAAGAAACATTAGCGAGCTTACTTTCAATTGATGAAGGTGCCAAACATCTAGGTGAAGTAGCCCTAGTACCAAATCAATCACCTATTTCTCAATCAGGACTGACTTTCTTCAATACGTTATTTGATGAAAATGCCTCTAACCATCTAGCTTTAGGTGCTGCGTATGCCTTTAGTGTGACAGGTGGGACAGAAATGACTGAAGAGGAATTAAAACAAGCTGGCTTGAACCGTAGTCAGACGCATGTTGATTTTATGGTTGGCTCAAGCCATATGAATATTGACGGCATAAAAAAAGATGGTTCACGCGTACCAATCTTCCGTAATGGCGAATGGGCATAACAAACATCCTATCTTTTAAGAAAAAAGCAAAAACGAATGAAACGTTTTTGCTTTTTTCCATATGCTTTACATAGTAATATTTCCATTTTTTTGATAAAATTTAGTACATATAGAAGGGATGAATAACATGACACCAAATCGTGAAGATTATTTAAAATTAATTCTTGAACTTGGCGGCGACCAAATAAAAATCTCAAACAAACAAATTGTCTCTGGTTTAAATATATCAGCTGCATCGGTTAGTGAGATGATTACTAAACTAGTAAAAGAAGGCCTCGTGGAGCATACGCCATACCAAGGTGTTCAATTAACGCTAGCCGGTCTAACCAGTGCCAGTGCCTTAATTCGTCGTCATCGATTGTGGGAAGTATTCCTAGTCGAACATCTCAACTATACTTGGAACGAGGTCCACGATGATGCTGAGGTATTAGAGCACGTCACCTCAGAAAAATTAGCTGCCCAATTGGAGGCTTATTTGCATCATCCGGCATATTGTCCACATGGCGGTGTTATACCAAAGGAAAATGAGCCAATTCAAGAAATCAAGCGCTCAACTTTGACTTCCTATCCGATTGGGACAAACATTCGCATCGCGCGTGTCTTGGACGAGAAAGAACTACTGGATTATCTTGTTTCACTTGATTTAAAGATTCACGAAGAATATACGATTGTAGAAGTTGCGGACTATGAAGGACCCGTGACAATTCAAAATGACACAAAAACATTGGCTGTCAGTTATAAGGCAGCTTCTACAATTTTTGTCGATCAACTATAAGGATGTGGATGAAATGGATAATAAAAAGGTTTTATTAACAATTTTTGGTGGTACAGGTGACTTAGCACAGCGTAAGCTCTATCCTTCTTTGTTCCGTCTTTATTTAAAAGGACAATTAAAAGAATCATTTGCGGTAATTGGGACCGCAAGAAGACCTTGGACAAATAACACTTACCGTGAAGTAGTCCAAAAAGCAGTCGCAAGTTTAGCACAAACACCTGAACAAGCTGCAACATTTGCTTCTCATTTCTATTATCAATCCCATAATGTCAATGATACAGAACATTACGTCGCATTGCGTGATTTAGCAGACCAACTAGATGAACAATACCAACTAGCAGGGAATCGACTATTTTATTTAGCAATGTCCCCTAATTTCTTTGGTACGATTGTCCATCACCTAGAGTCGCAAGGCATGATTACGACGGATGGTTACCATCGCGTCATCATCGAAAAACCATTTGGAACAGACTACAATAGTGCCGAAACATTAAACGCAGAAATTACCGATGTTTTCTCTGAAACCGAGATTTACCGCATTGATCATTACCTTGGAAAAGAAATGATTCAAAATATATCTGCTATTCGTTTTGCTAACAATATTTTTGAATCACAATGGAACAATCGCTACATTGCGAATGTCCAAATTAATATCGCAGAAGACCTAGGTGTTGAAGAACGTGGCGGATATTATGATAAGAGCGGTGCGTTAAAAGACATGGTACAAAACCATATCTTGCAAGTTCTTTCCCTCCTTGCGATGGAACCACCAATTGAATTTAGCGAAAAAGGTATTCGCCAAGAAAAGATCAAAGCACTTGAAGCCATTCGTATTTACAAGGAAGACGAAGTGAAAGAACACTTTGTCCGCGGTCAATACGCTGCTGGAAAACGCAATGATCAAACTTTTGCAAGCTATCGTGAAGAAGAGAATGTCGCAGCTGATTCACAAACGGAAACTTTTGTTGCTGGTAAATTTTATATCGATAACTTCCGATGGTCAGGTGTGCCCTTTTATATTCGCACAGGTAAGCGCCTGACTGAAAAAGGCACACGCATCAATATTGTCTTTAAACAAGTACCTGTCAATGTGTTTAAAACCTCTATTAACGAACCTTGTGAACAACAATCGCTCGAACCAAATGTGTTAACCATTTATATTCAGCCAACAGAAGGCTTCTCTCTTTCACTTAACGGGAAAGAAGTAGGTAATGGCTTTGACATGCATCCTGTAAAATTAGACTATCGTAATAGCTCTGAAATATTGGAAAACACACCTGAAGCCTATGAAAAACTACTTTTAGATGCGTTAAATGGTGATGGCACCAACTTTACGCACTGGGATGAGGTTGCGCAGTCTTGGCGAATCGTCGATGTCATTCGTCATGCTTGGGATCACTCGACTGCGGAGTTCCCTAACTACGCTGCCGGATCGATGGGACCAAAAGAAGCAGACGAATTGCTCGAAAAAGATGGCTTCAAGTGGATTTGGTCACCAGACGTTTGGTATCGTGAAAGAGGATTACTGGATTAATCCGTATTTCAAAATACAAAAAATTTTCCACGAAAACAGACTAACCTCTTACTACCTAGTCGGCAGCTAAGAAGTTAGTCTGCTTTATTTCCCATAATTTACTATTCCTCTACGAAGATCTCGAGCTAAGAAACAAAAAAATGAACCAAAAATGGCATAACTATCACTGAATAGAGCATTCGACAAATTTGAACGGCAGCAATTTTTGGCATATCACCACCGAAATCACCTGCAATTAGCGCGATATCAGTTGCTCCAGCTGGAGAAGAGGCAAAAAGAGCAGATTGTAAATCTAAAAAACCTAAACGATAAGCAGAGAATGCAAAAATAAAGTTAATAACCAAATAACTAAAAAGCAACGTTATAGCTGGGAAGATCAATTGACCCATCTGAAGAATGCTATGCAAAATAAACGTGCACCCGATAATAGAGCCCGCTAATATTTGCGCGAAATAACGAATATTAGCTGAAAGAGGAGCAGTATTTTTGGTTAACTTTAACACTATCGAGAAGATTAATGAAAAAATTAAAGCCCCTACTGGAATTTCAGACAACACATCTAAAATGCCTCCAATACTAGAAATAAGTAAAACAAGAAGATTATTTTTCGTTTGATTCATGACTCCAAAAGGCAGTTGTTTTTTCAATGTTTCTTTTTCAGTCGATTCCTCTGCGTTCTTGCTTTGTTTAATAAAGTGATCTAAAATCAATTGAATCCAATAAAGTAAAATAAGTAACATTCCAACTAAGCGAATAAGCTGCATCGTAGCAACAATCTCTGATTACGCACCCATATCAATACTGATCAAGGAAATATCCATGATACCTCCAGTCAAGCAAGATAATAAGGCAGTAATTGCATCCATGTGGAAGAAAAGAGAAAATATTTTTCCCATTACAAACATATTTAAAGTAAAAAATAAAAGTAGTAAAAGAATTGGTTTCGTCAGTCTTGGTAGTTGTAGAACATCCTGTTTGCTCACTTGCTGACCCAGATAAGCACCACTTATAATCTGCGCGATAACCTTGATACTTCGTGGCATATACATTTGACCAGTGTTAATAGAAATGATTGCGACTACCAACATACTCCCTGTCATAAAACTAGCTGGCATATTTAGTTTTCAAGCAAATTTTCCACCACCGAACCCCACTATACCTGTAATTACTGTACTGAATAACATTGGATACTTTCTCTTGAAGTAGTATTACTCGGCTATAATTTGTTAGCGCTATCAACAAATTACTAACAAAACCCTTAGCTCACTATTTTACCTGTTGTCTTTCCTAATTACTAGCGATCACTTGGTCTTTATTTGTGTTTATTTCAAAAAAAAATCGAATAATTCAGTTACAAACTGTAACAAAATTATCCGATACATTTAACAACCACTACTATCAAAAAACAACAATCCCTTTGTACTTGCTAAGCAGTCAGTGGTACCAGTCCAAAAACAATACCAATAATTACATAGATGATAAAAATTCCGATAGCCCATAAAACACTCTTCTTTTGCCATTGACCCATATCGACATCTGTTAAACGTAACAACACATAAATAAATGGCACTAAAGGACTTAGTAAATGGAATGCTTGTCCCATTAATGAAGCAAATCCGAGCTGTAGTGGGGTAAAACCGTAACTTGCTCCTGACTCTGCAAGTACTGGTAATACGCCATAATAGAATGCATCATTTGATAAAAAGAACGTTCCTGGCGCTGATAAAATAGCGACAATCAGTCCCCAATATTTCCCTAGACTGGCTGGAATAATCGATGTCATACTAGTCGCAATTGCAGCATTCATTCCAGTTCCTTCCAATATCCCCATGAAGATCCCCGCAGCAATGACTACCATAGCTACTTGGCCAGCATCTGGTAGATTAGCCTCCATACGACTTCTTTGATCAGCAATCGATGGATAGTTAATTACTAGACCTAAAGCAGTCCCTGCAATGAATAAAATAGCAGAAGGAATAATCCCCCAAATCAACAAGATAATAATAACTGCAGTCAAAATAAAATTAATCCATATTTTTTTAGGACAACGAATAGCCATTAGTGCTGGATCGGTAATAGTCGTCAATTCATTTAATTCTTCAGGTGTAAACTCAATAATTCCCAAACGCTTACGCTCTTGTTTCCCCATAATATAAGCAACTACTAACATATAGACTGTTGCAGCAATAATCATTGGAACTAACCCTCGCATAACTTGTGATTCGTCTAAATCAAGCACTGTAATCACTCGGGCTGTTGGTCCACCCCATGGCAAAAGATTCAAAACAGAATGAGATAAGATGGTTAACACAGCTAAATCCAACATTCGTAAACGTAACTTTCGGTAGATTGGCACAAATGCTGAACAAACGATAATCATTGTAGTAGTACCGTCCCCATTTAACGAAACCCCAGCAGACAATATTACAGTCGCCATCATAACTTTTAATGGATCCCCTTTTGCAAATCGGATCATCGCATTTGATAACGGATCAAATAGTCCAGTATCAATCATTAAGGTAAAGAATAACACAGCAAACAAGAGCATTACTGCAGTGGTACTTGTCGTTTTAACTCCTTCTAAAGCTGCCACTCCCAAGTCTAGAGTCCAAAATCCTAATATTTGCCCGATAACGCCAAAAATGATTGGAATTATCGTCAAAGCCGCAAAAGGACTCATTTTCTTTGCCATAATCAAAATCATAAATACAACAATCAATGCATAAGCCATAAAAGTAATCATTAAATTTCCCCCTTAAATAAAGCGAATAGTTATAGAATTTATTGATTTATATAAGATTATCAGGCAATTGGACATGTAATGCTTTACCATTTCAAAACTAAGGAAGATACTTAGCTATATAAGAAAACAATATTACTAGTTATTAACAAAATTCAAAAAGATTTCTATTCAGTAGAAATCTTTTTGAAACTTTACACTTGTATTTACTGGAACATATCGTAGGTCATTCCATTAATTGATAGTTCAAAAAGGGCAAAGATGCATGCATCTTTGCTCTTTTGTTTATTGATAGGTCAATGCGCGTAATGATTCATCGACTTTTTCTGCTACTATACGGCCTTCTTTGATTCCCCAGATAACTAAGCTTTGGCCGCGCTTGGCATCGCCAGCAACAAGTACTCGTTCATTATTTGTTGTGTGATCACCATAGATTTCTTCGACGCCAAATTCATCAAATAATTTTTTCTCAGGGCCAGCAAAGCCCATTGCTAATAGGACAAGATCTGCTTTTAATACTTGCTGTGTTCCTTCGATTGGTTGGCGATAGTCATCAACTTTGACCGTCTCGACACCAATCAATTGTCCTCTTTCTGCACCAATAAAGGCAGTAGTTTGGATTTGATTATAGAAAAGTGTTTCCGATTCAAAGACTTTCTCTGCTTCAGCTTGGCCGTATCCTACTGTTTTCACCATCGGATATTCAGGCCAAGGATTAGTTGTATCGCGTTCACCTGGTCGTGGTGGATTGATTTCAAATTGTCGGACGGAGGCTGCCCCTTGACGAATCGCAGAACCGATACAGTCATTCCCTGTATCTCCACCACCGATGACAATCACATGTTTTCCTTCCAACTTGCGACTAGTCGCATCTTTCCCATGTTTTAACACATCTTTGGTCGCTTCTGTTAAGTAATCAACAGCAAAGCGAATCCCATTTAATTCTCGACCTGGCACTTTTAAATCTCGTGGCACACTGGCCCCAGTCGCTAAAATGACGCGATCATATTGCTCTTGTAATTCTTCAGAAGTAATATCTCTGCCAACTTCTGTATTCGCAATAAATGTGATACCTAAATCCATCATAAGATCGATGCGTCGTTGTACGACATCTTTATCTAATTTCATATTAGGAATCCCATACATTAACAAGCCACCAAAGCGATCACTTCGCTCATAGACTGTTACCGAATGACCTAATTGATTTAACCTCCAAGCAGCGGTCAAGCCTGCAGGACCACTCCCAACAATAGCAATCGTAAAATCTGTCTTAGTACTTGGTAAACCAGACTCTTTTACCCAATCATTCTCAAATGCTGTATCAATGATAAATCGTTCATTATCATGAATCGAAACACCTGAACCATTCAATGCCTCAGTACAGCTTTTCTCACAAGGTGCAGGACAGACTCTCCCAGTCATTTCAGGTAAAGGATTGGTTCGGGCTAATCGTTCAAATGCATCCTTGAAGCGCCCTTGATATACCAAATCATTCCATTCAGGTATCAAATTATCATTCGGGCATCCTGATACTGCTCGTTTTCCTCCAAAGAAGACACCTGTATGACAAAATGGTATTCCACAATTCATACAACGTGATGCTTGTTCTTGTCTCTCTTCCACTCCTAAAGGAATTTGAAGTTCATTCCAATCTTTAATTCGCTCTTCAATTGGACGATATGGATTGTCTTTTCTTGCATGTTTTAAATAACCAAAAGGATCAGCCATTCACTTCTCACTCCTTTCTACTAGGTATCGTCAATTGTGTCCCTACGACAGACTCAAAAGCCATTTCCACAGCATCCGTTTCATTGTAGCCAGCGTCTTTAAAAGTTGCTGTCGTATCAAGCATATGATGATACTCGGTAGGATATACTTTGACAAAATGCTGTTGCTCTGTATCCCAATGATGCAAAATATAGGCCGCTTTTGTCGACTTTGTATAGGCCAAATGTTTCTCAATTAATTCTTTTAACACCTGGTCATCACCTGATTCATTTAGGCCAAACAAATCGACCATTTCCATGTTGCATTTTTCAGCAAAAGTATGTGTCGGATCGTAGACATATGCGACACCACCAGACATCCCTGCGCCAAAGTTACGACCTGTTTTACCTAAAATAACGGCAACCCCACCAGTCATATATTCACACCCATGATCACCGACACCTTCGACCACGACTTGTGCGCCACTATTTCTTACACAGAAGCGCTCGCCCGCGATTCCTCTAAAGTATGCTTCACCGCGATTGGCGCCAAAACAAGCAACGTTCCCAACGATTGGTGAATGATCGACATCATAGCCGGCGTCTTCAGGAGGAACAATAATTAAACGCCCACCACTGAGGCCTTTCGCGACATAGTCGTTGGCTTCGCCGATTAGTTTTAATTGCATGCCTTGCGTGATAAAGGCACCAAAACTTTGGCCAGCTATTCCCGTATAGGTATAGTTTAACAAGCCTGGTTTCAATGAATAATTTCCGAAACGTTCCGCTAGCCAACCGGCCATTCGTGCTCCGACAGACCGTTGCACATTGTTAATCGCATGTGAGACAAAAATAGGTTGTTGCGATTCAATGGCTCCTTGACTGTAAAAATCAAGTTCTTTCCATTGACGTTTTTCAGCAAAAGGATCTTCTACTTTGCGTTCGATTCCAATTTCAGTTCCAATCATTCTTGAAAAGTCTAATGACTTCGCTTTTCCTTTTGGTACGAAGCGTGGTTGTAATACTTCCGCATGGCCGACCATTTCATCAATTGTGCGAAATCCTAATTCGGCCATTACTTCCCGTAAATCCTCAGCTAAGAACATCATTGCATGAATAACATGCTCTGGTTTTCCAGCGAAAAACTTCCGTAAAGCTGGGTTTTGTGTCGCCACACCCACAGGACAAGTATTTAAGCTACATACGCGCATCATCACACAACCAACAGCTACTAGCACTAGTGAAGCAAAGCTATATTCTTCAGCACCTAAAAGTGTTGCAACTGCAATATCGCGACCTGTCATCAATTTTCCATCTGTTTCCAACACCATTCGTTGGCGTAAATGGTTCATGCTTAACGTCTGATGCGCTTCAGCAACCCCCATTTCCCATGGAAGGCCTGCATCGCGGACAGAATTTCTCGGCGATGCACCCGTTCCACCATCATAGCCAGAGATAACGACGACATCCGCACCCGCTTTGACGACACCAGTGGCGATTGTTCCGACACCTGTACTGGACACAAGTTTCACATTGATTCGAGCATATGGATTAATGGTTTTCAAATCATAAATCAATTGAGCCAAATCTTCAATAGAATAAATATCATGGTGCGGTGGTGGTGAAATTAAGCGGACACCTGGTGTTGACCCCCGAATCTCAGCAACCCATGGGAAAACTTTATTCCCTGGAAGTTGTCCACCTTCACCTGGTTTTGCTCCTTGTGCCATTTTAATTTGAATTTCTTCAGCACTCATTAAGTACTCCGCATTCACACCAAAACGACCTGAAGCGACCTGTTTGATTTTACTATTGTAATTTACACCGCTTGCTTCAGGTTTGAAACGATTGCGATGCTCGCCTCCTTCACCACTGTTTGATTTTGCACCAATTTGATTCATGGCCTCGGCGATACATTTATGAGCCTCTTCACTTAACGAGCCATAGGACATCGCACCGACTTTAAAGCGCTTGACAATCCGTTCCGCTGGCTCAACTTCAGTAATTTCAATCGGTTGCCGTTTATGTTTAAATTCCCACATGGCACGCAATGTCGTCGGAGATTCTAGTGCCTCAAGGTTCATTTGATTGGCATATTCTTTGTAGAGTTGGTAATCGCCTGTCCGTACAGCTCGTTGGAAGTTATAGATTGTTCGCGGATTATACAAGTGGTGTTCGCCATCTTCTTTAAATTGGAAGCTCCCACCTGATGGCAAGTAGTCATTGGCTTTTTCGCCGTAAGCTGCATCATAACGTTTTACATATTCCTCTTCGATTTGATTCAGTGAAAGACCACCGATTCGTGAAGCAGTTCCGGTGAAAAATTCATCTACGACTGCATTTGAAATACCAACTGCTTCAAATAATTGTGCTCCTTGGTATCCCGCAACTGTCGAAATCCCCATCCGAGACATGATTTTAACAATTCCTTTTTCACACGCCTTGCGATACGATTCGACTTTATCAGAAAGGTGATAATAATTTAACGTTTCATATGCGCCATAAGGATGAATTGCACCCGCTCCGTATCCAATTAACATCGCAAAGTGATGAACTTCACAGGCTTCTGCCGTATCAGCGACAATGGATACTTGAGATCCTTTTCCTTGACTGACCAAATAATTATGCAACCCTGATACCGCAAGTAAAATTGGGATCGCCATTTTCCCTTCTTGGCGATCACGATCAGTCAAAATCAAAATGGTTGCGCCTTGATCAATTTTCGCTTCAGCCTCACGACACAAATTTTCCATCGCTTGTCGCAAGTTATGGCGTTTTTCTTTCTGGTAATCATAGAGAATCGATTGAGTCACTGCTTGTTGATACTTGCGCTTCATTTGTTTCATTTTTAAAAAGTCTTCCGTTGACAGTACCGGACTATTTACTTTTAATTTGCGACAGTTTTCAGGAATATCTTGACTAATATCAGAATCACGTCCCAAAAAAAGCTCCGTTCCAATAACTAATTTCTCACGAATCGCATCGATTGGCGGATTGGTTACTTGAGCAAACTGTTGCTTAAAGTACGTAAATAAAGACTGTGGTTTTTCACTTAAAACAGCTAAAGGGGAATCAAATCCCATCGAAATGACTGGCTCTTCCCCTTTTTGAGCCATAGGAATAATTAGGGTCCGAATGATTTCATCCGTATAACCGTTTAATTTCCAAAGTTTAAGTAAATCTGCTTCAGACAGAGACAAAGCTTCTTCTGGATGTGCAGATAACATATCTAATGAAAGCAATTGGTTTTTTACCCATTTTTTATAGGGATATTGTTTGGCATAATGGGCTTTGATTTCTTCATTATGTAGGACTTTACCAGTCGTTGTATCCACTAAAAAGACATTTGCTGGCCCTAACACACCTTTTTCAATAACGGTAGCTGGTTCCAAATCCACCACACCAGATTCTGAAGCGACAACAACCAACCCGTCTTTTGTGATGGAATAACGAGATGGTCGTAAGCCATTACGGTCAAGTGCCGCACCTACCATTTCACCATCCGTAAAGCAAAGGGCAGCTGGTCCATCCCACGGTGCCATAAAGCTTGCATTGTATTCATTAAATGCTGTAAGTTCAGGACTTAAGTTTGCTTCTTGCCCCCAAGCTTCTGGTACCATCATCATCAATGCTTGCGGAATATCCCGACCATTTCGATAAAGGTATTCCATGCAATTTTCTAATTTTGCAGAGTCTGAGTTTTCGTCATCATACATCTCGATTTGATGACTATGCATCCAGTTTTCCGCCCCACGCAAGGTGTTGATTTCTCCATTATGTGCTAAAAAGCGAAACGGCTGCGCTCGATTCCAACTTGGAAATGTATTGGTTGAGAAACGTGAATGAATTAAGGCAATACTTGTTTCAATCGTCGGATCTTGTAAATCTTTATAGAATAAGCGCACTTGATACGCATGCAACATTCCTTTATAGACAACAGTTTTACTTGAAAGACTACAAATTGACAGCTCGTTGGCATGGTATTCTTTTTCAATTTTCCGACGCAGATGGAACAATTGATCCTCAAACTCACGTCCAGCTGCTACATCTAATGGTTTTTCAATAAATAATTGGACAAAGTTAGGCATTACTTTTTGCGCACCTGGTCCACAATTAGAAAAAGCATACGGAACATCTCTTGTCCATATCACTCGAAAACCAGCATGCTGGATATCACTTACTAGTGCTCGTTGCAATTCATTTTTAAACTCTTCTTCCTTTGGTAAAAAGAGCATTGCAACGGCATAATCACCTTTACTTGGAAGCTGAATTGCTTGTTCGTTCGATTTCTTTTGAAAAAAAGAATCTGGAATAGCCATTAATATCCCGGCACCGTCACCAGTATCTGGTTCTGCTCCAGTACCGCCACGATGATTCATTCGTTCTAACATTGTCAATGCATAATCCACCAACTGATGAGAAGACTCTCCGTGGCGATTTGCAATAAATCCCATTCCACATGCATCTTTTTCAAAAGAAGGATCATACATTGTGTGCGGTTGTTTCTTAGCCATACTTGTTTCACTCATGAGACTCACCCTCTTGATATTATTTGAAAATTCAGACTATTATAGTCTAAAAAATGAATAAATGAAAATTTAACTAGAATAATTATTACTTTTTTTACCAAACTGTTAGAATTATCAATGTACTACTCAGTTTACACATTTTTTGAAAATTTTCCATAAATTTTTGTCAGAATCAAATGAGAATCGTTCTCATTTTTATAACTGTAAGCAAACCAATATTTTTATTATGAAATAAGAATGGTATAGACTAATAAAAAAAAGAGGAACTCTCCTTTGAACAATTTGTTTATTGGCCTAGCCAATTCTATTGTTCAATGAAAAGTTCTTCTATTTATTTATTATTCAAAGCCTTCTGCAACTGCATCTGGGAATTCTGCTAGTACGACTTCCGCACAGTGATCACACAATCCTGGCAATTCATGATGTGCACCAACATGTGTTTTCATTTGACGGCAACGCTCACAAACCACACCCTCTGCCTTCTCAACTACGAATGCAACATCTTCAAAGACTTGTGCGTTGGCTGGTGTTTCTTCACCAACTGGACGGACATCGAAGAAATCTGGTGAAACAATAAGTAATTGAGCTACATTGCTGTCTACAGCTTTTAATAAAGCATTTACTTGTTCATTTGGATAAACGGTCAATTTAGCTTCCATTGATTTACCAATTTGTTTTTCATTACGCGCAACTTCTAATGCTTTTAAGACTTTATCGCGGAATTCTAGAAAGGCTACCCATGTATCTAGTAATTCCTCTTGATTAGCAAACTCTTGGAACTCTGGGAATTCGGAAAGTTGAACGTACGCTTCTTCTTCTTTCAAGTGAGACCAAATTTCTTCCGCTGTATGTGGAATAATTGGTGTCAACAGTTTCGTCAAAGTAACGGCTGTTTGATAGAACACTGTTTGCATGCAACGACGATCGTGATTCTCTTTTGCTTCGATATAGACAACATCTTTGGCAAAATCTAAGTAGAATGAAGATAAATCTACTGTTAGGAAATTAATTACCGTTCGATAGATATGCAAGAAGTTGTAGCTTTCATATCCTTTTTCGCGAATTTCTTTCACTACTTTATTTAAACGAACTGTCATATATTTATCAACTGAGCGTAAATCTTCATACGCCACGCTATCTGTTTCTGGATTGAAGTCTTCCGTATTTGCTAATAAGAAGCGCATTGTATTACGAATTTTACGGTACACCTCAGATACTTGGCTTAAGATATCCATTGAGACACGTACATCTGATTCATAATCGACACTACTTACCCAAAGACGTAAAATATCCGCCCCCATTTGGTTGATGACTTTCTCTGGTAAAATTGTATTACCAAGAGATTTACTCATTTTACGACCTTCACCATCCAAAGTAAATCCTTGCGATAGAACGGCTTTATATGGCGCAACACCATTTATAGCAACACTCGTCGTAATACTTGAGTTAAACCAACCGCGGTATTGGTCAGAGCCTTCTAGGTACATATCTGCTGGGAAGCTTAAGTCTTCGCGTTGACGCAAGACTGCTTCATGAGATGACCCAGAGTCAAACCAAACATCCATGATATCCGTTTCTTTTGTGAATTGACCATTTGGTGAACCTGGATGAGTAAATCCTGCTGGTAAAAGTTCTTTGGCTTCACGTTCAAACCATACATTTGAACCAAATTCTCCAAATAATTGTGCCACGTGTTCAATGGTTTCTGGCGTTAAAATTGCTTCACCGTTCTCAGCGTAAAATACTGGTAATGGTACACCCCAGGCACGTTGTCTTGAGATGACCCAGTCACCTCTATCGCGAATCATATTATGCAAGCGCGTTTTACCCCAAGGAATAATCCAATTCACTTTGTCAACTTCGTCCAAAATATCTTGACGGAATTTATCTATCGATGCAAACCATTGTGGTGTCGCACGGAAAATTACTGGTTTTTTCGTACGCCAGTCATGTGGGTAACTATGGGTGAAGAAGTCTAATTTCAACAGGGCGCCTGTTTCTTTTAGTTTTTCTGTGACGATTGGATTAGCTTTTTCGTAAAACAATCCTTCAAAGCCAGGTGCTTCATCTGTATAACAGCCACGACTATCGATTGGTGATAGAATATCCAAATGATATTTTTTCCCAATAATAAAGTCATCTTCCCCATGTCCAGGAGCAGTATGCACCAGACCAGTACCGGCATCAAGCGTCACATGATCTCCAACCATAACAAGAGAAGTACGATCGTATAATGGATGCTTAGCGGTCATTAGATCCATGTCTTTTCCGGCAACTTCTTTTAATACAGTAACTGATTCCCAGCCGATTTCATTTGTAACGGCTTCTAATAAATCTTTTGCGACAACAAATTTGCGTCCGTCCGCTTCAATTTGGACATATGTGTATTTTGGATTGACAGAAATACCTAAGTTAGCAGGAATGGTCCAAGGAGTAGTTGTCCAAATAACCAATGCAGTATCAGTATCCAAAATCCCTTTGCCGTCAACAACATCAAAAGCGACATAGATTGATGGTGATTTTACGTCTTTGTATTCAATTTCTGCTTCTGCTAATGAAGACTCACTAGATGGCGACCAATAGATTGGCTTCAATCCTTTATAGATGTAGCCTTTTTCAGCCATTTTCCCAAAGACGCGAATCTCAGCAGCTTCATAATCAGGAGTTAGTGTCACATATGGATGGTTCCAGTCTCCGGAAACACCTAGACGCTTAAAGTCATTTCTTTGTTTGTCGACTTGTGTTAATGCGTAGTCGTAACACTTTTGGCGGTATTCAGCCAATGACATTTCTTTTCTTTTGATTCCTTTATTTGTTAATACTTGTTCAATTGGCAGACCATGCGTATCCCATCCGGGTACATAAGGTGCGCGGAACCCAGACATTGATTTCGAACGAACGATGATGTCCTTACTGATTTTATTTAATGAATGGCCTAAATGGATATTTCCATTTGCATACGGCGGTCCATCATGCAAAACAAAGGTTGGTTTGCCCTCATTTTTTTCTTGTCGTAAACGATATAAATCTTTTTCTTCCCATTCTTTTTGCCAATCAACTTCACGATTTGGCAAATTACCACGCATTGGAAAAGCAGTTTTTCCAAGATGCAGAGTTTCTTTCATTTTCATTTCGTTCGCTCCTATCTTTTTCTGAATAAAAAAGTCCCTTCATACAAAGTATGAAGGGACGAATCAATCGTGGTACCACCCAAATTTCCAAATAGACACACCTATTTGCTTTCATGATTGATAACGAAATCACTCGTTGCTTCTTACTTTATTCTGAAGCAAAACAAATAGATGATTACTTTAGATACAGGGTTTACTAGTCTCTCACCATCACTAGCTCGCTAAAAAATTGAATCTAAACTACTGTTCTATTCTAGCTTTAGTTATTCTCTGGTTCAGGGATATCGATAATTTTTTCAGTAGCATCGACAACAACAATCGGTTCTTCGGCAACTGCTTCTTCAGTCACTTCGATAACCGGTGTTTGTTGTGAGTTTACTGCATTTTCTTTTTCGCTGTCAAGTTCTTTCGATAAAACTTCACGAATAACAGAATGACTATCTTGTACGTAGCTAGAGAATGGTTTTAAGATTTCTTCCCATTCTGGACTTTTTACTTGTTCTAACTGAGATTCCAACATAAGTGATAAATTGCTGTGGAAGACGCGCGTCTTTTTCTTTAAGTCATTTGTTTCTGTGACAAGCTGACGGGCATTTTCAGTTGCTTCAGTTAAGATTTCTTTTGCTTTGTCCTCTGCAGCTGTCGTTAAAGCATGCGCACGTTTCTCCGCATTGGAAACTAGTTCATCGGCACGATTTTGAGCAGCAGTAACTAGTACTTCCGACTCTTTGCTTGCGCTTGATTTTACTTTATCAGCTGTGTCTTGTGCCACAATAATTGATTGATTCAATGCATCTTTTAATTCATTGAAGTATTCAAGTTTTTCTTCAGCATGTTTCAATGCTTTTTCTAGTTCACGATTTTTTTGAACCGCTGTTTCGTAATCACGTACGACTAAATCTAAAAAGTCATCTACTTCACTTTTTTCATAGCCACGCATTTTACTCGGAAAGCTCTTATTTTGAATATCTAATGGAGTTAATGCCATTTTTTACACCTCTTTATTTTTATTTGCGCAATACACCGATTGCCAAACGGATCTTTTCTTTTTTAGTTGTACCACCTTGTCGCTGAATTTGCAAACGACCAAATCCACGAATGGATACAATGTCTAACAATTCTAGCATAAAGTCAGGTCTTTGTGCGACACGCCAATTTACTTTAACTTTTCCCGCCTCAATCAATTGTTTTGAACGTTGACGTGAAATGGAAAAAACATTGGCTATCACTGTATCTAAGCGCATAGAACTCACCGTCGTCGCCTCTTCAAGCCAAGCATCTTTAGGTGAAACTAAGTCGATATACTCTTTTACAAGTAAGCGTACATTGACTGAACCAATTTTCGTTACTTGCATTTGAATATAATTTTGGACTTCTTTGGCGACCAACACTTGCCACCGACTGCCATCTGAGATAATATCGCCGAAATATTCACGCTTAAGACCCGAGTTCACGAGCGTTCCTAAGATTTTACCATGTGAAAGCTGCGTAAATTTTTCCGGATAATTTATTTCAAAAAGGACAATGTCAAATTCTTCTTGCGTTGGAGTATAGTAATCGGGAAAAATCAGGCATCTGGTTCGCTCTGCTTGCTCATATCCACCGTAGAACTCAAATTTTAAATCTGATTGTTGTCTGACAATCGTTTCTAAAATATATGCTTGTCGTGGATCCAAAAACTCGGTTAAGTACGGAGCATACTGCATTTGGACTTTTTCAATCCAATCTTGAACAGCATCAATAAATGGACGTTCATCGCTTCTAAAATGCTGATAAATATTTGCGTCCACCGGAATATGCTCCTTTCTAGATTAACATCATCAATAAAATTGTTAGACCTTTGCCTGCCAAATCTAATAAAATAATGGCTACCGCAATTGTAAAGTCAATCGGACCTATCTGTAAGCGCAAATGGTCAAACATGCTGAGATATGGCTCACATATTTTTCTTAAAAGCTTTCCCAAAAAACTTTGGTAGGCTCCAGGAAACCAGGAAAGTAAGGCATAAATAACTAACAAAATTGAATAGAAGTAGATTGCCTTATTTATTAATGAAACAAGTTGTATGATTAAAATATGATGCACCTCCCTTATAGATCAAATAGTTTATTATCAACGAGAGATTGTGCAGTTCCATCGATTTCAATACCTTTTGGTGTACATAAAAAGATTTCATCGGCTACTCGTTTAATATCGCCATCTTCAGCATACACGGCACCTGTCAGAAAATCAACAATTCTACGAGCTTGTGGTTCATCAATTAAGTGAAAATTAACTAATACCGATTCCCCACTGATGACATGCTTAGCGATAACCATTGCTTCAGAATAGGCTTTTGGCTCAACAATCATAATTTTATTTGAGTGAGAGACCGCTTTTTCTCTCATCGTACTTTTTTGCGTTGAAGAATGTTGCATGGTCACAACTTTTTTCGAAGGAACCGTGGCCTTATCTTCATACACTTTAGATTGTCTAGTTTCTTGTCTTGTCACTGGTCTCTTCGGTGTGTATTGTTTATTAGCTGTATGGATGGTAGCTGTTTTTTTGGATTTTGGTAAAGGCTCAATGGATTGTTTTGGCTGAGAGTTTTTAGGCTTCATCGTTGGCGATTCATTGAAGTACGGATCTTCATCCATATAATTTTCATCATCCAGACCAAAAAAATTGGTTATTTTCAATTTTAAGGACACAAACTTTCCTCCTTTTCTATTCTTTCACTAAGGCAGTTCCAACCCGAATAAATGTGGCACCTTCTTCAATCGCAACGGTATAATCATTGCTCATCCCCATGCTTAGTTCATGGCAAGGTGCGTACGTAAGTTGTTGGGCTTCGATACTCTTTTGCAAATTCCGTAATTGCAAAAAAACATCGCGTTGTTCTGATTTTGTTGATTGAAATGGCGCCATCGTCATTAAACCGACGATTTCAACCTTATCAAATTCACTAAGTTGTTCGACAAATGATGATAATTCAGATGGTTTAATGCCCTGCTTTGATTCTTCGCCAGAAACATTAACCTCAATGAAGCAACGTATTTTTTTTGTTGCTCTTTTTTGAATTTCATTTGCCAACGATAGGCTCTCTAACGCATGAAAATAGTCGACTTCATTAATAACATGCTTTACTTTTCTTCGTTGTAAATTCCCGATGAAATGCCAAGTCACATTCAAGTCTTTCATCGCTTCTTTTTTGGCTAAAAAAGGTTCTACGCGGTTTTCTGCGCAGTCTGTCACGCCATTTGTGACGACTTCAATCGTTGTTTCTAAATCGACTGTTTTAGTTACGGCTACAAGCGTGACACTTTCTCTTTGACGTGAAGCAAGAGCACATGCTTTCTGTACCTCTTGCTCCACCTTCCGCAAGTTCTCAGAAATCATGTGCTCTTCCTCCTTATCTTTTACGACGGAAAAATGGGGGTGTACTTAATTCGTCGTCCGAGTTCTTTTGTTCATCACGAGAAAATGTATCAAATTCTTTTTTTTCAATCGTATCAAACTGTGTTTCGTCAACTTTAGGGCGTACAGTTTGTTCTTTACGAATATCCCAATCACCAAATGCTGTTTCTTCTTCAGCTGGCGTTGGTTGTGCTTGATCTAATTCGATTGTTGGTTTTTGTGCTTTGGGTTGGATCTGACTCGTTCTTGAAGAACGGGCAGATCGACTATCCTTTTTTGTTGGGTCAATACCTGTCGCAATGACCGTCACGCGGATTTCATCACCCATATCTTCATTGATTGATGTACCTAAGATAATATTTACATCGCCACTTGCAGCGCTTGACACAATATCAGAAGCATCTTGTGCTTCAAATAAAGTCATATCTAGCCCACCAGTAATATTTAATAACACTTGCTCTGCACCATCAATTGACGTTTCAAGTAATGGTGATGAGATTGCTTTTTTCGTTGCTTCAATCACACGTTCTTCACCACTAGCAACACCGATACCCATTAAAGCAGTACCTTGGTTAGCCATTACTGTTTTCACATCAGCAAAGTCAAGATTTACGTAACCTGGAGCTGTAATCAAATCAGAAATACCTTGTACTCCTTGACGCAATACATTATCTGCTTCACGGAATGCTTCTAACATTGGTGTCTTTTTGTCAACAACTTCTAATAGACGATTGTTTGAAATAATCAGTAAAGTATCAACATTTTCTTTTAATTTTGCAATTCCTTCCGCAGCAAAGCGGCCACGTTTTGGTCCTTCAAAAGTAAATGGACGAGTAACTACGCCGACTGTTAATGCGCCAATTTCTTTTGCAATACTTGCTACGATTGGAGCAGCACCAGTACCCGTTCCACCGCCCATACCTGCAGTGATAAATACCATATCCGCGCCTTCTAATGCTTCACGGATTAATTGTTCACTTTCTTCCGCTGCTTTTTCACCTACTTCAGGTTGAGAACCAGCGCCAAGACCTCTTGTATATTTAGGGCCTAATTGAATAACTGTTTCAGCTTTTGAATTTTTTAAGGCTTGCACATCTGTATTGACTGCGATGAATTCAACACCTTTTACATTTTCTTCGATCATACGGTTTACGGCGTTACCACCGCCACCGCCGACACCGATAACTTTGATTACAGCGCCTTCGTTTACATTATTGTCAATTGAGAATTCCATAATTTGTATTCCTCCTGCTTAATCAAAAATATTTGAAAAGAAGCCTTTCACTTTATCTGTCAAACTTTCGCCTGATTGAGATTCTTCTGGTTCTTGATAATCTAACTCATCACTTTCTTCATAAGCGGTAGTTGGTGCTTCTGAAGTTTGGCGAATAGGTGCTGTTTGGTACGATTGCGTCGGTGTGACTTTTTCACCAGTCACGGCACTTTCTGCAATCCGGTAAACATCATTTACATTTGCTGCAAAATTAACCAAACTAATGACATTCGTGAATACTGGATTGCGTAGGCCCATGTGACTTGGTACATAAAGCTTAACAGATGTTCCAAATACTTCTTGTGCTAATTCAACTACGCCTGGTAAGCTAGCCGCTCCACCAGTCAACACCACTCCACCAGGAAGTTCTAATGCTTCAATGCTGTCCAAAACTTCTTTGGACTTAGTGAAGATTTGTTCCATTCTCGCTTCAATGATCTCAGCCAAATATTTTTCACTAACTTTCACTGGATCCGTTTTACCAATCACATCTACCGGAAATTCTTCTGCTTCTGATGTGCGCTCTGGATAAGCATCTCCATAATTAATTTTTAACGCTTCTGCATTGTTAAATGAAGTGTTTAAAACAGTCGAGATATCTTTTGTAACAAACTCGCCGCCTTCTTGATTAACGTGCGTAAATTTCAATTGTTTGTCATGCATCACAGCTGTCGTCGTTTGACCTCCACCAATATCGATTACGGTCGTACCAAAATCTTTTTCACCATCAGATAAAATCATTTCAGTTAATGCTAGTGGCGTGATGATTAATTCATCTAAAATCAATCCTGCATTTGCCACACATTTTTTGATGTTATGGACAATGGTCTTAGGACCTGTATACACAAGACCAAACATTTCCATACGCACACCAATCATCCCGCGTGGATCTTTGATTCCTTCAAAGCCATCAACCGTAAATTCTTGTGGAATAATAGCCACAATTTGTCTTTCAGGTGGAATCGATCTAACCAAAGCAGCAGATGTTACATTTCGGACATCTTCATCCGTGATTTCTTTGGACTCACCGTTTACGGCAATCATCCCTTGGCAATTTTCAACTTCTAATAAGTTTGCTGGTAATCCAACGCTGACATTGCGAATTTGAATGCCCGCTTTTTCCTCTGCTTGACCAATCGCACGATGAATTGCATTCACTGTTTTTTCGATATCTACGACGATACCGCGATTGATTCCTTCTGATTTGGCATTTCCTACGCCAATAATATTCATTTGGTTATCGATATATTCAGCAACTACTACTTTTACTGATGATGTACCGATATCCAAGCCCACATAAATTCCTGATTTTGCCATGGATGGGATTCCCTCCTAATTGTATCTATATCTTATTCACTCAATCGCCAAATAAAATGGAATTTTCTTTCATTTCTACCAATTTTACCATATTTCATAGAGGATGAGAAAGGCGTTGGGATAAATAATATACAATTTTTTATTTTAAATTGCTAAATTTGCCTAATTATTCTCCTGACTAGAATCTGATGGTACTGAGTCCTCACTCGAAGAAGTGGTATCACTTGTATTGGTTGTATCAGAAGTGGAAGTCGTTGAACTTTCATATGGCGCATAAAAAATACCAACTTCCATATCAATTGTCCCTTTTTCTGTTAAATCTTTTGCTATTTGTGGATAATACTTCATTTGACTTGCTAAATTATCGATATTTACAATCACTGTATTGCCATCATTCATATACAAGTGGAGTAATTGGTCATTTGCTTTAGTAGCTTCATAAGAAATTTGCGAGATGGCACTTTGTAGTTCACTAGATAATTTTTTGTATTGGGTAATTGTTGCCAAAATTTGCTCATTATTCGTAAATTTTTCCAAAATAACTTCTTGCTTACTCGCCTCTTTACGCGTTTCAGCCAGTACTTTTCCGCTAGCTAAAATAGGAGAATAGGTACCATTTTTTGATAATTGGGCGATTTCTTCATACTCAGTGACGGATAGTTTCAATTGATTGATTCCAGTCATTTTAATGGCAACAGACTTAATACGTGGGTACTTCGTCTCAATTTTTTTTGCCGCTTGCGAGCGGTCTTGATATTGTTGCCAAAAATTTTCGTCTAGTTGTAGCTTTGATGCGGCAATAATCTCTTGTGTTGTTACTACTTGATTGCCTGATACTTCAATTTTTCCTAAGCGACTATAAGGTGAAATAAAATACCCACAAATGATTAAAGGAATTGTTAAAAGACCTAGGATGAAGGAGACACGTCGGATTAATTGCTTATTATGGTAAGAATGCAAATTTGGTAACTTGTCCATAAAAGAAACTCGTTCGCTTGCTCTATTTAATTGAATATCTTCATCATCATATGAGTCACTTTTCTCTTTTTTTTCATCAGCAACACTTACTTGATCATCGGTTTGCCCTTTTTCTTCTTCATTCTTTTTTTGAAGGTATCGGGCATGCTCCTCTTGCCATGGTGTAAGGGGCGTTTCTTCGGATTGAGATTCTTTTTTAGTCATGTGACTTCCTCCTCTCAATCTCGCATAATCGATTGGGACAATTGATACAATCTCTCTGAGGCATCTGGTATCCCCTCTTTTTTGGATGCTACCGCCATGTTTTGGCGAAGTTGCTCATCGTTCATAATTTTATCAATTGCAAAAACAAGTGATTCTGCATCTAATTCTGCATCACGAATCATGTCCACAGCACCAACCTGAACAAGGCTTTGCGCATTCTTGGTCTGGTGATCATTCGTCACATAAGGACTAGGAATTAAAATGGCTGGCAATCCCAGTGCAGTAAACTCGGCGATGGATGTTGCGCCCGCACGACCAATTAGTAACTCGCAATTAACCATTACCTCATCCATTTTAGTAATATATGGTTGGATGCTGATATTTTTAAACGCATCTTTGGTCATGCCAATTGATTCTTCGATTTCTTGGAAATATCGCTCACCTGAGGCATAAAGCACTTGATAGTTTTTTTTAGCAAGTGTAGGGAGGGCATCAATGACTGCTTGATTAATTTTTAGTGCCCCTTGACTGCCACCAAAAATTAATACAGTCGGAATACCCGGTGTTAAATTGTATTGACTCAAGATTTCAGATTTTTTTGCACCTGCTACTTCTTGAGCTCTCGGGTTACCGACTAACACTGTTTTCTCTTTTGGAAAGTAGGCGGCCGCATCCTGAAAAGCTATGGCGATACGATCCACGTATCGTGCCAAAAACTTATTGGTCACTCCTGGAACACTATTTTGCTCATGGATGATTGTCGGTACGTGTAATTTTGCCGCTGCATAAACGACTGCTCCGGACACATAACCACCAGTACCGATCACGATATCTGGTTGAAATTCTTTGATGATTTTTTTCGCTTGACGAATACTGGTTAAAAATAGTTGCACTGTTTTGATGTTATCAAACGAAAGGCTTCTTTTAAAGCCTTGTATTTCTAACGTTTTAAATTCAATGCTTAGTGAAGGAACAATTTTATTCTCCAGTCCTCTTTTAGCACCAACATACATAAATTGGGCGTTGGGATCGAGTTGCTTTACATAGTTTACAAATGCTAAAGCAGGATAAATATGTCCCCCAGTTCCACCACCTGTTACAAGTACTTTCATCTTTTTCTCTCATTTCTTCCTATTTTAGCTGTTGCATCGCTTGAACAAAGCGATCGCCACGTACTTCAAAGTTAGGGTATTGATCCCAGCTGGCATTGGCTGGAGATAGTAAAATCGTGTCACCAGGTTCACTAAGCGTAAATGCCAATGGAACAGCCGATTCCACATTTTCACTAAATTTAATAATCGGTATACCTGCCTTTTGGGCCGCATCTGCCAATTTATCTTTCGTTTGACCAAACAATACAATTGCCTTAATCCCTTTTAAATCAGGAATTAATTCATCGAAAGAATTGCCTCGATCTAAACCACCAGCGAGTAATACCAATTTTTGATGATCAAATCCACCTAAAGCCATTCTTGTCGCTAGACTATTTGTCGCTTTGGAGTCATTAAAGAAACGGACATCGCCATGTGTCCCTACATATTGCGTACGATGGGGCACACCGGTAAATTGACTAAGTGCTGCTTTAATTGCTTCAGGACGGACCTGTTTTAAGCTTGCAACAGCAATCGCTGCTAAAGCATTTTCCACATTGTGCTGGCCCGGTACACCTAGTTCATCTACTGACATAATCAATTGTCCTTTAAAGAACAATTGGCCGTCTATCTCATAGGCTCCGTCGACTTGTCCTTCTGTACTAAAAGGTACAACTGTCGCTTTGGTTGATTTTGCTAATTCTCGTAATTCCGTTTGATTCCAATTGATGACCAAATAATCTTTGTCAGTCATATTTTTTTGAATGCGCCACTTTGCTTGAACATATTCTGGGCGGCTACCATGGTAGTCAATATGGGCTTCATAAATATTAGTGATAACGGCAATTTCTGGATGAAAGTCGGTAATGCCCATTAATTGAAAACTAGAAAGTTCCATTACTAATTCATCATCTGCGATTGCTTCTTGTGCAACAGAGCTAGCTGGGTAACCAATATTACCGGCTAGTCGAGCGACTGAATTGCTGCGCTCTTGATTTAGTACATGGCCAATCATCGTCGTTGTTGTCGTCTTACCATTTGTTCCAGTAATTCCAATGATTGGTGCATCAGCTATTTCATAAGCCAATTCAACTTCGGTAATAATCGGAATATTTCTTGATAAGGCTTCTTGAACAAATGGATGGGTGTATGGAATTCCGGGATTTTTTACAATTAATGTGAACCCTTCGTCTAGTAATTCTAATGGATGACTACCTGTGATAACTGTAATCCCTTCTGATAACAATTCCTGAGCATCTTTATTTTCTTCAAATACTTTTCCGTCATTAACGGTAACAAGTGCGCCCAAATGATGAAGCAATTTGGCCGCACTAAATCCGCTTTTGGCTAATCCTAGCACTAAAACTTTTTGATTTTCATATGTCTTGATTGTTTTCATGTCCATCGTCTCCTATAAGATAATCCATAGCGTTAGCATAGAACAAATTAACCCAATTGTCCAAAAGACACCATTAATTTTCCATTCAGACCAACCAAGCATTTCAAAATGATGGTGAATCGGTGACATTTTAAACAATCTTTTACCTGTCAGTTTAAAGTATCCTACTTGTAAAATAACGCTAAGTGTTTCGCACACATACACAAAGCCGATTAATAACAGTGTCCATTCTTGATGTAGGAGAATCGATACCGCTGCTAATATCCCGCCAAGAGACAACGCGCCGACATCACCCATAAAAATTTTAGCGGGCTTGTGATTGTATACAAAAAAGCCGATTAATCCACCAATCACACTTAGACACAAAATTAAAATATCTGTTTGATTTTGTGCATAGGCGATGATTGCATAGGTTGCAAAGGAAATCGTCCCTAGGCCAGCAACTAAGCCATCAATCCCATCTGCCAAATTCACCGCATTGGAAAATCCGACTAACCAGATAATGACAAACAGTCCATACAGATAACCCAGAGGAATGGTAAAACCTAATATGGCGAGTTGATTAACATTTCCATCATATAGATACACACCGTAAAAGATCAAGGCTCCGATGATTTGCCCTAGTAATTTTTGTAGCGAGTTCAGTCCTAGATTTCTTTTTTTAAAAATCTTGATGAAGTCATCTAAAAAACCAATCATGCCGTAAAGTGCAAGAATGAATAATAAAATTGCAAGCGTTGCTGTAACTTGGTTTTGCCAAAGTCCTACCCAAAGCGATGTAATAACTGTCGCCAACAAAAAGACAACGCCACCCATTGTCGGCGTACCTGCTTTCTTCTGGTGCCACTTTGGTCCTTCTTCACGTATTTCTTGCCCGTATTTTTTCATTTGAAAATAGCCAATAAACAGTGGCATGAATGCCACTGTTATCCCAAATCCACTTGCTAACGGTAAAAACATTTTTTCCCAATCCATCTTTTGCACCCCTATTACTAGTTTTCTTTTAAAACAATTGTTAATTTTTGATTGCGGATGGTTGCATATGCTTCTATGCTCTGTGAAGTAGCATATCCTTCCCCTTCAAAGGTAACATCAATATTTAATAGATCGGCTAATTTTACTATATCTGTTTTTGACCAACCTGTAATATCTGGCATCGTAACTGCATCATCATTGGTTAGTAATAGCAATTTTTCACCCGGTAATACTGTCTTGCCGACATCAATCGATTGTGATTTCACTTTGCTTCCTTCACCTAGTACAACTGGGTCAAGCCCACTTTTTTGAGCAGCCGTTGCGGCGGTCGTGGTCGATAAATTACGATAGTCGTCAACGGTAATTTTTTCAGTCGATATCTCTGTCGATTCACCATCAGTCGTTGCATCAGAACTCGTTAAGTCCATCGCTCTTTTTAAAATGGCATTGGTGATATCTGATAACGCATTGTAATCATAATTTTTCGGTTGTTTAATCGTCAAATAGAAAATATATTCAGGATTTTCAGAAGGAACAATGGAAACAGCGGAATAAATATAATCATTTGCGCCAGTTAAATATGCGCCATTTTCTGATATTTGAGCCGTCCCGGTCTTCACACTGACGTGGTAACCAGGGACACTGTACTTACCATATGCAATCCCATATTCCTCATTTTCAGTGGTATCTCGCATGTATTCTCTTACTTGTTCTGTCGATTCTTTGGTAACCGGATTTCCGACTACTTCAGGCTCCATCACGGTTATCTTGTTTGTATTTGGATTAACAATTTTGGTTATATATTGCGGTTTTAGCATCGTACCATTGTTGGCAATTGCGGTAAAAGCTTGCATCATTTGAAAATTGGTTACCCCGATACTTTGTCCGAATGAACTCATCGCAGTATCGACAATATTCGTCGAAGGGAGCGTACCTGATTTTTCATTTGCTAACCCTGAATACGTACTTTGACCAAATCCAAATTTTTTCAAATATTGACGCCATGCATCTGGCATTTTTTGTTCTAAGATGACCATTCCTTTATTACTAGACCAAGACAAGGCTTGGCGCATCGTTAACGTACCTTTTTCCCCATGGTCCCAGTCATCAATTGTCGCATCTGCAATTTCAATTTTCCCACCTTGATATGTCTCGTTGGGATCATATACGCCTTGAGTAATAGCCGCTGCGGTGGTCAAAATTTTCATTGTAGATCCCGGCTCATACGGATCTTCAACTAATGTATTCGCCCAGTTAAAGTTTGAATCGTAGTCAGTGCCTAGTCCTTTTTTGGTTTCAGGATCAAATGACGGCTGCTGGTCAAGTGCTAAAATCTCACCAGTATTTGCTTTGACAAGCATGGCAGTCATACTTTTTGCACCTAATTTTTCATAATATTCTTTCATATACTTCTCTAGATAGACTTGCAAGCGACTATCTAACGTCGTATAAATATCTTTTCCATCTTTGGCAGCCACGGATTCAGATACAGTACCAGGAAGTGGATTTTGATAATTGTCTCGTTGGTAGACAATTTTTCCATTGGTTCCCTTAAGAATATCGTCATAGGCGGATTCAATTCCCATTTTGCCGACAAGTTCTTTTTCTCCAGATTTATTTTCTACCAAATCAGTATACCCAATTAAGTGAGAAGCAAACTCTCCATTTGGATACATTCTAGCTTGGCTTTCATTAAAATAAATGCCGACTAAATTTTCTGCTTTCAAATCTGCTTCAATTGCTGTTCGTTGCTTCAAGGTTAAGTTTTTTGCTTGACTAAATTCTACTAACCAAAGATTTTCTTTGGCACCATTTTTTAAAGCAGTCAAAGCTTTTTTTTCGTCAAATCCACTAACTTCTTTGGCTAAGATTGCGACGAGTTTTTCAAAGTCTTTTTCTTGGGCATATAGTTTTTTATTTCCACTCGTATAGGTCTTTGATAGTGTTGCGTATGCCGAATAGGAAGTCGCATCCTCAGCAATGGCAATACCATTTCGATCATAAATAGTTCCTCGCTTAGCCTTGACAATGGTACTTCCTTGATACAATTGTTTTGTTTTTTCTGCTAGTGATACATTATTGACTTTCCCTATAACGGCGATTTTTGACAGCTGAATAACAAATAAAAAGAACATCACAAATGCCATGGAAAATAAAATAATTCCCACAATTTTGCGATTGTTCTTTGGTGATTTGTTTTTCTTATTGAAATATCGCTTCATCTTTTTTTTTAAACTCATTTACTTCACATTCCTTAAATTATCCTCTTTGATTGACAATCCTTTTTCTTCAGCGATTTTTTGAATTCTCTCGGTTTTTGACAACTCATTTTTTTCTTGTTGCAAATCTGTTTTCGTTGTATTTGCATCATCAATTTTGTTTTGAATCGTCGTAATTGTATTTTCAACTGAGCTAATTTGTGTCCGTAAATTGATTGCCAAAAGTCCCAAAGCAATCGCTCCAAAAATGATAGCAGACGTCAACCATTTTTCAAGTTTGCTTAGTTTTGCTAATCTTGTGAATGGAGAAGTTGGTACATGGATCACTTCTGGGCGATGAATTTCTTCATAGACTTTCTGTTGATCTGGCTGAAGATTGGTATCATATAATTGTGTATGTAAGTCTTTGATTTTCAATTCAGCCATACCTTAACTCTCTCCCTCTTTTACTTTTTCGACAATTCGTAGCTTGGCACTACGAGACCGATTATTTTCTTCTAGCTCCAATTCACTTGCCGTGATTGGCTTACGATTAATTACTGTCAGCATTGGTTGATATTCATCAGGAATAACGGGCAAACCAGGCGGTAACTCCTTGACTTGACTGTATTCTTTAAACATATTTTTTACTAAGCGATCTTCCAATGAGTGAAAGGTAATAACACTAATGCGGCCATGGATTGCAAGCAATTCTATGGCCTGCTCTAGTGACTCTTCAACTGCACCTAGTTCATCATTCACAGCAATCCGTATTGCTTGGAAAATCCTTTTAGCTGGATGTCCACCCTTGCGTCTAGCTGGAGCCGGTATAGCTGTCTTAATAATTTCCACTAACTCAGATGTTGTCTCAATTGGTTGATTTGCCCGTACTCGTTCAATTTCACGAGCAATTTGTTTTGAAAATTTTTCTTCTCCATAGCGGAAAAAGATTTTAACTAACTCGTTGTAGGAATATGTATTCACCAAATCATGAGCTGAGAAACTCGCTGATTGATCCATTCGCATATCTAATGGCGCATCTTGATGGTAACTAAATCCCCGTTCAGCTTCATCTAATTGTGGTGACGATACACCTAAATCGTATAAAATACCATCGACTTTCATAACGTCTAATTCGGCTAGTTTTGATTTCAACTCACGAAAATTACTCTTAATAAAGGTCACTTGACCTTTATCGACAAAGCTTTGTAGACGTTGTTTAGCAAAATCCAGCGCTTTTTGATCTTGATCAAAGGCGTATAAATGTCCATCTGGTCCTAATTGGCTTAATAGATATTCACTATGGCCCGCACCTCCTAGTGTGCAATCCACATAAATGCCATCTGGTTTAATAGCTAATCCTTCTACTGTCTCTTTCTTTAAGACCGTATAGTGCTGAAATTCCAATGCTTTTCCTCTTTCTACAACCCAAAATCAATCATGGTTTCTGCTATTTCATCAAAGTTTTCTTCCGCTTCTTCAGAGAAAGCGTGCCATTTTTCTTCATCCCAAATTTCAATACGATTGGCTACCCCAATAATTACACAAGCTTTTGTCAATTTTGCATGCTCTCGCAACGTCGTGGGGATATTGATTCTTCCTTGTTTATCTATTTCACATTCAGTGGCTGCAGAATAAAAGAAACGAACGAATGTCCGCGCATCTTTCTTTGCAAGGGGCATTTCACTTAGCTTTGCTTCAAGCTGATTCCATTCACTCAACGGATAGCCAAATAGACACCCATCTAGTCCTCGCGTCACAATAAACTTCTCACCGAGCTGTTCACGTAATTTTGCAGGGACTATTAGGCGACCTTTTGCATCAATCGAATGTTGAAATTCACCCATCAACATCGCTAGGACCCCCTATCTACCACTTGATAAATAAAGTCTACCACAATCCCCCACTTTCTACCACAAAATATCTGAAAAGTTAAGACTTTTTTTGACTTATTTTTACCTTTTAAGTTTGAGCTATTTTTCTAATCCAAAATGAACCAAACTTAAGCAACTAAAGCGAAAATATTCCAGCATAACAGGACACCATATAAAAAAATTGTAAGCAAAAATGTCATTCGCCAATACATTTTAAATAGTCGCCCATAATGTACTTCGTCAAAAAAATAAGCGTGAATCAATACTAAGCCCATCCCTAATAAAATAATGGAAATAAAATAATACGCAATCACACTTCTTCCTAGTGCTGCAGTCGAGAAGAAATACAGACCAATCATCAACAGAGGTGTCGCGATATCCGGTGCTTTCAATTGATATTTTTGATTTAAGTGAAAAAAGGAAACGATGAATTTAGCCCCGATAATTGCTATAATAGGGTAAATGTACCAAACAAGTAAATCTAGAGTAAAAGGTTTCATTAGGATAAATCCTTTCTATTGTATTAGCTATACTATACTTCATTTTGTTTACACGAGTATTTCATTTTGTTAAAAATTCCAACTATTTCGAAACTATTTAGGAGGTTACTATGATTCATTATTACGCTCTTAATCAAGATCAGTTAAAAAAACAGGATGCTGACACGAAAGAAGTTTTTTGGTTACATATTGAGAATCCGACTTCCGACGAGTTGACGACAATTTCTACAAATTACCATTTACCTATGGATTATCTAACTGCGATCTTAGACGATGCCGAAAATTCTCGGTATGAAGGATTGGAGCAGACGATTTTTGAACGAGCAGCATTATTGCTGTTACAATACCCGCATGCCTTAACAAGTCCCAATGGCTATCCTCAATACGAAACCTATCCATTGGCAATCATCTTTACACCTGAAAAAAAAGTCCTAACCGTCTCAAAATATCCGCCGATTTTTTTCGATGAATTGACCGACGTCTATCTTCAACAAAATGATATGTCTGTCGAAATGAATTTGGTCCTTCAAATTTTATGGAAGCTTGTTTTGTCTTTTAACCGTTATCTGAAAAAAATAAAGTTGCAATTATCAGAGCTAGAAGGCCAAATCAAAGTATCCACTGAAAATAAGCAATTGTATCAAATGTTAGACATTCAAAAAAGTTTGGTATTAATTGAATCAGCTACAAAAAACAACTTAGCAACTCTATCTGATTTCTCGGAGATTGCTTTACTGAAAAAAAATCATGCCGTACACAATCACTTACAAGATGTCCTAATAGAAACAAAGCAAGCAGTAACCTCTGCTACAATTCATCTGCGTTTAGTCAGCCAAATTACCGATACCTTCTCAGCGATTGTTTCAAATAATTTGAATAACGTCATGAAAATCCTCACTTCGTTAACACTAGTCTTAACCATTCCTACGATAATCGGAGGAATATACGGAATGAATGTCTCTCTTCCATTTGCCAACTCAAAGGGAGCTTTTTGGCTCATTGCTGGCGGAACTGTTTTGCTTTGCGTCCTTGCCATGCGCTATCTTAAAAAGAAAAATCTTTTGTAATTCTCCCCTCTGGCTTGAGTTATCGTATAGAAGGTTGTAAAATGACTCTAATGACAAAAAAAGGATGAATACAATGAGCGAAAAAAAGAAAAAAAGTAGATTTGCTAAAATTACGATGGTGGTTGTTTGGACCATGTTAATTCTTACAATTGGATCGATTGTTCTGGGTGCTATTACAAGTATTCAATAAAAGAGAAGCTGAAACGATGGCAAAAAAATCGTTTCAGCTTCTTTTTTTATCTCTCAATCGGCTAAAATTTGCTATCTGTTACTTTTTTGAGCTAATCGTAAGAGCTCTTTTGCATGCTCTTTTGTTAACGTCGTGACTTCAGCACCAGCTAACATGCGGGCAATTTCTTCCACGCGTTCCTCTTTCGTCAGTTCAACGACGGTGGTCTTGGTTCGATTATTCTGAACCGTCTTTGAGATAAAATATTGAAAATCAGCAAAAGCCGCAACTTGAGGCAAATGCGTAATACATAGAACTTGCGAGCGGCGACCAATTTGCGAAATTTTTTCAGCAATTGCTTGGGCTACTCGTCCACTCACACCAGTATCTACTTCATCAAAGACAATACTTGTTAATTCCTGACTCGTTGAAAAGACCGTCTTTAAGGCTAGTAAAATCCTAGATATCTCACCACCACTAGCTACTTTTTCTAGTGGGCGCAACGGCTCACCTGGATTAGCAGATAAATAGAACAAAACGTCATCTTTTCCAAATTCGTTGTATCCTTGAGATAGCGCCTCAAAACGGACGGCAAATTGCGTATGCTCCATGTACAGTTCACGTAACTCGTTCATGATTGCTTTTTCTAAACGACGCGAAATTTCTTTACGATTTTCATGCAGGATTGCTGCTTTTTTCGCTACCTGCTCCTCTTTCTCTTTTAATAGCGATTCAAGCTGATCAAGCTGCCCATCGGATTGTGCGGTCTCTAATAGTTCAAGGGAAATCTTCTCATAGTACGCTAAAATAAATTCTACTGACTCACCATACTTTCTTTTAAGCTGATGAATGATCTCCAGTCGATCCTCGATTTGATGCAAGCGTTGCTCATCAAACTCAAGTAGGTCCATTTGACGGGACAAATCAGCTGCAACATCTTGTAGTTGATAATAAACAGTTGTTAGTGACTCTGACAATAATTCATACTCTTTCCCAAACGACGCCACGCTTTCTAATTCATTCGCTGCCAGACTCACATTGTCTAAGACACCATGATCATCAGTACTAAGTAGCTGATGTACACTTGCAAATGCATCAACTATTTTTTGAAAGTTTAGTAATTTGTCACGTTCTTCACTTAAAGACTCTTCCTCACCAGAAACCAATTCTGCCTGCTCAATTTCATCAACTTGATACCGTAACATATCCAATCTTTGAACATAGGACTGTTCATTTTTCTTGCGAGAAAGTACTGTTTTGGCTAATGCTTGCCATTCTTTATACAAGGCTTTGTATTCTGTGAGAGCAAGCTGAAAGTCACTACCACCAAATTCATCTAGCAAGCGCTGGTGTTGATCGGCCTGTAAGAGTGATTGATGTTCATTTTGACCTTGTATATCCACCAAAAAACGACCAATGCGTTTTAAATTGGCCAATGTCATGACATGGCCGTTGACACGACAAATTGACTTGCCATTCAGCGCAATGTCGCGCTGTACGACCAGATAGTCTTCTTCTTGATTCACTAGTAGTTCTTGCATAAGGGCAAAAAATTGTGGGTTTTTCGGCCAGTCAAAAACGCCTTCTAGATGGCAGCGATCTGCCCCCTGACGAATCACATCGACCGAAGCACGGCTACCTGCTAAAAGACCTAGCGCATCAATAATAATCGATTTTCCTGCACCTGTTTCACCTGTCAATGTCGTCATGCCTTCATGAAAAGAAAGCGTCAACGACTCGATAATCGCAAAATTTTCAATCGTCATTTCGATTAACATTTGCTCACCAACCTTTTAGTGCTCGTATTGTTTTAACCATGTAAACAAGTTATTACATGCCTCTTGTGAGTTTGAAATCATCAATACTTTGTCATCATCTGTTAAAATGCCAAATAAATCATCGTTGTATTGACGATCAATTAGTGGTGCAATGGCTACTGCATTACCTGGAATTGTCTGTAACAGAACAAATTTGTCCATCTTTTTAACATGAATAAAGGCGTTTTTTAATAATTTATCTAATTTCATCGCCTGTTCTTCTTCATTTTGAGCAGGAAGACTATAGCGGTACCCACCCAATTCTGAAGGGACTTTGACTAATTTTAATTCTTTTATATCTCTTGAGACAGTTGCTTGCGTCACATGAATGCCACGTTCTTGCAGCACTTGCACAAACTGTTCTTGTTTTTGGATGTCCATCTCTAGCAACAGTCGCGTAATTAGACGATGCCGTTCTTTTTTTTTCATCCGCGTCCCTCCTTCTATTTCTCACTTATGATAGCGTATTTTTTGCTTATTGAAAAGGTCTATTAGAAAGCATGAAAGAAAACTAATTGTTCGTGATTTTTGGGAAAAAGAAAAAATACATATCACAAATGGCTTCATCCATTTTACTCAAATGGTTTTACCTTT
The DNA here is from genome assembly GCF_000185365.1 of Enterococcus italicus DSM 15952. Lineage (GTDB taxonomy): Bacteria > Bacillota > Bacilli > Lactobacillales > Enterococcaceae > Enterococcus_G > Enterococcus_G italicus. Next base: position 97,030 of record NZ_GL622241.1, read on the forward strand.
CGTGTAACATGTATTTTCACTTCTTTAAGTTAATTGATTGTGTGCTTCAGTAACGACATCGTCAATGGAAACAGTTGAAGCTATTTGGCCTTTTTGGCTAGCTTTTTTCAAATGAATCAAAAACTCAATGTTGCCTTCCCCACCTGTAATTGGTGAATAGGACAAATTTTCTACATCAAAGCATTCATTCGTGGCAAACGAAACAATCATCTCAATCACTGCTCGATGCGTCTGCGGATCGCGGACTATTCCGTGCTTCCCTACAGCTTCACGGCCAGCTTCAAATTGAGGCTTAATCAATGCCATCACATCACCTCTATCAAGCAAAATCTGATGCAACGTCGGCAAGATTAATTTTAATGAAATAAATGATACATCAATTGTAGCGACTTCTGGCGTACCAAATTGAAAATCCGCAGGTGTTGCATAGCGAAAATTCATGCGCTCCATGACAACGACGCGTTCATCTTGACGCAACTTCCATGCCAATTGGTTGTATCCTACATCCAAGGCATAACTTAATACAGCCCCATTTTGCAATGCTACATCCGTAAACCCCCCGGTCGAGGCACCAATATCAAGAACACGCTTGTCCTTCACTGAGAAATCAAATTGTTTTAAGGCCTTCTCCAACTTTAAGCCACCTCTTGAAACATATGGTAACTTTTTGCCTTTTATTTCAAGAATTGTTTGATTGTCTATCTTCTCGCCTGGTTTATCAAGACGTTCTTTATTTTTTTCGATATAGACTAGCCCCGCCATAACACCTCGTTTGGCTTGCTCTCGTGTTTCAAATAACCCTTGTTGAACAGCTAAAACATCTACCCGTTCTTTCTTCATCGTTTTCCTCTTTCTATCATAAAGTGAACTTTTCCATCATTGCTTCTAATGCATCCGTCTGATAGCCTTTTTCAGCAAAGTCTTGTACAATCGACCGTGCCTCGTTCACTTGCTTGGTTAACTCGTCTTTTGCTTTTTGGATACCCAATAATTGCGGATAGGTACTTTTTTGTAAGACACTGTCTCGATGGGCTGTCTTTCCAAGTTCTTCAGTGGTAGCTAAGACATCTAACAAATCATCTTTAATTTGAAAAGCCAGTCCTAGTTTACGTGCAAAACTATCTAACTGCGCTTGCTCTTTGGCTGAAGCCCCACCGATAATGCCACCAGCGATCACCGAAAAACGAATCAACTCGCCTGTTTTTCGTGCATGAATTCCTTGCAATTGTTCAAGTGACAGTTGTTTTCCCTCTGCTTCAATGTCCGCAGCCTGACCTGCCACCATCCCCAATGTTCCGGCCGTTTGAGCAAGCAAAGTCAGACAGGCAACTTTCTTGTCATCGGCTAGTTCCGCTTGGCCTAACACTTGAAAGGCTAAAGTCAATAGTCCATCACCTGCTAAAATCGCTAGTGCTTCACCAAACACTTTATGATTGGTTGGCTTTCCTCTTCTTAAGTCATCATTATCCATTGCTGGCAGATCATCATGAATTAATGAGTACGTATGAACCAATTCAACCGCCGCAGCAACTTGGCACACCGCCTGCGACACATTCTTTTGATACAACGCATATGTACTAGCCAAAAGCAGCGGTCGAATTCGTTTCCCACCAGCCTCAACTGAATAACGCATACTTTCAGCCAATTGTTCCTCATTGGTTTGTTCACTAATTGCAGTAAGCATCGTCATTTCGACGGACTCTAAGAAGGCTTTCGTTTCGATCATTTAGCATCGCCTTCTTCAAAAGGAACTTCTTCGTTGTTATCCGTCATTAGTTTTGTTAATGTTTTTTCTGCATTTTCCAATGTTTCCTTGCATTGTTTGCTTAAAACCATCCCTTGCTGAAAAACATCAAGTGCTTCTTCTAATGGCACATCGCCTTGCTCAAGGCGTGCGACAATTTTTTCTAATTCTGCTAATGATTCTTCAAATGTTGCGGTCATTCTTTCCCCTCCTCATGCGTTGCCACTACGGTCGTTTGGATTGTGCCATCACTTAGATGAATGGTTAATAAATCATCTACAGCGATATCTGCTACCGATTTGACGATTTTGTCATCTTTAGAAACATAGCCATAGCCTCGGTTCATAATCTTCAACGGACTAACCAAATCAAGCGATTGAATGGCATGATTGACTCGTTGTGTGTGAGCTAAATACGCTTGATTCATTGCTTTTTTTAAGCGTTCATCTAAATACCGTTGTTCTTGTATCTCACGCTCATACACACGCATCAATGGTTGATAGGACAAGCGATTCATCATCACAGTCGCCGATTGTTTTTTTGCGAAAAACACGCTTTGCATTTGCTGAATAAGGCGTTGCGAAGCTATATCTAGCTGTTGTGCCTTAGATTCGTACAGACGATTTGGTTGCCGAAAAACATAGGAATGAACGGCTTTTGCGTAGCGTTGTTTTTGTCTTTCCAGCTGATACAAAAAGGCTTGCTGCACCCTCATTTTTATTTCTTCTACTCTCAGTAGCTCCTGACTTAAAACAGGTACGGCTAGTTCAGCTGCCGCAGTCGGTGTCGCAGCACGGACATCAGCAACCAAATCAGCAATTGTCGTATCCGTCTCGTGACCCACTGACGAGATAATTGGCGTCTTGGCCGCTACGATGGTGCGAGCCAAGTGTTCATCATTAAATGGCCATAAGTCCTCAATCGATCCACCGCCACGACCAATAATCATCGTATCAAACTGTCCATCCTCTTCCACCCGTTGAATATTCTTAATCAATTCACCGGCAGCTTTTTCCCCTTGAACCACTGTCGGATATAACACAAGTTGCACAATTGGGTAACGTCGGCGCACTGTCGTAATAATATCCCGGATGACTGCCCCACTAGGTGAAGTCAAAATCGCAATTCGCTTCGGATAAGCTGGTAGGATTTGCTTAGGCAGTTGAAACAAGCCTTCTTTGGCTAATTTCTCTTTTAATTGCGCATAAGCTTGATACAATGCTCCCACACCATCTGGCTCCATGTGTTCAATATACAGTTGATAACTTCCACTCGACTCAAATAAAGATATGCGGCCAATGACCAATACCTTCATCCCTTCCTCTGGTTGGAAGGACAACTTCTGAAATGCTCCCTTAAACATGACCGCTGAGAGTTTTGCATGTTCATCTTTAAGGCTAAAATACTGATGATTGGGTCTTAAACGAAAATTAGAAATTTCCCCCGTCAGATACACACGTTCTAAGTAAGGATCTGCATCAAATTTACGCTTTAAGTAGGCGGTCATCGCGGTAATACTTAAATATTGTTCACTCACACTGCATTCTCCTGCCTTTTGGCTGCTTCGTACGTTTGAATCATCAACATGGTGATCGTCATTGGACCAACCCCTTTCGGCACTGGCGTAATAAATGATGTCATTGGTGCCACTTCGTCAAATGCAACATCTCCAACCAGCTTGCCATCTTGATCGCGATTCATTCCTACATCAATCACAACCGCTCCTGGCTTAACAAATTCTTTGGTAATAAAATTTCCTCGACCAATGGCCACAATTAAGATGTCAGCCGTTTGGGTCAATGCTGCTAAATCTTCCGTGCGAGAGTGGGCAATCGTTACCGTCGCATGACGGGCCAAAAGTAGTTGCGCCATGGGTTTTCCGACAATATTACTTCTCCCTACTACAACCACTTTTTTCCCTTCAAGCGGGATGTGGTACGCATCAAACATCTTCATGATGCCATAAGGTGTACAAGGAATCATTTCGGGCTTCCCTAAAAATAATTTCCCTAAATTTAACGGATGAAAGCCATCGACATCTTTTTTTGGATCAATCGCATCCAACACTTTCTCTTCATCAATCTGAATCGGTAAAGGCAATTGCACCAAAATACCATGAAACGCTGCATCACGATTGTATTGATCAATTCTTGCCAATAACGCTTCTTCTGTCACCGAGGCAGGCAGACGATCCACTTTGGAATGAATGCCAATTCGTTTCGCTGCTAGTTCTTTGTTACGGACATACACCTGACTCGCAGGATTGTCACCGACTAAGATAACGACCAAGCCCGGTGGATTCTCTAGAGAATCATTGGCGATAGTTTCTTTTAATTCTTGTTGCAATCTTTCTGCTAACCCTTTACCGTCAATAATTGTTGTCATAAAACTGCCACACCCCTTTTATTTTTTTCATTTTACCATAGTCATAGTAGAGTGAGTAGAGTTGACTCATTTTTTCTCATTTGATAAATCTAAAAAGAAGAAGCTGGGCTATTCGCCATCAGCTTCTAATTTGTTATTAATTGAAGACAAGACACCATTTACAAATTTGCGTGATTGATCATCACTGAATGTCTTTGTTAATTCAATCGCTTCATTCAAAACAACTTTATTCGGAACATCCTCAGCATGTTGCATCTCAAAAATTGCTAGTCTTAAGATCGTAACATCCATTTTCGCCAAGCGACCAATTTTCCAGCCTGGACGCAAAAAAGATTCGATTTCCTTATCAAGTTCATTTTTGTGCTCGCACACACCGGATACCAACCAATCAAGATAATCAGGGACAAAGTTTTCTTCCTCTTCATCCAACAAATCATATTGATTCACTTCAATCGCGTGTGCAATCGCATCTTGTTTTGAAAATTCTGTACTAAAATCTAGAGGGAATAACGATTGTACTGCCATCTCCCGAATATCATGTCTGGATAATTCTTTACTCATTTTCGTCCTCATCATTTTCAAATAATTCATTTAAATCCAACTCTTCAGCCTTTTCAGGAACGATGGCCACCACGTGGATGTTCACTTCCATCAACTCTACATCAGTCATAAATAGCACTTGTTGCTTCACGCTTTGTTGGATATCCATCGCTACTTTCGGAACGGACACGCCATATTTCATATAGCAATACAAATCCACCTTAATCCCATCTTCGTCAATGGTCAGATGAACACCCTTGCCATGAGCTTTACGTCCTAATAGTTCATTTAAATTTGTCGTGAATGTGCCTCTCATACCATAAACACCTTCAACAGTAGCCGCAGCAATACCAATAATTACTTCAATGACTTCAGGCGCAATGACTATTTCACCTAGTTCATGATTCGTATCTAATACGAAGCTTTTTTCTTCAACCATTATGAATTCCTCCATCTCTTTGCACTTTCGATACTGATATGAAAATACTCCATGCGTTCTCGAAAACCATCCATCATTTTTTAAACTAAACAGAAAGAATGTGCAAGAACTTCGGTACTAGTGTATCATTTTCTAGCCTTTTTCGCTATAAAAACTACTAGCAGAACTAGCTAACTATTATAAAATCATGAATTCTTTTGAAGACTTCGTTAACACTTCATTACCAGTGCTTGTGATTAGCAAGTCATCTTCAATTCGCACGCCACCGATTCCAGGCAAGTAAATTCCGGGTTCATCAGTAATAATATTACCTGGAACAAATCGTTTATCCGCACGGAACGATACATTAGGTCCTTCATGAATCTCAAGACCAATGCCATGACCGGTCGAATGACCAAATGCTTCACCATAACCAAATGACGCAATATGATCACGGGCAATTGCATCTAGCTCAATACCTGACATACCTGGTTTTGCTGCATCAATCACTTTTAAATTCGCTTCTAGCACGATTTGGTAGATATCTTTTAGTTTTTGACCTGGATCACCAACGGCAAATGTTCTTGTTTCATCTGAAACGTAGCCGTCATAATAACAACCAAAGTCAATCGTAATTAAATCGCCTTTTTCAATAACTTTTTCACTGGCAACACCATGTGGCATCGCAGAGCGTAAGCCACTAGCAACAATCGTATCAAATGACACACACGTCGCGCCCAGTGAACGCATATAAAAGTCTAATTGATTGGCTACTTCAATTTCAGTCATCCCTGGTTTGATTGTATTCCAGATATGTTCGATTCCTTTATCTGCAATTTCGCAAGCTTTTCTGACTGTTTCAACTTCATGATCTTCTTTCATTTCACGCAATTCTTCAATCATACCCGAGATTGGCACTAATTCAGAGGTTTCGATTAGGTCTTCTAACTGGCCATATTGCGCAAAACTGACAAAGGCTTCCTCAAAACCTAATGATTTAATCCCATCTTTTTGGCAAAGTTGTGCGACTTCGTCAAAGATTGGGCCTGTATTTTTCACGATTTTATATTCTTGCGCTTGTTTTGCTGCTTGTTCAGTATAACGAAAATCCGTTACAAAATAAGCGTTTGTCAAGGTAATGACTGCTAAACCAGACGTACCTGTAAAATTGGTTAAATAACGTAAATTGTAAGGACTTGTTATTAAAAAGCCATCAATTCCTTCATTTTTCATCGCAGAACGTAATTTTTCTACTCGTGACATTGTTCTTCCTTCTTTCATAAAGTAATCTATCTTATTATAACAAACTTTAAACAAATAAGTTAAAAGACACAAAAAAAGATTGATTTTCATCAATCTTTTTCTTTCTTTTGTCTTTTTTTGCCGATTGCTTTAAAAGAATTGTTTAAAACATCAAAAAAACCTAATGATCGCACCATTTTGTCAGGATGAACATATTCTCTAATTGCACGTAACACTTGTTTGGGATTTTTTGCGGAAAACGTATACGTGCCACTCTTTTTCGTTTTTAGTGCAAAGCGCGGAATCCATTTCCCTTTAAATAGCACTGAGGCCACGACACAATCCACCTCTTCCCATGGAATTTGAATAAATTTCTTTGCATCGCGATCACTATAAAATTCAAATGCTTTGTCGCCAATCATGATCTTGCCATATTCATTTAATCCTGTAAATGACGTTCCATCTTTTACTAAATCCACTTTCGCATTCAGTGATTGAACCATTGCCATCCTCCTAGTTTGATTCAGTATAACAAAAAAAACAGAGCAATGCCACTTAGCGCATGGCATCGCCCTAGTCTAGTTCTTACATTAACCCAATCAAGTGAGCGACAATACCGATAACAAATAAGCCTAAAATAATCAAGATTGGTGAAACTTTTTTCTTTAATAACCACATACAAGCAAGGGTAATTAATAAAGCAGCAAGACCTGGTATTAAACTATCTAAGTTGTTTTGCAAAGTTGTTACTTTTGTATCAGATAAAGATAAGCCTGCACTTTGTTGCTCTAATGCCGATTTGATACCAGCGGCACCCGAAGGCAATTTGTCCCAATCAATATATGCACCTGTGTCTAATTTAACGGAAGATACGGTTGGTTTGAACGAAACAGAAACCCAGCGATTTACTAGGGCACCTAGGATAAACATCCCTAAAATCGACGCACCTTTTGTAATATCTTGTAAAATACCGCCTGATAAATCTTCCGTGATTTTTGATCCAGCTTTGTAACCAAACTCTTGTGTATACCACATGAAGGCCATCCGAATCGCATTCCATGCGACAAAGTAAATAATCGGACCAATGATACTACCACCCATAGCCAAAGATGCTGCCAAAGCGCCTAGGATTGGTTTCACTGTGAACCAAAATACCGGATCACCAACCCCTGCTAAAGGTCCCATCATCCCAACTTTTACCCCTTGAATCGTAACATCGTCGACTGGAGCACCATTTGCACGTTCTTCTTCAAGAGCCAAAGTCACCCCAATAATTGGTGATGCTACATAAGGATGGGTATTAAAGAATTCTAAGTGACGCTTCAATGCCGCAATTCTATCTTCCTTATTTGGGTACAATCTCTTGATAGCCGGAATCATTGTATATGCCCAGCCACCATTTTGCATCCGTTCATAATTCCATGATCCTTGAAGGAATGTAGAACGCCACCAAGTAGAGATACGATCTTTTTTCGTTAATTGAATTTTATTTTCCATAACTTGTGTCGCCTCCTTCTTTAATAGTTATCAATAATATCGCCTAGAGGATCACCTGTATTACCACCATTTGATCCAGATCCACCTTGTTTCGATAGTGCCAAGTAAATAAGTGCCAATGATACACCAATTGCTCCTAGTCCAATTAAAGTAATTTGTGAAACGGTTGCTAAAACAAAACCAATGGCAAAGAATGGCCAAACTTCACGGGTTGCCATCATATTGATAACCATCGCATAACCAACCGCTACAACCATCCCCCCACCAATTGCTAGACCACTTGTTAACCAAGTAGGCATTGCTTCTAACATGGCTTTCACAGGACCTTCACCAACTGCTAAGATTAATGCAGCGGGAATAGCGATCCGAATACCTTGCAAACAAATGGCTGCAATTTGCCAAAATTCAATTTTAGCAATGCTTCCTTCATTGGCCGCTGCATCCATAAAATGAACAAAGGCTGTCGTAATTGTTCTCACGATGATAGTTAACAATAATCCAGCGACAGCTAGTGGTACGGCAATCGCGATGGCTGAAGACACACCAGACTCACCTTGTCCACCTAAAATAAGAATAATAGCTGAAGCGACTGCTGCTAAAGCGGCATCAGGTGCTACAGCAGCACCAATATTTGACCAACCTAGTGCAATCATTTGTAATGTTCCACCTAAGATTAGACATGGCAATAAATTACCTGTTACTAATCCAATCAGTGTACAAGCAATAACTGGTTGATGGAAATGAAATTCATCGAGGACTCCTTCCATCCCTGCCAGAAATGCTACAACAATGACTAATATAATCTGAATAAAATTTAATTCCATAATTGTTGTTCCTCCATTTCTTTAAGATTCCCCTATTTTTGTCGGTTTAATTCTTCCTGTGCTTTACGCAAGATATCATCCATATCACCTTTTGAATCATTCGGCACTTTTCTAACATCAAACGTTATACCAGCTGATTTCAGCTTTTTAAATGTATCAATATCATTTTGATCAAAAGCTAATACTTTATTCGGTTGAACTTTTCCGATTGAATGTGCCATCGAACCAACATTAATTGTCTTCAATGGAACGCCACCTTCGACTGCTCGCAAAGCATCTTGAGGGTTTTCAAATAATAACATTGCTTTTTGACCACCAAAATGTTTATCATCTTTTGCTAATTCAATCATCTTCTCTACTGGTACAACGTGTGCTTTCACACCAGGAGGAGCTGCTTGTTGAATTAATTTTTTCCGTAATTCATCTTTTGCTACATTATCGGACACGACAATAATTCTTGTTGGTTGTGTTTCTTTCGTCCATGCAGTAGCAACTTGTCCATGTAAAAGTCGTGAATCGACACGCGCTAAGACATACTTGAATGTACCTGGTGCACCGGCTGATGATACTTGTTGAACGGCAGCTGTCGTTGTTGGTGCCAATGAATCCGGACGAACCTTTACCCCTTCTTTCGCTGGTGAAAGTATTTGAGCGGCGATTTTTCTTGCGGAAGTTTCACTTAATCGACAAGCAAATGCTTCAATAACCATTGGTAAATTCATACCTGCAACAATTGCCCACTGATCTTTGTGTTCTTCATACAAACTATTCGCTTGATTAAAAGGGGTCCCACCCCATAAATCAACTAAGAATAAGACTTCATCTTGGTTTTCAAAACCCGCAACAGCTTGAGTCATTTTTGCTTTTACGTCATCAGGACCTTCACTAGGCATTAACGTAACTGCGGTAACATCTTTTTGTTCGCCAAAAATCATCGTTGCTGATTGTAGTATTCCTTTGGCAAATTCGCCATGGCTAGCTAAGATAATTCCTACCATTCTTTTCCCTCCTATACATTTTTGTTTGCAACATTCTTTTCTTTCTCTAACAAGTCCATCAAGTTCACTTTGCGATCTGCTGGTACTTTACGCAATTCCAATTCAATTCCTCGATGGTTTAAATAATAAAAGGCCTGTCTGTCTTTTTCATCAATTGACACAAAGTTTGTCACCATGTGCTTGCCTGCTTGAAATCGCATCCCACCAATGTTCACAGAATGAATAAACATCCCTCCTTGTACCAAACGAACGACATCTTGCGGATTCGTAAATAAGAGCATAATCTGTTGTTGCATGAATAAATAATGCGTACAAACCCTTAAGAGCTGTTCAATCGAAACAACATTCGTCCGGATACCCGGCGGTGCTGCTTCATTAAGCAATACTTTTCGAAATGGATCTCTTGCTACTTCATCACCGACTACAATGATTCGCTCGATTCCAGTTGCTTTCGTCCAAGCTGTTGCCACCTGACCATGAATCAACCGGTCGTCGATGCGTGCCAAACGGATCGTCATGACTTGTTCCCTCCATTTCGTTTTTCTGACGAATGTCGCCACACTCCTTTCACCTTTATCATAAGCAATTTCTATGCCAACTTTTCATACACTAAAGAAGAGCGATATGACGCTTTTTTTTTAAAGAAATAAAAAAGCAATACACTAATTTTAGTGTATTGCTTAGTGTATAACCCCCTCTAACTTATACACTACCCCTATCTTCTCGACGGTAACGTATCATTTCACTTAAATAATATTCTTCAGCAATCGGAATGGTCAATTGAAATAAAGCCCCTAGTTGCTGCATAAATTCGTGAAGTGCTGGATATCCCTCCCAAGCCATCGCTTCAGCTTTTTCACTCTCACTGACATTTAGTGGCTGTCTAAGCAAAATACGTTCCAACATACTACTGCAATGGATTGAGACGTTTGTTTGAAATGAATAATCTGTATCTGGCAAAGAAAATTGTTTGATCATCTCCGCAGACATCTTCCATAATGCATCAATCACCTTATCAGGATTAAAAAAGGTGACGGTTTCAGAAATAAATTGTTTACATGCTTGTTTTCGTACAGACTCATTAGTAGTTTCATAGGAAAAATCTTGCTGAATCGCATCTTCTTCTTGTTCAAAGAAAAGATATTCTATTAGTTCATCGATGTCGGAATTGATAAAATGCTCTAATGAAATAAATGGTGTCCCGATATTCGGATTCACAACGCCAGTAGACGCCACGACATCATATTCTTTTAAGAGCTTTGGCAATTCATTCGTTAGATTAACAATCGACAGTGTTTCTACGACGACATCGTGAATATAGTGCTGGTTTAAAGCCTCTACAATAATTTCTTTTACTTGCTTAGCCGTCCCTTCACCAGAGGCACAGATTGCTAAAATAGCTTTAACTTTTATTTCTTTCGGTACCACAACACTTTTTTCTCCTAATTGACCGTAGCCTCTGAACTCTTTTAACGATTCGTAGATATTTTCCAAATCATTTCCAGGGACTGAAGCTTTTCTGGCTGCCTCTAATACACTTGGTGTAGTGACCATATCAAGCGACCGAATGGTGATACCTGTTTCTCGTTGGATACGGTCTTGGAATGTCGCAAGCGAACCCATATCGACTAATAATAAGACCCCACTGCGCTGGTTCACCTTTTGCACGGCTTGAACAACTTTTTCATACGCTATTTTGGGCGACATGTCTAGCGGCATATCTACGGCGGCAATGTGGTCTACCTCTAATAATTTTTTGACGACCTCGACCATGCTTGTCGCCGTACTGTCCCCATGCGCAGCAACTACGACCCCTATTTGGCCATGTATCGTAGCATTCTTTAATGAAATTAAGAGTACCGCCAAATAGTCCTCCTCTACTTGCGGAATATCCAACCGGAAGTATTCAGATAAATAGAGGCGAATTTCTCGCGCCATGGCCAATTCTTCCGGATAAGTAGCCACCATTTCACGAATATTGTCGTTGGAATATCTTAAGTCACCCAACTGTATTTTTTTCATAAATGAACTAATATGGAGACTCATTGCATATAAAAAGTTCTGTTGGAAAACGTCGCCAATTTTTTCAACCACCATTGTATAAATCTTATTGGTTACATCAATTACTTTTGCATCGACAAATTCACTTAACTTATTCTCTGATTGAAAGGAAAAACCATGATTTTTGTAAAACGACTTCAAATGAATATTAATGTCGGTCGAAATAAAATGGTGAATCGCCTCTTGGTCGACACCCTCCGCTTTTAATAACGCAGCTTTATCCCCGATAATATCGTACAAATTATAAGGTAATTCATACGAATCCGTCTGAATACTGCTTTTAGAATCACCCGGATGTACCACCATCTTAGGATTAAGTAGTTTAGCAAGTGACACTTGGGTCTGACGTTTGTTGGCAATTTGAACTAGTCCACTGCGCACCCCTTCTGGTATATCCTCAAGTGTGATATCAATTTGATCATGATACATGTGATTTAAAAATCCTCGAGCGCAAACCAGTTGGACATTTGATTTTAGTTGACCGATATTGCCAAAGGTAACGCCACCAATCAATGCTTTGACGACATCTTCAGTTAACGAAATGGTTCGTTCAATTCGGTTGGCTTCTTGCGCGACCATTACTTGGACTAAATCAATCTTTTCTGCGTCGGGTCGCTCTTCAAATGATGGAAGCTGAATTGTGATCGGAATCCTTCGCAAAAATGTCCCCAACAGTGCTGAAGTTGGATTTTCTGTCGTTGCGCCAATAATTCGCACATTCGCCTGACGATTTTTGCCACTTTCTCCGAGACGACTATATTTGCCATGATCCATAAAATAAAAAATCATTTCTTGTCCTTCTGGGGGCAAGCGATGGATTTCATCTAAAAAGAGCATACTTTGATCTGCTTCTTCGATAATCCCTGGCTTATCATGATCCGCCCCAGTAAAGGCACCCTTAGCATAGCCAAACAAATGACTCATCAATAATTCCGGATTATGAGCATAGTCTGCACAATTAAAAACAGTTAATTCTTTCGTTGCGCCGATGACTTCATTTTGACGGGCAAACTGAAACATCGCGTGAGCAAAAAAAGTCTTACCTGAACCAGTCGGACCAGTTATCAGACAATTTAAGCCTTTAGGTGGATACAAAATGGCCGCTTTTGCTTGTTCACCGGCATTTTTCATAGAACCATTAATCCCTATCACACTGGCAAACACATCTTGCTTAGAATGAAGCAAATGGTTTGTTGGTTTTTTGGGAGGATCTTCTTTGTAACTTTTTACGTATTTTTCTTGCTGAAAAAGGCGACCGACTTGAGCGTCAGAAGAAATATGCTGTGAATCTAGTAAGTGATACGTTACAGGACGGCCATCCGATTTTTTTAACTTTCCTTGCCGAACTAATTCATTTAAATCCTTACTGACATTGGAACGCTGCATAGCCAGTTTTTCTGCCAATTCTTTCGTTGTCCAACCGATTCCACCTTTTTTGTTTTCTCTGTCAGCAACCATAATTTGATAGATTGATTCCATACGATTTGACAATTTTTCTCACGCTCCTCTTTCTCACCGCGCTGACTAGCTATTCATACATACCATAAACAAAACTACTAAGTAACACAATTAAAACAACGACCGTTATGCCCACATAGAGCCAATCTTTTTCTTTGGCGAATGACCAGATAGATACAATGACACGTAGGACTGGTGTCAGAATCAATAAAAACAAGCCGGTATAAATAATTGCTTGTGCTTGCAAACCAAGCAACTGATTTAAATAAAAAGAAAACGACAATAATTGTTTAGCTTGTATGTCTGGTTGATTTGGGAAAAGAAGTGATAAGACAAAACCAAAAATAAGGACACAAGCTGAACCATATGTACCAATGGCCAGTATCTTCCCAATGAGTGCTTCAACTCGCGCTAACTCTGCCTCTTCTGAACTCAATTAAGCCACCCCATTCCTTTCACAACCATTTGGACACCCAAATACAATAAGACTGGCACAAACAACATTCGTAGTGTCCGGGCTTTAAGTCTAGGCATAACTCTTGTCCCAACACTAGCTCCTACTAACACCCCAATGGCAATTGGCCCAGCAATTAACGGCTGAATTGATCCATTAAACAAGTAAATCGTCGCACTTGCTGCAGCTGTTACCCCCATCATTAGATTACTTGTCGCACTTGAGGGCTTTAAGGGCATTTTCATAATCGTATCCATGGCTAGCACTTTAAAGGCACCACTACCAATACCTAATAACCCACTAGCAATCCCGGCACCAAACATCATAGAAAACCCGCCAGTCAAATGAGTCAGCTCATAAGAGATTTCTCGCTGCTCCTGTTTGTCGTAATAACGTCCATTTAAGTTTAACCGAGCGACTGTTTTACTCACTGGACCTTGATAGAGATGGTCTTTTTTTATAAAGAGAATTTTCTTCGCCATATTGTACGCTGAAAATAGCAACAATGCCCCAAAAAAGACATATAAAATCTGTGGGGCAAAGATGCCTGTCAATAACGCGCCGACAATGGCTCCGATAGTCGTCGCGATTTCTAAAAACATAGCTACTCTAAGATTCAATAAATCATCTTTAAGATACGCAATACTAGCACCTGAACTTGTAGCAATAACCGAAATGACACTTGCACCAATTGCATATTTGATATCTAAGCCAAAAGCTAACGTCAGCATAGGGGTAATAATAATGCCTCCCCCTAGTCCCAATAATGCTCCTAAAAAGCCGGCGACTATGCCACATGCCACATATAACAAACTCATTTCCTACCCTCCAACAAATTCATTTGGTATAAATGGATTTGGACTTCCCTGTATGGGTTGCAATTCTTTTTGCATCCATAATACATCTAACCATTCACCATTTTTATACCCTAAATTAGGAAAATATGCGACTTCACGATAGGCGAATTTTCCATGAAAACCGACACTTTCGGCATTACCAGCAGTGATACAAGCAAGCAAAACATAGACATTTTGCTTTTTGAGCTGTTCTTCAAGTGCATGATACAATACACTACCCCCACCTCGACCTTTCAATGATTGATCCATATAAATACTTGTCTCCACAGTCCAATCATACGCTGTCCGACCTTTATAGGTACTCGCATAGGCATAACCTACTATCTCACCTTCACTTGATTCGCAAACCAAATAAGGATATCTCTGCTGAATCGTTTTGACGCGTTGGGTAAATTCGTCTATAGACGGCACATCGTATTCAAATGTGATTGCGGTCTTCTCCACATAAGGTGTATAGATTCGAAGTAACTCCGCCACATCTGTCAGTTCAGCACTTCTTACAATCCATTGCTTATCTGCCATTCATTCTTCACTTCTCTTCTCCATAAAATACAGTCAAATGATTTTCTAATACTTCTACTTTAATTGGTAAATTCTCACCTGGATCGCCGTCGATATTGGTTTCCAATTCTCCATCTGAAAGCAAGGCAATTTCTCCTTTTTTAAATGTTTTGTACGTCACATTTTCAGAAGAAATTTCGACGCCTTTGATTAGCTCAGGTACACTTTTCACCATATCCAAAAAGGATTGATCATTCAAATACATCAGGTGCAAGTTGCCATCATCGACGTCTGCTTTTGGCAATAATGTTTCAAAGCCACCGATTGAATTCGTCAATCCAATTAATAGCAAGCTGCTTTTGACTTGCTCTGCTTCATCATCTAACACTAAATCAAATTCATAGCGATCGCTTTGCAACAAATACTTCACACCTGAAACGAAATAAGCCAATTTTCCCATCTTCGTTTTATCTTCTGAATCAACATCATTGATAGCCTCTGGAATTGTTCCAACCGCAATCACGTTCATAAAATAGGCATCGTTCACTTTACCAATGTCCAATTTTTTTAAACGATCCAATGACAATTGTTCGATGGCTTCTTTTGCATCCATTGAAAAGTTTAGCGCTCGTCCTAAATCATTCACAGTCCCTAATGGTACGAACCCGAAAAGAGGGCGGTGTTCTTTTTCTGCCAACCCATTAATGACTTCGTTGACCGTTCCATCGCCACCCATCGCAAACACTGCGTCATACGCTTGATCTGCTGCTAAGCTAGCAAATTCTTTTGCATCGCCTTCTTTTTCTGTTTCTTTTACCTCGACCTCTTCAAACATCGTCTTTAATTTTGCTTCAATCTGCTTACGGTACTCACCCGCTTGTTCTCCACCTGAGCTAGGATTGATAATAACCATTGCTTTCTTTTTCATAAGTTTTTCCTCCCTCATTAGTTAATCAAGAGCTTTTTTAAAATGATTTGATCCTTGACTGGCAACTGATTTTCAAAAATTGGCTGTTCGTAGTGCCTTAAGAAATAACTCGGTACAATTTCAATGCAACGAAACCCTAGCTTTTGATACAAGTATAATTGTTTCAAACTAGTCGTACTCGTTTTTATCACGATACTCTGTTTTGCTTGTTGTCTAGCAAATTGTTCAGCAAAGGAGAGTAAAAAAGATCCATATCCTTGATTTTCATAAGAAGGCTTGATAACAAGATTTACTATTTCTACTGAATCGGGCTGCTGATTTCCCAAAACAATCGCGCCTACAAGCTCATCGGCTACCGCTAAGACAAAATAGCTTACCTCACCATAATTGGCAATCTGCAAAGGATCAGGATCGGTCAATAATAACAGCTCCATTACCTCTTTGTTTGGTTGTTCAACGGGGTAAATGGTCTTGCTTGAATTTTTTTTAATCAAATATTGTTCCTTCGTGACACCATACATCACTTGATTGACAATGCCTTGGTTGTTTTTACTCCGTTGGGGGTGAACTCCTTCAAACTTCATACCCGCTTTAGCCATCACCATACCCGAAAATTGATTTTCTTCGTCATGAGTGGCCTCCACACGATTGGTATCCGTAGAATCAAATAAAAAGGAGATACCCGCGGTCAACGCTTCTGTCATATAGCCATGGTGCCACCAGTTCTTCCCTAAAACATAGCCAATTTCTTTGACTTTTACCTGCTCATCGCACGCAATGACATCCAGGCGACCAATCATCTTTTGGGACTGTTTCTCAACAATCGCCCAATGAAATAACCCATCTATCTGGTTTTCAGCAATCATCAGTCGCAAATGTTCCTCGACCGTCTCTATAGACCGATGTGGTGGCCAAGTGAGATACTTTGTCGCTTCCTCATCGCTTGCCCAGTGATCAAACATCTCTTTGGCATCTGATTGCTCAAATTTCCGTAAAAGTAAACGATCTGTTTCAATTTTTTGATCCATATACTCCCCACCTTTTTCTTTAGTATACCAAATAGATCATGAGATAGAAAAACAACTAGTAGCCGATCTCCAGAATTAATTGAGTGTCAACTACTAGTTGTTTTTTATTTTTGCTGTACTTTTGAAACCTGTTCAACAAACTCTTCTAACGTGAGATTGTTTTTAACCATGTACTCGGCATTCTCTTTACCGACATAACGAATATGCCACGGTTCATAATCAATTTTAGTAATTGCCATTTTCCCTTCAGGATAACGAATGATAAAACCATACTGCGCTACGTTTGCCGCTAACCACTTGCCACCGTCAGTTTGTCCAAAATTCGAATGCAATAACTCTGGTGAATAGTTCGTGTACCAACTTTGATCCACTACATCTAAAGCCAGGCCGGTGTGATGTTCACTGTACCCAGGTTCGGTCATTGTTTGTTTGGCATCGGCAAGCGCTTCGTCATACGTCATCCCACTCGCCATTTTTTGTTGAATCGCAGCATTTAATATCTTTTCTTGATAGGCGACTGAACGATACGCCGAAACGATCACTAAAGGATAGCCTGCCGCTTGGGCCGCTGCCTCTAACTCTTCAAAAGCTGGCACAATATTTTTGTTCATTTGAAATGCGCCAACTGTTGCTAATGTCGTAGCTTCATCAATGCTTGTCGTTAGCTTATGATCTGGACCGACTAACAGTATCTCCCACGACTGTAAATCAACATTTTTTAAAAATTTTTGCTCAGCTGTCTCGGTTTGCGAAGTTGTTGTGCTACTTATAGTAGATTGGGACGTGGCTTTTTCCGTTGTCCGCCCCATCCTTGCGACCCACATAATCCCAATAACAACGACCAAAAGAATCGTTGCTAGGGTAATTTTTTCTAGTTTTTTCTTTTTTTGTCAGTTTCTTTCTTTGTTGATTTCTACCCATTGATCTGACCACCTATTTTTTGTTCATCTTTAAAGGTTGCTAACCAAAAATCGCTGCCTGCTATTTTTTCTGGTAGTTGCTTGGTTACACGTTCAATAAATTGATTCGTCACATCCACACTTCTTAACCAGTGAATGCCATGAAAATCAATAGTTTGCTCTCTCTCAGATGGATTCACGAATAAGACCGTCCATTCATCTTCATAAATACGCAAGCAACCAAATAGTTCTCCTTGATAGAAAAAATTGGTATCGCCCCTTTGTAACGAACGATGTGCCTTTCTATAATTGATCCACCGTTGACAAAATTGCACAACTCGTTGGTTTTCATTATGCCAAGGAAAGAATGCTCGATTGTCCGGATCTGCCTCACCTTTCATCTGCCTCTCATCGCCATAATACAAACAAGGAACACCTGGAAGGACAAATAATAAGCTTAACGCTAATAAAAATTTGTGTTCATTTTCGTAAAGCTCAGAATAGATACGCTTGGTATCATGTGTTCCGACATTTGTTAACGACTGCAAAACAAACTGAAGCGGATAATTTTCAAGCAGACGAGTTAGTTTTAGGCATATCTGATCGACTGAAGAGCGATGCAACAATAAATCTAATACTGCTTCACGAAACGGATAATTCATAACGCCTTGCAGATTATCGCCAAAGACATAGTTTCTACGATTTCCATACGAGATCTTATTTGAGGCATCTTCCCAGACTTCCCCAATCAAAATTTTGTGTTCGTACTTAGCCAATGTGGCTCGGATGCCTTCAATGAACACGTCCGGTAGCTCATCTGCCACGTCTAAGCGCCATCCATCAACTCCCATCGACGTCCAATAGTCAATCACATTAGTTTCGCCAGCATAAATCATTTCTTGAAAAGACTGACACTCTTTATTGACTTCAGGCAAATCTTTAATCCCCCACCAAGATTGATAATCGGAAGGATAATCAGTGAAGGTAAACCATGGATAGTACTCACTCGCTTGAGTACGACTAGCACCTACATTATTCCCATAGCGTCCATCTTGATTGAAATATCTACTATTTTTCCCCACATGACTAAACACCCCGTCCAAAATCACTCGGATATTATTTTGATGTAGTGCTTGGATAAGCGACACGAAATCTTCCTTCGTGCCAAGCAATGAATCAATTTCAAAATAGTCGTTTGTGTCGTAGCGATGATTGCTATCAGCCAAAAAAATAGGATTTAAATAGACAATCGTGACACCTAAGTCTAGCAAGTAGGGAATTTTTTCTTCGATTCCTTTTAATGTTCCCCCGAAAAAATCCCACCGAACGACATCTCCCGCTTGATTTTTAATATACATCGGACTGTCTGATTGATTGCCGTAAATAAAGGTCTTCTTTCGATCAACTAGCAATTGATGATTCGCGAGATGACTGTGAAAGCGGTCTGGAAAAATTTGATAAGCCACGCCATCTACATACCAAGGAACATACTCCTCTTCGTCATAGCAAGTCAACTGAAATTCTTTTAGCTGATGCAATTGATCGACAGACTTGCCGATACCATCGGAATTGTCCTCTTCACCATAATAAACGGTCGTAAGCGATTGATCAAATGATTCTTGAATCATAAATGAGTAAAAATACAACCCTTTCTCCGTTAATGAGAAGCGGCACTCATACCAATGAGTGTCAATTTTTGCCATGGGAAGTTGCAAGATTTCCGAACCTTCTTTGCGATAACGACAATATACATATGGCTCAACACTAGAGGCCACATAAATTCGGATAGTCACTTCATGATGGGTAGCAATCGCACCAAATGGCTGTTTGTAATAATCCCCCCAAGGATTAAAGCGTATATGGGACATACTTCTCATCCTTTGCTTTGCGACTCTTTGGCTTCGCTTCGATTTGCCAAATATCTTCTGCATACTTCATCACCGTATAGTCAGCTGAAAAGCGACCAGCATTGGCGACATTGATTAAACTCATTTTTAACCAACGTTCTTGGTTCTGGTAGGCTTTTTCTATTTCTTTTTGCGCGTTAACATAGGCTTCGTAATCTCGCAATACAAAAAATTCATCGTTGTATGTCAAAAGAGAATCAAAAATTTCTTTCCCTTCTTGGTAAATATTGGCAATCGTGCCATCCACAAAAGAATCCACGACTCGTTTTAGTTTAGGTAAGGCTTCGTAGTAACTATACGCATGGTAGTTTGCTTGCTCATAATAGTCATAGACCTGTGATTCAGTCAGACCAAAAATAACAATATTTTCGTCTCCTACTGCATCTCTAATTTCGATATTCGCCCCATCAAGAGTAGCTATCGTAATCGCGCCATTTAACATTAATTTCATATTGCTCGTACCCGATGCTTCCTTAGATGCTAATGAAATTTGCTCACTTACATCGGCCGCGGGTATAATGACTTCCGCCAAACTCACACTGTAATCTTCTAAAAAGACAATGCTTAATTTATCAGATACTTCCGGATCTTCTTGAATCATTTTCCCTACTTCATTAATGACCTTAATAATCGATTTCGCATAATGGTAACTAGGAGCCGCCTTCGCACCAAAGATAAAGACGCGCGGCTGAATATCTGTAAACCCTTCTTCTTTGATTTCAAAATAAAGAGTGAGAATATGAAGTAAGTTTAATAATTGCCGCTTGTAGGCATGCAATCGTTTGATTTGAACATCAAAAATAGCATGTTCATTGATTCTAACCCCTGTCTCTTGCAAGATAAAGGCTGCCAACCGTTCTTTATTGGCTTGCTTTGCTTGTTGCAGTTGCTTATGCACAGCTTTATCCTCACTATAATTCATTAAGAGATGCAAGTCATTGGCCTCATAGCGCCATGTTTGACCAATTGTTTTATCAAGGACAGTTGAGAGAGAGGGATTAGCTAGTTGTAACCAACGACGCTCTGCAATGCCGTTTGTTTTATTGTTAAAGCGATCTGGATAAAGTCGGTAAAAGTCATGCAACACGACAGTTTTTAATAAATCAGAATGCAACTTGGCAACACCGTTTGTACTATGACTTCCGATAATTGCCAAATGTGCCATGTGAACCAAACCGTCAGAAATAATTCTGGTCCGCTGAATCAATTCCCAATCAACAACACCCGTCATTTCTTCTACGAAACGACGATCAATTTCTTCGATTATTTGATAAATACGAGGTTGCATGGATTGCAACATTTCCACAGACCACTTTTCTAGAGCTTCTGACATAATCGTATGGTTCGTGTAACTCATTACTTTGACAGTTAAATTCCACGCACGCTCCCAGCTCATTTTTTCCTCATCTAATAACAGACGCATGAACTCTGCCACACACATGGCAGGGTGCGTATCATTAATATGAATTGCAACAAATTCATCCAAATTTTGCATTTTTTGCTGCTTCGTTTTGAAATGGCGTAAAATACTTTGTACACCTGCAGAAACAAAGAAATATTCTTGCATCAAGCGTAAACGACGACCTTCTTCGTTGGAATCATCTGGATATAAGACAGAAGTCAAATCTTGGATAGCTCTTCGTTGCTCGATACTACGATAAAGGCTCTCTTCCGAAAGTGGAATCTCAGCATCCCACAGCCTTAACGTATTGACTGTTCCATTACGGAAACCAACCATTCCCGTATCATAAGGAACCGCACGAACAATCGTTGGATCCTCATGAACGGGAACGATGGTGCCATCATCAAGCTTATTTAGGCGGACATAGCCATTAAAATAGACATCCACCGACTTACTTTCACGACGAACTTCCCATAAATTCCCTCGTGCTAGCCATTCATTTGGTAGTTCCACTTGGTATCCATCGATAAATTTTTGTTTAAATAAACCATATTTGTAGCGGATGCCATTGCCATTACCCGGCAGTCCTTCAGAAGCAATCGAGTCCATAAAACATGATGCTAATCTTCCTAAACCACCATTTCCTAGCGCCATGTCTGGTTCTTGCGCTACGACATCGTCTAATTGAATCCCTAAATCAGCAAGAGCAGCTTGAACCGTGTCCAGCCACCCCATATTTAATAAATTACTTTTCATCATTCTTCCAGGTAAAAATTCAATCGAAAAATAATAAACCTGTTTTTGTTGCTCATGATCGTAGTTACTCCATGTATGGCGCCAATCTTTTGCGTAACTAGAGCGAATGAGCGTGCCAAGTGTCGTGTAGATTTCAAAAAGTGAGGCATCCTCAACGGAAATCGCAAATTTTTCCGTTAACAAATCCAAAAATTTCTTTTTAAAAGCCGTTTTATTCATCGTTGTCACACCCATCTTTTGATTTTAAAATATGAGCAAAGCTGGTCACAATGGATTCCCCTTGAGGCCAGCTTTACTCACTTTCAATTTGTAAAACGATTGTCGTTATAGTTTTTCATATAAATCCACATAATGTTTGGATGCCGTTTCCCAACTAAAATCTTTTGTCATTGCTCGAGTGACTAATGTTTGCCAAACTTCTGGTACGGCTTTAAAAATATGAAGTGCTAGATTCAAGCTTTCATTCATATGGTAGGAATCAAATGCTGAAAAACCAAAGCCATCCCCTTCATGTGTGACAGGATTAAATGGAAAAATCGTGTCTTTCAATCCACCTATTTCGTGTACAACAGGCAAGGTACCATAACGCATCGCCATCATTTGTGATAAGCCACAAGGTTCAAATGCAGATGGCATTAAGAAAATATCCGCTCCTGCATAGATTTTTTGGGCCAAATCAATATCAAACATGATACAAGAGCGAATCTTATCTGGAAATTCTGCTTCAAAATAGCGGAACCCTTGTTCAAAATCTGGATCACCTGTGCCGAGTACGATGATTTGCACTTGATTTTGTAAAATCTCCGCTAAACGCTCCAATACTAAATGAAATCCTTTTTGATACGTCAAGCGGCTGACAATCCCAATGAGTGGAATATCAGCAGAAATCGGTAAGCCAAGCTGCTTTTGCAACTGTGTTTTGTTCTCTACTTTACCACTTATATCCGATGCGTCAAATGCCGCGTATAGATGCGAATCAGTCGCCGGATTAAGCGAGTCATAATCAATGCCATTTAGGATGCCACTCACCTTGCTGGATTCTTGCCGCAAAATGCCATCTAGCCCTTTACCAAAGGCTTCTGTCTGGATTTCATTGGCATAGCTTGGTGATACAGTATTGACCCAGTCAGCAAAAACAATCGCCGACTTCAACCAATTCACTTGCCCATTTTGTTCGATTTTGCCATTGTCAAAATCTTCCAATCCCATCGAAAATAATTCACCCAGTGTCTCTTGATCGTAGTTACCTTGAAATTCAATATTATGGATTGTTAAAAGAGTTTTAATTGATTGGTATGCTTGAATCCATTGATATTTGGTCTTTAACAAATAGGGAATAAAGGCTGTATGATAATCATTGACATGCATCAAATCTGGAATAAAGTTAATTTTCTCCAAGGATTCGATGATGGCTTGTTGGAAGAACGCAAATCGTTCTCCATCATCAAAGTAACCATAGACATTTGGACGATTAAAGTAGTATTCATTATCAATGAAGTAATAGCGTACACCTTCAAATTCTAAGGTTTTAATCCCACAATATTGCTTTCTCCAACCAACGGATACCGTAAATGAAGTGACATCTTGTACTTGCTGTTTGTATTGTTCTGGTATTGAAGCCATATATGGCAAAAAGACAACAACTTGATGACCAGCTTTTTGAATATATTTTGGCAATGAACCCGCAACGTCTCCTAGTCCACCCGTTTTAAAAAACGGCGCGCATTCTGCCGAGGCAAATCCAATTTTCATTCCACATCACCCACTAATTTGTCTTCTGTCACGATAGTTCCTTTCTTTATGACGATTGGTTGAGCAGGTGTCCCCACAATCCGCACGCCTTCTTGAACCGTGACATTTTTATCTAGTATAGCATACCGGACTTCAGCATCTTTACTGACATGTCCATTCGCCATGACAATTGCTCCTTCAACTATAGCACCGGAATCAACAGTTGAGCGGCGCGAAACCAAACTTTTATGAACCGTACCTCGAATCGTACTACCGGTGGCAAATTGACTCGAATGCACATCTGATTCTTTCGAGAAATAGGTAGGTACTTCATTTTTAGCTTTGGTAATGATGTGTTGACTCGAGTAAAGTAATGCATTGAATTTTCTAGGATCCAGCATATCCATATTCGCATCATAAAAACTTTTCGTTGTATGGATATTGCTTAGATAGCCAGTATACTCATACGTCCCCACAGTTGTTTCGGTTGTTTCATTGGCAGTTTCCCAAAGAAGTTTTTCTAGACTAGTCGTTTCTCTGAGTTGTTGCGCTTTTTCTAGCAACTCAATCAACCACTCCGTTTTCACAACAAAGATATTCATTCCTAAATTGAATAATCCTTGATCAGCGATTGTATCAGAGAAGAGTTGGTTACCCATATAAGCTCCTTCTTCGTTAAATGACAACACATGATCTGTTTCATAAATCAACTTAGACGACACACGCTTAAATACAATCGTGCATTCCGCTTGTTGGGCTTCATGAACTTTGATTACCGAACGAAAATCTAGGCTACATAACATTTTATTGCCTACATAGACTGTGTAGGTCGATTTTGATTTCTTTAAAAAGTCAATCATCGCATCAAAATACGCTTCGTTGTTTTCTTTTTTGCGATCGATGTCTTCTTGAAATGCCATGAAATAGTGGCTCAAAATACTATTCAGGTGCCACTCTCGCCCTCCACCAATATGATCAAAAAGCGATTGCATTTTTGCTTCACTGAAAACCATATAGATGGATTGAATATTGGCATTTACTAAGTTGGATAAACTAAAGTCCATTAGGCGATATTTACAATCAAAATGTAGTGTTGCTAAAGGGCGATGTGCTGTAAGTTCACCTAATCCTCTTCCATCATACTCATTTCCCATTATGGCTGAAACTTTATTAGCTTTCATCAATCAACACCCCAATCCCTTCTCCATATCCTACAACTGCGATTTCATCAGTACCATCAATTTCCGCATTGTCACCGATAATGGCATTTTCTCCAACAATCACCCGATGCAAAATCGCATTTTTACCAATCGTCGCTCCCGCCATGATAACACTATCGCTAATTTTGGCTCCTTCTTTGATCTTCACATCATTTGATAACAAACTATGATCGACATTGCCCGCAACGTAGCAACCATCCACCACAAGAGAATCGGTAACAGAAGCTTGATGTGTTAAAAAATTTGGTGGTGAAATAGGGTTCTTTGAATAAATTCTCCATGAGCTGTCGCGCATATCTAGCTCGTTATCTAGCTCAATAAACTCCATGCTGGCTTGCCATAATGATTCAATCGTGCCGACATCCTTCCAGTATCCTTGGAAGCGATACGCGAAGACATTTTCACCACTATCGATGTAGGCCGGAATGACGTGTTGCCCAAAGTCGAGCATTTGATCGTCTTTATTGTAGCTATTTAATAGCACTTCTCGCAAACGCGACAAGGTGAAAATGTAGATTCCCATTGAAGCCAAATTATTTTTGGGATTGGCTGGTTTTTCTTCAAATTCGACAATTCGGTCATGCTCATCCGTATTCATAATGCCAAAGCGAGAGGCTTCATCTAAAGGTACTTCAATTACCGCAACGGTTAAAGCAGCATGATTTTTTTTGTGTGCATCCAACATTTTTTCGTAATCCATTTTATAAATATGGTCACCAGATAAGATCAATAAATATTCTGAATCCATTTGATCGATATAGTCCATATTTTGATAAATTGCGTGTGCGGTTCCTTCAAACCATTTGCTACCTTCATTGCTCGAGTATGGCTGTAAGATTGTTACACCTGAATGAATGCCATCCAATCCCCAACTCGAACCATTCCCAATATGATCATTTAAAGCTAGTGGTTGATATTGTGTGACCACACCGACATTTCGGATACCTGAGTTCACACAATTACTTAACGTAAAATCAATAATTCGGTAGCGTCCACCAAATGGGACTGCTGGTTTGGCAATTGTTTGAGTCAATTTACCTAGCCGGCTCCCTTTTCCTCCTGCTAAAATCATTGCTAGCATCTCTGTTTTCATACGTTTGATGGCAACTGCCATCTTCCCTCCCCTCATCTTTTGGTAGATAATGAAATCTTTTTAGGCTTAAGAATCACAGCCCCTAACGCTGGAACAACCAAATTAATTGCATGTTGATATTTTTTATTGTTGACCGGCTGACTCTGCAAGTCTTCTTGTATTTGTGTCCAAGTTCCGCCAAATTCGGCCAGTTCTGTATTGAAGATCTCTTCATACGTCCCAGCAAATGGTACCGGTAGTTCAAATGTCGGATACTCGACTGCTGAAAAATTAAATACAAAAATCAAAAAGTCTTTTTTTCGCTTACCTTTGCGGATAAAACTTAATACGACTTGTTCATGATTGTCGGCATCAATAAATTCAATACTCGCTTGGGGCGTTTCTTCTAGCTCCCACAATGCGGTCTCAGAACGATACACCTCATTGAGTTTTTTTGTATACTGTTGCATGGCATAGTTCATTGGATCTGCCAAATCATGCCATTCCAGTCCTTCATTGAATTTCCACTCAAGGAACTGTCCCCACTCTCCCCCCATGAAAAGTAATTTCTTTCCAGGATGAGCCATGAGATAAATCAGTAAGGTGCGCAATTGCGCAAATTGCTTGTAGCGATCCCCCCACATTTTATGCATGAGACTTTTTTTACCATGTACTACCTCGTCGTGTGAGAGCGGCAAAAGATAATGCTCATCTGACATATACATGAAAGAAAAAGTTAGTAAATTTAGTTTATTGCCCCGATCAATTGGATCCATTTCAAAAAATGCCAATGTATCGTTCATCCAACCTAAATCCCATTTAAAATCAAACCCTAAGGCATCGTCCTCTAGCCGTCCCGTTACTTTTGTAGCAGAGGTACTTTCTTCGGCAATCATGATGGCATTCGAATGGGCTAATTTAACCACAGCATTCAATTTTTGTAAGAAATAGATGCCATCTAAATTTTGATTGGTGCCTAGATGATTGGGTTGCCACTGCTTCTCATCATAATCGAGATAAATCATATTTGAGACGGCATCCACGCGTATCCCATCTACATGATAGAACTCTAGCCAAAAAAGCGCATTGGATATTAAGAAACTTTGGACTTGTGGTTTACTCAAATCGAAGTTTAAAGCCCCCCAACGAACATTTTCTGCTCGTTGCCGATCTGTGTATTCAAAAGTTGCCGTGCCATCATAATAGGCAATCGCATCCGAATTAACACAAAAATGTCCCGGAACCCAATCAATAATTACCCCGATATTAGCCAAATGACATTCTTCTACAAAAGACTGAAATTCTTCCGGCGTGCCATACGTATTGCAAAGTGCAAAATAGCCAGTTAATTGGTATCCCCATGACTGATCAAGCGGATGTTCCATAACTGGCATCAATTCAATATGCGTATAGCCCATTGTTTTGACATATGGAACTAACTCTTTTGATAAATCTTTAAATGTAAATGGCGTGCCATCCCAATGAAATCGCCAAGAACCCGCATGTAACTCATAAATATTTAGGGGACGCTTAAAATAATTGCTTCTTTTGGAACGACCTCGATAAAGGCCATCTTTCCATTTTTTTTCGGGGATTGTGTAGACGATTGCCGCAGTTCCAGGTCGCGGCTCGAGCCGAATCGCGAATGGATCCATTTTGTATTGTTTTTGTCCATCTTCTTGTTGGATTTTGTATTTATAAAGCTCTCCTTCTGATGGTAGATCCGTTTGAACTTCCCAGATACCAGTCTGCTCATCACGTTGCATAGGCAATGATTCCGACCACTCGTTGAATGTTCCGACCAACCACACTTGCATTGCATGTGGGGCCCATACTCGAAACACATAATAACTGCGTAACTTATGCACACCTAAAAGATGCTGAGCATAGAAGTTTTCTCCGGTTAAAAAAGAATTTTTAGCCTTTTTGATCTGTTCATTTTCCATCCTTTATCCCACCTTTTCTAGAAGAGAACACTCTATCTTTATCTGTATCATAACATATTAATAGACGCGAATTCTATTCAATTTTAAATAAAAACTCACTATTTTTTCATATTTATTTAATCATTTTATGTATGATTTAGACACAAAATGATAGTTATTTTAGATTATGGTTTTTCATTGAAATCAACTTAAAAATAGTTAAAAACCAACTCATTCACAGTTGCTTTTTTAACTAGAATTGGCTAGACTTTATACCAACTAACACCTGAAAGGAATCCACCATATGACACGCTCAGATATGCATTTTCAAAAAAAAAAACAATCGAAACCCAAGCACTCTGTTTTAGTACGGTTATTTATTTGCGCTTTACTTGGAATTATGATTGGGGCATCGATAGGAAAGAGTCTTGGTTCTTCCTTTATATTGATTGGGGCAGTTTTAGGGTTAAGCTTTGGACTACTAATCGGGACATATCTAACGAATTGAAATTAAAAAAGCTGACACCAAAGTTACTTTGGTGTCAGCTTACGACTAGCTTTGTTATTAAGCTTCTTGTGCTGCAGGGTAGACAGAAACTTGTTTTTTGTCGCGGCCTTTACGTTCGAAACGTACAACGCCATCAACTTTGGCAAATAATGTATCGTCGCCACCGATTCCAACGTTTACTCCAGGGTAAATTTTAGTTCCGCGTTGACGATAAAGAATAGAACCACCAGTAACAGTTTGACCATCAGCGCGTTTTGCACCTAGACGTTTTGACTGAGAGTCACGGCCGTTAGAAGTAGAACCGCCCCCTTTTTTGTGGGCGAATAATTGTAAATTCATATTCAACAACATGGGATGCACCTCCTATTTTTTAAGTGTTTGAATGCTTATATTTTCGGTATGTTCAGCCTGAATCGCTTGTAACCCAAGCAATAAATTTTCAAGTAAAACTTGTGAAATATTATTTTGCTCCTGCGTAATATAAAGAGGTAGTTCAACTGCTAAGTATCCTCCAGCTCTTTCATCGGTCTTTACAGTCGGTGTCACACCAGCAAGTGCATCAATACCATTCGTTGCACTGATTGCGAGCGCTGATACTGCAGCACAGACAATGTCTGAACCATATTCACCTGCATCTGCATGACCAGATAAGTCAAAAGAAGAAATATTTCCTGTTTCATCTCGTTGAAAGATTGCTTTAATCATGACGATTCATCCTACTTTTCTAGTAATTAAGCGTTGATTGCTTCGATTACTACTTTTGTATAAGGTTGACGATGACCTTGTTTGCGGTGAGAATGTTTTTTAGGTTTGTATTTAAACGTAACAACTTTCTTTTGTTTGCCATGTTTTTCTACAGTACCTTCAACAGTTGCACCTGCGATTGTTGGAGCGCCAACTTTTGTTGATTCGCCACCTACTAAGATCACTTCGTCAAATGTAACTTTTTGTCCTGCTTCTGCGTCTAATTTTTCAACGTAGATTGCTTGACCAACTTCAACTTTGACTTGTTTGCCACCAGTTTTAATAATTGCGTACATGCTATACAGCACCTCCTTCATTTAGACTTAGACTCGCCATCCCAAGTGACTTTCGTTCTTAAAACTTGTTCTGTGCGGTTGTAGCTGTGGAGTCCACAATTACAACAATACTACTTTAGCAAATCCTACGTAGATAGTCAATAAAAATCCTTTATTTTTACCAATAACTTGGAATAGTTTTTTCATAAGCCAAAATTGCTTCATCTTCTTGCATCGTAATAGAAATTTCATCCAAGCCATTGACCAGTTTGTACTTCCACGTGCTATCGATATCAAATGAATAACTTTGATCCCCGGCTTTTACCTTTTGGTGTGGCAAATCAATCGTAATTTCTTGCTCAGCTGGTAGTTCAGCTATTGCAGTACGGGCAGCGAGTGGCAATACAACAGGTAGTAAGCCATTTTTAGTCGCATTCATATAGAAGATATCACTAAAGCTCCCTGCGATAACCACGCGAAAGCCGTAATCTAGTAATGCCCAAGCAGCATGCTCACGTGAAGATCCTGAACCAAAGTTATCACCTGATAATAAGATTGTTGCTCCTTGATAGCGCGGTTCATTTAAAACAAATTCTGGATTAGGCTGACGATTACGTAAGTAACGCCAATCATCAAATAGAAATTCACCAAAGCCCGTTTTTTCAATTCGTTTCAAATAATTTTTCGGAATAATTTGGTCAGTATCAATATTGTCATTCATAAAGGGTACCGCACGCCCCTTGTATACTTTAAACGGCTCCATGTGTTTTTCCTCCTAGAATTTCTCTAACATCAATAAACTTTCCGTTGATTGCGGCAGCAGCTGCCATCGCTGGACTACATAGATGTGTTCGTGAATTTTTTCCTTGTCGACCGACAAAATTGCGATTTGATGTCGAAGCACAGTGGACGAACTCGGGTACTTTATCCGGATTCATCCCCAAGCACATTGAACAGCCTGGCTCACGCCATTCAAATCCAGCATCTTTAAAGACTTGATCAATTCCTAGCGCTTCTGCAGCGTGACGTACGGGTCTCGATCCCGGAACGACAATACCTGTTACTCCCTCTTTGATCTTTTTGCCTTTCACAATTTTGGCTGCTTCTTGCAAATCAGACAAACGACCATTCGTACAAGAACCAATAAAGACGTACTCAATCGGGATATCGGCTGCTTTTTGACCTGGTTTTAGATCCATATATTCATACGCTAACTCATCATTATGATCTCGGATTTCTGGGAAGGATTCGTGAATGGCCACACCCATCTCTGGATTGGTTCCCCAAGTGATATAAGGTTCAAGTGTTGACGCATCCAATTCTAAAACACGATCAAACTCGGCATCTTCATCTGTATAAAGCGTTGACCAATCTTTCACTGCTTCTTCAAAATCTTTTGGTGCATATTCTTTATCGCGAATAAATTCAACTGTTTTTTCATCTGGCGCCATCATGCCCATTTTCGCGCCACCTTCAATCGACATATTACAGATTGTCATCCGCTCTTCCATCGTCAAATTACGAATTGTGTCACCATAAAATTCAGCCGCATACCCCACACCAAAGTCGACGCCGTATCGTGCAATCAATGCTAAAATAATGTCTTTGGCATACACTCCTGGTTGCAACTGCCCCGAAACATGAATACCCATCCGTTTTGGTTTCTTTTGCCAAATTGTTTGTGTCGCTAGAACATGTTCGACTTCACTAGTACCAATACCAAAAGCAATAGCCCCAAATGCACCATGCGTTGCCGTATGGGAATCGCCACATACAATAATTTTACCCGGTTGAGTCAAGCCCACTTCTGGCCCTACCATGTGCACAATTCCTTGACGCAATGAACCATTATCACATAAGGTAATTCCAAATTCCTCACAGTTTTTTCGAAGTGTATCCATTTGCTTTTTTGAGACCAAATCCGTAATTGTAAAAATATCTTTCGTCGGTACATTGTGATCCATAGTTCCAAATGTTTTATCTGGACGTCTTACTGTCCGGTTGGCTTGACGCAAGCCTTCAAATGCCTGCGGTGAAGTCACTTCATGAATGAGTTGCAAATCCACATACAACAATTGTGCTTGCCCTTCTTCTCCAGTGACGACGTGACGTTCCCATACTTTATCAAATAGTGTTTTTCCCATTATTTTCACCTCTATGCGATAGTTGCTACGTTACTTACTTCATCAATAATTGCTTGTGTCATTTGTTGAGTTGTTGCTTTTCCTCCTAGGTCAGGAGTCAAAATTCCTTTTTCCATCGTGTTGTAACAAGCATCCTCAATGCGCTTGGCTATGCCTTCTTCTTGGAAAGACTGGCGCATCATCATCGCCACTGATAACACCATAGATACTGGATTGGCACAATTTTTACCCGCAATATCTGGTGCCGAGCCATGGATGGGTTCATACAATGAAGCCCCCGCGACACTATGACTTGCACTCGGTAGCACTCCTAAAGTCCCCGGTAATACTGACCCTTCATCACTTAAGATATCACCGAAAAGATTTTCCGTTACAATCACATCAAAAGCAGTAGGATTGGTTACTAATTTCATCGCTGCCGAATCAACATATTGATGCTCTAGCGTAATATCTGGATACTCTTTTGCTACTTGCTCAGCGACTTCGCGCCATAATTGACTTGTAGCTAAGACATTCGCTTTATCGACGGATGTGACTTGTTTTTTTCGACCACGAGCAATCACAAATGCTTGATGCATGATTCGTTCAATTTCTTCTACTGTATAGCGATTAGTATCGTAGGCTTGTTGTACTTCTTTCGCTCTCGGTTCACCAAAGTAGATACCACTTGTTAATTCTCTGACAACGACAAAGTCCGTTCCCAATACAATCTCTGGTTTTAATGGTGACAGATGAATCAAGCTATCAGCGACTTTAATCGGACGAATATTCGCATACAATTGCAGCGCTTTGCGTAACGCAAGTAGTCCTTTTTCTGGCGTTTGTTCGGCTTGAGTCCAACGCGGACCGCCAATCGCTGCTAATAGTATCGCATCCGCTTGTTTACAAGCAGTTAAAGTTTCACTTGGCAAAGGTGTCCCCGTCGCATCAATCGCTGACCCACCAAACAATTCATTTTCAACTTCATAGTCAAAGTCTGTTGATTGGGTAGCCGCTTTTAAGACTGCCAATGCACTTTCCATAATTTCTGGTCCAATCCCATCGCCAGCTAGGGCAACAATTCGCTTTGTCATTTTGAAACACTCCTATTTTTTAGTAGACTACTTGCTTGTACATATGCTTTGGCTGAAGCTTGTAAGACGTCAAAATCAACGCCAATACCACTTACAATTTCATGGGTTTCCGTACATTCAATCGTCACATGAACTTGTGCTTGTGCATCTTCACCTGCTGTCAA
This sequence comes from Enterococcus italicus DSM 15952, assembly GCF_000185365.1. Classification (GTDB taxonomy): domain Bacteria; phylum Bacillota; class Bacilli; order Lactobacillales; family Enterococcaceae; genus Enterococcus_G; species Enterococcus_G italicus. The sequence continues at coordinate 129,785 of NZ_GL622241.1, forward strand.
TGAGGTAATTTCATAATTCGTTAAATACGGCTCTTGATCAAATACTTGGTTAATGGCATTGTAGATAGCTTGAATACTTCCTGAGCCAACAGATGAGGCACTCTTTTGTTGGCCATTTTCCTCAATCGCTACAACCGCACATTGATATCCATCTGATACATATTGCACTTGCAAGGCTGTCAGATGACAGTCCGGTTGCTGACGAGCTTCATCAGCAACGAGTGCCAACAAATCTTCATCGGTTACTTGTTTTTTCTTATCAGCTAATGCTTTGAAACGCTTGAACAAGGCTTTTAATTCCTCGCCTTCCACATCATAACCTAGATCTTTTAACTTTTCTTGGAATGCGTGACGCCCGGATAGCTTTCCTAGTGGCAAGGAATTCGTTGCTACTCCGACTAATTGGGGCGTGATGATTTCATAGGTTTCTGGATTTTTTAATACGCCATCTTGATGAATTCCTGATTCATGTGCATAGGCATTACCACCAATAACCGCTTTATTTCTCGGCACTCCGATACCAGAAAGACGAGCAACTAGATCACTGGTTCGTTTTGTTTCATTTAATACGATGTTGGTTTCGCATTGATAGAAGTCTTTACGAATGTGTAGGGCGACTGCGATTTCCTCTAATGCAGTATTGCCTGCTCTCTCACCAATGCCATTCACCGTTCCTTCCACGCGGTTTGCACCATTTTCGATTGCCGCTAACGCATTCGCTGACGCCATCCCCAAGTCATCATGACAATGAGAAGAATACGTGATTGGTTGATTCGAACGAACATTTTCGATTAAATACGCAAACATCGCACCGTACTCTGTCGGATTGGCATAACCAACCGTATCAGGAATATTAATAATCGTAGCGCCCGCATTGACAGCTGTTTGGACAGCTTTTAAAAGAAAGTCTTTGCTAGTTCTTGAAGCATCTTCTGGAGAAAATTGCACGATATCAAATAATGAACGCGCATAAGTCACATATTCATGGATAGAAGACAATACTTCTTCTGGTGTCATTTTTAGTTTGTCCCGCATATGAATTTCGCTAGTTGCTAGAAATACATGGATTTGAGGATGTGCACAATCCCCGATAGCATCATAGACACTATCAATATCCGCTTTTTGACAGCGAGCTAGTCCGGCTACCGTTGCTTTTTTTACAGCCTGGCCAATTGCTCTTACGGCTTCAAAATCACCTGGTGATGCGATGGGAAACCCAGCTTCAATGGTATCAATCCCCCATTTTTCTAATTGCAAAGCTAGTTGAACCTTTTCTTTTGTATTAAAGTTTACACCTGGTGTCTGCTCACCATCTCGCAATGTTGTGTCAAAAAATTGAACTTTTCTCATTTTCACTCGCTCCTTTTAATAGAAAATTTGTATAAAAAAAGCACTCCACAAAGGTAATTTCCTTCATGAAATGCGAATAGGACTCTTCTGATGTAGCTAAAAGAAAAGAGTCCTGATCTATAATAATAATAATGAAAATACGTCGCTATATTTTACTGTCTTTCTAATTTTTATTCTCATCATTTTCACCTTTTTCAATCGACTTGTTGTTAGCAGAATACGCCCTTTTTGGAAGCTTGTCAATTGTTTTTTTACAATTTTCTGAATATTTCGTAAAAAAGAATGCTTTCTTTCGTAAAAAACGAAAAAAATATTCCTTTTTTACTTGCATATGAAAAATTCAATCAAATACCAGACACTGTTTGCCACTTACTTGTTTAGTCTCAATCTCTTGTAAGACCGTTTTAAATGACTTGTAAGAAGAGACTCTCCCAAATGAAGAGATGTGTAATTGATGACTTAACACCAAATCAAATAACTGCTGAAAGGCTAGTTCTTTTTTGGCATAAGTTGCTTCATCCAGCCAATGACGAAGATGAAAAATCTTTGTATTTATTGGTAGTGCCGCAACATAGGACCAGTCAATTTGCTTACCTGATAGTAACCCCAGTAAGAAAAAGTGCCCATTATTTTTCACACAGGTTGCTAAAGTCGTCCCGTGCTCTCCGCCAATTGAATCGATGGCATAATCCACGCCGGTACCATTTGTTATTTTCTTGACAGCGACGGATACATCTTCATCACTGCTGTTAATCACATCCGTAGTTCCTAGATCAACTAACTCTTTTGCCGCCTGCTGATGACGAACGACTGCAATCAAGCGCGCGCCTTTTTTTGAGCCAACTGTAAAAATAATTTACCAATCGCAGAGTTCGCAGCATTAACTAGCAGTGTTTCCCCCGGGCTAAGTGACATCCATTCCATACATAAAACCCATGCAGTCAATGGGTTGATATACATTTGGCATGCCAATTCATCCGGCAGCGAATTTGGCACGAGTATGAGTTGCTCGCGCTTGCTTACAACATATCTTTGCCAAGTCCCCCCATCTAAAGACAATGCTCGCTGACCAATAAGTTCCTTTAATTCACTTGAACCCACTTCTACTATGGTCCCCACTCCTTCATAACCAACAACAGCTGGTAGCGGAGTCCGGTGAGCATAGGCACCAGTAATCGGAATTAAATCAGAGGGATTCACAGAAACATGTGAGATAGCTATGCGTACTTCATCGGCTTGTAATGGTTGGGGCTCTGATCGCACGAGCTGTACGACAGCACTCGGCTGACCAAATTCAGTATAAAGCAAGGATTCATTTTCCACTCGGTATTACTCCAATACTCAATTAGTAAGAGCTAAATAAACAAAAAAACCGCTTAGGAGTAATCCTAAGCGGTTATTAGCGTCACAGGAGGGATTCGAACCCCCGACCGTCCGCTTAGAAGGCGGATGCTCTATCCGGCTGAGCTACTATGACATTTCAGCAACAAACAATATTATAGGGAATTCACCTTCGAAAGTCAATGTATTTTTGTTATTTATTCCATCAATCATTGTTTCCCTAAGCTAAGTAAGAATGAAACTTATGATTGTCACTGTTTTTCTTATAAATCAAACTGAACGTCATCAGCTTCTTTGGTAATCAATGCAACGCCATCGCCCAAGGGTACCAAAGATGTCGTTAAGTCAGGATGCGTATTAATCACTTCTAAAAATTGATTTAATTTGCGATGAATGGCGCGTTTTCCTCTAGGGATTTCTTCAATCGGATCTAAAATGGTACCACCTTGGAAGATATCATCCACCATTAAGACGCCGCCTTTTTTAAGCAAGCGAATGCAGTCTGGTAAAAAAGTAATGTACTTGGACTTTGCGCTATCCATAAAAATAAAATCATATGGACCTGTCAATTCAGCTAAAATATCAGCTGCTTGACCTTCCAATAACGTTACTTTATCTTCTAAGTGCAGACGTTTGTACGTTTGCTTGGCCTTAGCAATCATCACATCATAACGATCAATCGTCGTCACATGACCTTCTCCTATTGTCTGAGCCATCAGACTTGAAGAAAAACCAATCGCTGCCCCGACTTCTAGTATTTGCTTGGGCTTTAATTGCCCTAATAGGAATTTTAAAAAGACCACTGTTTCATGAGGAATAATTGGAACACCTTGTTCATTCGCCTCGCGTTCAACTTGGCCCAACTCACCCGGTAACGCTTTTTGCTGCGTCCGTAGATAATCGACAAGTTCCGGCTTTACGACCGGCCGATGCATCATTTCGTTTCTCATTTCTCTTTTGTCTCCCCTTTAGATAGAATCATCCCATTATACGAATTTTCCTGTCAGACTGCAAATTTCTCTCCTTTTTAAGGAAAAGGACTTGCTTTTTAGAAAACAATTGAGTAGTCTTAAGACAGGATTTGGACAAGTAGCAAAAAACGATTGTCTTAGAGAATCGAAGCAAGGCTGGAACTTCGATACAACAACTTTTGTGAACCTACCAATGGTATTTATTGTGAAAGCAATAGGGATGGACTCCTTATCGTCTGGCAAGTGGGGTTGCAAAAGGCAACCAACTAAGGTGGTACCGCGAATGTTCAAGCATTTCGTCCTTTTTAAGGATGGGAGGCTTTTTCTTTTGCCTTCATTTATTAATTTTAAGGAGCTGATAGTATGTCAGAACAAACAAATGATTTTACACAATGGTATTTACAAACGGTCCAACAAGCTGAACTAATGTCTTATTCTCCCGTCCGTGGATCAATTATTTTCCGTCCCGATGGCTTTGAATTGTGGGAGCATATTCAAGAAGAATTCAACAAATTTCTTAAAACACAAGGGATTCGCAATGCATATTTCCCTATGCTCATTCCTAAAAGCTTTTTCATGAAAGAAGCCGATCATATTGAAGGCTTCGCCCCTGAGCTTCCTTGGGTTACTGAAGTCGGTGATGAAAAGTTAGAAGAACCATTAGCATTAAGACCAACGTCAGAAACGATGATTGGTTCAGCTTTTTCTGATTGGATTCATTCTTATCGTGACCTACCTTATGAAATCAATCAATGGGCAAATGTTTTCCGTTGGGAGAAAAAGACTTTACCATTTTTACGTACGTCTGAATTTCTGTGGCAAGAAGGCCATACTGCTCATGCGGATGAAGAAGATGCACGTCGCCGGACAATGAGTATCTTAGATGAATATGCACGGCTATGTGAAGAGTTTTTAGCTATCCCTGTCTATAAAGGACAAAAAACGCCTTCTGAACGCTTTGCGGGTGCCGTTGATACCTATTCGATCGAAGCCATGATGAAAGATGGTAAAGCTGTTCAAGCAGGTACGTCTCACTATATGGGTACCAAATTCGCTGAAGCTTTTGACATCACTTATTTGACGAAAGAAAACAAACACGTAGCCGCTCATACCACTTCATGGGGCGTATCGACTCGTTTACTTGGTTCATTAATTATGACACATGGCGATGAAAATGGTCTGGTATTCCCACCGACTGTCGCTCCGACACAAGTTGTTTTACTACCAGTCGGCCCTTGGAAAAAGAACCCCGCTATTTTGGAAAAACTGGATAAAATTTTCCAAGAACTAAAAGCGAAAGGCATTCGAGTACGTCTAGATGACTCTGAAAATTCACCAGGCTACAAATTCCATGAGTGGGAATTAAAAGGCGCATGTATTCGAATTGAATGTGGTCCTCGTGATTTAGAAAATGGTCATGTCATGGCTAAAGTCCGCGACGTAGATGGCAAAGTTACCGTAGCTTTTGACGAATTATTAGCTTATATCGATGAGCAATTAGCTATCATGCCAAAACGCTTATTAGAACAAGCTCGTCTACGCAACAAAGAAAACGAACACGTTCACATCAATACATTAGATGAGTTAAAAGAACACATTGAAGCATGCAAGAAAGACAATCGACCAACTGGCTTTGTCTTAATCGGATGGGATGGTTCAGAAGAAACCGAAGCAAAAATAAAAGAAGAAACTGGCTTTACAACGCGTAACATTCCTTTCCAAGCACCAATAGAAAAAGAAGTCGATCTTGTAAGTGGCAAACCAGCGAAACACACCGTCTGGATTGCTCGTGCCTACTAATAGGTTGGAACAAAAGCGCTCAGATCCGAGCGGTAAGGTCAGAAATCCCGAAAATTGTTCTGCAAATTTTTGAGGATTTTTGACTTACCGCCGAGGAATCGGCTTTTGTAACACCGATAACAGGTTGGCGCAAAAGCGCTCAGATCCGAGCAGCGAAAAGAACTAGCTAGTATAAAAAAAGCCCATAAAATCCAAAAGTTTACGCAATGACTTCTGGATTTTATGGACTTTGTGCTTTTAACTATTGTCTCAGCCTTTTTAATAAATTAATTCAAATAGATCTTCTGTTTCGATATTTCCGAAATATTTTTTCACATCAATCTGATCGACGACTTCTTTCAGTGCTGCTTTTTCATATTTCGTGCCGACAAGGGCTTCTTCGACATCTTTGATTTCACCTAGTCCAAAGAAGTCACCATAGATTTTCGCTGCTGTGATTTTTCCTTCTTTTACGTTCAAGCGTACTTCAATTGAACCGATTGGGAAGCGTTTGCGGCGCTCGATATCAAATTCCGGTGATTTCCCATAGTTCCAATCCCAGTTCGCATAGTACGTTTGAGAGATTTCTTTTACTTTTTGCCAGTCTTCATCTGTCAACTCATAGGTCTTCACATCCGCAACAGAATCAACACCAAAGATTTTCAATAATATTTCTTGACGGAATTCTTTGGTCGTCATTCCTTGCTTGTCCTCAGGTAAAAATGGTTTGATATTGGTCACCCGAGAGCGAATAGACTTAATTCCTTTTGATTCGATTTTATCTTTGCGGACCTTCAATGCATTAACGACTTCATTAATGTCACTATCAAACATAATGGTCCCATGAGCAAACATCCGGCCGTTTGTCGCATACATCGCATTACCTGAAAATTTCATATCATCAATAACTAAATCATTGCGTCCTTTTAAACGCGCGCCTTCCACACCCATTTCATTTAAGGCATCGACGATTGGTTTGGTTAATTTTTCAAAATCACGGAATGAATTGCCATCATCCGGCATAATGAAACTAAAATTTAAGTTCCCAAAATCATGATAAACTGCTCCACCGCCACTAAAGCGACGTACCACGTGAATTCCTTTTTCATCTACATAGTCTTTGTTGATTTCTTCAATCGTATTTTGATTGCGACCAATAATAATCGATGGCTCATTAATATAGAATAACAAGATTGGTTCATCGGTTTTCATTTCTTGTAATAAAAAAGTTTCAATCGCTAAGTTTATTCGTGGATCTGTCAATTCATTTGGTACAAAAATCATGTCCTTTTCCTCCTTAAATCGTATAAGTGTGATGAACTTTAGCAACCGTGACAGTCACGTCTTCTCCTGCTGCTTGTTGCGCTTGCTGTGCCAAAAGGTCTAAGTCGCCAATTTGCGGTAGATGTGTCAGCACAAGGTGTTGCACATTGGCCACTTTGGCAAGCTGACCAGCTTCTTTTGATGTTAGATGGGCATGATGATATTCATGTCCTTCAAACAGATACGTATCTGCCAAAAGCAAGTCTGCTGATAAAGCGAATTCATTTAATGTCTCAAGATAGCCTGAGTCGCCGGTGAATACAAACACTTTGCCCGTCCTATTCTCTACAAAACGCATCGCATAGCAAGTGACCGGATGGACTGTTTGTAAAAATGTCACTGTAAATGGTCCTAAATCCAACTGCTGCTCTTTTAAATAATCAAACCCTTGCGAAACATTTGGCATAGTCAATGCCTTAAAATGAATTTCATCTTGACCGTGGCCATAGATTGGTAATAGTGGCTGCTTTTTCTCACCTGGAGACAATTGCCAATAATACTGTAAGACACCCAAGTCCGCAATATGATCGAAATGATAATGGCTTAAAATAACCGCATCAAGCGCTAATGGATCTAAGTGTTTTTCTAACTCAACTAACGTAGTACTGCCGGCATCAATCAATAATTGAAATCCATCTGACTCCAATAAATAACTGGTCGTTCCCTCTCCTTTATAAGGGTAAGCGCCGAGACATCCTAGAACGGTTAATTTCATTTTTTCACACCCCTTTAAGAAATATGCTACCACATTTCTGAAAAAAGAAAACGGTGTTTCGCTTTTTTTCACAAAAAAACTTTTTCTCATCCACTCAAACTTTGAGTGGATAAGAAAAAGTCGTTTCTTAGTTAATTTATTTTGAATCAAGTGTTGCGGGATTTTGATCTTGCCACTGTGTAGAAAAATACTCGTTAGAAAGATGATACGTTACCTTGGTGTCATTTTTGTTTGTTAAAAATGGTCGAATGTACTGATCGGCAGAGAGCCACCCTAACCAACCTAGATGAATTGTATCTGACATAAAGTACGGTACAGAGGCATCCTTTGTAAAATCCGCAATATTGGTAAACCCTTGTTCTTTCAATTGATACGTAATTTTCTTACTGAATCCTTCCAGCATTTGTAATGATAAGCCGGTGTATTCACTCCATTTTTTATTGACTGGGGGAATAATAAATAATGGCTTAGCGTGGACAGATGCCAATTGTTCCAAAACCAATTGAAAATCTGAATACTCAGGCGAATATTGATAATCAAAATGAATTTGCGATTGCTTTAATGCGCCCACATGCTTTTTCAAACGTTGGTTAAAAAATTGATTGTCAATGTTGTAGGGATTATTCGTCGTCTGTTGCCTTCCATTTTTAGTAGCGAGCTGCGTTAATTCCTCTTGGTTGTATTCATTAGGTAATTCGTGCATCGCTTGGTTAATTTGATGATTCTTGCTCAAGATATCCAGTGGACTAAACAACTCATCTTCACGATTTAGCACCCGATAGATCATTTCAGCCCAGTATTTTTCCTGTTTTGTTGGTAGCTGCCCGTTAGCGATGTGTGCTAACATCGCCGATAAATTTTTCCGTTGTTTTACTTTCCCATAGCTCGTCAGGCGAGAAGCAAAGTACTGATCAGCTGGTGTTATTTTTTTTAGAGATAACGCCCACTGATACGTCTGAATTTCGGAAAAATAGGCATCAAAATACTGCTTGTTTACCCCATCTTTGACAAACCACTGTGGAGAGATAATAAATACAAGTTTTTTTCCAGCTAATTCCTGGCCCATTGACCGAATCATCATGTATTGGGTTAACGACTGTGTCCCTGGAGCACCTAATAAAAATGGAGTATACCCACGGCGGTACTTTTTGGCCAATACTGACGGATGAAACGCATCAATTCTACTTAATTCAGAAGAGCCGAAAAATGGTACATATTTACCAGATGCAATTGCCTCGTTTTTAATGGCATTTCCTCGAATGACATTGGCGGACATAGAACTAGATGCCTTTGACCAGAGCGTTTTATTTTTATCCGAAAACTGAATCGGTGAGAAAAAAACGGCTAGCACCATAATGACAGCTAATAAAACGGGGCCAAAGATGGTAAAGAGACGCTTTTTCATGCGTTTTGGAATAATGGTACTTGTTGTATGATTTTACGTGGTGTTGCCCACGCATCACGGTCAAATTCTGACACTGGTACTTGAATTCCCAATTGTCCTTCTAGTTCAACTAATAATTGCACACTACCTAAAGAATCCAGTAGCCCTTCACTAAATAAATCCAAATCCAAATTGTTAGATACTTCATCTGTTCCAGTTACTTCTTCTAAAATTGCTAAGATTTTTTCTTCCATTTTTATTACCGTCCTTTGTGATTATTTTAAGAAAAATAGTGTATTTAAAAATCCTGAAAAAAGTAAAAAGCTAAGACATACACCATGAAAGGTCCCAATTACCGCCAATGAGTGAGTAAGCCGATTGGATGGTAATGACGGGTGTCTTTTTTTATAGCGAATCCACGCATCATTCAGACAAATCCACGTCGCATGATAAATACCATAAGCGATGTAGTACCACGTTAACCCATGCCAGATTCCCATTAATAGAAATAAAGCGAAGTAGCCGACATTCGATGACACCACCCGACTTTTAAACACTTTTTTCTTCATTAACGTAAACATCAAGCGCATGTACACATAATCTCGAAACCAAAATGATAGTGACATGTGCCATCGGTTCCAAAATTCTTTGATATTGGGAGCCAAAAATGGTTTGTTAAAGTTGATTGGTACGTCATACCCCATGAAATTACTCGTAGCGATGGCGAATAAACTATACCCCGCAAAATCAAAAAAGAGATACATACTGTACACATACATATAGCCAACAAGGGCCCAAGATACCCCTCCGCTCATCATCGCTTCCTTCGCGACGACTGGTAACAATACTTGGCCGAAAAAATAGCCTAGCATAAACTTATAGAGAAAGCCTAGAAACAGGCGTTTGACACCTTTTTCTAAGTAATCAAGATAGTCTGCAGGGGCTTGATTGGCCTCTTTTTCAAAACGACGATACCGATCGATTGGCCCCGATGAGATTGTCGGGAAAAAGAGTAAGAAGCGAATAAAATGCAACCACTGATACTCTTTGATCATACCATCGCGCATTTCCATCACCATTTGGACTGAACGAAAGGTCAAATAGGAGATTCCTAAAAACCCTAACAATGACGGCTGATTATCATGAAAAAACGGAACAACCTTGGTAATTGCTAATGGGAAAATAGCCAATAAGACAAAGAGATAAAAAACACTCGTCTGATTCTTCTTAGAACGTAAGTGAAAATAAGTACCTACGACCCCACTTTGCCATAAGACATAGCCAACAAGTGCGAGTCCTTGGTGCCACTGCTCACCACCAAAACTCATCCAAAGAAACAATAGTGTGACGCAGGATTCGTACCACTTCACTCGCTTGCCAAAATACAACCCAATCGCCAATGGACACAAGGCCAGTAGCAAATAGAAAAAATAAATCGGTTCAGCATATGGAATCATATGAGGGAACATCATGTTGGGTTCACCTCTTGAATTAGTCGCTTGCGATCAAGTTTGCCATTTGCCGTTCGCGGTAACTGCTCACAAAATACGTATTTTTGAGGAATCATGTACGGCATCACTGTTTTCTTTAATTCTTGTCGAATCATCTTCGCTCGTTCATAATCCTTTGTTTCCGTCGTTTCCATCACGACATAGGCAAGTAGTTGTTGGACTTTATGCTGGTTGTACTTTGGCACGACGATTGCTTGCTTTATACCCTCGATAGCCATCAAATGATGATCAATCTCTTCTAATTCAATGCGATAGCCGTGGAGTTTCACCTGAAAGTCAATCCGTCCCTCATAGTACAACAGACCATCAATCACCTTACCCGCATCACCTGTTCGATAAGCAGGCTCGCCGTTCAACGTAAAAAATGCAGCCGCTGTTTTGCTTGGATTATTTACATACCCTTTTGAGATACTCGGACCAGATAGGACAATTTCTCCAGTCTCACCAACAACAACTTGATTGCCATGCATGATGGTGACCTTCGTATCTTCTTTGACATAACCAATTGGGAGTCGGTTCACTGCTTCTAATAACTCAGTTGTTACTTGAATTTGTGATACAGCTACGGTCGCTTCTGTCGGACCGTATGTGTTATAAATCATTGCTTCTGGGAATTTTTGCAACAATTTCTTTGCTGTTTCCTTAGTTAATTCTTCTCCACAAAATAAAAATACTCGTAAACTAGGAAGCTCATTGTGAGAAAAAGCTGGCTCCATCAAACAAATATCGATAAAAGAGGGGGTCGATACCCAGACATCAATCGGCAACTTGGGTAGGACCGAAAAAAGTTCCTTAAAATCGTCCACAGTCTCCTTAGCAAGTGGTACCAATGCACCGCCAATCAGGAGCGCTGGGTAGACACTCATTACAGATAAATCAAATGAAAATGGTGCTTGCGATAAAAAGCGATCTTCTTTATGAATCCCTAAGTCCTGCAATGCCCACTGGACAAATGACCATAAATTCTGTTGGCTTATTTGAACGCCCTTTGGTACTCCTGTAGTTCCTGAAGTAAAAATAATATAGACCGTTTCATCTAACGCCAATCCTTTTGGGACCACCGCTTCCTGTTTTAGACTCTCGGTCATTAGTTGCTCCAGAGATACTGTGGAACAAGGCAACTCCATCGGGCATTCACTAGTCCAGACGCAAAGTGCCGGTTTAGCAATATCAACAATATATGCCAATCGTTCTGGTGGCGTATGGGTTTCAATTGGAATATAGGGATGACCAGATTTCATGGCAGCTAAGAACGCCACAATCATGCCAAACTCTTGCCCACCATAGACAACAATCGGCTCACTTTGGGCTACGTTCGCGGCAAAATATCGCGCCAGCTGATCGGATTGTTTTTTTAATTCACAATACGTATGCGTGGTTTTTCCAATATAAACTTTCGCGTTTGGCTGTTTTGTAGCAATTTTGTCAATTTCTTCATAAATATAGCGCATCTGCTTTCACCTCATTAAAACTCATTGTAAATGAAGGTCCCACCTTGAATCGTACGATAATGATACAAATAGATGAGTCCCATTAGTATGAGAAAATAAAAAAGCGTCCTAGCCACAAATTGAACCCACTCTTTTGACCAAACAATATGCAACTTCTCTTTCATTTTTCTTCCCTCCATTCCAACTCTAGTCTTTATTTTAATCACAAGTGTCGTTTCCTGACATTGATTTAGGTGTCATTTTCTTCAATGAACTAACAATTTTGTTAGATAAAAAAACCGATAACCCCTGAGCTATCGGAAATGTGATTATGAGGATTGTTCGGTAATTCGAATTGAAATCACAGCGGAAAGAACGTAAAACAAACTAAAGCTAACTATCGCCAGTAAACCAAATAAGTACACGAGCCAATAACTCGCACCCGGTAATAATTGAACAACAGTATAAACTGCGACCGACCCATGTGTGGTGGCCAACAAAATGACTGGAAAAAAAATGCCTGCATTTGAAAAATAAATGGCACGACGTCTCTCTTTTTCCGAAACACCTAAGTTTTTTAACAATCGAAAGTTTGCTTGTTCCTCTTCCGCTCGACTAAACTGCCGTACAATCAAAGAAGAAGCTGTACTAACCAGGATAATCCCACCGACAAAGACTGACACGAAGATAAACAAGCCACCTTCTCTTCGTGCCAAACGCATCCTTGGGTAGCGATTGGTACTACTTAGTCGTAATGCCTCACCACTATAATAATTATATGTATTATCATTCGTAGTGGTCAATTTTTCAGATTGAATGGTACCAGTGAGTGCTTGGTTTTTGTAGTCAATTGCATAATAGAGCGGCTCTATCCATTCTTCCTTTAGTTGCTTTTCGTAGGCGGTTTGAAAAGTTGCTTGATTGAGACCTGATGCATTTAGATAGATGAGTTGATGCGTATAGCCTGTGATCCGCTGACAGACTGCATCCGTCACGACCAACAAATTTTCACTGTAACGCAACATGTTATTACCAAAGTAATCCCCGTACATGGCAGTCATCGTAAGCGTTTCTCCTTGAAACAATTGAACTGTTCGATCATATGTAGATAGCTTGCGGCTTATCAGAAAATCTTGATTGAAAAAGACTGTCTCCTGATTAGATAATTGGTCAATTCTTGGTGCATCAGGAAATAGCCGTTGCACTTGCTGATATTCCGAAAGCGACACCAGATTGACGAGATTGGCCTGCCCGACAAACTTTTTATCGATTGCCGCTAATTTTTGCTTCAAATATACACCCGTTAACTTGAAAGTGACTTTTTCTTCTGCACTAATTACACCATCTTCATCAGCAATTAATTGCGTTAGTTTTGCTTCTTTTTGGGGAGTGACTTGAAACATGGTCGGATTTTCCATTGCATTCAAGCGATAGCTTAAAGCAAACAATCCCGAAGCCGTACCGATAAACAGTATCGCAAAACCAACAATGACCGTCACAAAGGAAAGAATTCGCCAACTTTTATGCACTTGAAAGCGAATGGAACCTAACATAAAGCCATAAAGAGACCGATACTTCATTCTTTTTCGTCTTGCAATCAAATCAAATACTCGTGGTAACGTATAGGCATAAAATAAAAATGTTCCCGCGATACATAAAGCAAATATCAGAATGGGCAGCCAAAAAATTGCACTAAAATCTTCAGTTTCCTTAATATAGCCTTCTAATATAGCTAGAAAATGAATGGAAACATAATACCCGATACTAATAAATATCACACCTAAACAGGCCATCATGCGCCGACTAAATCCCCAATACTTAGACGAATAAAATCCTTCTTTTTCCGCTTGTAACAACGGCGTCAATGTCTTACCACGAAGAAGCCAGATATTTTGCATCGAGGTGACGAATAAAGCAAATAAAAAGACCAGTATCGTATTGCGAACTGATACCCACGAAATAAAAAAAACACTGGCAATATTTAATCCCATCGCCTTAATCAAAATCATCGTAAATAATTTTGAAAAGAGTAGCCCCATGAGCATCCCCGTTACTAAAGAAAACACATTCAACAAAATTGTCTCGAGTAGAAACATCGTCACAATCTGTACTTTTTTCATTCCAAAGAGCTGATAGATGCCTAATTCATTTTTCCTTTGTTGGAAAAAGAAATGATTAGCACTTAACATAAAGGCTAAAACCACCATCGCAACGACAATATTGCCAAAGCTTAAGACCCCGGCTAATTGCACATCTTGTTTCACGCTTCGCACAATAGGCTGATCATAGGTCATCGCACCAAAAGAATAAAAAATCATCACCGCAGTTAAAATACACAAAAAATAGACCATATATGCCCGCAATTGTTTGGAGAAGCTACGCAACAATATCTTAGTGAGCATTCATTCTACCTCCCCCACCAATGGTTGCTTGCATATCAATCACTTGATCAAAAAATTCTTTTCGTGAGCCACGTTTGACTACCTCAGAAAAAAAGACACCATCTTTAATAAATAAAATTCGATTGCAATAACTAGCGGTAAAAGGATCATGGGTAACCATCAAGATTGTCGTATCCTCTTGGCGATTGACATCTGATAGGTAGCGCAGCAGCTCAGTGGCTGCTTTGGAATCAAGTGCCCCAGTCGGCTCATCAGCAAATACCACACTTGGTCGCTTAATAATCGCTCTGGCAGCTGTCACGCGCTGTTTTTGTCCATTGGATAATTCACTTGGGTAGCGATCCAGTAAATGCGCCAGACCCAATAATTCACTAATTTCATTGATCCGCTGCTCACTCTCTTGAACAGATGTCCGATCAATCGCTAATGGCAACAAAATATTGTCTTTCACCGTAATCGTCTCTAGCAAATTATAATCTTGAAAAATAAAGCCGATTTCTTTTCGCCGAAAGTCGCTTCGCTCTTTTTCATCCAACTTTGTCACTTCTTGATTGGCAATCGTAATCGAACCAAGAGTCGGGGCATCAATCGTTGCTAAGAGATTCATTAAGGTCGTCTTACCCGCACCACTCGGCCCCATGATGCCCACAAACTCACCCTTATCAACACTAAATGATAAGTTTTCAAGAACTTTCGTGCGATTAAAGCGCGTTCCGTATGATTTGGACACATAAGAAACTTGAATCATTTTTGGCATAATCGTTTCCCCCTTTTCATTCATTGTACTATATCTTATCCATCAACGATACGGTTGCTGTTCTCTTGTTTGTTCCTCAAAACCGACCTAACTGAGGCGAATTAGACTCATTTTGATTGGTTATTCACATTAATATTCATGATTCATACAAACGAACAGTCACAACGAAAAAACACTATATATAGTGTTTTATAAATATTTTTTTCAATATATAGTTGTATTTATCATGTTATTATTCTATCATGGATACTAGTACAAAAGGAGCTGAATCTCAATGATTGTTTTAAAAAGAAAAGATGAGCAATCTTCTATCGTCCACAATCAGTTAAAAAAAATGAAAGTTGTTAAACGTGATGGACGCTTTGTTGTCTTTGATGATCAAAAAATTTATGATGCCTTGCTCAAAGCCACACAACAAGTCAATGGACCGTTACAAGCTAGCGACCATCAAGTCATTCATCAAATTGTTACTCAAATCAACCAAGAAATCGCTGCTCGCTTTAAAAAAAATGTCAAAATTTATGAAATCCAAAACATCGTGGAGCATACGTTAATTCAAAATCACTTGTATCAATTGGCAGAGCATTATATGCACTATCGTTCTCAACGTGACTTAGAGCGTGAACAAGCTCTAGATATTAATGTCACGATTGATAAGTTACGCAATCGCGATCAGACAGTCGTCAATGAAAATGCCAATAAAGATAGCAATGTGTTTAATACCCAACGCGATTTAACAGCTGGGATTGTTGGCAAATCAATTGGGCTAAAGATGTTGCCACCGCATGTCGCAAATGCACATCAAAAAGGGGACATTCATTACCATGATTTGGATTATCATCCCTATGCACCCATGACTAACTGTTGCTTGATAGATTTTCAAAGCATGCTTAATGAAGGGTTTAAGATGGGCAATGCTGATGTTGAATCACCAAAGTCCATTCAAACCGCGACTGCTCAAATATCGCAAATTATTGCCAATGTCGCTTCGAGTCAATATGGTGGCTGCTCAGCTGATCGTATTGATGAACTCCTCGCTCCTTTTGCGAAATTGAATTACGACAAGCACTTGGCCGATGCACGAGAATGGATTGATGGCGAGAAAAAGCAACATGCCTTCGCAAAAAAGAAAACGAAAAAAGATATTTTTGATGCCATGCAAAGTCTGGAGTACGAAATCAATACGCTATTTACTTCAAATGGCCAGACGCCATTCACTTCGCTTGGCTTTGGCTTAGGCTTAAATTGGTATGAGCGAGAAATTCAAAAAGCCATTTTGCAAATCCGCATTAACGGTCTAGGAAGCGAACATCGCACGGCGATTTTTCCGAAGCTCATTTTTAGCTTAAAGTCAGGTGTAAACCTAAACCCACAAGATCCAAACTACGACATCAAACAACTCGCATTAACTTGTGCCACAAAGCGCATGTATCCAGACGTCTTGAATTACGATAAGCTGGTCGAGCTGACTGGGAGCTTTAAAGTGCCGATGGGTTGTCGTTCATTTCTTCAAGGATGGCAAGATGAAACAGGCAAAGAAGTCAATGTTGGCCGTATGAATCTAGGGGTCGTGACAGTGAATTTACCTCGCATCGCACTAGAAGCCCATGGTGATCGCGAGCGTTTTTGGATGTTATTTGAAGAACGGATGAGCATTGTGAAAGATGCCTTGGTCTATCGTGTCCAACGATGCAAAGAAGCCACACCTGCAAATGCGCCGATTTTATATATGTATGGCGCGTTTGGCAAGCGACTTCAAAAAAATCAATCGGTCGATGAGCTTTTCCGCCACCGCAGAGCCACTGTCTCTTTGGGCTACATTGGCTTATATGAAACAGCTGCAGCCTTTTTTGGCGGCGATTGGGAACACACGTCTGCTGCCAAAGCGTTCACATTAGACATAGTGAAGGCCTTAAAAGCTCATGCAGATGCGTGGTCAGATGAGTATGACTACCATTTTAGCGTCTACTCCACGCCAAGTGAAAGCTTAACCGACCGCTTCTGCCGCTTGGACACGGAAAAATTTGGTCGAGTGAAAGATATTACCGATAAAGAATATTACACAAACAGTTTTCACTTTGATGTACGGAAAAATCCGACACCGTTTGAAAAAATTGCCTTTGAAATGGACTATCCTGCTTATTGTTCAGGTGGATTCATTCACTATTGTGAGTACCCAGTCTTGCAACAAAATAAAAAAGCCCTTGAGGCAGTTTGGGACTATGCCTACTCAAGAGTTGGCTATTTAGGAACCAATACGCCAATTGATCATTGCTATCAATGTGGCTTTGAAGGAGACTTCCATCCAACTGAGCGAGGTTTTGAATGCCCTCAATGTGGCAATCATGATCCAAAAAGTTGTGACGTGGTCAAGCGTACGTGTGGCTATCTAGGGAATCCCCAAGCCCGCCCGATGGTTCACGGTCGACACAAAGAAATCTCTGCTCGTGTAAAAAATATGTAAAAAGGGGCGCTCACGATGCGAAATCCACAACCAAAAGAATGGCTTGCAAGCCAATACAGTCAACACTATGTTGCTGATTACAAACCATTTAACTTTGTTGACGGCCAAGGCGTCCGAAATAGCCTCTATGTCAGTGGCTGCCTCTTTGCTTGCGAAGGGTGCTTTAATAAAGCAGTCCAAAATTTTCGCTATGGGCAACCATTTACGCCAGCTTTATTGGAGCAAATCATTGCTGATTTAAGCCATGATTATGTGCAAGGTCTCACACTTCTAGGTGGGGAACCATTTTTAAATACCGCTGTTTGCCTACAAGTCGTTCGATCAGTCCGAGCTACCTATGGCCCAAAAAAAGATATCTGGTCATGGAGTGGCTATACTTTTGAAGAATTATTGCTTGAGTCACAAGACAAACTTGATTTATTAGCCGAACTTGATGTGCTAGTCGATGGGCGCTTTGAGCTAACTAAGCGAGACTTATCCTTGCAATTTCGCGGCAGCAGCAATCAACGAATACTCGACGTCCCAGCTTCCTTAAAGCAAAAAAAGGCCATCATTTGGTCCGAATGCATCGACGCTGATCGACACTAATGAAAGAGAATGAGCAAATGACTGATGGGTCGAGAGCGTTGCTTTTAAAACACCGTTTGTTCATATATAAAGACATGAGAGGTTACTAAATTTGTCCTGAAAATTTCAAGACTCACTATGATGACAAAAAGACAGAAGTCCCAAAGTTTGAGAGATAACTTTCAGATTTTCTGTCTTTTTTCTAGCTATTGCTAACCATTTTTTTCTAATCTGAAACATTCGTTTGCCATAGCGGTAGCTCAATATTTTCATACGTCAAAGGATTCAGTCCCGTCACCGTAACGCCTAAAAGACGTATTCCTCGATCGACTTGATTCTCCTCCTCAAATAATACGCTCGCAACGGAAAAAATCTCTTCTTTGCGATGCGTGGCTCGATTCAGCGTCATCCGTTTGGTTTTTGTGACAAAGTCGGCAGTCCTCATCTTTAAAACGACAATATTGCCATGACGCTCTAGCTTCTTCAGCAGGTCAGCTACTTCTTCTGAAAGCTGTCGCAATTGCGTCAAGCAACTTTCTTCTGTCGTTAACAGCGTCCCATATGTGCGCTCTTTCCCGACTGACTTACGCTCTCTTGTCGTTACGACTGGCGAAAGATGGATACCTCTCACTTTTCGAAACAAGGAATAGCCCATCTTGCCAAACTGCTGAATCAAAAAAAATTCATCCTTCTCATATAAATCAGCACCAGTATGTATCCCTAGTTCATGCATTTTAGGGACAGTCTTTTTCCCTACGCCGTGAAATTTTTCAATCGGCAATTTCTTTAGAAAAGCCACCGCATCTTCTGGCATCACGACTGTCAAACCGCGCGGCTTTTGATAGTCAGACGCCAATTTAGCTAAAAACTTATTATAGCTGACACCCGCTGAACAGGTTAACTGCAACTCATGCCAAATATCATACTGAATACATTTGGCGACTTTGATGGCCGATTTCGCTTGAATCTTATTTTCTGTGACATCAAGATAGGCCTCGTCAATCGACATTGGCTCGACAAGATCTGTATAGCGCTGAAATATCTCTCTAACTTGTTTCGAGACTGCGCGATACTTCTCGTAATTGCCAGGTAGAAATACCGCTTGCGGGCAAAGTTCATAGGCTTTTTGGGCACTCATCGCCGAGTGAATGCCATATTGGCGTGCCAAATAATTTGCTGTCGTCACGACCCCGCGACCACCTGTATCTTTCGGATGACGCGCAATGACTAGTGGGCTTTTGGCCAATGAAGGTGCATCTCTTTCTTCGACAGAGGCAAAGAATGCGTCCATATCAATATGAATAATTTTTCTTGAAAGATCATTTTTTAACGGAAATGATAATTCACTCATCTAGCCTCACCTCACATATAGTATATACCAAACGAACGTTCGCTATCAACAAAAGCACTTTTGCTAAAAGCATTTTGGTTTGCTTCATCCATTCAAAAATCGCAACTCAACTTGTATTAAATCTATATACAAGTTGTCTTTTTTTTGCTATAGTTCACTTATTGAGGTGAAGAGAATGAATCAGGAAAAATACTATGGTTTATTGAAAGAAACGTTTGCAAGTAGAGAGAGAGTTGCGACTGAATTAATTAACTTAGAAGCAATACTCCATCTTCCCAAAGGTACTGAGCACTTTTTAAGCGATGTCCATGGTGAATTTGAAGCTTTTGATCACGTCTTGAGAAATGGCTCTGGCAGTGTCAAAGAAAAGCTACAAGAGTATCTCGCGTTAGAACCGATTGAAGAAAATGAATTAGCTACCTTAATCTATTATCCCCAACAAAAACTCACACAAATCAAAACGATCCATTCGACAAGCGACCTACCTACTTGGTATGAGCAAAAAATTATTTTATTGGTAAAAATGATTACCTTTTCGAGCAAAAAATACACGCGCTCCAAAGTTCGCAAAGCATTGCCTGAGCGCTTTCGCTATATTATCGAAGAATTACTGACCGAAACTCAAAAAGACCAAGAAAAGGCCTTTTATGTCCATGATATCATCAAAAAAATCATTCAGCTTGGACAGGCCGATGAGCTCATCGAAGACTTGGCAACGACGATTCAACGGCTTGTCGTCGATCATCTACACGTGGTCGGCGATATCTATGACCGTGGTCCGGCACCCGATGCTATCATGGACCGATTGTTGACGTATCACTCAGTCGACATCCAGTGGGGCAATCATGATATTGTTTGGATGGCAGCTATGGCTGGTTCCAAATTATCATTGATGAATTTGATTCGCATTTGTGCCCGTTACGGGAATTTAGACATTTTAGAAGAGCGCTATGGTGTATCTATTCGCTCATTGGTTGACTATAGTCGTAAGCATTATACCGTGTCAGATCCATTTTTACCCAAATTAACTGGCAATGAGACGTGCAACGTGTCTGAAAAAGAAACACTGGCACTCGTTCAAGAAGCGACTGCCATTTTACAATTCAAGCTGGAAGGGCAACTCATTCATCGCCGGCCTGAATTTAAGATGAATCATCGCAAAGTGCTTGAAGCAATCGATGCAGATGAAATGACGATTGTCCTTGATGGGAAGACTCATCCACTCCAAGATTTCCAAGCACCAACTGTCGATTGGAACGACCCCACTGCCTTGACTGCTGAAGAAGAGCAATTGATTACACAGCTAATGCATAACTTTCAATCTTCTGAGCGCTTAAAACGACACATGGATTTCTTAATTGAAAAAGGGAGCATGTATTTGTGCTACAATCATAATCTGCTCATCCACGGGTGCATCCCGCTCCATGAAAATGGCGATTTTAAGTCACTCCGTATCGACCAATGCCATTATTCTGGTAAAGAGCTACTGGACTTTTTCGACCGTCAAGTCCGAGCTAGCTATACTCAACCACACGTACATGAGGATTTAGCAACGGATATTTTATGGTACTTGTGGACTGGTGAATGCTCCTCACTCTTTGGTAAAAATGCCATGACAACCTTTGAACGCTATTATATTAAAGACAAGAAGACCCATGTGGAAAAGAAGAATGCTTACTATCATCTCCGTGATCAAGAACAAATTTGTCAGGAGATTTTACAGGCCTTTCATCTTCCTATCGATGGCCATATTATTAATGGACATACACCTGTCAAAGAAAAAAATGGTGAGAACCCAGTGAAAGCCAATGGACGGATGCTAGTAATTGACGGTGGCTTTGCCAAAAGCTATCAAAAAGAGACCGGCATCGCTGGCTATACATTACTGTCTAATAGCTACGGCTTACAATTAGTCGCTCATCAGCCATTTACTTCGGTGACCGAAGCCGTGCAGACAGGAACAGATATCATCTCGACTCGTCGACTTGTCGAAAAAGTCACCCATCGCAAAACCGTCAAAGAAACAAATATTGGCCGAGAAATCGTCGATGAAATAGCCGATTTGACCTATCTTTATGATCATTTTGATCGCATAAACTAAAAAAAACCAGAAAATCCACAAGACATTTCTCAAACTTGTGGATTTTCTGGTTTTTTACTTGTCGTTCGTCTCGCCATTTTAGTCGGATTATCAGCAAACCACTGATGCCTTGTCTGCTACTCCTCTTGATGATAGGCGCTATATAATTCTTGTCTAGATAGCCCTGTTTCCTTAGCAACTTCTTTGATTGCTTTTGTGGCTTTTGTACCAGCTGCGACCCGTGTGGCAATCATTTCAAGACCGTCTTCAAGTGAATACTCAGCTAGGATTGGTTCTTCTTCAAGTTTCCCTGCAACTAGCAAGCAGCATTCCCCTTTTAACACTGTCTCTTGCAAATACTCACAAAGTTCATCAATCGATCCGCGTATGTATTCCTCATGAATCTTGGTCAACTCGCGACAAATAACTACTTGGCGCTCACCGCCAAACACCATCCGCATCGCTTCGAGCGTAGCAGCGACCCGATATGGGGACTCATAAAAAATCAGCGTCGCAACTTGATCGGCTAATTTTTGTAATTCTTCGACTTGTTTTTTCTTTTTCCTTGGTAAAAAACCATAAAAATAATGAGGCTGCGGTGTCAATCCTGAAGCAATCAAAGCTGTAAGACCAGCAGTCGGCCCTGGTACGGCAACGACAGGAATCTGCTCTTGAATACACGCGACTACTAATTCATGACCTGGGTCACTAATCGATGGCATCCCAGCATCACTCACTTGCGCTATCGTCTTACCATCTTTTAATAGCTTAATTAACTGCGGCACACGCTCACGATAGTTGTGCTCATGGAGACTCATCTGTGGGACTTGACTATCAATATGATTTAATAATTTTTGTGTATTACGTGTATCCTCACTGGCAATTAGATCACATTCTTTTAACAACTTGCAACTGCGTAACGTCATGTCGTCTAGATTGCCAATCGGCGTAGGAACCAAATACAACGTCCCAGAAACTTGGGTTTGATAACTCTTTTGTTGAAACACGAAATTTCTCCTCTACTATTTAGAAAAAGAGAGAGTAAGCTACCCTCTCTTTTTTATTTGCCAATTTCTCGATAGATTACTTCCAAACAAAATGCACACGGCTCATCGCGTTCCCTCCTAGAACCATAAAGGTCATAGCAGACATGAAAGCCTTCTTCATATATCTTCTCTAAGTTCATACGTGACTTGGATAGCTCTTGCTTGACCTTTTCGGCTGGTGTTTCAGCAATATGATTCAACTCACGAATATGATCTCTCAGTCGTTGATTTTCGAGTTCAAGTTGGGTATTTTTTTCAACAATATCTTGTAATGTCGTCTTCATTGAGCCTAGATTAGCTAATAGTGCTTGTAATTCCTCTTCAAAATCATTTAATCCATCGTAGACAGTGCGCTTATCCATTTTCATGCGTTTCACCTGCTTTGACGAATTCCTGTAGCTCTTCACTATCGTATTCGACAGTAGTCTGATCATGTCCAAATAATCTTACTTGAACAACCCGTGAGAGCATATTTAAGCCCGTCACTCTTCCTTTGCCATCAGGTGTAAGTATTTCTTGACCATAGTCAGGCATCTCTTTTTTGGCTTCTGCATAAGTATCATTTTCATAGGCCAAACAACACATCAAGCGACCACACAGGCCAGAAATCTTGGTCGGATTTAATGATAGGCCTTGGTCTTTTGCCATCTTAATCGATACTGGAACAAAATCACCTAAAAACGTCGAACAACACAACTGCCGTCCACAAGGCCCTATACCGCCTATTAATTTGGCTTCATCCCGGACACCAATCTGACGTAATTCAATCCGTGTACGGAACACACTTGCTAAGTCTTTGACCAATTCCCGAAAATCGATGCGCCCATCGGCTGTAAATTGAAAAATCATTTTAGAGCGATCAAATGAATATTCGACATGCACTAATTTCATTTCTAATTCGCGTTGGCGAATCTTTTTCTTTGCTATTTGTAAGGCTTCTGCGGCCTCTTTTAGATTTTTTTGGTGCTTTGTTTCATCGTCGCCTGTTGCTCTTCGAATAATCGTTTTTAACTGTTGTGGCACATCATCTTTATGGACCGACTTGTTCGGAATAACGACCTTTGTATAATAGACTGATTCTTGTGAATGTACTAAAACTGCATCACCATATTGAAAGACTTCTTTTCCAGGAGAAAAATAGTATATTTGGCCAGCTTCTTTATAGCGTATACCAATCACTTCAACCATGGGAATCCCCCTCTACCTTACTTATACTTCTTATTGAGTAATCGCAACGCTAACTGCTCCGCAACATTTTGAAACGAAACATTGGCTGCTAATTTTTTCTTTGCATCTAAGATAGCTTCCAACGCGTTCGAATCAGCCAGTTGTCCTTGCTTTAATTCTTGCTGATACAATAGTTGCAACAGCTGCAAAAGGCGCTCTTGCTGAGACCGTTCTTTGGCTTTAGGCACTAGCTTTCGTTGCACGAATAAATACGCATTGGGACTTTGATTTTTCAGCAGTTGAAACCATTTGTTTACGCTATCCTTAGCATCATTAAACCATTCATCCGTAGAGATTTCAACTGCTTTCTCAAAACTATTGGTCAGTTGTACCAATAGTTTTGCAGTCAAAAGAGGAATTTCTATTTCTTGTAATCGTTCAAACAATCGGTCTTTTGATAATGGTGAAAAGTGTAGCACTTGACACCTTGATTGAATCGTCGGCAAGATTTTTCCTAAGGCATTGGTCTCTAGCATCGCCACAAACGTTCCTTCAGGTTCTTCCAAAAATTTCAATAAACTATTGGCAGCTTGAACGCTCATCTTATCTGCTTCTTGAATAATAAAACATTGCAACTTTTGTTCAAATCCAGACTTGGTGAATTCACTTTGAAGTTGGCGGATTTGCTCGACTTTAATTGTCAGTCCATCCGGTTTTACGACGCGGACGTTTGGGTGCTCGCCTTGGTCAATTCTGACGCATTGCATGCAGTGATTGCATGGATTGCCTGCTTGTGGCTCTTCACAAAAAAGACGTTTGGCAATCCAAAGACTTGCTTCATGCTTGCCAGTCCCTTGGTCGCCTTCAAAAAGATAAGCATGAGCCAAATGCCCATGCTCAATCATTTTTTTTATTTGCTTGAAAAGCCGCGGCTGGTGTGTAGCTAAAAAAGTAGTTTCTTCCATCGCTTGCTTCTCCTTTAATATTGATGGAATCCTTCCATTGGTAAGACGAACACTGTCGCACCACCAACTTCTACTTCTACAGGATAAGGTACTTGTCCATCTAACGAAATATCTAATGACATCGGGGTCGATACGTATTGACGACGAGACTGGCATGCTTTTTTGATGAGCTCTAATGTTTCGTCTACGCGTTCGTCTTCAATCCCGATAATAAATGTGCTGTTACCGGCTTTTAAAAACCCACCAGTTGATGAGAGCTTGGTCGCACGAATATTGGCATCGATAAATTCATTTGCTAAACGGTTACTATCTTTGTCTTGAACAATTGCTATAATTAATTTCATGTTTCTCACTCCTCAAAAAATGTTGGGTACTTTATCTTAATTATAGTATAACACTCATTGACCACTTCTTGCACGTCTTGGTTCGCATGAATTAATGAAAAACGCTCAGGTTCTTTTTCCACCAACTTTAAATAGGCATGGCGGACACGCTGATGAAACTCTAACCCTTCTGTCTCTAAGCGATCAATACCAGCTTTTCGGCTGGTTTGAATTCTTCTTAGCCCTTCATCTGAATCAATATCCAAATACAAGGTGAAATCAGGTTGCAAGCCTTCTGTCGCAAACTCATTGATTTGAGCAACGCTCTCGATACCGATACGGCGGCCTGCTCCTTGATATGCGAGTGAGCTATCCACAAAACGATCACACAAAACAATATGACCCGCTGCTAAAGCTGGCATAATCACTTCAATTAAGTGTTGGCGACGAGCAGCTGCATAGAGCAAAGCCTCCGTTCGCACATCCATCTCTTCGTTGTTTGGATCCAGTATTAAGTCACGGATCTTCTCAGAAATGCGCACACCACCAGGCTCTCTAGTTGCGATGACTTTTCTATTTGTTTCTTTCTCCAATCGAGGAAATAACTCATTTAGTGCTGTCGTTTTCCCTGCACCGTCTGGCCCTTCAATGGTGATAAATAATCCGCTCACACGCTCTCCTCCAATATCTTTTCCATACTTATAGCTCTCTTCGTCCTTCTACGGCCTTTAGCAAAGTCACTTCATCGGCGTATTCTATATCACTACCGACTGCTAAGCCATGCGCCAAACGAGTCACTTTGATCCCAGCTGGTTTGATTAAACGCGACAAATACATCGCAGTCGCTTCACCTTCTGTCGTCGCATTGGTGGCAAGAATGACTTCTTTTACCTCTTCATTATGTAGCCGCTGAATCAGGGCAGCGATGTTGATATCATCTGGTCCTGTCCCTTCCATCGGGGACAATACGCCATGCAATACATGATACAGGCCATGATATTCTCGCATTTTTTCCATTGCCATGACGTCTTTTGGCTCTTCTACCACGAGTATCGTGCTCCGATCGCGCGTCTTATCTGCACAAATCTCACACGGATCTTCTTCTGTAATATTGCCACAGATTGAACAAAACTGTAAATCACGCTTTACACTCAGCAATGACTTGGCAAACTCATTTACCACTTCGTCTTTCATATCAATCGTATGGAAGGCTAATCTTGTGGCTGTTTTTTGACCAATCCCAGGCAAGTTCATATAACTTGCGATGAGACGAGCGATTGGTTCAGGATATTGCATCGTTGTCTCCTATCTTAGAACCCTGGGATACCTTTTGTATATTTACCCATGGTTGCTTCAATTTCTTTTTCGACTTTTTGAATCACGTCGTTCATTGCCATTGCTACTAAATCTTCCATCATTTCAACATCTTCAGGATCGACAATCGCTGGATCAATCGCTACTTGTTTCACTTTCCGATCACCAGTAATTGTGATTTTTACATAGCCATTGGTCGACTCACCTGTAAATTCACGCTCATTCAATGCTTCTTGCGCTTTCACCATTTCTTTTTGCATTTTTTGTACTTGTTTCATCATACCTTGCATATTTCCCATTCCACGCATCATTTGCTATTCCTCATTTCTTAGTTTTTTTCGATTGTTGTTAGTTCGCCAAATAATTCTTGGGCTTTTGCGACCAGCTGATCGTCTTGAGTTGAAAGTAATTCCACTTCGCCTACTGCTTCAGGTTCTTCCTCCAGTGTATCATTTTCATGGTTTCCCGCAAGAAAATCTTTCCGCAAATTGGGCCAATCTTCCTTCGTAATAAAAACAGGGCTTGGTGCGTAATCACTGACAAATCGGCTAATGTGGTTGTGCAACGCGAGCGAGAATTCTTGATCCGTTGTCGCCCGTTGACAAATAATTTCATAATCAAAAGCAATCACGAGTCCTTCTTCACTTGCTGCTTTTAACTCACTAGCTTTTAGCATTGCTTTTTGCGTCGGTGTCATCGAATCCAACACATCTTCCCAGACCGTTTGTAGTTGTTGCATGCGTTGTTTGGTAGCTGCTTTTAAGACTTGGTTGACGCGTTCTCTTGGGACTCGGTATTTACTGTGGCTCGGGCGGACAGCATTCACTGACTTACGGTCTGGTGCTTGCTGATTGACTTGTCGCAGCTGCTGTCGCAACTCATTCACTTCTTTTTGCAACGATTGGACTTGCTGGGTCAATTCACCAGCTACTTCTGGGGCTTGTGGGCTTGACTGCACAGTTATCGTCGAGCCTTCTGCGGCTAATTTGACCATGGCGACCTCTAGGTATACCGTTGGACTGGTCGTCAGACGAATATCGTTTTGAGTCGTATTTAAGATTGTAATCCATTCGTACAAGCGCTCAGTCGGTAGTTGTTGCGCCAATTGCA
Source organism: Enterococcus italicus DSM 15952 (assembly GCF_000185365.1). Taxonomy (GTDB): domain Bacteria; phylum Bacillota; class Bacilli; order Lactobacillales; family Enterococcaceae; genus Enterococcus_G; species Enterococcus_G italicus. The sequence goes on from NZ_GL622241.1 coordinate 157,135, forward strand.
AGAAATCATCTGTAAGGCGCTTGTTTTCTTTCGTTAACAAAGCAGGAGCTTGCTGCTGTACGAGAACATCGCGACAATAAAACAATAGATTCTCAATTAAGCGTCGGGCTTCTTTCCCTGACTCTAATAAGCCATCCAATTGTTCCAAAGCCCCTGTGGCATCATGAGTCAGACAAGCGAGTAACAAGCGGTCCATTAATTCAGACGTCAGACTGCCCGTCACATCAAAGGCATCTTGGGTGGTGATTGTGCCATCTGAAAAGGCAATCGCCTGATCTAAAATACTCAGCGCATCCCGCATTCCGCCCTCTGCCGCACGTGCAATGACAGCCAATGCATCTTCCTCATAAGATAGATTCATCTCTTGCAAAATCTCTTCTAAGTGCTGCACGATGTCTTGGGGCAAGATGCGCTTGAAATCAAATCGTTGTGTTCGTGAAATAATGGTCGCAGGAATCTTATGTGGTTCCGTCGTCGCCAAAATAAAGATAACATTCTTTTTCGGCTCTTCTAATGTTTTCAACAAAGCATTAAACGCCCCCGTCGATAACATATGGACTTCGTCGATAATATAGACTTTGTATTTTGCTTGCGTCGGTGCGTAATTGGCACGATCACGAATAAAGCGAATTTCTTCCACACCATTGTTGCTCGCAGCATCGATTTCAATGACATCTTCTTGACTACCTTTTGTAATCGACAGACACATGTCACACTCGTTACAAGGCTCCCCATCCACGCTGTGTGGACAGTTGATAGCTTTGGCAAATATTTTGGCTGCGCTGGTCTTCCCTGTTCCTCTCGGCCCGGTGAAAAGATAAGCATGAGAAATTTGTTGCTGTACAATTGCATTTTTTAATGTCTGAGTAATTGCTTGTTGTCCGACAATTTCATCAAATCGTTGCGAACGCCATACTCGATACAATGCTTGATAGGCCATCTACTCTTTCACCTCATTCTAAAAAAATCACTATCTATAATTATACGAAATTTTTCCTAAAAAAGAAAGCTAAGACCCAGTACACAACTCAGACTTGCGGCGGATGCCTGTAATAATTGCGTCTATGGTATAATAAAAAAAATGAAAATTTGAGGAGGAACTCTCATGGGACTAATCAAAGCAGCAACAAGTACAATCGGCGGTGGCTTAGCAGATCAATGGCTAGAAGTTATCGAACCTGACGATATGGGTGATACGATCGTTTTTACTAAAGGTGTGAAAGTGCGCCAAAATAGCAAGCGCGGATCAAATAAAAAAGGCACAGATGATGTCATTACAGACGGTTCTGTCGTTCACGTCTATCCAAATATGATGATGCTAGTCGTCGATGGTGGCAAGATCATTGACTATACTGCCGAAGAAGGCTACTACACAATTAAAAATGATCTCGCTCCTTCAATGTTTAATGGTTCGTTGAAAGAGGCGATTTCAGAAACGTTTAATCGCTTTAAATTTGGTGGCGTGACACCGCAAAAGCAACAAATTTTTTATATTAACTTACAAGAAATTAAAGGCATTCGCTTTGGCACCTCTTCACCAATCAATTATTTTGATAATTTTTACAATGCAGAATTATTTTTACGTGCACACGGTACGTATTCAATTCAAATCACAGATCCTATTTTATTTTATAAAAATGCGATTCCACACAATCAATCAAAAGTCGATATCAATGATATCAACGAGCAATACTTAGCTGAGTTCTTAACTGCCTTGCAAGCATCCATCAATCAAATGTCAGCAGACGGTCAACGTATTTCTTACGTGCCATCAAAGAGTATGGAACTAAGCAAATACATGGACGATGTCTTAGATGATCAATGGAAACAAACCCGCGGCATGGAGATTGTTTCAGTAGCTGTTGCGAGCATTTCGTATACAGATGATTCGACAAAACTCATCAATATGCGTAATCAAGGTGCGATGTTAGGCGATGCCAACATTCGTGAAGGATTTGTTCAAGGATCTGTCGCTGAAGGCATCAAAAATGCCGGCAGCAATCCCAATGGTGCAACCAATAGTTTTGTCGGTATGGGTATGGGCATGAATGCTGGTGGTAACTTCTTAAACCAAGCATCGCAAACTAATCTCAATCAAATGCAACAAAATCAACAGAACCAACAAAACAATAGCTGGACATGCAGCAAATGCGGTACTGAAAATACAGGGAAATTCTGTAGCAACTGTGGCGAGCCCAAACCACAAGCCACTGACGCAAGCATCAAAATGAAATGTGCTGCTTGTAGCGCAGTTATCGACTTAGCAGATGGTGTCCCTAAGTTTTGTCCAGAATGTGGCAAGCCATTTCAAGGTGTCCCTGTTGACTAAGCAAATCACAAGGAGGAATTGAAATGGATGTCATTACCCATAAATGTCCGAACTGCGGTGGCGCATTAACATTCGAGCCATCTGACCAAAAGTTTCACTGTCCATTTTGTTTAAGTATTTTCACGACTGACGAGTTGTCTGCCTTTGAAGAGAGACAAAAGGCAGCGCAACTTGTCGATGAAACAACCAGTGACCAAGCTTCAGATACCCAAAAGACCGATAGCGAGCAACAAGAGCCAGATGCCAATCAGATGGAACTATACACTTGTCCAAGCTGTGGCGCAGAAATTGTGACCGATGCCACGACGGCTGCGACGTATTGTTACTTTTGCCATAATCCTGTCGTTTTAACCGGACGACTGAGTGGGAAGTTTTTACCGAGTCGCGTTCTACCATTTGCCATTAACAAAGAAAAAGCAACCCAGACCTTCTTGCAGTGGGCGCAAAAAAAATGGTTCGTACCAAAAGATTTCTTTAATCAAGCACAAGTCGAAAAATTAACTGGCGTTTATTTCCCTTACTGGGCAGTATCGGCTGATGCCAAAGGACAATTAAACGGTGTAGGTACTAGCTTACGTGTCTGGGTATTGGGCGACATTGAGTACACAGAGACCAAAGAATACGCGGTTAGACGCGTGGGGAACTTACATTTTCGGGACTTCATCCAAAATGCGCTTTCTAAAAACGCACAAAAAAAAATGGTCGAAGGCGTTCAGCCCTTCCCGCTTGAAAAAGCCGTGGCCTTTGAAAATCAATACCTTTCTGGCTTTCAAGCCGAAAAACGTGACATTGAGTACCTAGATATCCAATCAAGCGTCCATCAAGAACTAACGGACTACGGTCAATCGTTATTAAGTGATACAGTCAATGGCTATACGACTTTTCGGACGACGAACAAACAACTGTCTATCACCAAGGAGGACAACCAATATGTGCTCTTACCAGTATGGTTAGTGACCTATCAAGCCAATGACGACAAGAAAAAAACCTTTTACTATGCCATGAACGGTCAGACCGGCAAGACAAGCGGTATCCTACCACTAAGCTATGGCAAGTTGGCCGCTTTTTGTGGCAGTATTTTTGCTGTTATCGCCATCATTTTAATGATTGGAGGGTATTTCCTATGAAATGGATGCAAAGATTAGGACTGGTCAGTTTGTTCGTATGTTTATTTGTTGTATTTCCTACTCAAGGAAAGGCACAAGCCGTTGATGATCAAGCTTCTTTATTTACAGCAGAACAAATAAAAACGTTGAATCAGCTAGCTGAAACGTTAAACGAAAAAATCAAAGGAGAAGTATTCGTTGTCACAACAACAACGAATGACGACTCTGAAGAAACGTATGCCGATGAGTTCTTACGAGACAAAGTCGGCAATAATCAAAATGGCTCAGTCTTTTTAATCGATATGGGGCAACGGGGATATCACATCTCCACTTCAGGAAATATGATTGATTACTTAACCGATAGTCGCTTAGAAAGTCTCTTAAGTGATATTAAAGACCAACTAAGTGCCGGCTCTTATTATGAAGCAGCCAAGACTTACTTAGAAGGCGCCACTTCCTATGTCGAGGCGGGCGTTCCGGGAGGCCATTACCGCGTAGATCGTGACACGGGGAAAATTACTTATTACAAAGTGCTCACGCCCTTAGAAATTACGATTGCCTTGTCCGTAGCGGCAGTCATCAGCCTGATTGTTTTCATTTGGGTTAAATCAACGTATCAATTAAAACGCAAAACCTATCATTATGCGTATCGTCAAAATGGAACAGTCGATTTAACAGACCGCAGTGACCAGTTAACCAGATCCTTTGTGACAACACGGCGAATACCAAAACCATCCAATAACAATGGTGGCGGCCTCGGTGGCGGTGGTAGTACCACCCATTCAAGCGGCGGCGGATCGTTTGGCGGCGGTGGTGGAAAATTTTAGTTTCCCGTTGATAAAAAAAATGGCAAAGAACAGAAAGTCTAAAAGTTGTTTCGTAAACTTTCGGACTTTCTGTTTTTTTGCTACTAGCTATCTCTTCTTTTTTTTGGATTGAGCAGCACAAAATTATTTATTCCCAAATTTTTTCTATTTTTTTTATTTCGCCTCTTTTTCATTATCTTCTTCGGGAAAAAAGGTTATTTTTGCCGATAGTTTTCAGAAAATAATGACAATAAGAAAAACTAGTGGTATACTTTGGAAAATAAAAGGAGTGGTTATGATGACACAAGCTATCGACTGGAAAAGCTTAGGGTTTGAGTATATCAAAACACCTTATCGCTTTTTAGCCAAATGGAAAGACGGGCAATGGAACGAAGGAAAATTAACGGAAGATAACGTTCTACATATTTCAGAAGCCTCTGCTGCCTTACATTATGGGCAACAATGTTTTGAAGGATTAAAAGCTTACGGACGTAAAGACGGTGGAATAAACTTATTCCGTCCCGATGAAAATAGTAAGCGACTAAATAGAAGTGCTGAGCGCTTACGTATGCCGGAAGTTCCAGAAGCATTATTTATGAAAGCAGTAAAAAGCGTAGTGCAAGCGAACCGTGACTTTGTGCCTCCGTATGGAACAGGCGCAACGTTATATATCCGCCCACTATTAATTGGTGTTGGGGACACAATCGGTGTGAAACCAGCTCCAGAATTTATCTTTACTGTCTTTTGCATGCCAGTTGGTCCGTACTTTAAAGGTGGCTTAACGCCAACGAACTTTATCGTTTCTGATTATGACCGCGCAGCACCAAAAGGAACAGGAGCAGCAAAAGTCGGTGGGAACTATGCAGCAAGTATGTTACCAGGTGAAGAAGCACATAAACATAATTTTTCCGACTGTATCTACCTTGATCCAGAAACCCATACAAAAATTGAAGAAGTTGGTTCAGCAAACTTCTTTGGTATTACGAAAGACAATGAATTCATTACACCAAAATCACCATCAATCTTGCCAAGTATCACCAAGTATTCTCTACTGTACTTAGCAGAGCATGCATTGGGATTAAAAGCAATTGAAGGTGACGTCTATGTAAATGAATTGGATCATTTTGTCGAAGCAGGTGCTTGTGGGACTGCAGCGGTGATTTCACCGATTGGCGCGATCCAAACCAAAGACGCGTTCCATGTCTTTTATAGCGAAACAGAAGTCGGACCTGTCACCAAATCTCTATATGAGAACTTAACAGGTATCCAATGCGGCGATCTTCCTGACCCAGACAGCTGGATAGTCGACGTACCAGTAGAAGATTAATTAAAAAACATGATTCACTAGCTAAGGCTCTAAAAAAGACTTTGCTAGGAATCATGTTTTTTTATGCTTTTGTATATACTGAAATTCTTGCTTGATCAACAGTAGGATGCACAACTTCTTCGACTAAGGCAGCGGCATAATCTGCGTAACTAATAAATGTTTCACCTTTTTCATTCGTCATCAGTTGTTCGCCGGCAAACGCATAGTTCCCTATTTTTTTTCCTTCTGCTTGGAAATCAGCTGCAGGACTCACATAGACCCAGTGGATATCAGATTTGCGCAAACTATCTAGCCCTTTACTCATATTCACAGCGACTGGCTTATAGGCATCAGGAAAGTCTGGTGTCTCAAACAATTGTGTTGTTTTTGTATCATCCACATACAAGCTACCTGCTCCACCTATCACATATAATTTTGTTTCCGTACCAGAAAGAATGCTGATTAAATGTTCGATGGACGTTTGATGTTCTGATAGTTTTTCAGGATCCCAAACCCCAAATGCATCGACTACCACATCAAACGTCTCTATATCTTCTTTGGTTAAATCATATAGATCTTTTGCCAAAACATGTTGTGCGACTGTCTGATTTGTATGACGGACAATTGCCGTAACATCCAAGCCCTTGTCAACAGCCTCTTCTACAATCAATCGTCCTGTTTTTCCATTTGCTGCTATTACTGCTACTTTCATCTACAATTCTTCCTTCATGTTTGTATATTTCTCTTTACCATTCTATACTATACCCAGTGGTTACTTTTGAAAAGTAACTACTTTTTTGTAATCTAGTTTCTTAAAGGAAACTATTGAAAGGAGTACAGATGAATCAATTACCTAATTGTCCTGTAGAGACGACCTTATTATTTTTAACAAATCGCTGGCGCGTGCTGATTATAAGAGATCTGATGTCTGGTAAAAAGCGATTTGGCGAATTGAAAAAATCAGTGGGATCCATTTCGCAAAAAGTCTTAACTGAAAATTTGAAAGCGATGGAACAATATCAGCTGCTTACAAGAACGGCTTATCCTGAAGTCCCCCCACGCGTCGAATATGAATTAACTGAGATTGGGTATAGCTTAGCTCCTGTTTTAGAAAGTCTCTCTGATTGGGGTCATACTTACCAAACAAAAAATAAAAGAGTGTGACAATAGT
>NZ_GL622241.1:164723-227217 GCF_000185365.1 Enterococcus italicus DSM 15952
TTTCACTTAAATCTTTTCCATCAGTCCTGATTGACAAAGAGCCACAATAGTTCATCACACTCTTTTATAAAAATTATTAAAAAAAGTAGTTGCCATAAATGACAACTACTGATTAATTACATTGATTAAGCTTTTTCAACGTTAGTAGCTTGAGGGCCACGTTGACCTTCTTCTACGTCAAATGTAACTGCTTGGCCTTCTTCTAAAGTTTTGAAGCCGTCACCTTGGATAGCTGAAAAATGTACGAATACATCGTTTCCGTCTTCTGCAGTGATGAAACCAAATCCTTTTTCTGAGTTAAACCATTTTACTGTACCGTTATTCATAATAACTTTACCTCCATGACACATTACGTGTTTAATTGTAATAATAGATGATGTGAAATGAAGAATGTACCAGTATTGGATAACTCAAGATTTGCATATCAATTTATTACACTACTACCATAACACGAATTCTACTATATCACAATGATTTTTACTGATTTTCCTTAAATTATTTCTTTTAACCATGTATCCGTTTGCTCAAGATAGTTTTCTAACTCATTTTTAGTCAGATAAGGGACGCGTCCATAAAAATGATGCCCAATGATTTGAACGTCTGTCCCGTTAAAGATCCATCCAGAAGTGAGTAATTTTATAGCTTTTGTTAGCTCCGTGTCCTCATTTGCTTGAGGCTAACCAGTCGGTGTCAAAAACAACGCCCTCTTCCCCGCAAAATTCTTTCTTAGGTTCTTCAGACTCAAAGCTATAGGCAAAGCCGTTTTGAAAGACACGATCAAAGTAGCCTTTCATGATAGCAGGCATCCCATTCCACCAAATTGGAAAAACATAGATAGGTAAGCCAATTTGCAAAATTTTTTCTTGTTCAACTAAGACATCTGGTGGAAATATTTCTTGGTCTCTAACAAAATTACCCTCTTCGACGTGAATCGTATCCTCACCTGCCAGAACTGGTTGGAAATTTAGTTGATACAAATCACGTACTTCTACTTCCAGTCCTTTTTCACATAATGTATGCTGGACTTACTTTAGCAATGCGGGCGAAAAGCTTTCTTTTCTAGATGGGCATAAACAATCAGTGCCTTCATTTCATCTTCCTTCTTTCTGTTTACTTTCTACTTTTATTTTACCGTTTTTTGGTGTTAAATAGATAAATACCGGAAATTATTTTTTGCAAAGGAAGTTGTACTATGAAACGTTATCTTGCCCCCATCTTTCTGATTGCCGCCTGTGTAGGCGATGCTTCACTGCCGTATATCTTAGGATTCGTTTATCCGTCCTTCAGTCAGAGTGCGGATATCATTAGTATCCTGGGGGAGCCAAATAGCCCAGTCCAAACTCTCTTTAATCAGTTATCGATTGTGACTGGTTCACTTTTTGTCTTAGGAGCACTGGGATTGCCGGGATGCTTTAAGCAAGATCATAATCGTCTAGCTATTAATTTAATGAGTATATCGATAGGTGCTTATGGACTATTCGACTGCATCCTTAGTGGCTTAGTTGTCATCAATGACAGAGAAACTTTTTTCAATCCAATCTATCTTTTGCACTCAGCTGTTACTGGTATCGGTATGCTTGGTTTACTGGTTGCTGCTTTAATCAGTGGCTGGCTTGCTAAAGAACGCGGACAAATGAAGTGGGCTACTTTCTTTTGGACCTGTTTGACACTTGGCAGTTTATGCATCGTTTTCTTTCTTACTTATTATGTACCATTCTTACATGAAATCTTTGCTACCACACGTGGGCTGTGGCAGCGTGCAAGTCTATTCTTTTTATATAGTGCTGCAATCGGCGTCTCTCAAAAAGCTTGGTCTACTGTCAAAAAGGATATCTATCAATTTTCATAAAACGGCGCGCAAAAAGACCATACCATCCAAAAGATTGAGAATCAATTTCTGGATGGTATGGTCTTCTTTTAGCTGAACAATCCTGTCTCAGCCTTTTTTTTGAAATAAATGATTATTTCAATGTTACTGAAGCGCCAACTTCTTCTAAAGTAGCTTTTAATGCTTCTGCTTCTTCTTTAGAAATGCCTTCTTTAACTGGTGCAGGAGCGCCGTCAACTACAGCTTTAGCTTCTTTCAATCCTAAGCCAGTAGCTTCACGTACTGCTTTGATAACTTTCACTTTTTGGTCGCCAGCAGCTGTTAACTCAACAGTAAATTCTGTTTGTTCTTCAGCAGCAGCAGCACCAGCTGCAGCAACAGCTACAGGAGCAGCTGCAGATACGCCAAATTCTTCTTCGATAGCTTTAACTAAGTCGTTTAATTCTAAGATTGTCGCGCCTTTTAACTCTTCGACAATGTTTTCAATGTTCAATGCCATGATTGGTTTCCTCCATTTAGTTGGTTTTTTCTTTGTTTTTTATTCAATGATTATGCGGCAATTAAGCTGCATCGCCATCTTCTTTTTCTGCAACTGCATTGATAGCATAAGCCACGTTGCGGACTGGTGCTTGCAGTACAGATAGTAGCATAGAAAGTAATCCTTCGCGACTTGGCAATTTCGCCAATGCAGTGATTTCTTCAACTGATGATACTTTGCCTTCGATGATACCACCTTTGATTTCTAAGGCTTTTGCATCTTGTGCAAATTCATCAATAATCTTAGCTGGTGCAACAACATCTTCATTACTGAATGCAACGGCAGTCGGACCAGTAAATACTTCTTCTAATCCTTCAAGACCTGCTGCTTTAGCGGCACGAGTTAAAATTGAGTTTTTGATCACTTTCATTTCAACGTTCGCATCGCGCAATTGTTTACGTAAACGAGTCACTTCGTCAACAGTCAGACCACGGTAATCTACAACAACAACAGATGATGCTGTTTTAAATTTTTCCGTTACTTCTTCAACGATAGCGGCTTTTTTAGCAATAGCTGCTTCACTCATTTTTTTCACCTCCTGATTTTGATGGAAGAGTTTCTTTAAATAAAAAAACTCTATGCCACCGTAGACATAGAGGGACAATTGAATTATCTTCAACGTTTGTCCTCGGTAGGAATTATGACTAGGTCACCTACTGTCTTCGGTACAGTTAATTATTAACCTTAGATACCTTACCATACGCAAGGTATCTAAGTCAAGTTAATTAGCTAATTAAAAAGAAGTTGCATCCACGTGAATACCAGGTCCGAATGTAGTCGTTACTGTAATGTTCTTCATGTAAATACCTTTAGCAGCAGCTGGTTTCGCTTTTACTAATACATCGTGAATTGTTTTGAAGTTTTCTACTAATTTAGCATCTTCAAATGAAACTTTTCCGATTGGTACATGGATATTTCCAACTTTGTCCACACGGTATGTTACTTTACCGGCTTTTACTTCGTTGATTGCTTTTGTTACGTCCATTGTTACTGTACCAGTTTTAGGGTTAGGCATTAATCCTTTTGGTCCTAAAACGCGTCCAAGTTTACCAACTTCAGCCATCATGTCTGGCGTTGCAACAACAACGTCAAAGTCAAACCAGCCACCTTGGATTTTTTGAGCTAGATCAGCTTCGCCAACGTAGTCAGCACCAGCAGCTTCTGCTTCTTTTGCTTTTTCGCCTTTAGCGAATACTAAAACTTTTTGTGTTTTACCAGTTCCGTTTGGTAATACAACAGCACCACGAATTTGTTGGTCTGCTTTCTTAGGATCGACATTTAGACGGTAAGCAACTTCAACTGTTGCATCGAATTTTGCGATATTTGTATCTTTTGCTAATGCTACAGCTTCTTCAACAGAATAAGCTTTAGTCGCATCAACTTTTTTTAATGCTTCTTGCATTTTTTTGCTTTTTTTAGCCATGTGTGTTTCCTCCTTGAATGTGGTTATAACGGTAGAACCTCCCACGTGTTCTTTATCTTTCAATAAAGAGCCGACTGAGAAGCTACTTCCTTAGGGTTGGTTGAAACTTATTCAACAACGATCCCCATGCTTCGTGCAGTTCCTTCAACCATGCGCATAGCTGCTTCGACGCTAGCTGCGTTTAGGTCTTCCATTTTTAATTCAGCGATTTCTTTTACTTGATCGCTAGAAACAGTTGCAACTTTAGTTTTGTTAGGCTCACCAGAACCTTTTTCGATTTTTGCAGCTTTCTTCAATAATACTGCAGCTGGTGGTGTTTTTGTTACGAATGTAAATGAACGGTCTTCATATACAGAGATAACAACTGGAATAATTAAACCTGCTTGATCAGCTGTACGAGCATTGAATTCTTTTGTGAATCCCATGATGTTCACACCTGCTTGACCTAATGCAGGACCTACTGGGGGAGCTGGTGTTGCTTTACCTGCAGGAATTTGCAATTTAACGATTTTTTCAACTTTTTTTGCCACGAGACATACCTCCTTAAGTCCGTGATGTGGTTAATTGGAGATACGTATTTCTCCTCCCACGTAAACCATGCCTATAAATAATTATTTACACGCACGATGATATTATAGCAAATTTTCAAATCATTTCAACTAATTTTTCTTATTTTCTTGCTTTTATAGGTAAACTAGTCGCTCCTCTTTCTATACTATGCTACACTACAATCGTAACTTTAAGATAAGGTGGAAAAATATGGAACAATTAAATTATCGCAGTGTATTTGATATTATTGGACCAGTAATGGTGGGACCTAGTAGTTCACACACGGCTGGAGCGGCACGCATCGGCAAAGTCGTTCGCAATATTTTTGGTGAACAACCCGATACTGTGGATATTTATTTATATGAATCATTTGCCAAGACGTATCGCGGGCATGGTACGGATATTGCTTTAGTTGGTGGCTTGTTAGGAATGGATCCAGATGATAGCCGGCTAGGAGATTCCTTAAAAATTGCCTATGAATCAGGAATGGAAGTCCTATTTACTCCAAAAAAAGAAAAAGCTGAGCATCCAAATATGGTCCGTATGGTCGTCTATAAGGGTGAGCACAAGCTTTCCGTCACAGGCATCTCGATTGGTGGCGGCAATATTCAAATCTCTGAAGTGAATGGCTTTAAGCTCTCACTTTCACTGGGAACACCTACTTTCATTATTGTTCACCAAGACGTACCGGGAATGATTGCCAAAGTAAGTCAATTATTGTCTGAGGCGACCTTAAATATCGGTACGATGACCGTGACTCGTGAATCAAAAGGTGAAAAGGCCATTATGATTATTGAAGTAGATGAACGCAACAGTGACGTGTTAGAAAAAATCCGTAAGTTAGAGCATATCTATAGTGCCGCTTACTTTGATTAAGGAGTCAAGACATGTTTTATTCAATTGCAGATTTAGTCGAGCAAGCTAGTAACTACCCGACTGTGGCCGAGTTAATGTTGGCGACTGAAGAAGAAATGACTGGCCGAACGCGCGAGGAAATATATCGCTTGATGGAGCGTAATTTAACCGTTATGGAACAATCCATCGAAGAAGGTGTCGCTGGGGTAACGTCAGTGACCGGTCTGACTGGTGGCGATGCGACCAAAATGAATCACTACTTAGCAAGTGGCAATTTTATGAGTGGAGAAACCATTTTAACCGCAGTACGCAACGCCATCGCCGTGAATGAAGTCAATGCCAAAATGGGATTAATCTGTGCAACGCCGACTGCTGGTAGTGCTGGGGTCGTCCCTGGAGTTTTAATGGCTTGTCGTGAAAAATTACAGCTGACACGCGATCAACAGCTTGATTTTCTATTTACCGCTGGAGCATTTGGTCTGGTGATCGCTAACAATGCATCTATTTCTGGAGCTGAGGGCGGCTGCCAAGCTGAAGTCGGATCTGCTAGTGCGATGGCAGCTGCAGCATTGGTGGCAGCGAATGGAGGTAGTGCCCATCAATCCGCACAAGCAGTGGCAATTACGCTAAAAAATATGATGGGGCTGATTTGTGATCCAGTAGCTGGCCTAGTGGAAGTCCCTTGTGTGAAGCGTAATGCACTAGGTTCATCACAAGCTTTCATCTCGGCTGATATGGCATTAGCCGGAATTGAAAGTGTCATTCCACCAGATGAAGTCGTGGCAGCAATGTATCAAGTCGGTCGTCAAATGCCATCGATGTTTCGCGAAACGGCAGAAGGCGGCTTAGCCATGACACCTACTGCTCAAAAATTAACCAAATCCATCATGGGCTAATAAAAATGAGAGAGGATCAGCTACAAGTAAAAAGACCAGTAAATCCTTACGTTGTTTCTCAGCCTTTGGATTTTCTGGTCTTTTTCGTAAAAGCTATACACGTTCGGCACATCCTTTTTACTGCCATAAGAAATATACAAGCAAGTTGTCGACTGTTTGATTTTCATGGAGCTGGCTATGTTGTGCCTTCGACCCTTTTACTATTTTATAAGTCACTGAGATGCCTTGGTTTTTTAGCAATGGAACAATGGCTAAACTACTCGCTAATGGAACAATCCCATCGCTCAAGTCGGTATCACTTAGTTGACCGCTAATGACTTCCACCACAAGCGAGCGATCTAATCTAGACGCATCGACTAAAAATTGTTGATAGCGTGCGGATTGTTCACTCGGACCATTCGCCAACAAATCTGTTTGAGACTGCGAAGAAAACGTATCGAGAAACTCATTAAACGGACCAGCAATCAAGACAACTTTGGCAACATTGGGTTGTTGATCTTCTTTTGCATGCTGCTCTAGATAATCAATCGTACTGACCGCTCCCATCGAATGACCGACAAGATTCACCTTATCAATCTGATACGTTACATTGAGGTAATGCAAGACTGCCGCAATCCAAAGTGATTGATTGGTTTGGGTGCTTTTGTTGCTTTGAAAAATCACTTGAATCATGGTATTTCCTTTGTCATCTGACAATTTTCCTTCTGCCGAAATGGTGCCATCTTCTTGAACAGTTAGCGTTAATTCTTTTTTAGCCTCACCCTTGTCTTTTAAGCGTTGCATCATCGAACCAAAAGAAGAAGGCCCCCCACCATAGCCATGAAAAAAGACAGTCGGTGTCTGGCTTTCTTTGGTCGTCTTCTTCGTTGACTGGGAAGAGCTACAAGCACTCAGAACGAATAAAACAAGTATGATGACTATTCCATAGCCAATTCGTTTCATTTCTTTCCCCTCCCTAAAAAAAAGCCGCTGTTTTACAAACAGCGACTCAGCGACTAGATATCATCTACTTGATCAAAATCAAGTTCTGTACTTGTTTCACGACCAAACATATCAATATTTACTTTTAATTTTTGACGTTCTTCATCAATTTCAGTCACTTGTCCTTCTAATCCAGAGAAGGCACCTTCGATAATTTTTACCGTTTGGCCCAAGGCAACTTTTAATTCTACTGTACGTGTGCTCATGCCTAATGAACGCAAAATGCTGTTGATTTCTTCTTGCAATAATGGCGCTGGCTTGCTTCCGGCACCATGAGAACCGACAAACCCAGTCACACCTGGTGTATTACGGACAACATACCAAGATTCATCAGTCATAATCATTTCAACTAGCACATAGCCAGGAAAAGTCTTATGCACGATTTCTTTTTCTTTTCCATTTTTCACTTCTTTTTCGACTTCTTCTGGTACCACTACTCGAAAAATGTAATCACCCATACGCATACTTTGCGCACGAGACTCGATATTGGTTTTTACTTTATTTTCATAGCCAGAATACGTATGCAACACATACCAACTTTTTTCTACTGATTCCATCATTTGGACTCCTTTGTCTTTTTTCGTAAAATAAAAAAACCTCAGTACACCCGAAGTTTTTCTCTCGTCTGCATTATACCATGCACACCGTAATTCTGCCACTTTCCTTAAACAATTATTTAAGGATCCAAGCAAAGAGTTGTTGAATACCTGTATCCATCAAGAAGAATAATACCGCAAAAATCAAGGACGTCTCAATGACGACTAATGTATCCTTACGTAATTGTTTTCCTGAAGGCCAAGTAACTTTTTTCATTTCTTCTCTGACACTACGAATAAATTTCATCCCGATGCCTCCGTCTACTTTGTCTCTCTATGAATGGTATATTGATTACAATATTTACAGAACTTATTAATCTCTAAGCGAGTACCTTTTTTCCCCTCACTCACAGACTTAGAATAATTCCGAGAACCACAAACTGAACAAGCAAGTGCCGCTTTTTTGGTTGCCATAAACTTACCTCCTGCCCGTTTCTCATTCCACCAAGTAAAAATAGCATTTTTTCCTATTTCTGTCAAACGACACTTCATGTTACTTGCAATTCTTCTAGTTAAACTTTTAGGTGGAGTGTGTTATGATAAAAGTGAAAATTTATTATGGAGGTATGGTTATGCTTTTAAAAACGATGGTCTACAAAAAACAAGACCTAACAACAGTTACAGAGGACGCTTCATTAGAAGAAGCATTGCAAATATTAGAAGATTCCGGCTATCGTTGTGTGCCAATTTTGGATGCATCCGGAAAGATTTTTAGAGGCAATATTTACAAAATGCACATCTACCGTCACAAGGCAAACGGTGGCGATATGTCATTGCCAGTAACTCATTTATTAAAAAATGCAACCAAATTCATTTATGTCAACTCTTCATTCTTCAATGTCTTCTTTAGCATTAAAGAATTACCTTATATTGCTGTCTTAGATGAGAATAATTATTTCTACGGCATCTTAACTCATAGCTCATTACTTTCTGTCTTGGCTCAATCTTGGAACATTGAACAAGGAAGCTACGTCTTAACGATTGCTTCGACTGGTAAACAAGGTGACTTGGCGATGATTTCTAAAATTGTCTCAAAGCATTGCAGTATTGCAAGTTGCATCACACTAGATATTGGCAAGGATGAATTTATCCGTCGTACATTGATTACTTTGCCAGCGGGTATCTCTGTTCAATTACGAGACAAAATTATCGAACAACTCGAAAACAAATTATTTAAAGTAGTCGAAATTGAAGATCTTCAAGCTGACTTTTAATGGCCTAAATGCCTAAAAGTAGTACATTCAAAAAGGGAGTGTGACAAACTTTCGTCACACCCCCTTTACTTTTAAATTCGTTGGTCAAATTTAACGACTTTATTCACACCATACATAATTGGTGCTGAAATCGCCATAATGATTGCTTCACTTAAAGCTGTTGTGCCATAGGTCGGCCAGAATGGTAAATCCGCAGTCCACATTAACATTAACGCAATCAAGAACATACTTACTGTAAAGAAGACACAGTTCCAAACTAAACGCCAGATGTCACTTTTTACAAAGCGGCTAATACCAATTGTCGCAAGCAAAGCTAGAAAAGTCTGAGCCCCACCAAATAAAACATCCATTGGTCCATAGCCAAAAAAGAGATTGTATAAGACTACTCCACCAAAAACACCCCAAATAAATTTGCGATTAAAGACGACCAAGTGATTCAAGCTCTCCGAGAGTCGAAACTGAATGGCTCCCGATTGGTACGGTAAAATAAAGCATAAGACGACATACAACGCCATAATAATCGCGTTGCCTGCCAGTGTGCGAACAGAGCTGCTCGTTTTTTGTTGCATAGATTTTTCCTTCTTTCTCCTAGTTTTGATAACGCGGGATGGTTGATGAACCGCGAGAATATCCTTATTGATTTTAGGGAATCCCCTTGAAAAAGTCAAGAGGCAAAGACGACTCTTTTTGAGTATCTTTGCCTCTTTTTTTAACTTGCTTTTAGCCAACGCTCATCATTAGAAGTTTGTGGTGTTGGTTGATTAGTTGATGACGCAGGTTTTTTGGTTGTTTTTTTATTTGGTTTTACCAATACAAAGCCAATCATTAATAGACTATACGTAACAAGTAGCAATCCTTGTAATCCAATGAATAGATGGTTTACCGTCGCAGATGCTGACAGATGAAATATATGCTTTAAACAAAATTGTAAAAAAGCTAGTCCCAAAGAGCTGATAATTAAGTGATAATATTTCATTTTTTCTACTCCTTCTCCTCAAAGAAGTATACCAGAGGACGACGGATGTATGCAACTTTTGTTTCTCAGTCGTCCATGACGAACGCCGGATCATTTTCCAAAAATGGTCCTGACTTATCGAAAAGAATGCAACATGATATAATAGATTCCAGAAATGAAAGGATTGGAGTTAGCTATGAAAAGAATTTACCATGTCATCATCAATCCGGTTGCTGGTGGCGGCAAAGGACAGACAGTTGCAAAAAAAATTCTTTCTGAATTAAAAGAAAATGACTTTACTTATTATGATTATCAAACAGAATACCCAAACCACGAAGCTAGGATTGTTCAAACTTTATTGGAACAGCATCTACTACAAAGTTTTCCAGAATCTCGACGCTTAGGCGCTGAAGAGAAATTTCCAATGCTTTTAGTGATCGGCGGTGATGGCACGTTGCATCATGTAATCAATCAGCTCCATGCATATGGCGTGGATTACCCGGTCGCCTACATTCCTGCTGGTAGCGGCAATGATTTTGCCCGTGCTTGTCACTTACCAGAAGATCCTATTGAACGTTTTTGGCAAATTGTCCAGACCCGCTCCCCTCAGCTTGTTCCTATATTAAGCTATCAGGATCGAATTCAAGGTGATCGGCAAGTCTTCATGAATAGTTTAGGGATTGGCTTAGATGGAAAAATTGTCAAAAAAGCCAATGAACGATCCCGAAAGAAAAATTTGAATCGCTGGCGTTTGAGTCGCTTCAGTTACTTGAGTGTTGCTTTTAGTAGCTTTTTCAAGCAAAAAGGCTACCCTGCTCGCATAGAGTTTAATGGCCAGTCGATTACATTGGCAAAAACGTACCTTTGTACCATTGCAAATCATCCTTATTTTGGTGGCGGCGTTGCTATTGCACCGCAAATTGCGCTCAACAAGCCGGAATTTGAGCTAGTTATTGTTGAAAAAGTCGCTTGGTTTAAATTGGCTCACCTAGCTTATTGCGTAATACGAAAAAAAGATTTTTATTCGAAGCATTTCCATCACTACACGGCGAAAAAAATCCACCTGGTCACCACGACACAAGAAGATACCCAAATTGATGGTGAGTCGATGGGGACTCGTTGTTATGATTTGATTGTCGAAGTGACCAAACAAACTTTTTGGTAAAAAACAAGCACCTAATCTGAAACGTGCCAAATGCTGACGTTTGGCGACTACTCAGATTGGGTGCTTGTTAGGTTTGGCTGACAAAATCTTGTGGACGAATTCCTTCCATGCCAATCATAGGATCAATTGTTTGCTCCAAAATTGCCGTCAACGTTAACCGGGAATCTTTTGGCATATCTGGAGCTTGTTTTTTCTCATCTTTATTGGGTACGTCTCTCGTTGTTTTGACTTTCTCAAAAGGTTCATCTGTGTAAAGTGCTTGTTCAGTTTGATCCAACTGATTCATTTGCTCTTTCGTATAGCCAGCTACCTCTTGAATGCGTTCGACCAATGTCGTTAAGCGCAAATGAGATTCGACTTGCACACACCGCTGATAGGAATCATATTCCCCTAATAAAATCAGCATTTCTTTACTTCGCGTCACCGCTGTGTATAAAAGATTGCGTTGCAACATGCGACTGTATTGGTGCACCATGGGTAAAATCACCATTTTGAATTCACTACCCTGAGATTTGTGGATGGAACAACAGTACGCTAACGTTATTTTATGCCAGTCATTTCTTCGATAAGAGACTTCATTGGCATCAAATTGAATATGCAACTCGTCCACCTTGTCTTCAGAATCCTTGGCATATGTAATCCCAACAATAACGCCCATATCACCATTAAAGACATTGTCTTCAGGGGCATTGACTAATTGCAATACTTTGTCACCAATCCGATAAGCCGTCTCTTTGTAGCGAACTTCTTTTTTGCGTCCGTCGTTTGGGTTAAAGATTTGTTGCATCATATTATTCAAGGCATCAATCCCCGCGACTCCCCGATACATCGGCGCTAAAATTTGAATATCTTGGGCCGTGAAGCCTTTCGCTTTTGCTTTCTCTACAATTTTCGCAATAATGGGTTCAATTTGATGGGCCTGACATGGAAAGAATGAGCGATCTGGTTGATTGATTTGAAAGTTTGCTGGCAGCGAGCCATCTTTGATTTCATGGGCGAGCGGAATGATGGTCGATTCGACGCCTTGACGATAAATTTCTGTCAATTCTTTTTTCGGAAACTGCGCAATCTTCAATAAGTCATGCATCACCTGTCCAGGTCCGACAGAGGGGAGCTGATCTTTATCGCCGACTAAGATAACTTGCATATTGGTCGAGATTGCCTTAAACAGTGTATTCGCCAGCCACGTATCGACCATCGACAACTCGTCAACAATCAACAAACCACCTTCTAATTCCTTTGGTGGCAAGCTCGTCGTCGCTTGCTCGCGTCCATTTAACCCCAACAAACGATGAATCGTTCCACTTGGTAGGCCTGTCGTTTCATTCATCCGCTTGGCTGCTCGGCCAGTCGGTGCAGCCAGCAACACAGGAAAGGTCTCATCTGTATAACTAGCTGGATCCAAATCCAAGTCATTTAGCTCAGCAAACAGCTGGACGATGCCATTTATGACCGTCGTCTTCCCCGTACCTGGTCCACCAGTCAAAATAAAAAAAGGTGAATGGATTGCTTCAATGATGGCTTCTTTTTGTGACGGGCCATAGGAAATACCTAAGTTTTTTTCGATTTTTTTGAGCGTTTTTGTTACTTTTTTATCATCATACTGAATCGTTTTTTTGCGATTCATTAAGCGATGCAAGGACGTGGCAATCCCCCACTCCGCAAAATACAAACGATTGTCATAAATATTGGTATCTTGCTGCTGCAACTTTCCTTCTTCAATTAATTCAATCACACAATCTGCGACTTGCTGCGGATTCATCTCTACTGGCCGACTAGTTTCAAGTAAGGAGATGCTTTGCTCAAGCAGTCGCTTCGCCGGCACGTAAGTATCACCTGATTGGACAGTTGCTTGGATGATTTGATGCAAAATTGCCGCACGCATGCGCGCATTTGAAGTGGCACCAATACCGAGCTGTTCGGCAATCCCGTCCGCTTTTTTAAACCCAATGCCGTCAATGTCCTCTACTAATTGGTACGGATTTTCTTCGATAATTTCCAGTGCTTGATTGCGATATTTTTGATAAATAGCAAATGACAACTGGCTACCAAAGCCATACTTAGTTAAGCCAACTATAATCTGATCCATCCCGTGGTTCAGCCGCAATGTTTCTAAAATAACGCGACGCTTTTTGGCATTTAATTGTGTAATGGTATCCAGCAAATCAGGATTGTCCAAAATCTGCTCGATTGCATCATCGCCTAATGCGTTCACAATCGTCTCAGCTGTTTTCTTCCCAATACCGGGAAACTTATCACTTGATAAGTACGAAATCACTCCTGAGGCAGATGTCGGCTGTGCTTTTTGGTAGGAATCGACCTTTAGCTGTACCCCGTATTTCGGATGATCCACCAGTTCTCCGACAAAACGATACCCTTCTTCTTCTTGGACATCACCAAAACTTCCCGTAGCCACAATTTCCGACTCACGAAAATCAGCTGTCGTTGCCTCGATGGAGACGAGGAGGACTTTGTAAAAATTAGCGGGGTTTTGATAAAAAATAGCGGCAACCTTGCCCACAAATTCGACTTTTTCTGACAATTGGTTTCCGCTCCTTTCGTTTATAGCAATGAATCAAGTGATGCATCCTTCTCTAAAAACGAAGCATCATTCCAAAGTTTTAGTTGATATGGTAGTTGCTTGGTTTCAGTCTCTAGAATCGTTAGGCTATTGTTATACAATCCACCCATCGAACGATACTCTGAAGCTGGCTTGCCAAGCAATGCTTGCACGGCTGCAGTCATGGAAGAACCATGACCGACGAACAAGACGGGACCCGTATGCGCGCCGACTTTTTCGGTAATAAAAGCTGTCATGCGCTCAATCATCGCCGCGACTGTCTCACCTTCAAAAGGCGTAGGATCGTATTGATCCATATGAAACCGCATGTTTCCAAGCTCAGTCGGGTATTTGGCAAGCATCTCATCAATCGATTGCCCTTCTAAAATACCATAGCCCATCTCTAATAGAGCATCTGTCGGCGTAATCGCGACTGACTTTGTCAATTGCTTGTTAATTTCTTGTGCTGTGACTTGTGCTCTCGGAGCTGAACTACAATAGATATGCTCAAATGGCACATCCGCTATATGCTGCCCGAGCGCTTGTACCTCTAAGAAGCTACTTGGCAAAAGCGGGGAGTCCCCCTTCATGCCTTGAAAGCGACGCTCCAAATTCCACTCAGTCTTCCCATGTCTTGTAAAATAAAGATCCATCTGCCCTCTCCACTTCCATCTTAATAAGAATCTAATTTATCATTGGTGTAATGGTGCGCTTTTTCCAACTTAGGAAAATCTTGCTGACGCAATGCTTCATACAATACCAAAGCCACTGTATTGGATAAATTCAATGAACGAACGTGCTCGTCATTCATCGGGATACGTATGCACTTTTCTACATTCTCACGCATGAAGTCCTCTGGTAACCCTGTCGTCTCTTTGCCGAATAAAAAGAAATGCTCCTGATTGTCTGCGTAATTCACTTCCGAATAGGTCTGATTGGCAAACTTGGTCACTAAATGTAACGGCCGTTCCCCTAAATAAGTCAAAAAGTCGGCTAAACTTTTATGATACGTAATATCCACAGCATCCCAATAATCAAGACCTGCGCGTTTTAAGTGTTTGTCATCTGTTGAAAAGCCTAGTGGTTCAATTAAATGCAGCGGCGCATTTGTGGCAGCGCACGTCCGAGAAATATTACCAGTATTAGCTGGAATTAATGGTTCGTATAATACAATATGGTTCACAATGAAGACTCCTTTATCGTCTTGGTTTAATATATAAAAAAAACGTACCAACTCGGTGATCAAGCACGGCGAGTTGTTACGTTAGTGAAGCTTTTTTCACTAACTTTTATCAGAACAGGATGCTGATAAAAACCAATGAAAAATGACTTGAGAACAATATATCACTCCCGTGTTATTTATGCAAGGGTAAAATAAAAAAAATGTAACTATTTCATTCCTTTCGTTCCTATTAACAAATCTAAATCAATTGTTATTTTTTTCAAAGGATGTTGGTAGAGCTCTTCTTTCTTGGATTCAGTAGCATTCCACTCGAGCGGAGACATTTCAAGTAAATCTCTTTGACGCTCTTTTGGAATAGTGAAAACGTATGAAAATCTTTCATGGCTTGCGTCTGGAAACTCTTGGAAGAATTTAGCCAGTACGCGCTCATTTGAATAGGTCTGTTTGTGAAGGTCATCTGGATAAAACCCCTGGCGTAATTCTTTCAAGTAGTTCGCATTGGGTATTAGCTTGATTACCTTACCACCTGGAGAAAGTATCCGAGCAAATTCTTGGTAGTTCGATGGTGAAAAAAGATTTAAAACGGCCTCAAATGCACCATTCGTAAAAGGCAAATTCGTTAAATCAGCCGTACACCAAAAATCACCGTTCGGTTGACTTGATGCTTGGTAAACACCCTCTTTGGCAATATCAAAGCCAATACTTACCGAAGGAGTGCCTTGCTCCGTCAATAAACTCAAGAAGCTTCCTTCACCACAACCCACATCTAACACCCGCGTGTCGGCTAACTCTTTTGCAATCCTCTCTATAACAGGCCGATACATTCCCGAGCGAATCATTCGCCCGCGAGCATGAAACAACTCTGCATCATAGTCACTATCAATCGCATGAGTAAGAAAATACAGCGTGCCTTTCTTTGAGACGTCAAACTGATGATTCGATTGACATTTTAATCCTCGCGGTTGTTCACTCATTGGAGAAAAACAAATGGGGCAACGAAACAAGTCCTGATGTTGCCAGACAAATTGTTGTCCGCGTTCAATTTTTTTTAACATGCTTTCCCTCCACTCTTGTTCTTACTTTAGCATAACTTTATGGTAAAATGCTAGAGTAAGAACAAGAGTGGAGGAAACACAAAAATGATCCAAGAATTTTGCGCGGAAAACTTTACCGCCATCCCAAAAGCTTTGCGCGAAGGTGTACAACGAATTGAATTATGTGACAACTTAGCAGTCGGTGGCACCACTCCTAGTATCGGGGTGATGGCAGAGAGTCTAGCCTACACTTCAGAACAAGGCATCCCTCTAATGGTAATGATTCGTCCAAGAGGCGGTGACTACGTCTATAATGACATAGAGTTAAAAATTATGGAACGCGACATCCTCGAAGCCAAGAAAATCGGCATCGATGGCATCGTGATTGGCTGCTTAACCCAAGAGCATTTGATCGATGAAGATGCGATGCTAGATTTACTTGAGCAAGCTCAAGGATTACAAGTAACCTTTCATATGGCCTTCGACGAGATACCAAAAGACAAGCAGCTAGCGGCGGTAACTTGGCTGGCAGAGCAAGGTGTGACGCGCATTCTTACTCACGGCGGCCCACTCGATCAACCCGTTGAAACCTTTTATCCAGCATTAAAAGAACTGCTAGCCGCAGCCGACCCACGGATGACTTTTATTATCGGCGGGGGTATCACCGCTCAAAATAAAAATCAAGTCCTATCGACACTTGGTTGCGTCGAACTACACGGCACCAAACTCATCAACCTAACTGCTAAAGATACGAAATACTAGCAAAACACCACAATGAATTACAAACAAAGACCGGCCAATCCAAGTGGTTCAAAAACACTTTTGGATTGGCCGGTCTTTTTGTAGCTGATTTCGTCTCAGCTTCGTTTTATTTAATAAAATAGTTCATAAAGATACTCGCAATATTGAAATAAATCAACACACTAGTCAAATCGCTTAAAGTCGTAATAAATGGACCGCTTGCGACCGCTGGATCGAATCCTAATTTATCCATTAACATTGGAATCAGACTACCTGCTAAATTCGCGACCGTAATGGCACACATCATCGCCATCCCAATCACAAAACCTAAGATCGGGTTACCTTTCCAAACGGTGACAATCAAAAAGATCGTCAACCCGGTAACTGCTCCTGTCACTAGACCCGTCAGCACTTCTCCGATAATCGTGTTCCAGATTGTTTTTTCTTTGTCGTCATTGATCGCCAGACGCCGAACAGCGACCGCCAGTGATTGCGTCCCAGCGTTTCCGGCCGTACCAGTAATCAATGAGATAAAGACCGCTAAAATACTGGCCTCACTGACTAGTTCTTCATAGCGGCTAATTAACGAAGCCGTGGCCATCCCTAAAAACAATAGCGTAATCAGCCACGGAAGACGCCGGCTGGCAGCTTTTACTGGATTTTCATAGACTTCTTCTACGTTAACTCCGGCTAGTCCTGAGTAGTCACTCGCAGCCTCATCGTCGATAACGTCGATAATATCATCGACCGTCACAATCCCCAACAAACCACCATCATAATCAATGACCGGCAACGCTAGGAAATCGTAGTCCCGAAACGTTTGGGCGACGTCTTCTTGGTCGTCCCCTACATGGACACTAATGACGCGCTTACTCATGATATCTTCAATCATGCGATCATCGTCATTAACAATCAAATCTCTTAAAGACAACACACCCACTAAACGTTCTTCTTGATCAATCACATAAATATAGTAGATGGTTTCGGCCATATCTGCTTGCGATTTTAGCACATACATGGCCGAACGAACCGTTTGATTGGCCACAATTGAAACATACTCTGTGGTCATAATGGATCCGGCTGTATCATCCTCATAATGCAATAGATCTTTGATTTCAGTGGCTTCTTCACTATCCATCAGTGTTAAATATTGAGCTAGCTGGTGCTTAGGCAACGTCTTCATAATGTCAACGGCATTATCCGTATACATATGCCCAAGCATTTCAGCGGCATAGGTCGGGCGCATTTCTTCCAAGTAGTTCTTCATCTCGTCCGTGTCTTCCAATGAATCAAACATATCCGCTAATTCTTTTGGTGATAAGTAGGCGTAGACTAAGCGACGTTTGGCGGCATCGAGAGACTGGTAAAACTGCCCTTGTTCATATATATGGAGAGCTAAAAAATTTTCCCGAAAGGCTTGCAACTGATTCTCTTGCAATGCTACTTCCAGTTGTTGAAATTGTTTGGCTAAATTTTCTTGTGTTTCTTCCAATCCTCTCACCTCACTTAAAATGTCGCCTGAATGACGCGTGCCATATCTTCAGGTAATGGCTGTACAAATGACAATGCTTCCCCGGAAAATGGATGGGTAAAATGCAACTCATAGCAGTGCAATGCTTGCCGCATTATCCCTAAGTCTAAGCGACCACCATAAAGATCATCACCAAGCAATGGACACCCAATCGATGCAAAATGAACACGGATTTGATGGGTTCTCCCGGTATGCAATTGGATATCGACCAAGGCGATTTGCTGGTATTTTTTTTCTAACCAATATTCCGTCTTGGCATAACGTCCATCCGTTACGACTTGTCGTTGAATCAACGAAGCATCGTTGCGGCCAATTGGCGCAATAATTTCTGCATGATTCTCAAGCGCATTTGCTTCATCAAACACGAGCGCTTGGTATTTTTTAGTAAACGATTTGTCGCGTAATTGAACATCGAGCTTGGCATGAGCAAACCCATGCTTGGCAAAGACCATCAATCCAGTCGTATCTCGATCCAATCGAGTCACGATATGAACGACTTGATTCGGATAGTTCTTCCGCTTGTAATAACCCTTCACTCGATTGGCCATCGTTTGATTCGGATGATATTGGGCAGGGATGGATGGGACATTGGCTGGCTTATTGACAATTAAGAGATGATCATCTTCAAAAACAACCTCAATTGGTGCATTGTCTACCAACAATGTCTCATGTTCCTTTTCATCGGGCGTCACAATCGTCACTATATCCCCTTCTTGAAGAAAATACAAGACATTTTCAACACGCTGATTCACTAAAATCGCGCCACCTTGAAACTTAATTTTAGCAAGCAATCCCCGAGAAATGCCTTGCTCCTTTAAAAAATACTTCACTTGCTGTGTTTCAGCTTTTTGAAAGGTATACTCAAACCTCATTCTTCTATCTCTCCAATAAATGCATCGCGCACGCGACGCCAAAAATGTGTATGCCGATAAGATGCAAATTGAATCTTTTCTTCAGCAATTCGATAAAAGATCGACTTAATTTCCTCTTGTTGTAACTGAAATTGATCTACCGTAACCAAGCATTCAGCACTATCTTGCATCCGTAACTCGATCCATTCATGGCTGGCAATTACCATGGGTGAGCCAAGTGTCCGAAAAACACGGTTATTCAATGAGGCAATCTCGGCAAGCTGAATGGCATTGATTCGTGGATGCAAGACCGCTCCTCCAATGCTTTTATTATACGCTGTCGATCCTGTTGGCGTCGATACGGACAGGCCATCGCCACGAAAGCGCTCGAATAGTTCATCACGAATGTATATATCTGCGACCATCGTAGAATCAGTCCGTTTGACAATTGATTCATTCAGCGACAAGAAATGCTTCGTGGGCTTACCATTTCGATACGTAATCCGCACGTCTAATAAAGGATAACTGACACTCTCGTCTTTTCTTGTACTTAACAGCTCAATTAAATCATCCAACTCATAATCACGCCAATCAGTATAAAAACCTAAATGCCCCGTGTGCACACCAATGAAGCGCACTTGGTCCAATTTGTGGCTATACAAATGAAAAGCAGACAAAAGTGTACCATCCCCACCTACCGAAATAACTAGTTCTGGATTTCGTTGATCGATGGTATGGCCAGCAGCTACTAATTTTTCTAATAGTTCAGCTGTAATTTGTAAGGTGTGTTCAGTCTTATTGTGGACCACTGCTATCTTCAATTTTACCATGCTCTAGTGTCCTTTCTGTCTCGTCAGAATGCGCACGATGCTCGCCTTTACCTCTAATAAATAAATGTTGCGCTTCTTGAATTTCTTCGCGAATACTAGACATCTCTTCGTCTAATTGATAGGCTGCTTCCGCTGCTCGTCGCAAACGATTGCCGATTTCTGGTGGGAAATCTCCTTGATATTTATAGTTTAGCGAATGTTCAATTGTTGCCCAAAAATTCATCGCCAATGTGCGAATTTGAATTTCAGCTAATATTTTCTTTTCACCAGTAACTAATTGGACTGGATACTCGACGACTAAATGATACGACCGGTACCCACTGTTCTTTTGATTGCTGATGTAATCACGCTCAATTAATACACGCATATCATTGCGATTGCGAATAAGCTGCACGACTTGATGGATATCTTCTGCAAACTGACACATAATTCGTAAGCCAGCAATGTCAGACATCTCTTCTTCCAAGCGGTCAAATGGGATATTTCTTAATTTACTTTTGGTGACGATACTATCGACAGGCTTTACCCGCCCCGTCACAAATTCAATTGGTACATGCTTATTTTGTTCACGAAACTGTTTGCGAATGCCCCGTAACTTCACTTTCAATTCTGAGACGGTCTGCTCATACGGCGCTAAAAAATTATCCCAATCACGTTCCATTTGGATCCCTCGTTTCTTTTAAACATACAGGCTTATCTTATCATAATTTAGAGAAAATCTTTAGTCCTATTACTTTCTTTACAAAAAGGAAAGCTCTTAGAAAGTTGACAGATTGTCTTCTTTCAAGTAAAACCAAAGAAAACACACAGAAAGAAGGACCCTTATGAGTGAACAACTTGAAATCGAATGGAAAACTGCCTTAACCAAAGAAGAATATACTCGCCTTTTAACAAAGCTAAACATCACGGAATTTTTCATCCAGACAAATAGTTATTTCGATACCCCGACTTTTACCTTACAATCCAAAAAGTGTGGCTTGCGTATTCGTCTATTAGATACTTATGCAGAACTCACCTTAAAATCTCCTCAACCAGTCGGAAAGCTCGAAACAACCGATCAACTAACGCTCGCAGAAGCCAAAGAATTGTTGCAGCTAGGACGGATTCCAAATGAAGGCGCAGTGGCACAAGCTTTAGAGACACTTGGGATACATCCAGCTGAGGTCGTAAAATTTGCCGAATTGACCACCAAACGTGCCGAACTACCGATCAATGAAGGACTATTAGCCATTGATGAAAGCTGGGCTCATAATCTCCATGACTATGAGTTAGAGCTAGAAGTCGATGAGGCACATGCGGATCAGGCTCATTTTTTAAATCTTTTAAACAACTGGAATTTGACCTTTCATCCAACAAAAAATAAAATTCAGCGTGCAAAAGAAGCCGCTGATTCAACAAAATAAACCAGCGAGACACAACGAGCTACTACAATAAAAAGACCATAACATCCAAAAGTTTGAGAAACTACTTCCGGATGTTTTGGTCTTTTCGTTACTATTTATGAATGCTTTCTCAGCTTCTTTTATCAGAAGCTCGTTTTTACATAATTA
This sequence comes from Enterococcus italicus DSM 15952, assembly GCF_000185365.1. GTDB lineage: Bacteria > Bacillota > Bacilli > Lactobacillales > Enterococcaceae > Enterococcus_G > Enterococcus_G italicus. Next base: position 186,004 of record NZ_GL622241.1, read on the forward strand.
GAAACAAATTAATTTTCTAATTCTTTTACTAATGCTTCCAATTCATTCAGACGTTGTTCAAAGACTTTCATCGCATCAACAATATAATCAGCTTTAGTCATATCCACGCCTGCTTTTTTCATTACTTCTACTGGATAATCACTTGATCCAGATTTCAAGTAAGCAAGATAGTTCGTTAATGCTTCAGGTCCTTCTGTCAAAATCTTGTGAGACAAAGCCGATGCAGCAGAGAAGCCTGTTGCATATTGGAACACGTAATAATTATAGTAGAAATGCGGAATTCTAGACCACTCAAGCTTGATTTCATCATCATTTGATAACGCTGGTCCATAATACTTGTTGTTCAATTCCCCATAAGATTCACTTAAAAACTCGGCCGTCAGTGGCGTCCCTTTGGCATCTTCCACATGCATAAAGTGTTCAAATTCAGCAAATTGCGTTTGACGGAAGATTGTTCCTTTAAAGCCATCTAAATAGTGATTCAAAATATACGCACGTACTTTTGGATCTGACTCAGTCTTTAATAGGTACTCTGTTAAGAGATTTTCATTTGTTGTTGAAGCAATTTCTGCCAAGAAAATTGGGTAATCACCGTAGACATATGGTTGGCTAGTACGAGTAAAGTAACTATGCACGCTATGACCCATTTCGTGAACCAAGGTAAACAATTGATCCAATGTATCATGCCAATTCATTAAGATGTATGGCAAGGTGTCATACGCACCAGAAGAGTAAGCACCACTGCGTTTGCCTTTGTTTTCGACAACATCAATCCAACGATTGTCAAAAGCAGACTTCACGACTGCTAAGTATTCTTCACCCATTGGCGCTAATGCTTCTAAAGCTTTTTCGACCGCTTCTTCATAGGTATAAGAAATTGACGCTTCGCCTAATAATGGTGTGTAGACATCATACATATGCAATTCATCGACAGCCAATAAGCGTTTGCGTAATTCCATATAGCGATGCAACAACGGTAAATGCTCATTTACCACGTCAACCAAAGTATCATAAACAGATTCAGGCACGTGGTTACTGCTTAGGGCCGCTTGGCGAGCACTCTCAAAATGGCGCGCAGATGCTTTGAAATTATGGGCTTTTATATTTGTACTTAATGTAGAAGCAAAGGTATTTCGAAATTGTTTATATACTTCATATAATCCCTTAAAGGCTGCTTCACGCACATCGCGATTCGTACTTTCCATTAATTGACCATAAACACCATGAGACAATTGAATAGTCTCGCCATTTTCACCCTTGATTGTCGGAAATACTAAATCAGCATTGTTTAATACAGAGAATGTTTTGCTTGGTGAGCCGAAAATTTCTCCAGAAGCTGCTAATAATTCTTCTTGCTCAGCAGGTAAAACATGATCACGATTCGCAACGATGGTCTCAATAAAATGACGATACGGTGCTAAAGCCGCTTCTTCATCAAAATATCCCCAAATCACATCATCCGCTAATGAAAGAACTTCTGGTTCAAACCAACTCAATGCGGCTCCTACTTGAGCAGCTAGATTTGTTGCACGTGCATTTAGCGCTTGATATGTCGTATTGGCAGTATCCTGATCATTTTTTAAATGACTATACACATAAAGTGTTTCTAATTTTCTGGAAATACTTAGCAAATAATCAATCGCACTTAAAAATGCACTTGCCCCATTTGTTAAGGTCCCTTTATATGTATCGGCTTCCTTCAATTCTTCTTGTACTGTGGCAAAAGCAGCTTCGAATGCTTCATCCGAGGCAAAAATCTTCGTTAAGTCCCAAGTCAATGCTTCAGGTACTTCTTCTCGTATTGGTAATTGTTGCACTTCTGACATAATTAAAAACTCCCCTTTTCGCTTATTTCTGTGATGATGGTAGCTTTTCTCACAGAAGACTTTATTGTATCATACTATATTTTTTTTAGTAGATGCATTTTATTTTTTCATATACTTGGCTAATTGCTGACACTCTTGATACAGTTCAACACATAACTGCTCGCAATCAAGATACGGCCACCCTTCTAATAGATTTGTCTTTTGACATGCGTGCCGCCAGTCATCAAAGGTTGACCAATAGCAAAAATAGGCCCGTAAGACCAATAGTTCATGTGTAAATAAAAAGCCATATCGACTCGGACTATAGCACCAATTAGGAAGCGAAAAAATTGACAGACCAAGCTCATAAACTTTTTGTTGCAATGTCAGAAATGTTGGGTTCAACTGCATAAGCTGCCGTTGTAACCAATGTGGATAAGACTCAGTCGTGTGTAGTGATTGACAGACCGCTCGTTCAAATTTCCACTGGTGCGCCGGTGTTTTTGAATAAACTTGCCATGTATAACCGACAGGATAAGACCATTGCATCCCTCGATAACAAAGCAGCTTCTCCTGACTCACATCTAAGCCAAAGCTATAAAAAGTAGTAGCAGAATTCAGTTGACAGCATGCTTTTTGGAAATGCGTCCAGTGGCGCTTCGGCTGTAACTTTGAGCCTAGGATCCAGATTGGTTGATATTGTGCCTGGATATACCCTAACGTCCGCTCCTGAAAGCGCGAAAAAGGTAAAGGAGAACATTGAAATTCAAGTGCCCGCTTATCCGCTAATAAATCAGGTCTTTGTTTCAGTTCAGGTAAATAAGCTTCAATTGTTGCAGATGAGACGAATTGTAGCAACAATCGCTTGCCCTGCAAATGTTCCACCGTCTCCCCTTCAGAATACGTCTGACAGGTCGTCCCTTTACAATGTGCAAAATGAGCAATTTTTTGCTCTCCTGCTTTTAGCAGGACAGGAGATTGACAGCCTGGACAGTGTAACCTTGGTCGCTCACGCTTCTTTTTTTTCGCCAGAAGTGCTGCGTCAATATATGAACCATCTTTCGACTGTGCCAATAACATTGTCATCCCTCCTGCCTATATATACGCAAAAAGGCCACCAAATCCAAAAGTTATATCTCAAACTTCTGGATTTGGTGGTCTTTTTATAGCAGCGCTTTTGTCACAACCTAGTTTAAACGGTGTTCTAAAGCAGCTCTCTTGAAATAACTAAAAAATTCCCAAAATTTGAAAAAACAATTTTTGAAATTTCTGAGTTATTGCTCAGAGCTAAGCGCTTTTGTCACAACCTAGTTTAAAGGGCAAATTGTTCACGGATAAATGGTAAGGCGTCATTTTTTACAATTACTTGACCATGCTCGTCCAGAACAGCTTTTGTAATTGTGGATTTTCGGCCAAATTCTGAAACATGTGCTAGAATATTTTTCTTTTCTGCTTCAAGAACATCCTCACCTAAAAACTGAATAGCCAAATAATATTGTTGGTTCATCGCGTAGAGGGTCGTATCGACCTCTTCAAGTTGAACTTCGTGGGCCAACCAGACAACCATTTCAAAATTGGCTATTTCAATAATAAGTGATTGCTTTGGTAAAAGTACAGGGTGCGTCGGCTTCTTATCAGCATCTTCTTTTTGTGCTGCAAGCTCTTGCTCCAACTCTTCTAACCCAGCCTCTTCGAAATCACTCTCATCATCCATCTTGCCAAACCATTCAGGTAATTCGCCATCTTCGTCACGGAACGCTTTAAATGATTCATTTAACTCTTCAGCATTGCTTTTGCTAATAAATAATTCAAGGCCGTCCCCTTTTGGCATGACTTGAAACGTCACAGCTTCACTACCTTTGAATTCTTCATTGACATCTACTTCTTCTAAAATGCTATAGAAAAAACTCTCAATTTCGTCTTTATTTCCTAATAAGTCTAAAAAAGTGAATCCTCTCGCAGCTAAATCTTCGCCTTTTATTAAGACACGGATTGTATTTTCATTGATGTGCTCCATTTCCATCTTAGCTACACCTCACTTTACGATTTCTAGCTACTTTCATTGTAACGAATCTTACCAAAATGTAAAGGATTTATCACTAACTCAATGTTAGGAAACACAAAAAAAGATGTAGCTACTCACTCGTAACTACATCCGATCGCTGCCTATAAACCAGCCATCAATTGCGCTTGCCGCAACTCTAATTGACGAACATCTCTTGGTAAGAAACGACGAATTTCATCTTCGTTAAATCCAACTTGCAGGCGCTTTTCATCGACCATAATTGGACGACGTAACAATCCTGGATTTTCTTGAACGAGCTTTAATAACTCATTCAATGGCAAATCATCTAAGTCCATATTTAACTTTTGAAACACTTTAGAACGGGTAGAAATAATTTCTTCTGTCCCATCTTCAGTCATCTGTAAAATGGTTTGAAGCTCATCAATATTTAATGGCTCTGAAAAAATATTTCGTTCGACAAAAGGAATTTCGTGTTCTTGAAGCCATGCTCTGGCTTTTCGGCAAGAAGTACAACTTGGGGAAGTATACAATGTCAACAACGTAATCACTCCTTTTTCTATTCAACCATATGCAACATATTGTTTCAATTTCATAAGTTTATTATACAGGACAAAAAATTAAATTACTAGCTATTTTTTCATGCTTTTTCATTTCATCATCGTAAAAATTGATGAAAAACTTTGTGATTGTAAGCTTTCTTTCATATGTTAAGACTGTGTTAAAACTAGGTAACTATCAGAAACTTATTATATAACAACTACAAAAAACTGTTTTATTCACAAAGTTTATTAAAGCTGAATTCTATTTTTCTTATTAGACTTAGCAAGACAAAAAAGTCAGGTATCCTTTTTTCTTTATGAAATATAGGTTTTCTTTCTTTTTAGCTTCCTTTCGTAATCAATCACTTCGTCACAGGCTCCTTCACCTGTCCCCTTATGTGTCACTTCTCCCAAACTGAGATTCATACAATCGTCGATAGGCACCATGAGTAGCCATCAATTCTTCGTGTGTCCCTTGCTCGACAATCCCCGCCGGACTGACCACAATGATCCGTGTCGCATGACGTATGGTAGCCAAACGGTGGGCGATAATCAAGGTTGTTCGCCCTTTTGCAAGTTGATTTAAGGATTCTTGAATCACTTGTTCTGTCTCGGTATCTAGTGCCGAAGTTGCCTCATCTAATATTAAAATAGGTGGATTCTTTAAAAACATACGGGCAATTGCTACACGTTGCTTTTGACCACCGGATAACTTAACGCCGCGCTCCCCAATAACCGTATCCAAGCCATCAGGTAATTGATTAATGACAAACTCTAAGTGAGCTAGCTTGACTGCGCGCTCTACTTCCGCCTCTGCCGCTTCTAATTTCCCGTATAATATATTTTCTCGTATCGTACCGGGAAATAAAAAGACATCTTGTTGGACGGTACCGATTTGTTCCCGTAGTGATTGCAAGGTAATGTCTTGAATGTCTATGCCATCAATCGTAATTTTTCCACCCGTGCGCTCATAAAAGCGTGGCAGCAAATTACAGACTGTCGTTTTCCCAGAACCACTTTGTCCGACAAAAGCAATCGTTTCTCCTTTTTTGATGGAAAAGGAAACATGGTCTAAGACTGGATGCTGTGGATCATAGGCAAATGATACATTGTCGTAGTGTATATACCCAGCTAATTTTGTGACAGGTTTCGCGGTTGGTGAGTCTTGAATTGCTGGTTTGCGGTTAAGCTCTTCATTTAAACGTTTGAAGCCGGCAATTCCTTTTGGGTAACTCTCAATCATAATATTGACTTTCTCAATCGGTCGCACAAAGACATTAGACAACAAGATAAAACTCACAAATTGCCCACTAGTCAGCTCACCGCGCAAAGTGTAGTATGACCCAAATACCAATGCAAACAAATTCATTAGGCGAATCAGAAAATAATTATACGCTGAACTAATACCCATCACACGATAAAACGTGTGTTTGGACTGGCGATACAACTCACTCAGATGATGAAATCGTTGCTTTTCATGCGCTTCATTGGCAAAAGATTGTGTTACACGGATGCCACTGACTGATGCTTCAATCCCCGCATTAAATTCACCGAGATTTTCATAAATCTCAGTATTGACAGTCGTCATCTTCTTATTAAAGAAATACATGGAAAATGTAATAAAGGGCACCAGTAGAATCATGGCAATCGCCAAGGAAGCATGCATTCGAAACATTAAGTAAAATGAACCAACCAACGTCATAATTGTTATAAAGACATCTTCGGGCCCATGGTGAGCTACTTCGGATATTTCAAACAAATCCGTCGTCAACCGACTCATCAATTTACCAGTCTTCTGGTTGTCGTAGTACTCAAATGATTGCTTTTGTAGATGAGAAAATAACTTCCGTCGCATGTCTGTCTCGATGTTCACACCTAATGCATGACCGAAATAGACGACAATATATTGCAAGAACGTATTCAAAATATAAAACAATAATAAGCCCAAACAGGCTAGTAAAATATAGCGGAAATTATTATGTGGCATAATATCATCGATCACCACATTCACAGCGACAGGAAATGCTAACTCAAGCGCCCCTGCCAATACAGCACAGCCAAAATCTAATAAAAATAAGCCCTTATAAGGCTTGTAGTACGCAAAAAACTGTTTCATGACACGCAATAAACTCACTCCTTTTCTTTCTCAATGATTATACCTTAACTGAGAATAATCACCACCTTCACTTGCTTGGCGAAAAAAATAAGGTCGTGGCAAAAGCAGATCCATCGGCTTTAAGTAAAAAATCCTCAAAAATTTTAAAATCAATTTTTGGGATTTTTGTACTTATCGCTCGGATCTATGCGCTTTTGTCACACCTCTATTCGTCGCCCATACTTAATATCAAACGAATATCTTCTTCGGTCATTTGTTGTAGCTGTGCTTCGTTTCCTTGGATTACTTTTTGGAATAATTCTCGTTTTTCATTTTGCAAATCATCCATTCGTTCTTCAATTGTGCCTTCAGAAATCATGCGCCAAATTTCGACCACTTGCTTTTGACCCATCCGATGCGCACGACCTGCTGCTTGCTCTTCAACAGCAGGATTCCACCAAAGATCATAGAGAATCACGGTGTTGGCTCCTGTAAGATTCAGTCCCGTGCCGCCAGCTTTTAAGGAAATCAAGAAAACATCAGCTTCACCTTCATTAAACGCATCGACCATCTCAATTCGATCTTTCGGCGGCGTACTACCACGCAAGTAAAAATGACTCAGCCCCATCTCATCTAACTCATCGGCAATCAAGCTCAACATACTTGTAAATTGAGAAAACAATAAGACTCGACGCTTGTTTTCCTTCGCTGCAAGCAATAAATCTTTAACTTGCTCTAACTTACCTGAACCACCTTGATACTCGTCCACAAAAAGTCGTGGGTCGCAACAAATTTGGCGCAAACGGGTCAATCCAGCCAAGATACTGATACGGTTCTTTTTAAAGGTGCTCGAGTCCATCTGACTAATTTCTTCTTGCATTTGCCGCAAGTAGGCTAAGTAGATCGTCTTTTGGTCGGTCGTCAGTGTGCTGTAATAATTCATCTCAATCTTTTCAGGCAAATCACTCAATACCGTCGCTTTGTCTCGACGAAGCACAAACGGCTGAATCATTTGTGCAATCTTTTCGGCTGAAAATTGACGATATACTGCTTTAGCTGGGAAGAATCCTGGCATAATCAATTGGAATAACGACCACAATTCATCCAAGTTGTTCTCAATCGGTGTCCCACTTAATGCAAAACGCTGACGAACAGATAGCGAGCGCAGTGCTTGAGCCGTCTTCGTGCCACTGTTTTTCACCATTTGCGCTTCATCTAAAATCAAATACTCTAATGCACGCGCCTGATACTGGTCTATATCTTGACGCAGACTAGCGTACGAAGTGATGTAAATATCTGCTTTTTGCTGCAACAACGCTTCACGTTCTTCTTTGGTGCCATTCACTACGACTGCATCCAAACTCGGTGCAAACTTACGAATTTCTTGCAACCAATTGTACGTCAAGCTGGCAGGTGCGACAATTAATGCTTGTAAAGATTCGTTTGCTTGCTTTTCCGATAATAAGTAACAAATCGCCTGCAATGTCTTACCAAGTCCCATTTCATCGGCCAAAATCCCGCCAAATTGATAGGAACTTAACATTTTTAGCCAACGATAGCCGGCCACTTGATAATCGCGCAACTGCGCATTTATGCCTTGAGGTAACTCGGCCGCAAATAACTCTGGATGGACCAAATTTTGTGTCATTTGCTTAAAGTCGTCACTGTATGAGACGTTCGTACCCAATACTTGCTGGACATGGATACTTTGATTTTTCGGTAGCTGAACAACCCCATTCTCAAACTGAAAGCCCGCTCGCAATTGGGCAAGGACTTGTGCCGTTTGTTGGAATGCTTCTGTTTCTAACGATACGACTTGACCACTTTCCAACGTATAAAACCGATCGTGCTGCATCAGACTGCGTAACATCGCATCAATTTCATGATCTTGAATCCCGGTCACATCAAAACGAATCGACAACCACGAAGACTCTTCATCCACCAAGACATCCGGCGCTAAAAACTTGCCATCCAAATACAATTCACGCAACTTTTGACCAATCTTCACTGTCCCCATTTGGCGTAATTTCGGAATATCCACTCGGAAAAAGTGATACAATGCCTCACCTGTCGGAATGGGTCTTTGCCAACTCGTTTCATCTTTTTCAAAGCCTAGTGTAGCCAAAAGTGTTAACACAGCTTGCTCATTTTCTAAGTCACGCAAGACTTGTTGCGTACGTATTGGTTTGACAGATTCTTTGTCATCGGTTGAAAAGATCGAGTCGCCATATTGAAAGTGCACTTTTGTATCGATCATGCCGCGTCGTTTGCGCAAATAAAACGTCACCTGTAATGCTTCTTCCGTCACCAATTCTTGGACTTCTTGAGCCACAGTCACTTGACCAACCGTCCGTAAGACGGGGACAACTTGGCGAAAGAGACTTGAGAAATGCTCACGATCAAATGATACTTCCGGCTCTGGCAATCGTTTGATTAATTGTTCAATCGTAGTATAGGCAGTCAGTTGTTCATCAGATAGCCGATAGAGATGCCCATCTTTAAGCGCCCAGTGATAATAACGATAGACTTTATCAAACGCATCTGCTACATCTAAGACTGCTTTATCCCCTTGCTTTTTGATAAAATACAATAGTGGTGCCTCGTGAAACTCAGCCGTCATAGTGGTCCACTCAGACGGTCCGCTAAATTGAAAAGGGACCGTCTGTAACGTAGCAAGGACACTTTCTGCTTGTTCTACCGGTAATAGCAAATACTTTTTGTCTAATTTCCCTTTTACTTGCAAACCTTGTTGGCCAAGTAGTTGTTGAGTTTGCGCAATCGCTTGTAAACAATCAAGTAACGCAACCGTCTTTGAATCAAAGGCTTGCTTAGCTAATAAGAATGTATGTTTTTTATTGGCTACATATTTCTTCTCTTCACTCACCATTTGCAAAAATTTATAAATATTTTTCACAACATATTTGCGCTCTTCTAGTAGCCCTACTTTAATCGAAATCCCCAAAACATCCATATCATCGTGGTAAGGATTCGTAGGCAATGACTCAAGTAAGACTTCTATCCCTAATTTCGGTGCCGATACTGATTTTGTCCGCTCGTGAAGATTTTTTAACCCATTCGCAAATAAATCGACTGGTGAAAAAACGCGAGGAGCCGTAGTATCGTCCTTTGGCAACTGCCGAGTCTTGCCCTGCTGGCGCAAGTATAGCTCAGCCGCTACCGTATGCTTGCAGTATTTATGTTCTTCCCAGTACGGACACTGGCAAAAATCTTCTTCTTTAGCTGTCGCATCAAGTTCTACTTGATACAATTCACTCCCCAAAACTTCTGCATGCCAGACTTGCTGCGCGGGATCAGGTGTGATAGAAAGAACCCGGCCACTTTCTAAATAGGCCCTTCCTTTACCGATGATGCGTTCTGGAATACTCCATTTCATAAAGATGTAGCTCCTCCCGTAAAAATGATTCTTTCTCTATTATACCACCAAGCAAGACAAATGCAGAAAAACTTACTTATAAATGACAAGAAAAAAACAGGTCGGGCATTTTCGCACCTTCCTGCTTTCTTTGTTACTTATTTTTCTTCAATTTTGTAAACAAAATCGGGATTTGCTGCTTGATCGATTGCTGTGAATGCGGTTTGGATTCGTCGCTCGACTTCAAGCATGCCGGCATCATTCATTTTGGGAATATCACTAATATCAATCGGCTCACCAAAGCGAACAATGACGCGTTTGCGCTTAAACAACTCTTTGAGCGTCAGTGGTCCTTGGTAGACACATGGCACCACGCGGACTTTCGCCATCTTTGCAATCAAGGCCATGCCTCCTTTTAGATCCGTCGAGTGCCGGGTCCCACTTGGAAACATAATCAAGCTCAGATCCGTGTTCTTTAAAATTTTGACAGGTGTCTTGATTGCACTTGGCCCAGGATTTTCGCGATCCACAGGAAAGGCATTCGCATGACGCAAAATAAAAGACAATACTGGATTTTTAAAGAGCTCTTTTTTCGCCATAAACGCAAACTTCTTCGGTCGTGCCGCCACAGCTAAGTACAATGGGTCCCACCACGTACGGTGAGGCGCAACCAAAATATAATTTTCATCTTGCGGAAGTGCTTGGCGATTTTGATAGCGGGCGTTGCCGTTAATAACAAACAAAATCACGCGCACCAACCCGCGCATAAACGTAAAAAACATCGTGTCGTTCCTTTCTCTCTTTTAACAGTAGTATGCAAGAAAAGGGCTTGATTGACAAGTCTTTTTCTCAGTTGCTTCTTTGAAAAAACAAGGTATAATGTTGAACGTAGTCTTCGGAGGTGAAAAAATGGTTCAATTATATGCGAATGAACGTATTGATCAACTATATGCAGATGATATTAAAATTATTCAAAGCAAGGAAGTTTTTTCCTTTTCATTAGATGCGGTTTTGCTAGCCAATTTCCCGCGCATTCCTAAAAAAGGACGGATCGTCGACTTATGTGCGGGCAACGGCGCAGTCGGCTTATTTATTAGCCGAAAAACCAATGCCGAAATCATCCAAATCGAATTACAAGAACGCCTAGCTGATATGGCGCAACGTAGCATTCAACTTAACGACTTAGCCAATCAAATGAAGATTTATACGGCCGATTTAAAAGATAGCTTAGCCTTTGTTGCCCCGGACTCGGTCGACTTATTGGTCTGCAATCCGCCTTATTTTCCTCATCAGCCACAGAGCGTCAAAAATCCCAATCCTTACTTGGCGATTGCTCGACATGAAATCCATACAAACTTAGAAGAAATCGTTGCAATGAGTAGCAAATTACTCAAAACTAACGGCCGCTTGGCATTGGTCCATCGTCCAGATCGCTTTTTAACGATACTAGATGCGATGCGTCGCCAACGCCTTGTACCTAAGCACGTCCAGTTCGTCTATCCCAAAAACGGCAAAGACGCAAACATCTTACTCATCGAAGCCATTAAAGATGGAAAAGAAGAAGGCTTTAAAGTCAATCCGCCGCTCTTTACCTATGATGAAGACCAGGCCTATACGCCAGAGATTCGGCAGATGCTTTATGGCAACTAAGCATTATTTCTATGTACTCCTATGTAAGGATGGATCGTACTATGGCGGCTATACGACAGATCCGGATCGCCGCTTAAAGGAACATAATGATGGCATTGGCGCGAAGTATACACGCCTCCAGTCCCGTCGCCCACTGACGATGATCCACACGGAATGCTTCGCCACTCGCAGTGAAGCCACCAAGGCTGAAGCTGCTTTCAAAAAACTAGCCCGTAAGCAAAAAGAACGCTACCTACAAATAAATAAAAAGAGAAAAGAGTAAACGAGCGACTCGTTTACTCTTCTGTTAATTTCCCATCTTGCATACGTAACACGCGATCACATGCTTGAATTAAGCGCGTGTCGTGGGTCACCATTATTGTCGCTTTGTTTTCTTGTTTTGTTGCCTCTGCAAGTAGTTCCACTACTTCAAACGCACGATCAGAGTCCAAGCTAGCAGTCGGTTCATCCGCTAAAATTACAGTCGGCTGATGATACAATGCACGCGCAATCGCGATACGCTGCCGCTCCCCTCCAGACAATTCACTCGGGTATTTGTTTACAAGTCGCTCAACACCTAGTCGCTCCAATAACATCTCTCGTCGCTCGCTTTGTTTTTTCTTAGTAATGTCGTCTACTAATTGAAATTGTTGCTTGACCGTCAAGAATGGTACCAGATTCGACGACTGCAAAATAAAGCCGATTTCATCGAATCGCCGGCGTGCACGTTTCTTTTCTGATTCACTGCTAAAGGACGCACCATTAATCAATACTTCCCCTGTAGATGGCGTCTGCAAGCCACCAATTATTGTTAATAAGGTACTTTTCCCCGATCCAGAAGGGCCGATAATCGCCACAAACTCTCCAGCTTCAACGGCTACGTTCGTTTCTTTTAATGCATCAATGGTCTCATCGCCATCGATGAACTGCTTGGTAATTTCTCGTAATTCAATTGCACTCATCTGCTTCCTCCTAACCGATTGCCTGAATCGGATCAATCGTAACAATCGTCCGCACTGAAAAGGCCGATCCGATTACTGCTGTGACAATCATCAAGATAGCTGATCCTAGTAAAAAATACCAATTATTTTCATAAGGAACCGCCGCTGGTAAAATAAACGACCCACCGACACTAATCACCAAGCCTAAGATAGTACCGACTGTCGCCAAAAGAAACGTCTGGACCATAATGGACTTTGCGATGTATCCATTGGCAATTCCTTGCGCCTTCATAATGCCAAAAATCGTGCGTTTTTGCATCGTCAAGACATAAATAAAAATGCCAATCACGATTGCGGCAATCAGTATCAATGCACCAATCATAAAGCCAAACGTCAAGACTTGCGCACTATATCCTGGTAAATCATTAATAAAATCAGCCACGGACACATTGGCCAATTGGTCGTTATCATAGCTTGTCACCTTCCCGCGATAGACAATAGCATTTATTTTCGCCTCGCCCTCTGGAAAGCTCTGATCATAGCGAATCTTCTCAAAATTGGCCAAAGAAAGATACACTACTGGCGCCACATTAAACTGTGCATTTTTGGTAAAGCCGACGATTTTCACCGTCTGATCACTTCCTGAAAGACTTAACGTATCACCGAGCTTAAAACCATCTTGCTTTAAGGACTCATCGGCCACTACCTCTCCATCTGCAGAAAAAATCTTTCCTTCTGTAATCTCAGGTCGTAAGAAACTCTCTTTGTCAATCGCAAAAAGACTGACACTCGCCTTCTCATCGCTATCAGCTTTTGAAGCAATAGCGGATAGTTGTGCAAGATAGGTCTTATCCGTTGCTTTGACATTGGCTAACTCTTCTTCAGAAAACGTTGATAGATTCAAGCTATTATCCGAATCTTTCGCCAGCAATAACCCATCTATCCCCCATGTATCGACGGCTGTGCGATTTTGTTGGGCGAGCCCATATGATAGTCCCGTTAAGAAAAATACCAAGAAAGCCACTAAAAAAATGACCCCCGCTACCAATCCATACCGTAATTTCGTATGACGAATCTCATTCCAAGCTAAAAACATGCTTTCACACCCTTACTTTTTTCTTCCCATAGCATAGCATGCAGCGCCTTTCTTCGCTATTGATTAGCCTAACTGAGAATGATTCTCTAAAAAAAGAACCAGCGACTCCGCTGATTCTCATCTTACCTTATCAAAGCAACCTACTTATTTGCTGCCCATTCATTTTGGTTCACAGTAAAGTCTTTACTCATTTTGCCATCTTTTTGTTCGTATACGACTGACTTTTCCGACATCGGCAAGACAACTTTGGTCAAAAAATTATTCGTTTCCGAAAAAAAGCCCAATTGTTTAAAGCCCGCAGCACTCGCTTTCAAATGATATTGAACCCCTATCAACTTGGCTGTAGCATTCTCCTGAAACTCAGGTGTCGTGCGTAAATAATACTGCTGGGCACCCACTTTAAAATATACTGATCCATAAGCATACCCCAGATACTCGATCTCTCGTTCCACTGGTTTTGCTTCATAGATACCTAGTTTTTCGATGCCTGCTATGTTTTGGATATGCGTATAGGCAGTCATCGTCGCTCCATCGTAATATTTATAGCCAATAAATGCCCGTTCACGATCACGAATATTGGGTTGCACATCTGGCATGTATGTATAATACGCACCATAATAGCTATTTCCCACAAGATACACCACTCCACACATAAGTAGCATGCCACCAAAAATTGCTAACGAACGCCCTTTATGCGATTTTACATACAATAAAAAAATACATAAAAATAACAAACAAACGACAGCCAATAATAATAGACTCATCACACCCGTGTGATAAAAGAATTCTGCGTGACGCCACTTTTCAGGTGTAAATACCTTTCCAATCAAACCTTTTCCCCCTTATGCTACACAAATGATCCGCAAATAATCCCCAAAAAACTTGCCAATAAACCTAGCACATACGTACTAATAAAGTACCAACGAAACAGGTGTTTATTTTCTTTTAACAATAAAAATAATTCAAAATTCATCGTCGAAAATGTGGTATAGCCGCCCATAAGACCTGTCCCCAAAAAAAGATACCTCGTATGGTTCATCTGCATCCCAACAAAAAAACCTAAAATAAATGCTCCAGTCAAATTGATAAACAAGGTCGCCTTTGGAAAAGGGTGCGGACGTCTCTCAAAGAAGCGATTCATTGCATAACGGCAAGCAGCACCTAAAGCCGAACCAATCCCAACAAGTAAGAGTGTCATTCGCTCACCCTCCTTCTTACAATCACTTCACCTAACCACACAAAAAAGAGCCCTCCAATAATCGACGCAGCCAAATACAGAAATGCTAGTCCGTATGCTTGTTGCTGAACAAGCTGAACAGCATCCAAGGCAAAGGAAGAAAAGGTCGTTAACCCTCCACAAAAACCAGTCCCCACGCCTAGTATTAGGCGACCATTTATATCACGATCGACCATGATGTGCTTTACCAACCAACTAAATAAAAAACACCCCAGGTAATTAGCAACCAACGTCCCGATTGGAAAAAGATCAATCTTCGGTAATTCAATCGCTAGCAAATAACGCAAAATGCCACCAAAAAAAGCAAAAAAAGCGACAATAACATAATTCATATCGATTTCTCCTAAAAAAAGACTGAGAAAATCCGCTCTCAGCCTTTTTGATTTTAATTATTTGTTGGCACGTTTTACATAAGTACCTTCTGTCGTATTGATTTCAAGCGCTTCGCCCGCTTCAACAAAGTCTGGTACGTTCACAACTAAACCAGTTTCCATTGTAGCTGGTTTACCTGAACCAGTAACAGTCGCACCTTTGATTGATGGTTGTGTTTCTTGTACAGTTAGGACAACCGTTGTTGGTAATTGAATACCAATCACTTCGTCACCGAAAAATTGGATTTTTACTTCCATATTTTCCAAAATATATTTCATTTCCTCTGCAACTGTATCGACTGGAATTTCATATTGATCGTATGTTTCTAAGTCCATAAAGTTTGCTGTGTCGTCCATTGTATACAAATATTGTACTGTTTTTGTGTCAATGTGTGCTTTTTCAAACTTTTCTTCAGGTCTAAACGTTGTATCATATGTCGCTCCAGAACGTACATCGCGAAGTTTCATACGCATAACTGTATTCCCTTTACCTGGTTTGTGGTGACTTGCTTCCAATACTTTGATTAATTTACCATCTTGAACAAATGTCATACCAGCTCTTAAATCACTTGCTGTAATCATGTTTAAACGTCTCCTTTATATAAAAATAGTCCTTGTCCATTGTAACAAAAAGGAACAAATTAAGCTAGTATTCTCAGCTCTTTACTAAAAGAGGTTGTGGAAAAAGCGTTTTGCTCCAAGCAATAAGACAGAAATTCCGAAAATTGTTCCTTAAATTTTTGAGGATTTTTGTCTTATAGCAACGAGAGCTGCTTTTGACACACCATTTAAAATGAAGGGATTAACGTATCGCTATGCTCTTTTTCTAAAAACTCTTTTACTTCATCGCTTGTCATCGCTTTTTTCAACGCTTTAATTTTAGCAGAGTCTTGGTTGTCTTCACGAGCAACTACTTGAATAGAAAAGCGTGTATCGATTGTTTTTTCTAACAACAAAGCATCACTTGGTTTTAAGCCGATTTTGGCGATGTACGTCGGATAGTTGTAGACCATCGATACATTTGGTTCACTATATGCTTCCGCCAAATTCAGTAAATCGACAGATAAAAAGTCAAAGTTCTTAGGATTTTCCGTAATATCTTTGACTGTCCCGTCTGTACCGACACCATCTTTTAATGTAATCAAGCCATAATCAGCTAAGATTGCTAGCGCACGTCCTTCATTCGATGCATCACTTGGAATCGCTACTTTGGTTCCAGAAGGGATGTCATCGACTGATTGATAATCTTTTGAATAAAAGCCGACTTTTGCATCATAGATTGGTTGAATAGCGACCAAATTCGAGCCTTTTTCTGAGTTGTATTTTTCCATAAAGGGCTTGTGTTCGGCAAAACTCGCATCTGCTTCTTTGCTCGCTACCATATCATTGTATGCGACATTGTCATTAACTTGAATCAATTGAATGTCCCAGCCATCTTTTTTCGCCACTTCTGCCGCTACTTTTACGACATCGGTCATTGGTGTTGTTTGTGATGCTACTTTAATCACTTTGTCTTCACTATCAGAACTACTGGTTGAGCTTGACTTTGACCCACACGCTGCCAAACTAACTGCAATACCTAGTGTTACAAATCCCAAAACTATTTTTTTCATCGATTCTCCTACTTTCGTTTGTCTAATTTTCTTGCTAGTAGATTGCCGATCAATTGAATTAAAAATACTGTGACAATCATCCAAATAATTGCGACATACATAATGCCGTATTCATAGCGTTGATAGCCATAACGAATGGCAAAGTCACCAATCCCGCCACCACCGACGATTCCCATCACCGTCGAATAGCTTACCATACTCACTGTCGTAGTCGTAAAAGCCAGTACAAGCCCACTTCGCGCTTCGACTAATAAAAAATGCCACACATATTGCCATCCTTTTACTCCCAGTGAATCAGCCAAAAGTCGAATATCACTCGGGACATCTAGCAATACTTGTTCGACCAAGCGAGCAAAGATGGCCACCGCGACAATACTTAGTGGCACGGCTGCTGGGATTGGGCCAAATGCGAATCCTATCAACCACCGAGTAAATGGAATTAGCGTCACAACGAATAATAAATATGGAAACGACCGAATCAACGTAATCACCAAATTGATCAGCCAATACATACCCGAATGACGCTTACTTAATTGCGGATTAACCAAATATAATCCAATCCCTAATGGCAAACCACCTAGTAAACAGATTGTCAAAGAAATCCCCATCATGACACCTGTTTCTTTTAATGATGTCACAAGCTCTGGCCAATAATATTGAATGGTCTCAACTGTGGTCATTCACTCATCCTCCGTTTCACAAGCGTCAAGTACGATTCTTCGGATTCTCGTAGATTGGTCGGTTGATTCGCAATTTCTCCTAACAGATGACCATCCTCCATCACCAAGACGCGTGTGCAGACTTTCTTGACTGTCTCTAGCTCATGACTGACAAAGACGACGGTCAAATCCCGTTCACGTTGCACGTTTTGCAATAATCGGAGCATTTCTTCGGTATTGGCTTCATCTAGTGAACTGGTCGCTTCATCACATAGTAAGACGCTTGGCTTACGGACGAGCGCTCTAGCGATAGCTACACGCTGCTTTTCCCCACCCGATAAGTCTTTTGGATAGCGTTTGGCTTTGCCAGAAAGTCCCACAAATTGTAACAATTCTTCTACAAGTGCCGGTTGTTTCTCACCGACTAACTTTAAAGGCAACGCGACATTTTGCTCGACGGTCAAATTATGTAATAGATTGTATTGTTGGAAGACCATCGCTACTTCTTGTTTGACTCGTCTCAAGTCCTTATTGTTAAACTGACTGCCCTCTTTGCCCATAAAAGAAATCGTTCCATCAGAAGGCTGTTCCATAAAATGCAGCAAACGCAATAAGGTACTTTTGCCCGAGCCGCTTTTGCCAACGATTCCTAAAAACTCCCCTTTCGCTATATGAAACGAAAGATCCTCAAGGGCGACTGTCTGGCCGTACTGCTTCCCCACTTTAGCTACCTTGTACATAGCGCCCTCCTAATCAAATAATAAATCCAAACACGCTTGCTTGGTGAAATGAAGTATGTACTCTTCCAATGGTTGAGTAGCTAAAAATGCTTGCACCGTCTCATAGACAAAAGGTAGACCAATCATCGCCTGCTCCAACTGCTCAATTGGCAATACGCCAAAGAAGTCACCTGAAAACTGAATGCTCGCAATTTCCCCTGCTTGCGTGGCCATTTTTACATCGACGATCCCGACATTCGGTATCCGCGTACGCATGTGGCGATCAAAATCTGGTGTCTCTCCATAAATCCATTGATCGTTTGCATATTTTTCATCAAACAAGACCTGAATGGCTTGGCGATCTTCCACTGTCAACAGCAGCTCTTTATCTGAAATCTCAGTAAGTTCTGTCACTTGGTACAGCTCACACAATAACTGCTCGTGAAATTCTTCAGTAGTGAGTTTTTGCCATTTTGCATCGAGATACGGTCGGACATTGGTGACATTTTTGCGGACTGATTGCGTCGCTTTTGACGCTATCTTTTCTTTTGCCACCGTCAGTAATTGATCGAGCACCGACACATCCACATCATACATTAGCGTCCCATGCGAATAGGTACGACCATTTTTGGTATACATCGCATTGCCTGAAAATTTTCGACCTTCGATATACAGATCATTACGCCCACCTGACGTTGCCTGTGTCGCTCCCATGCGATGCAATGCTTCTAAAATCGGCTGCGTCACACCTTGATAGTCACCAAATGTCGTCGCATTTTTTTGCGTTACAAAACTAAAACTCATATTACCTAAATCATCATAGACTGCCCCGCCACCAGATGTTCGGCGTGTCAGGACAATTCGATGCTCACGTAAATAGCGAAGATTAATTTCTTCATAGACATTTTGGTTGCGACCAATTATAACACATGGCTCTTGTATATATAACAGAAGAAGAGGTTCATCCACATTGGCATGATCCATTAAATATTCTTCTGTCGCTAAATTCATTCGAATATCCTTGCTTTCCATTAGATGATATCGCATACAATTCCTCCTTTCGAAATAATTTTAGGAATGAAACGATGGCAACCTGTTTCTTTCTCCATATAAAACTGTAACATTTCAAGTAATAGGCTGCAACTGTTTTTTCATAAACACATAAAAAAACCAAAAGAAGATTTACTTTACAGAAATCTTCTTTTGGCTTACCTCATGTTACTTAGACATTTGCTGTATCGTGTGACTTTTTATACCAGATAATCGCACCTATCATCAACGCAGCACCGATAGCTAAGAAAGCATAGATCCCTGTGCCACCAGTTGAAGGAAGAACACCTTTTTTCACGTTCAAGATTTTTGTTTCATTTTCTTTTGTACTTGTGTAGGTCCCATGACCGTCTTCATTTGTGACAACAGAAAAGGCTGTCTCAGGATTGTCAGGAAGTACATATCCGTCTACCGTTGCCGTTTCAATTAAAGTATAATTTCCTGTCTTCAATCCTGTCACTGATAATTTACCGTCTGCCTGTGATTTAATGGTCGTTGTAGCCCCATCAGTTGTATCTGACAATACCCATTCATTTGAAGCATTTAATTTAAAGGATAATAAGTTATCTGATTCATCTTTCACTTCAAACTTCACTCCTGCCAATCCAGCTTTAGAATTTGCATCTTGTTTAATAAAGTTGTAGCCACCAGTGAAAACTTCAGGTGTTGGTGTATCAGGCTCATTTCCTTTTTTCGTATCTGTATCTACCGAAACCTTATTCACCATACCTTGATCTATAGGTGCTGCTGAAGTAACCATCATATTGTATTTAATAACTAATTCCTTACCAACATATTCTTTCGGATTAGACA
Source organism: Enterococcus italicus DSM 15952 (assembly GCF_000185365.1). GTDB lineage: Bacteria > Bacillota > Bacilli > Lactobacillales > Enterococcaceae > Enterococcus_G > Enterococcus_G italicus. The sequence continues at coordinate 205,970 of NZ_GL622241.1, forward strand.
AGGTTAACGTGTAGCCTCCACTAGCGTTTAGCGTTACTGTATAGTCTGTGTCTTTCACTAAAGTCTTATCTCCATCCTTCACAGTAAAGTTGTCATCGACTAGTGTTTGTAAACCAGTACTAGGTGTATCTGTTACTTGGAATAGAGATTGTGCATCGCCAGGTACGTTCACCGTAACCGTATAGCCAATCGTTTCGCCTACTGAGTAACTTAAAGTAGTGTCGTCTTTCTTCTTTGTAACCAACTCTTTTTCTTCATTCTTTGGATATAAATTAATTGTAGATAAATCCTTTCCGTTGCTACTATTTCCCTCCATAAAAGCTACGTCACCATTATAAACAGGCATTGCAATCACTAATGGAATAGCTTTTTCAGTGACACCGCTTGGTACTTTCGTTTCTACAAAAAGATACGCTTTAAAATTCGTCCCATCTGCAAGTTTCACACCTTCAAAAGAGGCAACTCCCTCACCAGCTGTTGTTTGTGTACCAAGTGCTGTCGTTTGAAAATTTGTATACCCCGACTGAATTGCTTCTACTGCTTCTTTAGCTGTTTTCCCTTCACTTAATAACCGATTATACTCAGTTGACACATCATACATCGTGAATTCTGCACCATTCAAAGCAGTTGAACTTACGCCAAAGTTTGGTTTTTCTAACCCGTTATTTTCTAGTTGGTCTGGCGTTTTTCCTTGTTCGAATAAAAGTTTATGCAAATCAATCGTTACCGTCTGCTCCGTACTCTTTGGATCCGGAGCTGTAACGCTATCATCTCCTCGTACAAAAGATCCTCCACCTAGTAATAAAGGTATTGCTACCAATGCTGTTAGTATTGCCCCCATTAATTTCTTCATCTTTCTTCCTCCTCTTGATGGTCATTCTTTTTTCGCATCCATAAATAACTACCTACTCCTAATAAAATGAGCACCCCACTCATCGCCAGCATAGAATTGACTTGCCCTGTATTTGGCAGAATAGAACCAGTTTTAGGGATTAATTTTTCTGGTTTAGTTGTATTGGTAGGCTCAGTCGGTGTCAGTGGTTGCTTACTTGTAGCAGAATTTTTTAAATAAATATTAATCGTTTTTAAATAGTTGTTACTATTAGTAGGGTAGTAAGGAACAACAATCATCAACGGGGCACTATCCTTCACTCCAAACTGCAACACATTAGACTGAACTGGTTGTTGTACGAATAGATAGGCATGGGACGAGCCTTGTGGTAAAACAAAGGTTACTTCGCCCGCATCATTCGTTGTTTGCATTTCACCGATTTGTGGTAAGTCTGCTTCTTGGATGTCAGTTGTTGATTTTTTTGCCCACTCTGTAATCCATTCTTTCGGTTGAAAATCAGTTTGCTTGGAAGCTTCATCGTAGACTTCCGTTGCATCATAGACAGTGAAACTGACATCAGCGAGGGGCGTCCCACCAAACGATTGGTTCACCAAACCAGTATTAGTCAGATTTTCAGGTATTGCCTGATCAATCCACACCCGCTTATGCAAAATAATGGTCACTTCATCACTTTGTTCATCTGCTCTACTCATCAACGGAAAGCTGAAGAAGAAACATGATAGAAAAATAAGTCCAAGTAATAAGAAATTTGTTCTTTTTTTCATACTCATCGTTCCCCCTTCCGATTACGATAGATGTAATAAACCCCTAATAACGAAGCTAGACCGAATATTCCACTAGATCCTAGGACAAACATCGCTTTTCCTTTACCACCTGTCGCCGGTAATTCCCCTTTTTTCGTATTTGCTAAGGTCAGTTGAATTGTATTCGTCCCATCATTCGTGAGTGCAACCTCAGCCAATGCATCCGTGACATCTCCTCCTTGGTAAGAAAGAGTGATCGTTCCATCTTCTTTAATGGTTAAGTCAAACGAGTCAGGTAAAAGCACGTAGCCTTCAGGTGCAGCTAATTCTTTAATGACATATTCGCCAGCAGCCAAGCCGAACGACTCACCAGAACTACCATCCGCCTGTTTGAATACCCCTTGTCCGTTTGCATCTGTCTCAAGAGTAGCCAATTGGGCATCAGGATTGTCCTTGGCCGCCAAGCCAAAGGTAGCACCGGCTAATTTTGTTTTTGTTTGATAGTCCTCTTTTAAAATAGAAACAGTAAACAAGCGTAGTTGATTGTATTTTGCAAATACCAAGACACTCTCTTGACTTGTCTGTTTCGTGTACCACCCATTCTTGGTTGGTAATGTCGTAGCCGAAAGTGTCTTACCACTCTCATCTAATACGTTGCCATCTAGCGTTACTCTAAATTTATAGGACGTGTCATCTGCTAAATAACCTTGTGGAACTGTGGTTTCTTGTATGCTGTAATACCCCGATAAGAGCGACTTAAACGAGCTCACTTCATTACCAAGTAAATCATTTTGCGAACCAACTATCGTACCGATACCTTGCCAGTTTTCTTCATATTGCTTCAAGGTGAATTTTGCACCTGACAATTGTTCAGTCGTACCCGTCCGATATTTTTCAGTTCTAAACGTAATCTTTTTGAACTCATTAGTGATGGTATATAAGATGGTATGATCTTTCAGTTGGACTCCATCTTTTGTATCATTAATGGTCACTTCACCAGTCTTACTTACCGTCACTTGCCACGTTGTAGTGGAAATTTCATGGCCACTTGGGGGACTGACTTCCGTTAGTTTATAGGTACTATCTAGTTGTAATTTTGTATTGGTAGGTAATGAATACGTACCGTCCTGTTGATCGACTAGCACTACACCATCTGCTGGAAGTGAACCTCCTGTTAATTTGAATACCGCTCCTTTTAGCGGCGATTGATTCACACTAGATACTTTTGTGATTTTTAATCCTAATGGATTGAAAATTTTGCTATTCGTCCAAATCGAGCCATCTGCATTGGAACTTGCTTCATAGCCTTCTGGAACAGTCACTTCTGTAATCTTGTAAGTAAAATCTTTTCCTTGGTTGTTAAACTTCGGTAGCCAGATAGTCTCAGATCCACCAGTATTACTTGCCACTCGGGTAATGTTTTGTTTACTCCAATCTGGTGCCGAGAGTCGCACATACCCTTTCGTCCACGCACCACTTGCCGTCGTGGTCGAGCGTTCAATTGAGAAATCCAGTGTTGCCGGACGTTGACTCTGGTCATTGTCATATTCTTGCCACCGCTTCTCGATTGCTAGTTTCACCCCAGCAGCCTTAGCTGAAGGAACACCAAACTCAACCTGATTATTCGGATTATTTATGTTTGGTTTAAAGGTGGTCTTGCCATTCATCGGATACCAAGTTTCTGGAACAAACGTACTTGATTCTGTATTCATGCGTACTTGATAATGCAGCTGTACTTCTTGACCTTTACCCAAATTAATATTCGAAACAGAGAGTTGATTGTTGGCTAATGTAGCATTCGGAAGAGTCGCTATAGCAGTTGACCCAACACTTTTCACATCGACAGTCGAACCATTGGCATTGAATTGCGCACCAATCGGATCTGATATACTTCCTTGATTTACAGTATTAAAGGCACTTACTACATTAGCAGCTTGATTCTCAAGATACGTCTTGATGTCATCTGCTGTATTTGCATCAAGGTAATGACCATCAGAAGCCATCAGACTTGTATATGCACGTACTTGATTTTGAGTTAAATAATTTTTATCCGGACCAAGCTGTATACCAAGGACATGAAGTTGCGTACCACCATCTTTTGTTATCTTGGCTTGACCTAAAGTTGCAGCAAATGTGTCATTAATTTTATGATTTGAATTATCAATATAGGGATAATTCAATTTAGAAGTATCACCAGGATTATCTAAAGATGTATTAAATTTCGTCCCATATAAAGTGCCGTTGATAGTAGTCGATTCATTCACCTTGTATGAATAAGTCGGTACACCATCAGTTAGCAAAATCATCATTTTCTCATTTGTACTATTGTAGCTAGTGAGCATATCTGCTCCTGTCTTAATTCCAAGTTGAGTAAATGTTCCACCTATGAAGGTTCTGTTTAATTTCGTATTAATATTATTAGTATGTGTAGTATTCGAAATAGGCTGAATTCCCTCTTGAATAAGGCCTACATAATTTGATTGATTAATACTGGAATATCCGACAAACCCTACATTGACATACTGGGAAACTCCAGCATCTTGGATATATTTAAAGAAGTCTTTGATACCTTGCCTAACTGCTGGTGCTCGCGATGGTTCCATTGATCCAGACATATCTATAACTAGTACAATATCGATTGGTTTAATATCCTTGATCTCATTCCCTCGTACGTTAAGGTAGACATCGTAAAGACCTGGAGTACTTGTTTCTTTCGCATACTTACGAATGGCAAAATTAGCGTTCCCACCCGTACCGCCATATTCGATATATGAATTCGTTTTATTCGAAGCATCTCCATTCCACGTAGTCACGCCATCCCAACTAGTAGCACCGTAGAGCTTTCCTTGATGGTTACGGACGGTTGTATTGCCCGTGGGTGACCAGTAGCTTTTCGGATAGATACCTGTCGCATCGGTCGTATATTCAGGTGAAACATTCGAGTAACTGGTCGTTGCGCTTAATGATTGAATGCTATCGAGCACTGATTTTGCCGAAAAATTTGCGACTGAGGCTCGATCTGCTTGCACTTTACTACTTTCTTTATCCTTTGCTTTTGAGGATGCAGTCGTACTTTCATTAGTAAATTCTTTCTCTTGCGTCACGTAAGATTTTGCAGTTTCTGTGGACACTTCAGTCATACTCTGAGTTACTTGTTGCTCACTTGACGATTGACTTGTTGCTTCACTAGACACTGTTGTTGCTTCAACAACTTTTTCTGGTGCGGTGATTGTATAGTTCTTTGCACTGATATCTGGCAAACTATTTTCTGTAATGACTGATTCTCCAGATTCATTGGACTGGCTATCAGCTTGGATAGCTAGTTGAATGCTAGTCACCGATCCACTCGTTTCGAATGAGAGTACTCCTTCATCTGAATCGTGAAAGGCACTGACAAACCAGCTACTCTCGTCAGTCGTCCACCCTTCTTTTTGTGTCGGTGCTACTACTTGTCCCGCTGAATCCGTTACTTGCACTTTCAAACGCTGCTGTTGATCCGTACTCGCTAAAGAACGGTAATAAATATCCCAAATAATTTTTTCATCTGATCTTATCGCAACACTCCTCACATTTAATTGATTGCTCTCAATTACCTGTTGTTTGGCCTCTTGTGTCGAGTCTGCAAACGCCTTGGATGCCAGTATTAAATTAGGAAAAAATCCTACCATCAGCAAAAAGACACTCAGCCATACAGGCCACCTTCTTCTCATATTCTCACTCCTTTCTCCGACTACACTTCCTTTGTTCTCCCCGCAAACAACTAACTAGAGCGGCTAGCTTCTTCATTAGAAAAGCTTTTCCTCCTATAAATCAAGTCTATGCGACATTCAAAAAAATATGATTTTTCTATGAATCAACAGCGATAGAAAAATAATAATAATAAAATCAAACCAATTTACTTGACAAACTTTCAAAATTTTTTAAGAAATGAAATTTATCAGAAAAACATTCTAAAATTTTCGACAAAAAACGCTGATGTTACGCTCTTTCTCAGAAAAGATACATTTTTTCATTTAGGATTTCCGTATTATTCTTTTTCACTCAAAGCACTTTTTTTCACTCAATATTTATTAAAAAAAATTTTTAGTGATTTATTTCAATACAAAAACCATGACTCAAATAAGTCATGGCTTTCAAGTTATCTGATTCACAGTTGCGCAGCGCTCTTATGTGGTAAATTTGATTTGTTTTTTACAAATGGTAAACCTTAATTAAATAAAACAATCAAAATAAAAACATTATTTTATTTACTGAGTTTTTTATAAAATAAGCGTGTCTTTTAACCAAACACCCAGTCGAACAATATCTGTCAATGACAAATAATCACTTACTAGAAATTGTCTTTCAGCACTAATCTCTGGCAGTATGTCAGTTGTTAGAATGTACGATCCTTTTTCATCTTGCAACTCATCACAGGTCTTTACATAGATGACACTAATTTTCGTATCAAAGAATGACAAGAGCGGCTCGACTTCTTTTAATATATAGTATGCATGATTTTGACCAATAGATGAGTAGATTTGGATAATTGCTGGCTTAAATTTCTTCTGGTAAATATTTTTATTCGTTAGTAAAAAGAAACAGGCAGCCTCTTCCCGCTTATGAAAATCAACACGTAGTACCCGCGATGCTTTATAAAGAAATGAATCCATAATTGCATACTCCTCGGGTTCAGCATGCAAAAATTTACTTCTAAAAAAATCCAGTCGCGGCGATGTGGATACTGGATAAGGAAATAACTTAATCTGCACCATAGTTGAAATCAAGATTGCCTTCACTTCAGAATAGTGATTCGAATGGCTCTGACCGGAAAAATCTAAAGGTAGCAGTTCATGAAAATTTTTTTCCACCTTCACTGCCGCTTCCAGATAGCTTTCTTTTAGCCATCTATTCAGCTTTTCTACTATAGTCTCTGCACGGCATTGATCTTTTACGTCTACCTTTCTTTGGTTGCTATAAATCACTGCTGCTAAAAACAAATAATGGATAAATACATTCTCGAATTCAGAATGAACCAGCAACATCGAATCAAAAGACAGCGCATCAATTTCCTCAAGTCGCTTCTCTCCATCAAGGGTAGTGACGATTTTCCTTAATTCAGACAATGGCCAGCGATAAAAAAAAGCCAATTGTGTAATGAATCCAATAACCAGTAATTCTTGCTTCGCTTCTAGTCGATACCCTTTATTAATTAAGAGGCGAATGTCAAATCGCGCCAAATCCGCACGTAATTGCGCAATTAAGCGAGAAAATGTAGCATCACTCAGTTTCAATGATTCTTTATAGAAGGAGGAAGATTCCCCTGAATGAAAAATAATTGCTTTTAATAACCTTAGTTTTATCGATTGGCTAGCTAATTCATCTGTTACATTAACAAGTGCATGTGAATTATAAAGAATGCCGTTTGTTCGAAAGTTTTGATACAAATTTTCAACTTCTTTGACATACTGCTGAATGGAACTTGGCGATACAGATAGTTTTCTCGCCATTAATCTATCGGTCGTCTGTCCATTATTTAAGTACAAATGTTCTGCCACTTTAATTCTCTTCTCCAAGTGTCTCTCTAGAAAATTCAACATTAGAATCGCCTCCTTTACAAAAAGTATAAAATTTTTTCTACAAAGAAAAAAACATAACCGTTGTTACCTTAAAAAATTTGTTATTTAATGATTCATATTGCAAAGAAAACAATGTCTATGTTTCCGCATACAAACGAACTAACTTTTCCATATGCATTTTTTAACAAAAGAAAGCACCGGGAAATTCCGATGCTTTTTTACTTATATTATAGTAACTATTTTAATTCGTAATAACAATCATGTCTGCGACTTTCTCGACATGATCATCAATTACTTTGAACAATCGAACCTCCGTCTCTTTCACTTTTTTCATGCCGACGATTGCCTTTTGACGTGGGTGTTGTTCTTCGACAAGTGCTACGCGATACACCCCTCGTGGCAAGTCTGTGAAGATGGCTGTACCTGTCTCATCGGTCACTCTAATGAACAACTCGCCATCGCGCTTCAATTGCTTTTTGCCTCGGCGATCGAACAAGGTTACTGCTTGACCTACCTTTACTTGACCTGCTCCATCTACTACTTGCACTTGGATGGCCATCTTTTTACGCTTCATCAAATACGCGTGAATCGTACGTGCCAAAAAGAGCAAGCAGAGGATGATTGCGACCACTGTCCCCGCCAGGATCGCCGCTTCTTTGTAGTTTGCTGTTTTTTTACTTTTGACGACTTTTTTGGCGATCGCTTCAGTATACGGAACGCGATGCCCTGTGACCAATAGTCGATCCGTATTAATCATATATGGCGTACAAGTAAGTAACGTCACCAAATCACTATTGGCTTCAATCTTCAAACTATCTGTCTCATCTGGTTTCACGACGATAATCTTGTCGACTTGATAGGCCATCTTTTCACTTAAGACCGTCAAGACAAACTCATCGCCCAACTTCACATCCTCTAAGTTAGTAAATAACTCACGGTCGGGCAAGCCACTATGCGCTGCAATCACCGAGTGCGTATTTGCCCCACCTGTCGGATAGGACGTACCTTGGACCACCGTCGCTCCTAATTGTAAGAGTGAGTCATTCGTCGTATCAAATAACGGAATATCCACATTGATACTCGGAATACTGATTGATCCGATGAGGTGTTCTTTATAGTAGGCATCCGATACATCCGTCCCATCCGTATCAAATGACACCGATCCGGCATTGATCCCTTGCTCGGCTAGCTCGGCATTCTTCTTCGCTAATGCTTTCGCTCGAGCGGTATTTTCTTCTTCCGTCTGCTTTTGGACAATTTCCAGTCGCTGCTGATCCAAAAAATTATTTAAAGCATTAATATAAAAAGGATACAAAAATAGCAACATCCCAATCACAAACAAACAAAACACAAACAAACGACCAAGTAAGCGTCTTACTGGCGATTGCTTCTTCTTTTGACGTACACGCTTGGCGATGATGACCCCTTCCCTTCTATGCGACAATCCGCAGTTTTTATTTTTACCGCTAGTTGACTCTCGCTTAATTTCTTTAAGCGTACGTTGATTTTTGGCCATCTTTTGGGCTCACCGACAAATTGCACCCGATAGTTGCCCCCAGGTACATCAGTGAACTGCACCAGACCAGACGCCGTACTCGCTACTTCGACTTGCTGACTAGCGACGCGCACTGGCCGCTTGTTAAATCCTTGTACCAAGCGTACAGACTGCCCGCTCACCGCTTGCCCTTGTTCTTCTAAGTAGAATGCTACGTCATAGCGACGCTTCGACCCACGATAGAGCCAAATCTTGCGTCCCACCCACGCAAAGAAAATCGCAAAAAAGAGGCCTACACCCGCCATCACAGCGTATAATTTCCAACGATGGTAGTTTTGAGTCTTCTTGATTGTCTTTTCGACACTCGTCTCTTCATACGGCACGCGCTCAGCTGTCACGAGCAAGCGATCCGTATTAATCATATATGGTGTACACGTCACAAGCGTAATCAGATCTTCTCCTTGGACAATCTTCAAATCATCCAATTCATCCGGCTTCACTACTTTAAACGAGCGAATCTTATAGGCTAGCTTTTTCTCGAGGACGTGTAGGTAAATCATGTCGCCCTTTTTTAAATCTGTCAAATCAGTAAACAACGTCTTATCCGGCAAGCCGGTATGTCCTGTAATCACCGAGTGGGTACTCTCACCGCCTATTGGATAGGACGAGCCTTGCAAGACGGTCGCTCCTTCAGCGAGTAATGTGTCATTTGTCGTATCAAATAACGGCAAACTCACCTCAATCGAAGGAATAAATATCGCGCCAATATTGTGATTTTGATAGTATGCTTTCGTCGGCTTGTCCGCTTCATTGTTAATATCAGCGAATGGATCTTTCACATCGGTCATGCCAGGTACGGTATACTCACTCGCCATCTTCGCATTTTCAGCCGCTAGTTTTTCCGCTTGTTCCTCAATCTTCGCTTTATTTTCTTTTTCGGTCTGAGTTATGTAATAGTTGATGCGTTGCTGGTCGAAATAGTTATTCGCCGCATCTACAACAAAAGGATAGAAGAAAATGATCGCCCCTAAAATAAAGAGAAAGGCCATTAAAATCTTTAAAAAGAGATTCACTTTTTCATCCGTCGTCGCTTTATTCGTCTTTGCTTTGCGTCTCATTTTCTCACCTCCTATTAGTTATATCATGTTCATTAGAAAAAACGAAGAGTAGCGCCCAAGGCAACTACTCACCGTCTTATTATTGGGCGTGGAGCCCTGTTGAGGTCGCACAGCGTCCGAAACAAAAAACTACCCGCTATGCGTGTAGAGAATCAGAGGCTATGCCAACAAAAATCCCATTCCTGTCGTACAATTGGGTTGTTCGGGCTCAATTGAAAGGACTGGGATTTTTGGCAAATAAAACAAATAGCTTAGCGCATACAAAATGGATGTGTAAGTATCATATTGTATTTACACCAAAGTATAGACGGAAAATAATTTACAATCAAGTAAGGCGAGATTTAATTGAGATTTTCCAACTCTTATGCAAGTACAAAGGAGTCGAAATTATCGAAGGACATATGATGCCAGATCATGTTCATATATTGGTAAGTATTCCACCCAAAATTAGTATCTCTTCATTTGTTGGCTATTTAAAGAGCAAAAGTGCCTTACAAATTTTTGATCGTCATTCCAACTTGAAATATAAGTATGGCAATCGAAAATTTTGGGCAGAAGGATATTATGTTAGTACCGTGGGATTAAACGAAAAAACAATCGCAAAGTATATTCGGGAACAGGAATCACACGATATCACACTTGATAAGTTAAGTGTACGAGAATATGAAGATCCATTTTCAGATGGTGGCTTCAGAAAAAAATAAACCGGTTTGACCGGTAAGTGAAAGTGCCAAGGGCATTGAGTCTGAACAAAGTGAAGGATAACGTCTTTAGGCGTAGCCATAGCAACAAGGGGTTACACCCGCAGAGCAAACCACCCGTTAGACGGGTGGTAATGATTTTAGTTAGGATAAATGGTATCACTTTCTGGGCTACAGATGAAAAAGGTCAAGCAACGAAAAACGCTGCTTGACCAAAGAATCTTTTCAAACGATTAAAGATCGTCTAAAAGTTTATCATCATCACTGGTTAAAGGTCTCAATAACAACATTATTTGACAAGAAACACTTTATATCAACGACTCTTTTACCCTTAATTAACCTTTCTTCTTATAACTATTACAACTGCTACAAAAGCTATTAAGAATAATCCTAGAACCATCGTCCAACTAGTAATTTTTTGGCCAGTATTTGGTAACTTCTGTCCATTATTAGTCTTGTTAGTATCTGGTTTTACTGGAATCTTTGTATTAGTTACTTTAACTTGAGCGATTTTCTTTGTTGTTTGTAATTCAACTGTAAAGCTGTATTGTTTCTCTTTGTCAAACTCGTAACCTGCTGGTGCGGCCGTTTCTACAAAGTATTAGTCTTCTGGCTTCAAGTTGTCATAACTAATTTGACCTTCGGCGTTCGTCTTCAACCCTTCTGCTACTTCTGTTCAATCTTTCTTATAAAGATTGAATACCGCATCAGATAAAACTTATTCGTCTCGCTATCTGTCTTTGTCAAGACTACCGAGCCTGTCTTTTGTGATTTTCTGCAGAAACTGTGGCAACTTTAGTTGTTTTTTGCAATTCAACTGTAAAGGCATATTGTTTCTCTTTGTCAAATTCATAGCCTGCTGGTGCATATGTTTCTACAAAGTAGTAGTCTCCTGGCTTCAAGTTGTCATAACTAATTTGACCTTCGGCGTTCTTCTTCAACCCTTCTGCTACTTCTGTTCCATCTTTCTTATAAAGATTGAATACCGCATCAGATAACACTTTATTCGTGTCACTATCTGTCTTTGTTAAGACAACTGAACCAGTTTTTTCAGCATTTTCAACAGACACTTTCGTAACTTTGGCTTCGGTTGGATCTACAGGTTTTCCATTTTGATTGGTAAAACCAATTTCAGCAGAATCAATTAATGTTCCATTTGCACCATCTGGTAAAACTGTCGAAATATCTACTGGCGCTGAATCTTTCACATTGTTTTTAAATTATTTTACCTTACTAGGACTAGTATCTGGTTCATTTTTTTCTTCAGTGCTAGAAGTTGTCGTAGTTGTTATTTTACTTGTAGTTGTTGTTTCACTTGATTCTGATGTTGCCAATGAAATAGTTGTTGCTTTTCCATCGTTGATTAATGTTATCTCTTTTAAATCATCGCTAGCTAAAGCTAAGCTTAAATCAATCGAAGCTTGTACTTTTGGCAAAATAGTAAAGGCTATTTGTATTCCACTAACCTCGTACGTTCCTATTTCATTGCCAGCAGTGTCTTTTAATGTTGCACTCTCTTCTTTTGTTAAACTATTTTCTGGATCTATAGTCACTGAGAAAGTTGTGCTTTCTGCATCATTATTGACTACATTTGCAGAAATTTTGATTTCTTTACTGTTGTCACCTACCTTAGCTGAATTAATTGTTAAGCCTCTATTCTCCTGTGTCACCGCGCCAACTTGTGCTATTGGTGCTAAATAGAAAACTAGCAGTATTAGCAATGAAATCCAATTTGCAATTTTGTAAATTTGTTTCTTACCTTCTTGTTTTTGTCTCATATACTCACCCCAAATATTTCTTTTGTGCGCTTTTAAAAGATAGCGTAAAATATTTTGTGTAAATAGAAATTTAGGGTAGAAAAAAAGAAAGTCCATTCTGTAAAATTAAAGTTACCGCACAGAAATTTTATAGGAGGACTTTCTCATGATTAATTTTACTACAGAAATTATGCAAACTCTACTCAATAAAGGGGATTTAGATGAATTATTTCGGGAGCATTTAGAACGAGCGATTAACTCGCTCCTACAAGCAGAGCTAACTGCTTTTTTAGATTACGAAAAATATGATCGAAATGGATTCAATTCAGGAAATTCCCGTAACGGGAATTATTCACGTACATTTAAAACAGAATATGGAGAGTTGAATTTAACTATTCCTAGAGATCGGAATGGCGAATTTTCTCAACAAACACTACCAGCATATAAGAGAACCAATGATTCGTTAGAAACGACCATTATCCAATTATTTCAAAAAGGCATTACTATGGCTGAAATCTCCGAATTAATTGAAAAAATGTATGGTCACCACTATAAGCCACAAACGATCTCCAACATGAGTAAATTGGTGTCTGAAGATGTTTTAGCTTTTAAAGAAAGAACGTTAGAAGCCAATTATTCCGTTATATTTATGGATGCGACGCATATCCCTGTGAAGCGACAGACTGTTTCGAAGGAAGCCGTGTATATTACGATTGATATTCGTTTGGATGGAACCAAAGAGGTTCTTGGGTTTACTATTGCCCCAACTGAGTCTGCTTATATTTGGAAAGAAGTTCTTCAAGATTTTAGAAACCGTGGGTTAGAAGAAGTTTTATTAGTCGTGACAGACGGATTAAGCGGTATTGAAGAAAGTATCCATAGTGTGTATCCGAATGCCCAATTTCAACAATGTTGTGTGCATGTATCTAGAAATATCGCTCATAAAGTTCGTGTTCGAGATCGAAAAGAAATTTGTGAGGACTTCAAATTGGTTTACCAAGCGAATTCAAAAGAAGAGGCATTGGATCACATCGACTTTATGATTAGGAAATGGAAAAAGCAGTATCCAAGAGTCGTCAATTTACTCTTGAATCCTGCCCTATTAACCTTTTATAATTTCCCTCACGCCATCAGACGAACAATTTATTCGACGAACCTGATTGAAGGCTTTAATAAGCAGCTAAAACGATATACTCGAAGAAAAGAACAATTCCCTAATGAAGAATCTCTAGAGAGATTCTTAGTTTCGCAATTTAATCAATATAACCAAAAATTTTTAGGGAGAATTCACAAGGGATTTAAAGAAATTCAGGATACATTAGAGTCGATGATTTAACTGTAATTAACAGAATGGTTCTTCCCTACTGTAGATTGTTTCTAATTCTCCATCGGTTGACTCAGCATTTGTTCGAGCTCGCCTTCGGCCTGTTGGAAACCTTTATGACTGCGACCTAGGAATTTTTGGTTGTAAGTATCAAAAGACGAGACTAAGAGACGTTCCATCGACTCTTCATTTTGGAACTGTTCCTTGCGGTGGCTGTATTTCTTGATTTGCTTATTAAAGGATTCAATCAAGTTCGTAGAGTAAATAGTCTTGCGTATGGCTAATGGGAAATCATAGAAAGTGAGCAGGTAATCGTTCGAAAGGATCGATTCCACCATTTTTGAATAACTGGTTTTCCATTTTTCCGCAAAAGCATCACGTGCTTCCAATGCCGCCTTTTTAGATGACGCTTGATACACCTAAAATCATCACAGACTTCCTTACGATTATCGACACGCACTTTGTGACTGATATTACGGGAAACGTGCACACAGCAATGTTGAAAACGGGCTTTGGGGTAGAACCGCTGCACGGCCCCTACCATCCCCTTTAAGCCATCCGTGATGAAAAGGAGGAGGTTTTTCACGCCACGTTCCTGGAGGTCTATTAAAATCTCTTCCCAAATCGTGATAGATTCAGTTGGTGCAATCGCATAGCTCAACACTTCCTTTGAACCGTCCGGGCGAATGCCAACTGCGATATGAATGGCTTCCTTGGCGACGGTTTTCCGCTTTAAAGGGATATAGGTTGCGTCCATATAAATAGCGGCATAACGGTCATGAAGCTCACGTTCCTTAAATGAAGTGACTTCTTCCGTAAATGATTTAGTCATATTGGACATAGTTTAGGGCGTGTAGTGATGCCCATACATTTTCTCAATCAAGTCTGCGATTTCCGACATGGTAATACCTTTTCGGAAGAGGTGAATGACGGTCTCCTCTAAGGTATTATTCGTCCGTCTATAAGCAGGAACAGTCTGTTGCTTGAACTCGCCGTTGCGGTCGCGCGGAATCTGGAGATGAAGTTCCCCGTACTCGGTTTTGACCCTACGGTCATAGGAGCCGTTACGAGAATTACCCGTGTTAAAACCAATGCGATCGTACTTTTCGTAATCGAGGAAAGCCGTTAACTCTGCTTGTAGGAGCGAGTTAATCGCTCGTTCTAAATGCTCCCGAAATAATTCATCTAAATCCCCTTTATTGAGTAGAGTTTGCATAATTTCTGTAGTAAAATTAATCATGAGAAAGTCCTCCTATAAAATTTCTGTGCGGTAACTTTAATTTTACAGAATGGACTTTCTTTTTTTCTACCCTAAATTTCTATTTACACAAAATATTTTACGCTATCCTATCATTTTTTTTAATCACAAACTTTATTTGATATTAATTATAAAAAAAGAATGAAACTAAAAAAGTCATTTGTATAGCAATGGATATGCTACGACAAATAACTCTTTTTTAAATATACATATAAGAAGATTTTTCTCTTAGCCACAATATAATACGTACAAAGTCTGAGATTGATACAAAATCACTAATCAAAAGCTGTTTATTACTTGAAATGGTGGATATCTTCTCAGTGGTCAGCAAGAAACAATATTTATTATGATTAATCTCTTCATGATTATCTGTATAGAATTGAAAGTCTATTTGAGAATGAAAAAAACCTTGTATTTAAGAAAGTTGATTGATTAAGTAGCGCTGATGGTTTTCCCCAACACTTGAGTGCACATATACCTTCAATGACTGAAGTCTTTCAAAGAAAATTAAATTTTCTGTTACTAAGAAGTAAACAACCATAGACAAGCGTAACTCAAAATCAACATGATAATAGTCCTTCGCACTGTATAAAACTGTCTGAATAGACAAAGCTCTTGATGGATTAGTGTGAAACATTTTTTTTACAAAAAAAGATGTTCTTAAAGGTACCTGGCCCATAACATATGGAAACAGCTTAATTTGAAAGGTCGTCAATACAATCAGTTGCTTTGAGCGTTCTCGATTAACTAGTATCATACTAGGAAAGAAGAAGCCTTCACATGACATAGTCATCTTTAGTGAATACATAATTTGTAAAATCTAAGCAAAAAATATCATCCATCACATGAGTTACCACGGCACTTCTAACTTCATCATATAATAACTGACTATCCCATCTAAAAAAAGTCAATAATTGAGTAAACAAGATACCTACATACGCTTCATTGTCTCCTCTTATTCGATAGCCATTTGTAATGACAATATATGTATCAAATGGTTTAAGATTTTCTTTTAATTGAGCAATCAATCTAGCAAAGGTTGCATCTGAGAGCGACAATCTTTCTTTATAGAATTTCGCATCTTTTCTAGGATATAAAAATAACTCATAAAGCAACCGGCTCTTAACTGACTCCCCCATGAAATGTAACATTACCTTCAGCAATGAATCACTATTGTATTTCAAGCTATCCGAAGAAACATGACAAAAAACCTGACGCACTTCAGATACATAATGGTTGAAAGTAGTGCTAGAAATAGACAGATCAGTTTTGATTGTGTTTTTAGGAAGATTTTCCCCATAAATGTACAACGCTTCAGCGATTCGAATTTTTTTCCAAATGTCTTTCTAAAAATTGATACAAGTCAACCTACTCCTTTGACAAATTATTACAAAATTTTCTATTTTTTTCTTAACCATGTCAGAAAAGCTAAGTAATCAACGGAAGACACAAAATCACTAATCAAAAATTGCTTTTCTTTTGGAATATCATCCAATAAATCAGTCGTTGCGATATAGGCATTAACTGGTAATTTGCATTTATTTTCATCGTTAAATATTTTGAGAGTACTGTCTTCATTGAAATACCCAAGTAACGGAATCATTTGTTGATAAATGTAGTTTGTCCTACGGATACCAACGGAAGAATAGACGAATAAATGAACTGTCTTTTTCCTTTGAAATCCCAATAAGTCATCATCTGCTACAAAGTAAAAAACCATCTCATAACGTTTCATTAAGTCGACTCTCACAAATTTTGACGCGCGATAAATAAAATTATTAATACTGTCTGTCCTTTCTGGATAAGCAATTCGGTATTTTAGGTCAAAAAACTTCATTCTTAGTGGTAAAGTATTAACATTATAAGGGAAAAACTTAATTTGAAACCCGACACAAGTCGCTAATTTAATAATTGCCTCTCTGGTCGTATTAGACAACTGTTCTTCTGGAAAACATGCTTCTAAAACAATTCCGATTCTTTCTTTTACTTGCTCACTAACTTGACTCATTACCCTGGTGAATTGCTCAAACAACTCTGAAAGAGGTCGATAGCGATGTCCGTTCTCATCTAATTTTTGATCATAGCAATGATATAAACAATTAGTCAGGCAAACTGTTTGAAAAAAATATACTTCAAATGGGTCATTAGCATATGTATATGATGAAAAATCATAGTTCATAATTTCCTTTATCTCACGTTCCTTACCAAATGAATACAGTAATTCTTCTAGTTCATGTCTTGACCAAAAATAAAATAGCCCTATGTAAGAAAATAAAAAGCTAAACTGAAACTCGTCCTCTGCCTTTAACCGATAGCCATTTCTTACAATAATCGTCACATGAAACCTTTCTAAATCCTCTTTTAAATTAGCAATCAAGCGTGCAAAAGAGGCATCGCTTGTGTTGAGTTTTTTCTTATAAAAATACGCTGCATTACCCGGATATAAAAATAACAAACGTAGTGCTTCTATTTTTTTTGATCTTGAAATAATCTCTTCAGCTACTTTTGTGAGTGAATATGAATTATACCTATCTCCTGATTCATAGTATTCATTGTATAATTCAGTAATCTCTGCTAAATATTGGGATAGTGTGGAGTTTGAAATATTTAGTTTTTTTGTGACTACGTCTCTTGGAAATTCATCCCCGTATACATACAAGCGCTCTGCCACTTGTAACTTTTTTCTCAAATAGCCTTCTAAAAAAAGCCACATCCTTCTGTCACCTCTATTTTAATGGTTTTAAAGATTTTTTCAGTAATATTTTCTTTTGCATATAAAATGATAACACAACGTTATCTGGACAACAATAACACTTTATATAAATAATGAAAACTAATATTAAATAACAAAATGCATAAAAAAAATCAAAGCTAGCTCGTGAAATCTAGCTTTGAATTGCAATTAAATTACTATATTATGTGAGTAATCTCCCAAACCCTTTAAAGTCTCCTAGTGCAAGGTAGCCTTTTGTGCCATCCGCTCGTGGTTGTTCACCCCACACATAGCCATCCGCAAAATGAATATTTTGAATTACTACTTTGGACTGCTTGGGTAAGAGCGCGATGGCACTACTAGCCACACTTGGTTTTGCTCGTAAATATATAGGATAGTCTAATTGAAATGTACGCACAGTTAACGCCCCCTTTTGCTCTGATTGTATAAGTATCGAACTTCCAAATAATCGTTCAAATGGCACACCATTTAGACGATTGAGATCGAGTGGACCGTCATAGCCTTTCAGACGACCGTTGGATGTGTATTGGTGCAGCTGATAATTTTTCGTGGCGTTCGGAAGTGTTCCTTCGAATGTACCGGTATTTCTTCCATACGTTGGTATCCAGATTGCATCGAAAGGATCTGTATCTAGTTGAAATTGTTGGTACAGGTGATTGGCAATATAGGCTCCTACTTTTTTGGCACCGCATGCTTTAAGTGTCTGTCGATAGACTTCGCAACCTTGGCGCATATTAGCCATTGATTGTTCTTCGACATCTAGCCACCAAAAGACCGGCTGATAGGCGTGTGCTCTTTGGTAAAAGATACGTGCTTCTTCTTTCATTTCTTGAATGGAATGGCCGCGCACCCAAGCATATACAGCGCACGGAATGGCCAATGTTTGAAATTGTGCTAGATGCTTTTTGTAGGCGAAATCCTCATAGTTTTTCCCGTATTGGACTCGGACAATGACCCCTTTGACTTGCTTGGCTAGTAGCGGATAGTTGATTTTGGCAGGGTCTTGCCACTCTGAGATATCGATAATCATGCTTTTCCTCCTAAAAAGACTGACCACACAGTCTTCGAGTATGCTGTGTGGTCAGCCAAGTGTCTTAGAACAATGGTGTTTCGATTGTTTCGACGTATTTCGCTGAGTTGACTTGCTGATAAAGCGCAATGCTATTTCGCTCAAACAAGTTTAATGCGATTAAATCTTCGGCTGCTTTGCGTACTTCTTCTTTCGTTAAATCTTCGGCGGCTGTTTGTGGCACCCATGAGTGTTTGCCACCTTCACTATTTAAAAAGACAATCGTTAATTTTTTCATGTTGGTTTTCTCCTTTATGGTTTATTAGTCTTGAAGCATTTGGTATTCGATTGTTTGGTATGTGCCAGCTACTTCGGCAGCGCCTTTGGTCAATGATGCCACGATACCGCTTAATGCTAACACCGCTTCATCCGGTTGATCTGCTTTAACATTACTAAATGTTTGTTTGATCGTGCTTTGTGTCTCTAAATCGGTCAATTCTACTCGAATCGTTCCTTTGTTGTGTACTTTCATGTTTTTTCCTCTTTTCATTATTTGATTGGTAAGTCGCGCGCCTTACACCTATATAAACGAAATTTTTTTTGCAAATGTCAAAAGGATTGAAAAAAAAGTTTAAATTTTTCTCGTAGAATTTGACGATAGTACGATTTCATCTGTCTGGAAAGCGGGCGTCCGCCTAATAGAGCAGTCAGCCGTTCTTGATCCTTCTCATCCAATTGTGTATAGAATTCTTGAAACGCCACTTGAATTTCGAGTTCATTCAGCGCTTCGAGCTTTGCTGGTACTTCTAGCCCTTCTTTTGCAAGATCCACTAGATTTTCGCGTTCTTTTTGTTTCCGCTGAAAATCAATGAGCGACCAATAAAGCTTCTTATAGAGATACGAAAGTGGAAAAGCCTCTTCAAATGATTGAATGTCTGTGTAATCGACCGCTAATAATACGAGTTGCCAGCGTGCTTCTTGCAAATAATCTTCAAAGTTGTGATGGTGACTGTATACGCCACACCGATACGTGACTTTACGAATCAGCCCTTCATATTTTTCTACTATTACTGGTGCAATTGTCTCCTTCATATTTTGACTCCTGTATTCGTATTCCTCGAGGTAAGACCAGTATAGAAAAATAGGAGTTTTATTTTAGTCGTCAATTTTCAATTATTTGGATCAATTTAATGATTACGCTTTCATTTTGGCGTAAATTATGCTAAAAATGGAAATAGAATATTAAATACGTATTGTGATTTTATCAAAGGAGTGTGTGTCATTGAACCTAGCTTACCCATCTTCCGAACTAACGATAGAATGCTTGATTGAGTTTGCTCACTCGTTTATCAATCATTCTGACCTTTCTTCCAGCGAACCAATACTTTCTTTACCCTTTCGGAACAATCCTTTCCTATTATCTGAAGAAATACTTGCATTGTACCCAGTTGAAATAACCTCGCAAATGTATACAATCGTGGTCTATTGTGACAAGTGGCAACTCATGTGTCGCTCACCCCTTGACGTTGTTAACGACTGGTTGCGCCAGTTTCAATTTGATTATTCACGCTTTTGCTTATTATTTGAGGGCTTTGAAAGAATGCAAAAATATTACACCCCAGCTTCTGATTCGAATTACAGCTTAATGCCGATTGGTACCGCTAAGGATAAAAGAACAACATGGATCAATGCCCATCAAATACAAAAAATCCAAGAGTCTAAATACATCACGCGGGTACAGCTACTCAATGGACTAAGTCTACCCACAATCAAGAAAGAATATTCCTTAAAAAAGAATATTCGTAGCGCCGTCATTACTGCCCATTTTTTAAAAGAGGCAGACTCCTTGTGGTGTGGTTTTAAAAACCAACATAAATACTTGCAACCTGAAAAGCTGAATCTCTCCTGTAAATCACTCGCGAGTATCCTCGTCAATCAAGAAGACTTTCTCTTTTCATCAGAAGAAATTACAACATTGCAACAAAAAATTGTAGAACTACGGCACCAACTCTTACTAAAATGAAAGTTAATTTGCTTTTTCTTCATCTTTTATTCAAAACGCCGATTGTAAAATTAAGTTAGACAAATAAAAAAGTCATCTGTGCTACACTCAAGATAGTTCCGCCTAAAGAATTATAAGGAGTGAGTACAAATGACCTACACCCATCTTACACCAGATGAACTTGTTATGATAGAGGCTTATGCGAAAGCCCATCAATCAGTTACGAAAACAGCTCAGATGTTGAAACGTTCAAGACAAACAATCTATACTGTTTACGCTTATTTGAAGGATGGACATACTGCATTGGAATACTACCAAAATTACAAGAAAAACAAGGCAAAATGTGGGAGGCGTTCCATCGTTTTACCAGCAGAACAGGTAGGATACATTCGAAAAAAAGTTGTTCAAGGGTGGACTCCGGATGTGATTATTGGTCGAGGGGAGTTTCCTATTGGGTGTTCTGTCCGTACCCTTTATAGAATGTTTAAAATGGGTATATTTGATTGTTCTGATTTACCGATGAAAGGGAAGCGAAAACCCAATGGACATCAAGAAAAGCGCGGTAAACACGCATTTAGACGCTCCATTCATGAACGTTCGAATGACTATACTTCTTTTGAAGAAGAGTTTGGTCACCTTGAAGGTGACACTATCGTAGGACAAAAACATAAAAGTGCCGTTATTACCTTAGTTGAA
>NZ_GL622241.1:228583-241242 GCF_000185365.1 Enterococcus italicus DSM 15952
GCTATCTAAGATTGCGAGTCAGTTAGGGACAACTGTTGCGAACATTCAATCGTTAAATAACTTGAGCAATGTGAATGTCCTTTATGTGAATCAAACATTAAAAGTATCTGGGACTGCGTCAACTGCTACCACATCAACGAGCACCACAACGACAGGTACGGCTACTTCGACAACAACGAAAACGAGCACAACCGCTGCAACATCGACTGCTGCTGCAAAAATAACGACCTCAACAAATGGTCAAACCGTCTATACAGTTCAGTCAGGTGACACGATTGCCAAAATTGCAAACTCGTTTGGCGTATCTGTTTCACAATTGACACAATGGAATAGCTTAACAAATAGCAATGTCATCTATGTCAATCAAAAATTAGTTGTTGCAAGTACTTCAGCTGCTACGACAACAAGCGCAGCAAAAACGATCACTGCCACTGCAAGTAGTACGAATACAACCGCTTCGAACACAACAGCAAAAAGTTCAAGTTCGACAGCAACGACTTCAGCAGATAGCACGTTAAATGCTCTAAATGCTTTACGCGCCTCAAAAGGCCTAAATCCAGTAAGTTGGGACACAAGCTTAGCCGCTGCCGCAACGCAACGTGCCCAACAAATTCTAGCAAGCAATTATACGATTCCAAATAACCACTGGAGTACAGCCGGTGAAGTCTTAGCCTTTTACTATAGCGCTGGAACAGATGTCATTAATGCTTGGTACACTGAGCGTAATATGATTAGCGCTACTGGTACTGGTCACCGTGATTGGGAATTGGATCCATCTACGACCAAAGTTGGTTTTGGTTATGCTGGCCAAGTCATCGTCGGTCGCTCAAATTAACTCATTCTGTCATTCCGTCCGATAGGCTCGCCTATCGGATTTTTTTGTATACAATAGGTTATGACAAGCGCGGTTAGCTCTAAGCAATAAGTTCAGAAATTTCGAAAATTGCTCCTCAAATTTTTGAGAATTTTTGACTGATTGACGAGAGAGCTGCGTTTGGCATACCGTTTATCAAGGTTATGACAAGCGCGGTTAGCTCTAAGCAATAAACCAGAAAGCATTTCTCAACCTTTTGGATTTTCTGGCTTTGTTTAGTACCTCCTTTTGTCTCACGGTTTTCTTCGGATTGAGCTACACAAAACTATTAGGCTCTTTTTTCACCATTATCGCATCAAACCTTCTGCAATTTTTTTAAGATTCCATTCCATCATTGCATAATAACTGTCGCCTTCTTCTCCTTTTTTCGCAATCGAATCCGTAAATAATTCAGCATAGATTGGTAAGTCGGTATCTCTAGCTACTGTATGCATTGGACGTGCATTGACACTGCTTTCGACAAATAATACAGGTACCTCGCTTTGGCGTAGCATTCGAATTAAGGCAATCAGTTGACCAGGTGTACCTTCTTCTTCCGTATTGATTTCCCAGATTGAGGCAGAAGGAACGCCGTATGCTTTTGAAAAATAGTTGAAGCTCCCTTCGCTGGTGACGATGAGTTTTTTTGACTCAGGAATGCTTGCAAACATCGACTTCGCCTGTTCATCTAATTCTTGTAACTTAGCAACATAAGTATCAAGCCTTTGTTGGTAGTAATCCTCATTGACTGCATCCTTATTCTGTAACTGCCTGGCAATAACTTGTGCGTAATTGATGCCATTCTCTAAATTTAACCAAGCATGCGGGTCTTCTTTTCCTTCTATCTTTTCGCCAGATAAATAAATCACATCAATGCCGTCACTGGCCGCAAAATAATCTTGATCTTTTACTTTATTGGCATTCGTCATTAATTTGGTAAACCAGCCGTTGCCACCAGTCTCTAAGTTGATCCCATTGTAAAAAATGACATCTGCTTTGGCCACTTTTTTCACATCATCTGCGAGCGGCTCGTATTCATGCGGGTCCTTGCCGATAGGAACCATGCTATGTAGCGCAATTTTGTCTCCACCTATCGTTGCAGTGATGTCGGCCAAGATTGAATTCGTGACGACTACTTGTAGCTTATCAGCTGACTCTTCACTTTGCTTTTGCGTACAGCCACTAATGACTAGCAAGAAAAAGACACCGATGATTCGCAGCCAATTTTTTCTCATCCTTGGACACTCCTTTTCCGCTGACGTTGCTTAGGTGAAATAAAAAAACTAATGACAAAAAAGGCAGCAGCTGTTAACACAATACTCGATCCGGCTGCGACATTAAAGCTATAGCCGATAAATAGCCCAATGACAGAAGAACAAGCTCCGATTGTCGCCGATAGAACTAGCATGACTTTTAAGCTAGTCGCATACAAATATGCCGTGGCAGCAGGCGTGATGAGCATTGCCACAATCAATATCGTACCGACACTTTGCAACGCCGTCACGGATACTAACGTGAGTAGAACCATCAGTAAATAATGGAAAAACGACACATTGATCCCCATCGCCTGCGCCATCACTGGATCAAAAGAGGTAAGCAATAATTCTTTAAAAAAGAGCACCACGAATGCTAACACAATAGCCGAGACAGTGATTGTCACCCACTTGTCGCTATCTTGAACAGCCAAAATATTACCAAATAAAATGTGGAACAAATCAGTCGAGCTATTCGCTACCCCAATCAAGATGACACCGAGTGCTAAAAAAGAACTAAACGTGATGCCAATCGCTGTGTCACCTTTGATGATACTATTCCCCTTAATATAGGTAATCATGATGGATGCGATGACCCCAAAGACTATCGCACCGACAAAAAAATTGATTCCAAATATATATGAAAGGGCCACTCCTGGTAAGACTGCATGCGAAATGGCATCTCCCATTAACGACATACCTCGCAAAATAATAAAACAACCGACCACACCTGAGACGACCCCGATGACAATCGCTGTAATGAGCGCATTTTGCAAGAAGTGAAATTCTAGTAAGCCTTGAAAAAAATTAGTCATACATCCTCTCCTCCAATCATTACCATTTCGCCATATGCCCGTCTAAGATTAGCGGTCGTAAAGGTCTCTGCCGTTGGACCGAATGCGACGATTTTTTTATTCATCAGTAAGACATGGTCAAAATAATCAGGTACTTTACTTAAATCATGATGGACAATCAAAATAATTTTCCCTTGCTGCTTTAGCTCATGGAGTAAATCCATAATAATTTTCTCACTGACTGAGTCAATGCCGACAAATGGTTCATCTAAAAAAATGTACTCTGCATGCTGTACGAGACAGCGCGCAATGAGCACGCGCTGAAACTGTCCACCTGACAATTCACTGATTTGCCGCTTAGCAAACTCTGCCAACCCGACCTTTACCAATGCTTCATCGACTTGCTGCCAATGCTTTTTTTTGACTTTACGAAATAGACCGACTTCATTATATGTACCTAATGAGGCACACTCTCTCACAGTAATCGGGAAGGTCGCATCGATTTGGCTTTTTTGTTCCACGTATGCCACATGCTTCCGCCCTTTTTTCGCTTCTTCTCCAGCAATCGCGACTGTCCCTTTGGAAGGTAACAGTGATAAGGTAGCTTTCAATAGTGTGGACTTGCCCGCACCATTCGGACCAATAATTCCCATAATCATCGGCTCAGCGATTGTTAATGATACGTTTTCAATAGCTGTAGATTGCGCATCATATGCGACGGATAGATTAGTTACTTGAATCAATTTCTTCACTCCTAACTGATAAATATTCTCAATTGAGTATTTTTAGGATAACCTAAAAATACTTTCAGGTCAATAAAAAAAGAGAAACTCATTCCTACTTTGAGTTTCTCTCTTTATTTGATTGGATAGTTACTCATCTAAGTCCTCGTAAGGTACAATCTGAAACAAAGACAATACTTGATCCAGCATCTCGTGATGCTGCGCTGTGACTACTACTTGCGCCTCAAAGCGCTCATCTTCTTCCAATACTTTGATAATTGGTGCCATTTTAATTGCCTCAGGACGTGTGCCAAATATTAACATTACTTTCTTCTTCATCGCTATAACCCCTTTCTACTGGCATTTCTAAATGAGAAGTTACATATTCAAAGTTAGTGTGACACAAATTTTTGACAACCTACAATAACTATTATTTTCGTTTGATTCTCTTTATAAAAGGTTACATGATTGATTCATCTGTCACTTATTGACTTATACTTATCCTTATAGTGCTTTAGGCTGATTTGTGTTATAACTATAAGAACAAGAAAACGTTTATATGACAAATGAACTTATGAAAATAATAGATGAGGAGAATAGCCATGAGTGTCCTTTTACGTATGAATAGCTTCAAACATTCTTTTTCTCCAGGTGAGTTAAAGATCTTTCAATACGTCGAAAAAAATCCAGAACAAGCCTCTCACATGACTGCAAAACAATTGGCACAAGCAGCTAACGTCAGCGCACCGTCCGTTGTTCGTTTTACAAAGAAAATTGGCTACACAAGTCTGACGGATTTTAAAATCCAACTCTCTTCTGAATTACAATCGAGTAAGGAGGTTCCTAGTAGCTATGCAGATGTCCAGCCTAATGAATCCTTCCAATCAATTAAAGAAAAAATTACCACTAATGCTCAAATCAGCTTAACTGAGACGGCCTCGATTTTAAATGAAGATGCCTTCGAAAAGGCAATTGCACTATTAAAGCAGGCTCCTGCTATTTTGACATTTGGAGTAGGGGCTTCGGCTCTGACCGCTCAAGATATTGTGCACAAATGGTCTCGTATCGGTCAATTTGTCTTTCATGAACGAGACATTCATTTGTTTTTACCGCAAGTGATTAACGCACCAGCTCATAGCTTACTCTGGCTTATTTCAAATTCAGGAAAAACGCCCGAATTGCTTTATCTAGCTGAGATTGCTCAAAAAAGACAGCTACCTATTCTCACCTTGACCCAACTGGGAAATAATCCCTTGCATGAGCTAGCCACTGTCGGCCTACAAACAGCCCGTCCCATGGAAGCCGAAAATAGAAGCGCTGCTACCAATTCTATTTTGTCCCAGTTTTTGACAGTAGATACTTTATTTTATTTATATATCAGTCAAAATCAGCAATACACCAAGCAAATCAGCGAAAGCAAACAGACAATGGAAGACTACAAAAACCATTAAAAAGGGGAGTATGACGAACTATCGTCATACTCCCCTTTTTAATGAATACGTTGTAGTTCACAAGCCGATTTATCCGCTTGTGAACTACAGTTATTACAAACTAATTTTCAATAATTCTTCGTTTGGCGATACTTCTTTTGAATGAAATGAACTAATTGTTTTTATTGATTCCATATTGGTTACAATCACTAGCATTTCATTTGCCTTATTTGCTTCTTTAAGAGCTGTCAAATTAACAGTAGCGACCAATGTCTCAGGCGTCACCTTGTCGCCTTCCTTCACTTGAATCGTAAATGGTTCACCATTAAGTTTTACAGTATCAACACCCATATGAAGCATTACCTCTACGCCTTTGTCAGATAGAAATCCAATCGCATGTTTCGTTGGGAAGATCGATGCAACTGTACCAAATACAGGGGCATAAATGTCACCTGATGCCGCTACGATAAAGTAGCCGTCGCCCATCATTTTTTGTGAGAATACTGGATCAATCGACTCAGTTAAATCCTTTGCTTGACCGGTTGTAACAGCATATAACGATTCTTCAGCATTCGTCTTTAGTGGTGTCGCAGGTACAGGGCTTTCAGATGCAGCTGCATTTGTATTTTGAATCGCAGCTAGTCGATCTTTAGGAATACCAAAGAAATAGGTAAAGATAAATCCTCCTAGATAAGCAGCAAGTAGCCCTAGGACATAGCCCCACCATTTGTGATTAGCAATTAGAAAAATTAACGGTAAGCCAGAAGGTCCGATTGCAATCGCTCCAACACCACCAATTAACCCAATAACCGCACCGCCAATTCCACCACCAATACAAGCAGTAATAAATGGTTTTCCTAAAGGCAACGTTACCCCGTATATTAACGGCTCACCAATACCCAATATCCCAACCGGTAAAGCACCTTTAATCATATCGCTTAATTCTCTATCCTTGCGCAGACGAACCCATAAAGCAATGGCAGCACCGACTTGTCCGCCACCAGCCATCGCTAGGATAGGTAATAATAGCGTACTTCCTGTTTCCGTAATCATTTGTACATGAATTGGCGTTAATATTTGGTGCAATCCAAGCATGACCATTGGCAAGAATAGTGCTCCTAAAACAAAGCCAGAAAATGCCCCGCCGACATTTAATACCCAGTTAATACCACCGACCATATTATCAGAAATAAATCCTGCTAATGGCATAATAAAGTAGATTTCCGCTAATCCAATAAGCAATATACTGATCGTCGGTGTCACAATAATATCAATCGAATCCGGCACCACGTGATGAAGTCGTTTTTCAAGCTGGGCCAAAAGCCATACAGCGAAGATAACACCTAAAATTCCACCTTGGTTAGCTGACAATGCTTCGCCCGTAAACAAATTCTTGATGGGCTGATCTGGATTCATACCTGTCAGTAGTATGACAGCTCCAATAATTCCGCCCACTGTTGGCGTAGCTCCAAACACTTGAGCAGCATTTACACCTGTATAGATTGCTAAATATGAAAACATCCCATTTTTGATAATACTTAAAACCATTATTAACTGATTCCAAGTATCACCATCTAAGTAACCAGCCGTCACCATATTGGTCATTACTGCCACAACGCCAGCAATTAACCCTGACCCAACAAAGGCTGGAATCATTGGAACAAAGATATTCGAAATATCCTTTAAGAATCGTTTCATTGGTGTTGATTTTTGTTTTGCTTTTTGGGCAGCTTTATTTTGTGCAGCTAAAGCTTCGACTTTTTCTTTACCATGCTGCTCATGAACAGGTATCGTTTCTCCTAAATTCACACCAGCCATCGACACCATCTCTTGGGCAACTTTGTTGACCTTTCCTGGTCCGACAATCACTTGCAATTGCTCATCATCTACGACACCTAAAACCCCAGGAATCGCTTTTAGCTTCTCTTTGTTTACTTTGGTATCATCACGTACCGACATGCGGACACGTGTCATACAGTGGACCACACTTTCTACATTGTCCATACCACCTGCACCATCAAAAATCTCTGCCGCAATCTTTTTTATATCTGTCTTTTCAGTCATTTTATTTCCTCCTAACTTTAGTTGGTTTTTCGTATAAAGCCATCTGCTGTCTGCAGTTTTTCAAGTGCTTTTTTTCTACTGGAACCAGTCAAAATCATAACAATGGCTACTTTTACATTATGATCAGCTCTTTCGTAGAATTCTTCGGCTATCTCGTATGATGCTTCAGTGGCTGACATAATGATGCGCTTCGCTCTCTCTACAAGTTTTTGGTTCGTTGGTTGAACATCTACCATCAAATTCCCATATACCTTACCAATACCAATCATACTAATCGTTGAAATCATATTCAAAATCAATTTTTGAGCGGTTCCTGCCTTTAGTCTTGTCGACCCTGTCAAAAACTCTGGACCACAATCAACTTCAATCGCCAACTGCGCTTCTTTTGAAATCAATGCTTCCTTATTACAAGATAAAGAACAAGTTACTGCCCCCACGTCTTGCGCATACCGCAACCCACCAATCACATATGGCGTACGGCCACTAGCCGCAATGCCAATTACAACATCATTTTTGGTCAATTGAATTTGTCGTAACTCTTCCTCTGCTAAATCCAATGAATCTTCTGCACCTTCCACAGCTGTCAACATCGCTTTTTGCCCGCCAGCGATAAGTCCTACAACCATGGTTGGTTCGACACCAAAAGTCGGCACACATTCCGCTGCATCAAGTACCCCTAGTCGTCCACTAGTTCCTGCACCTATATAAATCAACCGACCACCTTTACGAAATGCTTCAATCACTTTCTCGATTACTTTTTCAATTGATGGTAACTCTTCTCCTACTGCTTTAGCTACTTGCGCATCTTCTTCATTCATTAGTCGACACGCTTCACGAATAGATAATTCATCTAAATGCAAAGTCTGAGGATTTTGACGTTCAGTCGTCAAATTTTCAATAGATACTTTTTGACTCATTGTTTCACTTCCTCTTCTATAAGTTCAAATTCTATATTAGCACCAATAAAAGGTAGTAATGATAAATCTTTTTGCACAATATTTCCTATAACATTGACACGAGAATCCATTGGTAAATCAACCTTGCATAATTGTAGTTCTCCCATGTATCTGCCATAAAAATAATTATCAATTGTAATACTACCTAGTTTTCTTTCAAGAGATTGCAATGGGAGCACACGATTCGTCACACGGCCCCGAGCTTCTCTACTACGAACCACATCCCGGGCTACATCTGGTCGATTATGATGAACGTTTAAAACAATATCTCGATATATTTCCTTGATATTTTCACAAAATACAAGAAGTCGCTTGTTTTTCACCCAAGCTTGAAATTGACTTTGGCTTCTCTTAGATAAGGACGGGTCTCCTATATAGACAAAATCTACCCCAAGTTGTTGCAAATCTAATACAGCTGCTAATGGTAATCGATGACGATGTTCCTCTAATGTCGGTAAACCTACTTTCAAAGGGCCTCTTTTCTCATCATCACCGGAAATAAATGCTTGAACTTTTAAGCCGTTATCTTTAAGCCATTGGTTTTTTCGTACAAACCATTCACGCTCTAGTCCGGTTTCGGGTCGTGGATAATAGTTATGCCATGCTGAAAGATTAGAGAAATTTGCGGCAAACTCATGTAGCTGCTTGATTTCTTCTTCAGTAATTGTACTCGCATTCAACCCTATTTGAAGTTGGTGGGAAAATTCAGCAACCATTTCCATAGAGAAGCCGTCATCCATCCGCAAGCCAGTAATTCCCATTGCCAACAAATCCATGATTGGATTCTTATTAAAACCAGCTTTTGCTAAGGCTCCTGATGAAACGTCAACCATCAAAGTGAAGTGATATTTACGAGCAAGTACGCCTAGATCAGCCAATCTTTGCCGATATTTTGAAGCATCCTCTTCTGGAATATGTAAAGATGTAAAAATACCGGAAAATCCTACTTCTCTCATACTACTTAAGTACGAATCACAAAATTGGTCTACATCATCATTTAGATAAAAAGAAAATCCATACAATGAATTAACAACTCCTTTCTCTATTTGGTATACATTAAATCTTATACCTATACTATAGCACCACCTATTTCCGTAAACAACAAAATTTCACTAACAAAATTACAAAAGAGAAACGAAATTTCATTATTTCTTCGTTTATTTTGTAATCGCTTCTATTAAATGGGTGATTTTCCAACAAAAAAAGCTTTCCTAGAGCAAAAACTCTAAGAAAGCTTATTTTTTGTTTTTGGTAGCGTAAAGATTCTCCACACAAATAAATACCCAATCGTACAGCCGATAAAATTAAGGAGAATGTCACTAATGGCAAATGTCCCGACATAAAAAACATATTGAATGGTTTCAATTCCTAAAATCGTCAGTAAAGATAAGACGATAAATTCCCACGGCTTGGCCTTCATTCCATAAAGCCCTCCTAATGGCAAAAAGTAAATGACATTTAAGAATGCTTCCATTAAAATTCGCTTGTTCCATATTAGAAAGTCAAACGGATCAAAAGAATACGAATGGTAACGTTGTGCCTTAGCAAAGAGAACAATAAATAATAAAAATAAGTACACCGTATAAACCAAATATACATAGATTGTCGAAAACTTTCCGTATTGCCATTGGAGAAAGAAAAACCAAATACTAAAGAACAAAAAGACCATTAATGTTACTTCCGTATAGGCAAATCGTTCAATCATCCGAGCCAAGCGCGAATAGTTCATTAGCGTAGGTAAAGCTAAATAGTGAATCAATCCCACCGCTATTATAAGTGAGAAGAGAAAAAAGAAGAGCTGCTTGATCAATTGTTTCATATAGATCACCTTCATTAAGAGTATATTTATTCTACCTTACACTAATCGCCGTGCGAAGAACAACCTTCACGTTTTACCTATTCTTAAAAAAGGTCGTGAAAAAAGCGCTTAGATCCGAGCAATACGCTCGGAAATCCCTAAAATTGTTCCTCAAAATTTTGGGGACTTTTCGACGTATTGACGAGAGATCTGCTTTTGAACACCGTTTAGTCACGTTTAAGGGAGTGTGACTTTCTGTCACACTCCCCTCTACTTATTTTTTCCAAACATCCTCGTAATCAGGTGTACGTTCAAATTCTTTTTTGGCGTAGGAACAAACTGGAATAATTTTTTTATCATTGCGGCGCGCATAGGCAACTACTTCTGCGACTAATTTCCCTGCTAATCCTTGACCTCGATAAGTGCCATCGACACCCGTATGCTCAACGATCAATCCGTCTCCACCATCTGTACTCCAAGTGATTTCGCCAATTTCTTTGCCTTCATCCAAAAGGACAATGCGACTCGTTTCTTCTTTAAATTCCATGTAAATTCCCTCCTTTTAAGTAATAAAAACGACTAACTATCAAAATAATAATAAATCAAAGATCCATTTTTGTCCGCTATTTATTCTCGCTCTTCAAGAGTGAAATTTTCGCTCAATTCTTGAATAATTGGTTGCCAGGATCGTACATAGTGGTATGCCTTTTTTTGAATCCCGTTTTTTGAATGACTATCACTAGGCAAGTGATTTAATTGTTTCAATAATTGCAGGCGACTTTTTAAATCATCCTCATCTAACTTGCTAAATTTCTGAAACAAAGCTGCTTGCTTTTCTAGCGATGGCGTATAGGCCAAATCCATTAAACTCTGACGTAAAAATTGATCCAACGTAGGATTTTCTTCATAATTAAATGAATTGCGCTTTAATAAAATATGCCACCAGGACAAATGACTTGGCTGAATAGCTAGCTCTAGCAATGGCTTTACTCGAGTTTGACTGTTATTTGTTAGTAGAATGCGCTGTGGAAGTAGACAATTTGAGGTAAGGATTCCAAGTTCTTCACTCGTTGCCACTGATCAATCGTTACTACAACGGCAATATAAGCGTGTAAGGTAGCTAATTCATTGATACATTTCCACCAGACAACTTGATCTGGTAGCGACAAATGATCAAAATCATCAAGGAGGATAACATACTTATTCATAGGATTGGTGCCACCAGCTTGCGCTGAATACGTACTCACCCATTCATCAAGATTGGTATGGTTCATTCCAGAGTTCACCAATTGATTATCCTCCAAAAGAGCCTTCCCCATAGTAAGTCCTTGGATACTAGCCGCAAGTATTGCGCTCACATCTTTTTTACTACTTATTTCATCTAACTCACTGAATGAAACAATCGCCGAAAATGCAAGGTCTGGAGCAAGTATTAGACCAATCTTTCGAATCGAAGCCAAAAATGAACTTCTCCCCGAACCTGTCTTTCCTTCAATGGATAAGATCGTCGGACAATCATTTACTTCTTTTTTCCCAAAACGTTTTAACCAACTTTTACATGCGTATGCTTGCTGACTATAGATATCTTTTGACTCCAAATTCGTTTGAAGTATCTGGCCATATGGCTGTTCACATATTGACCAATCGACAGCAATATCTCCAAACAATTTCCCCCTAACAAACCTCCTCCATTTTAATTATATTAGTTATTTATTCCCTAAAAAAATTATACTAAAAAAACAACTGCCTGCAAAGAGGCAGCTGTTCCTTAATCCAGTGTTTTGGCCAGGTTTTGCAGATACGCTTTTAAGCCATTTTTGGTATCTGGATGGCGCAAACCAAATTCGATATTGGCCTCTAACATCCCCAATTTGTCACCCACATCATAACGTTTGCCTTTAAACTCATGAGCGAACACCCGTTGAATTTTGTTTAGCTGATCGATTGCATCAGTTAATTGGATTTCTCCACCAGCGCCAGGTTGTTGATTTTCTAAGATTTCAAAAATTTCTGGCCGTAACAAATAGCGACCGATAATTGCTAAATCACTAGGCGCTTGGGCAGGTTTTGGCTTCTCTACAAAGCGTTTTACACTATATAGACCGTTACGGACTTCAGCTTCAGGATCGATAATGCCGTATTTGCCAGTTTCTTTATGCGGTACTTTCATAACTGCTAAAGTCGAGGCCGTTGTTTGATCATAGCTATCTATTAATTGCTTGGTTAAAGGGACTTTGTCTTCCATAATATCATCGCCTAACATAACGACAAAAGGTTCATCACCTACAAAGGCTTTGGCTTGCAAGACCGCATGTCCTAGTCCCAGCGGATGTTTTTGACGAATAAAATGCAAATTAATTCCGGTCGTTTCTTCTACTACCTTTAATAACTCAGTTTTGCCTTTTGATGCTAAGTTTTGTTCCAATTCGAAATTTGAATCAAAGTGGTCTTCGATTGGTCGTTTGCCCTTTCCTGTGACAATCAAAATATCTTCAATACCAGATGCTAATGCTTCTTCTACAATAAATTGAATCGTTGGCTTGTCCACAATGGGCAACATTTCTTTCGCAATTGCTTTGGTTGCAGGCAAAAATCGAGTTCCTAAGCCTGCCGCAGGAATCACTGCTTTTCTTACGACTGTCATATACTCTCTCCTCTATTAAAAAGTTATTTTAAATAACAAAACAAACGTTACACATATAGATTATACCATGATTTTTGGATTAATGAATCATTTTTTCTTATTAAAAAACCAATTATTGCACTTTTTACTAATTTATTGTATAATT
>NZ_GL622241.1:241292-247598 GCF_000185365.1 Enterococcus italicus DSM 15952
CACTTTTTACTAATTTATTGTATAATTAATGTTATAAATAATAACAAAAGGAGATTCATGATGAAAACTTTTTCCAGCACAACTCTTGCTAATTTACTTATTACAAAGCGGAAAAAATTACAATTAACCCAACAAGAACTTGCAGATCAGACTGAGATCAATCGTGCCCTTATTTCGAGAATTGAAAAAGAAACCTTTGTCCCCTCAATTCCACAGTTAGAAAAACTAGGTCAAGTCCTTGCCTTTGAACCAGAGAGCGTCTTTCTAGCCCATAGCGATGATGTTATCAAAAGCCCCGCTCCGCTAAATATCGCTGTTGCCGGTACTGGTTACGTTGGCCTTTCTGTCGCAGTCCTATTGGCTCAACACAACCATGTCACAGCGGTCGATATCATCCAAGAAAAAGTCGATTTAATTAACCAAAAAAAATCACCTATTCAAGATGATTACTTGGAAGAATATTTAGCAGACAAAGAGTTAGACTTAACTGCGACACTCGATGCTGAATCAGCCTATAAAAACGCAGACTACGTAGTGATTGCAGCCCCTACCAATTACGATAGCCAACGCAACTTTTTCGATACTTCAGCGGTCGAAACGGTGATTGAGCTAGTTTTAAAAATAAACCCAGATGCCTTTATGGTCATTAAATCAACGATTCCTGTTGGCTACACGGAGTCTGTTCGTCAAAAATACCAAACGAATCGAATTCTATTTAGCCCAGAATTTTTACGTGAATCTAAAGCACTATATGACAATCTTTACCCAAGTCGCATCATCGTCTCGACTGATCCAAGCGATCATGACATCCAAGTTGCAGCAGAAAATTTTGCCGCGCTCTTGCAACAAGGTGCGATTAAGCAAGCCATTCCGACACTACTCATCGGTTGTACGGAAGCCGAAGCTGTGAAGTTATTTGCCAATACCTATTTGGCTTTACGCGTATCTTACTTCAACGAACTAGATACCTATGCCGAAACGAAAGACTTAAATACGCAAGATATTATTGATGGCGTTTGCCTAGACCCACGTATCGGAACACACTACAACAATCCATCCTTTGGCTATGGCGGTTATTGCTTACCAAAAGATACGAAGCAATTATTGGCAAACTATGACGATGTGCCACAAACAATGATTACTGCGATTGTTGAAAGCAATCGCACCCGTAAAGACTTTATTGCAGACCGTGTCTTGAATCAAGCAAACTACTATAGCTACGACGAAGAAAACACCTACGATACAAACGTCGAAAAACACGTGGTAATCGGTGTCTATCGCCTAACCATGAAGTCTAACTCTGATAACTTCCGTCAAAGCAGCATCCAAGGAATCATGAAACGAATCAAAGCCAAAGGTGCGACGGTGATTATCTATGAACCAACATTACCAGACGGCTCTACTTTCTTTGGTAGCCTTGTTGTAAATGACCTAGCTAAATTCAAAGAGCAAACCCAATGCATCATCGCCAATCGTTTTGACCAAGCACTAAATGATGTGAAAGACAAAGTCTACAC
The DNA here is from genome assembly GCF_000185365.1 of Enterococcus italicus DSM 15952. GTDB lineage: Bacteria > Bacillota > Bacilli > Lactobacillales > Enterococcaceae > Enterococcus_G > Enterococcus_G italicus. The sequence continues at coordinate 242,810 of NZ_GL622241.1, forward strand.
CCGTGACTTGTTCCAAAGAGATTAAAAAAAAAAGACTGATACAGAATGATTCAGCGAAAAGCCAGAAAATCCGTAAGTTATTCTCAAACTTTTGGATTTTCTGGCTTTTAGTAGCTAATTTTAAATCACTAATTTCTTGAGCACATAATTAGTCATAGTCAAAGACTCGTTTGACCCAATATTTTATGCGTTCACTTGTTCTTCTTTTGCCATTTGTTGTTCTTGCGCCATCGCAGCTTGTCCTAAAATATTCAAGTAATTCCATGGACGATCGTATACTGGTTGGAAGAAGAAGTCTGTCAAAGCTAAGTCTTCAATCGTCATTTTCGCTTGAATAAAGACAGACAATGTATTCGCTGAAGCGGTACAGTCATATTTAGACATAATTTGTCCACCAACGATGCGATGTGTCCCCACTTCATAAACGAGCTTCATGTATAGTTTTTCATTCGTCGGCATAAACTCTGGACGGTAGAAATCTTCTACGTAAACGGAACGTGTCTCTAATCCGAAGAATCCCGCTGATGCATCATTGACACCTGTCGAACCAATATTGTAGCCAAACAAATGCAAGCCTGATGTCGATTGGGTTCCACGGTAGCTTAATGTTTCACCGGCAATATTTTTTCCGACAAGCATGCCCATCCGTACTGCATTTGTGGCTAATGGAATATAGGCATGTCCACCATTTGGATTGTAATTCACCGCACAGCTATCACCAGCAGCAAAGACATCTGGCGCACTTGTTCGCATATAATTATCCACTAAAATAGCACCATTTGGCAGCATGTCGACTTGATCTTTCACCAATTCAGTATTTGGTCGGAAGCCAACACACATAATTACCATGTCCGCTTCATATTCACCAGCTGAAGTGACTACTTTCGATACTTTGCCGTCTTCACCATAGAAGCCTTTGACCATTTCATTTAAGTGAACATTGACGCCATGATTGACAAGTTCATCTGTCAAAATATCAGTAAACTCTGGATCAAGATACTTATTCAAGATGCGATCTAAGCCATCTAATAAGGTCACTTCACGACCTTCATTAGCAAACGCTTCGACTAGCTCAATCCCGATGTAGCCACCACCCACGACAACAATTTTCTTTTTGTCATCTTTCTTTTTAAAAATTTCTTGGGCTTGATTGTAGTTTTTACATAATTGAACATTCTCTAAATCCAACCCATCAATCGGCGGAATAATTGGCCATGAGCCAGTAGTTATTACTAATTTATCATAAGATTCTGTATGACTTTCATCCGTCTTTAAATTACGAACGGTGATTTCTTTCTTGGCAATATTGACATCTGTCACATCATGCTCCATATGAACATCCGCACCCATTGCTGTCAATTCTTGTGGATTCGAATAAAATAGCCCTTCTGGATCCTTCACAACACCGCCGACATATAATGCAATCCCACAAGAAAGGAACGACACATTGTCATTTCTTTCATATACTTTTACTTCTGCTTCCGGATGGTCACTCAAGATAGTCTTCACTGCCGAAGTCCCAGCATGTGTGCATCCAATCACGATAACTTTCATAAAATCCTCCTCAATCATCTTTATGGTTTTAGGGTATTTTCTAACAGATTAATTATCTGTTTTATTCAGTATAACATTAATATATCAACGTTTGCAAAGGTTTACAATTCGTGTAATACTACACGATAAAAGTGAATTTCATCACAAAGAAGAATCCTATAACCACCTTGTTATCACCTGATTTTTAAGAGATACGTGAGTCTTTCACAATCGTTGTTTCATATTTCACAAATGAAATAGCCAATTATTACCTGTTTACCTGTTTAAACATTTGTTGGATATAACAATTTTGTTCGTCTTTTTTTAGCTAAATGCATCAAAAAAAAAATTCCTACACGCTATACTGAATTTAGAAAATAAATGGAGTGTGAATGAGATGTTTAAAAAAATCATGGTTGCGTTTTTCGCAGTAATCTTACTTGCCTTTGGTGGCTATAAATTAATAGAAGCCTACTTTTTCAGTGGCGAAGACTATTATGTTCAAGTAACGACTGATGGAAAAAAAGAAGTCTTTTCAGCATCAGGAACCTCATTAGTCGATTACCAGTACTCGCTTACTGGTTATAATGATGAAGGATCAGCTAAGAAATTATCCTTTTCAACAGTCCAAGAGCAACCACTACGTAAGATGGCCTATTTAAAAGTAACCTATAATGATAAAAAAGGGGTGACGTCCTATCAAGAAGTCAAAGCCAGCGCCCTACCTGAAAAAGCAAAAGAAAAATTAGTGGATTAGCAAACTACGAAAAAATAGAGTGTGACAGATTTTTGTCACACTCTATTTTTATCTCCCACTCAATTCAACAATTTTCACCAGTGTTTCACTGACTTTTAGCATTGCTTCTTCGGTGACGAACTCATATTGTCCATGGAAGTTTTCGCCACCTGTAAAAATATTTGGTGTCGGAATTCCCATATACGATATCTTAGATCCATCTGTTCCCCCACGAAATGGAGAGACAATCGGTTCTAAGCCTACCGCTCGAATCGCTTCTAGAGCGACGTCGACTGCTCGTGGGTCTTTATCGATAATGTCGCGCATATTGTAATATTGGTCATGCATGGTTATCGCAATCCTTGGGCGATCTAGGGTGGCATTGATTTCTTCTACTATTGTATACAAGGCTTGTTTGCGCGCTTCGAACAACTCATGGTCATGATCACGAATAATATAGGTCATTTCTGCTTGACCAATTGACCCATTCAAGTGATTAAGTAAGTAAAATCCTTCTCGTTCTCTCGTGCATTCAGGTACATCTTCAGCTGGTAATTTTTGCTCAATTGCATTAGCAATCTTCAATGCATTTACTAAACGACCGTACGCAGTCCCTGGATGAACACTCGTGCCTTCGATTGTAAGCTTGGCTTCAGCTGCATTGAATGTCTCATATTCAAAATGGCCCAAGCGACCACTATCAATCGTATAGGCATAGGCGACCGGAAAATTAGCCGCATCAAACAAATCTGCCCCACGGCCAATCTCTTCATCCGGACCAAATGCGACCCAGACATCCCCTCGTTGTTCTTTTGGCCATTGCTTGATTTGTTCCAACATATGAAATATTTCAACAATGCCTGCTTTATCGTCCACACCCAATAGCGTTGTACCGTCTGTCGTAATGAGTGTCTGACCGACATAGTCTGTTAAATTAGGAAATTCAGCGACGGTCATCACGATGTCTTTCTCTTTGTTTAATACAACATCTTGACCGTCGTAATTTTCGTGTACTTGTGGTTGGATATGCTCACTGGCAAAGTCTGCCGTATCCAGATGAGCGATAAATCCGACTGCAGTTTTTTCAGGATTTCCTTTTAAAACTGCGGTCACAAAGCCATTTTCCCGATTGTGCGTAATCGATTCAACACCAAATTCGGGCAATTCCTCCGCTAATAGTTCTGCAAAGGAAATTTGACCTCTCGTCGTTGGTACGGTATGTGAAGATGCATCAGAGCGTGTATTTAATTTGGCATACCGGATAAATCGTTTCGTTATTGAATGAACCATTGTTTCGCTTCCTTTCACCTGTTCGGATATCCTTATTCTATATAAGCTCCACGCAAATTGAAATAGTCTCCATACAAATGGTAGGCAATTCCTTTAATTTTCGGATTGATTAAATAATTAGAGGCACTTTGGTATAGAGGTACTTGCGCGGCATCTTGCGTTAAGAGAATTTCTTCAGCTTGTTTGTAATCTGCAAACTGTTGGTTCGGGTCATTGGCATCTCTGGTCCGTGCTTTTTCAACTAGAGTCGTATACTCAGCATTATCATAGGCGCCATAATTATATGCTGATCCTGTTTTATATAAATTAAAATACGAATCCAAATCGCTGCTACCAGCAATCCCACCAGAAAGGGACAACTCATAGTTCTTATCTCGACGTGATTGGTTCAAATTATTTTTGGGTTGTGGCGTAATGGTAATGGTTAGACCTGATAAATGTTCTTGCAATTGCGCTTGGATGAATTCAGAAATTTTCTTGCCATTATCATCATCAGATACCAAAAAATCATTTGAAAAATAGCAATACAACATGGCAACAATCATAATCATGGCTCCAAGACGCCAGTCGATACCAAATACCAAACTCATACCTGCACCCGTACCTGAAATATTTCCAATTGTAAAGAACATACATGATAAGAATGTAGTGATACCCACTATCCGTGCCGCCCATTTTCCATAATAGTGGCGTATTGCTGCAATAGTTGGCATATTCGTCATTACTGAAATACGATACGTTGTCATCATAAAAGCAATTCCCATAAATCCAATTGGAATTAATAACCAGAGCATTTTATATCCATAATCTGAACCTAACATTGCAGCTGTAGTAATCGATCCAGGACCCAAGACAATCCCTGTCAAAATAATACTAGGGCCGATTTTTTTTAATAAATCCTTTAAAGGTACTTTTTCAACCGTGTGTTTTGTAACAACACATGGCTCAACTTGTTCAATTTTTTGACTTTCCATGATTAATTGGCACCTCTGTTCTTTTATTTTCAAATCATTTTTGCCGATTAGAATCGGCAATCCCCTAATACAATCGTATATTTTTCAATTTTCGATACTTTTTTACAGCAAAATTGAAAGAACCTAGACGAGAAATACATTCTTTTAAAAAAAGAAAGCGTTTTCCTTACCTGATTTAGTTATATCATTGTTCCATCTGCTTCTCAACAAAACAACCAATTCCTGCAATAATTTGCGGATAATCGTAAGCGCCCAA
>NZ_GL622241.1:249607-274700 GCF_000185365.1 Enterococcus italicus DSM 15952
GGATAATCAGAAATAAACAGTTTATCTGCAATTTTAGGTAGATTTTTTTCTTCTGCTGAATTTTTGTCTCTATTAATTTCTAAAAAATGCGTGAAAAAAAAAGTACTTAACGCAATGACTCTAACATGGTAAGAGATCAAGCTACCATGTTAGAGTCATTGCGAAGTACTCTTATATAGTTCTATTATTTGCAGATTCTATACAAAGAATCTTAAGAAAAATCTATTTTGACACTAACTTCTTGGACGGGCACATCGTAAAATGGATCTTCACGTCGACCCAAGAAATCTCGACCTTGTTTAGGAAACATGGCATAAAGTAAAACATCTTCCTCTGATTTAGCATAATCTTTGATTTCTTCTCTTAATACGTTAAGTTCAGGCTTCAAGAGATCAGCCGGACGACAAGTAATGACTTCATCATTGCCAATTATTTTTTCTCGAATCTCATCAGAAATCGGTGCTGGTGACTGCCCATATTGACCTCTGACATAGTCTTTGATTTCATTTGGGATTAATTTGTAGCGCTCACCCGATATAACGTTCATTAACGCTTGTGTCCCTACCATTTGTGATAAAGGTGTCACTAATGGAGGATAGCCTAAATCGGCACGAACTTTAGGTACTTCAGCTAATACTTCGTCATATTTGTCTTGCATTCCTTGTTCTGTCAATTGACTAAGTAAATTTGACAACATACCACCAGGAACTTGATAAATTAATGTTTTTGGTTCGATGTCTTTTACCTTAGGATTCAAGATTCCTTCATTACGGAAACGATCACGAATTGGATTAAAGTATTCAGCAATTTGACTAAGTTTTGATAAATCCAAACCTGTATCAAATCCTAATCCTTCAAGTGCAATCGAGACTGATTCAGTCGCAGGTTGACTTGTTCCACCAGCAAAGGAAGAAATGGCAGTATCGATAATATCTGCTCCGGCTTCAGCTACCTTTAAATAAGTCATTTCAGAAATGCCACTAGTCGCATGGGTGTGTACTTCTAGAGGTAGTGAAATGGCGTCTTTGATCCGACTTACTAGCTCAAAGCCTGTTTCTGGAGTCAATACGCCAGCCATATCCTTAATACAAATCGAATCCGCACCAGTCTGTTCCATTTCTTTCGCTAAATGAACAAAATAGTCTACGGTATGAATCGAACTTGTTGTGTAAGAGATTGCTGTTTGACAATGACCTCCAGCTTCTTTGGCTGTTGTAATAGCTGTTTGTAAGTTACGAGTATCATTTAAGGCATCGAAAACGCGAATAATGTCAATCCCGTTCTGAACGGATTTTTCGACAAATTCTTTGACCACATCATCTGCATAATGACGATAACCCAATAAATTTTGACCACGCAACAACATTTGTAACTTCGTATTCTTTACTTCTTTGCGAATGCTTCGAAGTCTTTCCCAAGGGTCCTCATCTAAAAATCGTACGCAAGAATCAAATGTGGCGCCTCCCCACATTTCCAACGAATAAAAACCTGCTTCATCCAGTGTTCGAATGATAGGTAACATATCAGAGGTTGGCATACGTGTTGCAATTAAGCTTTGTTGTCCATCACGTAGCACGGTTTCCATAAAGCGAATTTTTTTGTTCATCCTTGCACTCCCCTCCATTTTGAATAATTTGACTAATTTTTTCTTGCATTTCAACAATAGAATGAACTCTTGCACGTCCGCATTCTTTCGCATCTTTCCGACACACTAAGCATCGCCGTTTACGCAAGTCTAAGTCAGCTCTACTAATTGCTGCAATCGTTCCACCTTGAAGCCAATGAACATCTAAATCCACCAAGCGACCGTACGGATGTGTCTCTTCTATCGACACCATTTGCTTCTTCAATTCGACCGGATCGAGTGAGCAAGTAAAATAATACTCTGGACCGGTTTTTTTCGAATAAAAAGAGAGCTCTTTCCCTTTACTATTACTGACTTGTTGTTTCACTTGTTCAACAATTTTAGAGAAAACATCTACCAAAATTGGTGAACTTTTTATTGGACCAGGAATATTCATCGTCGCGCAAATCAAGCGTTCATCCTTGTTTGAAAGCATCTTTTTTTGTGTAGCCAGGCGCTCTTCACGAGCATCTAGCATCTCGATTAGAGTGACTTGCTCGCCATCAAAAATGGTATTATACATTTCTAACTACATCAATCAAGCTACCATCACGGTATTCAATTAACGCAACGACTTTATCACCATATTGAATTGGATCTGGAGTACCAACAATGCTGTAAGCTTTTTCTTGTAGTTCTTTAATTGTAAACTGTGGAATATCAATCACTTTAAAGTGTTCAACCAAATCTTCTCTTAAAGGATTGATTGCAATACCAATTTCAGTAACGACAATATCCACACTGCTTCCTGGTGTAACGACTGTGTTTACGTGTTCAACGAATGTAGGAATTCTTCCTCTCACTAGTGGTGAAATGACCAAACTCATTTTACATGCCATACTTGTATCAGAGTGACCACCTGAAGCACCGCGAATCACACCATCGGAACCAGTCATAACATTGACGTTAAAATCAGTATCGACTTCCAACGCTGATAAAATAGCAGTATCTAATTGATTAATTACTGCACCTTTGCTAAATGGTGAAGCATACATATTGGCATCAATCTCATAATGATCTGCATGTTCACCTAGGGAAACAGCAGACGGATGATCAAAGTCTTGAACGTCAATGATTTTTTCCACTAGACCTTCTTGTAATAGTTCAACCATCGCATTGGTAATCCCACCTAATGCAAAACGAGCTTTGATATTGTCTTTAATCATTTGCTCTCTCATGAAGCGAGTAACCGCTAATGCAGCACCACCTGTCCCAGTTTGGAAAGAGAAACCTTCTTTATAATAAGGAGAATTTGTGATTACTTTTGATGCGTATTCTGCAATGATTAATTCTTTAGGATTTTTGGTAAAGCGAGTAGCACCTTTTGCGATTCCTTTTGGATCTCCGATGGCGTCGACTACGACGACATAGTCTACATCAGTTTGAGGAATACTGATTGGTGTATTTGGATATGGTACCAATGTATCTGTAATAATGACTACTTGATCAGCATACTTGGCATCAATCATGGCATAACCTAGTGAACCACAAGTAGCTTTTCCTTTTGTTCCGTTGGCATTGCCATATTCATCCGAGCTTGGTGCTCCTAAAAAAGCAACATCAATATGGACATCGCCAGCAGCAATCGCACGTGCGCGACCACCATGAGAACGAATGACAACTGGATTTTCCATGATTCCTTCAGAGATAGCGGCACCCACTTTATCACGTAAACCAGAAGAAGTGATGTTCGTCACAACGCCATTTTTGATATGATCAATTAAAGGTTCATGAACATTGGCAATTGAACTTGGTGCAATCGAGATATTTTTAATCCCCATTTTTGCTATTTCTTCTAAAACCATATTCATAACGAAGTCACCTTCACGAAAATGATGGTGGAAAGAAATCGTCATGCCATCTGTTAATCCTGTCTTTTCAATTGCTTCACGAATCGAACCAACTAATTTTTCATCACGGGGTTTTACCGGTTTAATGGTCCGACTTGCCTCTTGGTAATCCGAAATATGCGCAAGTTCCCCTTCATAAATACCAAATTGGTCTGCATATTCTTTTGGGATATCGCGACCTGCTTTATTCATCACCATGATTAAATTTCCTCCTCCGTAATCATTTTCGCAGCAATTGCCAAGGCAATTACGCGTTGTGCTCGTTCGACAATTGGTTTATCAACCATCTTACCATTAACAGAAATAACACCTGAACCTTTTGCTTCTGCTTCACGAATTCCCCAGATAACTTCTTTCGCATTTTGGATTTCTTTATCTGTTGGACGATAGATTTCATTGACTAGTGGTATTTGGCGAGGATTGATGACTGATTTACCGTCAAATCCTAATTGTTTAATTTTCTTCACTTCATTTTGGAAACCTTCAACATTATCGACATCAGAGTAAACAGTATCAATCGCAGCGATGCCAGCTGCTCTAGCTGAATGGATAATCATGCTACGAGCAAAAAATAACTCTTGTCCATCTGGAAAGCGACGAGTCTTCATGTTTGTCACATAATCTTCTGCCCCTAAAGCAATCCCAATCAAGCGATCAGAAGAAGTTGCAATATCACGTGCATTTAGCACACCTTCAGCAGATTCAATGGCAGCCATCATTTTGGTTGTACCTAATTCAATGCCATTTTCTTTTTCGACTTTTGTAATGACTTGGTCAACGTCAATAATATCTTGAGCTGTTTCCGTCTTTGGTAACCGAATGACGTTTGCACCTGCAAGCACCATCGCTTCGACATCTTGAGCCCCACCAGCATCCAAAGCATTGATTCGGACCACTGTTTCCACTGCTCCATAATCAAATGTGCGTAAAGCAAAGTGAACAAGCATACGAGCTGAGTCTTTTTCCTTTAAAGATACTGCATCCTCAAGGTCAAACATAATCGAATCTGCTCCATACAATGCAGCATCTCTCAACATCGCAGCATTCGCACCAGGTACAAACATCATTGTTCTTCTTAAGCGTTCCATGAGTCTATCTCCTTCCAATCAAAGTTTTCTTGTTCTGCAGCACGATACACAGCAGTAATTGTACGAGCTTGAATCGCACAATCTAAGGCGCCTTTATCCACTGCGGTAACTTTTGCTGAATTTACTTTGAGATTGGCTAAAGTCGTTTCAATCATTTGACGAATTTGGCGACCAAATTGCTTTTCTACACTACTTTCAAGATCAATTTCGATTGTGTTGGATTGTGTTGGTTCAATAGTTATCATGATGTCACTAGATTCAACAGTTCCAGCAACAGCTGTTTTGATTATTTCCACATTCATTCACCTCTAAATTTCTTTTTTAAATAGTCATAACTTGATTCTGGTAAAAATTGTTTCAATAATGCTTGATTTTTTTGTTTTAGTGCTTCACGAACTTTTGTAGCACTGACAATATTGCCTTCAATTGCCAATCTTGGTAGAACAATCAAGTCTATCTCATTGTTGAACACTTCCTTCATCGCTTGATTGTACACTTCTGTTACTTCAGAATACGGCTCTTCACCTACAAAACGTTTAGTAATACTTAAACGTGGGGCAATTTTTTCTTTAAATAGTAGTGCATCAACTTTCGCCTGTATTCTAGCTAATTCGAGTGGTGCCTGGTCTTTTAAAAAGTACGTTGGAAACGTTAAGGAGGAAACGATATAGTTTTCGGTCGGCACCACTGTTACATTTGCTATCTGACTGACACCCGCTTTAACCATGGCTAGCCGATCAGTAAAAGAAAATTCTGACCGATTTTCTGATAAAACAAAAACATACACATGCGAACTCACCTTAGCTGCTTGTTGAACTAAAAATAAGTGTCCCTTTGTAAAAGGATTCGCATTCATAACAATAGCACTTGCATTTTCTGAATGGTTTAACTTTGATAACATACTCAAATAAGAAGAAAGATTTGGTGTTCCTTGTTCCATAAAAAGCACCGTCTCAGTCGAAAGTATTTCCCTAAAACCTAAAGAATAAAAGATTGCTTTATTTCCTGGCTTTGTATAGACAAAAGTATGCGTTATTCCCTTCATCTGTAGCTCACCAAGTAAGTGAACCACTAGTTTAGTGAGAAAATTTTCAGATTGATATTCCTTACAGACGACTAGGCATTTAAGGATATTCTCTTGATATGACCCTGTCGCAACCAATTTTTCTCCAATAAAAACACCGACAGTATAATCAACCTCTTCATCTGGAGAGAGACCCGCTTTTTGGATTAGGTCTTTCCACAAGGCATACATGTGCTTATCTTGATTGATCCAGATTCTTCTTACTTCGTACAAAGGAAACACTCCTTACTTTTTCGGTGGAAATAGCTTTGCTAATCCTTTTGAAGCTAAATAGATTAGAAAGAGAACAAAAAATACGCCGCCCCATCCCATAAGCAATAGTTCAAATGATTGTTTTAAATCTTCTAAATTAATATTCATACTAACTTCCTTTCCTTACTCAGACTAGAAATGCTAGTAATAAACCACCAGCAATAACTGAAGCAATTTGACCAGACACATTCGCACCTGCAGCATGCATTAAAATAAAGTTTTGAGGATCTTCTTCGGTTGCCATTTTTTGAATAACACGACTTGACATTGGGAATGCTGAAATTCCTGCAGCACCAATCATAGGATTGATTTTTTCTTTTCTAAATAGATTTAGGAATTTGGCAAATAATACTCCACCGATAGAGTCCATTACGAAAGCAACTAGTCCTAGTCCGATGACGATTAATGTATCAAATTTCAAGAACTCTGCATATTGCATCTTAACGGATACGGTTAAACCTAAAAGAATACTAATCACATTTACTAACTCGTTTTGAGCAGATAATGACAAGCGATCCAACACACCACATTCACGTAGCAAGTTACCAAACATTAAGAAACCAACTAACGGTAAAGAAACTGGAGCAATCAATCCTGCAACAATCGTAATAACAATTGGGAATAGGATTTTTGCCGTTTGAGAAACTTCACCAGCACGGTAGTTCATACGAATTTGGCGTTCCTTTTTCGTTGTGACTGCTTTGATTGCTACTGGTTGGATAATTGGCACAAGTGCCATGTAGGAATAAGCAGCAACCATGATAGCTCCCATATACTTAGAATTCAGTGTATTGGCTACGAAAATAGAAGTTGGTCCATCTGCGGCACCAATAATACCGATTGACGCAGCGTCATTCATATCAAAGCCTAAAACAATTGCTAGAATAATAGTAAAGAAAATACCAAACTGCGCTGCTGCACCAAACATCAACAAGAATGGGTTTTGTAGCAATGGACCAAAATCAATCATTGCACCAATTCCTATAAATAATAATAACGGAAATAATTCTGTTGAAATCCCTGCATCAAATAATACTTGGAATGGTCCAGCTTCGCCTCCAGCACTTAATACACCTGTATCTGGAAAGTTCACCAATATTGTTCCTAATCCCATTGGTACTAATAGCGTTGGTTCATACTCTTTTTTGATACCGAGGTACATCAAAACGCCCCCGATGACCATCATAACGATTCGACCTGGTTCTTGACCTAGTCCAATCACTCCTTGGATTAATGTATCCACTCAATTCACTTCCTTCTCAAATTAATTAATTGTAATCAATGCATCACCAGGATTAACAACTTGACCTTGGTTTACATGAATACCTGTAATTTTTCCTGCTTTATTTGCTACTACTTCATTTTCCATTTTCATAGCTTCTAAAATCATTAATGGTTGGTTTTCTGTCACTGAATCGCCAATGTTAACCATAATTTTTAAAATAGTTCCTGGCATTGGTGCAGTTAGTGCATCTGCTCCAGCCGGTTCTGACACAGCTTGTACAGGAGCGGCTTCTTCAACCTTAGGAGTTTCTACGGCTGCCGGTGCTGCAACTGGTTGTGGAGCAGCTGGTTGTGGTACGCCACCAATTTCTTCCATTTCTACTAAATATTCTTTTCCATCAATTGCAATTTTGAACTTTCTTAACATAATAATCCTCCATCCTTACTTTCCTTTTTTTCTTGCAATGCTCCGAACAACTAATTGGTTATTTGTCGGATTAGTTGCGGCAATACTTGCCGCAATAATCGAAACAGTTTTAACTTCCTCATTACGTTGCAAAATGCGTTTGATAACAAACTGACTCTTAGGTCGGTCATTTGCTGCAATACTAGTGGCAATAGCAGACACTAAAGGATAATCCGCTGAATCAACTTCAACAAACTCTGGCAGTACTTCCCAGTCATCTTCAATCTGTACTATTGAATTAGTAGAATTTGACTGTTCGTTATTGAAATCGATTTTCTCAGTTGTATCTTTCTTCTTAAAGAGCGACTCAAACCATCCCATATTGACTCTCCTTTCTTCTTGTTCATTACCACTCTATTATAATTTTTCGCAGAAGAAAATTATAGTCAAAACGTTGATATTAATTGGTTTTTTAATGTTTTTTTATTTTTGTCAACCTGAAAATATTTCTCTGAGTACCTTAAAACCAACATTTTCCATTCGTTAATATTTTATTAATATTTATTTAAGTATCCGCTAAGAAACAGATTTATTATTGTTCTTTTTTTGTTTTTTTATCCGCTTTCATATTCATATTTTCTTTTTTTTATTTATTCTAAGGGTGTAAAAAAGAGACAGGATTCATTTGTTATAGAACAATGGGTGCATCCAAAAAGTTCCTGTCGTCAGTTACAAAAATTATGGGTTTTAAGAAAGGATGGAAAAAATGTTATTAACGATTCTTGCTTACGCAATGATTATCGTCTTCATGTACGTCATCATGAAGAAAAAGCTATCTCCATTTACAGCATTAGTAGTCATTCCACTATTTTTCACATTGATTGCAATATTTACAGGTGTTGCTAGTCCTCCTGCCGGCACAGACGGCACGGTTCCAGAAGTTAATCTAGGGAACTTTATTTTAGATGGTATTGCTACCACATCAAAAACAGGTATCATGTTGCTTTTTGCTATTCTTTATTTCTCTATTATGCTCGACGCAGGGTTGTTCGATCCTATCACTCGTAAAATGATTCACTTCGCTAAAGGTGACCCAATGAAGGTCTTAATGGCGACGGCTGTTGTTGCAGCTGCTGTATCTTTAAATGGTGATGGAACAACCACAACATTAATTTGTATTTCTGCTTTCTTACCTATCTACAAAAAATTAAACATGAACGTCATGAACTTAGGTGTCTTGATTATTTTACAAAACACAATTATGAACCTATTGCCTTGGGGTGGGCCTACTGCGCGTGCCATGGCAGTATTAAATGTCGGTGCTGATATTCTTTCCTATCTATTACCAGGTATGATTCTATCTGTTCTTTATGTAATATTCTTTGTTGCTTACCGTATGGGTAAAAAAGAAAGAGCACGGTTAGGTATTAGTCATCTAACAGATGAAGAAATCGATGCGATGACTACTGTTACCGATCCAGAATTAATCGAAATTCGTCGTCCGAAAAATTTTGCATTTAATGGAATCTTAACTTTAGTCTTAATTGGTTGGTTAGTCTTAAGCTCATTTGTTGAACAATTAGGCTTACCTGCTTGGGTAGAAATGCCACCTTTATTCTTATTCTTAATCGGTACATGTATTGCATTGATGGTCAACTATCCAAAACTAAAAGATCAATCATCTCGGATTGGTGCCAACGGCGGAGATGCCGTTCAAGTAGTTATTTTAGTATTTGCCGCTGGGGTATTCATGGGCTTATTCCAAGGTTCAGGAATGGCAGAAGCCTTAGCAAATAGCTTTGTTGACATAATTCCAAAACAATTAGCTGGTGCATGGGGGCTTGTTATTGCTTTAATCTCAGCTCCAGGAACATTCTTTATTTCAAATGATGGCTTCTACTTCGGTGTAATGCCAGTCTTAGCTGAAGCTGGTCGTTCGTATGGATTTGATAATATGTCTATGGCTCTTGCATCTTTAATGGGACAAGCATTCCATTTACTTAGCCCACTAGTAGCCTTTATCTATCTCCTATTAAGATTGACTGGATTAGATATGGGACAATGGCAAAAAGAATCTGCTAAATATGCGTTAGGAATTTTCGTTATCTTTGTGGTAACAATTGTACTATTAGGTCATATGCCTCTATACATTCCACAATAAAAACATAACTGATAGGCGTCGGAAATATTGAAATAATTTTCAAAAGTTCGCACGATACGTTAACTTTTTGAAAATCACTTCATATTTCCGGTGCTTTTTTTATGCAAAAAACGAACGTAGTTACTATGCATTGAGCCGTCTTTAAACACTTTCCTCTTAAAATACATAAATCATTCTGATATTCTTCTTTCTTTCAATCAAATCACAAAAATAATTTTGAACCTGTAACCTATTCAGTGTAAAATAAAACTAACTCATTTAGTTTTGCATATGCTAGAATTTTATTTTGTGAATGAATAATCATAAATTTGTTTCGAAAAGTTTTATTACCTTTACCAAAAATTGAAAGGATGGATAAAGATGAATCCCATCATAACAGCAGTTAAGAAAAATTTAGATTTAACGGAAAATAAACCACTAAAAATTGCCGTTTATGAGGCATTTAGAAAGACAATCATTCTTGGCGAGATTCCAGCTGGCGAACGAATCAATGAAAAAGAATTTTCAGATGAATTAAATATTAGTCGAACTCCCATCCGAATTGCGATGAAAGCTCTTGTTGAAGAGCAATTGGTTCAGCATGTCCCTAGAATTGGCATGGTCGTAAAAGGAATTGGAATCAAAGATGCTTATGAAATCTATGAAATCCGCAAATCACTAGATACTCTAGCTACTATCAAAGCGATGAAATTGATGACCGAAGAAGATTTTAAAGAGTTACGAGAATTGCTTGAGCGAGGCGAAGTATACAATAAAACAGATCAAGTCGACTTATTGCTAAAGAATTTTTCTGATTTTAATGCCTTTATCTACGAAAAAAGTCAAATGCCTAGACTAAAATCGATTGTCTTAGATTTGCAAACATATTTGGTTTATTTTCGTGATATTGCGATACGCGCATCTGCTCGTAGAAGTATCGCTTTAGAAGAGCATTGGCTTATTTATCGAGGCATGTGTACAAACAATATCGAGCAAATCACACTCATTACCCATGAGCACTTAACACGCTCCTTAGAATTTATCTTAAAAGAAATGGAGAAACGAAAAATTGATTAGCCAACTTCAGCACATCGCCACCCTAGCCCAGACTGCTCTAATTTATGAAGTCGCTATTTCTCCGAAACCTGGACTGGTTGATCGTTATACAAATGGGGCGCATGATGATATGGACTTTTTCACTTTCATTAAAAGCATCCAAGCTTTAAGCCCCTACTTCTATCGCTATCTCGAAGAAGGCTATCTGCATAATGACTCATTAAAAGCGCTATTTGAAAAAGAACGAACAATTGGCTCGGTAGCAGAAAAAGCAATGCTTACTGCCACTGAACAAATTAATACCCATAAAGGAGCCAATTTTTCGTTTGCAGTATTACTCGGTGCGATTGGCTATCACCTAAAAACTAACGCCTCTTTTCCTTTTACTACGCAAGATACAGATGCTGTTTTAACAATCGCATCCGAAATGACTAGCCATTTAATCGACCAAGACTTAACGAATCTCTCAGAAAAAAACGTGCTTTCAAACGGCGAGAAACTGTTTATAAAAAAAGGGATTACTGGTGTACGAGGCGAGGCTGCTAATGGCTACCCCGCCTTAAAGAATGTATTACTTCCTTACATGCGAAAAAAAGCCCATTCAATTGATGAGCTTTTTTTATTACGTAGTTTAATTTTTTTAATGACGCAGCTAGAAGATACAAATATCATTCATCGTGGTGGAGTATCCGCCCTAGAGAAAATCCAAGAAGAAACAAGACAAATTCACGAACAAAACTTGTCATCTGACCAATTCGTTCATGAATTAAAAGAGTATGATTTATTGTTGACAGAACGTCATCTAAGTCCTGGCGGAGCAGCTGACTTACTTTCGTTAGGTATCTTTTTTGCCATGCTTGAAGGAATTTTTTAGCTTCCTTCAGGGTAAAAGGCATAGCCGATACCCCAGACATTTTTTAAATATTTCACATCTTTAGGTGTATCTTCAATCTTATTTCTGAGATGATTGATGAATACCATAATTGTATTTGCATCAGTATCTCCATCATTCCACACATGGGCGTAAATCTGGTCTTTCGTAAAGACTTGATTTGGATTTTCCATAAAAAATTGCAACAATTGTGTTTCTTTAGATGACAGTGCGACCAATTGATCATCTTTAAAAAATTGATACTGATTTAAATTTAAGCGGAATCTTCCAAGTAAGATTTCATTTTGTTTCACTTGCTGATTGGCTTGATGGATCACCTTCGAACGTCTTAGCGAGGACAAGACCTGAGCACGAATAATGGCAGGCTTAAAAGGTTTCGTCAAATACATATCCGCGCCCATTTCCAGGCCAGTGATAATATCTGTTTCTGATGTTTTGCCACTCAAAATCAAGATAGGGACACTGGGAAATTGTTCGCGGATGAGCTGAGCCAAATGATAGCCATCATTTTCATACTCCAAACTAATATCCAATAAAAACAAATCAAACTTTACTCGTGAGATGATATCTACAGTGGCTTCTACGGACTCACTTTGATAAATAAGCAGACCGGTCGATTGCAGTGATTTCCATATCAAGCGTCGGATTGCAGGATCATCATCAACAACTAATACTTTTTGATCTTTCATTTTTGTACCTCCATTATTGTTCGATTCTATCTTCGGAAAGAGAGAATTTTATGAAAAAAAAATCATTAAAATGGCTAAATATCGGACTGATAGTAATTATTACTATCACGATAATAGGATTCTTTGGGATATACTACAGCTACAAACAAAGCAAAGAATACGCTTTAGATTTTGGTCAATCTCAACTCATGAAAATTAATAAAGCAGCCACCCTTTTGATCCAATCATCAATAGATGACCAAAAAGAAATTTTACAACAAGTAGGACTTGTCTATAATTCTAAAGGACAACAAGCAATCATTCAAGAACAATTAGAGAATTTGCTCACAAAGGATACAAAATTTCAGTCATTATTCTTGATTCCACTAAAGGACACGAGCGCATCTTTAGAAGTAAGTTCTAGTAAAGCAATCATTGATTCCCTTGATTTGGTACAAAAAGATACGCTGTTAAACAAAGAATTAACAACTGCATCTTATGAGAATGGTACAGTTTATTTTTATAAAAATAAAGCCTTTTTAAACCTCTATCAACCCATCTATGATGAAAACGGACAATTGACCGCCGTTTTAGTAGCTCCGATCAACCTCGATGCTATCTACCGAACCATTGAAGATGCGACGCTTAATAATGAGTACAACGGGTACACAATGGTTAAAAACAAAGAAATGAAAGTCATTATGCATCCCTCTGCTGAGCAAATCGGACTAAACATTATTACCGGGCGTAAGCAGTTGTATCCTGATTTGAATTATAATGACTTAGAGAGGCTCGAGCAACAGCAACTGACCCATCAGTCTGGCACATTAACGTATTATTCTTACTGGTGGACAAGTAAAAAATTAAATCGCGTCTTAAAAATTGCCGCATACCAATGGATTACAATTGGCAACCAAAAATGGGTCGTCGCAAGCAGCACCGAATTCAATCGCCATAATGCAGTCTTAAAGCAAGAATTTATTATAGGGATTGGTGTGCTAAGTATTTTTACTATCGTTGTCTTCTTATTGTATCTTAATATGAAAAATATTATAAGACGAGAAAAATTTTCGCTTGAAAACCAAAAACTCTTGTCCCAGAAATCGCACCAAGAGTCCAAATATGAATTAGAAAAAAATTTACTGCAAGAATCTAAATTAGAAATCATTGGTTTATTGACTACTTCCATCGTCCATGATCTTAATAACTTTTTAACACCGTTACTAGGTAATATTGAATTATTGCTAGAAGAGTATAATGACAATCCTGAATTGTATGAAGAATTAATGGAAATCTATATAGCTGCCCAAAAAGGACATGACTTATCAAAGCGGGTACTGAATTTTTCTAAAGTGAGCTTGACTGAGCGAGACGCATTTTACTTGTCCACTATTGTCCAAGATTCCGTTAACACGATGACAATCTTGATGCCACGAACGATGAAATTAACAATGATTCGTCATTTTGATGCAGAAATTCTCGCTGATGCCGATGAAATCCAAATGATTATTTATAATCTTATCATCAATTCCATGCAGGCTTCTAAACAAGGTGGCACAATTCAAGTCACGATTGACCTAGCAAATCCTAAAAAAATAAAAACGTATACGAACTATTCACACCAACATATCAATAAAGAACACATCCAATTTACAATTAGTGATAATGGGCCAGGAATTAGTAAAGACATTCAAGCAAAAATCTTCACTCCCTTTTTTACAACAAAATCGACAGAAGGTGGTACTGGTCTAGGACTCTTTATTGTCCAATCAATCATCAAAAAGAACGACTGGCTACTTAAGCTGGAATCTTCACCCGAAGGAACTTCATTTAGTATTGCCATTCCGATTGAAACAAATCACACCTTGCATTAAGCTAAAGCTTGAGGCTGAGACAGAATTGTTCAGCCTCAAATAAAAAGACCAGTAAATCCGCAAGTTATTTTTCACACTTTTGGACTTACTGGTCTTTTTTGTAGCTAATTTTGTTTCAGCCTCTTCTTTTTACGACAATGTTCGCACAAAACTCCAATTTTCTAAAGGTTGCCGGTTCAATAGGTGAATTTTGTGCGAAAACTGCTGAAATTTATTTTTACGATAGAACGCACAGTTTTGCTTTGTATTGGTAATTAAAAACAATTGTTTGCCATGTTGGCGCTTGATTTCTGGCACGATAAATTCTTCAATAAAGCGGGTCCCGACTCTCTTCCTTGCATCTTTTCACTCACAGCTAACATCTCTAAATACCACGAATGATTCGAGAAACGGTGTTGACAATCTTTCTTAGCAAGCGACAAAAACTGAAGGAGCTTAGCTATATTCCGACTCCAAAAACTCGTCACCAAGCTTAACACCCCCGCTTTAATAGCATTTAACCAACTTGTTGGTCGAAAATGTGGCGACTTTACGAGTGCAGCCGCGACAATCTTCCCTTCCACCACCGCCACATAACAAAGTCTTTGCTGAATATACGGTGTAATTTCCACCCGATGCATCTTATGTAAAAACGAAAAGTACTGCTTTCGTGACTGAAATTTCTCCTGAAAAGCAATGGCATATACTGGGTAATCGATAAATGATTTTGAAATCAATGGTAAAATTTCTGGTAAATCATCCATCGTGGCATAACGATAACTCATCGAATTCCTCCTATTGTTTGTTCTATTTGATAAATCAAATTATAATAAACTTATCAAAAATCACACGCGTCAATATCAACTATTTTGTCCATAAATGGACACTTATACAGAAATTGTCCAAAAATAGGAGCATACTCATGGATCGTAGAATAAAAAAGACCCGCTATGCCATGCAACAAGTCGTATTAGATAAACTATCAAAAAAAGAACTCAGCAAAATTACCGTGACCGAAGTCATTCAAGCGGCAGATTGTAGCCGTAGCACGTTTTATTTACATTTCAAAGACGTTTTTGATGTGTATGAACAACTTGGCGAAGAACTCATCAGTGATGTCGTTCGCTTACTAGAAGAATCCTATCAAGAGATTCAGGCGGTAGACTATACGGCTCTCTCACAACAAATCGTTACCTTTGCTGCAGAGAAACGCGACTTGGTTAAGCTGTTTTTTGGCGAACAAGCAGATGGCACTATGGTCAACAAACTAGATAAGGCTATCTTTGAAGAAGTCGCCCGTGAAGAACAATTAGCAAGCAATGACCTATATAGTGTTGCCGAAATTACCTTTATCGCAGCTGGCATTATCCACGTCTTGTCTCGCTGGTTAACCTTTGACGAAGCCACTTGGCACCAAGAAACTATGATGACTGACCTGACGAGGATTTTGGAGAAGTTTTGATGCCTTGCATTAGCTAAAATAAATATGCACATAATAACAGCTTTCTCATAGATGAATGATCCCATCAAAATTAAGCTTTTTTCAATTTCAATTACTCCGTAACTTTTCACTCATTTGCATTTTTAAAAAGATACGTTTCGTACTGATTAATTTGAGGTCATTTTCCATGATTTTTCCAATTAGTAAATCATGCCAACCAATAGATTTTTTAGGAATACTCTCAGTAACTTCTAACTTGGTACCAAGACAGACACTTAATTTATCAACATCCACTGCCTGATCCTAAATTGTTGCCAACGAATCCGTATCTCATTGTGTACCAATGCACTTGCCCTTTGCCATAAGTGTTTTTGGTTGCTACCGGTTGGCTGGATAGAAATTAGAAGTATAATCACCCAAGCTTTCGCAGTTTTTAAATGAATGATATCGACCAATAATGTAGATTCGGCTCCAAGGCGTCAATTTCTTCCATCCAGCTGCCTGCTAGTTTTCGGAACGGTCCAGGATAGCCGCCTTTACGAATGGTCTATGATACCGCTCATATAGTCGTGACAAACCGCTTGTATTAAAACTGCTCGATGGCTTCATACCCTCTAACAAACCGGTGCGACCATCTCGATAACGATATTTCGTTCATAGAAGTAGCGATAATATTGATGGATTTGATCCACATAATACAAATCCTGATTCGGCCCACTTGTGTATTCCACTGCCCAGTACGTATCCCAATCAAACACGAGAACTACATTTGCCATATTTTTTGCCAAAAATTTCTGATAACTGTGTCAATTCTTGCCCTAGCTGAGCCACTTCTCGAGAGACCCGTTTCTTAGTCGTCCTGACGTGGTCAATCACTGAACCATGGAATTTTTCACTTCCACCAAATGAGCGACGCAATAGTTACCAATTCCCTTCTCAAATCTTCCGTAGTTCATCCATCATTGCACGTCGATTTTTGTAGTCTTTCCGCCATGTTTCGATGATGCTATCCACTACTTTTGATCCTCCAGCTAGTTTCTTCATCCTTCTTAAAATGGTAACATACATGGCATATTGCTTTCGATTGCTCGTGTAAACTGCAGCTTGCTCTAGTTCCTTTCGGTACTTCGCGAGTAACTGACTCGAATACTCTACTTTTAACTCATCTTCATAGCACGAGACCGCATCAAGACCCGGATACTTGATTACATACGCCAATAAACGATCCTTAAGTCCCTCTTCTTGGTACATCTTCGCAACTTGAGCAGATGCAGACAATTGTTGAAAGACTCTTTCTCGCTCCGTCGCCCATTCTGCCGTAGAATATTGTTCTTTCAACTCATGATACACATCTAAGTCACCAGGAGTATATTTCAATAATAACTCCCATAATTGATCAAGATAGGCTGGTCGATTGCCTTGCAATTGATAAATAGCTTTTTTCTGTCTGCTATACTCTGCTAACGTATTTCGTTTTTCTTGATCCACCTGCATGGACTCATCCAAAATCTCAAGTGCTCGCTGGTAATCTTTTTCCTCAATACATTGATTGATCGCAAATTTTCGCACGTCTGTATTCGACCAATACGTACGATAGATTCTGGCAAGTTCTTGTTGGCTTTCTTGATCATCGCTTTTGCTTAATAATGCTAGATAATAAGAAGCCCATTTTCCAACATGGTATTCACGACTCCAATCATTCTTTTTCTGATTGATATACGCAAGTTTTTCTCTGGCAAAAATCAATTTTTCTTGGATAAAAACAGGCTCATCAAATGCTTCAAAGAGAATGCGTTCAATATATTCTTCTAGATAATCCACAATCGTACCGTCCAAATTCGAAACAAACCAAGTAAACATCATTTGTTTCGCTTCCAAATTTGCTTCACGTAGCAATCGTTGCCAAAATTGATAAATGTCTTCAGCTAGCATTCCTACCTCACCATCTGAATCGTCGATATCCACATTGCCAATTAGAACAAAAATCTGACTAGCTACCTCGAAAGCTTCTTGGTAATAGCCACGATTCAGCAAGTCGGTCACATCATCCGCAAGAAAATCCTCTAATTCCGACGCAAATTCGCTCGCATCATTATAATCAATGAAATCATCATATCCCGAAAATTGAGCAACAATCTCTTCAATAATCAACGAATAATAAGTCAAATCGACTTCATCATTTTCCATCTTTAACACATTTTGAAAACGAAGAAACCACCTGTCGTCCTCCTTCAAAATCGTTTTTAAAAATGAGCGCACATAATTTATATCTGCTTTTTCCACCAATTCTTCAATTTCCTCGAAATGGTTGGTAGAAGATTGCTGACTTTCCATTGGATTGATTAGTGTTGCAAATTGGTCACTAGCCGACGATTCATTGTCACTAGACTGCTCCGACCATTCAAACAAGACAGCTGCCATATGTTTACAATGTTTGCCACCTTGAGCATAGGGACAAGAACAAGCCATCTCCGCTACCTGCCCATTTAAAAAAGAAATGGTGACTTCATATTCATCCGAGCCAATCACTTCCGCATGAACTTCACTTTCATTCACATCAAGTAATTCGACTGCCTTCTCACAGTAATAGTCATACCCTCTTTGCAATATAATCGCCGCAAACAGTTTTTCCCAATTCATCAGCCATCATCCTTTCTTCTATAGCCAGTTAACAGCGCATGATGCGTATTCCACCGTCCAAAATAAACCATTGTCCTTTATGAAAGTATAACACGCCAAAAGTCACTCAAAGACAAACAATCAAAAAAAAGATGACAATCGTGTGAAATAAACGATTGTCATCTTACCCATGTGGGTCAGCATATAGGGGCTTTAAAAAAATTAAGCCACTCTTTTAATTCTTGTTTATTGACAGATAATGAACGAACAGCTGCTCCTATTTCTTCAAAAAAGAGTTTTTTCCTTATCTTAAAGTGTAATATCGCCACTTTTCGAAATTTTCATGAATAATAACAGGGATACAACTGTTAAGGCCGTCAAAATTGTCGATAATGCTGCAGCAATACCGTAATTTCCTCTAATAACTTCAGTATAGATTGCGACAGTCATCGTACGCGTACGTATATTGTATAACAAAATAGAGGTGGATAATTCAGAGATCATCGTTACCCATGACAGAATTGCTCCCGAAATAATTCCTGACGCCATCATTGGGACTGTAATTCTAAAAAAAGTATTTAAACGACTTGATCCTAAACTTTCTGCAGCTTCTTCTATTGAAGGAGAAATTTGTTGTAAGCTAGCAACAGATGAACGAATGGTATACGGTAAACGTCGAACAGCAAGTGAAACAATCATGATAAAGGCAGTCCCAGTAATTGCTAAGAAACCACTACCACCAATTCCAGTGTTAAAAGAAGTAATAAAGGCAATCCCCATAACGGTTCCTGGTACAATATAAGGAATCATACTCAAGCTATCGATGATAGAAGTAAAGAAATTTCTTTTACGAACTGCCAAATAAGAAATAAAGATTGCAAAAATTACAACAAGTACTAGCGCAATAAATGGAATACGAATAGTATTGAAAATGGCCGAACCCATTCGATCAAATGCTTCCACATAACTATTAAGAGAATACCCTGGAACAAATACCATTCCTGAAGTTTTTAAGAATGAAGTATAAATCAAGTATAGTTGAGGAGATATTGCCAAAAAAACGACCCCATATACAAGAAAATACAAAAATATAGTTTTTCCTCGACCGACTTTTTTCGGTTCGACAGGGTGAAGAGCATTCATGCTGAATGAAAATTTTCCTGCTACAAACTTTTGAATTAAGAAGATACTCAACGCAATGATGATCGCAATAATCGCCAAAGCAGATGCAAAAGCAGCATTTCCTCCTACTTCACTAATGAACTGAGAGTAAATCAAAACTGGAAATGTTCGATACCCTTCACCAATTAACATTGGAGTACCAAAGTCTGAAAAGGCACGCATAAAAACAAGAAGTGCTGAAGCTAACAAAGTAGGAGTTAACAAAGGTAAGACAACTTTGAAGAAACGACTAATGCCTTTACTTCCCATACTTTCTGCTGCTTCTAAAACAGAGTTATCAATGGATTTAAATGCACCATTTAAATAGAGAAAAACTAGAGGAAACAATTGTAAGGTAAACACCAATACGATTCCAGAAAAACCGTAAATGTCGATTTGTGGTAATCCAAGAGACTTCATCAAAAATTTCGTAACTACTCCATTCCGACCAAGAAGCAAAATCCAAGAGTATGCACCCACAAATGGTGCCGACATGGATGCGATGATAATTAAAATCTGCAAAAATTTCTTTCCTTTAAAATGATACATTGAGAAAAAGTAAGCCAATACTGTTCCTAATAATAGGGAAAAAAATGTTGCAACAATTGAGACCTTAAAGCTATTTAATAAGGTAGAAAAATAATAACTTTTAGAAAAGAAGGCAGTGAAATTGTTTAAATGAAATTTCCCTTCTTCAAAAACTGCTTGTCCTAAAATCGTAACAATCGGATAGACGAGAAACAAGACATATGTAATGAATATAATGAAAGATGATGCAGTCCAAATATTAAATCGGCGTCGTTCATTCATCTATTTCACCTCCAAAAGATTGGTTTGCCCATCAGCTGAAAAAACATTTAGTTTTTGAGCATTCATTGCTAAATTGATTTTATCGCCGGCCCCTAAGTCCTCCATAAATGTAGATTCTTCACTAACCTGTACTTTATTTGCAAAAGGAATGTTTACGATATATTCCGTGTTCATACCCAAATACAAGCTATCCACAATCGTTGCCTCGATTGGACCATCCTCCGCACGAATCAGTTCCTCTGGACGAATGCTGACGCGAACAGACTGTTCAGGAACCTCCGATAAGGCTTCAAAAGATAGTTGGTAATTTGAGTCAAAACGCAAATAGGTTTGCCCATTATCATGGATTAACTGTGCATCTAAAATATTGGTACGACCAATAAAAGTAGCAACAAACTCATTAGCAGGTCGATGATACAATTCTTTCGGTCTACCAACCTGTTGAATCTTTCCTTGATTCATGACCGCAATAGCATCGGAAATAGCCATCGCTTCCTCCTGATCATGGGTAACATAAACGGTTGTAATTCCTACTTCATGTTGGATTTCCCGAATGGCTTGCCGCATATCTACTCGTAATTTCGCATCAAGATTACTTAACGGTTCGTCCATTAACAATACATCTGGATTGACTGCAAGGGCGCGCGCAAGTGCTACCCTTTGTTGCTGACCACCTGAAAGTTGATCTGGCTTACGATCTTGAAACTGGTCAATTTGCATTAATTGGAGATATTTGTTCGTTTCTTTTTCTAACGTTTGCTTAGCAACCTTTTTCTGCTTTAATCCAAAAGCGACGTTTTCTTTAACCGTGAGGTGTGGAAAAATCGCATAATTTTGAAAAACCATCCCAATATTTCTTTTAGACGGTTCCATATTGTTAATACGATTGTCACCAAAATAAAAGTCTCCACCTTCAATGGAATTAAACCCAGCAATCATCCGTAACAATGTCGTTTTTCCACAACCAGAAGGACCAAGCAAGGTAAACAAAGAGCCATCAGGAATAGTTAAATTTAAGTTTTCAATGACAGGTATATCGTTGTAAATTTTCTTTGCATGATTAATTTTAATATCACTCATTGTCTTCACCTCATTTAAAATTAAAAATAATTAATAGCTAATAAAGCCACCCTAGAGAAAAACTCCACAGTTCTAGGATGGCTAGAGATATCACAGTCTCCAATTACTTCGATTGTGTTTCAACAAATATTTCATTATATTTACTAATAATCTCATCTTTATGTTTAATCACGTAATCATAATCTTCGGTGATCGTTTTAATTTCAGACAATGGTTTCATATTTTCTGATGTTTTTGCATCTTCGCGTACCGGCCGATTGGTTGTTGTCGTTCCCAATGTGTCTTGTACATCCTTTGTCACTAAATAGTCAATAAATTTCTTTGCATTGTCCATATTTTTTGCATTTTTAATAATAGCTGCACTAGCTGGCAAGAAAACCGTGCCTTCTTTAGGATAGACCACTTTTACATTCGCACCATCATTTAACAATTGGACAGAAGGATCTTCATAAGATAACCCCACAGCCATTTCGCCATCTGCGACTGTTTTATATACATTCGAAGAACTAGATGAAATTTTTCCATCAATTAACGTAAATAAGTCTTTGACATAACTCCAAGCTTTATCATTATCATAGCCACCTTCTGCAGCTAGCATATTCGTCAATTGAGAAAAGGCAGATGATGAATTTGCAGGATCAGCCGTCGCTATTTTTCCTTTTAAATCATCATTTAGCAAATCACTATATCCTTCAATTGTCATTCCTTTTGTTAAATCAGGATTAACAATCAGCACTGAGCCATCTAGTGTGTATGGTGTTGAATAACCTGTTGTATTTTGATATTCCTTCACAACTTTGTCATTTTCTTTCGCAACATATTTTTCAAACAAAGCACCACTTTGAGCATATTGGGTATATGAACCGCCAAAAACCACATCTGCTACCGGGTTCTCTTTTTCTGATTCTAATTTTTTAAATAACTCCCCAGTTCCAGCTTGGATGAGTTCTACCTTGATTCCATACTTTTCCTCAAATGAAGGAATCGTTGCTTTAATCAGTCCTTCAGAATTAGGTGAATAAACAACTAACGTATCACTTTTTGAATCACTTTTGTCACCACTGTTTTTTTCTTTACTGCTACCACAAGCAGTCAGCCCTAACGTAGCAACACCAACCATCGCTATACTAAGCCACTTTTTCTTCATCTTGATTCCCCCTGTGTCTTTTCTATTAATTAGTACATACCTATCATACTTTATGTAAAACGTTTTCAAAATGGTAGAATTCGATACAAAAAGGAGAAAATCCTCTATTAATGAGGAATTTTCTCCTTAAATTCAGTGACGGTCATTCCAAGGTATTTCTTAAATACTTGGTTAAAATATTTATAATCTGCAAAGCCAACACAATCAGCTACTTCATAAATGCGAAGGTTTGGATCAGAAATCAAGTAATTAATGGCCATTTTTAAACGATACCGATTGACATAGTCGTTGAAAGTAATCCCTAAATGGTTTTTCATTTTTTTATATAGGTTGCTCTCGCTAATTCCAATGCTCTCCGATAATTCTTTCGCAGTAAATCGTTCATTAAAATGAATACGAATATATCCAATAATTTGGCTAACAATTTCATCGCGGGAATAACGTACATCCTTCAATAAATCACTATTTTCCGCTAGGTCCGTATCAATTCGGTACGTATTTTGCTGAATCTCATTAAGTACTTGTACAAAACAACTCCGTAATTCAACCAAATCAATGGGTTTAACCAAGAATTCACGAACCCCGTAATGAATGGCCGCTTTCGCATTTAAAAAATCATTGTAGCCGGATAAAATAATTTTTTGATACGTATATTGACTGGTTTTTTCAAACATTTCAAAAGCATCCATTACTGGCATCGTAATATCAGTTAAAACGATATCTGGCTGAAATTCAGTAATCTTCGCTACCCCTTCTAATCCATTTTCTGCAGAGACAATAGAAGTAATATTTAATTCTTGATAATCTAATGCATTGGTCAAATAGCGCCGAATAAAATGTTCATCTTCAACAATTAGTAATTTATACATTTTTCTCCCCCATGACAGTAAATCGCACTTTGGAACCCTCTTCGACACTCTCAATCGTCAGTTTCGCTTCTGGAAAAAATAAGCGCAAACGCCGTAGACTATTTTCCAAACCGTGATGGGTCTGGTCCTTATATTTTTTCTTTGTTAAATTGGCTATGGTTTCCTTGGTGAAACCTGGCCCATTATCTTCAACTGAAAAAATAAGTTGATCTCCATGACAATAGCAGTTTATTGTGATAGTCAAATCGCTCCGTTTCTTCATTCCGTACTTTAACGAATTTTCTATAAGTGGCAATAAAAATAATCTTGGAACTGAAATCTGCTTTAAACAAGATGCTATATGAATCTGATAACGTAATTTTTCAAAACGAACCGCATTTACTTTTAGAAATTCATCAATAATTTCTAAATCACTTTCTAGTGTTGTTTCAGCTTGCTTGTAATCGATGCTATAACGTAACACTCGATTCAGTGAAAGGATTAGTTTATCCGCAAGTGGCGGATCAATCTGAATCATAATACGAATATTTTCTAGCGTATTGTATAAAAAATGAGGATTAAACTGTGCTTCCAACATTTTACGTTCAAAAATTGTTGTCTGTTTTTCTAGCGTTAGCTGTTGCAATCTCATTTCATCCAAGCGATCAACCATCATGTTGATACTCTCAGCCAAATATTGGAATTCCTCATTTGTTTGAACCGAGAGCCTCTTTTTCTCCCCATCGCGAATTTTGCTTGTTTCATTAACTAATAAACCAATCTCACGAGTGGTCTTATCACCAATTGCTTTCGCCAAATGATTCGCTTGCAACAATAAAAGAATGGTTACCAAAACAACACTGAGAAGCCCAAATAATAGTAAGACGCTTAATGGAAATGACTGGACAAAAGTATACAAGGATAGATTTGCATCTAATAATACATTCTTAGCCAAATACAACTTTCCGTCAAAAAAGAATAATTGCTTGGCTATAATTTGACTCTCAATCTTTTCAATAGTCCCTTTTACGAAGGATTGCGTATTCTTGGCATAGACGTTATCAAAGTTATCTGCAATAACAAATTGTGTACCATACTGCAGCCCTACCGGCGAAAAACCTGAACCATTCATTACAAAGATAGCATAATTCTCCGATTGAGGAACTCTTGAAAAAAACAACAAATAGCGTTGACTATTCTTTCCTTGAACTACTTTTAAAAAGTGGTGCCTTTTCTGGTTATTCATCAAAACCACTTTCAAAAAATAGGACGAAAATGCTTCGACATGGTTGCCTGCCTGAAACAAAGTTTTTCCTTTCGCATTCATTACGAAATAAGCCGATTGGTCTCCGAATGAAGACGCCTTTTCATAAAATTGTTGATACAAATACCGTTCATTTTCCCCTGTTGCAAGATAGTTTGGAACAGTTGATTCATTCAGTGAATCCAACATAGTAAATGCATCTGACTTTAAATTAGAAAAATCTGAAACAATCGTTGTTGTTTCTTTATTCAGTTGATAAAACTGAATCGAAAATAAGAATACTAACAACATTATGAATAATAAGAAAGAGACCATAATAGCCTGTATACTGAGCCGTTTGCGAATTTCTCTGACAATTTCTCCCCGAAACGTTTGTTTGTTCGTCATACTTTCTACACCACCCATTAAAAAAGCGAAAATGAAAACGTTTTATGTACATAGTATCACGGAAGTCAAGCTGATTGCTATAGTTGTTTTTTTTTGAAATAAGCACGCGTACTATCAATCCATGAAGAGCCCTCTTGATCACATTCCGTACTTCGTTTGATGCGCAAAATTTTTTTGTAGAAATGTCGTAAGCGCCCCA
>NZ_GL622241.1:276384-289950 GCF_000185365.1 Enterococcus italicus DSM 15952
TTTTGTAAGCGACCAATAAAATAATAGTGCCTGTACACCAAATAGCCCAACCCCTCATACTAGGAGTTAGAAAGTTTGGCATACAGGCACTATTCTACTGAGCGCTTATGGAGTTTTCTTCCTTTTTCGATATTCGTTGGTGCATTTATCAGTCCGATTTGACGAAGTGTCATTTTATATATGGATTAACCGTATAATTTGAATAAGCTGGTACCGATTTATTATCGGAACCAGCTTACTGTTGACTGTTGCATAATAGATTTTGCTTTCTTTTCGAATATCCCTGAATATGTGAGCCAGTTTAGCATTCACTTTTTCAAAACTTAATTAGTTATTTGATAAAGAGTAGCATCGCTAACTCATCTTTTGAGAATCAATCTAAGAATGACTTTATTAAAATAATAGTAGTTAACAGAAAATAAAAATCTTAGCATACCATTGATTTCATATTTTAAGAATCCTAGGCTTTCTTCTGTTTAATAGAGATCTGATAAATTGTATCAGGCATTTCTCCAATAATTAATTTTTCTTCTAGGCCTAGCTTCTTGAAGTAGTGTATCAATTCCTGGTTTTTTTCATCATAAAACATAGAAAAATGACTATTCTTAGTCTTATGGAATGTTACAAAACTTGATTGATTAGGTATTTTTTCAATTTGAATGAACTCGTAATCAGTATACGCTCCTGATATGATACCCAACTTAACCAAGTGATCAGTTGCCAGTCCTTCATTTCCAAAACCCGATATTAAAATCATCATTGAAAAAGCAACTAGTTTCAACTGATTTGCAAGATTTGGTTGCCAAAATATATACAGTAGCAAGATAGCTAATCCAAAGGAAAGTAATCTTCTGAATATACTTGTTTTTGCTTTAATTTTTATCTGCATTTGCTCTTTTATCTGAATAACCATCAGAACAAATAAAAAACCACATATAATTAACGCTTCAGTCATTTCTTACAT
Organism: Enterococcus italicus DSM 15952; assembly: GCF_000185365.1. GTDB lineage: Bacteria > Bacillota > Bacilli > Lactobacillales > Enterococcaceae > Enterococcus_G > Enterococcus_G italicus. The sequence continues at coordinate 277,349 of NZ_GL622241.1, forward strand.
CCTCTCATTACCATTCAGCTATTGTTCCATCATAGTTTTTCCATTTTGGATTTGTCCATACTAATCCTTCTTGTGAAATCTCTTTCACCCGATCTTCATCCATTTCTAAACCCAATCCTGGTTTAGATGGCAGATCAACAAAACCATCTTTATATTGAAAAATTTCTTTATTTTTCACAAAATCCAATAAGTCAAATCCTTTATTATAATGAATTCCTAGACTTTGTTCTTGAATAAATACATTTGGCGTACAAGAATCTACCTGTAATGTGGCGGCTAATGCAATTGGTCCATAAGGTGCATGTGGTGCAACTGCTATATCATACGCTTCTGCCATAGCAGCAATTTTTCTTGTTTCCAAAATCCCTCCACATAAGGCAACATCGGGTTGAACTATGTCAATTGCCCCCTGTTGGAAAATATTTTTAAATTGCCATCTAGTATACAATCTTTCACCTGTCGCCAAAGGAACTGCCACTGAATTAGCTACTTCTTTAAAATGCTCCTCATTTTCAGGAAGAACAACTTCTTCTAAAAACATCGGATGGTAAGGTTCCAATGCTTTGGCTAAAACTTTAGCCATGGGTTTATGGACACGACCATGAAAATCAACACCAATATCTAATTTATCTCCAAAGTGTTCACGTATTGAAGAAACTCTGTCTACTACTTCTGCTACTTTTTCATATGAATCGATATAGTGAAGCTCTTCTGTCGCATTCATTTTAATCGCCGAAAAACCACGATTGAAACGATCTTGAGCTTGTTCTACAACTTCTGATGGACGATCTCCACCAATCCAAGAATACACCTTAATCTTATCTCGAGCTGCTCCACCTAATAACTCATAAATAGGTACATTAAGTGCTTTACCTTTAATATCCCATAAGGCCATTTCTAGACCAGAGACAATCGTCCCATGGATAGGACCGCCACGGAAAAATGATCGATGCATTTCTTGAAATAATCTTTCAATTTCAAATGGATTGCGCCCAACTAAAAAACGATTTCCAATCTCGTAAGCTCCGGCTACAACTGTCTCCGTCTTGGTTCCGGAAATCATCTCACCCCATCCATCGATTCCTTCATCGGTCGATACTTTGACAAAAATCCAACGTGGTTTCACCTTATAAACAGTAATTTTAGAAATCTTCAATTATTTTCCCTCCAAATTATTACTATGCTTCAGTTCGTTCTTTGTTTACATCTCTTACAACATCGAAGAAGTACCAAACTGCACCAAAAACAACCAATAGTACTGGAATACCAATTAAAGGGTTATAAGTAAATGCAATGAATACCAAGTAGCTTTGAATCATTGATGTTGCGGCAAAAGATGAAATTAGCATCGAACTTGAACCTAAATTAATACCTACACTTTTAGCAATTGCTGTTAGTACTGGAGATGTTGCAGATCCGCACCATAACAGTGACGCTGTAATAACAAGACCAATTATAATATTTTTAAGCAAGTTTCCTCTGGTTAATGCTACAACCATTGCTACACGAAATGGAACCACAGCCAAGTCAGCAAATGGTAACACTCTATTTCCTGGTAAAACTAATGCTGTTGCAATAGTAAGTGGGATAATAATTAATGCAGTTGTAATAACATCTGGATTTCCAACCACAACAGCGGCATCCAAACCAATGAATAACTTGCGACCTTTGAATTTTTCTTGAGACCATTTTTGTGCAGCATCAGAAATCGGCATTAACCCTTCCATAAATAAAGAAGTCATTTTAGGAATCAATACTAAGACAGCGGCCATACTAACACCCAATTGCAAAATAGCCTTGATATCATATCCTGCTAATGCTCCAATTGCTAAACCGATAATTCCACCCATAATCATCGAATCACCAAAGAATCCTAGATATTTTTGAGCATCTTTAATGGTAAATTTTGAATTTCTAAATAGTGGAATACGATCTAATAACCAATTCAATGGCCAAGCTATAACCAATGATGATAAGGCTGATACAGTAGGTAATGATACACCTGGAATCCCAAAAAAGTCCTCTACCATTGGTTGTGACCAGTCAGAAATTTTAAATGTAATAATAGCCATAAGAACAGCGGCACCTACACCTAAAAATACATTTTTGGTTACGAAATATACCATAACACCAACTATAGCCATATGATGATAGTTCCAAATATCTACATCCAATGTATGTGTACGTTTCAAAATTAAAAGAACAATATTTACTAATAAAATTGCAAATATTAATATAGCTATAATAGGTGAAGCCCAAGTGATTGCAGCAATTGAACCCCAACCCACATCAAGTGCATCTAATTTTACACCTGTTCTTTCAACCATTGCCTTTGCAGCAGGACCAACATTCGTTGTCATGAAATCAAGTATCAATTTAATACCTGCAAAACCAATACCTAATGTAAGACCTGATTTAAACGCCCGTGAAATTTTTAATCCAAAAATCATACCAATTATTGTGATAATGACCGGTAACATTACTGTAGGGCCAGCATCTATGAAAAAATTAAATACCTTCATTACATAATTCATGATACTCCTCCTTATTTTAGGTGATTTAAAATTTCTTTCATTGTTTGATCAGCGCCGATACCTGTTAAAATTGGCATACCTTTTACTACTGGTACATCTCCTGTTTGACCTTCAAATTGACCAGTTGTCACTAATAAATCATATCCCTCAACTTTTCCAGGAACTTCCATTAGTTTTGTTTGAGTTGTTTCTGCATCTACGCCTTGACTAGCCAAATACTCTTTGACTTTTGAAGCTACCACTGTTGATGTTGCAATTCCATTTCCACAAGCTACTAAAATTCTTTTCATAATCATTTCCTCCTATAATTAGGCAATTGCCTTTTTTAATAATTCCAATAGTTCTTTGTCACTTGAAGCTTTTACCATTTGTTCACGTAATGGTTCATCTTGAATGATACCAACAATTTTTTGTAACATTTCTACTTGGCCGTGAGGTTCACCAATAGCCATCATTATAACTATTTGAATTTCAATTGATTCTTTGTTATTTTCCATGTTATGAAATAAAACTGGTCTTTCTAATGTAGCAATGGCCAATGTTGTTTTCTTAACCATTTCATAGTTAGCATGTGGAATCGCTACTGCTGGGAGGGACGAAGGCAAGCCAGTGGGATATTCTTTTTCTCTTTGTTGAATTGCTTCCTTATATTCATTCGTCACATAACCATTTTCTAACAAAGCATCCGCTAAAAAAGCCAAAGTATCCAAATCACTCTGAGTTGAAATATTTCTAAAAACTAGTTTTTCATCCAATTGCAAATCCATTCTCTTCACTCCTTAATAGCATCCAACATATTCTTTAATGATTGTGCTAAACTCTTTACATTTAATTCTTCTAAATCCTTTTTCTCAAACATTCCTGATCCAATACCTAAATAACTTGCACCAGATGAAAAGAATTCTTTTGCGTTCTTCTTCGAAATGCCTCCAACTCCCATCAATGGAAGTTTTCCTAGAGGAGCTTGAACATCTTTAAAAAACCTTGGTGTAACTACGGCAGCAGGAAATACTTTTACAATATCTGCTCCATTCGATATCATGTCATTAATTTCTGAAGGTGTCATTGCTGCAGGTACAGCTAATACTTGATTTTCATTAGCAAATTTCAACATTTCATTCGTAAAAACATGTGGACCAAGTAAAAATTTAGCACCTACTTCAACCGCTTTTCTCGCCTCTTCCAATGTACGAACAGTGCCCGCTCCAATAAATATTTGATCCCCAAACTTTGCATTTAATTTTTTTATATGATTTAATGCATCATCTGTGTTCAAAGTCATTTCAACGGCAAATTGTTTTTCATAACCTTTCATCGCTACAAGAATCGCTTCTGCTTGCTCATAACTATAACCTCGCATAATAATTGTTAATTTTGGATAATCTGATACATTCATCCATGTCACCTCCTATGAATTTTTCCGGATGATTTGATATAATTCCTTAATATTGTGCTCTGCTACTAAATTAGATAACAACTCTTCATTGTTACTTATATCAGCTAACTGATTAACTGCTCTTAAGTGTTTCGTTAAAGCATAAAAGGATAGTGGATAAATAAAATGTATATTCATGCCATTTGGAAACTCTATCGGTTCTTTTGATACTAATAAACTAATGCCATCTTTCAAAACACCATTTTCAATCGTTGTATGTGGAATGCATGTCTGTTGTCCTAAATATCCTGCATATTCCTTTTGAACAATTTGTTTTTTACAATCTTCAATAAACCTCTCGTTGATAATTCCATACTCTAGCAAAGGTTTACAAGCAATTGTCAATGCATCTTCCCATGAAATTTTTTTTGCAACTACTTGAATAAAATCTGGTTTTAAAAAATGAGTTAAGGAAGGCAAAGTTTTAAAATTTTCAATTGGTGAATTACTTTGCTCTTGTAGTAAATAAAGGGCCAGTTCCTCTTTCAAAGATCTTGAATCCGATACTCTTGCATATCGTTTGATTATAGATACCAAATCTTCAATTGACTGGTCTACTTCACTAAATCCTAAATCTTTTAACACACGATAGCGTAATCCTATTTGATCTTTATAATTCATAATTGGATTAGTGACATATTGTAAAATGTTAGTTTTTAGCTGTGTTGTTGTAAATACTAAATCATAATCCACTCCAAATTTATAGAAGTCACGAATTGAGAAGGATGCCAAAAATTGTATTTCTGGAAAAAGTTTTTTCAGATTATCACGCATTAGTTTCGAAACCATGATACCATTCGCACATACAACTACTGCACGAGGCTTCTGAGGTGCCCATTGGCGATGATTCGTTAATTGAATACCAAAGTAATAGGATAATAGTTCTAACTCATCATATGGAAAGGCTTTTCCTATCCAATTCTCAATAGGTATAATCAATTCTTTCATCAAAGTATTTAAGATAGCATGATTCCCATCTTGAATTAAACTATTCATAGAGTATGTCCCCAATGAAAGTCTATATTTAATACGAAAACATGCGGGACGCAAATGGCTCAAAATGCGTCTTTCAAACACTTCACGATCAATAACCTCAATTAGAGTTTGCTTTTGAAACTCATCTACCATTCTTTTAATTAGTATTTTTAAATCTTGATCCGAATCATAATATTGTGTCGTTTTTTGTTCTGAAATATTAGAAGATAAAAATAATAAACTAATCCACTCAATGTAATCAATACTTAATTTCCAATTAGTATCTTGAAATAACACTCGTAAAAATTTATATTCAGGAGTCCCATGCAAATCTTCTTTAAAAAAAGTGACTTCTTTATCTGAATTGTGAATGGCTCTTTGAAGAATATAACGAACAGAAGACAATAAATATTCAAATGATTCATCTGAATAACTAAAATGCATCATTTGCTCCATATTGTGAATTAGATGAATAACTTCCTCTTCAGATATATGCGAAATCAATATAGTTTTTATTGATTCTCTTCGTAACAGTTTTGTTTGTTTTATCAAATCAGATATCATTTGAAGAATTCTATTTTCAAGGCCCTTGATAAAATATCCATCTTGTCTTGTATACGACACATTTAGACTATATTTGTCTGCAAACCAGTTCACTTTTCTCAAATCTTCTATTACCGTATTTCTACTCACGTGCAGTAACTCCATTAAATGATCCAAACTAATAAATTCATCTTGTAATGAGACATACATAAGTATTAAAGCGATTCGTTCATCATCCAAAAAAAAGTCTTGTTCTCCTAATAATAAATTTTGCTGTTCTTGTGATTGTAAAAGTTGTATCACCTCCAATGGAAGATTAAATGTACCATTATGTTCGCGAGTAATATTAGCTAAACCATTTATCGACAATTCACCGTTAAATTGCTGAATGGCATAGTTTACTTGCCGTTTAGTTAATGATAATTCATCTGTTAATTCAGCCATTTTGATTGTAGGCTTTTTAACAATAAGTTTGAGAATACTATGGACACGTTCATTCATATCATCCCCTCCTACATACATATTATAAAATTTATCTGGAATATTTTGAATTCGTTTTCATACCAAACTTTGTTCTAGTTGCTATTTTTCATTGTCACACATTAAAATTAAAAACTAACAAATTTATAAAAAATGATCACAATTGAACAAATGAAAAGTACTGTATGTAACTACAATAAAAAAACTAATCACATTAACGTGAATTAGTTTTTTTATCATTTTTAGTCGATTAATCAATAGAACAGATTCTTTAAAAAATTTTTCTGCTTCACAATATGATGCCTAATTCAGAAGTTCCTAGGTTGTGTCTTGAAACTATTCACTGGGTCAATTTTAAAATTGAAGCGACATGTACGAATGTTAGAAATGTTTTTGCCAGCTTGTCATAGCGGGTGGCAATTCTTCTAAAATATTTGAGCTTACTGAAAAACATTCCATTAAATGACGTTCTTTATACAAGTGCCAGTCGACACTCCAGGGGTTTGATGCACTTTTTTTTAGGCGGTATTGTGTAGTTTCCGCCTTGAGCCGTGATCCACTCTCTGATTGTCTGTGCGCCATAGGCTTTATCCCCAAGAATGTTGCTTTCACTCACATCAATTTGTTTCAACAAGTCAATTGCTGGAACGGAATCATGTGTTTGTCCGCCAGTCATCAGAAAGGCGATAGGATTTCCCAGACCGTCAACGATTGTGTATAATTTCGTTGTTTTTCCGCCACGGCTCGTGCCGATATACTGGTTTACTTCTGATCCGATTGCGTTTTTTTAGCGCCAGAACTGTGCTGATGTGCTCGGACAGAATTAGAATCGATACTTAGATTTTCAAAATCTAAATAAACAGTCAACGATTGGAAGATTTCGGCTAATAGCCCGCTGTCGCGCCACCCACAGAAGCGTAAATAAATTGTTTTTCATGAACCGTACTGGTTTTCTGGCAAATCACGCCAGGGTGCGCCGCTGTGAACAATCCAGAGGATTGCATTGAAAATTTCGCGATTCGAATATTTAGAAGGACAGCCTATACGGTACGGGAGAATCAGATGTTCAATTTGATGCTACTGTTCATCGGTTAGCTCATATCTTCTTAGGTTTGCCATAGTTAATACTCCAATCGTTTTTGAACTATTATAACCGATTATTTTTCTAGTTTCCAAACACAACCTAATCTGAGACTAACAAAATAAAGTTCCCTACACCTTCCCTATCTCTTCCATCATCGCCCGTCGATTCCGATACATCTTCCGCCAGTCATCCACAATCATCGCCACTTCTGCCGCTCCACCACGCAATTGCTTCATGTGCCGTAAGATGCTAGCATACTCCGCATATTACTTCCGATTACTCGTCACGACCGCTGATTTCTCAAGCTCCTGTCGGTACTTCGCTAATAGCTCGCGCGGATACTCCTCCTTTAAGTCATCCTCGAACGCTTGAAGCTCATATAGACCCGGACTTTTAACCACATATGCTAGTAGGCGATCTTTTAGCCCTTCTGCCTGATAGATCCTAGCCACTTGATGTGAGTCAGACAACTGCTCGAAAATCTTCTCACGCTCATGTACCCATTCCTCAGCCGTATACTGCTCCTTTAGCTCCTGATAACTAGCAAAGTCCCCACGGTCATGTTGCAACACTAAGGCCCAGAGCTGCTTCACATATGCCGCCTTGTCACCAGTCAGCAAATAAATCTCTTTCTTTTGCTGACTATAGTTGACTACCAAACCAGGCATTTCACGATCCAATTGCAATGACTCATCCAAGATTGCCAGCGCCAGCGCATAATCCTTACGCCCCATGCACTCCTCGACCGCAACCCTTCTCACCGCTGCCAGATTCCAGTATTTCTGACACATCTCTTTTAACTCTTCCTCATTGCACTCAGCCTTACTCAATAATGCAAAGACCTGCAACGCCCACTCGCCATCCATGTATTCTCTCATCCAGTGGTTATCTATGGCATCCATTCGTGCCAATCTCTCTTTGAATAACCGTGATCTTTCCTGACGAAAAGCCCCCTCATTAAACTCATTAATCAAAATCTGCACGACATACTCCTCCAGATAATCCTCCAATGGGCCATCCAACTGCCCTACAAACCAATCAAACATCTCTTGCTTCACTTCCAGATTCACATTAAGAAGCAAGCGCCCCCACGTCTCATAGATGGAGTCAGCCACCATATCAATCTCGCCACGAGAATCATCGATAGCAAGATTATTTAGCACAAAAAGCAAGTGATTCACCACAGCAAACGCAAGCCGATACTTCCCTTTTTCGATCAACTCAGCGACATCCTTATCAAGGATATCGTGCAACTCGATAGCAAAGTCACCCGCTTCCTTATAATCAATAAACTCATCATCCCCAGCATACTCATAGACAAGCGCATCTAGGATCAACCGATAGTCCAGTAACTCATCCTCGTCATCCTCCTGCTTCACCGTCTGACAAAAACGATGATACCAGCGTTCATCCGCCGCCAATACGCCCTTTAAAAAAGAACGAACCGTTTCACTATCCGCCTCTTCTACCAAATCATCTATTTCTGCCAATCGACTCTGAAAGTCCTCATCATCATCAATCCGCCACTTCGACGTACGCTCAAGGTCACCCGTCTGACTCGACCAAGCAAACAACACCGCCGCCATATGCTTACAGTGCTTACCACCACGAGCATACGGACAGGAACAAGACATCTCATCCACATCCCCTTGCACCAAGGAAATTGACACATTATACTCTTCAGAACCCATGACAAGCCCATGAATCCCATCAACTGTCACCTCAAATGAGTCAACCATCCCTTCACAGTAATACTCGTATCCTCTCTCTACAATTTGCGTGGTAAATAACTTTTCCCACTTCATCTGATCTTCTCCCTTCTTAACTCGTCATTTGCCTCTAATATATATATATATATATAGCACGACAGAATGAACAACTCTAAAACTTCAGTAAGTAACCGCTACCATCCACTCTCAAAAAAACTGCCCTTATCAGGCAGCTTTCCATTCTACTTCATTTTTGCAACAAGCTCTTTCAGATACGCCTTCAAGCCATCTTTTGTATCCGGATGCTTCAACCCAAACTCAATATTCGCTTCTAGCATCCCAAGTTTGTCTCCAACATCATAGCGCTTGCCCTTAAACTCATGAGCAAACACCCGTTGCGTTTGATTCAATGTATCGATTGCATCCGTCAATTGGATTTCTCCACCAGCACCAGGCGCTTGGTTTTCCAAAATATCGAAAATTTCTGGACGAAGCAAGTAACGACCAATAATAGCCAGATTACTTGGCGCCTCTTCCGCCTTTGGTTTCTCCACAAATCGCTTCACACTATACAGACCATTCCCCACATGCTCTTCAGGATCAATGATTCCATATTTTGACGTCTCCTCCTGAGGCACACTCATTACCGCAAGCGTCGAAGCCGTCGTCTTGTCGTAGCAATCAATCAATTGCTTCGTCAACGGATCTCTATCCTGCATAATATAGTCACCAAGCATTACAACAAACGGCTCATCCCCCACAAAAGCCTTGGCTTGCAGCACGGCATGCCCCAAACCTAGCGGACGCTTTTGACGAATAAAATGCAAATTGATTCCAGTCGTTTCCTCTACAATTTTTAATAACTCAGTCTTACCTTTTGAAGATAAATTTTGTTCCAATTCAAAATTTGAATCAAAATGATCCTCAATCGGACGCTTCCCCTTACCTGTAACAATCAAGATATCTTCTATGCCAGAAGCCAATGCCTCTTCGACAATAAATTGAATCGTTGGCTTATCAACAATTGGCAACATTTCTTTGGCAATCGCCTTTGTCGCTGGTAAAAAACGAGTCCCCAAACCCGCTGCTGGTATAATTGCTTTACGTACTTTTTTCATTTTGATTCTCCTTAAGATTTCATATTGCAATTTTCCCTATTAATTAATAGTAATTTTTCAAGAGTCTAATAAAACCCTCTGATAAGCGAAAGTAATTCGAAGTCTATATTTTCTAGTATTCTAAGTTACTGAAACTAATCGGCTAAAACTAATTGTAATTTATCAAAATCAATTTTTCTTCCGACTTTTCTAAAATCTTTTTGCAACAATAAATCTGCCAAATTTACTAAAGTTGTACAAGTTTTAGTCTCGACTTGTAGATGTTGTCCTAATTCCTCTAATAGAACTAATCCAAAGGGCACATCCTCTATTACAAATCTTGAATCACTAGTAAAAGGACCTTTTGGTGAATAATTTAAAGCATAATTCATAAATATTTGTTTGGAATCTAAAGATAAATCCTCCGCATTTCTATATTTACAAGCATCGACATAGCTTTTTTCTTTTAATCCTAATTTTATCAAAACATTGTTTTTTTCCTTGTCTAGTGATTCCACGATATTCCAAACGCTAGGCGTAAAAACTTCTTTATACATCCAGTATTCACCATTAGTTTTTTCAATTCTAGGGGTACTCATTAATGAACCCACAGTATGGACTATTAAATTAGGATTATGTAAAGCGGCTTCTATGACAGAATCTAAATAAGTAAAATGATAATTTAGCTCATTTAATCTTTCCTCAGCATAATCTTTATTAGCTTTAGGATATACTCCTAAAGGATTGCGAACATTTTCGAAAAGAACTTCTACTCGTCCCGGTTTTGATATTCTACAATCAATAGGTGAACTTTCTGCCTCTACAATTGTTAAATTTTTTTCAACTATTAATGGCATAAAAAATTCTGTCGCAAAATATCCAGGTTCAACTAACACAATTTGATTTGAATGTAAATATGGACAAATATTCTCAATCACATTTTTATGGTAATTTGTTTGAACGAAAATAATAATTAACTCAGTATCTTCAGTTAACACCTTCGCATAATCGGTTGTAACTTCATTGATATCAGCTAATTGCTCTTCACCATTTCTTACTAGTGTGATTTTTTTATTTTCTTTCAAATACATGTAGTGGGGATTATAAGAATCAGATGTTTTTAACATCTTCACAGTATGACCTTTCAAACTTAAATCCGCGGCAATTGCCGTTCCCCCATTACCACAACCAATAACTGTTATATTCATAAATTCACCCTACTTGCCTTTCTTCACTAATTTTAAATCAATTAATTCACCATAGTGTAAATCTGTGACGGGCAATAACTTGTTATCATAGCCTCCATTAGGATAGAATGTCATTTCACCAAAGTAAATATGCCCATTTACATTATATAAATCCACCCTAACAAAAGGTATATTTTCACTTAACTTGGCTGCTATTTCAAACATTTTATTCATATTATAAGGTTCTTTAATTACTTTTTTTTCAGAAATAGCATCAATACTATCTTTATTATAAGGTAGTAGCTCCCATTCTTTATTGAAAAAATAAAATTTTGGATTTCCTGTAAATCTTTCTGTACAGATCATTACACTATCTACATATCCATTAAAAGCAAAAAATTTATAATCAATAATATCTTCATATACGTCATCTTTTAACAATTTTTCAGCAAATATTTTAGGTGGAATATTTTTATACGCCCATTCACGATTCGGATAAAAGTAATTTGTTTTTAAATGCTTGGTAAACATTTTTCTTAATTTCGGAATATTCATTTTAGATTTATCCAAACAAACATAAACTCCAGCATAATCGTGATTTGTTTTCAAAACAAATTGATTAGGCAATTGATCAAATTTGATTTCATCAAAGCTATTCCAAATACCTAAATTTGGAATAACCAATGATTCATCAATTTTTTCTGCTATATAGTTTTTGACCTTAATTTTATCAGCGGCAACTGTATATAAATCATCTCTATGGAAAAGCTTTATATATTGCAATTTTTCATTAAAGGTTTTAGGATTTTCCCAATCAATATTTTTCTTAAACGATAAGGCATACTGAATATTCATTAATTGCTTACTTGGTATGGGTCTCGTTACAGTTAACTCTAAAGATCTAAATGCTTTTATTTTCCTCATTTTTTTAACTATTTTTTTTATTTCCACTAGTTTTCTCCTACCTATTATTTATATATTCCGTCAAAGCTACGAAATATATTTTTTTAACTGAATTAAAAAAATATCGTTATTGCTAATAAATGGATCAAAACATTTTTTATCAATAGTTAGCAATGCTTGTTTCAATTCTTCTTTATTATGCGCAGCGGATATAAATTGACTTTCCTCAAAATTACCAATAATCTGCTCCTGATGGTCATCCACATGCTCACCGAATTTTGCTTGACGAGGTATACCAATAACTTTTTTCCCTTGTTTTAAAGAATTAACAATTGCACCAGTTCCACCATGGCTAATTATAATTTCTGCTTCACTAATAAGATTATTTAGCTCCTCTCTTTCAAAAAAATTTTTAAATTGATATCCTTTAGGCATATAGGTACTGTAACCAGTTTGTGCCCTCACCTCAGTCTTTATGATTCTTTCTTCAATTAATTCATCTATATATTTTAATAACCGATCAAATTGGAATTTTTGTGAACCTGATATGACCATAATCATCTCAATCTCTCCTATTCTAGTAAATATAACCAAAATATTTTGCTTTCGGATAAACTTTTAACATGGATTCCCATTGAACTATAAATACATACGG
>NZ_GL622241.1:290388-294363 GCF_000185365.1 Enterococcus italicus DSM 15952
AAAAATTGTTTTTTCTTTTCTATTGACTTGTTTTATGTAATATTTATCTTCTTCTGAATTGCTATACTTTGTTTTTTCAGTCACAAAAAAAATTGAGTAGTCGCGATGTAATAATTTTAACATCAATAACTGCTCGTAATGCCCACCTGATGATGCAATCAAGCATATTTTTTTCTTTGTCATTTTAACTCTCCAATCATGTATTCTAGTACCACAATTTACTGTCCAAGGTTAATCAAAGATAATGTATAATGTGGAAATTATTTAGACTATTAGAAAAATATCTTACCTTACTTATTTTCTATTTATAAATTTTTCTTTAACTTGAAAAAATTGAAGAATAATCGGTGCTCTCAATATAATTACTAAGACTACATATATTATGGCTCCAACCATCCCTTGAATTATGAAACAAATTAAGCTTCCAGTCATCCAATTGTTTAATGATCGCACTGCAATAAACATAATCCCTGCACTTAATGCATACTTCCATACACCAATAAATAGACGAGAAATATTTACATTATTTTTCACATAGTATAATTGAACTAGAGTAACAGTACATTCTGAAATTACCGTTGCCCAAATTGCTCCGAATATACCAAATAATTTTATAAAGAAAACATTCAAAAATAAATTTACTAAAGCACCAACTGTTACAGAAATAGTAAAATATTTCGTTTGATTTGTTGGTAACAAGTATTGCATTCCTAATACATTACTCCATCCAATTAAAATAATTACTATACTTAATATCGGAATTAGTTGTCCAGTAATTGCAAATTCTTTTCCAAAGAACCAGATAGAGAATTTATCAGCAACTGATGCTAATCCAAATGCCATAGGGATTGAAATAAAACTTACAAAATCAAATGATTGACGTATAGACTTGTTAATCAACTGGTAATTTCCAGATGAAAAAATATTTGCCATTCTTGGTAACATGACTGTCCCAGTTGCCGTTACAATCGCTAGAACTATTTTAATTAGTTTATCTGTGTTTTCATAATAGCCAGAATTTTGTACATTCGTCATGTATCCCAACATGGTTTTATTTAATACCAAATAAACCTGAGTAGCAATCTGTGGTAAAAATAAGGTTAGTGATGGTATTAAATGTTTTATTATATTTAATTTTTTTAAGCACGGTTTATTAATATATATTTTTAAATATGGCCATAACACTAAATTGCTTAGTAAAGCTGAAGTGTTTATAACTAAAATATACAGCCCCAAATCATTTTGCGATTTAATAAAAATAAAGATTACGATTAAAGATAACACTTTTAAAACTATATTACGTAAGACCGTTTTTTTAAAATCTTCCATTCCCATAAAGAACCAGGAGATGTCTAGTCCTGCTGATAAAATTAATATAGATTGGTAGAAATAGTACGATTGATATTCTTGAACAAAAAATAAAAATATCAAAAAAATAACGTAAGTTATAGAGATGACGATAATTCTTAATAAGCTAATTTCCCAAAAAGTTTGACTTAATAATTTCTTATCATCTCTCACATACGCAATCTGACGATTTCCGTAAAGATTTACTCCAATACTACCAAATAATACAAAATATGAAATAATTGAGTTCGTAAAAGCATTGATTCCTACTCCTGTACTTCCTAGAACTCTTGAAATATATGGAACCGTAATTAATGGAATAATTAATACGAAAACCTGATAACCAACATTATATAAATAATTTTTATTAATTTCATTGTTTACTATTGGCCTTTACCTTCTCTAAACACATTTGTTCATAAATTTTTTTTAATTCCTGCGCATTATTTTTGATATTAAATTGATCCATTCTAACATCATACTGGCTTTCATGATCAATTTTCATCTTTTTTATTTGATATAATTTTTGCGCCCACTTTTTCTCATCAGAAATATCAAAATAAAATGATCTATCACTCACTTCTGTAACCATTGGAACTGTATTTCCGATTAAACTTGGTAATCCCGCTACTTGGGCCTCCACAATTACCATACCTAATGCTTCCCATTTTGTAGGGAATGTAAATATATCAGCAGCAGAATAATATTTTTCGATGTTATTAGTTTTATAAACAAATATTACTGATTGATTCATTCTCAATTCTTTGACATATTCTTCGATTTCTTTTCGACCAGAACCCTCGCCAATCATCATCAACTTAGCTGAAGCATCAAATTGTAAATATTCGCGGAAAGAATCTATGACAAATTTTTTGTTTTTTTGAAAATTATATCTACCGATATTTAGTAATAGAGTTTCATCCCCAATTTGATATTTTCTCCTTATTTCTTTCCTGTTATCTGCAGAATATTGCAGACTATCCATATCTAATCCATTTTCAATCACTTTAAATGGATAGTTACCATATAGCCATGCACCAGATTCTCGACTAGCAGCAAATGCATATGACACATTGTTCTGAAAATAAGACCTCAGCAATTTATCCAATAATGGATACTCACTCTTTGTATTATGATTATGTGTAATAATTACAGTATTTTTGCAGTTTTTCACAGCAAATAACTCAATTGACATTAATGCACTGTTCCCATGAATATGAATTACATCATAATATTTGCCTTCAGCAATCTTCCGTAATTCTTTAATATATTGTAGCGTCTTCTTTTTTCTATTAGGCAATATGTATACCTCTGATGAATCATCAATTTTCGATTCGATACCTGCATCAATATACGCATTTATAACAAAATCAAAGGAAATATCCTTTTTCAACACTTGATAATAGTTCATAATCATACTAGAAATACCATTTAAAACGTACGGAACTGTATTTACTACTAAAACTCTCATGCTATTCCCGCTCTCATCCCTATTTAGATAACTCTTTTTGAACACATGTTAACGCTTCATGAATCACCATATGCATATCATAGTATTTGTACATACCTAGACGCCCACCAAAAATGACTTTCTTTTTCTCTTTTGATTTTTTGTAATATCGCTTGAATAAATCATTATTCGTTTTGTCATTTACTGGATAATAGGGTTCATCACCTGGTTTCCAATCTGATGGATATTCTTTTGTAATAATTGTTTTTTCTTGTTCACCAAATTCAAAGTGCTTATGCTCAATAATTCGTGTGAATTTATTTTGAGCATCTGTATAATTCACAACAGCATTGCCCTGATAGTTTTGGATATCAAGAATTTCATGTTCAAAGCGCAATGATCGATATTCTAAACGACCAAATTCATAGTTAAAATATTGATCAATCATTCCGGTATAGATGACTTTATCCGCTTCTTCTTCTAAAGATTCTTTATTCTCAAAGAAGTCTGTGCTTAAATGTACTTCAATATTTTCATGATCTAACATCTTTTCAATAATTTGAGTGTATCCCCCGATTGGAATTCCTTGGTATTTATCGTTAAAGTAATTATTGTCGTATGTCAAACGAACTGGTAAACGTTTAATAATAAATGCCGGTAATTCCGTACAAGGACGACCCCATTGCTTTTCTGTATAATCCTTAATTAATTTTCTATAAATATCTGTTCCTACTAACGAGATAGCTTGTTCTTCCAGATTTTCTGGTTTTTTTCCATTTAATACCGCTTTTTCGTTCATCAATTTTTGCTTGTGCTTCAGCCGGTGTAACCACACCCCATAGTTTATTGAAAGTATTCATATTAAACGGTAAGTTATATATTTCTCCATTATAATTAGCAACAGGTGAGTTCGTATAGCGATTAAATTCAGCAAATTGGTTTATATAATCCCATATCTCTTTGTTTGATGTATGGAAAATATGAGCACCATATTGATGCATTTGTATGTTTTCTACTTCTTTCGTATAGATATTACCCGCTATATGATTTCTTTTTTCAATTACTTTTATTTGATGTCCTTTTTTTGCAGCTTCATACGCGAATACTGAACCAAAAAGACCCGATCCTACTATTAATATATTCATTTTATTGCCCCTTTAATCATTTATCTATCTATA
>NZ_GL622241.1:294413-295392 GCF_000185365.1 Enterococcus italicus DSM 15952
GTATAAAATTCTATAATCATCATACAAATGAATAACATGTATATATATGACCCAAAAAAAATAGTGTTAATTAAAATAAAAAAGAAGATAATAACAAAAATAAATCTCAATTTCCCTAAAAGCGAGTAAACTATCAATGGAATTAATACATAAATAATTGTTCCAACTAACCCTATTTCATTCAAAGATGAAAAAATACCACTAGAAAACCCTGAATTTCCTTGTAAATTTATTATTCGACCAATTGCCATTTTAGACTGTATAGCTAATATGCTATTTTGAAATCCGTGTCCCATTATAGGTTTTTCTAGCCACGATATATATCCTGCATGAATATCGTCTAACCTTACTGATGTAGATGCAATTCCTTGAGCAAATTTAGCACTTATTATATTGTAGCCACCATAAATTACTATAGGTGTGATAACGAGAATAGAAATGAACATGGCAATATAATTATTACTGGTCTTTGATATATTCATAAAAAGATAAAGCATTAACACACTTATAACTCCAGTTGTAGAAGTAGTTGTTAAAATAGTAATCATCAAAATAATTGAAGTAAAATCAAGTATAAATTTTTTTCTCTCAATTAATAGATACGACATCAAAGCTAGCGTTAGTACCAAACTATACATTGGGGCCTCACTAAATATTCCAGTATTTCTAGGCAATAACTTCCCTAAAAATACAATAGGTTGTTGTGCAACAAAATAAAATGGAGAATTACCTCCGATTGATTTAATTCTTCCCCAATCTATCGATAGGTTTATAAACAAAGAATTAGTTAAAAAAATATATATAAAATGAAAAATTAAAGAAGCAACCGCGAAAAATACAGTTATTTTTCTGAAAGTCCTCATTATAAAGTTGATATCATTCCACTTATAATAGATAAAAATACTAAAAACAAAAATATAGGGAGTACTAGCATTCTTAAGGTAGCTTGCAAAGCCAACCCATTAACTACTGTATGATA
>NZ_GL622241.1:295442-319467 GCF_000185365.1 Enterococcus italicus DSM 15952
CAGACTTAATATAATAAAAACACACTCAATTTTTATTATTTTTATAATATTTATTTTTTCAATATAAAAAATAAATATAGCATAAATTCCACAAGTAATAGTCAATAGTAAATTTATATAAATTAATATCCTATTGAGACTTCCCCCCAACTTTAAAGAATATACTGTATTAGATAACAAAAAAATGCTAAGTACCATCAAAAATACTAAAGTATCCATGATAGATTTATTTTTTATTTGCATATAAACTCCTAATGATTATTTGATTGAGTTTTCCAACGCCCGTTTAACGTAATAGCCACTACTTATTTTACTTGAAACATCTATAACATTATTTTGAATAAGTTTGTATTCTTCTTCTGTCATTTTGCTTAATAAACTTTCTATTTCCACTAATGAATCTACTACAAAGCCCAATTTTTTTTCTGTGATAAACATTCCGATTGCAGATTTACTCCACGTAATAATTGGTATACCCGCAGCTAAATATAATGAAGCTTTGTGCGGATTATTATATTTTAAATATTCCCCCATAATACCATCACAGTAATCTATTGACGTTCCATCCCAAACAATACCAAACCGCCCATTTAAAACTAGTGGTAATTCCTCTGGCAATTCCGATCCTTTGTAAATAATGTTACTATCGTAGCTATCTGCTGGATTAATTCCAAATAATTCTAACTTGAAATCTACAAGTTTTAAATTGGTCAAAAAAATTGATTTCCCTAAATTTCCTGCAAAAGATAATAAATTTTTGTTCTCCAAGTCTTTCTTTTCGGTCAACTGCTCATTTTCACTAACAATATAATCAAATAACTCTAAGTTAACAACTGATGTTTGAATACCATTCTGAGTTAGCCATCTAGTCATTTCCAAATTATGGCTAATAATTCCATCAAATTGATTAAAAAAAGAAATTTCCCAATCTTTGAAATTTTTATCATCAGAATGTAGTCTTAGTGACTCGACATCATGAATTATTATATATTTTTTACACTTTTTTTTCTTTAATTGCCCCAAAATGAAATTTTCAGTAAAGCGACTATAAAATGGATATTGATATACAATAAGGTCTTCTTGTCGTATAGTTTTTAATTGCTTAACAATTTTAAACAGTGAAGCAATACGTGTAGTTTTTTTAGAACCTATCTGAAAAAAAATACTCTTATATGGTGCCTCTAGTTTACTTAAAATAGTAATGATATCGTCTTTTGCTTTTGATCCCGCTGTTTTATTCTCATTATTATTTACTATGGCACCTGTTAATATATATTTTTGCATATTTTAATTTCCACCATTTCATATTCTTGTAAAAATATCATTCAACTCAATAGCTCTATTAATTTACTTTCGTAATTTTCTTCGTAGTATGTTGAAATACTTTTTTTCACTACATTTCTATCAAAATTAGCC
Source organism: Enterococcus italicus DSM 15952 (assembly GCF_000185365.1). Classification (GTDB taxonomy): domain Bacteria; phylum Bacillota; class Bacilli; order Lactobacillales; family Enterococcaceae; genus Enterococcus_G; species Enterococcus_G italicus. The sequence goes on from NZ_GL622241.1 coordinate 296,859, forward strand.
TTTTTTGGATAAAAAATTTCTAATTTTTGTTTCAAATCTTCGGAATTATTCATTTCAAACAAATAACCGTTAACTTGATTTTTAATTATATCTGACGGACCAGTTTCACAATTTGCAGAAATACAGGGTAATCCTCGGGATAAGGCTTCTAACAATACCATTGGAAAGCCTTCATAGTTAGAAGTCAATAGTAATGCATCCATTTTCTTAACATCTAACCATGGATTATCAGACCACCCTAACCAATTAATTGAATTATCCGGTAAATTTTTGGCCTGAATGTACTCTTTTATTTTTCGCTCATCTTTCCCACTGCCTATGACAGTTAACTTCCAGGGAATTTCTACTTTAGATAACGCATCAATTCCCAATTTTAGATTTTTTTGTCCTTCGAATGTGATCCTACCTACATAAAGTAAATTCAGAAAAGTATCTCGCGATGATTCAATTGAATATTCGGTGTGCTTAACAGAATTAAAGATAACATGTATTCTTTCTTTAGGGATATTCATGTCAATTAATTGTTGCTTAATACCATTGCTAATCACTAAATGTTCATCAGCAAATTTCATGTGACTTATATTAATAAATTGTAAATTTTTCAAAGTAAAGTGTACCCACGAATATATCTTAATTTTCCCTAATATATATTTTTTATTTTCGATACAAATCTAATCATATTTGGTCCCATACATACAACTAATTTAGGTTTAATTCTAAAGAGATTATAAGCAATGAATAATGATTTTCCAACTTTATTATATTGCTTATTAACAATAAGATGCAATGAATCACTTTGAATGAACCCATTTTTCCATTCGTTGTACTGCGTGTCTTCCGGAAACAAAAGATTTACTTCATATTTGTTTCTAATTAATATATTGGTAAATTCAATCAAAGCACTTTCTGTCCCTCCTCTTCCACTCATCGGAGGGGCAATGATACAAATTCTCGATTTCATTTAATAAGCTCCATTCGGTTTGATCATAATTTTTACCGTTTTTAAAACAATATGAATATCATTCAAAATGCTTTGATTTTTTATATACTCCACATCCAAATCTACCATTCCTTTAAAGTGAACATCGTTTCGGCCACTCACTTGCCATAACCCTGAACAACCAGGTTTTACCAACAAGCGTTGCATGTCGTATTCGTCATATTCCACTAATTCTCTGGATAGTCCTGGTCTAGGTCCGATTAAGCTCATATCTCCTTTTAATACATTCCAGAGTTGTGGAAGTTCATCGATACTTGTTTTTCTTAGGAGTTTGCCTATTTTTGTCACTCTTGGATCATCCTTAATTTTGAACATTGCCCCTTCAATTTCATTTTGATCAAGTAATTCTGCTAGGCGTTCTTCCGCATCAACACACATGGATCGGAATTTATACATCGTAAATGACTTGCCGTCTTTACCTATTCTTTCTTGCGCAAAAATTACTGGGCTTCCTTTCTCTTCTTTCTTGATACGATAGATAGCCCATGCCATGATTGGTGATGTCAAAATAAGCCCTATACTACTTCCCACCACATCGATGAATCGTTTGGTGAGTAGAAAAGGCTTTCCTGTATTAATATCTGCTTTTGTTAGTATACTTTTTTGTGTTTGATTCGATTTACTCTTCTTTTCAACTGGTTTCCCCAAATCCAATTCCATCTTCTCCAACTCCTTATTCATTAGAATAAACCAAACCTTTTCTTACGTATTTCTGAATATTCTGGCAATACAGGTTGATCACCATTAACCAAATCCTTCGTGACTTGTTGCATGGCTTGGACTCGGCTTTTACCAAATTCTTTTTCAATTTTTTCATAAGCTTCTTTTAAATAAAAATTACGAGTATTTACACCGTGAGCATCACTTGCTACCATATGTAACATATTACTTTCCATCATACTCATGGCTGTTTTTTGAATGTCTTTGCCAAAAATACCAACAATACTCGGTGCCGTTAATTGCGTCAAGACTCCCATATCAAGAAATGGTATCAGGCGATTGGGATCCTCGCGGAATTTGGCATTTCTTTCCGGGTGTACGATAACTGGTATATGCCCTTTGCTCATCAGTTCAAAAAACAATTGCTCCGTATATGCTGGTACATCCAAAGTAGGAAATTCAATCAACAGATACGTATTGTCTAAATCGGTAAATAATAAATCATGTTCCTCTAATTTATCCATTAATAATCCGTTGATACGAATTTCTTGCCCCTCAAGTAGGGTGATGGGTAGATTTCTCTGATCAAATTCTTCCTGAAGTCGAGCGACTCTTGTAATTACATCGCTCGCTGGATTCGTATACTTTCCATTCAGATGGTGCGGCGTACACAAAATATGTGTAATGCCTTGACTAATAGCTTTCTGAGCCATCGCAATACTGTCTTCTACTGTCTTCGCTCCATCATCGATGCCTGGTAAAATATGGCAATGTAAATCAATCATACCCATCTTCTCCTAATTATTATTATGACCCGTAGTAGTAATATCCTTGGTCCACTGCATTTTTCGTTCCATGGTAAATTGCACCCAAAATATTTGCATTGACCATCTGAAGTAATTTTTGTGCTTTTACGACTGCATCCTTGCTTGAAACGTCCTCTCTGACAACTAGCATCGTGCCATCGACTTTTGATGCCATGATTTGCGCATCGGTCACTTGAACGATAGGTGGCATATCGAAAATTACTAAGTCAAATGCGCCTCTTAATTCCCTGATTAATTGATCCATTCTAGCTGTGCTCAATAATTCTGATGGATTTGGTGGCTTCGGACCACTTGTTAATAGCGATAGATTAGGAACGACTGATGCTTGGATAACGTTACTCATTGTTTCTTTGGTACTTAGCAAATTACTAAAACCTACATTGTTTTGTAAATGGAAAGTCTTATGCACTGTCGGCTTACGCAAATCAGCATCGACTAATAATACCCTTTGACCTGCATTTGCAAAGACAACGGCTAAATTCGCTGCAGTAGTCGATTTCCCTTCACCAGCTCCTGATGAGGTCACTACGATTGTTTTAATCTCATGATCGACTGTCGACGCAAATTGAATATTGGTCCGAATCGTTCGATATTGTTCTGAGATAGGAGAAGACTTATCTATTAATGTAATTAAGCTGACGGGCTTAGTTTCTGTCCCGCGTTTGTTATTCTTTGCCATTTTTTCTCCTCCTATACTCGTGAACGTCTACGTCTTGGTTCCGTAGAAGATTCTGTTTTTTGTGTGGCAGCTTGAGATAATTCACCATCCACTAATTTGCGTGTCTTTTTAATATTTACTGCGATATCTTTATCCGAAATGTCAGGTACAGTTCCTAATAACGTGAAGCCCAATTCTTCTGTTAAGAATGTTGCATCTTTGACTGTACGGTCCATTAATTCAATCAGTAGTGTGCCAATGATTCCTATTAATGCTCCTAAAATCAGTCCTGCAGCTAAAAATAGCTTTTTATTCGGTGATACAGGATCAGATTCTGCGACGGCACTTGATGTAATGGTGATACGATCGACATTCAACACGTCTTTGGCATTATCTTGAAATGTTTTTGCAACCGTATTAGCAATATGGGCTGCTTCTACTGATTTTGTCGTCGTAACGATAATGGAAAACATTTGTGAATTTTGGCTCTGCTCTACAGAAATAAGTTTTTTTATTTCTTTGGGTTCCATTGCAATCTTATACTGTGTATCTAAGCGGCTCTGTACTTGATTTAATACTAAATCACTGACGATAAAATCTTTGTATGTATTAATCATCTGTAAGTTACTATTTACATCATTTACATTGGTACTGTCTGATTGTGGCAATGTCACTACTAATTGTGCTTGTGAGCTATATTTTGGCGTGACAATAAAGAATGTCACGACACCCGACAATGCTAAGCCGGCAAACATGCAAGTCAAAATCAGCTGAATATGTTTTTTAAACATATCTAAAAGTTGTTTTACTGTATAGGTCTTCTCCATCTTTTCTCCACTTTCCTATTGGTTTATCTCTAGTTCGGTTTTTAGTTGGTCTTGCATTGCTTTCAAGTCTTCCTCACTCACACGTTGGTAAGAGACGCCATCTTGCATAAAGCCGGTACCTTTTAATTGTTGCGGATCAATCGTCTTGAAGGCATCTCGATAGTCTAAGGCAATCTGCTTCATTTGATCAAAGGTCAAGTCAGTCAAGACATTGTCTTCCATCGCATCAAGTAAAGCTTTATACTGAGTGACACCATTAAGTGATAGTACTTTTTTGGCAATCGCTGTGACCACCGCTCTCTGTCTTCTTTGACGACCATAGTCACCTTCTGGATCATCATAGCGCATGCGTAGATATCCGAGTGCTTTCATTCCTTCAAGATGAATTTTCCCGATATCATAGGTATACGTCACGTCATCTTGTGTGTAATCAAACTTCAACGTATTATTGACATCCACACCACCGACTGCATCGACTAATTGTTGGATACCTTCCATATTAATGACGATGTAGTGATCGATAGGGATATCTAGAAGGTTGGAGACTGTATCCATCGACATCCCCGCTCCACCGAATGCATATGCATGGTTGATTTTATCTTCTGTGCCATGGCCGACGATTGTCGCATAGGTATCACGCTCGAGACTAACTAAGAGTGTCTTATTGTCATTTGGGTTAACTGTCGCGACCATCATCGAGTCTGATCGGCCTTTATATGTCCGACCTAGTGCTCCTGTATCCACACCCAGTAAGAGCACGCTAAAGGGTTCCTTCTTGCTTAAGTCGACTTCACTATCTCGATCGGCACTTGTGGCTGTCCGTTCGACACTGGCGTAGGTAGCTTTCGCCGATTTCGATACATCAGAATAGAGTTTTGCAAAAACAATTCCGATTGCGACAATGAGCACACCTACTAGAGCAATAATGGTGATCATCACTTTTTTCCAGATACTACGTTTACTACTTTTATGTTTTTTTCTTCGCTTTTCAGCCATGCTTCTTCCTCCGATTGTTCGAATCCGTTATTGAACTGGTGCCCCAAATCCCATTTGTTCATTAATGGCGTTTAACGTCTGAACAAAGGTTTGCCGTACGGTTTGATTTTTGACGGCATCAATATCTGTGGCTAACGGAAGATAGGCATCATAAGTAGCTTCCGTAGTCGCTGTGCCGTTTTGATACATTTTATCGATGGCAGCTTGGATCGTATCAATCGTCGTTCGTTGACTCGCTGCTTCATCTAAGTACTGGTTAGCCAAGGTTTGCCAACTATCTTTATCCAAGATGTTCACGCTATCTTTTAGTTCGCTAATAGCTGTTGCAGTAGTTTTTTCATTAATCGCTGCTGGGTCGGCGTAAGTCGTCCAATTGACAGCTTGTTCGAACAATGCATCAATTTTCGTCTGTAGGCTACGTTTTTCTTTGATTGCTTGTATCTCGCTTAGGAGTGTTCCTTTGGTTTTATCTAGGTTTTTTATTTCAGTAGGTAGTTGAGATTCGGTAATACCGAATGCTTCGGCTGTCGTCTGGACACCGCCTAATTGATTGGTTACTGTGTCGATTGTTTCATCGGTTACTTTGTCGCTTAAGATGCCACTTTCTTGCGATATATAGAATGTTTGAATCGTTTGTTCTGCACTTGTGAGCTGTGCTTTTTGGCTAGTAACGGATGACTTTGCATAGGCGACTTGCTGATTGACTTGCTGGCCTTTGCTATATTGATAGCCAGCTATACAAATAGCTGCAGCGCCGATAGCCATAATCCCCACTCCGAAACTCTTAGTAACTGCTCTACTCATCGAGATGGTTTTCCTCCTACTATATTACTATATTAAGTTTTTGTGAATAATGTACTTTTCCCCACTAATAAATATATGTTACCGAATAGCAAAGTATAAGTCAAAACAATTTGATTAAAAAAACATGAGAGAGCCTTTTTATCACTCAAAAAACTGAAAATAACGTAAAAATGTTCGTCTTATTACGCTTTATGCCTTTATTTTCAAATGTTTATCGTATTTAAAAATTTTTTCGCTTTATTTGATTATTTCATAAAATAACAAATTATTTCAATCGTTATTTAAAACATTGGATAAAAAGAGCAATGCGACTTTTGGTTGGATTACTCTTTTTTTTACATTATCCTAATATGGTTACTTTAACATTATAACGGCGGCCCCATTGCCGGCACTGCTCGACCGTGTTGAAATGAACATCGATAATGTTTCCTTTGATGGCACCACCAGTATCGGCAGCAATCGCAATCCCGTAGCCTTCGACTTCTACCATGGTACCTAATGGAATAACACTCGTATCGACTGCCACAGCCATTGGGTTTTGACGAAGATCTAAGCCACTAGCGGTGATGCTATAGCCTGTTTCTGAATAAGAATAGGCGGTTGATTGCATATAGAGTACTTTATTGGAACTTGAGGTACTCGTTGAGCTCGTTGTTGAGCTTGATTCTGTCGTTTGTTCTGAGCTTGAGCTAGTTGTGCTGGTGGAAGTACTACTTGAACTACTAGTTGCTTGGGTAGATGAACTACTTGTCGAACTATTGGTTGTTTGACTACTGCTTGTTTTACTATCAGTTGTGGCTTCACTAGTTGTTTTGGTCGCAGCTTGTGCTTGTTTTTCTTGTTCTTTTTTCGCGGCTTCGGCGGCTGCTTTTTCGGCAGCCTCTTGTTCCGCTTTTTCTTTGGCTGCACGCTCGGATTCGGCTTTTAGTCGCGCCATTTCGACGGCCTTGCTATTGGCGATTGACTGCAAGACGTCTTGTTTTTCAGCGAGTTGTGTTTGTAAGTTTTTCACCTTAGTATGTAAAGTCGCAGCTTGTGTTTCCAAACTTGCTTGATTGGCTTCTAAGGTTGCTTGCGTCGCTTCGGCTTTGGCTTTTAGCGTCTCTAGCTGATTGACGTCTTTGTTTAGGCTTTCAACAGTGGCTTTCTCAGAGCTTTGCATAACGCTGATTGCATAGACACTGTTCACAAAATCTTGGATGCTATCGGCATTTAGTAATAGCTCGAGCTTGCTATCTGTTGCATCGCTCATTTGCAAGTTGCGCAATCGTTCGGCCATAACGGCTTTTCGCTTGGCAATCGTTGCTTCTTTATCGGTAATTTGTTGCTTTGTATCGGCTAATTCAGTCTCGTTTTCACTGATTTGACTTTTAATCTTTTCTACTTTTGCATAGGTTTGATTCACATCTGTTAATGCGAGTTGTACCTCGGCACTAATGGTCGCACTCTCTTTGGTAACTTGTTGCTCCTGCTGATTCAATTCATCAAGTGATTCAGCTTGTGCTATTACTGGTACGAAGGTACTGAATACGATCATTGCGCCTGCAGCGAACGCGAGTTTTTTTCCTTTCACTCTAGCCCACACCTTTCCACTTTTCATTTCTTTTCTGTTACCCCTGTCTCTGCTCACGAGATTTCCTTAATAATTATACAAAAGTTGCGTGTATGCCTGATTGCAATTTCTTTACAGATTGTTACAGAATTTTGTTGTTTTGATAAAAAATAAGAAAGATTGAATTGAAAACTTATTCTCATGCCTTTTTCATTGTAATGAAATCGTAACATTCCGAGTGAGAAACTGAATTGCATTCCAACCAAATTGGCTTCCAATTTGGTATGCTAGCTAGACAAGAAGTTAAATTTTCAACTTAAAGTGGGGTTCAAGTTGCTTGGCATCCCAAAATGATAAAAGATTGTGCGTATTTACTCTGTGGGTCTACTTTCTGCTCCAAGAAGTGTAAAAGCCTCCCTAACTGTTTCAGTAAGGAGACTTTTTGTTATCATTCTTCTTTCTTCCGAGGAAACTTCATCATCTTGGGTGTCAGACGGCCAGCTGGATTTTTAATTTTTAACAAATCAAAGATAAAGGTGAAGACTGGAATCCCCATCACTAAGCCCCAAACACCAAAGTAGTGCTCACTAAAGAGCAAGATGACAAATGTAAAGAAAATGGGAATTTCAGTCTTGCTAGACATTAATTTGGGATTCAAGAAATACGATTCCAAGAGGTGTATCGCTAGAATAACCAATAAAATAATAACGACATCATTCATGCCACCTGTCGAATAAGCGATAATCGATAATGGGATAGTTGAAATAATCACACCTGCGACGGGAATCAAACTGAGAATAAAAATCATCACCACCAAACTGGGGATCTGTGTAAAGTTCATCGCAACCAACGCAAGGCATGTTAAAACCGTATTAATTAATGCAATAAAAAGTTGGGCTTCAATCACTACGCCAAACGTGTTGGAAAATTTGACAAAAAAGTAATGCAAATCTTGAAAAAACCAAGCAAACTCGCCGTGTAAAAAGAGGCGTGAGAACTCAAATGTACGCTTTTCTTCTATTAAAAAGAAAAAGCTCAGAATAAAAGCCATCATCGCGGCAATCGTTACTTTTCCAAAGCTTTGGATATAGTCTAAAACAATCGTTAACCGATTTTTCAAATATTCCAATAGATTAAACTGATCGATTACTTCATGCGCAGCTCGGAAAAAGCTATCGGAATTTTTCGGATTGTGTTGGTAAAAGCGTACGAGAGAATCCACCATCATAATCGATTGATCTATCACAATTGGAACGTATTTGGTTACAACAAGGTACATGCCAAGTACAATCAGACCATAAATAGCAACAACCAAAATGGTCGAGGAAATGGGAATGAGCTTTTTAAGCTTTTTGACGGACTTATATGCCAAAAAAGTAAAAATAAAGGTTAGGAACAATAAGGTCAGCATGCTCCGTAGAATATAGATTCCCCCAATCAGTACAAGCAGCACAACAATGCGCCGTAGCTTGATATTTTCCAAAAATGCTTCGTAATATTTCATGCAGGCCCTTCTTTCATTCGATGTATTTCAGGCAGATCGTCTTGCTTTTCTAGTACGTAAAAGCCAAAATAATCTACTCTATCTAGTAAGTCTATCTTACTATTCTTTGCATTGTTTTTATACATTTTATGAAAATATTCGTTATAGGGGCTTGCTCGTTTCACTAAATTTCTTACATGTAGCCACCCCGTTCGCAACCGAAAAAAACTTAAGAAACCAGCACAATACATCCAATTCACCGGTTGTTTTATGCTGGCTTTTATCTACTGACTATATTTCATTTGAAGGCTTTTCTGTTTGGACAGGTGCAGTGTACTCTTTTGTGCGAAACATTAAGAAAAAGAGACCAAAACTCACTAAGCCAAAGGTGATGAACAAGAGATTGGTCTGCTGGAACGCATCTTTAATATTGGCTTGACTACTGGAAATCAAGGCCACAACAGCGGTCCCAATCGAACCGCCATATTGGTTCATCATTTGAAACAATGCTAATGCGTGGGGACCCTCTTCTTTTGATAAATGCGCAATTGTGGTCGTTTGTATGTTACCAAATGCCATGACGCGACCAAAAGAAAATATCACATAGATGATGGTTAACAGTACCATACCTAATGAATGAGCAAACAGACACATCACCAAAAGACTGATGGTGAATAACAAATTTCCAAGGTATAGTGGCAATTTTGCTCCTCTTTCATCGTACAGTTTGCCAAACCAGGGATTTAAAAGGGCTGCAAGCAATGATCCGGGTAATAGAGCAAAGCCGGCTAAGATGCTGGATACACCAAATCCCAATTGTAAATAGTTGGGAATCAAATAATTGCCACCAATATTCGCAAACTGGTACAACACAAATGGAATAATGGCATAGAGGAAGACGGGTTTAGCAAATAAGCGGATATTTAAAAATTCTTGCTTACTCGTTAGTGATTTCCAAATAAATAAAAAGAAAGTGGCAAAAAAGAGGACTAACACTGGAAGATTGACCTTCCCTGTTTCTAATCCAGATACAAAGATTAGACTAGTCGTTAACGCACAAGCTAGTAATAAAAATTGTAGCCAATCGAGTTTGGCTGTTTTGTCGATGGGTTCTTTTTTTTCAAAACTAGTGATGCCAAGAAAAAAAGAAACGGCAACTAAAAGTAAGACGAAAAAGAAAATGGCACGCCAACCCAACGAGTCGACTAGTAAACCACCATACGTTGGACCAATGGACGGGGCGATGGATACAACTAATGAACCAAAGCCCATCCAGGTGCCAAGTTTGGCTAGGGGAACTTGTTCCAAAATAATGTTAAAGGTTAAGGGTAGGGCAATGCCGGCCGCCACGCCTTGTAAAACGCGGCCGACTAAAAGAATCGGAAAGGTGACCGCCGTGCCACCAATCAAGGTGCCGATGACAAAGATGCCGACAGATGCTAGAAATAACTGACGTTGGGAGAAGCGTCTCCTTAAATAGGCGGATAAGGTCATCATAATGGCGACCATTAATAAATAAATGGTGGTTACCCACGCTAGGGTTTCCATACTGACGTGAAAGATTTGGCTTAGCTTGGGAAAGGTGACATTCATGGCTGTTTCGCTCATAATACCGGCAAAGCCCATTAAAGCAGCAGCCACAATCATGCGCACCACCTTTTTGGGTACCGTTGGTTGTTGTTGATTGGTCATTTGTTGTTCAGTCATGTTTTCCTCCTATTTGTTGCAAAAACTTTGCAATTACGGCTAATTCGTTTGTGTCAAAGCCAGCAATTAATCGTTCATTGTCTTTTTGAAAAAAATTTTGTATCGCTGTAATATAGGTCTGAGCATTGGGTGTCAAGTTGAGGTATTTTTGGCGCCCTACTATTTGGCGGGTCACCAAATTACGTTCTTCCATCCGGTGAACAATCACCGACATGGTTGACCCTTTCACACCAAATTCTGTCACTAAATCTTTTTGTGATATGTCTTCTCCTGAGTGTTCATATAGATAATTCAAAATACTCATTTGCGTGCCCGTCAATTGATATTGATGGGCAAAGGTATCCATTTCACGAGCTAATTGAATACTCGCTATTTTAATCAATTTCCCGAAATTCATTCTCTGCTCCTTCCATAGTTAGCAACCTAACTATTTTAGAAGATATTTCAGAAATGTGCACATTTTTTTCGATTTAATGCACTAAATAATCAGCAAAACAGCTCCCTTCTACACAGAAACAGTGTGTCGAAAGGAGCTGTTTTGTTTCAATTGGGTGGTTCATTTTTGCTATAACCTAAGAATGACTGACTTAATGCGTGGTTCCGCCAATGATTTTCACATCTTCTTTGCCATCAAAAGCAACCATTTGAGCAATCGCAGCCGTTAAGCCGGCAACAATATTTTCCAAACTCATGGATGGTGTATCGGAACGGTTTAGTACTTGTTCTGGTAAAAATGGGACATGCATAAAGCCTGCTTTGACCTTGGGAAAGTCCGTGTGTGTTAGGTACAGGCATTGATACATGATATGGTTGCAGACAAAGGTTCCTGCTGAATTGGAGACCGAAGCGGGAATGCCGGCTTCTTTCACGGCCGTTACCATAGCTTTGACTGGGTGTTGTGTAAAATACGCATTGGCCCCCTCTGCTTGAATGGGAACATCAATGGGTTGTTGGCCTTCGTTGTCGGCAATGCGGGCATCATCGACGTTAATGGCTACGCGTTCAAAGGTTAAGTCGAAGCGTCCCCCTGCTTGACCGACTGCTAAGACATAGTTGTAGTCTTTTTTTTGCAGTGCTTCTTTGACGACCGCTGCACTTTTGTGAAAGACAGTCGGAATTTCTAATTTGGTGATTGCTGCTCCTGCAATGGTATCTGGTAGGCGTTTGACAGCCTCAATTGCTGGATTGGTTTGGTCTTCACCAAAAGGATCAAAGCCCGTTACTAAAATATTCATCGTTGTGTTCTTCCTTTCTTTTTTCTAAAAAGCCCAGAAATACATTAAGACAATATGAACTACAATCATCAGTGTCGCCATGGGTGCTTGCTCTTTGATGACGCCATAAGGGTTCTTCATTTCCATTAAAGAAGCAGGCAATGCATTGAAGTTCGCAGCCATCGGGGTCAATAAGGTTCCACAATAGCCAGCGGTCATCGCAAGCGCTCCAGCGATGGCTGGGTTAGCACCTTGCGCAATGACAAATGGAATACCGATGCCGGCAGTAATGACCGTAAAAGCCGCAAAGGCGTTGCCCATAATCGCGGTAAACAAGACCATGCCTAAGACATAAGCTACGACGCCAAAGAAGCGACTCCCCTCTGGTACGACCCCGCCAATTGCATCCGCAATGACTGTCCCTACGCCAGAGATTGAAAAAATCACGCCTAATGCCGCTAAAAGTTGAGGTAGGACCCCAGAAGTTCCCATGGATTGAATCATTCGATCACTTTCGGCCATCGTTGCTTTGAACGATCCGCGAAAAATAAGCCATGCAAAGACCGTTCCAATCACCGCAGCGAACCCAATGGCCACTTTGCTGGAATCGGGAATAAATTTTGCCAAGAGCATCGAAACAATTGCCAAGCACAATACAGGGAAAAAGACCCAGTTGCGGTAGCGTTTGGCATTGGCTACGAGTGCATCCATCGAAAAATTCGCAAATTTGCCGGCTTCAAACTGATTGATGATGGTCACAATTCCTAAAAAGACAACCAGTACTCCCGAAACAACGGTCGGCAATACCTTGCCAAGGGCAAATAAAAGCCCTAAGTCTAACCAAAAAAGACCTGTACCTATCCGCTTTTGATTGGTTTGGTCTGTGAAGGCTTTGTAGGCAGTGTAACCCAGTTGGAGACCAATTAAAACGTAGAAAAATTCTAAGACATTGTCCCAAAACGTTGGTGTAGTCATCGCTTATTTGTCCCCTTTCTGTGTATATTTTTTCTTTAATTGACGATCGTAATAGACATTGTTCAATGCCCCGAAAACAATCATGATGACCGCAACGGGAATAGATGCTTGGGCGATGTCCCAACCAGAAATCTTGTAGCCCAGTGAATCAAGCGTGCTGGCAATCAATAAGACGCCTGAAGAAGCCAAGAACGTATTTTGTCCATAGAAGTTCCCGTAATTTTCCATCGCTGCGGATTTAGCTTTGATGGTTTCTTTTTCCTCTTCCGTGATTTCCCCATACTTCGCTTCAGCAGCTGCTTCAGCCATTGGTTGTACCAACGGACGGACAAATTGGGGATGTCCGCCTAAACGAATCGAAAACAGGCCTGCTACTTCACGAATAATTAAGTAGATAGTCAAAAATGTCCCCGTGGTTAAGCCTTTGATCTTTTTGATTAGCATGACGGCTTGTTCTTTTAAGCCGTGGCGTTCTGATAAGCCAATCAATGGTAGGGTAATAAAGAAAATGGTGACCAACCGTTGATCAACAAAGGCTTGACCCAAATGTTGTAAAAATTCGACTGGGGTAATCCCAGAAACAAGTGCTGTTGCAAAACCGGCAATAATAACGACTGCAATGGTGTCTAGTTTCAATACAAACCCGACAACAATAATCACAATCCCGATTAATTTTATCCACTCCATATTTGATTCCTCCTTACGAATGTCTGCCATTCGTTGATTTCATCTTAGGACAAAATTTGTGCATTTTCAATAACAAAAGAAATGTTTTTGCTGTTTTTCTGAATGTCTTTCTTTTTTTTTCAAACATACCCTCTTTTCGTATCTTATAGTACACTAAAGAGACAAAGCGGTATGTAGGAGGTTTGTTACATGTTTTCTCTCTTGAAGTATGCAAAAGAGTACCGGAAGCAATTAATCTTGGGTCCGGTATTTAAATTTTTAGAAGCCGTCTTTGAATTGATTTTGCCTTGGCAGATGGCACGCTTAATTGACGAAGGCATAAAAAAAAGCAACTGGCCGGTCGTGGTTCAAATGGCGGTCTGGATGGCTGCCATGTCGGTAATCGGACTTCTCTTTGCTGTGGTCTGTCAATATTTTGCGTCGGTGGCGTCACAAGGATTCGGCACTGAGTTACGCAATCAACTACTCAAAAAAATCAACCAACTCTCTCACGAGGAGTTAAATCAATTTGGCACAGATACATTGATTACTCGCATGACCAACGATGTGAATCAGTTACAATTGGCATTGGCGATGTTGATTCGCTTAGTCGTACGGGCGCCTTTTTTAAGTATCGGTGCGATTGTGATGGCTTTTGTCATTGATTGGCAAGCGGGCTTGTTGTTTTTATTGGTCTTGCCGTTATTTTGCTTGGTGCTCTATTTTATGATTAGTCGCTCGATTCCTTTGTACAAAAAAGTGCAAGGTCAGCTGGATCATTTGAATGAATTGGTTAGTCAAAACTTGAGCGGTGTGCGGGTCATTCGGGCATTTGCTCGGACGGATCAGCAAAAAGAAACCTTTCATGACGCGACCGATTCCTTAAACAATGTCTACGTGCGCGTGGGCAACTTGCAAGCATTACTGACCCCGGCGACGACGTTATTGATGAATGTTGGAATTATTGGCCTTTTTTATCTAGGTGGGTGGAAAGTCAATGCGGGACACCTGCAACAAGGGCAATTACTCGCGCTCGTGAATTACATGAATCAAATGTTGCTAGCGCTGATAGTTGTTTCCAATCTGGTGGTAATCTTCACGCGGGCTGCGGCTTCCGCGGAACGAATCAATGAGGTGCTAGCCGTTCAGCCAGCCATTGTTGATTGTGGTGCTGCCCCGACTGAAACACTAAAAGGCGGACTGGCTTTTGAGAAGGTGTCGTTTCGCTATGGCCCCACCTATGGCTCGGCTTTGTCCGATATTTCTTTTACGGTAAAACCAAACCAAACTATTGGATTGATTGGCCCAACAGGTAGCGGTAAGTCTACTTTAACGCAATTGATTCCCCGGTTTTATGAAGCATCAGCTGGTCGGGTCTTATTGGATCAACGACCTGTCGCAGATTTTTCGTTGACCACCTTGCGCACACAAATTGCGATGGTCCCTCAAACGGCCGTCCTCTTTCATGGCACGATTCGCGAAAATCTCCAGTGGGGCAAAGCCACTGCTTCCGATGATGACTGTTGGCAAGCCTTAGCGATTGCTCAAGCAACCGATTTTGTCCAGTCCTTGCCGAAGCAGCTGGATACCCTTATTCAAGAAGGGGGCAAAAACTTTTCTGGTGGGCAACGCCAACGGTTAACCATCGCGCGCGCGGTCATTGCCAAACCTGCCATCTTAATTCTTGACGACTCCCTCAGCGCGTTGGACTACAAGACGGATTTAGCGTTGCGGCGTGCTTTGCAAACCCAACCAGGTACCGTCCTGATTATTTCACAACGAGTGCGCTCCATTCAAGAAGCCGACCAAATTTTGGTGATGGATAACGGCCGCTTATTGGCTCAAGGTACCCATGAGGAACTCCTTGATGCTTCTTCAGAATACCGAGAAATCGTCCAATCACAAGCGGAGGTGACCGACTAATGCAACCAAGAAAAACAGATTTTTCTGCGTTTCGCCCGTTTCTTCCTTATTTACTCAAGTATCGAAAAGAAAATATTCTGGCAATTGTGCTGGGCATTATTAATGGCCTAAGCGCGGTATTGATGAGCTTGGAAATTGGTCGGGCCATTGACAAAATGCTCGGCAAAGGGCGTGTCGACTTTGGTGGTTTGACCCGTGAATTGCTCCTATTTGCTGGTTGTATTTTGGTCAATGTTGTCAGCCAGTGGTTGATTCAACGACTAGGCAATCGCGTCGCCTATGGAGCTGCTACGCAATTACGCAAGGAGGCCTTTGATCATCTGAATCGGTTGCCTTTGCGCTATTATGACCAAGAAGCACATGGCAGCATCGTTAGCCGCTTTACCAATGACATCGACGCCATTTCCTTAGCCGTCTCCAGTGTCTTCAACCAGCTCTTTTCTGGAGTAGCGGTGGTCTGTCTCGCTTTGGTCTTGATGTTACAGATGAGCCTGACCTTAACTTGGGTCGTGTTGCTGTCGACACCCATTATCTTCTTCGTCAATTGGAGCGTGGCCCGTGCTTCTCAAGCCAACTTTGCCGCGCAACAAAAAAGCGTCGGGGCCATCTCTAGTTTTATTAGTGAAATGGTCGGCAACCAAAAAATTGTCAAAGCCTTTCACCGAGAAGCACGTAACCAACTGATTTTTGAAGAAATTAACGAAGAGCTCAATCAAGTAGGCCAAAAAGCCCAATTCTCCTCTTCGCTGACCAATCCGCTCTCACGTTTTGTGGACCACTTAGCCTATGTCGCTGTCGGCTTTGCGGGTGGCTGGTTAATGCTTAAAGGAGAAACGGCTGTAACGATTGGTATCATCTCCAGCTTTACGATTTATGAAAGTCAATTTACCAAACCGTTTATTGAAATTTCGGGGATGATTACCCCAATCCAAACGGCCCTCGCTGGCTTAAGGCGGACCTTTGATTTGATGGGGCAACCAGTGGAAGAGGACCAGCCTTTGTGTCCAGCCTTGGCTACCGTCCAAGGCGAAATTGCCTTTCGTCAAGTGGCCTTCTCGTATTCACCTAATCAGCCCTTGATTCGCGACTTTGATTTTACGGCCTATCCTGGCGAAACCGTCGCGATTGTCGGGAAAACTGGTGCGGGGAAATCAACCTTGGTGAATTTGCTCATGCGTTTTTATGAAGTGACCAGTGGACAAATCACCCTCGATGGGCAACCCATTGCGACCGTCAACCGTGATCAATTGCGGCGGAAATTTGGCATGGTTCTCCAAGAAACTTGGCTCTTTGATGGAACCATTCGCGAAAACTTGGCATATGGGCGCCCTGAGGCAAGTGACGAAGAACTCTATCAGGCCTTGAAAAAAACGTACATGTACGATTTTGTGCAACGCTTGCCTGAAAAACTGGGCACCCATTTGGGAAGTCAGCGCCTCAAAATTTCAGATGGGCAGCGTCAACTCCTGACCATCGCTCGTACCATGATTAGTCAACCCGATTTGTTGATTTTAGATGAAGCAACTAGCTCAGTTGATACGCTAACTGAAGGCAAAATCCAAGCCGCTTTTCTGGAAATGATGAAAGGCCACACGAGCTTCGTGATTGCCCATCGCCTCTCCACCATTCGCAACGCGGATAAAATATTGGTGATGGACCAAGGCCAAATTGTCGAACAAGGCACCCATGAAAGCTTGCTCCAAGCCAAAGGATGGTACTATGAGTTGTACCATGCCCAATTTGAAGACTAATCGCTTTTTACTTGATACCAAAAAAGCCTGCCAACAGAATGCTCTCTGTTGACAGGCCTTTTTCAATTCCTCTCATGAATGGCACCTCTGCGACAGTTTTTGTTACTGTGCGAAAAGACCCAAAGCTTGTTTCCATGCTAATACCCGTTTGACCGCTTGATTTAACTCACTTTCGCTATATTGTCCTGCTTTCACGGCTTGAATGACGTACGGAATTTGCGTAGCATAACTTGAAGACATGACCAAATCATTGCCCGCTTGCAAGGCCTTTAAGCCCGCTTCTTCTTGACTAATGAAGTCCGCTAACCCTGCCATATCCATATCATCCGTCATAATCACGCCTTGAAAGCCCAACTCTTGCCGCAACAACCGGTGAACCGCGGGCGAAATCGAGGCCGGTTGCGTGGCATCGATACTGGTGACAATGTTGTGATTCACCAAGACACTGTCAGCCCCAGCTTCAATCCCTGCTTTAAAGGGCAAAAAATCCGACTGACGTAACTCTTCCAGTGAGCGAGTATCAGTCACAATCTCCACATGTGAATCCCGGTTGTTCCCATAGCCTGGAAAATGTTTTAACGTCGAGCCAACGTGTTCTTCTTTTAACGTCTGCACCACGGTTTTCACATATTCACTGGTCGTCTGTGCATCCATTCCCAATGTCCGGTCATAGATGAAGGCTTGCGGATCAGTCGCCACATCCGCCACCGGAAACAGCCCCGTCTGAATTCCAAAGGCTTTTAAAATTTTACTTTTGCGCTGAGTATCAGCAACAATGCCTGCTAAGCCACTTTCTTGGTAAATGGTCTGCGGTGATTCAAAGGGGGTCTTCACTAAATTGGTATTGCGACTAATGCGTGTCACCGCCCCCCCTTCTTCATCTGAACCAATCAATAGTGGAATGCTACTGGCCGCTTGATAAGATCGAATTTTGCCTTTTAACCCCTCAATCGACTCCTTGTCCACATCCCGACCAAATAACACATATCCTCCTAAGTGGTACTCCTGAATGTCTGCGATTTGATTCGTTTCTGGGACGCGGACAAAAAAGAGTTGCCCGACTTTCTCTGCCAAACTCATCTGACTGAGTAATTCGTCCACGGTTTGTTTTGACACATCCTCTTTTGCAGGCTGACTTGTGCTACTGACTGTGGCTGTATCTTTCGTATGTTTTGTTTCTTGGGTTGTTGAATTCATGACGGTCTGTTTCGCTGATTGATCCATAAGTAACCATATCCCTCCCGCTAACAAGCCAAAGAAAAGCGTAAATCCCAATAAAATCCAGGCTGCTATAGGTTTTTTCTTCATGCTCTGCTCCTTTATGCCAGATTTTTTCTTCAAACCCATTATACGGATTTTTATAGGGAGTGACAAATGGCGTTTTTTGAAGTCCCTCCTGCTAAATTGAGCCTATTAGTTGAGAAAAAAGCGTGAGTACCCTAGTATAAATAGATGAAACGAAAGGATTGGTGAAGAGCCGATGAAAAAAATCAAAGCATCTGAAGCAATGATCAATGTCTTATTGGATTGGGGAGTGAAACGCGTCTATGGATTACCTGGCGATTCGATAGACACCACGATTGACGCCTTGCATCGTCACGATGAAGAAATCGACTTTATTCAAGTACGTCATGAAGAAGTGGCTTCCCTAGCTGCAACAAGTGAAGCCAAACTAACAGGAACGGTTGGCGTGTGTTTGTCCATTGGAGGTCCGGGAGCCATTCACTTATTAAACGGGCTTTATGATGCCAAAATGGATCATGTACCAGTCCTAGCGTTGATTGGCCAAGTCAAATCCAGTTTAATCAATAGTGATTATTTTCAAGAAGTCAATACTGCCGCACTGTTGGAAGATGTGGCTGTTTATAATAAAGAAATTCAATCCGCTGCCTCCTTGCCAAGAATTGTCGATGAAGCCATCCGGACTGCTATGCGTCAAAAAGGTGTGGCCGTCCTGACCATTCCCGATGACCTGCCCGATGAAGACATTCCTGACACCTATCGTGCACTCGCTGGTGAAGCGAATCTTTTCAGCACCCCAACGATTGAAGCGGATAAAATTGCCGAAGTAACTCGTTTACTAAAAGAAAGTAAAAAACCAATCGTGCTATCAGGGGTTGGAGCAAAAGGTGCCGGAGAAGCGCTAACCACCTTTATCGAAACCAATCACATTCCTTTGGTTCAAACAATGCCCAGCAAAGGAACCGTTGCGGACAACCACCCGAATTCTTTAGGAAATGTGGGCAAACTAGGAACAAAACCCGCTTATGAAGCAATGAAAGAAGCGGATTTTCTCCTCTTATTGGGCACGAATTACCCTTATGTCGATTATTTACCTGATCCAAGCACTTGTAAAGCCGTCCAAGTTGACATCGTCCCTGAACGCTTCGGCAAACGATTCCCGATTGAATTAGCCATTGAAGGCCGTGTTGCAGATTTCTTAACGGCAATGAATGCGCAAGGTGCCATTCGTACAACAGATACCTTTTTACAAGCTTGCCAACAAACGATGGGCCATTGGAATGATTGGATGCAAGAGCAACGCCAAAATACCACTGGTGATTTTGTTCACCCTTCTTATTTATTCAATGCCATCGAATCCATCGCCAAACCCAATGCCGTCTTTTCGATTGATGTGGGGACGTCCACCTCTTGGGGTGCGCGTTTCTTGCGGGTACAACCTGGGCAAGACTACTTGATTTCTGCTTGGTTAGGAACGATGGGTTGTGCCTTGCCAGGAGCCATTGCCGCAAAAATCAATGAACCCGAACGACAAGTACTCGCTGTGGCAGGTGATGGCGCGTTTGCGATGGTCATGCAAGATTTCGTCACGGCAACAAAATACCAGTTACCCCTGATCCAATTTGTTGTCAACAATCAAAAGCTAGCCTTTATCGAAGTGGAACAACAATCCGCTGGTCAACGCAACTATGGCATTGATTTAGAAGACATTGACTTTGCAAAAGTAGCGGAAGCCTGTGGTGGCGTCGGCTACACCGTCAAAACCGCCGCCGAACTCGACGCACTTTTACCAAAATTAGCAGATGTCAGCAAACCAACCCTTGTCAATGTTTACGTGGAAGACGATGCACCTTTACCAGGAAAAATTGTGATGGATGAAGCCCAAGGTTATGCAAAATTCACGTTTGAAACGGTCCTGAAAGATCATAAATTCCCAACCTTACCTCCGTTGAAAGACATTATGCGTCAATTTTTCTAGGGGACTGCTCGGTCATAAATGACCAGAGCTTCTGGGAACAGAGCATACTTGTTTTGTAAATAGATTTCTTTTACTTAACAGCGGTTTCTCTTATTAACCAAGGCAAACTATCTTTTTAGATAGACTGTCCCATACCTAAACCCTTTAACGTTGGGCCAACGCTTTGTTTAAAATGTTAATTCCAGCATTTATATCTCTGTCATGGTGAACCCCACAATGTGGGCAAGTAAATTCACGAATATGGAGTGGCTTTTTACCAGTGTTTTTTCCACAAGATGAACAGTTTTGACTTGTGTATTGAGGTGCAACAAGAATTAATTCTTTTCCATACCAATCACATTTGTATTGAAGCATGGTTTTAATTTTTGCCCACGAAGAGTCAGCTATTGAACGTGACAATCGTTTATTTTTCATAAGATTTTTGGTTTTCAAATCTTCCATAACGATTAAGTCAAATTTTTTAACTAATTGTGTGGTGTATTTTTGAAGATAATCTTCTCGTTGATTCGCAATTTTGCGATTGATTTTCGCAACCATTTTACGGGCTTTTTCAACGTTTTTAAAGGAAGACCATTCTAATTCAATACCAGATTTTTGAGCAACTTCTATTTTTTTCTTAGCTTGCAATCGACGTCTAGCTAGTTTTCGTTCCCAGACATGACGCTTTTTCGCTAACGAACGTTCAAACTTTTTATTTTTAAGTTTGAAACCATCGGATTGAATGACTAAATCCGCCAAACCTAAGTCTAATCCAACTTGTTTGTTGGTTTTAGGTAGCTCAACTGGTTCGTGCTCTACTTGGATTGTAGCTGTATAGATTCCTGCTGGTTCTTTATGGACAACAACGCTTTTAATTCTTCCGTTAATTCGATTTAAGCCGTAGGCCTTTACTACTCCTAATTTTGGAAGTTTAATTGCGTGATTATCAACAACTTGAATATTGTTATTGATACATTTTGATTTGTAACTGTTATGTGGTCTTTTTCTACTTTCAAATTTAGGACTATCATTTTGGTTTTTAAAAAAGCGTTGGTATGACTGGTCTAAATCGGCGCAGGCATATTCTAGGCAAGTACTTTCTGCTTGTCTTAAAAATGGAAACTCAATTTTTAATGCTTTTAAGCAATAAATCATACCGAATTTAGATGTATAATTCCCACCGTTACGATAACGAGTTTGTTGCATGTTTAATAATTGATTTTTAACAAAACGCCGGAGGCTAATATTTATATCAATCTGATTCTTTTGGCTTTCATTGAGTTTTAATTTTATTTTAACGCCTTTAAGTTTCATCTTGATTCATCTCCTTTTTACGTTGGTCATCAATGTATTTAGCAACAGCTTGTTCGTTTGTAGACCCTATGCTTTCAACAAAATAACTAGGTGCCCAAAGATGTCTATCTCCTTCGGACAACCAATACGATGTTTTAAGTTCAGGATGTAATTGAAATAATTTTCTAGCACTAACACCTTTTAACCATCGAACAATATTTGTTACAGACAATTTTGGCGGAGCAGATACTAAAAGGTGAATATGGTCATCCAATCCTATTTCCATGTGGGAGATAGTAAATCCATATTCATCTGCTACTTCATAGAGTATTTTTTTAAGGTCAGATTCAATTTGGCCTTGCAATACTTTTTTACGATATTTTGTTCTCCAGATTAAATGGTAGTTTAAATTGTAGACAGAAGTTCTACCATATGTAAAGCGAGTATTATCTTTCATATAAACACCTCTAACTATATTATACCACACCATGTGTAACGTAGGAATACCTTAGTGCTTATAAAAAAATAATTAAAGAGGGCTTTCATCTCGGCACTCAAGAGCCGAGTTTTTCGCCCAAATAATCAGAAATTAAATCATAACCACCCTTCAAAAGGGTGGTTTGCTCTGAGGCTATAAGCCTCTGCTACTAGCCAGCGTTTCAAGGCGCTGGCTTTCACCTTGTTCAAGCCACATTGGTTTTGTCACTTTTGCTATCTCTAAAGAGACAACTCTATCACTTCTTAACCCTTAAAAGGGTCTTCATGTTCTCGAACACTTAACTTATCTAGTGCTATATCATGGTTTTCCTGTTCTTGAATATATTTTTTGATGGTCGCTTCATTAAGACCAACTGTACTCGCATAGTATCCTTCCGACCAAAAATGACGATTGCCAAATTTGTATTTTAGGTTTGCATGCTTGTCAAACATCATCAACGCGCTCTTTCCTTTCAGATACCCCATAAAACTTGACACACTTATTTTTGGTGGAATACTTAAAAGTAAATGTACATGGTCCGGCATTATGTGCCCTTCAATTATTTCGACTCCCTTATAGCTACATAACTGCTTAAT
>NZ_GL622241.1:319733-400993 GCF_000185365.1 Enterococcus italicus DSM 15952
AAAAAACCTGTCTCTCTGCCAGTTCACACTGGTGTGAGACAGGAGCTTGCTGTTAGATTGCTAAAACTCAATCAAATGATGCTTTACACAATATCTTAATAATTCTGGATAATGATTGATTGCTAGTTTTTTACGGATGTTCGTTTTATGTACCTCAATCGTTTTGACAGACAAAAATAGTTGGCTTGCAATCTCTTTATTGCTATAACCTAGTGCAATTAAAGGCAAGAGTTCTTTTTCCCTTTTTGTTAGTGTTTCATAGCATTGATCTTCATCATCAGAATGAGGCAAATGTGAAAGATCTGCCTCATTGATCCCGGTATAATACCTACCTCCATTCATTACGGTTCGTAAGGCTTGTATTAATTGTTCATTGGGTTCACTTTTCACGACAAAACCTTCAATCCCATAACTGATCGCTTCTTCCATGTATTGTCGTTCATCATACATTGTCAACATCACAATTTTTATTTTGGGGTAAGCTTCTTTCATTCGTTTGGCTGTATACAAGCCATTTTCACCTGGGGGCATACTTATATCTAGTAAAACGATATCCACACTCTGCGCCTCTAACTTTATAAAGGCTTCGGCACCATCCGCTGCTTCGGCGACAACACACATATCTTCTTGCGCATTTAGTACCTGTGATAAGCCATTTCTGACAATCATGTGATCATCTGCAATAAGTATTTTCACTGAGTCTCCTCCATTCTCACCAGACGTAACGTCACCGTCGTACCCACTTGATAAGCAGCATGAATCGATATGTCTGCCCCAATCGCCATTGCCCGTTCCTGCATATTCCAAAGTCCTAGACCATGTTTTTGTGTTGAGGTATCGAAGCCTTTTCCACTATCTTTTACTTGAATTGTACACAAATTATTTTCAAAAACAAATGATACTGTCGCTTGATTCACTTCCGCATATTTTAATGAATTGGTGACTGCCTCCTGGATGATGCGATAGATGTGACTTGCTGTTCGCTTTGGAATGGAGAATGGCATTCCTTGTACCTCAACATTTAATTTAAAGCCTGCCAATTGTTTTAATTGGTCTGCTAAATGAAAAATCGCCTGCAATAAACCCAGATCCTCTAGAGCAGCGGGATATAATTCGGCCGCTAACGTCCGAATTTCCTGTAATAATTCTACAAAGCTGACATCTAACTGTTGACTGTCAGTAGTCTTTTCTAATTGATATTTTTTCATTATCCGGCGTGATTCTAACATAAGACTATACATACTCTGAGCCAATCCATCATGTAAATCGCGAGCAATGCGTTGTCGTTCGACTTCTTGTGCTTCATTTAAGTAGCCGAGCATCAGACGTTCCTGTTGAACTTGTTGTGTTGTTTGCCAACTACGGATTTCTACATACTGGTAGAAAGTATTTGTCGTCGGATCGGGTATTGTTGTAAGTTTTCCCCAAAAAGAAGCCAGTTGTCCTTGTTTGTTCTTAAGTTGAAATGGAATGGCTTCTGGATTGAGATGTCCGTCAATCGGGCAGTCCTGACAGACATCCTGTAAAGCATGTAATGAGCACCCTTTCCCAGTCAAAATATCATGAATCTTTTTAAGTGGAATGGTATAATCTTCTGCTAATTTTTCGGCTCCATTAGATAGGAGGAGAATCTTATTATTTGCATCTAATAGCCAAATTATCGCTTCGGTTGACTGTAATCCTCGTTTATATAGTTCACCCATTTCTTCGCTCATCATAAAGTCACCTTCCTGCCACCCATTTTTCCACTCCGTTGTATTCAATTGATTGTTCCAGCTGCTCCATAAAAGGTAATAACCGACTTGAAGTCTCACTATTTCCTATTCGATTGCCTATTAACAAAACCGCTTTTACTTGCCGATTAATCAATAGAGGATAAGCAATAACTTCGTCCAATTTTTCAAGACGTGCAATTGGATAATCCATTAATCGTCTAGGTTGGCTTTGGATGTTTTTTTCGTACATAGGTCTTCCCGTTCGCCATACTAGACCCGCAATACCGTGACCAATTCGCAAGCAGATTTTTTGATAGTCTTCGCCTAAATTCCCTGAAACGACTACCCAACGAATCTCTTTTGGTTCACCTGGTCTGGCGACATTTTGGGCAATTCCGATAAAATCTACTTGTGTTTTTATTTTCATCTGCTCAAGTAGTGCCTGAAGTTCTCGTTGCTTTAACATAAGATTCACCGCCATTTTTCTGCATTTTCTTTACATTATAAATCACAATGATGGAAAGCAAAAGCTAGAGTACGAGCTTCACCTCATACTCTAGCTTACATGCTAACTATCACTTATTCCAATTTTTGAGCCATCTTGACATAAGGATAAGCAACAAATAAAATCCCACCAATCATATTGCCTAAGGTTACCCAAAATAAATTATAAAACCACCCACTAATTGTGATAGCTGAACTTGTCGAATCCAATAAGCCCGCTGTTAGGACCGTCATATTGGCAACACTATGTTCAAAACCAGTTGTGAAAAAAGCGAGCAAGCACCAAAAGATCATAATCAATTTCCCTGCTTCACTTTTGCATTGAAAGCCTGACCAAATAGCTAAACATACGAGCATATTGCAAAGAATCCCCCGAAGAACTAAGGGAACAATCCCTAAGCTCATTTTTGTCACAGTCGCTGCTGCTAGCACTTGCGCAACTGCTCCAGTCTGTAAGCCACTATAATGAAAGCCGATTGCAAGAAGAATGGCTCCCACCGCATTTCCAAGCCAGCACCATAACCAGAGTTTGGAAGCAGCTCTCCACGTAACCGAACGACGAAGTAAGCCAACTCCTAAAACAAAATTATTGCCCGTAAATAACTCGGCCCCTGCAATAACAACCAGACTCAGCGCAATACCAAACACCGATCCCATTGCTAGTTTGCTACTGTTGCTTTCTTTCAATAGTCCACCAACCGTAAAGGACAACAAGATACCAAAGCCAATGAATGCCCCAGCTAAGATTGAAGCTAGGAAGAACCCCCAAAAATTTTGGGTGATAAACGCTATTTTTTTCTTGCCAGCTAATTCCACTGCTTGTATCTGATCCACATACACGAAACATGCCTCCCAATTAACCTTTTCACTCGTTTGCTTTTGGTGCTTCGTTTTTTAGTCTGATACGGAGGCACTTGAAACAGCATCAGCTCCGGCTGGTGACGCACTAGGTGTCGCATCATGGGTTGACGCACTGGAGACAGCATCGGCTCCAGTTGCTGTCACTGCATTAGGTATCATACCAGCGACACTATTTGCCACAAGTGTTTGTTTGGTTTCTTTTAAGTAAAAATCAACGATTGGTTTAAAATCAAGTATATATTCATTTACACCCATATATTTTCCATCGTGGTCATACATTGCTTGATAATTATGGACGACAAATTTTTCTGCAGAGTGCTTCTTAATATGAATTTGAACCAAATCCATATTTCCTGATCGTAATTGTTGAATGACATATTCTACATTTTTCAGTGCTTTTGGTGGGTGACATTCTGATAAAGGATTCCCAACTTGCCCTGGTAAACGACCTGCCAACATTTCCGCTTTTTCTTTTGTATAGTTATAGTAAATAAATTGATTATTCTCATCGGCATATGTTAGTTCCATTGGCATTGATTCCAAGAAAGCATTTAGTTGATTGACTGTTAATAGTCCACGATTCAACTTCACGTATTGGTCACCTTCCGCTGCACCGACTTGTTTGGCTGCCTGCTCAACCCAATCATCAGCCGTCATATCGATGCCAGGAATGGTTGTTTTGGTTCCTCTTTTGGCGTGTAAATCTTCAGGTGGAAAACTAGGTTTGGGACCGCTTAAAACAGATACAGCTTGCATATAGGTTAAAAATTTCTTAATGGTACTATCTAAGAAATCAATTGTTCCTTGATTTCTTAATTCTCCTTGATTATCAAATGCTTCTTTGACTTTTCCTAATAAAAATTCATTTCCCGGAAAAACAAAAGCATTTACCCCTGGCGCATCTAAAATTTGACGTAAATGTAGTTGTGCTCTAGAAGATCCTTGATCGTGGTAGGAAGCCCCGACAATCATCACAGGTTTCTTTTCTAATGGATGAACTTTGTAAGAAAGCCATTCAAGCGCACTCTTTAAACCGGCTGGAACAGTATGATTATGTTCAGGTGTTGCGATAATAACTCCATCGGCAAAGCCAATTTTTTGCACCCATTCTTGCATGATTGGAGAATCAGTAGCATCTTTGCTTTGATTAAACATCGGCAACTCGTTCACTTCTACTAATTCCATATGGAACGTGCTTCGATAATGACGTTGAATATATTGCAAGAGCAGCCGATTATATGATTGTTCGGCACAAGAGCCGACGATTCCAATTAGTTTCATGTGATTTTTCTCCTTTATTATCTTAATTCGTTGTGTCATTCAAAGTGAGCAGCTAGTTTCGCATTACATCTCACAATTTAGTTTAATTTGTCCCAATTAAAGCGGGCTGCTTTTTTCTTATGATCTTCTCGATTCAAGTGCATCTGTTGTGTAATTGAAACAAATGTTAAGAAATCATCAAATAATTCATCTAAACGTGCAAGGTCGTCCGAATGAATCAAATTTCCTTCTTGATCAAAGGCTTGGAGCGAATGAGCTAACAAATAATCAGAGCTAGGCATAATACGTGCCTTTAATTCAGGTGAATCTAAGATTTGCCGTAATTGTGCCTGAGCCCGAGATGAACCCAATGTACCATAGGATGCACCCGTAATCATGACTGGTTGATCGACAAATGGGAATACGCCATAAGATAACCAGTGAAGAGCATTGACCAAAACGGCGGGTACTGCATGATCGTACTCCGGTGTGCTAATGATAATGCCATCTGCTTGGTCAATTTTGGTAGCTAATTCAGTTGCTCTTGCTGGTATTTTCTTATCACTGGGTTTATTAAACATCGGTAGGTCACCAATTTCAAGAAGTTCAATTTTGGCGTCTTTTTTAAAATGTTTTTGCATAAACTGTAATAATGTCCGATTTGTTGATTGTTCTGAATTCGTTCCTACAATTCCAATAAAGTTATACATTTTTTTCATCCTTTCTTCACTTGTTCTTCTGCATTTAACAAAAATGTTCCCTCTCAATTGATTGCGCTTTGTGCACACTTTGCTCCACTTGACAGCCAAACTTGACCATTTTGCTTAACAATCACTCCTTCCAAATTTTTTTGTTGCATAATCTGTTGGATTTTTTCGGCACGATAGCCAAAGAGACGGGTAGTCCAAATTTCCCCCATAAGGGATTGTTTCGTTACAATCGTCAAACTATCAATATCCGTTTCAACAGGATACCCTGTTCGACTATCAAAAATATGGGTATAGCGATGGCCAGCAAGTGTCAAGACTCGTTCGTAAATGCCTGAGGTTACCACAGAACCTTCTGAACAGTTCAGAATGGTTAGGCATTCCTCTCGCTTTCCTTTTGGATCACGGATTCCAATTTTCCAAAGGCCATCTGCATGTAATGGGCAAGGACCAAACACAACGACATTGCCACCTAAATTTATTAACCCCGCTTTTACTTGTTTTCTTTTTAGTTCGGAAACCAAACAGTCGGCAATGTATCCTTTTGCCAATGCTCCCAAATCAATTCTCATGCCCTTTTTTCTTAAAAAAACGCTTTGTTGTGCCGCATTCAATTCAATTGCTAAAGGATCAATTAAGGACAACGCTCGCGTAATTTGTTCTTTTGATGGTACATGGGCATCTTGAAACCCTATCCGCCACGTCTGAATCAACGGGCCAATCGCGATATTTAATAAATCAGGTGCTGCTATACTTTGTTCCTTACCTATTTGAATAAGCTCAAATAGTTCTGGGTGAACTTTGACAGCAGTTTGTCCAGCTGCTCGATTGATAGCCATTAGTTCGGAATGGTCATCATTGGCACTAAATCGTTGTTCATATTCTTTTAGTTTCTTTTCCAACCAACCGAGGATAGCTTTCGGTTCTTTGCAATAAACAGTTAAGGTAATAACCGTTCCCATTCCTTTGACACTGCGACTTTCTAGTTTGTTTTGACTCGTTGTTGAAACAGAAGGAATTTTTTGCTCAGACATTCACGACACAGCCTTTCTTTGCTCCCAAATCTTATCTGGTTGCTTACTAACGACAGCTAGATAATGATTTTATTCACAAGTTAAGAATAGAACGCTTCTTGCAACAATTCAATTGGGTTTCACCAAGTTCGTAAAATATAGTGAATTCCCTTAGATACAAAAAGCATGCAACGAACAATTTTTCTTGTTCATTGCATACTTGTCAGTTTATTTTTCTCTTAAGGGTGGGGATTACTCGTTAAGCAATCGAAAAAACTGTCGTAATACTTCTTGAATCGTTGCATCCCAGTATTCCCAAGTATGGTCTCCTGGGCCTTCTTGGTAGACATAGTTTTCCAATGCTTGTTGTGCTTGATTTCGAAACATTTGGTTTTCTGTGTAAAGAAAGTCTTCCGTTCCACAATATTGGAAAAAGGCGGTTTGATTGCAAGTTTGTCTGTCTAACAAGAATAGCAAATCATTGTTACTCTGCTTGAGAGCTGTCTTCGTACCAAAAATTAATGAAAATTCATGGTCTCTTTGAGCATCTTTTTCCCATAACGATACCACATCCAGTGCGCCTGATAATGAAGCCACTGCCCGAAATTCATTTGGTTTTCGTAGCGCCCATTTAAAGGCGCCATACCCGCCCATGGATAGGCCAGCTAAAAAATGTTGATTCGCCTCTGTTTTTAATTGAAACCATTGGTGCATTTTATTGGGAAGCTCTTCCGTAAGAAAGGTCCAGTAACGGTCACCATAAACCATATCCGTGTAATAACTCAATTCAACTTGAGGCATGACAATGCAAAATGGGTACTGGCTAGCGTAGCGCTCAAGAGAGGTGGCATTTAGCCAAGAATTGCAATCATCTGACTTCCCATGAAGAAGATAGAGCACAGGCATCTTTGCTTGTTTTTCGTCTGGCAAATAGACAGTAACCGCTGTTCCTTTGCCTAATACTTCGGAGCGAAAATTCATCCGACTGATAGCCATCACTATCCCTCTTTTCCTAAAAATGAATCTCGACGGACAAAGGTGGTATAAATTAATTCCGATTCGGTTGGCTCATCCTGAAGTAATTGAACCACTTTTTTGGCTGCTAACATGCCCCAACGGTGTTTTGAATAGGAAATAGTGGCTAATGGTGGGCGCAAATACTTGCCAATTTCGATATTATCAAAACCGATGATGGACACATCTTTGCCAATTTTTAGATTGGTCCCTTTAAAATATTTATACAATCCAACGGCCATTTCATCGTTAAATGAGAAAATGTGGATTGGGAATTGCGGTTGTTGTTTCATAATTTTTTCACCAGCCTCATATCCTGATGATTCTGTAAAGTTCCCAGCAATAATTTCATAAGGAATCGTGTATAGGTTCAATTCTTTTTCACTTGTAACCAACCTTTTTTGACTATCATAGCCTTTGGTTGGACCGGAAATAAGGTACAGCTTTTCTGGGCGCAACTTGGCAAATTGTTCGATTGCCAAACTGGTCCCACCCGCATTATCTAATAAGACTTTCCGAATATTGGCGTGTTCAATTTCGCGATCGAGCACAACGAGCTTATGCCCACGATGGGCAAATTGTAAAATTTGCTCACTATCAAATGTCCAATCGAGAACAATCGCGCCATCGACCATTTTTTCGGGAATAAATAGTTGTGACTTTTTGCCACTACAGACAATCATCTCATAGCCGTGAAATTCAAGACCGCGTTTGATGCCATCTAACAGTTCTCCATAAAAGCTCCCTGCATAATCCGTCAAATAAACACCAATAATATTGGTTTGTTGCCGTTTTAAGGTACGAGCAGCCATGTTGGGTACGTAGTTCATTTCCTCAGCTAGCTTCATAATTTTTGCGCGTGTTTCATCCGTGATTTTGGGATTGCCATTTAATGCATAGGATACGGTTGAAATCGATACTCCTGCTGCTTTGGCAATGTCTTTAATTCCTACCATGGCTTCTCCTTTCCTTTTTTATTGACTATACACATCAATCCGACTTCCCTCATGAAGTCTTGAATGAACTGCATTTGCTTGGATGACTAATCCACCTGGGCGGTACCGGTTGGCTTCTTCCTCAAATGGTAACTCAACGCCATCCAGACATACTTTCCGTTCTGTTTGATTTAAGTGGAAGACAATTTCAACTGGTGTTTTGTTCAATTGAAATGCACAGCTTAATCCATCGAGTTCATCTGGTAAGACCGGATCAAATACATATCGATCATGGAAGGCCCGAATTCCTAAAATAGCCGAAATCAATTGATTGACATAAATTCCGGGTCCGCTTGAATAAATACGCCAACCTCCCTTAACATTAACTGCCCCTGTTTTCAATTTATCAAATTGCTCTTGGGCAGCATAACGAGTGGGGAAATCACCATCTGAACTGCTAAAATAGGCATTTGCTTGGCGTAACGATGCATTCGGCACACGCGTCTGCAATTGAATAGGGTTGATGGTATTGAGTGCTTTCCATGTCTCATTCTTTTCACCAATCTTAGCCATGGCTTCTGAAAAACGAATGTGTGCATGGACATATTGCAATCCAATTTCACGACCGAAGTTTGCAGCTTGTTCGGCCCGTTTGAAATGCACGCTAACCCCACCTTGGTAATGTGCGGGGCGATTCATTAAACGTACGCCATCTGGAAAGAACAATTGTTTTTTGATAATAGCCAAATGTTCTTGCATTTGTTCTGGTGAAAGTAATTCGGCAATCATACTTCGCGTCATTGGCAACAGGCGATAATGAATCCCTGTTTTCTGATCGGTAGGATGAATCATCCACTCGACTTTTTCAGGTGAATCCATGTAAACGAATCCTGGCAACGTTCCAGCACTTAGCATGTACTTATTGAAATCAGCTTGGATTTTTTGCGCAAGCGTCAGTAGTTCAGTTGCGAAGGATTGATCTGTTGGTTTCAACAAGTTTCCTAATTTATTGATTACTTGATACGTTAAGGCAACTGTCCATGTGCTAGCCATATTCTTTTTCAGGCGACTATCATAGGGTTGCAACGTGTCATCCCAATCGCCATCGCCGTAACAAGATAGATACGTTCCTTTTAGAAAATGGGTCTGGATATAGTGGATTTCTTTTTTTAGGTGTTCAAACAAAGTCGCTGTTTGGGTTGTTTTTGCAAAAGTTTTGCGGTCCGTATAAGGTATCTTTTTCTTAAGTATACTAAAGTTTCCAGATTTTTCCAGATAATCTGTGACCACTTTCATTGGCCAGACAATCACATCGCCGTGACTTTCATCAGCTTTTTGTTTTTCGTAGCCATCAAACATAAACCATTGTGGCCAATTGCCGTCATCTTCAAATTGATTTTCAAAAATATGGGTGATAATTGATTCAACGACATCGTATTGGTTCATTGCCAAGAAAAATTCGGTTGGGCCTTGTGATACGTCACGGGTTCCCCATGCGGCTCCCCCATATTGCTCTAGTCCATGTGGAGACAAGTAATGAACAAGCATATTGTGCGTATACCAGCGAATTAATTGGTTCATACTCGTAACATCCACCTGAGGATGTGTTAAATGAAACTGGTTGGTTAACGTATCAAATGCTTCTCCAAAAGCTTGCTCTTCCTCATTAATCGTCAGGCTTTCTGTCAATAGCAATGATTCTGATGAATGCAAGCGACCTTTAATTGACAGAGCCAACTGACTTTGATTTTCTACCACAAAGGTCGTTAAAAATGGTTGCTCCGCTAGACAGCCAAATAACGATTCATTCGTTAATCGAAAGGGTTTGTCTAGGGTGAGTTGATAGGTTAACTCCGGATAAATTGCGTAAATTGCTGATTCTTCTGTAGGTGTCAGCGTTACTTTCTGACCGTTTACATGCTGATTATAGGTTGGGTGTTCATCGTCAGCATTCATTAAAAATTGGTTAGTCACTGCGAAATTATAGCGTTTGCCTTGTTCGGAATGAATGGTGGTGATAATTTCATGGCTATCTCGCCGACTATAGGTCGTTACAATCAAACAGTCATCTGCCAATTGATAATACCAAGTTCCAGAGTTTAAGCCCATTTCAAATGCAGATGGCATGGTCAACAATGACCATTTTTCTTGTTCTTGCAGATAGATTCGTTGACCCGATTGTTTCAATACATTTAGCGCGTTGCGACTATTTGAGAGCAATTTATTCATGGATGTATTGCCTAAAACAATTTGGGAATTAAAAATCCCATACATATAAAGGGTGGTGCTCATCACAGGATGTGCAACTTCCAGATCTAATCCTCCTAAAAGAATATGGCCAGTTGCCCGTTCCATCTCGCATTCTTTGGCTTGCACCACTACATGGCGATTGTTTTTGGTGAAGAATGAATAGGTGGTATTCCCCACTTTTTCCACTTGTTCTTGTTCTGGGAATCGTTCACACAACTCCTGTTCGGTAAACGGACGTCCGACAATTGGTGCACCTAGTGTATGAACCATTGTTAATTGAGCTATTTGGGCGGTTTCTTTTTTCTCATTCGCCGATGCGTAATCTTGTGCTACATGCGTCAACGATGCAATTGGTTGCGTCACTGCAGTCGGATGATTGGCAATTGCTACACCATAGAAGACCACTGTTTGATTTTCAGCAGTTGCTTTGATTGCTTTGGTTTGCAACGCAATATAGGCAAATTCATATTGATAGACTTCGTTTGGAAGAATTTCCTGTTGCAGAGCTTCTGGTTTATTCGTTTTTTTGTAAGTTTTCCCAAAAAATTGATACCCATCTGTCGCATAACCAACGAGCGGAGCAAAGCTTCCTAACTCAACCACTGGAAACTGATTGTTTTGTGGTTGATTTTGACGTGAGGTAATCGTGATATGCTCATCTTCCTTGGTTACAAAATGATCAACATATTGGGAAACGTAGGCTTCATTCGCTTTAACAGCTCCTACTAGCGCATTGCCCAAATCATGCCCAGCGAAAAGGGTTACTTCTTCCCCATTTCCTGAAAATTCGACGGTCCAATACCATTGATTTTCTTCTCCCAATTGGAACGTTACTTGATAAGTTACTCCGGCGAATATACCTGACCAAACACATCGATCGATAAATCGATGAAACACGCTATTGGCTGTACTACCAATTAGTGGTGCAACAGCTGTTTGATGGGTCGTTTTCACTCGTAAATATAGTTGCGTGATGCTGCCATCAAGGGGATTCCCATGGAGTTGATTTACCATGATGGCACCATTTGTCAGTTGATAAAGTTCCCCGGTTTCTAAAAATGAAGCCGTTAGTTGCTTAGAATGTAATGTAATCATAGTTGTTTGGCAAACCTTCTTTCGAAATAGTTTCTTTATACGAGTTGAAATGTAGTATTTACTCCCGTCGCACTGTTAGGCCCAATCCATAATTCGAATTCACCTGGATCACTGCCCCATTGCTGATTCGGATGCACATAGCGTAACAACGCTTCGGTCACTTCAAATGAAACGGTTTTCGTCTCATGTGCTTGCAATTGAATTTGTTTAAAGCCTTTTAGTTCTTTGATTGGGCGTGCGACCATTGCCACAACATCCCGAAGATACAATTGGACTGTTTCTGTCCGTTCATAGGTAGATTCATTGACAACATCTATAGATGCCCGAAGTGATTGGCCCGCGCTTAGCTCGGTACTAGACAATTGCAGCTTTTGATAACGAACCGTACCGTAGCTTAATCCATATCCAAATGGATACCGCGCATAGTTAGATGTATCTAAATATTTGGAGACATATTTTTCATCTGGGTTTGATTCATAGGGACGACCAGTATTTTCCACATTGTAATAAATCGGTACTTGCCCGACTGTTGTTGGAAATGACATGCTTAAACGCGCAGATGGGTTCACTGCTCCCCAAAGGATATCGGCTAAGGCTTGGCCCCCTTCTGTTCCAGGAAACCACGCTTCAACAATGGCATCAGCCGCCTGAATCGCTTCTAAATCTAACGGTCTTCCATTGTACAATGTCACCACAAGTTTTTTGGCCACCGATCGAATGGCATCAAAGAGCTGTAGTTGACCTTCTGGCAGGCGAATGTCACTGCGACTTGCTGCTTCGCCACTCATCCATTCTGCTTCACCTAATGCCAAAATCACCACATCAACGCTTCGAGCGATGTGTGTTGCTTCTTCAAGTGCCACTTCACTTGGTTGGAAATAGTCACATGGTTCTTTGGCAATATGCAATTGTTTGCTATAATGACGCGCACCTACTGTAAGCGAAGTAGCTTCTGCTTGTCTTCCTTGCCAAGACCACGCTCCTAGAATGTCTTGCGAAGAAGCGGCCGGACCGACGATGCCGATCGTCAACTCTGGTTTTAATGGCAATACTTCTTGCTCATTTTTCAACAATACAATGGATTGTTGCGCGACTTCACGAGCAGCCTGACGATGTTCTTTTGACAGCACATGTTGCGCTTCTAGCTCTTCATTCGCTCCTCTGAAGGGATGTTCAAATAGGCCTAATTCATTTTTCAATGTCAAAATACGTAAGACCGCCTCGTCTAACTGTGCTTCCTTAATCTTTCCTTCAGCAATCAATTCTGCTAAATAATGACTATAACAAGTGGTCATCATTTCGATATCAACGGTTGCATTCATCGCCAATTGTGCCGCTTCTTTTTCATTAGCAGCCACCCCATGTGGAATCATTTCCTTCACAGCACCCCAATCAGAAATAACTACCCCATCAAATCCAAATTCGTTACGCAAAACTTGTTTAGACAACCATTCATTTCCTGTGGCTGGAATCCCATCCACTGTATTGAAAGAAGTCATGACTAGTTTTGCTCCAGCTTCTAAGGCAGCCTTATAACCAGGTAAATATTGATCACGTAGTTGGCGCTCAGACATATTCACCGTATTGTAATCCCGACCGGCAATTGCCGCACCGTAAGCTGCAAAATGTTTGACACAAGCCGCAACACGGAAGAAATCATTGGCTAAATCTGTTCCTTGATAACCTTTGACAAACGCCTCTGCAAAGCGGGCATTTAAAAAGGCATCTTCTCCTGTTGACTCCATCACACGTCCCCAGCGAGGATCGCGTACTAGATCTACCATGGGTGAAAACGTCACATGTAAGCCAGAGACCGCTGCTTCTTTCGCTGAAACACTTGCCATTCTTTCGGCCGCTGCTAAGCTCCAACTACTTCCAAGTGCCAATGGAATTGGAAAAATGGTTCGAAAACCATGAATAATGTCGGCCATCAGAAGGGTGGGAATGCCCAGACGATTTTTTTTCATATAATTGGTTTGAACTCGAATGGCTTCTTTCGCTCCAGAAACGCCTAGCGTTGTTCCTGCCTGATTCACCGTGGTGTCTGAAATCGCCAAATCCGCCATGGGACCCGTTTTAGCCTCAGCTTTTTCTGAATAGAAATCGGCAGCCAATTGTAACAATTGATCGACTTTTTCTTCTAACGTCATTTGACGCAATAGTTCGTTTAGTTTTTCTGCTTCCATTCCTTCACTCTTTTCTTCGCACTTATTTGATTCCTGAAACGTTGAAACCTTGTAAAATATATTTTTGGAAAATCATGAAAATAATCAAGATTGGCACGACCATAAATGTTGCTCCTGCCATTTGAAGGGAGTAATCTGTCCCATGTTGGCCTTGTAATAATTGGAGACCTACCGACAAGGTGTAATACTTTTCATCATTGGCGATAATTAATGGCCATAGGAACGAATTCCAGCCGCCGATAAAGGTCAGAATACCCTGAACGGCCAAAATTGGTCGCGTCAACGGTAGCACAATTCGAAAGAAAATATACCATTCATTCGCACCATCTAAGCGAGCGGCTTCCAACAATTCATCCGAAATCGTGCTCATAAATTGACGAAAAAGAAATATACCAAACGCACCCGCTAAGCCCGGTAACACAATTCCCATCAAGGTATTGGTTAAACCGACACTGTTTAAAATCAAATACACTGGAATCATCGTCACTTGACCAGGAATCATCATAGTGGCTAAGACAAGTAAAAATAAGCCATGTTTCCCTTTAAAATCATATTTTGAAAAACCATAACCTGCCATTGCATTTAAAAATAGACCCAAAAAGGAAAACAGCGTAACAATCAAGGTATTTTTTAAATAGATGCCAAAATTTAGCCGTTCGAATAATTCTTTAAAGTTATTCAAGGTTGGATTTTTAGGTAGCAACGTCGGCACCATTTGACTAATTTCCGCATTGGTCTTCAAGGAAGAAAAAATCATCCATAAGAACGGAAAAAAAGTTAAAATTCCTAAGACAGCTAGCATCACTCCGATAAATACTTTAAAACTCATCTGTGATTTTTGATAACTCATGTTGTATCCTCCTTACATTCCACTGTCTTTTTGACGTGTTTGTAGCTTCATTTGAATGCTTGTCACTATGATAATAGCGATAAACAGGACGAATGATCCCGCTGCAGCGTAACCAAATTTACTATATTGGAAACCATTTTGATAGATGAATAAAGCAACTGAGAGCGTACTATCTAATGGTCCACCTTTCGTCATAACAAAAGGTTCTTCGAAAAATTGGAACCAACCGATTAACGTGGTCACTGTCACGAAAAAGATCGAAAAGCGTAACAATGGAATCGTGATTCGTGTAATTTGGTACCATTTATTGGCTCCATCTATTTCAGCCGCTTCATAATAAACTTTTGGAATTCCCTGGATAGCTGCTAAAAAAATCAACATATTCAAGCCAATTGCTTTCC
This sequence comes from Enterococcus italicus DSM 15952, assembly GCF_000185365.1. Taxonomy (GTDB): domain Bacteria; phylum Bacillota; class Bacilli; order Lactobacillales; family Enterococcaceae; genus Enterococcus_G; species Enterococcus_G italicus. Next base: position 334,525 of record NZ_GL622241.1, read on the forward strand.
AAACAGCAATAATGATGAGGGAAATTTTAGCTGTTCCTGCATCGGTCAGCCAGAGAATTGGGCCAATATTTAAATAGGATAGCAGGTGATTCAACAACCCAATTGTTGGATTGTATAAATACATCCAGACCACTGCAATGGCTACAGTATTGGTAATGGATGGGCTATAAAAGACCAAACGCATAAATTGAAAGAATTTATTTTCGCCAAAATTAATCATGATTGCCAAAGCCAATGAGATAAGAATAACTAGAGGTACGCCAATCACAACGTAGTACCCTGTATTAAAAATTGCTTGACCAAATGTTTTGTCACTAAAAATATTTATGTAATTTTCCAGACCGACGAATTTGATTCGTGAATAATCCGCCAACCCTGCTAGACTCATATCAGTAAAACTAATGATTAATGCAAGAAAAATAGGGATGATTGAAAAAATCAATAATAAAATCACGGCTGGCGCAATGAAAAAATAAGGTGCTTTGGTTTTTTTCATGGGTTGTTCCTCCTCCATATGGGTAACAAACAAAGAAACGTTCGCTTTTTCAAATAAGATGCAAACATAACGATCCGAACAACCAACCATTGACTTGCAATGATTGATTGTTCGGAATAATTATTGCCAATGCATCGCTTGCAAACTGTCAAGCTTCATTTTTTATTTTTTCAAAAGTGTTTCGGTTTCGGTATTTAATTCATCCATTGCTTTTTGGACATCTTTTCCATTCGAAACAATTTGTTCCCATTGTTTTAAATAGTTTTGGGCAATTTCATCCCATTGTTTTAAAGCAGGAACTGGTTGCGAATTTTCCAATTGTTTTCCGAATACTGAAATCATTTTGTTGCTTGTAAACGTATCATTTTTCCAAGCATCTTTGTTCGTTGGTAATGAGTTGGTACTTTCGAAGAATTTGGTTTGATTATCTGGTTTTGATAAAAACTCAATCAATTTAACTGCATCATCTTGTTTCTTCGAACTACTAAAGACAGCTAAGTTTGCTCCACCGGTAATAGAAGTGTTTCCATCTTTTCCTGAAGGTAATTCCGCTACATTCCATTTTCCATCAATATCAGGCGCAGCATCTTTGATTGAATTAATCATCCAAGGTCCACTAATAAACATTGGAACAATCCCTTCACCACCAAAACTTTGACCAATATCCAAGCCTAAGTTGGTGCTTGGTGCAGAACCATCTTTAATCATGCTATCAAGGTATTTGACTGCATCCACCATTGCGGGTTTATTGAATAGGGGTTCATTCTTTTTGCTAAAGAGTTCTGAACCATTTTGACGAGCAAACATAAATCCAAAAGTCGGTTCGGCAGCATCAACGTTAAATCCATATTTTCCTTCCCCACGTGCGGCTAGTTTTTTCGCTGCATCAGCTAGTTCTTCCCATGTCTTAGGAGCTTCATTGTAACCAACCGATTTCAATAAATCAGAACGATAGTATAGTGCCCGCGTTTCGGTATACCATGGCACAGCATAGTACTTACCATCAAATTCAGTAGTGGCCACAGAACCATCAAAGAAATTACTTGTCTTTAACACATCGTTGTCTTTGATTTTGTCTGAAAGATCCACTAATGCCCCAGCATCGACAAATTCACTCATATAAGATGTCCCCATTTGTACCACGTCAGGACCACTTTTTGAGGCAACTGCTGTTAATAATTTGTCTCTTGATGAACTCCATGGAATACTTTGAATTTTTACTTTAATTCCTGTCTCTTTTGTAAAATCATCAATGATTGGCTTAATCCCTTGATCGCCATCGCCCATGTACCAAAACGTCAATTCTTTGCTTTCACTGTCGCTTTTTGAATTGTTTCCACAAGCCGCTAACACACCCAACGAAAACAAGGCACTCGCACCCAATAAGGCAATTTTTTTACTAAACTTCATTCTTATGTTCCTCCCTAATTTTAGTGAAACGTTTCTACAAAAAGAAGTATAACGCGTATACATAGAAAAAGCAAACGGTTTCTTTTAGTTTTTTTCATTTTTTGTTCTATTAATCAATAGAAACGTTTTTCTTAATGCACTTTTTTGCGAAAATAAAGCACCCTTTCCTGCGGATGTAACAGGAGAGGATGCATGTTTTTAGGATTTATACTGATACGCGTTTGATGAGTTTCTGCAAGGGTACCATGCGACCGACCATGTAGTTTAAGATGGCTTGGATTGGCAACATAATGACTGTTTTGATCAGTCTTGGTGCCCAAATCACCCAACTAAAAAGTGGTTGGTTGTACATCATGGATAACCAGATTGGTGTTAAAATGAGGCTGATTACTATCGTTGTTGCTAAGGCGCAACCAATGGCATTTTTCCAAGAAATTTCTTTTTTGTAGAAGAAATAACCGTAGATTAGCCCACCAATAAATGCATTAATGGTGAAACCAAAAAAGAAAGCCGCTTTTGGAAATAGCGCCATCCCCAGAAAATCAGCCAATACGCACCCAATGCCTGCCCATAATGGACCGAACAGCATGCCCATGATAATCGTGGGCACAAATGAAAAGGATAAACGTAGGTACTGTGTTTCAATCCCTAACACTTGGGAAAGGACCACTTGCAGAGCTACTAATAGCCCCATCGTGGCAATCATGCGCGTGGTTATTTTTTGTTTCATACGAAGCATCTCCTTTAAGAGTTGCTACATCAAATATGCAGCGAATGCGAAAATAAAACCGCGGAAGCGAATTCCTTCGTCCAGAAAGCAACATCCCATCTTTCCAGCACTTGACGCTTTATTTTCTACTCTGATTTTATTTGTGGGAAACCCACGGGCTCACTATACCACAGTACACTTGTTGATACAACTTATCTTGCTGTCTTGCCCATCGAAAATAACGCAATGCAGCCATAGCCAGTATGACTGGCTATCGTCGGACCAAGTGGAAAGTGCTCAACAGGGGTATCTGGTAAGCGTTGGGCGAGTTGCTCGAGTACATAGCTCACACTCTCTTCATCGCCACTGTGCGCCAAATAGAGTTGATTCAAAATAGTAAGGTCAAACTCTTTTTCTGTCGCATCAAGAATCGTCTTCAGAGCTTTCATGCGACCACGCGCCTTACCGATTGTCTGTAATTTTCCTTCTGTATCGACGTGGATAATCGGTTTAATATTTAACAATCCGCCAATTGCGGCTGCTGTCTTAGAGATACGACCACCACGTTCCAAATGACCCAAATCATCAACGGTAACCCAAGAACGGACATGCTCCTTGTACGTTTCAAGCCAAGCCACCACCTCTTGAAGTGAGTGATTGGCTTGCTGCATGGCGGCTGCTTGAATGACAAGCAGCCCCTCACCTAAACTTGCGCCTTTTGTATCCACACAATAAATCTCGGCATGCGGATAGTCTTCCTTCACAATCTCGACTGCTTGCAAAGCACTGCTAAACGATCCACTCAAGCCGGAAGAAAAAGCAACATAAAGCAGTGGTATTTGTTGTTGTGCATAAGGTTTAAAATAAGAGAGATACTGTCCAACATTGATTTGTGAAGTTGTTGGCTGTTTGTTTTCCTTTAAGCACTCTAAAAACCATTGGTAATCAAAGGTCTGTCCTAAGTCATCATCATATTGCTTGCCATCTAGGTCTAATGTCATCGGAATATATGCTACATTGAGTTTGTTTAATACGTCAGCTGGCACATCGCAGCACGCATCGGTAATTAGTTGATACATATTATTTCTCCTCTTGTTACTCCATTTTCTTTAGTATACCAAAAAAACAGGAGAAACGTCTGAGGCGACTAGCTATGCCTTAGTCATGATAAGTCGTTGGTTGCTTGAGTTGGGCTTTTTGAAAGACGGGAATGGCGACTCCCTTGCTAATAGTGGTCACCACAAGTAATGCCAGGTTGTAATCGACAAAACTATGAATCACGCCTCCGACACCCATCAATCCAAATAAGAAGACATAGAAATTTCCATCCACTGTCGTTCCAGCGGCATTGCCAGTCGCAAAAAAGAGCCATACGACAGATATCTCAATCAATGTATGAATCAAGGCAATGACCAGATTATAGACTTGAAAAGCTCCTTTGTGTAGCACAATTTCCGGATGCTTCTTTAAATACACCGCCCCTAAAACGGCAAAGACCAGATGCGACAATGCTCTCATCGCAATAATAAATGGTGTCGTCATTAAAAACCCAAATGCGGTACCGATCGCAACGGCTACAGCCATCCCTGGTGAAAAAAACATCGCAATCATTAGTGGCACATGGCTAGCAAGTGTAAAAGAAGCTGGACCAATGACAATCTTTGGCATTACCATCGGAATAAGAATCCCCATGGCAATAAGTAGTGCAGATATGGTAAGTTGACGTACTTTCGTTGTTTTCATGCTCGTTTCCCCTTAATGTGTCAAGACACGTTTGATACTTGTATTGTAGTGGGAATATCGTGAGGTGTCAAGACACATTAAAAAAGAAAGAATCAATTGCTTGATTCTTTCCAATTCTTTCTATTTTTTATTCGCTTCCATCACATTACTCAAACGAGCGAACTCCTCTAAGCTAAGCGTTTCTCCACGGCGGATAGGATCAATCTCCGCCTCTTTAAGACTTTGTTGCAGCCAAGCTTTGGTCGCTTCGTCTTTCCCGTAGTAACTTTGCAAATTATTCCAAAATGTTTTGCGTCGTTGCAAAAAGGCCGCTTTGGTTAAGCCAAAGAAGGCTTTTTCATTGATCACATCGACAGCAGGCTGTGGGCGTCTAGTGAGCTTTAGAATTGCTGAGTCGACGTTCGGCTGTGGCACGAATACAGTCTTCGGTACAATAAATGCTACACTTGCTTCCATATAGTACTGCACCGCAATCGACAAAGAGCCGTATGCTTTGGTGCCTGGTTTGGCTGAAATGCGGTCAGCCACTTCTTTTTGCATCATTACAATCATTTCAGCAATTTCTACTTTTGAATCCAAAAAGTGCATCATAATCGGAGTCGTAATGTAATAAGGTAAGTTCGCTACGACTTTTACCGGTCGACCATCATTGGTAAATTGCTCTTGTAAGACGTGATCAATCCGTGCTTGTAAAATGTCTTGATGAATCACTGATACATTATCATATGGCGACAACGTGTCTGCTAAGACTGGTAATAAGCGATCATCTATCTCAAAGGCCACGACCTGATGTGCTGCTCGTGCCAAATATTCCGTCAGTGCGCCAATTCCAGGGCCGACTTCGATGACGTTGGTGTCTTGGTCAATATCCCCAGCTGCGACAATGTTTCGTAAAATATTTGGGTCTGTCAAAAAGTTTTGACCTAGACTCTTTTTAAACGTAAAGCCATGCTTGGCTAAGATTTCTCTGGTTCTTGATGGTGTTGCGATGTCTCGTTGTTCTTTCAACTGTTTTCCTCCACTTGTTTCATTGCGTCAGCCAATGTTTGCTCATCAATACGAAACATTGCTAGGCGCTTCTCTAATTGTTTGCCATTTGTATACCCAATTCTCAGCTCATCGCCTAAGACTTCGCGGCGATGCTTCGCCTGTGGTCCTGCCAATAGTCCATAACGCATCAAGACTTGGCGGTCTATTGGTTGGTAGTCATCTTCTGTTAGGACTGGGGTCACTACTTTATGAAGCGCAGCTAAGATGGCTTCATCACTTGCATGCTCCACCCCTAAACTCATCCCCTTGCGCTTGGGCACAGCTTGCGCACGTGGCAAGAAAGCATGCTTGGCATCCGGTATGTCCGCCATGATGGTTTTACGAATCTTCTCTCCTGAATAATCAGGATCTGTAAAGACGATCACGCCACGAGTCTCCTGTGCGTGAGCAATCCGAGCAAGAATATCCTCATTGATTGCTGAGCCAATCGTCTCAATGGTATCAACATCAAGTACTTCTTGCAATCGTCTCGTATCATCCTTGCCTTCCACGACAACTATTTCGGCGATACGTTCTTTCTTTTGGCTCATGCAAATGCTCCAATCCGAAACAATCGATGAGCATTTTCTGTCGTTTGTGCTGCGACTTGTTCGACGGTCATTTCGCGTAATTCAGCAATTTTTTCGACTACGTAGCGCGTGTAGCCAGGTTCATTGCGCTTGCCTCGATATGGAACGGGTGCTAAATAAGGTGCATCCGTTTCGACCAGTAGTCGATCGAGTGGCACGATTTGAGCAGCTGCTTGGACAGCGGTTGCTTTTTTAAATGTCACCACGCCACTAAAGGAAAGATGCATACCCAATGCCAAAAATCTCTCCGCCCACGTAGCATCGCCACTAAAGCTATGCATAATACCGCCTCGTACAGGTACGCCTTCCTCTTTTAGAATCCGATAGGTGTCCTCCATCGCGTCACGGGTATGAATGCTAATGGGTAAGTTAACTTCTTTTGCTAACGCTACTTGACGGCGAAAGACGGCTTCTTGCACTTCCTTAGGGTCTTCCATCCAATAATAATCTAAGCCAATCTCACCTAACCCGACAACTTTGGGGCCAGTCAGCTTCTCACGCAAGTCTTGCTCGATTTCATTTGTATAGGAGCCGGCTTCAGTCGGATGCCAGCCGATAATACTATAGATATGGTCATATTGTTGGCTTAATGCGAGTGATTTGGCTATCGTCGGAGTGTCAAACCCCACCACCGCCATCTCGGTGACACCTAAATCAGTGGCACGCGCGATTGTCTCAGGTATATCTGCTTGAAATTGTTCTGCATTTAAATGAGTGTGTGTATCAAAAATCATGTGTGGCTCTCCTCCTCATCTTCATGCTTACAATAGCATATTTTCCAAGTGAACGGGAACGATTCACTCAAAACTTTTGAAAATTTCCGTCTTGCGTCCGAGTTCAATTGTCGCTTCACAGCGTATACTAATGGTAACTTGAAAGGAGACTTGCTATGTTGCATTCACTATCCTCAATTTTGCGTACACCTAAAAACCCATCTGAAAGCCAACAGTCTTGGAGTCACTGGGTCTTGATTGCTCTTTTCGGCGTGCTATGTTTTGTCCCAATTTCAGGCAAATTATTGTTTATTCTCGGCTTTGTCTTATTAGCCGCTTTTATTAAAGGCCCTTTGATGATTGTCGTCAGTGCCATCTTTGCGTTTTTGATTAGCTTGATTCCTCCGCTAGCATGGGTGCTTTCCCTATTTTTTGTCATCAATGAGCTTTTCTTTTTAGCTCGTAACTGGCGGTTTGGTCTAATTGCCGGATTCTTTTTCACCTATCCCTTTTTGCGTCTTTTAATTGAGCGAGCCTTACCTTATCCTCCACTATGGGAAAAATTCGGAACGATTATAATCGGTATTCTGTTCTTTTATAGTCTACTGGTCTGGTTCTATCGTAAAAATCCAAATAGTCATGCCCTAGTTTGGTCCATTGTGTCACTTCCATTTGATTGCTTGGTACGCTTTTTCCCTCGATTCAGCCGCTCAAGTCAAGTCGCAAAACGTGCTAGTAAAAAATCGTATCATTTCAAAAAATAACTCGTTTATTTTTTTGAAGTGCGTGATTGCTTTTTCCGAAAAATTCTACTATGCTAAGAGCAGAAACTAAGTAAAGGATGCCTGGCTGATGTATTTACTCTATGCATGTGTGATAATTTCCCTGCTTCTATTGATTTACATGGTCATCATTGAGCCAGGAAGATTGACTGCTACACACTATTTTATTCGTAAAAGTAAAAAAACTGTATTAGATGTCTCTGATGCAGTGGATTTGTACCAAGGAAAGACGAGCTTGACACTGGCCCAATTGAGTGACTTGCATTTTTCCAGCTGGTACGCTCCTCGTCGTCTGAATCGCATCATTAAAGAATTTTTGAAAACAAAGCCTGATATGGTCATTTTTACTGGGGACTTAATTGACGACTACGGAAAATGGCCACACAAAAAAACGGCAGCTTTAGTCGAAAAACTACAAAAAATCCCCGCACCCATGGGGAAGATCGCCATCCTAGGAAACCATGACTACCATCATAATGGCCAGTATTTCGTCAAAGAAGTATTAAAAAAAGCCGGTTTTACCGTTTTGACAAACGAACAACTCTTTTTCTCAACGGAACAAATCTCACTAACCATTGTCGGTCTTGATGATGATTTATATGGTCATCCTGCTTACGACTTTGAAGATACTCTTGCAGAATGGCATTTGCTTTTGACTCATGAACCTGACAGCATTGAAAAAATCCCCGCCATTCATCGCTTTGATTTGGTCTTATCGGGGCACAGTCATGGTGGCCAAATTCGCTTGCCTTTTTATCGGAAGACAACTACCGGTGCACTGAAATACACACACGGCCTATACCTTGTGACGGATCAGACCTTGCTTTCAGTCAATACCGGAATTGGGATGACTGCTCTCCCTGCGCGCTTAGGCGTTGCACCAGAGATTACCTACTACCATCTAGAAAAAGAACAAAAAGCTGCCACATTAGTAAAGAAAAAGTAGTGTGACAACAGAAATGAACTATCACGACAAAAAGCCATAAAAGTCAAAAGTTTGAGAAATAACTTCTGGTTTTTATGGTCTTTTTGCTTGTCGCTGACTATTTCTATCTCAGCGTCTTTTTTAGAATTGATCAATTAATAGCTGACGAATTTCTGCCAATGCCGGCTGGCGTGGATTCGCTGGTGTACATCGATCGTTATAAACCAAGTGATCCAAGGCGCGCGCGATGTCTGCGTAGTCTTTTTACGCACGGTATACTTCATAACGCGGATACGGGTTACGCTTCACTTTACCTGAAGCTGCGTTAAACCGAGTGACATGTTGCATCGCAATTGTAATCACCAACCCATGTGGCAATCCAAACTCCCCACCTGTTTTGTGTGCCAATGAGTGATTGATGCCTAAGAATGCATTTGAGAAGGCCATGCCCCCTAATGTTGCGGCATAGTGCATATTCGTACGTGCTCGCTCGCTTTGATTCGTGATGGCCACTGGCTGGTCAAACATCACGAAAATGACCCAAGCGCTCGGATAAGGGAACACTTGAAACGCTAGCCAAACTATAATAGCAAAGCCACAATACTCCCTACTACCTACAAGATGACTTTCGCGAATAGCTGCATGCTAGCCCTCCTTTTCTTTCGTCTGGTGGCGCTTAACAAATGCACTCGCCTCTTTTTGTATTTCTTTTAAGTCGACACCTTGTTGTTGTGCTGCAAACAGACAGCCACAATAACATTGTCGGTAGATATCGTATTCTTTACACATTTCAACCGATCGTTTGTAGCCATTATTTTTTTTGAAATCACTCGGCAAATAACTCGTATCGAAAAATTCTTGAATATCAATCCCGATTTGATTAATGAGTTGACTGTTCTTTTTCGGTGAAAGAGTCAACGCTGAACCAAAATAATCGTATCCTTCTTCGGCTGCTTTTTTTGCTACTATATCCAGTCGCATTTGAAAGCATGCCGTACAGCGTTTGCCGCCTTCTGGTTCTTGCGTGAGTTCTTTTTCTTTGACCATTTGAATAAAGACATTTGGCTCATACGGTGCGGCTAAAAATCGTACTTGGTTGCCAGTTTTTTGATTAAAGGCTGTGATGAATTCCTCTTGAACAATTTTGCGGCGCTCGTACTCAGCACGAGGATGGATATTACTGTTGGCAAAATAGATGGTAATATCGGCAATATCAGCCAAGTATTCTAGCGTATACGTACTACACGGCGCACAACAACTATGCAACAAAATAGTTGGCCGTCGCTTTTCATCTTGCCATTTTTGCATCATTTTTTGCAGCACGCGATCATAGTTTACTTTTTGATTGGGGTTCATGGTCGCCAATACTTCTAACACATTAATCATCTTTTCGCACTCCTTGTTTTCTCTCGATATTATTTTATCAAGGAAACGAGGCGTTGTATAGAAGGTGCAGAATACAAAAAAACTCGACCCACTTCGGCCGAGTTCTTGACTTATTTATTTAAAAATGTTTGATAGTATTCTTCATTATAGACTTTATCAATTTCACCGATGTATTCTGTCGCACCATTCGGACGAGTAAACATATACTTAAATTGATACAAGCTATCTGAGTTGTCTGGTGCAAATACGCCACCTAGGTCATAAAATTCTTTGCCTAACGCTAATGCCCACTGCATCCCCACCCAGTTTACAAGGTAAGGGGCCATTAATACTTGATTTTCATGGGTACTGCCTGCGTACATGTACCAAACATAGTTGCCATACGCAAAGTCTAGACCTGCTGCATCAGGCTTACCATCGACCTCTACAATCACAATTCGCATTAACCCGCGCTCTAAGAAGGCGTCAGCTAAGCGCTCAAAATAAGAAAATGGTCGATAACTAATACCATGACGCTCACTCGTCTTTTTGTGCAAATCATAAAAAATGGCTAAATCATCACGATTGTCACTTAATCGATACGTCAAACCATTCTTTAAGGCATAACGAATCCGGTAACGGGTCTTACCATAAAAGGACGCCATCAGTTCTTCATCTGATGAAAATGCGCGTAAATCCACGCGCATCGTGTAGCGTGGTTGAATCGTCGCCTTACCTGATACGTTACGGTTACGTACATGATAGCCTGCTTCACGAAAAGCTTCACTGACTTCTTCTGAATACGCCCACTCTGGATCCATCCGTAATAAAAACACATTTTTTTCTCTTAACGTTGCTTCTGCCTCGGCAATTAGTCGGTCCAAAATTTGTGGTGACTGCTCATTGACTGCCGGACCTTTTGATACATAAGCAAAGACTTGTCCTTCTGTTTGTTCGATCATTAAGATAGACATCGCCGCAACAATCTTTTGATCTTCTTCTAAATACACTTCTAATGGTTCCCAATTATCTTTTACATGCGCCCATTGAGGGTCTTGGGTAATCGCTGTGTAAGTTGCTTGCTCTACGAATGATTGGTAAGCAGCTTTTTCTTGTTCATTTTGTTGGTTTACGATCGGCATTGCAATTCACTCTTTCTCATACAAGATTTCCCTTTTTCATTCATTCTCCCTATTTATTGAATCATAGTTACAGAAAAGAGTAAAGAATCTTTCCTTTTTTATAAGCTTTGTCTTTTTTTAAAACTATCCAAAAGTAAGAACTTATTTATTATAAGACATTTTAAAATAGTGTATGATATTTTTGTGGGAATCGCCCATATGAAAATATTTTAGAATAGGTGGAAAATTATTTATGAAAAACGTTTTAGTTGTCAAAGCAAATAACCGTCCAGACGGCGTTTCAACAGCAATGTTCAATAAATTTGTTGAAAACTTGGATGCATCTAAAGTTGAAGTTGATACATTTGATGTCTACGCACAAGAAATGCCATATATCGGTCAAACATTATTTGACGCATTTGGTAAATTAGCTGCTGGTGAACCTTTCTCTAGCGACGAACAAAAATTAATGGACGTTCGCCAAGTAGTGCAAGATAAATTTTCTAAAGCAGACGTAGTTGTTTTTGCTTTCCCAATGTGGAACTTAACAATTCCAGCTGCTTTGCATACATTCATCGACTACATCTTCCAAGCTGGTTACACTTTCTCATACAACGAAGATGGATCAATGAACCAACTACAAGCTGGTAAAGAAGTAATCTTACTTAATGCTCGTGGCGGTGTCTACTCTGGTGAAGGTGCTGCGATGGAAACTGCTGTATCTTACATGCAAAAAACATTCGGTGCAATGTTTGGCATGAACATCATCGAAGAAGTAATCATTGAAGGTCACAATGCAGACCCTTCAAGAACACAAGAAATTATCGCTGCTGGCTTAGACCGCGTAGCTGAGGCTGCTAAAGCTTTATAATTTTAATACTATTTTACGAGATTGAGTTATGCTCAGTCTCGTTTTTTTATTGTACGTATTCTTTGACAGTAACTCAAAATTTTTTTATTCTTAAATAACCAAATAATTAGTTATTTAGATATTTACTTGAAAGGATACCAATTATGACGACTATTCCAAGCATTCTTCAGAATCAACGTATTTTTTTCCAAACCAATACCACTCGTTCGCTTGCCTTTCGTATGGAACAATTGACAAAACTTGAGCAGGCAATCCATCGCTACGAAACAGATCTTTATGCGGCTTTCTGGCAAGATTTGCGTAAGTCTGAATTCGAAGTCTATGCGACTGAGATTGGCTTTGTTCTTCAAAGCATTCGCGAGACAAAAAAGCATTTGCGCCGTTGGATGAAGCCTAAAAAAGCTGGCAATCCATTGTTTTTATTTGGTTCAAAAAGTTATTCACTGTTTGAGCCTTATGGAACGGTGTTAATCATCGGGCCGTTTAATTATCCTTTTCAGCTCGTGATTGAGCCATTAATAGGTGCCATCGCAGCTGGTAATACTGCGGTCATCAAGCCTTCCGAATTAACGCCACATGTCGCGACCGTCGTCCAAGAGATGCTAGCGTCCACTTTTGCTGAAGAATATATAGCTGTCCTATCCGGTGGTGTAGAAGAGACGACCACCCTCTTAGCTCAACGCTTTGATCATATATTTTTTACCGGTAGTCCCCGAGTAGGAAAAATTGTTATGACCGCTGCTAGCAAACACTTAACGCCTGTCACTTTAGAACTAGGTGGCAAAAGTCCTGCCATCGTGACCGCCTCTGCAAATCTGAAAGAAGCTGCCAAAAAAATAGCTTGGGGCAAATTTTTGAATACTGGCCAGACTTGTGTCGCGCCCGATTACCTTCTTGTTGATGCAGCCATTGCTTCCTCGTTTACAAAAGAACTACGGGCCGCGATTGTCACCTTTTATGGCGATACACCCCAATCAAGTCCCGACTATGGCCGGATGGCAACGATTCGACATACACAACGGTTAGCAACGATGCTTGCACAAACCAACGCAACCATAACACATGGTGGCCAAGTAGATGTAGATGACCGCTACATCTCGCCCACACTTTTAACTGATGTTCAGTGGGATGATGTCGTGATGCAAGAGGAATTATTCGGCCCTATCTTACCGATTTTGACCTATCAAGCAGACCAATTCACGAAGCAAGTGATTGCACCGATTCGTGAACACGAAAAGCCTTTAGCCTTGTATTTATTTACAGAGGACCAAGAACTGACAGATACTGTTTTACAACAACTTTCTTTTGGTGGTGGTGTCGTCAACGATACGCTTTTACATTTATCAAATACTCGCTTGCCTTTTGGCGGCGTAGGTGAATCTGGTATCGGCAACTATCACGGTATGTATAGCTTCCACACTTTTTCCCATCAAAAAGCGATTGTAAAAAAGAACCGCTTCGTGCCATTAACGATGCTATATGCCCCCTATACAACAAAAAAATTAGCGTTAATCAAACGTTTTATGAAATGAGGAGAACAGATGGATAAAAAAACATTAACTAGCTTTCGCGAATGCATTCCAGTCTTTCAAGCCCTATTAGACCCCCATCGGCAAGATATTGTCGCATTGCTATCCGAAAAAGGACGCTTGACGGTCAAAGAAATCGTCGCTGCTTCCCCATTGTCCCGTTCGGCAATCTCGCATCACTTGCAAACATTAAAAACGGTCGGCATTGTCTCAGCGACAAAAATCGGCACCGAACAATTTTATCAACTACATCTTACAGATGCCACGAAACAACTAAAACTGCTCGTCGCAAACTTAGAAGAAGAACTCGAATTATAAGGAGAATAGCCACATGATTGAATTACAACAAATCCCCCATCAATTTGCTTCCTTAGATGAAGCGCTGAATATTTTGGAACAATTAAAAGAAAATGAATCTGTCTGCACCAAAAACTGGAGTGTCTATGAAATTTGCCTGCATTGTGCACAAACAATCGACTACTCAATGACTGGCTACCCAGAAATGAAACCAAAACTAATCCGTCAAACAATCGGAAAAAAAGTCGTCAAAAAATTTCTAACAGACAAAAAAATGTCTCATAATCTGCAAGCACCCGTCGCTGGTGGTGCACCCATTGCCCATGACGGACTTCCAATCGATGGCATTCAAGCTTTAATCGATGCCACCCATCGCTTTCAAGCTTGGGATGGAGAGCTTCAAGAACATGGTGTCTTTGGTGAACTAAGCAAAGAAGAGTATGCGACCTACTTCGCTTTGCATATTGCCGATCATTTTCAAGAAATCAAAGCCGACAGCACGCAATTTGTAAAAATTTAGCTTTTTTACTGGTTTCACTGGTACTTTTTGCTGAAATTGATTACTATGGTATGGAATCTATCATCAAAAGGAGCGAGAGTACGTGGCAATTATTGATTTTTTGTTGCATGTCGATACACACTTATTAGCCCTAGTGAACCAATACGGTTGGGGCATTTATCCAATTTTATTTTTGATTATTTTTATTGAAACGGGCATCGTAGTGTTTCCTTTTTTACCGGGGGATTCGCTGCTTTTTGCAGCTGGTGCCTTGGCGGCTGTCGGTAGTCAAGTGTTGCACTTGCCGACTTTATTTTTGACAGCCATCGCCGCTGCTATTTTAGGTGATATGGCCAACTATTGGATCGGCCGCACATTCGGTCTGCATGTGCTTTATGAGGGCAAGCTAGCTCGCTTCATTCGCCAAGAAGAAGTACAACGAGCAGAACAGTTCTTCAATGAAAAAGGCAAGCATACCATCTTTATCGGTCGCTTTTTACCATTTATCCGCACATTTATTCCCTTTATTGCGGGAGCGAGTCAGATGAGCTGGCGCTTGTTTAGCTTTTACAATATCATTGGTGCTCTTTGTTGGACTGCAATCGGCCTATTTGCCGGCTACTTCTTAGGATCCATTCCAGTTGTAAACGATCATTTTTCACTGATTATGATTGGTATTGTAGCTGTATCAATGATTCCAATTGTAGTGACTTTGGTGAAGAAGCAACAGAATTCACGTTAACATCGCACGTGTGATTGCTCCTGCCTCCAATTGCCAGCACTGATTCTTTAAAACACACCTTCTGTTACAAGAATACTTGGACATCATCATCCGATTAAGCACTTCAATATAGATATCATTTTGGGAGGCAGATTCAATATGAGTTTATTGAAAGAGTACAAAAAGAACAAAGAAAATCATGAAGATTTTTTAGAATGGTTGTTGGTCCGTAAACTGTCAACAAGGGGAAAATTAGTCCTATTCAGTTTTTTGTGGATTCTTTTTCTTAAGTTTGCCTATAATGTAAGAGTGATGGTTTTCTTTTTTGAATTTGTTTTCATTGCGGTAACACTCTTCTTCATGGCTACTGGTTTGTATCGAATGGCTAAGAAATGGTATTCTTCCAAGTGTAACCAAGAAGTATTCTTTGGAAAGTTGCTAGAATTTTTTTCACCTTTTCAAGGGATACGCACTTTTTTGACTTTTTTTCAAAATATTCGCGATTTTCTACCTAAGGAAATCAATATCGCTTTGAAAAAACTAATAAAGCACGCATATCGAAGGAAAGGAGTGTGACAACGAATGAGCATCAAACGATTTGTGCAACTTTTTTGTTTTTATTTCTTATCGATCGTTGCTAGCTATAGCTTCATCATTTGGCTGGATATTACTAGTTTCTGGGGAACGATTCTTATCATGAGTGTTATTGGTTACATTGTACTAACATTGCCGCTAACGCTACTAACACTTAAAAAAAAGAAAGAAGAAAAGCCAGCGAAATAATCGCCGGCTACCTGTTTCTCATTTGGTTGACCAAGAATATCTGTACGTAGATTTTCTTGATTCACCGAATGAGTTTTTTTATAAATGCAATAGAGATAGTAGCATCAATGCCGCAGCTGTCTGAACAACGCCGACTGCTGCTCCAAAGGCTAAAAATTGGGGCCCTTCTTTTAAAAATTTTCGGAAATCTAACCGCAAGCCAATCGCCGCTAAAGCAATCGTTTCAAACCATGTACTCAAGAAATGCGCACTTGTGCTAAAGATAGAAGGTAAGTCGATGCTACTATTAACAATGCACAAAACTAAAAAGCCCGCTACATACCAAGGAATGGGCAGTTTTCGTTTACCTTCCTTATTTTTTTCAATTGTGGCGTCGTTTTTGGCGGCAATTTTTCCAAAAAGATAAACGACTACAACTAGCATCAAAATCCGGATAATTTTGAAAAGCATGGCATATTGGACCACTTTGCCATCAATCAAGCTTGCGCCCGCTACCACTTGTCCGACCGATTGTAACGTACCACCCATGAGTGCACTTTGGGCCAAATAATCACCCGCAAAGAAATTGATACCAATCACTGGCAATCCTAACATCATGACCGTTCCTAATAAGTTCACTAACGTAATGATTTGGCCTTTTTCTTGATCATCTGCCTTAATAGCTGGAGCGATAGCACCAATTGCTGAAGAACCACAGACCGCATTTCCGCCAGCCATCATCAGCGTCATCTTCTGACTGAATCCGAGTTTTCTACCAATCCAATACGTCCAACTAATGACAATCGTCATCATACATAACACATAAAGCACACCACGCCAGCCCACTTCACCAATCGTCTGAACTGTCACCGTTAACCCTAACAATACGACTGAGTATTCAAGCAACCGACTTTCCGAAAATTTGGTGCCCTCGGCTAATGTAGATTGCTTAAAATAAGTATTTCCTAAAATAATCCCCAAAATAATCGCGATCGTTGCTCCACCAATCGTTGGAAAAATACGTGCAAGTAGTTTCGCTATGATTGCGACTATGACCGATAATCCTAAACCTGGCAAGATTGGTAAATAGTTTTTTTGCATCTTGGTAATCATTTATCAAGCTCCTCATTTTTTTTGATGTGCTTATTATAGCCCAAATTTATTATTGATAGGATTTATTGATATAATAGTTATTATTCATTTACATAATGTAAGGGGTCTATTATGTTCAAATTATTGGAAACATTCAAAGTCGTTTACGAAACACGTAGTTTCTCTAAAGCAGCGGAACTGTTATTTGTCAGTCAGCCCACAGTATCGACCCATATCCGCCAATTGGAGCAAGAAATCGGCTGTTCTTTATTTACACGCAATGGCCGGACCAATATTCAAGTGACTCCCGCTGCCGATACTCTTTATCAGGCGTCATTGACCATTGTCGAAAATTGGCAACAAGTCCAAGAAATCTTGCAAAAAAAGCAATTAGAGCAAGCAAGATTGACATTAGGAGTCTCACACACTTTTGCCGTCTATCTTTTACCAGAACTCTTGATTTTCCTCTATCACCAGTTTCCAAATACTCACTTTCAAGTCAAGCAACTGAATTCTTGGGAGGTACTGCAAGCGATGGAGCATCATGAAATTGACCTAGGAGTGATTGAAAAACCATTAGCCAGTCACACTGTGCAACGGACTCCTCTACTTGTGGATCAACTCGTGTTAGTGAATACTTCCATGGGACCATGGTTGGTACGGGAAACGTCTTCTGGAGTCTACTACTATACAAAACGCTATTTTGAGGAACAAAATATCCAAGAACCTAGTGTAACCATTGAAAACAATGAAATAATTTTGGCGTTACTAAAAAAAGGTTTTGGTCGTTCCATTGTCTCTCAGCGTGCAGCAGGTCATCTTGCTTATAGGCCACTCGGTCCAAACTACCAACGTTGGTTTTACCTCCTGCATCCAAACATTCAAGAAGAGCATTCTTCTGCACCTTATGTTCAAGCCATTCTTAAATGGAAGAAGCAAGATCAAAGATGCATTCTCGAAGAACCGACAACTCCGATTCACGAAAAAACGTCGGATGACTAATATCTATCGACTAGTCATCCGACGTTTCTATCTAAAATTATTATGAAGCTGTTACGTCAATAATTAGTACTCGTTCATGATTTGTTTCAACTCATCTTTCATTCGTACACCAACCAAGCGATCGACCAAACGACCTTCCTGAAAAACCAAGATAGTTGGAATGCTTTGAATTCCAAACTTTAAAGCCAAGTCCCTTTCTTGATCGACATTCACTTTAGCAATTTTTTTGTTGCCAGATAGTTCTCGACTTAACTCTTCCAAAATCGGCGTCTGCATCCGACAAGGTCCACACCAAGTAGCCCAAAAGTCGACCAATGTCAGTCCGCTTGCGATAGCGGCATCAAACGTTTGATTTGTTAATTCTTCCATCCTTTTCTTTCTCCTTTTATCCTTCTAATTGCCCCATCCACGCAGAAGTACCACCCATGACGTTGATAACTTTGTACCCTTTGTTACCTAAAAATTGACAGGCCGTAGCAGAACGACTGCCAGTTTGACAGATGAGAAAGTATTCTTGATCCTTTTCTAGTATCGGATATGATTCAGCTAATTCACTCAATGGCAGATTTACGGCAGTCGGCACATGGCCATAGTCATATTCCTCTTTTTCTCGTACATCGATAATCTTTAACGGCTCTCTCTTGGTTTTTTGATAAAATTCTGGCATGGACATTGAACTAAACATAGACTAATTCCTCCGGTAAGACAGTGCGATACAAAGCAAAAGCACCGTCAAGATTTTTCACATGAAACCCATGTTGTTTTAAAATTCGTTCCGCTACGTAGCTACGCAAGCCGCTATGGCAACTGACGATCCATTCTTGTGATGGATCTAATTCTGAAAGTCGGTCGCGTAATTTATTTAATGGAATATGCGTCGCGTTTGGAAAAGCGCCTTGTGCTAGTTCAGATTCATTACGGACATCAAGCAATTTCTTTCCTTCAGCTATTTCTTCTTTTAGTTGGTACCATTGAATGGATTCACTTAACCCCTCGGCCAGATTCATCGCTGCATACCCCAGCATATTGACTGGATCTTTAGCAGAACCAAATGGTGGTGCGTAGGTCAACTCAAGCTCAGGTAAGTCAAAAATAGTCAGCCCGCCCTTGATAGCGGTAGCTAAAATATCAATCCTCTTGTCGACTCCTTTTTGACCAATGCCTTGTGCACCATAAATTTCACCGGTTTCCGGATTAAAAATGAGCTTCAACAAAATATCTGTAGCACCTGGGTAATAACCCGCGTGGTCTTTGCCTGAAACATGGACAACAGCTACTGGTAAGTCGGCTTGTTTCGCCACTCGTTCACTTAATCCGGTTGATGCGGCTGTTTGCTCAAAGACACGCACGATAGCCGTTCCAATGCTTCCTCGATTGGATCGATTCAAGCCTGCAATCACATCCGCCACTTGACGACCTTGACGATTTGCTGGTGAAGCTAAGGCAATTAATGCATCTGTATCTGTAATTTGTTGCTTGACTACAATAGCATCACCCACTGCATAAATATCAGGAACACTCGTTTGGTATTGTTCATTAACGACGATACCACCACGCAAGCCTAATGTTAAACCTGCAGCTTTCGCTAATGTTGTTTCAGGTTGGACACCTACCGATAAAATCGTGAGGTCGGATGAGATCACTTCACCACTTTCTAACACAATTTTTTGACCATTTTCCTTAAATTCAACAGCTGAATCATTTGTTTTCACGAGAATGCCTTCACGATTCAATTCATTTTGAATAAAAGCAGCCATTTCTTCATCCAATGGTGGCAAAACGTGAGGGGCTTTTTCAACAATCGTTACAGCTAAACCACGTTTCTTTAGATTTTCAGCCATTTCTAAACCAATAAAGCCAGCTCCAATCACTACTGCCTGCTTGGTATCAGTCGTGATTTGTTGCATAATTTTATCTAGGTCAGGCACATTTCTCAAAGAATGAACATTGGTCGCTGTTTGTAATCCAACGATTGGCGGGACAAATGGTTTCGCTCCTGGAGACAAAATGAGGCGATCATATGTTTCGCTTGTTTCTACTCCATTATGTTTGACTGTCACGGTTTTTTTGTCTGGTTCGATAGCGACTACTTCATGCAACGGACGGACATCTAATTGAAAACGAGCTTTTAAACTTTCAGGTGTTTGAACCAATAAAGAGTCACGATTCGCAATTTCACCAGATACATAATAAGGTAATCCACAATTGGCAAAAGAAACAAATGGGCCCTTTTCAAAAATAATAATTTCAGCATCTTCCATTAAACGCCGTAAACGTGTCGCTGCGGACATCCCCCCAGCCACGCCACCAATTATCACAATTTTCATTTATTTCCCTCCTACTGTTTTACCTGTCCACAGATTCATTCCTCCGCGGACATTTACCACATTGTAACCTTTTTTACTTAAAACCTTTGCTGCCTGCTTGCTTCGCATGCCTGATTGGCAAATTACATAGACTTGATCTGCTTTTGCTGTATACCCACCAATTTTGTTTAATGGAACATTTTTTGCTTTGGCTATATGCCCTGAACGGTATTCCTGAGGTGTTCGAACATCTATTAATTCAATGTTATCAGGCAATTTTTCAGCTAATTCTTGTGTGCTAATTGTCGGTATTTTTTGAAACAATGAAAACATTTTCCTTCCCTCCTTCTATATACCTTATAGGGTATATTAAAACCTTATCGATCAACAAAGTCAATCAAAATGTTCTGCATAAAACTTTTGTCAAATTTTCATTATGATACCCTATGTGGTATTATAATGAAAACAACAAGGAGGAATTATTCAATGATTAAACTGGAAAAAGAAAAAAAAATAATAAATCGGTTGCGCCGGACAGAAGGACAAATACGTGGTATTCAGAAGATGATTGAAGACGAAAAAGAATGTATTGATATAATTACTCAGCTTAGTGCAGTGCGATCAAGTATTGATCGTGCGATGGGCTTAATTGTCGCTGAAAACTTAAAAGACTGTTTAGAAAATCCTGAGAAAGATCCCAATGAACAAGCAAAAAAAATGGAACAGGCCATTCACATGATTATAAAAAAATAATTTCAATCACTCTCGCCAGCAACAGTCCTTTTCTTGCTGGCTTTTGTTTATCGATTAAGCCCTTTCTCCTTTAACTAAATATTTCTATTTGTTTTTTTATTAGATAGATTAGAATAAGATGATATTAATTTTAGTTAGGATGATAAAATGCAAACAGAAAAAAGAACACTTGACCGCGGTTTAAAAAACCGACATGTCCAGCTAATGGCTTTAGGCGGAGCGATTGGCACAGGGTTATTTCTAGGATCGGGCACTTCAATACAGCTTGCTGGTCCATCGATTTTACTCGCCTATACGATTGTTGGCCTAGTTTGCTTTTTTATTATGCGTGCATTAGGTGAATTATTACTCTCTGATTCATCAAAACATTCATTTATTGACTTTATTGCATCGTACCTTGGACCAAAAGCAGCGTTCATTACCGGCTGGACGTATTGGTTTTGTTGGATTTCGATTGCGATGGCTGATTTGACTGCGACTGGTACCTATGTTCGTTATTGGCTACCACAATTGCCAGCTTGGCTACCTGAAATTTTCATTTTACTCTTACTCGTTGGTCTGAATTTAATTGCTGTCAAAATTTTTGGTGAATTAGAATTTTGGTTTGCACTCATCAAAATTATCGCGATTGTCGCGTTGATAGCTGTTGGACTGGTCTTAATCGCCACTCGTTTTCAAACGAACCAGGGAACTGTTCAATTTGCTAACATCTGGTCATATGGTGGTTTCTTCCCGACTGGCCTCGATGGCTTCTTAAAATCATTCCAGATGGCTACGTTTGCTTTTGTAGGGATTGAACTGGTCGGACTAGTCGCTGGTGAGACCGAAGATCCAGATACCGTCATCCCAAAAGCAATCAATAGTATTCCCATTCGAATCATTTTATTTTACATTGGTGCACTGGCGATTATCATGGCAATTTACCCTTGGAATTCATTGAGTAGTGAACAAAGTCCGTTTGTCGAAGTCTTTTCGGAAATTGGCGTTGCATCGGCGGCGACAATCGTCAATCTGGTCGTTTTAAGCTCAGCGATGTCTGCTTGTAACTCGGCTATCTACTCAACGGGTCGCATGATTCACTCGCTTTCACGCGAAGGGAATGCACCAAAACGCTACAGCCAACTGACGCGGCATTTGGTTCCTGCCCAAGCCATTTATTTTTCTAGCGCAGTCATTGTCTTAGCTGTCTTGCTTAACATGATTATGCCTTCTGGTGTCTTTACGTTAGTGACTAGTTTATCGACCATTTGTTTTCTTTTTATTTGGTTTATGATTGTCTTGGCTCACTATCGTTATCGTAAACAAGAACCAACGAAATCCAAATTCCCAATGCCGCTTTATCCTATTAGCACGTACGTTATCTTTGCTTTCCTTTTATTTGTCGGTTTCGTGCTCTTTCTACAAAAAGAGACCCGACAAGCCTTATATTTAATGCCTTTTTGGTTTATTGCCTTGTATGGTCTCTCAATCTGGCAAACGAAAAAACAAACGAAATAAACCAGCGAGTCAAACTGATGCAGTTTCAATCAAAAAGACAAGCAAATCCGAAATTTTTTCTCAAACTTTTGGATTTGCTGGCTTTTTCGTAGTGGTTCATGCTATCTCACAATTTATTCTGTTGATTGCTCGGCGCTGAACGCATTTGGCACAACCTTTTTATCAGTGTTTCAAATGCAGCACCTCAACAATAAGATCAAAAAGTCCCAAAAATTTGAGGAACAATTTTCGGGACTTTCTGATCTTATTGATCGGAGCTGAACGCATTTGGCACAACCTTCTAATCAGTGTTTCAAATGCAGCACCTCAACAATAAATCAAAAAGTACCAAAAATTTGAGGAACAATTTTCGGGACTTTCTGATCTTATTGATCGGAGCTGAACGCATTTGGCACAACCTTTTTAAAACTCTTGGTATTCTGCTGGATCTTGATTTTGAATTCGTCCGTCTGGTTGAGTCAAGCCATCTATGACTGCCATTTCTTCTTTTGACAATTCAAAGTCAAAAACAGCTAGATTTTGTTCCTGTCTTTTGGCATGACTTGCTTTAGGAATTGGTAAGACATTGCTTTGTACTTGCCAACGCAAAATCACTTGCGGAATGGTCTTATCATGTTGGTCGGCAATTTTACCAATCACTTCATTTTTTAATACAGCACTGGCGCGACCGAGTGGGCTCCAAGCTTCTGTAATGATTCCTTTCGATGCATCATAGTCACGTTGCTCTTCTTGATTAAAGAAAGGGTGCAACTCGATTTGATTGACCACTGGTAATTCGCCAGTTTCTTTTTCTAGACGATTGATGTGTTTAGGTAAAAAGTTACATACCCCAATCGAGCGAATCCAGCCCCATTTTTTTGCATCAATTAAGGCTTGCCATGCTTCGACATACAAATCTTCTTTTGGATTCGGCCAATGGATCAAATACAAATCCAAATAATCCAAGCCTGTTCGTAAAATAGATTCTTGAATGGCATCTAATGCTTCATCGTATTTTTGGTGACGTCCAGGCAGTTTAGAGGTGATTGTTAGTTGATCTCTAGGAACACTACTATTGCGGATCGCTTGTCCGACTGCACCTTCATTCTCATAGTTAAACGCACTATCAATTAAGCGGTAGCCATTCACGATGGCTTGTTCAATTGTTCTGACACCAGCCGCACCGTTTAAGGTATAGGTTCCAAAACCTACTCTTGGTAATTTGTAGCCATCAAGCAAATAAAATTCTGTTTCAGTCATACGAAAAACCTCCCTTGTTAGTTTGACGATAGCACAGAGACTTTTTTCCTGTAAAACATTTCGATTGAACATTAAGAGATGGAGAAAATTTTTTCAACTATAAGCAAAAAAGACCATAACATCCAAAAAATAGTTCTACTCTTTTGGATGTTATGGCTTTTTTATAGTTATGTCTCATCAATCAGTCAAAATTTCGAAACTTATTGCTTAGAGCTAAACAGAATTAAACCATTACGTTAAATACTAAGACTGCAATGACTGCTCCAATCATTGGACCGACGATTGGTACCCAAGAGTATGCCCAATCTGATGTGCCTTTTGTTGAGATTGGTAGTAATTGGTGGGCAATCCGGGGACCAAGGTCACGAGCTGGATTAATGGCATACCCGGTAGGTCCTCCTAGAGAAAGACCAGCTGCTAGAATTAAGGCGCCGACTGCAAAGACATTTGTGCCACCTGCAAAATCAGTTTTACCAAATGCTAGTAATGCTAAGACTAATACAAAGGTACCGATTGTTTCGGTAATTACGTTTGCTGGGTAGTTGCGAATCGCTGGACCTGTAGCGAATGTACCAAGGATGGCTCCTTGATCTTTCGTTTCAGACCAATGTGGCAAGTAAGCCAACCATACTAAGATGGCTCCGACTAACGCACCTAGTAATTGTGCCAAGATGAACGGTACAAACAAACTCCAAGAAATTGCTCCTGTCATTGCCATCGCTAATGTTACTGCTGGATTCAAGTGAGCTGGTCCCATAAAGCCAGCGATAAAGACAGCCATTGTTACCGCCATCGCCCAACCAAAGGCAATCACAATCCAGCCTGAGCCTTGTGCTTTACTCTTATTTAGATTTACTGCAGCACATACACCGTCACCTAATAGAATTAAGATCATTGTTCCAATAAACTCACCAAATATTTGCGCATTGTCTCCTGTCATTTGCGATTCCTCATTTCTTTAATTTTTTTAGGTCGGATTCATCGATTACTGCTTGTAATGCTTGTTTTTGCTTTTCAGTCTCTTCGGCTGACCAATCATAGTACTGTGCCATTCCATTGACAACTCCTGGAAGAATGTCATCCAGTGTTTCTCTTTGGAATAACAAATGATTGGTCCGCCGTACGATATAGTCAGCAGGCGTCAGTGTCATTTCTTCTTCTAGGGCATACCATAGTCGAATCGATTCTGCCAATGACAATCCTTCAAATGGTTCAATTTTATCAATGGCATCAAAGATAATTGTCGCGTTGGTGCCATAAAAATCAGCAATATAAGTGGCATCTTCTTCTGACAGACCTTTTTCTTTGCCAGCTTCTGCGAGTTTTTCCACGGTCTCTTTGACTTTTGTCGGGTCAAAGTTTCCACCTGAGATAGGGTAATGCTTAGAATCGATTCCTGTAAACGCTTGATTGTGCTCTTCTTTTAATAGTTTTTGAATTAAGTTAAAGGCACCTTCTGCCATCTTGCGGTAGTCAGTGATTTTCCCACCTGATAGGCTGATTAGTCCGTCTTCTTCACGTTCTAATGAGCTTCCTCGCGACACTGATGATGGCGACGTGTGTTTTTCTTCACGGCTCATCTCAAGGTTATTTAAGACGCGTTCGACTTCTCCTTTTGTGATTTCTTGGCGTTTGTATTCTTCAACGACATCAATTACACGTTGGAAGCTACGATCTGAAATAGCACCGTTATCCCCACCATTGTAATCAGAGCCTGAATTATTGCTTAACAATGGACGAATACCTGCCCAGCTTGCCTCAATATCATCTAGTGTAATCTTTGCTTCAGGATAACGATAATTAATGACTTCTAATAGATAATCTACATCTTTTTGCGTTACTTCTGGGTGTTCATAGTCTCCTTGATAATCGGTATCGGTCGTTCCAAAGTACGTTTTGTTTTCTCTTGGAATCGCAAAAACCATCCGACCGTCTTGCTTACCTGTATCAAAATATGTTGGTTGTGGTACAGGTAGTCGTTTGGCATCTACGACTAAATGCACCCCTTTTGTCGGACGCATGTGTGGTGTAATGGCCCGCTTAAAGTTTAAGTTGCGAATTTTATCTGCCCAAGCACCACTTGTATTCACGACATATTTGGCATGAATTTCGATCACATCACCTGTTAATTCATCACGTGCTTTGACGCCGACGATGGTGGTTCCTTCAAATAAGAAACCAGTTACTTTGATTTTGCTAACGGCTAAGGCACCATCTGCTACCGCGCGCTTGATATTATCAATAACCAAGCGTGAATCATTGTTACGGTAATCAAGATAGACACCGGCACCTTGTAGGCCTTCTTTTTTAATCAATGGTTCGCGTTCCAATACTTCTGGTGCGGTCAATAGATAGTTGGCATATTCTGTGTCTTGGACATTTGCAAGTCGGTCGTAAAGATCCATAGCAATCTTGACTGAAAACATATTAAAGGTCGTTGCCCCTTCATCGTCATAGATTGGCAAAATCATTGGATCTGGCTTAGGAATATGTGGTGCAATGCCTTGAATGACCGCCCGTTCACCGACCGTATCCGCCACTACTTCGACATCAAACGTTTTTAAGTAACGGATTCCGCCGTGAACAAGCTTAGTCGAACGAGACGATGTTCCCTCTGCGAAGTCTTGCATTTCAAGTAAGCCCGTCTTCATTTTAGCGGCCGCGGTCTGAACTGCTAGTCCAGCCCCGGTAATTCCGCCACCAATAATTAAGACGTCTAATTCTGATTCTTGTAATTGTTGCAACATTTTTTTGCGATCATGTATAGAAAAAGTCATTCTTATCACTCCTCGTTATTCGGTTTAAAGGTACGTGTTGCAGCGACTGCACTCTTCCAGCCTTTGTATAAATGTTCTCTTCTATCTGCTGGCATTTCCGGTTCAAATAATTTTCCTGCTTCGTAGAATTCGCGAATTTCATCAGTATCTTTCCAATAACCCACTGCTAGACCAGCTAAGAATGCTGCTCCTAACGCGGTTGTTTCAAGATTTTGTGCCCGTTGAATCGGAATATCTAAAATATCTGACTGGAACTGCATCAAGTAGCCATTATTGGCTGCCCCACCGTCTACTTTTAATACCGGAATATCGATACTTGCATCTTCTTTCATCGTATCGATAATGTCTTTTACTTGGTAGGCAATCGATTGAAGGGTTGCTTTGATTAGATCTTCTTTGGTCGTCCCACGCGTAATACCAAACATCGCTCCACGCGCGTCTTGGTCCCAATACGGTGCACCCAGCCCGACAAATGCAGGTACGACATATACTTCATCATCATTTTTTGATTGGCGAGCAGCTTCTTCTGAGTCACTTGATTTTTCCAACATCTTTAAGCCATCTCGTAGCCACTGAATGGATGATCCAGCCACGAAGATACTTCCTTCTAAGGCATAATACACTTTGCCATTAATACCGTATCCGACTGTCGTCAATAGATTGTTTTCCGATAATTGAGGCTCTTCACCGGTATTCATCACGATAAATGAACCGGTACCGTACGTATTTTTTATCATGCCTGGTTCGAATGCCATTTGTCCGAATAATGCCGCTTGTTGGTCGCCCGCCATACCTGAGATTGGCACTTCGCTACCATAGAAGTGGAACCCTTGCGTGTAGCCATATACTTCTGAATTGGATACTGGTTTTGGTAACATTTCACGTGGAATATTTAGTAAGTCTAAAATTTCTTGATCCCAATCTAAGTCATGTAAATTAAAGAGCATTGTCCGACTTGCATTGGAGTAATCTGTCACGTGTACGCCACCGTCTGTTAGTTTCCATGTTAGCCATGTATCAATCGTACCGAAAAGTAATTCGCCTTTTTCTGCTCGCTCTTGCGCCCCTTCGACATTGTCTAAGATCCAGCGAATTTTCGTTGCAGAAAAATAGGCATCAATGATTAATCCGGTTTTTTTATGGATGAACTCACTATGACCCTCGTCTTTTAATTTATTTGCGATGGGTGCTGATTGACGTGATTGCCAAACAATTGCATTGTAGATAGGACGACCAGTGTCTTTTTCCCATACAACAGTTGTTTCCCGTTGATTGGTAATGCCAATCCCTACTACTTGTGAAGGCTTGATACCTGATTCAATAAATGCGCCTGCAATAACTGATTGGACAGAATTCCAAATTTCATTTGCATTGTGTTCCACCCAGCCTTCACGTGGGAAATATTGCGTAAACTCTTTTTGCGAACTACCGATTTGTGTGCCTTTTTTGTCATAGATAATCGCCCGTGAACTGGTTGTTCCTTGGTCAATTGCCATAATGTACGTTTGCTCTGTCATTGAAATTCCTCCTTGATTGTGTAATCGTTTTCTTTTTGTAGTCCTATCATACACGGAAACACTTGACTATACCTGTCAAAAAAAAAGTTATTTTTCTTTTTTTTGACAGATTCCAGCTATCACATAGGTTGGCGTGTATAGCAGAAACATTCAACTGCTAGCAAAAAGCCAGAAGTTTGAAAAATAACTTCTGGCTTTTGGTCGTAGGAGGTAAACGCAATTGTCACAACCTTGGTTAATCGGTGTTTCAAAAGCAGCTCTCTCGACATTACGTCAGAAATGTTCAAAAATTTTAAATTCAATTTTCGAAATTTCTGAGCGTAATACTCGGAGCCGAACGCTTTTGTCACAACCTTGTAATCGGTGTTCCAATTGCACCTCCTCGACTATAAGTCGCAAAGTCCCAAAAAATTTGAGGAACAATTTTCGGGCTTTTCGAACTTATTGCTCGGAGCTAAACGCAATTGTCACAACCTCTAGTTATTAATTTTTATAATGGCGAATTTGTTCGATTATTTGCTTTATAGTCTGTAAATCATAATTTGAGACAAATTCGGACAGCATGTACCACTGGCTTTGCTGCTGATTCCGCGGTGGGACTTTCGGTGATATCACCAAATCATAGTCCTGCTGGTCATCGTACTCGCTGATCTCTACTCCATTCAGTGGCTTCAATTCTAACTGAATAAGTTGATAGAAAGGGAAGCGATACGCAGGTAGATTAGTAAAATCTACAGCTACATAGACAGTCTGTGTCACGGAAAAATCAATCATCATCAACACACTTGCATAGCTGATGACTAAAAAATCATGTAGAGTGGTCTGCTGTATTTGGTACTTATCTAATTGCTCAAATACTAGGACCAGCAATTGATTTAACAATTGACTCAATGTTTTACCGAGTAGGCGCCGCTGAAGTTCAATCATATGTTGGCGATTATACAATTCAATGCGTCCTTGAAAAAAGTAGACGCGGTTATTGATGTGAGCGATTTGATAGCCAAATTTTTTCTCGAGCTGAATGGATAGTCGTCGTGGTCGATAGTAAAGTAAGATTGTCTCTCTAATATACGTATCTAAAACTGCGGTCGGTAATTTCTTACTACGCAGCAGATCATATTGATAGAAGTCTTCTTCTTCAAATACTTCAAAGCATACCAAAAAAACATAAAACAACATGGCTTCATAGCGACTATTTTCGACAGCCGTCCTACTAAGGTACAACGTCATGAATTCATCTGCAGCTTGGTACAGTACATCGTCCGTAAAGTAAGCTAATTTCTTTTTGATTTCGGTTTGCTCTGGTTTTTTAACTAACCAACGCTTTTGCATGATTTTTAGCCATAGACTGAGCTTTTGCGTATTCGCCTGGGAAAACGTCACGTCTAGGTGTGCCGCTAATGCGTTGACAAAACGATCTGCATCTACTTGCCATTGACTCGTTAATGGTACGTAAGCAGACAATTGGCCGTACAGATGAAAATAGAAATAACGAATTTGCAGCTCTTCACCTTGCAAGCCACCATTTTTGATTTGAATCCGAAATTCATGCAGTTTTCTATTTAACTCTTTGGTTTTTCGGAAGAGTGTCGATTCACTAATGCCCAAGTGAGTCACCAATTGCACCGTCTTAAACTCAGCGTGTTGCAAACAAAAGGCCATTATTTGAAATGAGATACTTTCGATGACCCATTTGCTTAATAAACTTTCTAAGCTACTCGTTAGGGGAAAAGTTAGTCGAACCATTAAGCCATCATTTTTTAATTCAAATACATCGGGTTGATAGCGAGACAATTCTTCTAATTCCTGGATATATTGCTCAAAGGCGCTCTTGGATAGCTTAGACTTTTCTCTTAACGTTTGGACCATTTGACTGCCGCCAGCTAAGACAATTTCTCGTAACAATTGGAATTGAGTGGCTTCTTTTTTTTCTAAAAGTTCATCCAATCGCATCCAAGCCCACCTCCAATTCTGCCAAGTCTTGGTCACTTAACTTATTCATATAGTTTCCTTTCACTATACATTGATCTAAAGAGTATCCTTTTTGTACCATCTGAATTAAATGGTGCCAATGCTCTATGGGTAAATGGTTTGCTTCTAGTTGGCCACCTACGACAATTTGGTTTGTATCATAAATCAAAGTGACATGCTCCTCCTCAGCTAATGAAACCTTATAGCTCGCTAGTTGTTTTGGATAAAACATTTCTTCTTGCAACGTCAAGCCAACCGTGCCATACCATCGATCAAATAACACACAGCTATACGGCCTTACTGTACCCGGATCTTTTTGGATAAGCTGCTTTAAATTATGACTAACGATACGTGCTGTCCGCAACGCATTGGCAATCGACGAAAGATACACCGACTCGCCCGTCAGCTTAAATGTCACTTGAATCGCATCGCCAATCGCAAAGACGTGCTGTTTTGACGTCTGCAAATAGTCATCGACCCAGATAGTGCCATCTGCATTTTTCTGCAAGGATTCAGTTAATTCTTGCGTCGACGGCCGGGTATTAACAGCGAGCAACGTCAAGTCGACTGGATAGCTATTTTTTCCCGTTACTATAAGTTGACCGCTTGCTTGCGCGGTTACATCATCTACGGCTTCTCCAATGTGAAAGTCAATTGCAGATGAAGCATTAGCCATGATTGTATGGACGAGGTCATGGTTGAAATAGCGGATCAGAGGAAGATTGGCCCGTTCAAAAACGAGTACGTGCTTATCCGTATGTGCCAACGCAGATGCAAAAGTCATCCCTAACAGACCGGCCCCAATGATTGCGATGGAGTCGGCTTGATCTATTTTTTGAACGAGACTCGCTTGGTTCACTTGTTGCTTCATGTCGTCTTCAATAACTTCATGCGCAGTAATGAGAGTGGAAAATTGACCAGAGCCTGTCGCAATAATCGCTCGGTCAAAGGGCCATACTTGCCCATCTCGCGTGACTAGATGCGACTTGTGAAGCGACACCACTGTCGTATGAAGATAGACATTAATATCATAGTTAGCCGCTAACTCCTTATCTGTCGCCAGATACGCTCGTTGACAAGAGTCATCCTTTGCCAATAGCCAAAACAAATGATTAGGCAATACACCTACAGCTGTACCCTTTTCTAGCAAACTAATTTCTGCATCTGGTAATTGCTTACGCGCCTCTATTGCCGCCGCGACACCAGATACTGAGCCTCCAATGATAATGATTCGCATACCGAATTAACCCCTTCTTTCTTTAACCCAATCCTTAACTACCACCATAGTAGCATGTTTTTAATGAGCGATGGTAACGATAACAATAATGAGATTGAGACAGAACTGTTTAGACACAAGCAAAAAGACCAGACAGTCCAGAAGTTGTTTTTCAACCTTCTGGACTGTCTGGTCTTTTTCATAGTAACTTATTTTGTCTTGCTGTTAGAGTTTAGCAGCAAGGCAGTTCTGAGCTTATTGCTGCTAAACGCAATTGTCGCAACCTTGGTAATCAGTGTTCAAAAAGCAGCTCTCTCGGCTATAAGTCGCAAAGTCCCAAAAATTTGAGAAACAATTTTCGGGCTTTCCGAGCTTATCGCTCGGAGCTAAACGCTTTTGTCACAACCTTGAAGGCTACACTAAGCGTTTTTTCATCCAGGCATTGCTTCTTAAGCGTAGAGCAAAAATCGCACCCCGTACACCCCACTCTAAACACATCGCCGCCCAAATACCGTATAAGCCATAATGGAAGGTAATACCCAGTAAATACCCTAGAACAATACGCACGCCCCACATACTACTTAATGAAACCAAGGAAGTAAAATTAGCATCCCCTGCTGCCCGTAAAGCTGACGGCGTAATAAAGCTTACTGGCCAGAAAATGATTCGAAAAATCATGACCATCACCGTAATCCAAAAGACCGTGTTCTCAACACTAGCTGGTGCATTAAATAGTTCAATAATCCACGGATACAACAACAGCAATAGCACCCCAGTAACCAGTGTTGCTAGTGATGACAAGACAACAAATGCTCGCCAAAATCGTTTGACACTTTGGGTATCACCCGCACCAATCGATTGGCCAACAATCGGCACCAAAGCAAGTGTCAGTGAACCCGGAATAATTTCCAGTAACATTGTCAGTGACGTGGCAATCGCATTTGAGGTCAATGCAAGTGTTCCTAAGCCGACGATAAAAATCTGCGTAATAATTTTGCCACCATTAAAGAAAAGCTGCTCTGCCGCAAAGGGAAAGCCAACAACTAAGACTCGCTTCATCATCTGACGATCCAAGTGAATCATACGCTTAATAGTAATGGCTAATTCCTCATTTCGATAAAGTAGATACCACAACGAAAGCAATGCCCCGGCAATTCTGGCAATATTGATTGCTACTGACATGCCGACAATACCAAAACGAAACACTAAGATAAAGAGTAAATTCAAACCAACATAACTAAAATTCGTCACAAACGATAAGAAGAAAGAAGTTTTAGTATCTGCTACACCTCTTAATACGCCACATGCCGCTTCTACAATGGCCAAGGCAGGATAGCTAGCCACCGATCCAATATAGTAGATGCGTGCATTTTTCATAACTGCTTCACTTGATCCACCGAAAATTCCTGTTAGAATTTGTTGATGGAATACCAGCATCAATAACGAAAACAAAAAAGCAAGTAAAAAAACGGTAACCAGTGTATTGGTCGCTGCCCTTTGTAGGAGCGCTTGGTCTCTCTTCCCTCGTGCCTGAGCGACAAGTACCGTTCCCCCAGTTGCCAACGCAATAAAAATACTCACTAAAAAAATATTTAATGATTCCACCATATTGACAGCACTGACTGCGGCTATTCCTGCCGAACTAATCATCGCCGTATTAAAAATTGCCATCCCGATGATAAAACTTTGGTCAACGATAATCGGCAATACTAATTTCACAATCTGATCTGGAGTAAATAAGACACTGCTTAACTGCTTTTTTGCCATTTGTTCTAGCCCATTCATTTCCTTACTCCTTGTTGTTCATTTTTTTCATTATTATACCTGTTCTTTCTATAAAATGGTGCTTTCTCGCCTAAAGAATGAATCATTTTTTTATTTTACAAAAATAAGGCGGTCTCAATAGCTGTTCGTTTCTTACTTTGTTAAAATAAAAACTGTATCACCTATGCATCACTAAGGAGGGAATTTGTAATGGAAACAATTCAATTGAACAATGGTCTGACAATACCTGTAGTTGGAAGCGGTACAAATACATTTGGAAAAGAAAATCGTGAATACATGGGCACCATTAACGGTGAGACGACCGAGTTAAAAGAAGCCGTAGCCAATGGTTATCGCTTATTTGATACAGCAATTGCCTATCGTAATGAAGCAGTCGTCGCAAAAGGGTTAAAAGAAACTGGTCTAGGTCGAGAAGCTTTTTTCCTAACATCAAAAATTCCTGGTGAAGAAGCTTACTACAAAGATGCTGCCGCTGTAAAAGAAGGCGTTGAAAGTAGTTTGGCCGCCTTAGATACAGATTATATTGATCTTTATTATATTGATCTTTATTTGATTCATCATCCATGGGATAATTTAGAACAAATTCTTGCAATGTGGCGTGTCCTAGAAGCATTTGTTGATAAAGGAGTCTTAAAAGCAATCGGCGTATCAAATTTCAATCAAGAGCAATTAGGCTACTTGCTTGAACATAGTCGTATTAAACCCGCCGTCAACCAAATCGAATCACATCCAGGAAATTGGAATGACGCAATTATTGATTTTTGTCTAGAAAACCACGTGGTCCCAGAAGCATGGGGCCCATTGACCAAAGTGTCAGATGAAGCCAAAGAAACGCTATGTAAAATCGGTGCAGCCTATAATAAAAATTGGGCACAAGTTGCCTTGCGCTATCAAGTACAAAGAGGCGTAATCGTTATTCCTAAATCACACAACAATGAACGCCAAAAAGAAAATTTAGCGTTATTTGACTTTGAATTATCCTCAGAAGATATGCAAAAAATTGCTACCCTTTGACAAACAGAGGTTGTGAAAAAAGCGTTTAGCTCCGAGCAATAAGCTCGAAAAGCCCGAAAATTGTTCCTCAAATTTTTTGGGACTTTGCGACTTATTGCCGAGGAGCTGCGATTGGAACACCGATTAACCAAGGTTGTAAAAAAAAGCGTTCAGCTCTGAGCAATACGTTCAGAAATTTCGAAATTTGCTTTTTAAATTTTGTAAATTTATGGCGTATTGCCGAGAGAGCTGCGATTGGAACACCGATTACTAGGTTGTGACAATTGCGTTTAGCTCTGATCAATACGTTCATAAATAATACAGAACTAATTACTAAAACCATCCAATCCAAAAGTTTGAAAATAACTTCTGATTGGATGGTTTTTGGTTTGTAGCTGAACGATTTTGTCTCATCCTCTCCTGATTTCAGGAAGATTTCAAGAAAATAAAGTATTTTCATGTAAAATGCTTGATTAATCTTTTTATTTCATTTAAAATCTGACTAATCGTAATTTTTAGAAAATTTAGACAGTTGTTCTAAATCCATAGGGGGAAACTAAATGGGCACTACAGAAACAAAAACAATGACAAGGAAAGAAATCGTCAAAGATTATGTATATAAAGTTTCGGCTGGTATTTCTAATGCCGTTTTGGTAGCACTAGGAATTGGTTTATTATTTGAGACTATTGGAAAATTCACAGGTATTGCTGAAATTACCCAAATCGGTACAATGGCTAAACTATTATTAGCACCAGCTTTTGGAGCGGGGATCGCTTATCAATTGGGGACCAATACATTGGTGCTCTTTAGTTCAATGATTGCGTCAACTGTCGGAGCAAATGCGGTCTACTTCACACAAGACAGTGTTAGCAGTATTACAATTACAGGTCATGCAGCCTCTCAATTGGCTGGCGGTGGGATTTTTACCACTGGGCAACCAATCAGTGCCGTCTTAGCTGGATTAATTGCCGCACTAGTCGGTAAGTGGTTAACAGGGAAAACACCATTAGATATGATTTTGGTCCCATTTGGAAGTCTGTTTATCGGAGGAATTAGTGGTGTGTTATTAGCTTATGTCACAACACCGTTTTTACTTTGGTTAAGCCAAATGATTGCAAACTCTGTCACTATCTCACCAATTATTGGTTCAAGTGTTGTCGCATTGGCTTGGAGTATCTTATTAATGACGCCTGCTTCATCAGCAGCACTAGCCATTGCCTTGCAACTAGATCCGGTCTCTTCAGCAGCTGCTTTGATTGGCTGTACAGCTCAATTTGTCGGCTTCACTGTAATGAGCTTTCGTGAAAATAAAATTGGTGCCAATATTGCCCAGGGATTAATCACACCAAAGATTCAATTTGCGAACTTGACGTTGCATCCACAAATGGTCATTCCGCCGTTTATTTCAGCAGTTATTTGTGCCCCAATCGCGACTGTTATTTTTCATTTTGAAACAACGTATGAGCTAGCTGGATTAGGATTGAACTCACTGATTGCTCCGTTGAATTTATGGGCTACGAACTTTAATGGCTTCTTGACATTCTTACTTGTCGGCGTCGTTTTATCGGGTGTCATCTCCTATGCAATCTACTATGCGATGCTCAAAGCAGGCAAAGCAAAAAAAGGCAACCTAACTATCGAAATGCAATAGAAAATAAGTTATTCAGCTATAATCAAAAGACCAAAAATTTAGAAGTTTGTTTCTCAAACTTCTAAATTTTTTGGTCTTTATTTGCCATAGTCATTCGTTTTGTCTCAGCCTTTTTTATTGATCGTGAATTTCGATAAATTCTGAGATTGGTTTGCGAAAATCTAAGTAGTGTTCTTCTAACTTCGCGCGTGACCAGTTCCACCATTGGATCCGTTTTAAAGCAGCGATGGTTTCTTCCTCAAAGCGATACTTGATTGTCTTCGCTGGTACGCCACCGACTATCGCATAGTCAGGAACATCTTTGGTCACGACTGCATTGGATGCAATTACCGCACCATCACCTACTTTTACTCCAGCTTGAATCACCACACCGTGCCCAATCCAGACATCATTGCCAATTGTGGTCACTTTTTGTTTCCGTTTTGCCAAAAATTCTTGATCTTTAGCAGGAAAGCCAAATCCTTCACCATTGTATGTAAAAATATGTTGACTAGGTCTTTCGTAAGGATGATTGGTTGGTCCGACTCTGACCATTGCCGCCATGCTAATGAATTTTCCTAGCTGACTATTTTGGATGAAGCAATACTGCCCTGTGTAAGAATACGCGCCAACCGTTACATTATCAAGATGATTTTGTTCACCAATTTCTACGTATTCTCCTAACTTCGTATCTTTCATTTCAGTCTGTTTACCGATGATTGGTTCACTCGTTGTAAAATTGACCATTTCTATATGCATATGCGTGCTCCTTTACTATCTTTTGCTATCATTTTACACGAAAAACAGCTAAAATTTGAATGAAATGAAAAAAGGAGGTGTTTTTTATGTATAACATCCTAACGCTTGGCGATTTATCAAGTAAATTAAAGCGTCGTATGACGACTCAACACTTTACCTTCACAGAAGAAGCTGACGAGGTGGATGCCATCTTTGTCCGAAGCGCCAAAGTTCCTACCACGCTCTTCTCAGACCGTTTGTTAATGATTGGTCGGGCGGGAACAGGACTGAATACGATTGACGTCGAAGAAGCGACCAAAAACGGTACCGCTGTTTTTAACACTCCTGGTGTAAATGCTAACGCAGTCAAAGAGCTCGTGCTAAGTTGCATGTTGCACTCCATGCGCCCGTTAAAGCCAGCCATTGAGATGGTCCAGACGTTAACAGGTGACGATATATTAGAACAAGCAGAAGCACGCCGGGGTGAGTTCATTGGTGAAGAATTAGAAGGAAAAACGGTCGGTATTTTAGGGTTAGGCTCGATTGGTTTGCAATTGGCCAAGTCTTGTCATGATTTAGGGATGGATGTCTTAGGATATGCCCGCCGTACACGCAATGAAGACTTTTTTACCCAAGTCGATCAACTAGACTACCTCCTAAAGCGCTCTGACTTTGTCATTATTTTGCTTCCTCTAACTGACGAGACACGAAAGCTTATCAATCAAGAAACACTTCTTTGTATGAAGAAGGAAGCCATTTTGCTAAATTTTGGCCGTGGAGAGATTGTCGACAATCAAGCGGTGATTGACGCCTTAGACGAAGAGCGCTTGCGACTATATATCTCGGACTTTCCCGCTAAGGAATTGCTCCATCATCCTAAAATCCGTCTATTGCCACATATTGGCGGAACGACAAATAAAGCTTTAACCGATAGCGCAACGACAACCCTGCGAAGCATGCGTGACTTTTTATTATTTGGTCATACGCATCAAGCGGTGAACTTTCCAGATGTATCACTACCCTTTCATGCGCCAATTCGCCTGACGTTGTTTTATAAAGACTATCCCCATATTTTTACCCATCTCTCAAAATTGATTTCACATTTTGATATTGAAATTGATATTTTGACAAGTGATCGCAAAAATGGGTATGTCTACACGCTCATCGACCTTGATGAAGACGATTTTGAAAAAGTCCAACGCTTGGTTCAAGCAATTAAAAACAACACGGATGTTATCCGGATTCGTACACTCAAAAATATTTACTGGACACCTACTATTTACTTATAGACATAGAAGTCACTTTAAAATGAAATGAGGATTACATTTTGAACTATACTTGTTATATTTTTGATTTAGATGACACGCTACTGGACTTTAAGGCCGGTGAAGAAAAAGGCTTGCGCTCTGTCTTTTCAACCTTCCATAAGCAACCAGTGCCTTTTGAGGACTGGTTGACAAACTACCATGAAATAAATCAAGCAACCTGGCAACAAATTGAAGCAGGTGCGCTAGCGCAACCGCTGCTAGATACACGCTTTGCCAAGACGTTTGCTACTTTTGGCCAAGCCATTGACGGCGTCGCAGCTGAAGCACATTTTAGACAAGTGCTAGATACCAACGATGCCATCCTACCTGGTTCAAAGGAATTACTAGCATCCTTAGCAGACAAAGGTGTAAAGCTGATTGCTGGGACCAATGGCAAAACAGCGACGCAATACCAACGTTTGGCGATGACGGGCTTCGATCGCTATTTTCAGCATATTGTCATTTCCGGCGAAATTGGGCATGCCAAGCCTAGCCGTGCATTCTTTGACCATATTTTCCAATTATATCCTCAGTATCAACCGAGTGATTTTATAATGATTGGCGATTCCTTGCAATCCGATATCGTCGGAGCAAAGCAGGCGCAAATTGACAGTGTCTGGCTGACTAACCAAACGACGACTTCGGCGATAAAACCAACTTATCAAGTCGCTTCCCTTGCTGAATTGGCTGAGATTTTGCTATAAAGCGTGTCCCATGCAAATTCTTTTCGCTTCAAGTAGGATAGATATAACTAGTAAAGAAAGGAAGTTTGCTTATGCAATTGCACTCATTAAAAAATATGCCCATTTGGAAACGAAATTTATTCGTTCTATGGTTCGGTGTCTTTATGACTGGTATGGGCTTAAGTGAAGTCATGCCATTTCTTTCGCTCTACATTGAAGAACTAGGAAATTTTAACAAATCCGCGCTCACCCTTTATAGTAGTTTAATTTTTTCTGTGACCTTCCTTGTAATGGCGCTCGTATCACCACTCTGGGGCCGGCTAGCAGATCGCAAAGGTCGGAAGCTGATGCTATTGCGAGCTTCGTTTGGAATGGCGGTCGTCTTCTTCTTAATGGCCTTTGTCACAAACGTCTGGCAATTAATGCTACTACGAGCGCTCCAAGGTGCTTTTGGTGGCTTTATCTCCAATGCCAATGCCTTGATTGCCGTACAGTCACCGAAGAATCACGCTGGTCAAGCATTGAGTATCTTAGTGACAGGCTCTACCGCTGGGACATTACTTGGTCCATTATTAGGTGGAATCCTAGCTAGTGTCTTTGGTTATCGCTTCTCTTTTCATATCACAGGAATGATTATGTTTGTCGTCTTTTTATTGACGTTCTTTTTAGTCAAAGAGGATGTCTCGACCTTTCGCTTGGAAAAAAATAAGCAAGTCACTGAACAACCTACTAAAACACTCCAGACCATCATTCAAAACCGCTTTGTCTTTTTCTTATTGCTGACAACGCTAAGTGTACAAGTCGTCAATTTGGCGATTAATCCGATTCTTAGCCTATTTGTCAAAGAACTATTGCCAGCTGGAAATGTCACGCTAATGGCAGGGTTTGTCGCAGCGATGCCTGGTATTTCCACAATCATCGCAGCGCCGACTTTTGGCAAACTAGGGGATCGCTTTGGCACGACCAACATTCTGTTCTTTGGCTTTTCCTTTGCTTGTATCATTTTCTTTTTAACAGGCTTTGTCCACAGC
The DNA here is from genome assembly GCF_000185365.1 of Enterococcus italicus DSM 15952. Taxonomy (GTDB): domain Bacteria; phylum Bacillota; class Bacilli; order Lactobacillales; family Enterococcaceae; genus Enterococcus_G; species Enterococcus_G italicus. Next base: position 373,625 of record NZ_GL622241.1, read on the forward strand.
ATTGTTGGTTTGATGATTTTGCGCTTTTTGACAGGGATTTCCGATGCTGCCTTAATCCCTTCCATTCAGACAATGCTCACCAAAGAAACACCGCAAGCAGAGACTAGTCTGATATTCTCGTATAATCAGAGTTTTCAGTCGATTGGTAGTGTCATGGGGCCGTTAGCTGGTGGTGTGCTAGCTAGTCTGTTTGACTACAATGGCATTTTCTTTTTTTCAAGTATCTTAATGATGCTAAATTTGGCAGGCTATTTCCTCGTAAAAAAACAACAAACCTAAAAAAACAAGTACGAAACGCCTTCACAGCGCTCCGTACTTGTCTTTTTATACAAATCCACCAAATGCATCATTTAGATCAATTGGTTTTTCACGTGTCACAATTATTTCTTGGTTCATAAAGGCATCTATTCCTAATGTTCCTAGTTCTTTACCATATCCAGAACGCTTCACGCCACCAAATGGCAATTCTGGTAATGTACCACCATAGCTATTAACAAAGACCGCACCTGTTTCAATCTGAGCGGCAACTTCGGCCCCATGTTCTGGATCACCTGCAAAGACAACTCCACTCAAGCCATAGACGGAATCATTCGCTAATTCGATTGCTTCCGCTTCATCTTTTACTTTATAGACTTCTCCGACTGGGCCAAAGAATTCTTCATAGTATGCAGGATTATCTTTCGTAATATCCGTCAAAATGACTGGATAGAAGAAAGCATCGTCTCCTTGGTTTTTACTCATGTCGCCATAGCTTAATGTCGCACCATTTTCAATGGCTTTTTCGACTTGCTTGACTAAATCTTTTTTCGCTTTTAGTGAATTTAATGGTGCCAAGGTCGTAGCTTCGTCAAATGGATCACCTGTTTTCGCTTCTTTAAATGCCGCAGTCAAAGATGACAATACTTCGTCATAATTATTTTCCGTTACGATAAAGCGTTTAGAAGAGGTACATACTTGCCCTGCATTGTAAAGACGCGCTTGGCCGATGAATTTTTTGATTTCGCTTAAATCAGCATCTTCTAGAATAATAAATGGATCACTACCGCCTAGTTCTAATGAGCTACGTTTTAAGTTTTTACCCGCTTCAGCCGCGATTAATTCGCCAGCGCGCTCAGAACCTGTCAACGCCACACCTTGCACGCGTTTGTCGGCAATAATGTCATTAACTTGATCGTAGCTGACAAATAAGTTTGTTGCAGCTCCTTCTTCTATTCCCGCAGCCACTAGGAATTTTTCAAAAGCTTCTGCTGATCCTGGCGTATTGCTAGCGTGTTTGTAAACCATTGGATTGCCAAGTAAATAGTTTGGTGCAAATACTCGCATTAATTGATAAATAGGAAAGTTCCATGGCTCAACTGCCATTAACACCCCAATTGGGCGAGGGACAATTTGTGCTTTTCCCATACGAGAATCAAAATCTTTTGGCGCAGTGAGCGTTTCTGCATTTTCAGCATAATATTTCGCAATTTCTGCTGAGATAATCACTTCACCTTGCGCTTCTTTGAATAATTTACCTATATCATGTGTAATGATTGTTGCTAATTCATCTATATGTGCATAGAAATAATCGCATACTGCCTGCAATTTTTTCGCACGATTAGCCACGGGTTCTTTCTTCCATGATTGATAGTTTTCGTAAGCTTTTGCCAATGCTGTGTCGACTTGTTCGTCCGTAAAGTTATCATAAGTCTTTTCGACTTCTCCAGTGTACGGGTTAGTGATTTGATACGCCATAGTAATCTTTCCTTTCTTTTTATCGATAATGAAATTAAAGTATTTTTTACTTATAATTTATAAGTAGCATACGCCTTTTTTCCTTACTTGACAATCATTCTGTTTAGAAAATTCTCATTTTTTATCAGAAAACAAACTTATATTTTATTTTTTCACAAAAATTTAAAATATAAGTCAATATTCTCTAGTTGTTATATCAAATTATAAACCGGTTCCAATTAATTTAGCAACTCATTTTGTTCACTTGCGTATTTTCATTTGTTTATCATCTTTCTTTCGATGGCCTAAATTTTTCTTCAAAAAAATTTTGATAGAGTTTAACGATTGGCAGTTCATGCCAATGATTGATGACTAGCTGAGGCTGACTGAAATTATAGATAGTCCCTTGTAATGCACCAAGTAATAACGGTGAATGCGTCACGATAACAAACTGTACCGAGAAAAAGCGAGCCAATTCATTGATCTGCGCTGCTAGCTGTAATTGCTTCTCTGGGCTTAACGATGCTTCTGGCTCATCGAGTAGATAAAAGCCATCTGGTTGTAAATAGTCTTCAAATATTTGCAATGCTGTCTCACCATTTGAATATTTTTCCTGTCTGAATACTTGGTTTACGATTTGCTTTTCTATCTTAAATTGGGACTGACTCGCGTATTGCTCTTTCGTCATCCCCAGTTTACGTCTGGTATAATAGTAATTTTCTCGTAAAATAGCCTCTTGTTGAATTTTTTTAATTTCGTACAAGATGTCCTCACTTTTTATATACTGTTTCTGCATTGGAAATACTTGTTTTCCATCATCAGTTTCATCCTTCAAGAGTACACACTGTGCGAGGTACTCTTGAAAGTAATCGGTTGTCCCAAATCGGCGCACGCCCTCAGCACCTGGCATATCAAGTAAGGTGGCTAAACAATTTAAGAATGTTGATTTTCCCGAACCATTTTCTCCATAGATAAGAGTGATCGAGTCGAAGACAAGCATCTCTCCGGCTTTGCTATTCAAACTATTATAAGGATAAATTGTTCGGCCATATTTTTGTTCTAGTGGAAATTGAAATGCCCTTAGGTAACGCATATTCTCACAACCTTTCTCTTACCATTATCAAGCAACGACATCTCTTTAGCAATAAGGATGTGATACTCAAAAACTAGCGACAGGAAAAAAGCCCGCAAATCAAAAGTTTGTGAATGAACTTCTGAATTTGCGGGCTTTTTACTGATGAATCATTCTATCTGACCTTATTGGTTGGCTTTCATTTCTTTGACTAAGCTTTCTAGACCAGTCAATGATTGGTATCCATACCCAAATAAGTAATTGTAATCAACTGCATAGACTTGTTTGTTTTTGATTGCTTTCATACTAGATAATTTGGGATTGCTGTATAGTCCTTCAATGACTTGTTTCCCTGTAATACTGCCTTCAATCGTTGACCAATCACCGACGATTAAAACATCTGGATCTGTTTCTATTAGTGTTTCTTCGCTGACATCACCTGTTTGATTTTGGAAGACATTATCCAACTTAATCATTTTGAACATATCATTAAAAAATGATTCATCGTGGGCAGCATATACAACTACTTGGCTTGGATCAGACATATGCAAATAGGCAAATGTTTGGGTTTTGTTGTTTTCTACTTCTGCTTTTAAATTCGTTTCCCGAGTTTTGATTTCTTTTGAAAATTTCTTCGCTGAATCTTGCACTTGGAAAATTTCACCGAGATGATCAATGTCTTTATACACAGAGTCAAAGGTCGCTCCTGTGACGGATGATTCTAACACATACGTCGGGATACCCATCTCATTGATTGAATCGACCGTTCCATTGCCCCAGTCTTGATTATCAAATAAACCTCCGCGTCCATACATCATATCTGGATCGACACTAAGCGCGGTTTCTTTACTAATATAGCTATTCCCTAGGTCTTTTAACTCTTTAAACTCATCAGCAACTTCTGAATCCGCTGCTCCAAATGTTGCCCCAACTCCAGCTATGTGGTCTTTTAAGCCTAGATGAAGCAATAATTCTGCAGCTGGTCGTGTATTGGCCATCACTTTACTTGGTGCTTTCGTAAAGGTCTCATCTTTTTTCGTCCATTCAGTGCCGCCTTCTGCTTTCGTATAGTTTGAAATCGTCAAAGGATACGTACTTCCTTCAGAACTCGCTGTTGTTGATTGTGATTGACCACAAGCCGCTAGTGTAAGTGCTAGTGCTCCGATTCCCATGATGCCTACCCATTTTTTCTTCATTCTATTTTTCCTCTTCTCCAACATAATAATAAAATCCTAACCCATTTGTAATGGGATTGCGGTACACTTTGCATCGAATACCATAGACTGATTCGATCAGAGACTCCGTCAAGACCTCTTCTGGCTTCCCTTGAGCGACTACTGTTCCATTTTTTAAGACATAGAGGTAATCACAATATCTTGCCGCTTCTTCCAAATTATGCAAGGCTGCCAAGACACCAATCCCCAAGCCTTTTACGATCTCTAAGATTTCCAATTGATAGCGAATATCCAAATGATTAGTCGGCTCATCTAAGATCATAAACTTAGGATCTTGGGCAATCGCACGCGCCAAGACAACTCGTTGTTTCTCACCACCCGACAAAGACAAAAAGCTCCGTTGACGATACCCCTCTAGCCCTGTCTGTTGCAAAGCTTGCTCTACTAGTGAAAAATCACGCTGGTTTTCTTTTTCGAGCATCGCTTTGTGAGGGGTTCTTCCAAGTAAGACCATTTGCTCAACCGTTAAATCAAAACTCAGCTCATTGAATTGGCTTACGACACTCATTTGTTGCGCGACTTTTTTTTCTGCACTTTGCAAAATATTCAAGTCATCCAAATAAATCTCGCCAGCGTCAGGCTTTAGTGTCTTATAAATACTTTTAAGTAATGTCGATTTGCCACTACCATTTGACCCAATCAAGCCAACAAATTGTCCTTCAAGGGTTTTTAATGAGATATTTTGTAGGATAGGTTGCTGATTGATTTGATACGACACGTGTTCGACTGTTAATTTCATCTGCTATCCTCCAAAATTGTATTGCCGCTTCACAATAATATAAATAAATATCGGTGCTCCAATGATGGCTGTAATAATCCCAATCGGCAACTCTACGCCGGTTAGAATCGAGCGAGCCAAAATATCCGCCCAAATTAAAAACAGGCCACCAGATAAAGCTGTTAGCGGCATCAAAATGCGATGATCTGAGCCACTAAATCCTCTCACTATATGAGGAATAATTAATCCAACAAACCCAATCATGCCCGAATTTGCGACAATAATACTAGTCAATAGCGCAGATAAAACCATATAGACACGACGATAGACAACAAGCTTCACGCCTAGCGTTACCGCTACTTCATCGCCTAGTAGCATCGTATTTAGCACGCGATACTGCAGTAAAAAGAAAATCGTTAATCCCACTACTAAAAGACTCACCATCGGCAATTTGGTCCAGCTAGCAGAAGCCAGACTGCCCATCGACCAAAAAGTGACCTTCTTCATTCCTTCAGCATTATTGGCTAAATAGACAATTAAATTGGCCAACGAACTACATAACGAACTAATAATTGTCCCCGAAAGGACTAATTTAGTCGAGGTCATCCGCCCACCAATGCTTGACAATAACAACACCAGAAAAGTCGCAGCGACCGCCCCGACAAAAGCCCCCAACGCTAACCCAAATTGGAAGAAAAATGACGCACCACCAAAGCCGACCAAAATAGCAAACGTAGCGCCCAGCGAAGACCCAGAAGAGATCCCTAGTATATATGGATCCGCTAATGGATTTTGTACCACTGCTTGCATGACAGCTCCACTCACCGCCAAGCCCATGCCGACAAAGATGGACAACAAAATGCGCGGCGTCCGCACAAACCAAACAATATTGGCATTGGCTTGCGTAATACCATCGATATTACCTAACAAACCATTACTTACTTTATAAAGTAAAATTCGGTAGACTTCTGACAGACTAATATCCGCTTGGCCACTTGCCAGTGCAATCCCTGCAGATAAAATAATCGCCAGCACTAATACCAGACTGACAAAAACCACAACCGGTAATCGATTGTGTTTACTTAAATGAATGGACATGTGGTTCACTCCCAGACTCTTTTCTTTTACATCATCAATTCTTGGTTTCTCTCATGGAACTTTTTATTGTGAGAAGAAACCATCCCATACGCTGGGCTTTTCGGATCAATGTATTGCTTGATTTGATTCACTGCCAATGCTGCGTCTTGGAAAGCTCCAGCCAGTAAATTGACTTTGCCATCAAAATAATGAATATCCCCCGCCGCAAAAATCCCTTCAGCACTTGTTTTTGTAGGAAACAGACAGTGAAGATAAAAGTCACTGTAGCGATCTAACGTAATACTTTCTTGTTCAAGCAACGACGTATCACGATCATAGCCATGTTGGACGAGTAGATGGTCACATGAGAAAGCAGTCGTTGGTTCACCATCTTTGCTTTGAAGCTGTAAGACCATAGTAGTTTCTTCCCCTTTAGCAATACCTACAATCGTCTGATTGGTGTAGACATCTATGCCTAGAGCCGCTAATTTTTTGACTTGCGACTCATGGGCCTTTAAGTTCTCCCCGCGATAACAAAGCGTAACTTTTGCCCCGTATGATTGCGCCTCAATCGCATAATCAACCGCCGCATCGCCGCCCCCAGAAACAACCATTTTTTTGCCAAAGATGGCTTGCTGATTGGGAAATTCGTAGTGAATGTGTGAGGTGATTGTTGCATCGACAGAACAAGATAATTGTTGCGGTGAAATTACACCACCACCAATCGCAATTAATAAGGTCTTTCCGTAATAGCAAGTACCGTCTTGATCACGTAAAACAAATAATCCATCTTGTTCTTCCCATGTTTTGATTGTTGTATTAGTATGAATCGTTGGTTCAAAAAGGTTGGCTTGTTCTTGTAAAGAATCATTCACCTTTTTGCCTTTGGTTGGAGGCAATGCCCCTACGTCCCAAACCATCTTTTCAGGATAAAAATTTAACTTACCACCAAGTTCCGCTTGCGCCTCGAATAACGCAACAGATAGATCACGTAACCCAGCATAAAAACTTGCATATAAACCCGCGGGACCTCCCCCGATAATTAAGACATCATAGATTGTATCCATAGCGTCCCCTTTCTCAATTGAAAATCATTCTCAGTTGACTAGTCAAATTATAAGAAACCTCTTACTAAATGTAAAGAGGTTTTGTGAAATTATCTAAAAATTTTGAAAATAAATGAATACTCTCTACTGTTGGTATTCATGCTTTTAACAATACCTAGTATTCTCACTAAAAACTAGCTTCACAAATAAAAAAGGAGTATGACAAAATTCCGTCACACTCCTTTTTAACTAAATAAACGGTAGTCCTAAAAAAACTCGGCAATAAAAAAATTTTCGATCTTGATGCTCAGATATATTCGTTTTTGGTATAACCGCTTAGCTGACCTACTCGTATTCTAAAGCCTGGGAATCATGTTCACCAGTACTTACACGGATTACATGATTAATCGTTGAAATAAATACTTTCCCATCGCCAACATGACCAGTGTATAATGCTCTTTGTATAGCTTGTAGCATATCTGTCGTTGAAATTGTATTAACCACCACTTCTAATTTAATCTTTGGTAAAAAATTCGTATCTACCTCCAACCCACGATAATAACTAGAGTGCCCTTTTTGAACACCAAAGCCAGTTACATTAGAAACATTCATTCCAGCGACTCCAATAGCATTTAATTCTTCTACCAAACGGTCAAATCGATTAGGGTTGGTTAAAATTTCAAACTTACGAATCGTACTAGTATTGGAACTATCTGTAAATTGTTTATTTGGATTATCCTGTTCTTCCACAGTAAGAGTCGGTTTTACTTGCTCAACATCTACTTGTTCCATCACAGGCACCTTACTGTAGTTTACAGCAGGAAGCCCTTGAAAATTAGCAGGCAAATGAAAAATACTGCTATCTTTCCCAACTGTCTCTTCCATTGTAGATAATCGTGTACCACGTGATGAATAGCTTATTACTTTCAAGCTGATATACGCAATCACACTAACAAAAATTGCTAGTAATATATATCCAACTATGCTCCCAATAAACCATTGTAATTTATTGTTTCCTAAACTTGTCGAAACATTAGAGAATAACATTTTTAGTATTAACACCTGTAGACTACTTATACCAAAAATAGCGATGATACTACTTGGATCATCAATCTTCGCTTTCTTATCTAACCATTCAATGAACCAAAATAATAGAGGAACACTTAAAATATTAGTAGCTATCAAAGTAACGATATTCGTTTGCGTACCTACACTGGCACTTGAAATAATGCCTAAACTTGTTGCATGCATAACTAAAACAACATCAACATAATGATAGTGGATTTTAGAAATGAGCAATGCGACGAAAAAATTAATCGCTGGGATCAATAAAATTACAAAGAAGAATTTTGTATGTAAGTCCGCTAGCTCTCTTTGTTCAAGTACTATTTGAACAAATAATGGCCAACCAATCCAAGATAATAGAACAGAAAAAATGATTAGATACAAATTACTACTGGGCAAAGCATTCACTGTATCATTTTGATATTTTCCTAATCGTGCTCCAATTTGGTTAGCTGAAACAAAAGCAATCACAGCAATAGCAAGTTGGATACTAATGGTTTGATTATCTAAAAAACCCATTTTGGTAAGTAGAGCATTTGGTTGTAATAAGATATTTAAAGCTGGTTCAATTATTATCCCAACCACTAATGCCAATCCACCATATACCAAGTTTTGCGCTCTTTCAGCGATTGAATTTGTTGCAAACATTCCAATAAGAACACTGACCATTACACCTTGTAAAAGGTTAGCTGAAATGGTCCCACTTTCTGAAAAAGCAGATGTTATCCCTAACATCAGTTTTCCTTCTGAAAGACCGAAACCCACTAATGCATACGCAATTCCAGCACACATGAATACGACTAATTTTTGAAATAAGGTACTTGTCTTATTTTTATCAGATATAAATGCCGCTTCGCTTAAAATTGCTGCAAAAACTAACACCCCTAAACTTGTAAACATTATCATTCAATCACCCCCTTTTGTCCTCTTCTTATGAAAGAACCATCGTCTCTTTTTTCTCCTTTAATGCCTCATATTTTTTTTGATACATAGCAATTTCTTGCTGATGGCAATAAACAAAATGCCCAGGTACAATCTCATATAATCCTACGTCTGGGTCATTTTCATTATAGGAAATTTTGGTCACATCATAGCCAATTCTTGTTCTGTGTTTTTCAGAAATGGGATCTGGTTCAGGTATTGCTGAAAGCAGTGACTCAGTATACTGGTGTAGTGGATAGTGATAAATATCATCAGCAGTTGCCAATTCTAATAACTTTCCTCGATTCATCACCCCAATGCGATCACTGATATACTTCACCATCGACAAATCGTGAGCAATAAATAAATAAGTTAGTTTTTCTTTTTTCTTTAAGTTTCTTAATAGATTTACAATTTAAGCCTGAATAGATACATCTAACGCTGAGATGGCCTCATCTGCAATGATACACTTTGGTTCAAGCGCAATAGCTCGAGCAATCCCAATCCTTTGACACTGTCCTCCTGAAAATTCACGAGGATAACGATTGGCAAAACTCCGATTCAAACCTACTAAATCTAACAATTCATATACTCTATCATCGCGTTCTTTTTTATTTTTAACTAACTGGTGAACTTCAAGTGGTCCACTAATAATTTCTTTTACTGTTAGTCGGGGATTCAGCGAAGCATAAGGATCTTGAAAAATCATTTGGATATTCTTTCGAAATGCCAACAAATCTTTGCGATTTTTCTTATTTTGAATGTTATCTCCTAAAAAAATAATTTGACCATCCGTTATCTCTTCTAGTTTCATCAATAACTTTCCAGTGGTTGATTTTCCACTTCCAGATTCTCCTACTAAGCCAAATGTTTCTCCTTCATAAATATCGAAAGTAATATCGTCAACTGCGCGAACTTCATTTGCTTTTCCTTGGTTGTAAACTTTCTTAACTCCTTTGATTTGAATAATCGGATTTTTGTTCATAGAACGACCTCGTTTCCTTGAAGTTGGGCAAATAATTTTTGTCGTTCCACAATTTCTTGCGGTGGTTCAATCTTTGGTGCACGGTCATCCAATAACCAGGTACTGGCAAAATGCGTATCGGAAATCCGAAACATCGGGGGTTCTTCTACTAAGTCAATCTCCATAGCAAATTCATTCCGTGAAGCAAATGGGTCTCCTTTTGGCACATGCAGTAGGTTAGGAGGAGAACCTGGGATGGTATACAAATCATGGTCATCCGTTTCCATATCCGGCATTGATGCTAGTAGCCCCCAAGTGTACGGGTGTTTTGGATTATAAAAAATTTCATTTGCTGTACCAATTTCAACGATTTTACCTGCATACATCACAGCTACACGATCGGCGATATTGGCAACCACGCCTAAATCATGCGTAATGAAGATGGTAGACATTTGAAATTCCGTTTTTAATTCTTTTAACAACTCAATAATTTGTGCTTGAATCGTTACATCCAAGGCAGTAGTTGGCTCATCTGCAATCATAATTTTCGGATGACACGCCAATGCCATGGCTATCATAACCCGCTGACGCATACCACCGGAAAACTGATGGGGGTATTGTTTAAACCGTTCTTTGGCTTTCACAATCCCCACGCGTTCCATTAATTCAATGGCTTTTTCTTTGGCTTCTTTTTTCTTATAATTTTGATGCACAATCAATGGCTCCATAATTTGTAAGCCGACTGTTAGCACCGGGTTCAGCGAGGTCATAGGATCTTGAAAAATCATCGCAATTTCTTTGCCTCGAATTTGGTTCATTCGGCTTTCTTTCTGATCTAATAAATTCTCTCCTTCAAATAGAATACCGTTACTTTTGATTGTTGTATGCCGTTGCGGTAAAATCTGTGTAATCGCTTTGGTTGATACACTTTTTCCAGATCCAGATTCTCCAACTAGCGCTAAGGTTTCTCCTTCATATAAGTCAAAAGTCACCCCACGAACCGCATGGATGACACCTTCAGAAGTCTGAAACGATACGGATAACTCTTCGACTGAAAGTATTTTTTTCTGGTTTTCCATGCACATCAACCTCTCTTTCGTTACATCCTTTTTAAGAAGAATGGGACACGCATTCAATCGAACAGGTCCCATTCTTACGAACTATTTCACTTCTCTAATTATTTTTTGGTCCAATCTTGCATATCGTATAAGCTACCTACCCAAAATTCTTTGATCCCGCCATCAAGGTTTTTACTTTGTACTTTGTATTGGTAATCGGCGTAAAGACCAACTGCGTAGGCTTGTTCTTTCCAGTACGCTTGAATTTCATCATAGATTTTTTTCCGGTCATCCATATTTGTCGAAGCTTTTCCTTGAGCAATCAATTCTTCCAGTTTTGGATCGTTCACGCGACTTAAATTAGTGGTTCCTGATTTTGACCAAAGATATGTTTGGTCTGGATCAGAAGTCAACGGAATACCGATTAATCCTAGTTGGTAATCACCTGAACGCACATTAGCCAAGGCTGTAACAAAATCAAAACTTACTTGTTTCACTTTGAAACCAGCTTCTTCTAGATTTTGTTGAATCAAGTTGGCTGATTGTTCCCGTGCTTTGTTTCCAGTTGGCACCGTCAACTCAATTTCTTTGCTTGTATCAAAGCCAGATTCTTTGATTAATGCTTTGGCTTTCGCTACATCATGTGGTATAGCCTTCAAATCTTTGTCATAGTACTTGCTTGCAGAGGTATACGAAGTTGGTAGAACTTCCGCATTGCCACGGAACAATTGTTTCACTATCGCTTCACGGTCAATCGCATACGTCATCGCTAACCGAACTTTGGCATCAAAGTCATCGTTATTAATGAACATAAATTGAGTCGCAAATCCAGGATAGCTCTTAAACGTCAAGTTGCTATTTTTCTTCAAGGTATCAATATCCGAAACCGGAATAACCCCAATTCCGCCACCAGCAGCCATGTCTACGCCACCAGATTCTAATTCAGTTACTAAACTTGTCCCGTTCACGATTTTCAAGTAAACATTCTTCAGTTTTGCTTCTCCTTTATAGTAAGAAGGATTGGCTTCTAACTGAACATACGAATCCTTTTCGTACTTCACAAATTTGTAAAGACTTCCTGATACCGTTGGGGCCGTAGCAAAAGTTGAACTAGATAGATTTTTTAAATCTTCTTTTTCTACGATGTGTTTTGGTACAATGTAGATATTAAATCCAATCATTTCCTTCAAATAATTAGGATCCACGGGTGTTTTAGTGGTTAAGGTTAAAGTGCTATCATCCACAACTTTAACCCCACTGATTTCTGTGGTGCCATCATCCAATTTCCCAGTATCTTTGACCCCCTTCAGACTAGAAATATTCACCCCAAAAGAGGTTTCAACATCTGGATTGGCAATCAAATTCAATGAATATGCGACATCTTCCGCAGTAATTGGTTTATCATCTGACCATTTCGCACCACTGCGAAGCTTGATTGTAAAAGTTTGGTTGTCCGTTGTTTCAAATGAATCAGCCAAATTCCCTTTAAAGGTTAAAGACTCTGGTTGATCCAATAGTGTTGGGTACAACATCCGCAAAATCCATTGACCAGACGTATCTGTCGAATTAGCTGGGTTGAAACCACCGGGTGCATTAGTTAATCCAATGTATAGAGTATCTTTTTTGGTGGCCGAACTTGACTCAGTGCTTGATCCACTTGAGCTATCACTGGATCCCCCACAGGCAGCTAACAATGTAACACTTAACAAGGTAATGATTCCCATCCAAATGGCTTTCTTTTTCGTTTTGATTGTCATGTCAATCCCTCTTTTCTTTTCTATTTCATATCTCCCTCAATCGCTTTTCTCAGTCCATCACCGATAAAATTGATTGACAATACCGTTAATAACACCATAATTCCTGCTGGTAACCAACGCCAATACTGATTTTGCAGCACATTTAATGACTGTGCGTTGGACATCATATTCCCCCAACTAGAAGTCGGTGGTTGCACACCTACACCTAGAAAGCTTAACGAGGCTTCGGTAATAATCGATGTCGCAACCCCAAACGTCATATTGACTAAAATTAATGTCAGAATATTGGGAAAAATATGTTTAAACATAATCTGGAACGTGGTGTAACCAGAAGCAATCGCTGCTTGTACGTAGTCCGCATTTTTTAATTTCATCACTTCCCCACGAACCAAGCGACAAATCATCGGCCATCCCAGTAACCCAATTACAAACGTGACGGTCCAAATACTTGGGCCAATCAAACTGACAATAACCAAAATCACCATGAAATAAGGAAACGACATGAAAACTTCCGTAATTCTCATGATGGTTGTATCCCAAATACCACCTAAAAACCCACTCAATAAGCCTAAAGTGGTGCCGATAACGGCATAAATAATCACAGAAAGGACACCAACAATCAATGAAACGCGGGTCCCATAAATCAAGCGACTCAGTACATCACGCCCTACTTCATCTGTACCTAGCAGATTTTTGGCGGAAGGTGCTGCTTCAAAATAGCCGACTGTTTTGGTTGGATCATAGGGAGAAATCGCCGAAGCAAACACGGCAATCACGATAAAAAGAATGAATAAAATCAAACTAGCCACAGCCAACTTATCTCTGAAAAACCGTTTGACCAACGTCTTTAGATAGCCATCTTCATTCTGAGCTGTTCCTTGCAATTGGCTCAGATGTTCCAATTCTTCAAGTTTCTTTCTTGAAACAGTTTTGAACATATTGGTCATTTCCATTCGCACACCTCCTTTAGTACCGAATTCTAGGATCAACGACCGCATAGAGAATGTCTGCCAACAAATTACAAAGCATGACTCCTAACGCCGCAACTAAATTAATTGCCATTAAGACTGGATAATCACGTGAATTAATAGATGAAATCATTAATTGACCAATGCCCGGCCACTGAAAAATTTGTTCCGTTACAACTGCCCCACCGAGCATTTTAGGTATGTCAGAACTCGCAACGGTAATAATTGAAACCAACGAATTTTTCACTCCATGTCGCCATAATGTTAAGTGTTGATTTAACCCTTTGGCTTTCGCTGTTCGCATATAATTCTCTGAGAAGATTTCAATCATATTTGCTCGTACATATCGAATCATATTCGAACAATAAAAAGCTGAAAGTACGACAGTGGGCATAATCAAATGTTTTAAACTATCAATGGCATTGGACTCTTGGCCCAAAGTGGTCATCCCCCCGGTCGGCAACCATTTAAGTTGTAAGGCAAATATAAAGATTAAGCCTAACCCAAAGAAAAAGTTAGGGATTGATACTCCTAAAAACGAAAAGCTTGTAATCAGTGTATCTAGCCAACCGCCTTGCTTTTTGGCACAAATGATACCTAACGGAATTGCTAATATGTAAGATAGCAATAGTGTAGCTAGCATAAGCGTGAGCGTTGCTTGAATTTTATTTGGAAGTACCTCTGTTACGGCTACCCGCGAAGAAAATGAAATACCGAGATTTCCTTGTAATAAATTTCCTAGCCATTTAACGTACTGCACTGGTAAGGGTTGATTCAATCCTAGATTTTCTCGCATTTGTTCCTTTTGTTGCGCAGTTGCATTTTCAGAAATATATAAATCTGTCGGATCTCCTGGTGCTAAATTAACAATTCCAAAACAAAAAATTGTTACCAATAACAAAACTGGTATAGTAATCAAAATTCTTTTAATGATGTATTTTCCCATTTCTTTACCTCCAATCTATTTTGAGGATTTACCATCGTTAGTTGTTAAGTAATGTGCGACGATGGCTAAAAATGATTGCCCCGATTGAAGTAAACAACTCTCGTCCAATTTAAATTTAGGATGGTGGTGTGGATAAACTGCATCAATATCAGGATTATTTCCTCCTACATAAAAGAAGCACCCGGGTTTTTCTTGGACATAATAAGAAAAGTCTTCCCCACCCATACCTGTGGGAATTTGTACAACCTTATCTTCTCCAAATAAGTTACTTACTATTTTTACAACTTGTTTCAATTCTGGTTCTGATTGCTGGATAGCAGGATAGCCATCACGATAAAAAGTCGTGGCCGTCCCACCTTGAATACTGGCAATAACATTTGGCAATGTGACAACGCCATTTTTTAATACTTCTCTCGTTTTAGCATCAAGTGTACGAACCGTACCAACTATTTTTGCAGTATCTGCAATAATGTTATACGCATCTCCACCAGCCTTTACACTTGCAAAAGTTAATACCCCGGCCTCGATTGGATCGACTTTACGACTAACTAGTGTTTGTAAATTGGTAATTATTTGACTAGCAATTACGATTGAATCGACCGTTTCACTTGGATGAGCAGCATGACCGCCTTTTCCTTGAATATCAATTTTGAAGGTATCTGAATTAGCAGATCCGTATGGTTCAGAATAAGCAATCATTCCTTTTGGTAATAAAGAGGATACATGAATACCAAAAACAAAATCAACACCCTCTAGTGCCCCAGCTTCTACCATGAATTTAGCTCCGCCTGGTTGAATTTCTTCTGCATTTTGATGAATTAATACAACATTTCCATGAAGGTCACTACGATTATTTTGTAATACTTTAGCGACACTTAATAAACCAGCAGTATGGACATCATGACCACATGCATGCATGACACCTTCATTTTCTGAAATAAATGGAACATCTGTTTCTTCCGTAATTGCTAAAGCGTCAAAATCAGCACGCAAAGCGATTGTTAACCCGGGATGTCCCCCTTTAATTTTTGCAACAATGCCGTATCCATTACCAAAATTGGGCTGGATATCAGTGATACCGTATGCAGTTAATTGTTCAATAATATATTGTGCTGTTTTTTCTTCTTTATAAGACAGTTCAGGGTGTTGATGAAGATAGCGTCGATTTCCTAATGCTTCTTCGTGTCCGGATTCTAAATCTGCTAACCATTTTTCTAAAGTCATACATTATCTATCCCTTCTATTGATTCATTCTCTATTAAATAGTGTTGAATAATAGATAAAAATGCTTGTGCTCCAATGAATAGACTCTCTTCATCAGCAGTAAATTTTGGATGGTGATGTGGATAATTTATTTCTTGTGTCGCAATCCCTGCCGGTACATTAAAGAAAGTTCCTGGTATTTTTTGCAAATAATAAGCAAAATCCTCACCACCCATTGTTGGCTGAACTGTAACAACATTTTCTTCTCCAAATTGTTCAATAAATATTTTCTCTACCAAACTTGTTTCTTCGGGATAATTGTACACAGAAGGATAACCGTATTTATATGTTACTTTAGCTGTGGCACCGTGAGCAGCTGCAATATGTTCTACCATTGCTGAAATACCTTCTTTAAATTGTTGTTGTACTTCTTTTTCAAATGTTCGAACAGTTCCTTTCAAATATGCTTTATCTGCAATAATATTATCGGCCCCTTCTCCTGCGTGAAAGGCTGTAACGGATAAAACCCCTGCTTTAATTGGATCTTTTCTTCTGCTAACAATCGTTTGTAATTCTTGAATTAAATATGCTGCAACTACTGTAGCATCGACTGTGGTATGCGGAGCTGATCCATGACCACCTTTTCCCTGAATTTGGATTTCAAACGAGTCAGCAGCAGCCATCATATATCCTGGGTGAATATAGAGTTTTCCTGCGTCAACAGTTCCGCCTTGGATATGTAAGCCAAATATTGCATCCACATCATCTAAAGCCCCAGATTCCATAATTGCAATTGCTCCACCTGGTGGCAATTCCTCAGCATGTTGAAAAATAAAAATTAATTTACCTGATAAATCACTTGAAAGTTTCCCTACAGCTTGTGCAACGGATAATAATGTTGCTGTATGGACATCATGTCCACAAGCATGCATGACACCATCGTTTTTTGATTTAAATGGTAAGTCACTTTCTTCTTGGATTGGCAAAGCATCAAAATCAGCTCTAAGTGCAATTATTGGTCCTGGTTTCCCAGTATCTAACGTAGCTAAAATACCGCCACCGCCTACCTCTGTTTGGATATCACTATATCCATATGCTAACAATTCCTTTTGAATAAATGATCTTGTCTGCTCCTCTTGAAATGACAACTCTGGAAACTCATGTAAATGTCGTCGATTCGCAATCGTATAATCCCTATTCTCTTGTAAGATAGCAATTGCTTTTTCTAAAAATTGAGAAGCCAATGTATCTTCAGCTAAATTCATGAGACGCCCTCCTTAAACTAACCATTTTCACGTAATAAAACCTAACGTAAGTCAAATTATAAGAATTTAATTAGATTATTGTAATCTATTTTCATAATTAATTCACTATTTTCTCACTTTTTTATTTTATTAATTTTACACAATCTTTTCTTACTATTATTAGATAAAGTTGATTTAATAGCTTATTTCATTTTTAATTTGTGATTTTCTGAAAAAAATCAATGATTTACAACTTATATATTCATGATATATGTTAAAATTTCTATTAAAAATATTAAAATAAAATTAGAAAAGAGTGGTCTTTTGAAAAAAGAAAGAATAATGGAGATATTGAATGAAAAAAAAGAAATTTTTTTTCAAGCTTCTGATTCTATATGGGACACACCTGAACTACGCTTTGCCGTCGATCAATCTGTACAACAACATTATAGTGTCTTAGAAAAAGAAGGATTTACGATAGAAAAGGGCATTGGTGGCATGCGTAATGCCTATGTAGCCACATATGGTAGTGGGTCTCCTATAGTAGGTATTCTTGGTGAATATGATGCGCTTTCTAATTTAAGTCAACAAGCTGACTTAAAGAAACAAGAGCCCATTACTAAAGGTGCTAATGGGCATGGATGCGGTCATAATTTACTGGGGATGGGTGCTGTTGCAGGAGCTGTGGGAGCGAAAGAATTTTTAAAAGAAACGGGTGGTCCGGGTACAATTAAATTATTCGGTTGCCCTGCAGAGGAAGGTGGTTGTGGAAAGTCATATATTGCCAGAGCTGGTCTGTTTGATGAATTAGATTTGGCATTAAGTTGGCACCCGATGGATCAGACAGGAGCTTGGGGTGCTTCAAGTTTGGCTGTATACCATGTCAATTATCACTTTAAAGGTATTTCATCTCATGCAGCGGGAGCTCCTGAATTAGGTCGTAGCGCATTAGATGCCGCTGAATTAATGAATATCGGTGTACAATTTTTACGTGAACACATTATTGATGATGCAAGAATCCATTATGCCTTTACAGATACTGGAGGCACCTCTCCTAACGTTGTTCAATCAAGTGCTTCTTTATTTTATTATGTTCGTGCACCGAAAATGGAACAAGCTACCGAAATTTACGAAAGAGTGACTAAAATTGCAGAAGGGGCCGCATTAATGACTGGTACGACTATGGAGGTTAGCCTTGATTCTGCATATTATGAATATATACCAAATAAACTTTGGACAGCACAGATGCATGAAAATCTATCCTTGATTGATTTATTTGACTATTCTGCTGAAGAATTGGCCTATGAACAAGGCTATTATGATACAATTGCTGATTCAGTGAAACAAGACATCTATCACAAGCTTTTGGATATTTTCCCAGATAAAAGTGTTGAAGAACTTAAAGAATACGTTTCTCTTCCTATTTGTCAATTTATTTTACCACTTTCATTTGATGGAACTGGAGGAGGATCGACAGATGTCGGAGATGTCAGCTGGATATGCCCTACTGCCCAAGTTTGGATTGGTTGTGAGCCTTTGGGAAGTGCTCCTCATAGCTGGCAATGGGTTGCTAACGGGAAATCTTCAGTCGCTCATAAAGGATTACTCAATGCGGGTAAAGCAATCGCTTTAACAGCAATCGATGCCTTTACTTCACCCGAAAGAATAAAAAAAGGGAAAGAGGAGCATTTACGTAATCTAAAAGGAAAAACGTATAAATGTGCCATACCAAATACGGTTATGCCGGATTGCTAAAAATACACATACAAAAAATACCTGAACATATCTCTATATCATTTTTATAGTCGAAAGCTAAGATTAGTCGAATTCACTATATAAATGTATAAATTAATGTTCAGGTATTTTTCATTATTCACGGGAACAACTACTTCACATATGCTAAACGGTAAGATACAGTTCGACCAAATGGGAAAATTTGAAGATTTTGTAGTTTCTCCGATTGTAAGTATGCTACTGCACCTTGATACAATGGCAACACGGCTGTATCTGTTTCAATCAGTTGTTTTTCCAGTGCTAATAGTTCTTTCCATCGTGCATCAGCATCATTCGCTAATGTCGTACGAGCTTCTTCTAATCCTTGGTCATAGCTAGAACTTGCATAGCCAGATGTATTCAACCCACCTTTTGAATCATAAAATTCTAAGAAGTTGATAGGGTCTGCATAGTCCGGTGTCCATGTACCAAACACTAAATCAAAATCCCCCGCTGTTTGTAAATCTAATCGATTTTGCAACGGCACAGATTTGATCGTAATAGTCAAACCTGGTAAGTTTTGCTCAAGTTGTCCTTGAATGTACTCAACGGTCTTTTTAGAAGAGGCTGTATCTGAAGAAAGTAATTCCAATGTAATTTGATCTTTTCCTAATTCTTCTTTGGCTTTGGCCCATGAAGCTTGTGCCTTCTCAAGATTATATGGAAGCAAATCGCCGTTTTCTTTACGGAAATCTTCACCAGTTGATGGATCTTTTGCGAAGTTACTTGGGACGAAACCATTTAAAGCAGTCGAGCCATCGCCTAATATATCTTCTGCAAATGATTTTTTATCAATGGCCTGTAAAATAGCTTGGCGGACATTTAAGTTTCCTGTGACGTCACGCTTTTGATTGGCACTAATATAGCCTACCAAAGCTTTCGGTACATAATGCGCTAAGTCGTTGTCTTTGTATTGTTGCGCGTAGGTATCAGTCAATGTCGTATAGTCAAGCGCATCGGTTTCAAATAAGTTTACGCCGGTTCCTGTTTCCTTGACTACTTGCACATCAATTTCTTCTAATTGAACATTGCCTGCATCCCAATAGCTATCATTTTTAACTAATTTCCAAGACTCATTGGCTCCTGTCCACCCTTCGATTTTGAATGGTCCATTTCCCACAAAGTTCTCTGAACTAGTTCCATAATCCTTCCCTTTTTCTTTCGCGAAATTCACATCTTTTGGCATAAATGGTGTGCCTACCAAAATTTGATCTAAATAAGTAATCGGACTTTCTAGCACAATCTGTAAGGTGTGGTCATCGACGGCTGTGACACCTAATGTATCGACATCTGCCTCTCCTTGACGAATCTTGCTCGCGTTTTTGAAAATATCCATTCGGTTGCTACTACTTGATGCATTGGTCGGATCGACAACGTATTGGTATGCATACACAAAGTCAGCTGCCGTCACGTCATCTCCATTACTCCATTTGGCATCTCTTAACTTAAAGGTATACGTCAAGCCATCCTCACTAACAGTTGGCTTTTCAGCAGCAATTGCAAGTTCGGGGTCACCATTTTTGTCTGTGCGATAAAGACCTTCTGTGACTTGACCAATCATATCTGAACTGTTGACATCACTGTATTGCCCACTATCTAATGTCGTTAATTCACCTGAAGTTGAAACATTAATTACTTGCTTTGAGCTACTATCTGTACTCGTAGTCGTCTCATTTTTTCCTGTTGTTGAGCATGCAGACAGAGTCAATGCTGCAATCGCTAAATAACCCAATAATCGTTTCTTCATTCCATTTCCCCCTTTTTTCATTCCCTTATAAATGATTTGCTACATATTGAAATATACCCATTTCTTGAACCAACTCTTCATACGCAAAATCCGGATGCCACTGTACTGCTAAAATGCTGTGCTTTGGATCTTCAATTGCTTCGATAACATTATCTGGACTCCACGCAGTCTCGGTGAAATTACTTGATAAACGATTCACAGCTTGATGATGAAACGAGTTCACCGTATCATGTGTGCCATATAATGATTGTATCATGCTTTGGTCCAATGTTTGAATTCCATGCGTCGGCACAGCACGTGGAATTGGTGCTTGCATATGACGAATGCCTTTCGTTTCATCAATTTTTTGTTGCAAGTCACCACCAAAAGCGACGTTGACTAATTGCATTCCCCGACATACAGCAAAAATCGGTTTCTTTTGAACAAGTGCTTCATCAATTAGCGCCAGCTCAAACTCATCGCGTGCTAGGTAGCTGTAATCCTCTTCTGTCTCCAGTTGTTGCCCGTAAAATTTGGTTGAGACATTTTGACCACCCGCTAATACTAGCTTGTCAATTTGGCTAATGTATTCTTTGGCAGCTTCTTTTTCACTAATGGGTATAACCATCGCCAGTGCACCTGCTTTTTGGATTGCCTTCACATAACCAAGCGGTGTATACAAGATCGGCATCTCATGCAATACTTCTCCCGAATTTTGAATTTCATTCGCTGCAATTCCAATAATTGGCCTCTTCATGTCTTACTCATCCTTTACTTAAACGATTATCTCATCAATCTTTAATAATAAAATTATCTTAATACAAAAAAAATAAAATGTATATGAAAAAGCGATGGTGATTCTTTATTTCTATCACCAGCGCTTTTTTTGTTATTTTCTTAGTTATCACAGTTGTTCTGCTTGCATTTGATACATTTGTTGATAAATTCCTGTATGCTCAATTAATGAGTGATGCGTCCCTTGCTCAACAATTTCACCTCGATCTAAGACTAAGATTTGATTGGCCTCCTTAATCGTCGACAAGCGGTGGGCAATCATAAAAGTCGTACGCCCTTTCTTTAAGACATTCATAGCCTTTTGGATAATTGTCTCAGTCTCTGTATCCACGTGGCTAGTAGCTTCATCTAAAATTAAAATTTTAGGGTTGACCACTAAAGCCCGCGCAAAACTAATCAATTGCCGCTCACCACTGGAAAACTCATTGCCCTTCTCCACTACTGGATGGTGAATACCTTCTTCATAGCGGTCCAATAAATAGGCCGCACCGACTTGCTCCATCGCATCCACAATCATTTCATCCGTAATATCTGGGCGATTCATCCCGATATTCGAAGCAATTGTCCCTGAAAAAAGATACGGGTCCTGTAAGACAATCGCCATGCCCTTTCGTACACTTTGGCGACTGTATTCTTCGATGGTCTGACCATCAATCACAATGGAGCCGGCTTGCGGATCATAAAACCGAAAAAGTAAATTCAAAATACTCGATTTTCCTGAGCCAGTGTGACCGACAAGAGCGACTGTCTCTCCTGGTGCTGCATGGAAAGTAATATTTTTCAAAACTGTTTGTTCTGGCAAATAGCCAAATGTGACATCATGAAAGGTAACATCGCCTTCTTTAATCTGCATTTGCTTTTCTTCTTGTGATTCAGTTTTTTGATCAGCAAACTCAAAAATTCGTTGACCAGCGGCTAGAGATTGTTGGATATTGGCAATTGTTTGTACGAATCCCTCAATCGGGTCAAACAAGCGATTGATGTAGTCGATAAAGACATACATCAGACCCGCTGAAAGGAGCATATGGCCATCTAAAAACTGATAAGAAGCCAATGAAATCACAGTTAACATCGTGACGTTTCTTAATAGATTGGCAAATCCCCACGCCACCGATGAATCCAAAAGCAAGTATTTTCTTCCCATCTCAAACCACTTTTGGACAGTATCTTTGAATTCGTGTAGCAATTGATTTTCGCGCTGAAATGCTTGCACGACCGCCATTCCTTGGACAAACTCATTCAGCTGTCCGCTAATCTGGGAGATATATTCTCGCATAGCTAGATTGTATTTAGAGGCATATTTTGTGTATTGCTTTTGCCAAATAATTAAAATCGGAACTAAAATTAGCATCGCTACGCCTAAGCGTCTATCTAATAGCAACAAGGCAGTAAATGCACCAATAATTTGAATCATATTACTAAGCATGTTGCTAATGACACTCACATAAAAATTTCCTCGCAAAGCTTCGGTGTCATTTGTGATGCGTGCAACAACTTTTCCGGCTGGCAGCTGATCAAAATAGGAAATCGGCAGGTGATGCATGTGGGCAAATAATTCATTGCGCATGCGTTTGACAATTCGATTGGACATTTTTCTTAGTAACAATAAACTAACATACTTTAATAATGATCCTACACTGTTTAATAAAAGATAGCTCATTAATAAGATAATCAGCCATTCTTTGTTTAAGACGCCTGTCTCATATGCAGGTGTCAGGACTTGGTCAATTAACCGCTTGGCAATCATCGGGGAATATAGTTCTAAGCCCGTGGCGATAACCAATAGACTCGCACCTACTAGAAATCGCTGCTTATAAAAGCGGATATAACTCAATAATCGGATAATAGTCTTAAGCATCAGACGCTTCATCCTCCTTTATTTGTTGATGATAATATTGATCTTGGTACCAGCCAGGCTCTTGAATCAAGGATGCATGGGTACCTCGTTGGACAACTTGTCCTTCGTCCAAGACAAGTACTTGATCGGCTGTCGTAATCGCCGACAAACGATGGGTCACGATGACTAAAGTATCGGTAATCGTTTGGTTGCTGAGATTTTCGATAATGGCTTGCTCGGTCTTAGCATCGACGGCGGAAAGTGCATCATCTAGTAACAAAACGGGACTATTTCTTAAAAAGGCACGAGCTAGGGACAATCGTTGCTTTTGTCCACCAGATAAAGACACCCCTTTTTCACCGACTAAGGTCGCTAGTTGCTCTGGCATCAGTCGGATGTCTTCGGCTAAGCAGGCCATCTCGAGTGCTTTCCATAGTTTTTCATCACTTGCTTGGCTGTCACCAAACAAGAGATTTTCACGGATTGTTCGCGAAAAAAGGGTATGTTCTTGCGGTACTTCAGCTAATTGGGACCGCACGGATTGCGTCTCATAGTCCGTCAATGGCAAGCCGTTTAGCTCAGGCACTTGATTTGAATAAGGGTAGCGGTGGCCAAACTGACGAAGCAAAGTCGTCTTGCCGCTCCCCGTTTTACCTACGATACCGATGACTTGACCACGTGAAATCGTCAAATCTACCCCCGCGAGTACGAGTCGTTTGGTATCAGGATATCGAAAATCAAAATCTTTTAATGCAAAGTATTCAAAGCTGGTGGCTGTTTTTACACCGGATTGCTCCAAGCCATCACCGGTCTGCAATACTTCATTGATTCGTCGCCAAGAAGCTGCTCCTTGCTGCATGACATTCACTAAGTCTCCCGCTGAAATCATAGGCCAGACGACCATCGTTAAATACACTTGAAACGAAACCATCGCCCCAATGGTAATTTGTTGACGGACGACCAATAAGGCACCAAAGCCAAAACTTAACACAAAACTAATTGCTAAAATAATCGTAACCAGTGGTGTAAAGCGTGCATCGATTTCTGAGACGCGATCATTTTTGCTTTTTGTTTCTTCTGTACGTGCTTCAAACTGAGCCGTAGTGGCTTCTTCCAGACCAAATGCACGCACGACACGAATGCCATCAATCATCTCTAAGACTTCACTATTCATCTCGGAAACAGAATTTTGTGCATCCGTGAATGACTTATCTACCTCTGAGCCCCATTTGAAAATAAAGTAAGCCAACACTGGCATCGGGATCAATGCAATCAATGTCAATTGCCAGGACACACTCCAAGCCATCATCACGACAATAAACGCTAAGTATACGCTAGTGTTCAAAAAGACCATCAAGCCATAGCCCACCGTCATCCCCATGACTTGGACATCATCACTCGAGCGCGTCATCAAATCTCCTGTTCGAAAACGATGATAAAAAGGTGCACCCATTTTTAGAAAGTGCGTCATCAAATCCCCACGTAAATTCCGTTGTAAATCGAAGGAACCAATGAATAGAAAAAAGGTCCAGACAAACTCGGTCAGATATGCTAGGACAATCGCGCCTCCAAAAAGCACACTGTATTGAAGTAACATCTGACTAGTTAATTGTTTGGCGATAATCGCATCCACAAATAAGCGAATAATATACGTCGGTGCTACATACATTGCGCTGGCTATCAGCATAAACAAAACGACAATGACATAGCGTTTTTTGTGTTCATTAAAATAACTTGCTAATTGGTTTAAAATGTATTTCATTCTTTCTCCCTTTGAGTCGCTTGACCGACTCCACTTTTCTTCCTCTTCTTTTTTCTAAAAAGCGCACAAAAAAGCCCTGTCCCATTCAGAACAGAGCCTAGATATACGTATACAATAATTGCTTCACTGTACGCTAAATAGAATCCAAAGAAGGGATTAATAATGTAGATGATATGCAGTTTGTTTGGTTGTTTATCAGTAATTTGCTCATCTGACTTTCCCTCTCTTTCTTAAATTTTTAATAAGTACATCTCATAGTGTACAGATACTTCTCATTATTGACAAGTGTTTTTTTTTATTTTTGCTAATTTTGATTGGCCGCTAAACACTGGAAGTTAATCCATTCCTTGATTTCACGGTAAACAAACGAGGCATTTTGCTCGTTCAAAATTTCATGACGGGCTTGATGTATCATTCGCAAAGTGACTGGATTGCCATTTTTTGCGATTTGCTTGGCACACGCATGGA
The DNA here is from genome assembly GCF_000185365.1 of Enterococcus italicus DSM 15952. GTDB lineage: Bacteria > Bacillota > Bacilli > Lactobacillales > Enterococcaceae > Enterococcus_G > Enterococcus_G italicus. Next base: position 398,973 of record NZ_GL622241.1, read on the forward strand.
CACTCTTTCCGTAATGCCCCACCGGATCCTCCTCACCTGAAATAAACAAAAACGGAAGCTGCGGATTGATTTGCTTGAGTTTTTTGGGTGAGCTGGCTTCCTTGGTTAAATAAAAAAGATCTTGATAGGCTTTTACGGTGAACGTAAATTGATTTTTCGGATCTTGTAAGTAGGCATCAACTTGCCTTTCATCCCTTGATAGCCAATCCTTAGTTGTACGCGCCGGTCGAAAATGACGATTAAAGCCATTAAAAGCCAAATTGTCTAAGATGGCGGAGCGATATTTTGGTCCACGCAGGCGGATAAAGGTCTGACTCGCCAAGAGTGCTGCGGTCATTTTAAGTAATGGTTCATAGGTCGTCCCCATCATGATGCACCCAACGAAGGTCTCATTCGGATACTTAATTAAGTAATCCCGTACGACAAGTGAGCCCATACTATGTCCCAAAAGAACATGCGGTAGCTTCGGATACTTGGCACGGACTTGTTCATTGACGCGCTGAACATCGTCAATCAAAAACCGGTGTCCCTCTCGATCTGCAAAATAGCCGTACTCCGCCTCATCTTGGACAGAGTCTCCATGTCCCAAATGATCATGACCGATGACCGCATAACCAGCTGACATCAAGTACTTCGCAAAGTCCTCGTAGCGATCAATGTGCTCGACCATCCCATGTACGAGTTGGACGGTGGCTTTCGGTGCTTGCTCTGGTAGCCAATGATTCATTTTTAATTGATGACAGCCATCTGAAGACCTAACCCAACACACTTGCTTCATAGACATCCTCCTTTTTTTTTATTTTTCTTGGTCATCTGTTTCTTTTGATAATGCAGCTCGACCATTTCACCCATCTGTGTTGCTTCGACAAACGTCACCCGTTGCTCATAATCCCCTTCTGGAAACAAGCGCTTGCCCGATCCTAAAAAGACAGGTGCAAGCTGAATCCAATAATCATCAATTAACTCTGATGCCATTAATGACGTCACTAATCCACCACCACCGACAATCCAGATCCATTTTCCAGTTGCTACTTTTAAGTCTTTGATAATCGTATTCACGTCACCAGCTACATAGCGACCTTCTGGAAATGAACCTTTCATTTGATGCGTGAAGACAATCTTTTGCTTGCCGGGATAGAGTGGTTCTTCACCGAGTATTTTTTTACTTCATCATACGTTGTCTTACCCATGACAACCGTATCGACTTGCTCGATGAACGCCTCATACGTCGAGACTCCTGCAAGATTGGTGTCAAATAACCACTGCAAACTATCCTGTTCATCTGCTAAATACCCATCGATACTCATAGCCCCGTAAAATACAACTTTGCGCATCCTTTGCTCCTTTTTTTACTTTGATACAGTTAGTCTACCATAGATTGCACTGAATCGATAGCAACAAAAAAAATAGCTATCAACGAAAAATTTGCTATACTGCTAATTAGAATACGCTTAAAAAAGGAGCACTCATCAACCTAATTCCCATGACCCAAGAAATTTATGATCATTATCTCAGTCAAGCGATCGTTGCCTACGCTGAGGACAAAGTACAAGCCAAAACATGGACACAAGAAGAAGCACTTTCTTTATCCACCGCGAGCTTTGCGGAATTATTGCCAGCCGTCTTGGCAACACCTAATCACTTTTTGTTTTCATTACAACTTGATGAAGGCCAAACAATCGGTAGTACCTGGCTTTTTGTTAAGGATACCCAAGCTTTTATCTATGACTTTGAAATTACTGCAACGAAGCGTGGACAAGAATACGGGAAGCAAGCTCTCAAAGCTGTTGATCAATGGGCAGCGACACAAGGAATCACCGGTATTGGGTTACACGTCTTTGCCCATAACCAAACTGCGTATCATCTTTATAAAAAAAATAGGCTACGTAGAGACAGATTTCTCTATGACCCCTCGTGTGAAAGAGTAAAAAAGCTGAGACAGAATAGTTTTGCTCTAAAAAAGACGGAAAATCCAGAAGTTATCACTCAAACTTTCGGATTTTCCGTCTTTTTCGTTAGCC
>NZ_GL622241.1:401043-419687 GCF_000185365.1 Enterococcus italicus DSM 15952
GAGAAGAGTTGCATGATAAATCCGGATATGATTAAGACAATCGCACCGCCTAGACGATTTCCCATTTGCGCGAATGCAATGAGTTCCATCCGTTTTGAGGCAGATAGGACAGCGACATTTCCGGTACCGCCCATTGAGTTGTTACAAAAACCTGCCGTGATAGAAGCTTCGACTGGATAAAGGCCAAAAAGACGACCGACAAAGCCTGCTACAACAGAAATACTGATAACACTCACTAGACATAGCACCACAAACTGCCAAGTCAATGAAGCAACTAAGACATTTAAGTTTAATAAAGCCATCCCTATACCGGCTAATACAGCAGCAGTTAAGTTTTTGACTACTAATTGGTTGAACATCACTGCAGCATCCTCGTAGTATTTTGGTAAGATGTTAAAGACTTTACACAATACTACGATAATAATCATGAAGGCATAGGCATGAACTTTGGGTGCAAAGTAATTAGCGATCTGGCCTAACATGAAAAAGGACATAGCAACCATTAAGCCCACACCAAATTGTGGGATATTCAATTTCAATTCACGAGCAGAGGCATCGCCCAGGCTACCCGTTTTGACTAATTTACCTTGACCAGAGAAACCAGGTTTTGATTCACCTGCTCGAGCAAGCAAGGCTGCTCCAATAATAGCTAATACATTGGTCATAGCTGTCGCTGGAATTAAACGTGAAATCACTTGTGATGCATCAGTGCCTAAGACATGCGCATAGATAGAAGACAATGGCACCGCACCCGCACCAACTCCACCAGCCATCGCTGGGAGTGAAATATATAGGACCGAATTACCAAAGCCATTACCAATTAACATCCCCACAAAACCAACTGCAAAGAATGAGCTAACCATCGCAATTAACGCCACTGGAATAAAGCGAACAGATGCTTTAATAAGTGTGTCCCGATCCATTCCTAAAATACTACCAGTAATCAATGCGGCAATATAAAAATCTAAAAAGCCCATGTTGTTAATAAAATTAGATGTATCTTGTAACACCGCATGCGGCAAAATGTTAAATGTTGCCAACGCCGCAGAAGCAAAAATTGCAAAGACAGAACCACCACCTAGGTAGCTTTTGATGATTGGAATTTTATTTCCTAAGAAATGGAACAAATTCCCAAAAATCACCAAGACAGCCAATGGTCCCAAAATGCCTTTAGGTAATTTTCCTAAAGCCATGGTAACAATTAAAATAAGCACGATCAGCAAATACAGTGGCAAGGAGATACCGGTGATCTTCGTTGACCAAAAACTGTTTTTTTGCGTTGTTTCCGCAGTTCCCTCTTTTTCGTGTGACACTTGTTTCCATCCCTTTCAATGAGGGGCGGCCAAAAACAGTTGCCTGCTTTTGGCTCCTCAAATTCTTTCTTATTGGTTTTGTTCTTCGTAAGTTGGTGTCCATTTTGCTGCTTGGACTGCTTCGTGAACATCTTTGATTTCTTCACGATTTAGTTTTTGATCAACGACAGATTGGGCAACAACTTCTGCGATTGTTTCAGAGAATTTTGTGATTTTGCTGATTGGAGGCAAGATAGCTGCGCCTGGTTTTGTTACATCGACAATACCACCAAGAGCGCGGCTCGCTTTAGAGATGATTTCTGCATTGACACGAGTTGCAGTCGATGCAATCAAGCCTAAGCCAAGTCCTGGATACATCAACGCGTTGTTTGCTTGACCAATTTGGTAAGTCACGCCATTGTACTCAACGTCGCTGGCTGGAATACCTGTACCAACTAATGCTTTCCCATCGGTCCAAGCAATTAAATCAGCTGCTTTTGCTTCGGCCAATTTTGTTGGGTTCGATAATGGCATAATGATTGGACGAGGTGTGTGGCTAGCCATTTCTTTAACGATAGCTTCCGTAAATGTACCTGGTTGAGTAGATGTACCAATCATGATTGTTGGGTGGATTGCACGAACAACTGCTTCTAAGCTTGTTAATTCTTCGCTTGCTTCAAATTCTGCACGTTTTCTAGCAAATGGAATTTGGCCAGGAGTCAATCCTTCTGTATCTTCAAATAAAAGACCTTGTTTGTCGACTTGGTAGAAATGTTTTCTTGCTTCTTCAGCTGGTACTCCTTGACGAATCATTTCATCCAGTAAAATATTGGCAATCCCTACACCTGCCGTACCTGCACCATAAGTTAAGATAGTTTGATCTTTTAATTCTTCATTAGAAATATTTAAACCACCTAACACACCAGCTAATACAACAATCCCAGTTCCTTGAATGTCATCATTGAATGTAGTAATTTTGTCTTCGTAGTTTGAAAGAATGTTAGCTGCATTGCCACGACCGAAGTCTTCCCAGTGAAGCAATAATTCAGGGAATAATGTTGTGCTTGCTTCTACAAATTGATCAATAAAGTCATAGTAACGGTCTCCTTCGACACGTTCATGACGGTTACCTAAATAAAGTGGGTTCGCTAATAATTCTTTATTATTTGTTCCGGCATCGATTGAAACTGGCAACACTTGTGCTGGATTAATTCCTGCAGCGGCTGTGTACACCATTAATTTACCAATCGCGATATCAACACCATTGACACCCCAGTCACCCATACCTAAGATTCCTTCAGCATCTGTCGCAACGATCAGACGAATGTCACGGCCATCTGCAGCGTTAAGTAAGCTTTCTTTAATATCTTCAGGACGATCAATTGATAAGAACGCTGCGTCTTGTGGTTTTAAAAATAGTTCATTGTATTGTTCGATTGAATCTGCAACAACTGGATCATACACGATAGGCATAAATTCTACCAAATGTTCGTCCATTAATTTGAAGAATAATGTACGATTTGTATTAAACAAATTCATCAAGAAGATACGTTTTTCTAAATTTGATGGTTTGCTTAAAAATTGATTATAAGCTTGTGTCGTTTGTTCTGCTAATGTTTGCACTGTAGAAGGTAACATACCAGTCAATTTGTATGCCTTTCTTTCTTCGGCTGTAAAAGCTGTCCCTTTATTTAAAAATGGGTTGTTTAAGCGATTTAATCCTGTTAACATGTGAAATTCCTCCTAAATTGTTTTTGACATATGCAGTATAGTACCTGCGATTTGATATAGTCAAAACCACGAGTTATAATAAATTTTATTTATATGTAAGAGAAGGTGCTAGCATCATGAACCTAAAAGATTTGGAATACTTTCATCATTTAGTTAAATTGACAAGCTTTACCAAAGTCGCGCAATTGTTACACGTCAGCCAGCCGACCATCACCTATGCCGTGAAGCGACTTGAAGAAGAACTACAGACACAATTGATCATTCGCGATCAAACACATCACGCCATCCAGATTACTGAATCAGGCAAGCTTTTGGATGCACACATTGCTGTTGTCTTGAATGAACTAAAGACTGCTCGCGTCAAAATTCATCGCCTTCAAAATCAAAAAATTGTGCTTGGCTTGCCGCCAATTATTGGCAATCACTATTTCCCTAAAATTTCAGTTGATCTTTTGCAAAAAAAAGTCATGGATCAAGTGACGATTGTCAGTGGTGGCTCACAAGACATGCTACAACTACTAAAAGATGGCCGCGTCGATATGGCTCTTATTGGCTCTTTAAACAAAATTGTCCATGCACACTTAGTCGCTAAAGTCTTGACCAGTAAGCCTTTCATGATTGTCGTTAGTCCTCGTCATCCACTCGCACAGAAGCAATCGGTCTCATTTGCTGAATTGACAGAAGAAAATTTCGTGCTTTTCAATGAACACTATGTCCATGCGGTGGCTTTTGAGCAACTGTCCGACCAAGTCTCGTTTCAGCCAAAAATTTTATATAAAACCGATGACCTCAATATTTTAAAAGGCATGCTGAAAGAACAAATCGGCATCGGCTTTTTGACTGAAATTGCCTTAGATCAAACCGATGACCTTGTCGCCATCCCTCTTTCGGATTCTGTTCAACCACGTTTTTATATTTCATTGGTGCAATCAGAAAATATCTTGCTGACCAGTATCCAAGAAAAAATCGCCACCACAGTCGAAACCTTTGCATTTTAAGGTTATGACAATTACGTTTTGCTCCGAGCGATAAGCTTGAAAAGTCCGAAAATTGCCCCTCAAATTTTTGAGGATTTTTGACTTATTGTATAGTGAGTTGCTAAATGTAAAAATCCAGAACACCCAAAAAGTTTGCGACACAACTTCCGGATGTTCTGGCTTTTTGTATGTAGCTAAATCATTCTGTCTCAACCTCTTTTAGAGCCCAATCACTTTCAACGCCTGATCTAAATCAGCAATCAAGTCGGCGACATCTTCTAAACCAACACTAAAACGAATAAACCCGTTTTGAAATTGCGGTGGGTAAAGTCTAATGCGTTCATCATAAGATGGCTGCGGAAAAATTAGGCTTTCATCATGTCCTAATGACACCGCGAAGGTAATAATCTTTAAAGCGGCGCAAAAGCGCTCGACCGTTTTATCATCGGCATCAATACCAAATGAGATGACACCACCAAAGCCATTCTGCATTTGCTTTTTGGCAGTCTCATAACCTGGATTGTTCTTTAATCCCGGATATGAGACAAAGGTCACACCTTGTCTTTGTTCCAACCACTGAGCAAGCTGCAATGTTGTCGTATTGATTCGCTCCATCCTCATCGGAAAAGTCGACGCTCCTCTAAAAATTTGCCACGCATTAAATGGACTGATGATTGCTCCAACATTGACCTGTGCCTCATAGCGTATTCTATCCATCTCAGCTAAGTTATTTGAAAAGATAGCTCCTCCTTGTGCATCGCCATGACCATTAATGAATTTGGTCAGCGACTCCACGACAAAATCTGCTCCCAGTGCCAATGGATGTTGATTGTATGGTGATGCGAAGGTATTATCCACCGATAATAAGGCCCCATGCGTATGGGCAATTTCAGCGATTGCGGCAATATCCGTCACACCATTCACTGGATTATCAGGCGTTTCAATATGGATCAAACGAGTCCCGTCTTTGACTACTTTTTCTACAGCAGCTAGGTCAGTCATATCAACCATCTCTGTCTGCACACCAAATTTTTCTCGAAATAACTCATGAAACAAACGATACACAGCCATATAACTCACCTTAGGATAGACGACATGGTCACCCGTCTTTAATAGTGTCCAAAATAAAGCATGCAATGCCCCAACACCACTTCCCAGGACAATGGCATCATCTGCTCCGTGCAATGACGCCACTTTTTGCTCGAGCCATTGCTGATTGGGATTGCCATTACGAGAATACATTAGTAGATCCGTTGAGGAATAATTTACTTGCGATAAGTCATCCGGCAATTTAAAACTATTCGCCATATGCAATGGTCGGCGGACAGCACCCGTCTCTTGATCGTAGCCATTCCCTGTATGGACTGCTCGCGTATTTATCCCATATTCCTGAAAATCATCTTCTTTTTTTGCCATTGCGTTCCCCTCTTTTCTGATTGCAGCTATCAATTGTTGCTACCGATTGTAGCATTCACTTTTTCTGTTGGGTAATAGTTAAAGTTGATTGCCAAATAATAAAACCTACTTTTTTGCAAAAAAAGTAAACTGAGCTCTCGCTCAGTTACTTATGCAACATTTAAAATCCACATGAATCCTACAAAGACGAAGAACAAAGCATACATGACTGGTGAAACTTCTTTGCCACGTTTTGCAGCAATCATCGTGATTGGATAAAAGATAAATCCTAAGGCGATACCATCAGAAATACTATATGTTAACGGCATACCCAAGAGAATTAAAAAGGCGGGAATCGCAATCTCCATTGATTCCCAATGAATGTTTTTCAATGACTGCGCCATTAAGACACCCACGACTATCAAGGCCGGTGCAGTGACTTGTGACGTCACGACGGATAATAGCGGAGAAAAGAACAAACTCAAAAGAAACAGAATGCCTGTCATCACAGCCGTCAGACCTGATCGTCCGCCAACAGCTATACCAGAAGAAGATTCGACATAGGCCCCGACTGGCGAAGTACCAAATAACGAGCCTGCTAACATCGCAGTAGAATCAGCTGCTAGAGCTTTACCTACCCGAGGCATTTGATTATCTTTTATAAAACCAGCTTGATTAGCCAGACCAACAAGGGTACCTGCCGTATCAAAAAAGGTCACAAGTAAAAAAGTCAGCACGACAACCCATAGCTGTACACTGTTAATATCTCCAACGTGCTTTAGTGCGACGAAAAAGGTAGGCTTTAAACTTGGTGCAGCCGACATGATTTGTGTCGGAGCTTGAATCAAGCCGGTCAATAATCCGAGTACAGTCGTTGCGACCATCCCAATAAAGACACCACCGGGAACTTTGCGAATCATCAAAATGGCGGTCACCGTCAAGCCAAAAATGGTCAACCACGTCGTCCCCACACTCAACGATCCTAGTCCAACTAATGTCGAATCATTGGCAACAATAATTCCACCTTCATTCAATCCTAGAAAAGCGATAAATAGTCCAATCCCACCAGAGATAGCAAATTTTAAATCAGTCGGAATCGCTTGAATAATTAATTCTCGTAACTTAAAAATAGTGATAAAAATAAACAATACCGAAGCAATAAAAACACCAGCTAGAGCGGTCTCCCATGGTACGCCCATCCCTACACATACTGAATAAGCGAAAAAGGCATTGATTCCTAATGCCGGAGCCGTTGCAATCGGGTATTTGGCATAGACACCCATTAAAATACTTCCTAAGGCACTGGCCAAGGCGGTCGCCGTAAATACAGCGCCTTGATCCATTCCTGAAGCTCCTAGCACGCTAGGATTTACAAACAAAATATACGCCATTGAAATAAACGTCGTAAAACCTGCTAAGACTTCCGTTCGTACCGTCGTGTGTAACGATTGTAACTCAAAATAATGTGACACTTTTTCTTTCATTCTCATCCTCCAACTACCTTCTTTTCTAAAAAAACTTTCCATTGCCGCGTATATCATAGCGTAATCTGTTAAGCCTGTAAACCTCTACAAACAAAGAGAGTGTGACAAACATCTGTCACACTCTTTTAACTATGAATTAACGGTGGTCAAAGGCACCTCTTTCATCAATATGTCTGAAATGCTCAAAAATTGGTCATTCAATTTTTGGCATTTCCGAACATATTGCTCAGAGCTAATCGCCTTTGACTTATCCTCTATTAACGGTGGTCAAAGGCACCTCTTTCATCAATATGTCTGAAATGCTCAAAAATTGGTCATTCAATTTTTGGCATTTCCGAACATATTGCTCAGAGCTAATCGCCTTTGACTCATCCTTCGTTTAGCACTGAGGAAAGCAGTGCGACGAAGTATTCGACTGCTGGATAGAGTGCTTTGTCATCGACTATAAAGCGTGGGTCGTGGAGTTCGTACGGTCCACCTGACCCAATCATTACAAAACAGCCCGGAATTTCTTCTTGATAATACGCAAAGTCTTCCCCAATAGCCATCTCAGGAATCACTCGCGTATCATAGCCGACTGATTTAGAGACGTCTAAAGCTAAGTCCGTCCACTCTTTGTCATTCATCACTGATGGACAATTGCCAAACCATTCCAACTCGATATCGACTTCATTTGTTACCGCGATTCCTTCTAAAATCGTCCGAATACGTTTTTCGGCTAATGCACGATTTTCTCGGCTAAATGTCCGCACAGTTCCTTCTAACATCGCTTCTTCTGGAATCACGTTCCACGTATTCCCGCTATGAATTTGAGTGATGCTGACTACCGCATGTGAGTCTGGCGTCAAATTCCGACTAATAATTGTTTGGAACGCTTGAACGATTTGAGAGACCACAATAATCGGATCTTTTCCTTCATTCGGCTTCGCTCCATGTGCGCCGGCTCCTTTGACAGTGATAACAAAGCGATCGACTGCCGCAGTGAGCGCACCGCTTTTCGTACCTAATGCTCCGACTGGTAAAGATGGATCATTATGGAAGCCAAAGATGGCGGAAACATCGCTCAAGACACCCGCTTCAATGACCGAGCGTGCTCCGACACCCGTCTCTTCTGCTGGTTGGAAAAGAACGATCAACGTACCGGCTAAGTCAGCTTTTTTTTCATTTAATTTAAGAGTGGCGCCGAGAATGACGGAAATATGAAAATCGTGACCACATGCATGCATCACGCCAGGGTTCTCTGAGACATATTCGACACCTGATTTTTCTATAATTGGTAAAGCATCAATATCTGAGCGTAACGCAACTGTCGGCCCAGGCTTGCCACCTTCAATCCGTGCAAAGACACCGGTCGGCAAATCAACTGGTAACACTTCGACATCATGCTCTTCTAGGACATGTCGGATTTTTTCCGTCGTCTTGAATTCTTGGTTGGATAGTTCAGGATGACGGTGCAATTCACGGCGATGATTAATTAAAAATTCTTCTAAATTCGTTAATTGACTCATTTCATTCGCTCCTTTTTAGACTTGAGGTGTAGTATGGACTTGACTTAAAAACTGGCGCAAGCGAGGATTGCTTGAATCAGCAAACACTTCATCAGGTGTTCCTTCAACAATCAACTCGCCATCTTCCATAAAAATAATGCGATCGGCCACTTCACGTGCAAATTGCATTTCGTGTGTGACAATCACCATTGTCATGCTTTGTGTTGCCAATTCACGAATAACTTGCAATACTTCATTCACCAATTCCGGATCCAACGCTGAGGTCGGTTCATCAAACAACAAAGCATATGGATGCACCGCTAAGGCTCGGGCAATGCTGACCCGTTGCTGTTGACCACCTGATAGTGTAATCGGGTATTGCTGTGCTTGATCAGCTAAGCCGACTCGTTGCAACAACTCTAAGCCCCGTGCATTGGCTTCGCTTTTTTTCATTTTTTTATTGGCGATGAGTGACTCCGTAACATTTTGGAGTGCTGTTTTGTTACGAAATAGATTATAGTGTTGGAAGACCATCGCTGTCTCTTGCCGCAAGCTATACGCCTCTTTGCGACTGATTTTGCTTGTATCTACTTGTCGATCGTTGACGGTGATATGGCCACTATTGGGGCTTTCTAGTAGGTTCAAGCATCGTAACAAGGTTGACTTTCCTGAACCAGAAGGACCAATGATTGCGACCACTTCACCTGTCTCTATCAACAAATTAATATTTTTTAAGACATGTTTGTCGCCAAAATATTTTTCTAGTTGGTTGATTTCTATCATATGTATACTCCTATCGTACGTATGGTTTACTCAAGGCTTTCTCTACTAGTCGTTGGAAGAAAGAGTAAATAATAATTAAGCCCCAATAGACTAACCCCACGACTAAATACGTTTCAAAAAATCGTAACGAAGCTGCGGCTAACATTTTCCCCTCTGCAAATAGCTCGGTAATTCCTAGAGTAAACGCCAATGAACTTTCTTTGATCAAAGAAATAAAGGTATTTCCTGTCGCGGGTAAGGCATTCACAGCTGCCTGCGGTAAAATGATACGCGTATAGATTTTGACTTTCTTCATCCCTACAGCTAATCCTGCTTCCATCTGCCCTTTATCGACCGATCCAAGTGCCGCCCGGAAAATTTCAGCCAGATAGGAAGACTCCTTCAAGCTAAAGCCGATAATCGCAGCTTGGCTAGCTTGTAGATTAGACATTTCTGGGAAAATCTGCGGCAAGCCATAGTAAATAATAAATAATTGAACCAAAGTTGGCATGCCCCGAAACAATGAAATGTACAGCGTTGCAAATTGCGTAAGTCCGGGGATTTCACTGCGCTTTAACAGCGCAATGACTAACCCGATAATCACCGCAAAAAACATCGAAATAATCGAAAGCATTAAGGTTGTCGGTACATAAGAGACGATGGAAGGAAAGACTTCCAACATATAGTTCACATCAAATTTCATAGTAACCTCCGTTACTTGGTTTCTTCTGTAATATCTTCACCAAAGTATTTTTCTGATAGTTCTTTTAATTTGCCAGATTCACGTAATTTTTTGATTTCTGTTGAAAATTCTTTCGCTAACTTACTACCTACTTCCGTTTTTGCAAATGGGAAGCTTACTGATTCATAGGCAATTGGGTCACCTACATATTTTAGAGCCAGATTGCTCTTTTTGATTTCAGCCGCTAAGATTGGACGAGAGTTGATGTAGCCATCGACACGATTATTCACTGCATCTTGCAATGCACCATCACGTGTTTCGTACGTACGGATCGTAATATCGCCATTTTTATCATAGGCTTGCAAGTTTTTTAAGTTGTTTGATCCTAAGACCCCAGCGACCGTTTTTCCTTTTAAGTCGTCTAATGAGTTAATATCAGTATTTTTGGTGCTTGTTACGATTTGGGCACCATAGTAACTATATGGATCAGCGAAGTTGTAGGTTTCTTTTCGTTCATCCGTCATCGCTACAGCATTGGCTACCGTGTCTAATTTTCCTGATTCAAGTTGCGCCATGAGTCCACTAAAGTCGGTCGTTGTCCACTCTACCTTGTAGCCTAAATCTTTGGCAATGGTTTCTAAGACTTCCACATCAAAGCCGACTAGTTTATCGTTTTCTTTGTACCCGTTCGGATAACTTTGACCCGTGCTACCGACTTTTAAGACTTTCTCTTCACTGGTCGTGCTACTTGATGAATCACTAGAATTGTTGCTTGAAGAGCAAGCTGAAAAGACCACCAATGCTGCTGCCAAACTGATTATATAACCAAAACGTTTTTTCATATTTCTATTCCCCTTTATAATTTTTTTCAAAATAGATCGTCACATGCTGTTTGTTCGGTAATTGTACCTGATCAAACGCTTCAAAACCTAATTGCTCGTACATTTTTTTCAACCAAGGATGGGTACTCGCCGTCCCTAATGTAACTCTAGGCGTGCGCAATTGCTGGATTAATACTTCTTGCTCCAACTGATGGAACAGCTTCTTTGCATAGCCTCGCCCTTTATAGTTAGGATGAGTAACAATGCGGCCGATATGTGGCACACCGCTCGGCCCTGGCAAGTTCCCCCACGGCATTCGTAACGATACCGCACTGACCAAGACGGTCTCTTCATATAGTCCATAAGTAGGATGGTTGCTTAGCCACTCTTTCGCCTCAGCTTCATCTGTGTCCGCAGCATCAAAACTAATCGGATACTGCTTCACGCTTTGATAGCCTTCATGAAGCACCTCATAGTACTGACGGTACTCACTGGGCGGAATCAATCGAAATTCTGTCATCCCTTAACCTTCCTTCAAAAAGCCTTTTGTTTGCCATGCCGCCAAGACTTCATCTACTTTGTCTGCACATAAGCCCGTGTATTGTGTCGGATCTAGCCATTGTTCAACTTCCGCTCGAGCGTATGTGTCAGCGATGGCTGCTTGTTCGAATAACGTATCAATAAATGGTCGCTCTTCTTCAAATGACGTCATCGCACATTCATAGACTAAGTGATGTGCCGTTTGTTTGCCTAGTTTTTGCCCGACTTCAAACATGACTTTTTCAGATAGCAATAGACCATGTTGCTTTTCTAGATTCCGGGCCATGACTGCTTCTTTGACTTGTAATCCATCCAAGACATTCGCTAAAATCGCTAATTGCGCGGATACATACGCATTCATCTCAGGCAATGCGACCCATTCTTGTCGCCAAGACATCGCATCACGCTCATGCTCAACGTGCATGGATTCATGGATTAAAGCCACACTCTTTAAGACTGGTGGTGTTAGACTAGCCAATCCTTCAAAGGCTGCTGGATTGCGCTTATGAGGCATGGTTGATGAACCAATCTTGCCTTTTGAAAAAGGTTCTTCAATTTCATTGATTTCCGTGCGCATCAAGTTGTAAAATTCGTTGCCAATTTTCCCTAAGGTAGCACTAATCAAACCAATGACTGAAGCATACTCAGAAAAACGGTCACGGCTAGATTGCCAGCCAATGGTTGGAGCATTCAAGTCTAGAATTGCCAGTGTTTGGCGTTCCACTTCGCTTCCTTTTGGTCCAAAGCTTGCGTATGACCCCACCGCACCGTTGATATTGCCAGTAAAGACACGCTCTTTTATTTCGTGCAGGCGTTCAAGATGACGACCAAATTCATCCACCCAAATCGCTAGTTTGTAGCCAAACGTAATCGGTAAAGCTTGCATACCATGCGTCCGTCCAACCATAGGGACGTTTTGGTAGTGCTTTGCCAGTTTTGCCAATTTTTCAAATACGACTTGCGTATCACGCAGAACAATGTTGTAGGCATCCTTTAACTGTAAGACCGTCCCTGTGTCAACGATATCTTGCGTTGTCGCACCATAATGGACGAATTCCCCCTCGTCTCCGGCTGCCGCTTGCAAGGCATTGATGGTCGGCATCAATGAATGTTTCAAGACTGCTACTTGTTCAGCAATTGCTGCAATATCAAAGGTTGTCTCTTTTGCTACTTTGGCAATTTTTTTCGCTGCCTCTTTGGGAATTAAGCCTAACTCACCCTCAGCTTGAGCCAAGGCTGCTTCCACGGCTAGTTGCTTGGTAATTCGTGCTTCATCATTCCAAATAGCGCGCATCTCAGCAGTACTAAAATTGTTTCGTAACATAACTAAATCAATTACGTGTGATCCCATTGTTTACACTCCTTTATGAATCCATGCCAGTAACTCAGTCATGGATGTTTCCGTGAATCGTTTCATAATTTTTTGGTAATCTTCGGTATTTATCGTTGGATTGCTTTTTGCTAATTTTACTAATACTTCTTCTTTCGTCAAAGGATTTTGAGGTGAACCTTTCGGATGTGTGACACAGGCTGTCAGTACTTGACCATTTTTTAACGTCACGCTAAGTTCTGTTCCTTGACCAGTCGCTGCTTTACGGTAGCGGCGTGTCACGCAAGTCAAGCCTTGCTTCACATCTGGTGTTAATGACTTTTTCGAAAATGCCTCAGCCTCATACGAACGACCCATCAAGCCAAGCCATGCGACATACTCCCCACTAAAGCGCCCTTGCTCACCGGTCTCTGGTCGGTGATGTATCAAGGCTGCATCGCGACCGTGATCAAAGATTAATGCCACGTCTTGCACCTGTTTATCCTGTAACTCTTTATACAGCTGCTCAGCGGCATCAGCAATGCCCATTGCAGCTGAACAAAATGGGTATCGCTTCATCCAAAGACCCGGCTCACTTATTGCCCAAGTCTGTGGTGCTTCTCTGTCACTCACAGACGCTAGCTCTACATTTGGTGCCAGCGTTGCTAAGAAGCCTTGTGGATGAAAGAGAAAGTCCGTCTGAGCAGGAAAGCCAGCCTTGACTAATAATATACTGTCGACCGCATTGCGCGCAGCGAAGCCAGCATGCATCGGCTTAATTGGCGTGCCAAATGACATCCGTAACCCAGCTGCTTGCGTCGCTGCGATGCTCATCGCTTGGCACTGCTCATCAAGTGAGAGCTGCAAAAGCTTCGCTAATGACCCAGTAGCAGCCATGCCGCCTAGTGTGCTCGTATTATGCCATCCTTGCTCATAGTGCGTCGGATTCACCAATTTACCAAGCTGCGCCATCAGCTCAATCCCATAGATATAACTCTCTAGAAATAAACACCCCGATGTCGTCGGCTCAGCAAGGGCAAATAAAGCAGATAAGATCACCGCACTCGGATGGCCACGCACCTCGCTATGGACATCATCCATATCTAACAAATGCGTCTGCAGCCCATTATACAAGGCCGCAAAGCTCGCACTCGCCGTCGCCTCTCTACCAATAATTAGCGAATCCCCCTCACCGTATCCCAATGCTTGGATGAGCTGCGTCATTTCCTGTTCATCTTTCGCTGAAAAGTTAGCAGCTAAATAATCTGTAATACCTAGCTTTGCCCGCTCATATTCAGCTGCGGTAAAAGGAGCAGCGTTTTTATTAAATTTTGACATATACTGTTTGGTTCGATTCATTTCTGCCTCCTTGTTGCGAAAAAAAAAGCCCTTCCAGAAAATTCTGGAAGGGCGACATATCGCGGTACCACCTTCGTTTGATTACTCGGTCAAATCCATGTAATGAATTCTACTGCTATAACAGGCAGATCTGTTGCTCGCTAACCATTCGCAAACAAACGCTCTGAGACCATTTTCTAAGTCGCTGCTTTACTTGTTTTCAGCTAACCAAGCTCTCTAAAAAAACAGTGCCTTATACTCTTCTCTTCCTCGCGTAACTATTCAATTTCAGACATTATAAGATTTATCTATCGCAAATACAATTTCTTCCGCGATACATATCCTCTATACCCAATTGTCTTTTTAGTCAGAATATTTCAAAAAATGTGGAACACCAACAACACGAAGCAGTAAAAATGACTATCACGCGCTCATCCTCGTAAAGCAAACTTTGCACCAGAAGACATTTATTCTTTTTAAAGCGCTTTACATCAATCTTCACTATCTACTTGCATCCTCTTATCACCAGACTGAAGTGAATGGATACTGTTTAAAAAGACAACTGAAATGTCATTGACTTTTGTTAATTACTTTCGTAGACTGAAATTACATAAATAATATGAATTTTCTGACAAAAAAGGATGGATGCCATGACAAACGAAATAGCTAAGCAATTAATAGTAGCAAACTAATATTTTTGTCTCAAGCATTGATTACATGACATCGCTCAGAAGGCGTCTTCTTCGATGGAATGTTTTTTTATACCCAATTTTACTAAATCCTAACTCAGGATCTGGAAGGAAGAAACCTGCGATGAAAACCGTCAATATGATTGCTGCCTTTGTAAATAAATATCTAATCTATATCATGATTGTTTTAATGATTCTCGCCTACTTCATGCCGCAACCATTCTTATGGATACCACCACGGATCACCAATTTACTAAGTATTATTATGTTTTGTATGGGCATGACCTTAAATTTTAATGCTTTTAAGATGGTAGCCATACAGCCTAAAGCCTTTATCATTGGTCTTTTATTTCAATTTACGATTAGTCCACTTGTCGCATACGCTCTGGCTCAGTTATTCGGTCTGTCATCTGACTTAGTCATCGGCTTTGTCCTACTTGGCTCAGTATCTGGTGGCACCGCTAGCAATGTCATGACCTTCATTGGAAAAGGCGATGTTGCACTGACCGTATCAATGACGACTATCTCAACTCTACTAGCAACGCTCGTCACACCCTTTTTGACCTACTTGCTAGCAGGAAAATATACCGACATCTCATTTGTTCAGATGCTACTTTCCGTCTTGCAAATGGTCTTACTACCAATTATTTTAGGTGTAATTGTCCATCGTTTGATGCATCACTACATCGATCGCTGGCTTCAAACTTTTGTCTTAATCTCTTCGGTCAGTATTCTCTTGATTGTCGCAGGAACAGTCGCCAAAAACGGTGCCGTGATCGTTCAATCTGGCTTGATTGTGATCTTACTTGTATTGCTTCACAACCTAATCGGCTATGGTGCAGGCTATGGCCTTAGTAGGATGCTCGGCGTGAGTGCCAAACAAGCCAAGTCCATCATGTTTCAATTAGGCATGAAGAATACTGGTCTGGCGATTTCATTAGCCAATGCTCACTTTGCGACGATCGCAGCAGCTGTGACCCCTGCCGCAGTCGGTATGGTCATTCATCAAATCACTGGTCCAATCTTAGCCAATCTCGTATCAAAGAAAGAAGGAAACTAATATGAGGCAAACAACTTTTTTACCAAACTACACTATCGGCACAGATGCGTACGATGCCATCAATGAAATCGTCAAAGCATACGGCACAAAAGCCGTCATGATTGGCGGAAAAACAGCCCTTCAAAAAGCTGAATCAAAAATCAAAGCCAACTTGACGAATGAAGTGACTGTCATTGACACGCTTTGGTATGGCGGGAACTCTACATATGAGAATGTCGACCAACTACTCCAAACTCCCAGTGTCCAAGAAGCAGATGTGCTCTTTGCAGTGGGTGGCGGACGAGTTTGCGATACTGTCAAAGTCGTCGCAGACAAAATAGGCAAACCAGTCTTTACCTTCCCGACAATCGGGTCTAACTGTTCACCTGTGACTGCGGTCTGCGTGATTTATAAAGAAAGTGGCGAGATGCAAGGATTATTTTTCCCGACCAAGCCGCCGACACATTCCTTTATCGATACTGCTATCATTGCCCAAGCCCCCGACAAATATTTATGGGCCGGCATAGGCGATGCTTTATCCAAAGAAATCGAATCTAGCTTCTCCGCGCGCGGCGATCAATTAAACTATACCGATGGCTTAGGCATTCAGATTGGTAAAATGTGTACTGAACGCTTACTCACATATGGGACGCAGGCATTGAAAGATAGTGCGAATAATCTTCCTTCCTATGCCATCGAACAAGTAGTCTCAGATATCATTGTAACTACTGGACTCGTATCGGTCTTAGTCATTAATGATTACAACTCAGCCTTGGCACACTCATTTTATTACGGTACGACCGTTTTAGAAAAAATGGAGGACTACCTCCACGGAGCTTCTGTCAGCTATGGCGTATTAGCTTTGCTAAAACTCGATCAACAAGACGCCTTGTTTGAACGCATCTATCGCTTCATGCAAGAAAACAAACTACCCGTATCACTAGACGAAATGAACTTAAATACTACAACCGATTTGGATGCGATTTTGGATAAAGCGATGACAACCAACGACATCGTCCACGTACCATACGAAATTACTCGCGAAATGTTTAAAGAGGCCATCTTAGCAGTCGAAGCATACCAATAAAAAGAAGACCATAAAATCCAGAAGTTGCTGCTCAAAATTTTGGATTTTATGGTCTCTTTGTTGTGGATCATTCCGTCTCATTTTTTTACCATAAACAAATGATTCAAAAAAGAAATCGATCATTTTTTTGTATATACTTTCTTAGAAAAATAGTTACTCCTTGGTAGACTGACAATCGCTAAGACAAGACCAACAGCGATGTCATTAAATAGGACTGTAACTAACAATAAAATCAAAGCAGAAATAAACAAATTGATAAAAAACTGTACTCAATTTACATCACATAGGTTGGATTTGAAAAAAATTAAATAAAAAAAGAGAGTACCAAAACACCAACTATTCAAGATTTGTCTAAAACAACACTATTTGGCAAAGAGTCGTTTTATTTTAGCAGTAGCTATTCGTTCTCACTTAACCATTCTTCCAATTTTTCATTAAAATCTATAACCCTCACGTTTGAGGTTTTCTTTGCAAGTTCAGCAATCCGTTTCGGCTGATCATCTTTATTCAAATCCACAAGAAGATTTTCATAAGAATCAAATCGAGCTACATCGCCTGATTCCAATTCGTTCAGCGCTTGCGCCACATGACCGTCCTCATAACTATGAATCAAAAAACCGTCAGTTTTATCGTCTGCATAGTCAATTAATTCTCTCATTGATTGACCTAGCAAAAAATTTTTCTTAGCCATCTTTTTTTCAATCAAACTCGCTCCTTTAGAGATCACTCGTTTTAAATTCAGTGTAACCTTCATAGTAATAACTAGCGTCAATTCCTTTGAAAAACATCTCATGATCGTTGATTTTATCGGTCAAAGCGCCTTTCAGCAATTCTTTGATTTGAAGATCGCTGACTGGACTAAGGATCATCGCCGTCAGATATTCGTCTTTATCAACTAAATTCCAGTCCACAACTTTCTGCAAGTTCGCTTTTAAAATTTGATCGAACCAAATTCTAGTGGCACGTCCATTACCTTCTCTGAAGGGGTGTGCGACGTTCATTTCAACGTATTTTCCGATAATATCATCATACTCTTTTTGGGGCATTTTTTCGATTTGCGACAACGCCTGCTTCAGATAAACGATCGGCGCAAACCGAAATTGACCTTTCGCCAAATCGACTGTCCGGATCTGCCCTGCAAAAGGATAGATATCTTGAAAAAGATAGCCATGAATTTGTGATAAGCCTTTGAAGGTTCCGATTTCAAACGCATCAATCATGCCTACTTCCACAAGTTCCTTCGCACGAACCTTACTTAATTTTTCTTCGGCTTTCGCCAGTTCCGCTTGGTTGTCTATTCCAAGTAAATTTTCTAGTACAGCCAAATCCCTTCACCTCTTCACTCTATAGGTTTCCTAGTACTATTATTTCATTTTTTGACTGTTTTTAACAGTCTTATTTCTTTCCACGACTCTTACGATTTGCTGCATAACTTCATTCAATAGTTTTGCTTGTGGAGTGTTAGAATCATTGCTTATAAGCGTGGATAGGCTACAATAAACTAGACAGAAAAGATAAGGTGTGTAAACTATAAGAAAACACACTGGAGGAATCATTTTATGTCGCAAAGAAGAGAAAGCAGAACCTATACGCAAGAATTTAAACAACAAATGGTCGATTTACTAAACTCTGGAAAACCAAGAGCCGACATCATCAGAGAATATGAACTAACACCATCGTCTTTTGACAAATGGGTCCGTCAGGCAAAAAAGACAGGTTCATTCAAAGAAGCCGATAATCTGACCCCAACGGAAAAAGAGCTTATAGCCTTACGCAAACAAAACCAACAACTTGAGATGGAGAATGATAGTTTAAAGCAAGCTGCGCTGATATTCGGACGAAAAGACAAGTAATTGATGCCAATAAGCACAAATACTCCATATCAGCGATGTGCAAATTGTTAAACATCTCCCGTCAGACGTATTACTACAAAACAAGGGAAAAGCCTAGTGGAGCTGCGCTTGAAGAGGCCGTAACAGAAGAATTCGATATCCTTCTTCCTTAAAAAATA
>NZ_GL622241.1:422760-426299 GCF_000185365.1 Enterococcus italicus DSM 15952
TTTTATGCTCAAATTGTTAAACAATACATCACTTCTACTTCCAACAATAATAGTCAAGGGAATTCAACTATTGTAAAAGCAGCACTTAAAGAATTAGATGAAGGAACACATGAGGGTGGAACGAAATATTGGCAATGGTATGGCTTTAATGGACGTGTAGAATGGTGCGCTATTTTTGTTTCTTATAATGCTGAAAAAGCTGGAGTTAAAATGGAACGGTTCGCTTATTGCCCAACAGGTATTGAAAATTTTAAAGCTAAAAATCAGTGGTTGGAGAAAGGAAATTTGCCTAAAAGTGGTAATATCATCTTTTTTGACTGGGATGGTGATTTTGTTAGCGACCATGTTGGGATTGTTGAGAAAGTAGAAAATGAAGTTATTTTCACAATTGAAGGGAATTCAGGAGATAAAATTGCTAAATTAAGTTATGAAAAAAATAGCCCTTATATTATGGGGTACGGAACATATTAATTGATAAATGTGTCAACTAAGCAATGCTAAGAAAAATATTTATATCCATAAAAACAACTAGGGGACTGCATAAGCAATCCCCTAGAGTTTAGTATTACCAAATTTTAATTTTTAGTAATTCTTTTAGACTAGAAAGAATTAAAGTAGGTAATGCTGGTATAAATAGTACCATCAAATAGACATTCATTGGTAGCTGCGCTGTTCCTATTACTGTATTAAAGAAAGGAATAATAGTTATCAAATAAGAAGAAATTCCAGCAAATAATACAGCTAATACTAAACGTGGATTACCAAATGGGTTTCTCCTAAATAAAGTACTTGAGCTACGTGCATCAAATACATGCCATAATTGACCATAAACTAAAGTTAGAAACGCAACTGTTTGGGCTTCATTACTAGTCATTCCAGACTGAGCTGCTAATAAGAAACTAGCGTATACCATCACCCCCATAAACATCCCTCTTATTAATACTCTTGACCAAGTATAGTTAGCCAAAACAGATTCATTTGGGTTTCTTGGTCGTTCCTTCATGATATCTGCTTCTGCTACATCATACCCTAATGCAAATGAAGGAACGGCATCACTCACCATATTTACCCACAAAACCATTAGTGCTGTTAATGTAGGTGTATTGGCATTAACAAGACCTACAGTACTATTAAAAAAAGTAACCCTAGTAATAAAGATAACACTTCTGCCACATTGGTCGTTAATTCATGCCTCATAAAATTTTTAATATTTGCATAAATTGTTCGTCCACTTTGTACTGTCTTTTCAATAGTCGTAAATTTATCATCGAGTAAAATAAGATCTGCGGAGTCTTTCGTTACTTCTGTTCCCACAATCCCCATAGCTATTCCGATGTTGGCTGCTTTTAATGCTGGAGCATCATTCACCCCATCTCCTGTCATTGCTACTACTTGACCGTGATTTTGCAGTTGTTTAACAATCCTTTGCTTATGTTCTGGAGATACTCTTGCGTATACTTTTGTTTCTTTCACTACAGAAAATAATTCTTTATCCGACATATTTTCTATTTCTATACCTTTAATGACATTTGCTTGTTGCGATTCAACAATCCCTAAATCAAGAGCTATTGCACGAGCTGTATTCTCATGATCCCCTGTAATCATAACTACTTCTACATTGGCATCATGCAATACACTTATAGACTCTTTAACTTCTTTTCTAGCAGGGTCAATGATTCCTGCAACACCAGTTATAATAAGACTTTTCTCTAGCTCATCAATTGTTGCATTCTCAGCTTCTTCTTGCGTTATATTCTTATATCCAACAGCTAAAGTTCTTAAGGCTTGATTAGCGTAACTTTCTACAATTTCAATGAAACTTTTTTTCGTACTCGTTGAATTATCAATTTTATCTTTATTTAATATACCAAAACTTTTTTCTACAAGAACATCTGGAGCACCTTTTGTATAGACTTTGTAACCTGAATTTGTCTTTATCACAACACTCATCATCTTTCTACTACTAGTAAAAGGTAATGTGCGTACGATTTCAATATTTTCAAGCAAATCTTTCTTGACAACATTTACTTTTTGCCCAAGGACTGTCAAAGATACTTCTGTCGGATTTCCAAAAGGTACAAATTCGCCATCGATTTCTTTTATTGTTGAGTCATTACATAACACTGCACCCATGATAAAATCTGAAATATTTTGATTAGAAACTTTCTTAGTATCCTTTTCAATACTAATTAGCTCACCTTTTGGCGAATATCCTAATCCTGTAACTGTATAAAACTCACCGTTAGAAAATAATTTTGTAACAGTCATTTCATTCTTGGTTAAAGTTCCAGTTTTATCAGAACAAATATACGAAGTACTCCCTAGCGTTTCTACACTATTTAACGATTTAATTAATCCTTTGTTTCGTGCCATCTTAGCTGCACCAATAGTTAATACAATTGATAGCACTGCAGGTAGTGCATCTGGAATAGATGCAACGGCCAATGCTATTGATGTTGATAGCACAGATGTTATAGACTCAATACTAATCTCTCCTGAACGAATGATTCCCACTATAAATGTAAAAATT
Source organism: Enterococcus italicus DSM 15952 (assembly GCF_000185365.1). Taxonomy (GTDB): domain Bacteria; phylum Bacillota; class Bacilli; order Lactobacillales; family Enterococcaceae; genus Enterococcus_G; species Enterococcus_G italicus. The sequence continues at coordinate 425,291 of NZ_GL622241.1, forward strand.
ACAATAGCCGCAGAAATTTTCATTAAAGATTTTGTCAATTTATTTACAGTAAATTGTAATGGAGATTTTTTATTTTCAACAGATTGAATCAATTTTGCTATTTTTCCTAATTCAGTATGTTCCCCAACAGCCACTACAATTCCAACACCCTGACCGTTAGATACCGTTGATCCAGCAAATCCCATATTAAAACGGTCACCTACTTCAGTATCTTCTTCAATAACCTCTATTCTTTTAGATATTGCATCAGGTTCTCCTGTCAGATGTGATTCAATGACTTGCAGCTCTTCGGATTGTACCCACCTTATATCTGCTTCGACAAAATCACCTACTTCAACTTTTACAATATCTCCTACCACTAGTTCAGTTGCTAATACTTTTAGCCATTCACCGTCTCTTAAAACAGTAGTATACCTACTATTCATTTCCTTTAGTGCATTTAAACTTTTTCGAGCACTTATTTCTTGCCAAAAACCAAGAAAAGCATTAATAATGATTAAAATCAAAATTGCTATTGCTTCATATAAGGCTTCCTTTCCATGTTTTTGATCACCTTGAAAATGAAATGCATATATTGAGCTTAAAAATGATAACACTACAGCCCCTAATAAAACTATCACAATTGGCTCTTTAAAACTTTTCAAAAATACCTTTAGATACGAGTCTTCTTTTTCTTCTGGCAACTTATTTTCTCCGTAAATTTCCCTATTTAAATTTACCTGAGTACTTGCCAATCCTCTTTTGGTATTAACTTCAAATTTTTCCAAAATATCTTCTTTTGCTTGCTTATAAAAATTCATCAAACGCTTCCTCTCCCTAGATAATAGAAAAAGCATACACTCAAAGTAATTCTCCCTTACCCTCAGGAGAAAAACCTTGAAGCATATGCCCAACCTATTTCACTTATTATACTTTATACTAACATATCATGTAATATTTTAATAGAGAATAGCATTAATTGCAAAATCATCTGCACCACTTTTTAAAACCATTGGTTTTAAATTTGATT
>NZ_GL622241.1:429843-431203 GCF_000185365.1 Enterococcus italicus DSM 15952
CCCCCTTGCTCTCTAACACAGATCAGCTTCTTTTACTCGGCATTTATGATGATGCCATCCCCAAAATGGACGATGGCCCTCTCCCAAACGGAAGAAGGCCATCTAACTACTCATTATCTTTACTCTAAAGTTGGATCAGACTATTACTTAAAATCAAGTATTTCTCATTTAAACAGTGTGTTCCCATAACCTACTAACACACCCTTGCAGCCCTGAAGCTGCGCCAGTTGGATCAAATTTCTTAAAAATATCCTTGTATTTCTCGCGTAACAATATCTTTCGTGTAAGACATAGTATAACATATTTCCACCAAAACAGCAATTGGCCTAGAGCTTTTCTAACAAATCCTGCTTCTTAAACTTGGTAATCAAAAGACTGAAACGACGCGGTGCCTCCAATGGTTTTCCTATTATAGATAAATAGCCCGAAACGACAGCCGCTAAAATGATCCATTTTAAATGCCACCGGATGTGCCTCTCCTAATTGCAAAAAAGTCCCTTCGTTTTGGTAATAAAACCGGGTCAAATCCGTCATTTCATGAAAATCAGCGGCTACCTTTAGCGTGACTTTTCCACTTTCCCACAAAATACGAGTGGATTTACCGTTAGTTGCCTCTTTAGGCATTGCTTGCAAACTGGAATCATCTAGTTCACGGGTCTCCATGACAAGATAATACTGGCCTTCCTCTTTGGATAAACCAATAAAACCATAAGCGGATTGAAAGGCAGCTAATCCGGCACAATCCCCATCTTTCATTTTTGTCCCATCGATTGTCACGGTGGCTGCACATTTTGGATAGCGCATCCGCTGTGTTAAGACGTTAGGCGTCGTTGTCACAGATTGTGCAAGCCGTGTCGTCGTTAATTCCACACAGCCACGTTTTGGATCCAATAAGAAGCCAGACAAATCCGGTTCGTGATTAAATTGCCATTGCGGTTTTAGTCGGTAAGGCGTTTTGGCTAACGTTTTAAAATCATCACTCCCTACAAGAGGCGAATACACATATTCCGGTCGATTGTAGGTAATAAAAAATTGCTGTGGCGTCTTTTCTTCTTCACCAAAAACTGGAAAATCGTCTTGCCAAGTTACTGGTAAAAGTATGGGTAACCGTCCTACTGCACCATAATCTTGAAACAAGATCGCGTACCAGTCTCCCTTTGGCGTATCCACGATACCACCTTGGGCAATGCCTTGATTGCAATACCCGTTATCATCATTAAAGACATCACCGCCGACAAATTCACCTTCCAAATCCTCCGCCACAAAGCAAGCCTCAATCCGTCGCCAAACCTTTGGATCTGAGTGAATCAAGAAAATGTAATACTTGCCATTGATTTGATAAAAATGTGGTGTGCACCCC
>NZ_GL622241.1:432575-462221 GCF_000185365.1 Enterococcus italicus DSM 15952
GTCTGTACTCGCTCTTCAACGCTTAGTTTCATTTTTCTTTTAGACATACGAAATACCCCTATCTAGGACGTTAATTATTTCTTTGTCCTAGATAGGGGTAGCATATCAAAACACTTCTACCGGCCTCTTTTTTGTTGTTCCATGAACCCTTCGGTTGCCCGTTCTTTCCAACCAGGTTAAACAGCGCTCATTCCAGTTCTCGATTGTCGTATAAATCCGGCTATCGGCGAAATTTCGTTTCACATACTTTACCGTACTCTCCACTTTTCCTTTGGATTCGGGGTCGGCTTTGCGGCATAAATGGACTCTGAACTTCCGTTGCTGTTTGTACGCTTGAAATTCAGCGGTCAGGATCATGTCTCCAGCGTGCTCACTCACAGTGATTAGGTGGCCCTGATCATAAACGATTTCTTCCGGCATGCCACCAAAGAATTCGAAGGCATTCTCATGGCTTCGAATGGCATCACGAGTCGTAAAGGGGCGGTTTTGCCATTCCACATAGCGGTAGCGTGAATGGGAAAGTAAGAAACAAATGCAGTATAATTTGATTTCTCTTTGATCCTGCGTCTTTTGACGCGTTTCGCCCTAATCGACTTGTACCTGTTTTCCCATCGGTTGTTCTTCGACCGCCTCGTATTGCCTCACAACTTTAGTTTTAGCTATCTGATATTCTTCGCGTATTTGATTCACATATAACCGCATCGTACTTTCACCAACGGTGAAGTCGGGGAATTTCTCAAGCAGCCATTCCTGTATTTGAGACGCATTCAGATGCGGATACTCTTGAAGCCAAGCAACAATCCAATCCTTGTATGGGTCCAATTTCTTCTTCCTCGAACCTAATGAATTGACCCATTCGAAAGCTTCTTCCGGTGTCTTCTCCATATAGTTATAAACCGTTGTGCGGGATACCTTCAACTGCTTTGCGATTTGTTGGATGGAAAAGTCCCGCTCCTTCATCTGTTGAATTTCCAAATATAACATTAACTTCTTCTTCACCTTTCGTCCTCCAATAACCTAAGATACCTTTAAAAGTATACAGGATTGGAGATATTCTTTGGCGAAAGTGTTCAATCTTATTCATCGAAAACTGTTCAATTTAGTTTAGCACTGACATCTTGATGCTGATAATAAAATTACGATTGATTTATCCAGAGTACACATTTGGGATGAATCAGGAATTGAAGCACTAAATTCGCTGTTTGATATCTTCGAAAAAAATAAAACATCTGTACAGATAATCGGTATTAAAACAACTGATAAAGAATTGATAAATAAATAGAGGCACTGAAATAAATAGTACTAAAAGAGTTGGATATCTATTTGTCTGATATCCAACTCTTTTATTACACTAAGTTAAGACTTTTACAGTTATTTTGGTAAACCTTACTATATCTAGCAAAAATACCTATCTTTGTTCCCAGTCAACGTATGACTTTTTTTCATAAAGCACTAGCTTCTCAGCCCTTGTCCTCTATCAACAAGATACCAACAAATTGCATAAAGAACGATGATAAAAAGGATTAATATTGTAATTGAAACCATAATTGGTACATCTGTCGTTCCAAGAAATCCATAACGAAATCCTGAAATCATATAAACAATTGGATTAATTTTCGATACTGCCTGCCAGAATGGCGGCAACATTGAAATGGCGTAAAATACACCACCTAAATAAGTTAATGGCTGTAAAACAAATGTTGGTACAATTGAAACATCATCATAAGATTGTGCAAAAACACCATTAATTAAGCCTGCTAATGAAAATAAAATTGCAGTCATCAATAATGTAATCACCACAATAAACCATGAATAAACATGAAGTGGAACAAAAAATAGAGAAATGACTGTAACCAATGTCCCAACTAAGATACTCCTACCCAGTCCACCAATAACAAATCCCCAAATAATAACATGTGTGGGTACAGGTGCAACTAATAGCTCTTCAATATTCTTTTGGAATTTTTGAGAAAAGAAAGATGAAGAAACATTTGCGTAAGAACTTGTGATTGCAGACATCATAATTAAACCTGGTACAATAAATTCCATATAGGAGAAGCCGCCCATATCACCAATACGACCACCAATCATTTTTCCAAAAATAACAAAATATAATGAGGTCGTAATAACAGGAGGCACTAAAGTTTGTACCCATATCCGTAGGTAACGGTTGGTTTCCTTAACTGCTAAGCTTTTAAGTGCTGTAAAGTAGATACTAAACATTTTTCTCCCCCTTTTGATGTTTGTCTTCGGTAATTTTTAAAAACAACTCTTCCAATCGATTTGATTTATTACGCATAGAAAGAACCTTGATATTTTGCTGATTGAGCTGCTCAAAAATATGATTAACTCCCTGATTTCGTTCAACTTCTATAGCAAGTGTTAGATCATCTTCAAAAAAGTGCTTATAACCTTTTATCACAGGTTTTTTATTGTAGCTATCTAAATCAAAAATGAAAGTCTCATATTGTAGTTTTGATAGAAGTGCTTTCATACTTGTATTCTCAATTAGCTCACCTGATTGAATAATACCAATGTTACGACAAAGCATCTCTGCTTCTTCTAAATAATGAGTTGTAAGAATGATTGTTGTGCCACTTTCATTTAACTCTTTTAAAAATGCCCACATCTCTCTTCTAAGCTCAATGTCCACTCCAGCAGTTGGCTCATCAAGAATTAGCAGTCGTGGCTCGTGCATTAATGCTCGAGCTATCATAAGTCTTCGTTTCATCCCTCCAGATAACATACGGGCACGAACGTTTCTTTTCTCCCATAAATTGGACTGCTTCAAATACTTTTCACTACGTTTCAGTGCCTCTTTTCTAGAGACACCATAATATCCTGCTTGATTTACTACAATTTGTTGAACTGTTTCAAACGGATTAAAATTAAATTCCTGCGGCACAAGACCAATCTGTTGCTTTGCTCGCTCTAAATCATTATCAATATCATAATCAAAAACCTTTACTTGACCAGCAGTCTTATTAACAAGTGAGGTAATAATTCCAATTGTTGTTGATTTTCCAGCACCGTTTGGACCTAGCAGTGCATAAAAATCTCCTTCTTCTACAGTTAAATCAATACAACGCAGCGCCTCAACACCGGTCGCATATACTTTTTTTAAGCCTTTTAAATCTAGTGCATAGCTCATTTACTCATTACCTCCTTACTCATATTTCTTTTGTCAAAAAACAAATGCAGTCAAGGTGCAACTGCATTTGCGACAAACTATTTTCTGTCTTCTTTAGCTTTAGATTCTCTTTTTTTAGCTAAAACATATAGAACCACAACAATTATAACAAAATTTACAAATATACAACATTTATTTGATAGTTTAATAGTTTGGCAGCGAGGAAAGCTCCAAAGATACCAGCAAGTCTTGCCAGCGCTCTTTTTTCTTCTGTCATCTATCTAATCCCTTCATCATTAAATCAGTTAGAGGCGAGCATTTGGGCAATTATCTGGTAATTTTTATTTCCTCCAGATAAATTATAGACTTCTTTAAATCCTTCGTTTAACAGGATATTTTGAGCAGCATTTCCAGTTACGCCCTTATTACAATACGTGATTGTTGTTACATTTTTATCTAGCTCCGCCACTCTATCACGTATTTCTGCTAATGGAATATGGATAGCCCCTTTAACACAAGAAATTTCATATTGTTTTTTGGAACGAGTATCAATAATTTGCAGTTGTTCTCCACTTGCTTGTCGCTCAATCAATTCAGTTGGGGTCATTAAAGGTGTTCCATTGCTTATTGCATTATCTAACGCCATTCCAGTATAAAGAACGGGGTCTTTCGTTGTCGCAAATGGTGGTGCATAAGCAAGGTCTAAATGGAACAAATCTTCTGCTACTGCACCAAATGAAATTGCAGTGGCAATTACGTCAATTCGTTTATCTACACCTTGCTCTCCAATAATCTGAGCTCCAAGAATTCTCCCGCTTCTTTTATCTGCTAAAGCTTTGATTGTCAGCTCTTTTCCACCTAAGTAGTCCGTATGATCTGGCTTAATATTATAAAGAATAGCTGTCTCTAATCCTTCTAATTTAGCTTCTTTTTCTGTTAAACCAGTATATGCAACCGCTAAATCAAAAACTCGAACAATACCAGTTCCTAAAATACCACGATGTTCCAGAGTTCCTCCTGTGATGATATCACCAGCAATTCTACCCATCTTATTAGCAGTTGATCCAAGTGGACGATATATTGGTTTATCTGTAATGACAGAATAGCTCTCAGCAACATCTCCTACCGCATAAATATGTGGAACCGTTGTCTGCATTTTCTTATTCACTTTAATCGCACCGGATTTTCCCAATTGAATAGTTGTCGATTGAATAAGTGAAGTATTCGGAATAACACCAGCTGCAAGAATGACTAAATCCGATTTGATTGTTTGACCTTGATTGGTTGCTAATTCAGTAATATAGCCAGCCTTCTCAGTTACTTTTGTGATTGTTGTATTCAGTTGAAGCTTAACATGATTCTTTTCCAGCTCCTTTTGGACACGATAAGCCATATCAGCATCCATTTGTTTCATGACTTGATTGCCACGTTGAATAATAGTTACCTCTATTCCTTTATGAACCAATTGCTCTGCCATTTCTAATCCAATAAAGCCTGCACCAATAATTGTGGCTTGTTGCGGCTTTTCTTTTTCAATAAATGAGTGAATTGCAGCAGCATCTTGAATAGTACGAACATGAAAAAGATTTCTATTAGCTTGCTGTGCTTTAAAAATCTCTGGCACAATCGGTTTGGCTCCTGTTGCTAAAACCAATTCATCATAGGATTCGGTTTTCTTCTCCTTTGTTTGAAGATTCTCAACCTCAAGTGTTTGAGTTTCAGGATGAATAGCTGTCACTCGATGCTCTGTAAAAATATCTACATTATAACGCTTTTTAAACCATGCAGCATTTCTAGGGGTCAACTTATCTAACTCTTCAACTTCTTCTCCTATATAATAAGGAATCCCGCAAATTGAATAGGAAATATCCTTGTCTTGGTCGTAGACAACAATCTCTGCTTCCTCTGTATTTCGTCTAGCCTTTGCAGCCACACTTGTCCCAGCTGCTACTGAACCAATAATCACAATTTTCATAAAGATGCCTCATTCCTTTTTTAAGTTTGCTTAAAATATTTTTGCTTAAATTTCAATGCTACATTTACTAAACCAATCAAAACCGGAACTTCCACTAGTGGACCAATTACTGCTGCAAAGGCTTCCCCTGAATGAATACCAAATACGCCAACTGCTACCGCAATTGCTAATTCAAAATTATTACTCGCTGCGGTAAACGATAATGAAGCTGCAATTGGATAACTGGTTCCCATACGTTTAGAAATAAAGAATGAAACAAAGAACATAAGGACAAAATAAATGAGTAATGGAATGGCAATCCTTACTACATCCATTGGAAGTTCAATGACTTTTTCTCCTTTAACGGAGAACATCACAACAATTGTAAATAATAAGGCAACCAATGTAATTGGACTAATTTTAGGAATGAATTTTTCTTCATACCATTTCTTTCCTTTTTTCTTTATTAGAATCCAACGAGATAAAAAGCCTGCAATGAAAGGAATACCTAAATAAATGAAAACACTTGTTGCAATCTCACCCATTCCAATTGAAACAGCATGCGTTTCTAAGCCTAACCATCCCGGAATAACTGTCACAAAAATATAGGCAAACACTGAATAAAAGATAATTTGAAAAATGGAATTGAACGCCACTAATCCTGCCGTATACTCATTGTCCGCTTGAGCTAAGTTACTCCACACAATTACCATTGCAGTACAAGGTGCCGCACCTAACAATACTGCTCCTGCGACATATTCTTTGGCTAAATCATTGGGGATAATCCCTTTAAATACAACGAAAAAGAAAAATGCCCAAATAGCGTACATCGTAAATGGTTTAATTAACCAATTCACTGTACAGGTTACAATCAGACCTTTAGGTTTCTTAGCTGCATTAACAATACTAGTAAAATCTATTTTCAACATCATCGGATAGATCATCAACCAAATTAAGATTGCTGTTGGAATAGATACTTGATAATACTCGAATTTCCCTAAAGTTGCTGGAACAGTTGGCAAATATTTCGGTTCTATAATATTTGGTGTTGTTACTCACATTGAGTAAGGACATCAAATTTTTTTTTATAACAAAAAGACATCTGATTGTCCTATAATTAAGTCGACGAAAACATTAATAAGGAGGAAATCAGATGTCTCTACCCAATTCTATCAAAGTAAAGGATGAATTTCTAGATGCTTCAATCAAGTTAATTTTAAATATAAAGAATCAAAATAGTTTCTTTTCAACGTACGCTGTGAACAAAGAACGAGTACAAGACCATTGGTCCACAGTTTATACAGGAATTTTGACGTACCAACCACCTAAATGTGCCTGCTGCGGTTTTGATTCAGTTGTATGCCATTCCTATAAAAAAAGCGATATATAACTAATTAAGGTTCAAGAAAATTATTCTTATCTACGGTTGTATAAACAACAATTTTTATGTAAAAACTGCGGGATAACTTTCACTGCTAAAACCTACTATGTCGATGAAAATTGTTACATTTCTAAACCATTAAAGTTTGCCATTACAGTTGCTCTGAAAGAAAAAAAATCCATGAAAGATATTGCTTCAGAGTATGGTGTCTCATCTAAAACCGTTGAACGTATTTTGCATTCTTTCTACAAGGAACCACAATGAAATACACATTTTCTACCAAAACACCTTCTGATTTATGAATTCAAAAGTACTTCTGATTGCGAAAGAGACATGTGTTTTATTATTTCAGATGCAGATACAGGAAAAATTTTTGATATCCTAGACGATCGCAGAAATTTTAAAATTGAACGTTACTTTATGAGGTTTCCATTGAAGGTATGACAAAAAGTGACATATATTGTGATGGATATGAATGGTTCGTATGGTTCTATTATCTCTAAAATTTTCCCAAAAGTGAAAATTTCTATTGATCGATTTCATATTATCCAACAAATGAATCGTGCACTTAATACGCAACGTATAAAAACAATGAAGTCTTTGAACAGAAATGATTCAGAAGAAATAAAAGACTATCGAAAACTCAAAAAATACTGGAAGACACTTCTGAAAAACAACAAAACTATTGATTATACTTCGTATAAACAGTTTCCATTATTTAATAAAAAACTTCTAACAGAATCCGATGTATTGGACCATTTGCTTTCAATCGACACCACACTTAAAGAGTCCTACGAAATTTACCAGGAGCTGCTTTATCACTATGATAAACGTGATCACAAAGCGTTTTTCGCTACGATTAAAAATCTACCTCGTACAATTGATGAGCAATTTAAAAAATCAATCTGCTATCTAATAAAACATAAAACATCGATTAAACATTCTTTTCTATATCCTTATTCCAATGGGAAAATCGAGGGAAAGAATAATCTAATTAAAGTGATCAAAAGAATTGCATTTGGTTTTCGAACCTTTCGAACACTAAAGATGCGCATTTTTATCCAGCAAGATCTATTTACTATAATTAAATAACAAAAAAAGAGAGTGCCGAAGCACCCACTTTCTCAAGACTTATATAAAACAACACTATTTGACAAAGAGCCCATTTCTAGTGCTAAAAAAGGCTTTATCCAACACTGCCTTCCATTTCATAACTAATCAAACGGTTTAGCTCAACGGCGTATTCCATCGGTAGTTCTTTGGTGAATGGTTCAACGAATCCCATGACGATCATTTCGGTTGCTTCGGATTCGCTTAGACCACGGCTCATCAGGTAGTATAGTTGTTCTTCTGAAATTTTAGAGACTTTGGCTTCGTGTTCAAGAGAGACTTGGCTATTGTGGATTTCATTAAATGGAATGGTATCCGATTTTGATAATTCATCCATAATAATGGTATCGCATTCGATATGTGACATTGAGCCAGCACTCTTCTTGCCAAAGGTTACTTGGCCTCGATAGTTCACTTCTCCACCGTCTTTAGAGATTGATTTTGAGACGATTGAACTTGAGGTATTTGGTGCATTGTGGATCATTTTGGCACCTGTGTCTTGCACTTGATTGGCTCCGGCAAAGGCGATAGAAAGCATTGTTCCACGAGCGCCTTCTCCTTCAAGGTAAACACTTGGGTACTTCATCGTTGTTTTTGCGCCTAGGTTGCCGTCAATCCATTCGACAGTTGCGCCTTGTTCTGCACGAGCTCGTTTGGTTACGAGGTTATAGACGTTGTCAGACCAGTTTTGGATTGTTGTATAGCGGCAGTATGCGTCTTTTAAGGTAAAGATTTCTACGATTGCGGCATGCAAGCTATTCGTTGAATAGGTCGGTGCGGTACATCCTTCTACGTAATGCACACTTGCCCCTTCGTCGACAATAATTAATGTTCGTTCGAATTGACCAGTATTTTCTGCGTTGATGCGGAAGTATGTTTGTAATGGTACATCGACGCGAACGCCTTTTGGTACATAGATAAACGTACCACCTGACCATACGGCAGAGTTTAGGGCGGCTAATTTGTTATCAGTTGGTGGGACCAATTTTGAAAAGTATTGTTTGAATAATTCTGGGTATTCTTTTAGCGCTGAGTCAGTATCGGTAAAGACAATCCCTAATTTTTCAAACTCTTCTTTCATATTGTGGTAGACCACTTCTGATTCATACTGAGCAGATGCACCGGCTAAGTAGGCACGCTCTGCTTCAGGAATCCCGATTTTTTCAAAGGTGTCTTTGATTTTTTCGGGAACGTCATCCCAATCACGAGCCGGTTTGTCGCTGGATTTTTGGTAGTATTTGATTGCATCAAAGTCAATATCAGATAAATCTGGCCCCCATGTTTGCATCGGTGTTTTATTGAATACTTCGAGTGATTTCAAGCGGAAGTCTAGCATCCACTCAGGTTCACCTTTCACTTTTGAAATTTCACGGACAATTTTTTCAGTCAGGCCTTTACCAGTACTGAACACTGGTTGTACGTCGTCGTGAAAACCATATTTGTATTCTTCTAATTCAGGTACTCCCATGTTTCTCACTCCTCTTCTATGTTATGAATATAGCCGCTTTCGCCAATCCCGACTTCGGGGTGGACGAGGGCTTTTTCTAGTGCCTTCCAAGCAAGGGTCGCACATTTGATTCTAGCAGGAAATTTGGCTACACCACTTAGCATCGCCGCATCGCCTAATTCTCTAGTATGTTCTGGATGTTCTCCTTGGACCATCTCTGAAAAGGTCGCGATCAAGCGTGTCGCTTCATCCGTCGTTTTGCCAATAATCGCATCGGTCATCATTGATGCACTAGCCGTACTTATCGAGCAGCCGCTACCAGAAAAGGCCGCTTGCTCAATGACATCATCAACCACATTTAATTCAAGGTGAATCACATCGCCACACGTGGGATTGTTCATCTCAATGTGCTGACTAGATTCTGTCAGTGAGCCGTGATGATGTGGATGGCTAGAATGATCGAGTATGACTTGACGATACAAATTGTCTAGTTTAGATAGTGCCATGTTGGAAAAACTCCTTTGTTGCCTGGATGGCTTCGACTAACCGATCACAGTCGGCTTTCGTATTGTAAAAGTAAAAACTTGCTCGGGCGGTTGCCGGGACATTTAAGTATGTTAATAACGGTTGGGCACAATGATGGCCCGCACGTACTGCTATGCCTTCCATATCTAAGGCAGTCGCCACATCATGAGGGTGCAAGCCGTCTAAGTTAAAAGCAATGACTCCGGTGCGTTTGTCTGGGTCTTGTGGTCCGTAGATGGTCAAGCCTTCGATTGCTTGTAGCTTTGGCAATACATAGTGAACCAACTCCGCCTCATACTCATGAATCGCATCTAGTCCTAAGTCAGTCAGATAGTCGACAGCCGCACCTAGCGCGATGGCTCCGGCGATATTAGGGGTGCCTGCTTCAAATTTCCATGGCAATTCCTTCCAGGTACTTTGATACAGCTCGACGAAATCAATCATCTCACCACCAAATTCGATTGGTTCCATTTGTTCTAAGAGGGCGCGTTTGCCATATAATACACCTATTCCAGTCGGTCCACACATTTTATGCCCACTAAAGGCAAAAAAGTCACAATTTAATGCTTGCACATCGATTGCCATGTGAGGAGTGGATTGGGCACCATCGACAACTAATACCGCACCATGGTTATGCGCCAACTCTCCTAGTTCTTTGATAGGATTGATGATTCCTAAGACGTTAGAGGCATGGGCTAGGGCGACGATTGCCGTTTTGTTGGTAATTTGCTTTTTGGCATCGTTCATATCGAGCGTTCCTTCATCAGTCAAGGCGATGTATTTGAGCGTTGCCTTTTTACGAGTGGCTAATTGTTGCCAAGGAATGATATTAGAGTGATGCTCCATATACGAGATGACGATTTCATCGCCCTCTTTAACGAACGCATCGCCATAGCTTCGTGCGACCCAGTTTAGGCCAGTGGTCGTACCACGAGTAAAGAGCACTTCAGCTGTCTCATTGGCATGGATAAAGGCGCGAACTTTTTCACGTGCGGCTTCATAAGCATGGGTCGCACGCTCGGCTAATGTATGCACGCCGCGGTGTACATTGGCATTGTCTTTGTGGTAATACGCATTTAACACATCTAAGACAGCTTGTGGTTTTTGGGTGGTCGCTGCATTGTCTAGATACACTAGCGGCTCATCGTTCACTTGTTGGTCTAAGATGGGAAACTCATTTCGAATGGCGCTAGCATCAATCATTCTTACAACTTCCCTTCAATCACTTCGATTAATTCTTTTTGTACTTCTTTGACTGGAATAGCAGTCAATACGGAACCTAAGAAGCCACGAATAACCAAACGTTCTGCTTCTTCTTTGTGTAGGCCACGACTTAATAAGTAATACATTTCTTCTGGATCCACGCGTCCAACACTGGCCGCATGTCCGGCTGTTACTTCATTTTCATCAATTAATAAGATTGGGTTGGCATCGCCACGAGCTTGGTCAGACAGCATCAGTACCCGACTTTCTTGTTGGGCATCTGCTCCTTTTGCTCCTTTAATAATATGGCCGATTCCGTTAAAGGTTAGCGTACCTCGTTCGCGAATGACGCCGTGTTGCAAGATATGACCAATCGAGTATGGGGCTTTATTGGTTACGCGGGTATCGATGGCTTGCGTTTGACGACCGGCACTGATTGCGACTGCTTTTAGCTCAGCATGAGAGCCTTCACCCACCAAATCAGAATCAAAGTCAGCGATGACATTGCCATCATTTAATACGCCTAGAGCCCAGTCGACAGACGCATCACGCATGATGTAGCCGCGACGATTCATGTACGTGGATAGGTGTTCACCTAATTGATCAATGGCTGAGAATTTGACTTTCGCGCCATTTTTGGCAATGACTTCTACGATGATATTAGCAGAAGCTTTTTCAGAGCCTTCGCCGACAGTCATAAAGCGTTCAAGGTAGTGAAATTCACTGTGTTCTTCGGCAACGATTAACACGTGCTTAAAGAAGTGTGCATCTGAAGCACTATTTTGATAAAACAAAGCTTCAATTGGTTCTTTGATAACGACATTTTTAGGAACATAAAGGAAAATTCCACTATTCATAAAGGCCGCATGAGCAGCTGTCATTTTGTCTTCATTAATCGGTACTGCTTTTTTCATATAGTAGCTTTCGACTAACTCAGGGTAATCTTGCATAGCTGAAAACAAATCAGTCAAAATGACACCTTGGTCAGCTAGTGCTTGGGGTAGTTGCTCAAAAACCGTTAAGTCGTCTTGTTGGACAATTGTTGGGTTGTTTTTCATTTCGTCAAAGGCTGGTACGCTGGCATCGACAGCCACTTCGCCAGATAAACCGGCTTCTGTGATTTCAAAAAGTGGCCAACGATCAAAGCGGACCCGTTCGATGTGTGGCAATGGTAATGCGTCTATTTCAGCTATGGCTTGTTGACGCAGCGCCGACATAAAAGAAGGTTCTTCTTTCGTGGCAGAAAAAACGTTGACTGCATCAAGATAGTCAGTGAATTCTTTTTTCATTCTCTTGACCTCCTTCTACGCTTCTTCTTCTTTGTATTCTATACCTAACTCATGGCTAATTCCTGCATAGCCTTCTGCTTCCAAGCGTTTTGCTAAATCGGCATTGCCAGTCAAGACCACACGTCCATCCATCATAATGTGAACCACATCAGGTGTGATGTAGTTTAATAGACGTTGGTAATGGGTGATGATCAATGAACCAAAGTTTTCGCCACGCATTTCGTTAACGCCACGTGCAACAACTTTCAATGCATCAATATCTAGACCTGAGTCGATTTCATCTAAAATCGCAAAAGTCGGTTCTAACATTAATAATTGTAAAATTTCATTGCGTTTCTTTTCCCCACCAGAGAAGCCTTCATTTAAGTAGCGTTCAGCCATTTCCTCAGGCATATTCAACAGTTCCATTTTTTCATCTAACTTCTTCAAGAAATCCATAACAGAAATTTTGTCGTCTTCATCACGTTTGGCATTGATTGCCGCCCGCATAAACTCGGCATTGGTAATTCCTGGAATTTCACTTGGGTATTGCATCGCCAAAAATAAGCCAAGACGCGCGCGTTCATCGACTTCTAATTCCAAAATATTTTGGCCGTCTAAGAGAATTTCACCTTCTGTTACTTCGTAGTTTGGGTTTCCCATGATGGCAGCGGATAAAGTTGATTTCCCTGTTCCGTTGGGTCCCATGATGGCATGAATTTCCCCAGTTTTTAAGGTTAAATTCACTCCCTTTAAGATTTCTTTTTCTTCTATTGAAACGTGTAAGTTTTTAATCTCTAACACTGACATGCTATTCCCTCCAATAACTTTTCTGTTCTTTCTCATTTTAGACTAATTGAGAATGAAGTTCAAACAACAGAATTGGAAAAGTGTCATTTTTGGCTATTTTCTGACAAAAAAAGTCAAAGAAGCCTCAATTGACTTCTTTGACGAATAAGAATTATTCTTATGAGAAAAAGTTTTTGACCTTGCGCCAGCCAAGTTCAAAAGGGTTCGCCTTGCTGACAGATTTTTGCACTACAATGGTTGTCTTTGGTTGTTGAGTTTGATCCAAGTAGCCCAAGGTATCTTCTGTCAGTCGAATGACAGCTGTCCCGACTTGCTTGCCTCTTTTGACGGGTGCGGTGACGCTCGTTTTGGTGAAAGTCGGTGTGACAGTGATATTTGTTGCATCCATGCCTTTTTTCACCCAGACAGTCACCTCGTTGTCTAAACCAACGGCGACTTTAAGTTGCTCGCCATCTTTCACCGAAATGGTCTGCCGCTTTGGTATCGTCAGTGTTTCTCCATTGATGGTCTGCTGCTGCCACTGACTGTAGACCCACTCCATCATGCGTGCTGACTCGGTAAAGCGTGCGATTCCCGTCGCATCCGTTACATCTAGTACAACGGTAATTAAGCGCGTATCGCCTCTCTTGACTGTCCCGACAAAACACGCACCTGCTAAATCGGTCGTACCTGTTTTTAAGCCGTCTACACCGTCTGTTGCTACCGCCATGCCCGCAAGCATTTGATTGGTATTCTCAAGCTCAAGGTTCTCACCAGTCGGCTCAGCAAAAGTCAGCTGTGATTGACTCGTAATCTGTAAGACTTCTGGAAAATCTTGCAGCAAATGCCGCGCGACAATCGCCAAATCCTTGGCAGACAGTTGATTTTCTTCCTCGGCTCCCGATCCGGGGTAGCGATTGTCACCTAAGAACGCATTGTTTAAACCGGTGCTAGTGACGATTGTGCCGTCTGTTATCCCCCAAGTCGTCAATTGTGCTCTCATCAGATCGACAAAGGTGGCTTCGCTCCCGGCGACTTTCTCCGCTAAGGCCATCACAGCCGCGTTAGCCGATTCTAAAAAGCCCGCTTCAATCAAGTTTTTGACTGAATACGACTGCCCTTCATAGAGCAATACATTCGATAGTTGCCAATTTTGGCTAAGTGCTGACGTTTCAGCAGATATCGTCACTTGATCGGTCATGCTTAATTTACCAGTGCGAATCTGATCGTAGATGATATACATACTCAAAAGCTTTGTCGTCGATGCAATGTGTAGCGGCGTTGTCGCATCTTGTTCATAAAAAATTTTTCCTGTGTCGCTATCAATGGCAATCGCGGCTTTTGCTTGAATGGCCAGTGGTGTCTCTTCCTGTGCTTGGACGACTGGCGCCAGAACACATGAGCCAATTACGCAGAACAACAGTAGATAGATACGAATTCTTTTGTGCATCGCTTAACTCCTAGCTATACTTTTTTTACAAATTGATGGTGGCATTTGGAGCAGGTGACTTTAATCTTGCCACGCCCTTTTGGTGCTCGGATACTTTGCTTGCATTTTGGGCAACGGAAATAGACAAACTGTTTTCTTTGCTCGTAGGCTTGTTTTTTGATGCGGAAAAACGTGCGTAAGCCTTTTGTGCGTGCCAGAAATTTTTTGTTTTCATTGCTACGGATATACACGCGCTTGGAGAAAAAGCGGAAATACGCATAAATAAACAGCGCATACCCGATCCATTTTATCGCACTCAGCCAGGAGAAGGCGCTCAGAAGAATACAGACGACTGCCATGGACAAGGCTACCTTATTGATCTCATCCATACTTCCATATCTACCGCGCATAAATTCTTGAAATCGTTGTATCCACTTCATGTTATCGTTCCTCTTTCTTTCAATACTGCCTTTATTTTATCATGCCGAATCGTTCGCCTCAATCGGATTTCTGTGAGTTCTATCATTTACTGGGCACACTTCTTGACTTTCCTTAAGAAAAATTTTAGATTTTACTTGTTATCAATTAAAAGGAAAGAGGTTTCAAAATGAAAAAAAGTTTCGTTATTTCACTTTCAATACTATGTTCCCTACTCATTTTTGCTGGCTGTAGTTCTTCAACCAGTTCATCTGATACAGCCACAACGGATACCAATTGGGAGAAAATCGAAAAAAACAAGACTCTTACTGTTGCCACATCAGGCACGCTTTATCCTGCATCGTACTACAACGATGACAATCAATTAGTCGGGTATGATATTGATGTTATCAAAGAAGTTGCGAAGCGTTTAGACTTAAAAGTAAAAACAGTCGAATACAACGTCGACGGTCAACTCGCAGCCGTCCAAAATGGATCCGCTGACTTAATCGCCAATGACATGTCCATCAATGAAACACGTGCAAAAAAATACACTTTAAGCTCACCAATCAAATGGTCATTCGGTAGTATGATCGTTCGTAAAAGCGACAACTCTGGCATCACTTCTTTTGATGACCTTAAAGGCAAGAAAGCAGCCGGAGAAGCCACAACCAACTATATGAAAATTGCTGAATCTATGGGCGCTACCTTAGTGAGCTATGATAATGCGACCAATGAACAATACCTAACAGATGTCGCAAACGGCCGAACAGATGTCATCTTAAATGATTACTATTTACAAAAAATGGCTACTGCAGCTCTTCCCGATGTGCCAGTCAAGATTTTACCTGATATGTATTTCAATCTATCGTCATCTGGTTTCTTGATGAAAAAAACAAGTACCACATTAGAAAAGAAAATCAATCAAACCATAGCGGATATGGAAAAAGATGGCACCTTACAAAAAATATCTGAAACGTATTACTACGCAGATGTTACTCAAAAACCGACTGAAAAAATTGAAAAAATATTTGATGTGGATCAACAATGACGCCTACTTTTTACATTCCGACGATTGATTTTCAGTTAATTTGGCAATCCTTACCGTATGTTCTTAAAGGCATTCCCTACACGTTAGGAATTGCCTTGATCAGCTTTATTATCGGAAATCTTTTGGCGATTGCCTTCACCTTGCTTTTGGAGCGGGCGATTGCTCCCGTTCGATGGTTTATTCGTTTTTACGTGTCCTTTTTACGAGGCATCCCGATGATTGTCTTGTTGTTTTTATTTTATTTTGGCATGCCCGTTCAGTTGACTGCCATCCAAGCTAGCTGTCTCAGCTTTTCGCTCTCATCAAGTGCCTTTTTGACCGAGATTTACCGCGGAGCACTCGCGGGTGTCGATAGCGGACAACGTGATGCTGGCTATGCGCTAGGCTTTTCTTACTATCAACTGATGCGTCAAGTTATTTTCCCGCAAGCTTTCGTTACTACTGTACCGGCCCTAGGAAATGTGGCGATGGATGTGTTAAAAGGAACGTCGCTGACTGCGATGATTTCGGTACCTGACATTTTTCAGCTTGCCAAAATTGTCGGTGGGCGCCAATTTGATTTCTTTAGTATGTATATTTTGGTCGGTATTCTTTATTGGCTCTTGTGTTTATTGATTGGTGCGGGACAGAAAAAAGCCGAAACCTATTTACTTAAAAAAGTAGGCATCACCAATTAGGTTGTATCAAAAGCGGGTTGCTACGAGCGATAAGATCAGAAAGCCCAAAAATTGACCCTCAAATTTTTGGGGATTTTTGACTTATAGCCGAGAGAGCTGCTTTTGTAACACCGTTGATTTAGGTTGTATCAAAAGCGGGTTTCTACGAGCGAAAAAATCAGGAAATCCACAAGTTGTGTCATAAACTTGTGGATTTCCTGATTTTTTTTATAAAAAAAGCGCGATGGGAAAGGAGCTAGTCCTCTGCCATCACACTTAAATGATTTATTTTTTTTCGTCTGCTTTCTCGTCAGTTATCATTGCTTTACGAGAAAGGTTCACGCGACCTTGTTTGTCGATTTCTGTGACTTTCACTAGGACTTCATCGCCTAATTTCACGACATCCTCTACATTTGCGACGCGTTCATTCGCAAGTTGAGAGATGTGAACCAAACCATCTTTGCCTTTGATTAAGTTAACAAACGCACCAAATTTTTCAACGCGGACTACTTTACCTAAGTAGACTTCGCCCACTTTGACTTCTTTGGTTAAGTCTTCAATAATCTTAATAGCTTTTTTAATCATTTCCGCATCAGCAGAAGCGATTGATACTTTACCATCTTGATCGATATCAATTTTGACACCCGTTTCTTCAATGATGCCGTTGATGGTGTCGCCACCTTTTCCGATTACATCTTTGATTTTAGCTGGATCAATTTGAATCATTTCGATCTTCGGTGCGTATTGGCTTAATTCCGCACGTGGTTGGTCAATCGTCGCTGTTAATTCTTCTAAGATTTCCATCCGTGCTTTTTTCGCTTGCGCTAGTGCTTCACGTAAGATTTGTTCGGTAATCCCTTGAATTTTGATATCCATTTGCAAGGCAGTGATACCGTCTTTTGTACCGGCAACTTTAAAGTCCATGTCACCTAAATGGTCTTCTAATCCTTGAATATCTGTCAAGATTGTATAGTTTTCGCCATCTGATACAAGTCCCATAGCAATCCCAGCTACAGGCGCTTTAATCGGAACACCTGCATCCATCAATGCCAACGTACCCGCACAAATACTTGCTTGAGAAGAAGAACCATTTGATTCTAATACTTCTGCCACTAAACGGATTGTATAAGGGAAGTCTGTTTCATCAGGAATGATTTGCGCCAATGCACGTTCACCTAAGGCACCATGACCAATTTCACGACGACCTGGTGAGCCGGCGCGCCCTGTCGAACCAACTGAAAATTGTGGGAAGTTATAGTGATGGATGAATCGTTTTGATTCTTCCACACCTAAACCATCGATAATTTGATGTTCTCCTAATGGTGCTAATGTACATGTCGATAAAGCTTGTGTTTGCCCACGAGTAAACAAACCAGAACCATGCACGCGTGGCAATAGGCCTACTTCTGAAGATAAGGCACGAATTTCATCTAATTGGCGACCATCCGGACGAATCTTATCGATTGTAATCAATTCACGAACGACATCTTTTTCTAAGTCTTCCGCGATTTGTTTTACTTCTTTCGTTAATTTACTTGCTTCATCATCGGCTAAGGCAAGTGCTTTTTCAGCATATGCTTCTTTAACGATTTCTTTGACTTTGGCAATTTCGTCTTCACGTGCCAATTTTTCTTCGGTCATTACGGCCGTTTTCATCGTTGGATAAAATTCATCGTAAATTGCTTTTTTCACTTGTTCGTCGACTTGTAGCAAAGTAATTTCCATTTTTGGTTTACCGACTGCCGCAACGACTTCTTTTTGGAATGCTACTAATTCTTGAATCGCTTCGTGACCAAAAAGTAACGCACCTAGCATATCTGCTTCTGATACTTCTTTGGCTCCTGATTCAACCATGTTAATGGCTTGGGCTGTTCCAGCAACAGTCAAGTGAATGTCTGATTCTTCATTTTGTTCTACGGTTGGGTTTAATACGTATTCACCATTCACGCGACCTACGTCAACACCGGCAATCGGGCCATCAAATGGAATATCAGAAATAGATAGTGCCAATGATGAACCAAGCATCGCTGCCATAGCAGGTGAACAATCTTGTTCTACACTCATCACAATATTCGTTACTTGGACTTCATTACGGAAGCCTTCTGCAAACATCGGACGGATTGGGCGGTCGATTAGACGGGCAGTCAATGTCGCATCTGTACTTGGGCGACCTTCACGCTTTATAAAGCCACCAGGGATTTTCCCTACTGCGTACATTTTTTCTTCGTAGTTAATTGTTAGTGGGAAGAAGTCTGTGTCTTTGGCTTCTTTTGATGCTACCGCTGCACTTAAAACAACAGTGTCCCCATAACGCACTAATACAGCACCATTGGCTTGTTTCGCTAATTGGCCAATTTCTACTGATAAGGGACGACCTCCCCATGTTGTACTAAATACTTGCTTTGTCATAAACTCTCCTTTTCTGCTGCGAGTCTCGGCTGCTACTAAACAAATGAAAACACAAAAGAAACTTTTATTCTTTCATTTGGTTAGTAGTGAGCCTTGCCGACTGTCACAGTCTTTTTTCATCGTGTAGCTAAGTACCATAGCAAAAAAGTGAGATTCGCTTGAACCTCACTTTCTTCAATGGTTTGATTAACGACGTAAGCCTAATGATTGGATCAAGTCACGGTAACGTGTTACATCGCTGTTACGTAGGTAAGCTAACAAGTTACGACGGTGACCAACTTTTTTCATTAGTCCACGTTGTGAATGATGATCTTTTTTGTGTTCACGAATGTGAGCGTTCAATGTGTTAATTTCTTCAGTTAACACAGCGATTTGTACTTCTGGAGAACCAGTATCTCCTTCGTGACGCGCATAAGCTTTGATGATTTCGTTTTTACGTTCTTTTGAAATTGCCATTTCCATTTCACCTCTTCGATAGATTTCCCTGTGACTGAGTAATGCGTTGGTGATTCGCAAAACCAAGTGACAGGCCTGTGCTTTACACACATTCCTACTTTACTTGATTCATTCGAAAAAAGCAAGTTTCTCTGATTATTTTTTCTGCTCTTCTTCCACTGGTAGTTCGTATAAGCCGGAGACTTGCTTGTACCATTGAAAGACATTTGTAATAATGACTTTGGCTGCTGCATATACTGGTATTCCTAAAATCACACCGACTAAACCAAATAACTTCCCAGACGTCAAAAGCACGAATAAAATCGTAATCGGATGAATAGATAGCTGACTACCTAGAACCAATGGCGAGACAAAGCGTCCTTCGAGTGTCTGTTCAATTACAAAGACAATAATTACTTTCAATAGTAAAACCGGTCCGCCCACAATCCCTAAAAAGATCGCAGGAATCATCGCCAAAAATGAGCCCAGATAAGGAATCAAATTCAACACACCCGCAACGATACCGAGCGTAATCGAATACTCCAAGCCAATAATTGAAAACCCAATCATAAACATAACCGCTACTGCAAAGGCCACGGTCAGTTGCCCGCGGATATAAGATGACACTTGTTGATTCATTTCAGTCAGGACACGCAAGGTTGACTTACGCATTTTTGTGGGTAAGAAATCAACCAAGTAAGGTGCTAATTTTTTGCCGTCCTTTAATAGATAAAACAAAATAAACGGCATTGTAATCACCGCGACAAAAATCGTTGCAACAGCACCAAAGAAATTCCCAATGTTTTGAAATGTACTTTTCGATACATTTTTGATGATGTCCGTCAATGAGTTCATCAATTTTTCACTGGAAGAAGCGACTTGCGCTTGGAATTGATGGAATACAGGATCTGAAAACAAATCATTCATTACTTTCTCAGCCGTATCCACATAAGACGGAAATTGATTCACAAAACTAATCGTCTGATCCCGAATTTCCGGAATGATAACTACGACACCCCAGACGATTAACCCTATCACTAAGAGAAAGAGTCCAATGATACTATAAATTCGTTTCACGCCTCTTTTTTCAAGAAAATCAACCGTGGGATTCATCAAATAATACAAAATCCCCGCCAATACAACTGGCAAGCCGACAATGGATAAAAATTGCCAAACCGGTGTCAGTAAATACGAAATTTTGGTAAATAAAAATACAATTAATAGTAACAACAAGACAATTAACAAGGCCGTCACGATTTGATTATTTAAAAACCATTTCCAAAACCATGAAGCAATTTGCTTCACTTGTGGTTGTTTTTTTTCTTCCAAAGAAACTCCCCCCAACTCTCCGCTCTCTCGATTAAGTATACCATAACTTTTTCAGATTGTTTGTCAGCGGTTTATGATACAATAAAAGCAACTTAGTCACTTAGGAGGCGTTTTAATGAAGGAATCATTTCTATTAGGAACTTATACAAAAAGAGCTAGCCAAGGTATTTATACTGTCGAGTTAGAAGATGGCGTACTCTCAGATGTACAGCTTGTCACAACTGTAAGTGGACCGACCTATGTTACTCAAAGCAAAAAAGGTGTGACGTATGCTGTGACCGCTAACGATGGCAATGGTGGCGTGGCTGCCTATGGCACTGACTGGTCGCTACTAAATGTTGTAGGCGAAGAGGGTGCTTCTCCTTGTTACGTAGCTGTCGATGAACCCCGCCAACTTGTCTATGGTGCCAATTACCATAAAGGAGCGGTCACTGTCTATCAAATTCAAGCAGATGGTTCATTAGCTCTGACCGATCGTGTGGTCCATGAAGAACCAGTCGGCCCTCATAAAAACCAAGATCACGCCCATGCTCATTATGCCGACTTAACACCAGATCAACGATTGGTTGTTTGCGATTTAGGTACGGATTCTGTCTACACATATGACGTAAGTGACGAAGGTAAATTGACAGTAGTCACTCGTTATCAGGCAGAACCTGGAACAGGCCCTCGCCACCTTGCCTTTCATCCTAATGGTCAGACAGCTTACCTCTTTGGTGAACTTGATAGTACCGTCACCTCCCTGGCCTACGATCAAGCGACTGGTACATTTACGAAGCAACAAAAATTATCTACTTTGCCAACAACTTATACTGACTTTAATGGCGGCGCCGCAATCCGTGTCACAAAAGATGGTCGCTTTGTCTACGCTTCAAATCGTGGTCACAACTCAATAGCTGTCTATCAAGTTGCAGATGACAATCGCTTATCATTAGTCGAAATCGTTTCATCAAATGGTGACTTCCCTCGCGATTTTAATTTCAATCAAGCGGAAGACTTTTTAATTTGCGCCCACCAAGAATCTGATAATTTAGTCTTATTCTCTCGTGATGCCGACACTGGTAAATTAACCGTCGTTCAAGATGATATTGTCGCTCCCGAATGTGTTTGTGTGGCTCAAATAAAGGCTTAGTTAAGAGAGGAAGATCCCTATGTTTAGCAAAACACCCAAAGTACTGATCTTAAAAGATTTCTCCAATATTTTAAATAAATCACACGCTGTCAGTGAGTTGATTGCTAATCGTCGGTACGATAGTGACTTGGCAATCTTAACAACTGCTGAGATTTATGCCCTTGCAGAAAAGTCCTATGTCCGTTGCGATGTGTTTCCCGAGTTACAAACCAAGGAAGTCGAAAACTTTGTAGATGCCTTTGACCAATTTTACTTTGAGCTAAAACAAATCTTATTTCATGATGAAGATGATTTTGACTCATTAAAAAAACGAATTGCAGAAATGCAAGCTGCTTTCGAAGTGCTTTCTGCTTCCTTTGGCATGATGTAGGAGGAGTTTTATGAATTCAGATGAAGTGTTAGATCGTTTAAGAGAAGAACTATCATTGCCTGCTTTCAACGTGAAAGTCGAAGACAAACTATACAGTGAAGCAGACTATCAAGCATTCAAGCAAGATCTTTTACGTTATTTTGAAGACTATGTTCAAAATATCGAAAACTAAAAGAACAGTGCCTGAAATAATTTTCAAGATGTCAAATCGGAATAAAACGGAAAGACGGAATTAGCTGCTATGACAAAAGCCCAGAAAATCCAAAAAGTTGTTCTCGAAACTTTTGGATTTTCTGGGTTTTATTATCGCTGAACAATTCGGTCTTAACCTTTTTCAGGCACAAAAAAACCACTAGGTTGGTTAGGCCTAGCGGAAAAAGGAGTAGTAACTCTTGGTTAGGGAGTTACTGAAAAATAAAAAGGTTATTGTTGGTTATGTACCTATACTACCTGTTTTTTAGCTAACTATCTTGAAAATCATCTAATAGTTAGATTAGATTTTTCTTGGTTTCTGCTGATTATTTTACCATCACTTGCGTCATCTTTTGGATAGCTGCAGCGATCTGGTCAGTCGCTTGGTCTTGTTTTTCTTCTGCTGATTGAAAAGCCACTTCATCGATACCATCTTGTAAGCTAAGCACCATTTCTTCGCAGCCAACCACATATGCTTTATACGCTTGCTCGAATTTCTTGTGGTTTCCTAACAAGCGAGCAGGTGCTTTTAAGCGACCAATTTTTTCAAACATCATGCGATATTTATCTGTCCCCTCTTGAAACAACGCAATAATTTCCAAGCGGCGAGCGTCATCAAAATTCGCAGCATCTTTGTTCTCGATTGCTCCTTTGATTTCTTCAAACGCATCATTTAGGTATGTCCCTATCTGTTCGGTATCAGTTACTACCGTATTAATCGTCGTTAAGTAATATGCTAAGTCTGGTCGTTTCATTCGTATGCTCCTCTACTATTTTCTTTATTTTACCTTCTTTTTCTCCATTCGCCAAGATAATTAGAAATGAGTACATAAAAAGGGAGTGCAACAAGATCTGTCACACTCCCTTACATATGAATCGACGGTGTTCCAAATGCGAATCCTCGGCCATTAGTCAAACCCTCTCAAAGTTTGTCATACAACTTTCTAGAGCGTTGATCTTATTGCTCGGATTGAAATGCTTTTGTCATGACCTCTTAAGCTGTTTACTCTTTGCCCATCGCTCTTTGGATGGCTTTAATGATTTCGACTACCGGGATGATTGCAAAAGAAGAACCTAACACAATTCCCCATTGGTACGTATCTAAGTGAGTCACACGGAAGATATCGTTCAAGCCTGGTACTACGATGATAATCATCATCATTACAAATGAAAGTAAAATCGCATAGTTAAAGGTTTTATTTTTGAAGAAACCAACCTTAAATAGTGATTGATGCACAGATTTAACGTTAAATGCATGGAACAATTGCATCAAACCTAATGTAGCAAATGCCATTGTTAATGCATCGCCATGTTGCAAATCATACAACTGAGCAGCTGTTAAACCAATCATATTTTCTGCTGTATGGGCTGGCCATTGAATCGCTGACCAATATACAAATAAGACTGTCGCTGCTTCCAAGATACCTTGGTAAATAATACTACTCAATACGCCACCTGAGAAGAAGTTCGATTGTTTCCCACGAGGTTTGTGTGCCATCAAGTTCTTTTCAGCTGGTTCCATACCTAAAGCAATTGCTGGGAATGTGTCAGTTACCAAGTTAATCCATAATAAATGAATTGGTAGCAATGTATCCCATGCAAGAATCGTTGCAATAAATAAGGTCAATACTTCCCCTAAGTTAGCAGCCATTAAGTATTGAATCGCTTTTTGAATATTTGAGAAGACCTTACGTCCTTCTTCGACGGCTACGACAATTGTTGCAAAGTTATCGTCAGCCAATACCATATCAGAAGCACCTTTTGATACTTCTGTACCAGTGATACCCATACCGACACCGATGTCGGCTTGTTTCAAGGCTGGTGCATCATTCACTCCGTCACCAGTCATCGCGACTACTTTACCAGCATTTTGCCAAGCTTTAACAATTCGTACTTTATGTTCTGGTGATACACGAGCGTAGACTGAATATTGCGTTACGACTTTAGCAAATTCTTCTTCTGATAAATTATTTAACTCCGCACCTGTTAAGACTGCATCGTCATCACCTGGTTTGATGATTCCTAAGCGTCCGGCAATTGCTTCAGCCGTATCACGGTGGTCACCAGTAATCATAATCGGACGAATACCTGCATCCTTAGCAACGCGAACGGCTTCTGCTGCTTCGGCCCGTTCTGGGTCAATCATACCAATTAGACCAGTGAAGACTAGTTGATTTTCGATTACTTCTGATGAACGATCTTCTGGTAATGAAGGAATAATCTTGTACGCCACACCTAGTACACGTAGTGCTTGTTTGGCCATACTTGTATTATTTTCTAGGATTGCTGCTTTTTGGGTTTCATCAAGTGGTACTTCTTTGCCACCTTGATAAATGCTAGTTGAACGGTTAATAAGTACATCTGGTGCACCTTTAACTGCTACTAGGAATGTTCCATCGACTAATTGGTGGATGGTACTCATTAATTTACGATCTGAGTCAAATGGTAGCTCCGCTACACGAGGCTCTACTTTTCCTTCTTTGCGAATATCAAACCCTTTATCCAAACCAAATTGAACAAGTGCCGTTTCAGTCGGGTCCCCAATTAAGTTACCTTCTTTACTGAATTTTGTATCATTGGCGTAGTTCATTAATTTGATTGCTAGATTATCTTTGGCAATCTCATCAGAGGCTGCTAATTGCTTTTGATCAAAATACAATTTTTCGACTGTCATTTGGTTTAAAGTCAATGTACCTGTTTTATCAGAACAAATAATATCTGTTGCCCCTAATGTTTCAACAGCTGGTAATTTACGAATCATCGCATTCCGCTTTGCCATGGTTTGCGTACCTAATGCTAAAATAATCGTCACGATAGCTGGTAGACCTTCTGGAATAGCGGCTACGGCTAATGAAATCGACGTCAATAGCATATCTACCCATGATTGATCATTAATCATTGTACCAACAAAGAACATGATGACCGCAATAATGATGATTGCAATAGTCAAAAACTTCCCTAATTGGTTTAAGTTACGCTTCAATGGTGTTTCAGTTTCGTCTGCATTGGCTAACATACCGGCAATTTTACCGACTTCGGTATTCATCCCAGTATTGACCACGACTCCTTTTCCACGGCCATATGTCACGTTACTATTTGAATAGGCCATATTGACACGGTCACCAATTCCAATATCAGTTCCGTCTAGGACAATCAGTTCTTTCTCAACCGGCACAGACTCACCTGTTAAGGCAGCCTCTTCAATTTTTAAAGAATTAATTTCTAACAAACGCATATCTGCCGGCACAACATCGCCAGCCTCTAACAAAACAATATCCCCAGGAACTAATTCATGGCTACTCACACTTTTCGAGTGACCCGAACGAAGAATGTTGGCGTTTGGCGTAGACATTTCACGCAAGGCTTCAATGGCTTGCTCTGCTTTAGACTCTTGTACCACACCCATGATGGCGTTAATAATAACTACGGCCAAAATAATAAGTGCATCGACTACTTCATGTGAGACGACAGCAGATATCACGGCTGCGACTAACAAAACAATAATCATTAAATCTTTAAATTGTTCCAAAAACTTTTGTAACATAGTGGTCTTTTTGCCAGCTTCCAATTCATTCGAGCCATATTGCTCCAATCGCTTGGCTGCTTCTTGATCAGATAGCCCATCTGCTTGAGAGTCTAAGGCAGCAAGTGCTTCGTCTGCGCTCTTTGTATAAAATGGATCTGTTTGTTGCTGTTTCTTTTCGCTTAATCCTGACATGGTTCTCCCCCTTAGTATCTTTACACAAGTCTATTAAAGTTAAAAAAATAGACCTGTGTATGCGTGTAGTACAACATACATAAGTCTCACCAATTAAGGCAACACCAGAAATTTCTTTCTTGTTGGTGATGTTGCCACAGCCTTTGCTGCCGATTACTCCCCTATGAACAAAACTATTACAAGAAAATTATACAAGAAAAACAATAAGAAAACAATTCCTTTCTCTTAAAATGACAAAAAGCTGATAGGTATTTGATTAGCCAAACACCTATCAGCTTTTAGAGCGCTACTGTTAATTTTTCATCTTCTTAAAAATTATGCAATGATTGAGCCATTTGGCATGCCTTTTGGTGCTTCTACAACTTGTAGCTTGCCATCTTTATCTTCCGCCGAAAGAATCATTCCTTGGCTAATCAGCCCGCGCATTTTACGTGGTTTCAAGTTTGCAACAATCACTACTTTTTTCCCAATCAAGCTATTTGGTGTTGGGTAATAGGCTGCAATCCCTGACAAAATTTGACGGTCATTTGAATCGCCTGCATCCAAGCGGAATTGCAATAGCTTGTCTGCACCTTCGACTTTTTGGCAGTCAATTACTTCTGCAACTTTTAATTCCACTTTATCGAAATCATCGTACTTGATTTGTTTTTCTTTTGTTGAATGTAAGGTTGTTTCTTCTGGTTGCCATTTAATCGTTTCTTCGACTGGTTGCGTGCCTTCTGCCATTTTCATTTGGATATAGGCTACTTCTTCTTCCATATCTAGACGTGGGAAAATCGGTGTGCCTTTTTCAACGACTTTCGTCTCAGCAGGAAATTCTCCAAAGCGTAAATCAGTTAAACTAGTCGCCATTTGTTTTAGGCCAAGTTGTTCGAAGATTTTGGCTGGTGTTTCTGTCATCACTGGTTGCAATAGCAAAGCAACAATTCGCAATGATTCTGCCAAGTGAATCATAACACTGTCTAGCTCTGCTTTTTTCTCTTCATCTTTGGCTAAAATCCATGGTTGTGTTTCATCGATGTATTTATTTGCTCTTGATACAAGCGTCCAAACTTCTGCTAACGCTGTCGAAAATTCCATATTGTCCATCGCTTCTCGGTAACGGCCAATGACATTGGCCGCTGTCGTAGACAACTCACTATCAAATGGTGTGACTTTTGAACGATACGTCGGCACGATGCCATCGCAATATTTGTTAATCATCGCTACAGTCCGGTTAAGTAGGTTACCTAAATCATTGGCTAAGTCGTAATTTACTCTTGCCACAAAGTCTTCCGGTGTAAATACACCGTCACTACCAAATGGTACCGCACGTAATAAATAATAGCGCAATGCATCTAGACCATAGCGCTCTACTAGCATCTCTGGATAGACTACGTTGCCTTTAGACTTAGACATTTTGCCTTCTTTCATCAGTAACCAACCATGGCCATACACTTCTTTTGGCAAAGGCAAGCCTAATGCCATTAACATAATTGGCCAATAAATCGTGTGAAACCGAACGATTTCTTTCCCAACCATATGCACATCTGCTGGCCAATATTTTTGAAAGAGTTGATCATCATCAGAACCATAGCCCAAAGCAGAAATATAGTTAGAAAGTGCATCAATCCATACATAGACTACATGTTTTGGATTCGCATCAACCGGAATCCCCCAAGAATGTGTCGTCCGTGACACAGCTAGATCTTCCAAGCCTGGCTTAATGAAGTTATTGATCATTTCATTTTTGCGCGATTCAGGTTGGATAAATTCTGGATGTTCGTCATAGTAAGCTAAGAGACGATCTGCGTATTTACTCATTCGGAAGAAGTAAGACTCTTCTTTCACTAGTTCCACTTCATGACCACTCGGAGCTTTCCCACCAATGACATTGCCTTCTTCATCTTTATAGACTTCCGCTAATTGTGTTTCGGTAAAATACTCTTCATCAGAGATTGAATACCAGCCTTCGTACTGTCCAAGATAAATATCACCTTGGTCTAGTAATTGTTGGAAAATCTTCTTCACAGCTTTTTGATGGTAGTCATCCGTCGTACGGATAAACTTATCGTAACTAATGTCTAGTGTCTTCCAAAGTTTTTGCACATCTGCTGCCATTTTATCAACATATTCTTGTGGCGTTACACCAAGTTCGTCTGCTTTTTTTTCAATTTTTTGTCCATGTTCATCAACACCAGTTAAATAAAACACATCAAATCCCATCAAGCGTTTATAGCGAGCGACCGCATCGCAGGCAATGGTCGTATACGAATTGCCGATATGTAGTTTTCCACTTGGGTAGTAGATAGGTGTCGTTATATAGAATGTCTCTTTCTCAGCCATGAGTGAGCTTCCTCCTCTGTCATTTTCAAAATTATTCTCTGATAGTATACCACAATTGTGGCTTTTCATACTTATTATCAAGCAAAAAGGCACCGACAAAAAAGATTTTTTGAGTGTTTTCCTGTTTGTTGCTATAATAGTTACCGTGGAAAGTCGCGTGTGTACGCAAGCGTACCTTCTCATCCTTACCATGCAAGGAGTGTCTTCTATGCAACGCAGACAGAAAATATATATTTGGACATTGATTAGTTTGACCGCCATTCATCTACTCTTTGCCAATTTCTATCAACGCATTTATGCCTACATGAATACCGCCAATCACTTAAATACTTTTTTAGTCTCCTCCATCTTGATTCGAGGACTCTTGCTGATTGCGATTGTACTAGCGGGCTTCACATGCATCCGTTACTTTAAAAACTATCTTCCTATTTACCTAGGATTATTTCTTATTAACTTTTTACTCTTTTTCTTTCTTTAAACAACATACTCATTATGACAAGAAGGTAGGGATCGTTATGGCCACGTTTTCCAATCAAGAAGACGAAAAAGAATATTATGAACACCGAGCCAGTGAAGCAGAATTTCTTGACTGGTATCGTAGACAAGAAAAACCCAATTATGAAAAACCCTCGTTGACCGTCGACATGGTCTTGATGTGCTATAGCAAAGTACAAGACAAGCTGAAAATTCTATTAATCAAACGCAAAGGTCACCCTTTCAAAAATTCATGGGCTCTACCGGGTGGGTTTGTACAGCCTGATGAGTCGACAGGCGAAAGTGTGCTACGCGAGACCGAAGAAGAAACAGGTGTCAAAATCTCAAAACAAAATATTGAACAACTTCATACATTCAGTACGCCGCATCGCGATCCTCGTGGTTGGGTCGTGACCGTGAGTTACTTGGCCTTTATTGGTGAAGAGCCTCTCATTGCTGGCGATGATGCAGAAGATGTACGCTGGTTTTCTTTGGAGAGAAAGGTCAATCATATTCATTTGGAATGTGATCAGACGGCCATTGTTTTAGACTTATCGACTGGTCAATCATTAGGAAAAGATCAACTGGCATTCGACCATAGTGCCATCATTTTAAAAGCCTTTAATCGCATTGCCAATAAAATGGAACATGAACCGCAAGTTCTACAAGTATTAGGTGAGTCGTTTACTATCAAGGAAGCGCGCCAAGTATTCGCCAAATTTTTGGGTATTGATTTTCGCTTAATCGATCATTCCAATTTTAAAAAATCATTGCTCCACTTTTTTGATGAAATTGGCGAACGTCCCACTGGAATCGGGCGACCTTCCAAAGTCTATCGCCTGAAAGAAGACTTCTTCCATGAATAACCAAAAAAGAGAGAGGACCAAGGTCCTCTCTCTTTT
>NZ_GL622241.1:463025-488302 GCF_000185365.1 Enterococcus italicus DSM 15952
CCTCTCTTTTTTGGTTTTTCATAATTAGTGAGCGATTGTTCCTAGAAACAAAAAGTTGCCTTTTTTCTATACCCTAGGCGATCCCTGGAGCCCCTTCCAGTTCTTTGACATTAAAGGCCGAGTCGTTGCTTTCCTAGTTCTTCAATCATCTGTCCCGAATTTTCTGTATTCGCTGGCTTTTCAATCGCTAGATATTTTTTGCCATACCATTGTGTTTTATACGTTAGTTTTTGCATGAACAGATACCAATCACTAGAGTTAAATAGACTCGTCTCCTCACTATCGACGGTACTTGGTTGCTTTTCGACAAAAATATAATCGAACTCTTTGACTAATGAAAATGTCAGCTGGTCAATAAAGTCCTTTTTTCTAAAGGCTTTTTCCTGAATTAACTTGTGCACTTTTTGCTTTTGCTTTTGATAATTTTTGGCGTCTTTTAGCTTCACTTTATGCTTTTTCGCAATTTTAGCGCGTAAAAGAAGTTTTCTTTTTGCTTTTATCAGCCTGTCTTCCTGCATTTGTTCTTCAATCGTTTCTAAGTGATCGAGCGGCTTAGATACATGTATCAAATGTTTTGGACAATATGAAATACCGATAGCTTTTTTGGTTTTCGGTAAAGCAGTGACTTCTTCTAAACACAGTAAAGATACATAAAATTCTTCATTGTTTTTTGCTGAAATCGTGGCTGAACGAATCAACCCCTTAATCTCACGATGCTGATGCACTTGAATCAAACTTTTCAACTTAGGAAGTTTTAGTTTTTCATCAACAAAATAAATCGTATGTTTTTGATTATTTGTTGTATAGGATTGCCACGTGCTTTTCTTGTTTTTTAATTTAGGATAGCTCGCTCTTCCTTGAAAAAAATTTGCGTACGCTCGCTCTAAGTTACGCTGTGCATTAGCCAAAGCCAGACTATCTGTCTTCTTTAAAAAAGGATAGTCTTTTTTTAATACTGCGGGGGTTAATTTCATACTTTCTTCCGAATTCGCTGTGTTTTTTCTCGCCATTAATAGTTGATTATATGTAAATCTTACACAGCCAAAGGTTTGCCTAAAAAATGTCAATTGTTCTTCGTCTGGATAAATCCGAAAACGATAACCTTTTAACACTTTCATGAATCAACCCCCTTACCCTATTGCTATGCTTCTTTCTTTTTTCTCAATTTTTCTTGATACATTGGTACTTCATCTGGTGTTGCGTAAATAAAGTGTCCCGGTGCGATTTCTTGCATACTTCTCGCCACATCTGTCTGAGCAGCTTCCACATACTTAATGCGTTTGCGCGTACGTTCGCTCTCCGGATCTGGTAATGGTATAGCCGATAATAAGCTTTCTGTGTAAGGATGCACTCCATAATGATAAATTTCATCACTTGTACCAACTTCAAGCAATTTCCCTAAATGCATCACACCGATACGGTCACTAATATGTTTGACCATCGATAAATCATGTGCAATAAAGAAATAGGTCAGATTGTGCTTTTCTTGTAAGTCTTGTAAAAGATTGACCACTTGCGCTTGAATGGACACATCCAAGGCAGAAATCGGTTCATCACAAATAATAAACTTAGGATCCACAGCTAATGCTCGTGCAATGCCGATTCGTTGACGCTGCCCACCGGAAAACTCATGAGGATAACGCGTCCCATGCGACGGATTCAAGCCAACTGTCTTTAACAGCTCATCGACACGTGCATTGCGCTCTTTGTCATTTTTTGCTAAATGATTAATATCAATTCCTTCAGCAATGATGTCGCGGACCTTCATGCGTGGGTTTAAAGAAGCGTATGGATCTTGGAAGATCATTTGAACTTCTCTACGAAAATCTTTTAATTCTTTTTTTCCTTTTAATTTCATGACATCTTTGCCATCAAAGGTGATTGTGCCATCAGTCGGTGTATTCAGACGAATAATCGAGCGACCTGTCGTGGATTTTCCACTTCCTGATTCGCCAACCAATCCAAATGTTTCCCCTTCATATATATGAAACGTCATATCATCGACAGCTTTCACTTCATCTTTACGCCCAACGTTAAAATATTGCTTTAAGTTCTTCACATCTAATAAGACTTTGCTCACGATATCCCCTCCTTACTCGCCAAAAGCATTTTCTTTAAATTTTTTCCAGCGAATTTGAATTTCTTCTGGTGGTATCACTTTTGGTGCTTGAGGTGCCAGCAGCCACGTAGCTGCCTTGTGCGTAGGAGACACATCGAAAAATGGTGGTTCCTTTTCCGTATCGATTTTCATCGCGTATTCATTACGTGGATAAAACGCATCGCCAGTTGGTGGTTTTAATAAATCTGGCGGAGAACCTGGGATCGCATATAATCGTTTGCCAGTACTTTCTAATGTCGGCATTGATCCGAGTAAGCCCCATGTATACGGATGTTGCGGATTATAAAAAATTTCTCTAGCCGTACCAATTTCAACGATTTTCCCACCGTACATGACAGCGACACGGTCTGCCACATTAGCTACCACGCCTAAGTCATGAGTGATGAAAATAATCGATGAGTTCATTTTTTGTTGGATATCTTTTAACAATTCAATAATTTGCGCTTGGATTGTTACATCGAGTGCTGTGGTCGGCTCATCAGCAATTAATACTTGTGGGTAACAAATCAATGCAATCGCAATAACAATCCGCTGTCTTTGCCCACCTGAAAATTGGTGAGGATAATTTTTCAAGCGTTTTTCAGCATTGGGAATCCCTACTAAATTCAGTAATTCTAACGCTTGCTTTAAGGCTTCTTTTTTGGAAATTTTCGTATGTTTCACTAACGACTCAGCCACTTGTCTACCGATAGGCATCGTTGGATCCAACGATGTCATTGGATCTTGGAAAATCATTGAGATATCTTTGCCTCGAATTTTTTGCATTTCTTTTTCACTTTTCTTTACGATATCCGAACCGTTAAAAAGAATTTCGCCATTTTCGATATTCGCATTACTCGCTAACAAACCCATAATACTTCTCGTCGTTACCGATTTGCCACTTCCAGATTCACCCACAATTGCTAATGTTTCACCTTGATACAAATCAAAACTCACATTTCGAATAGCTTGAACTTTTCCGGCGAAAGTATCGAAAGAAATTTCTAAATTTTTCACTTCAATTATCTTATTCATTCAATCACTCTTTCATCTTCGGATCAAACGCATCGCGTAATCCATCTGCTAGTAAGTTAAATCCAATCATTATGACTGATAGCGTCACTGCTGGCACCCATAGTTGGTAAGGTAAAAATAGGAATGTCTTGTATCCATCACTTAATAATGTCCCTAACGAAGCAACTGGCGGACGAAGACCTAGTCCGATAAAACTTAGGAAAGCTTCGAAGAAAATAGCAGACGGAATACTAAACATCATTTGAATAATAATGACACTCGAAATATTTGGCAAAATGTGCTTGAATGCAATTTTTGATCTCGTTTCACCTAATGTTGTCGCAGCCAACACAAACTCTTGATCTTTGAGCTTCATCGTCTGCGCCCTGACAATTCTGGCCATTGGTATCCAGTTTGTAATCGCCATAGCGGCCACGATTGACGGAATACCTGGTTCGAATACCACTAACATCAAAATCATCACGACCAAATTGGGAATCCCTGAGATGATTTCTAAGAAACGTTGCATAATATTATCGACACGGCCGCCAAGTAGACCTGAAATCAAGCCATAAGTCACCCCGAAAACAATATCGAGTAAAGCAGCAATAAAGGCAATTAATAACGATACACGCGTACCCATAAATAAACGACTTAATAAGTCACGTCCTAAACTATCTGTTCCTAAAAAGAAATACGTTCCATCAGGTACATTAGCTTGTGCGTATTTATCTACTAACTTCCCACCAACTTCAGCGTACCCATTTAAGCCAGTAATATTAATTCCTGGAATTTTAGGTGGCAAGTTGGTATATTTCACATTTTGGGCAGTCGGATTATGCGGCGAAACAAAAATCGTCACGATTGAAATCGCAATAATAATTGCCAACAATATAATCGAAAGCACAGCAGCTTTGTTTTTCTTTAGACGTCGCCATGAATCCTGCATAAACGTCAATGATGGCATAGCGATTTCTTCACGTTTTTCCGTCGTACTTTTTTCTAATGGTTCAAAAGAAGAGATTGGAATCGCTGCTACTTCTTTTTCATTCAATTGTGCTGAATTAGTCATTAACCACGACTCCCTTCTGATACACGAATTCTAGGATCGACAATCCCATATAAAATATCGACAATTAAAATAACGACAACCAACATAGCCGAATACAACATCGTTACTGCCATAATTGTTGGGTAGTCATTGGTCATAATTGATTTTACAAATTGTTCCCCAATCCCAGGAATAGCGAAAATATTTTCAACAACCAATGAACCTGTCATCAGACCAACAGCAAGAGGTCCTAATAATGTTAATAATGGAATAAGACTATTGCGAAGACCATGATGGAAGACAATCCCCCATCGGCTTAAGCCCTTCGCACGAGCAAGCTCTACATAATCACTATGCAGCACTTCGACCATTTCCGTCCGAATAAAGCGGGCAGCATCAGCTAATGGCGACATAGCTAGAGCGATTGTAGGTAAAATCGTATAAGCGAATGTTTCCCATTTGGCGATTGGTAAAATGTGTAGCTTCATGGCAAAGACATATTGAAGCAGTACGGCGAAGACGAAGTTCGGGATTGAGCGGCCAAGAATGGCTACTAATGTCGCAGTGGTATCAATCCACGTATTTTGCTTCATTGCTGAAATTGCACCTAAAATAATTCCGCCTAAAGTACCGACAATAATCGCTTGAATCCCTAACTGTAAGGATGGTCCAATCCGAGCACTAAGTAAGTTCGCTACAGGTTGATTTTTAAACTGGAATGAAATACCTAAATCAAAATGCAGCAAGTTGTTTAGATACAAACCATATTGCACCAGCATCGGCTTATCTAATCCCATTTGTTTGTTTAATAAAGCAATTTGTTCTGCACTTAATTTTTCAGCATTGGTATAAGGTGTTCCTGGTAATAATTTCATTAAGAAAAAAGTAATGGTCGCAATGATCCACAAGGTCACCAGCATAAAAAAGATTCTTTTTAAGATATATTTAACAAAACTATTCACTTAATTTCCTCCTAAGTGTTTTGACTTATAAACAATAATTTTGTAAAGTTATTTTATTATTTATGTATGATTGAAAGGAGTTCCGTATGCACCTTCGTAAAAGTACACTCTTCATTAGTATTGGCAGTTTGGCAATTAGTTTTTTGTGGTCTATTTTCTTTTCCACGTTAACTTTGGTTCGCGTATCCGATATACTATTTCTCTTTACTCTCTTCTTTTTGGTAATTGGTTGTTTTTTATGGGTTTGTTCTTCTGGATTATTTGATTTCTTTCAGTACTCATGGAAAAAGACCTTTCGTAAAACAAAAGAAGATTATCCTATCCTATCAGATATTGGCCGTACAAGCTATCGTTTTTGGCTAGAGCCGGCATTCATTCTTTTCTGCTTAAGCCTCATCTTTTTGGGATTGTCTTACTTATAAAAAACGGCGGTACGCCCAATTGGCATGCGACACAAAACGCCAATTGGACGTCCGCATTTTTTACTTATTCTTCAATATAAGCCCATTTGTAATCATATTGTGCACCTGCACTGTGTACGACAACATCTTTTACTTTTGTTGCACGTAGATGTGCTTCAGCTTTTTGAAAGACTGGTGTTACACCTTGTTCATCCATAATAACTTTTTCTGCATCAAGTAAGTCTGTCCAGCGTTTTTCTGGATTTGTAACATCTGTTGACCCAGCTGCCGTATTCAATTTATCGTATTCCGCATTGCTCCATTGCCCCCGATTGTATGAGTTACCTGTGACAAATAAATCAGTAAAGCTACTAGCATCGGCATAGTCAGCTCCCCAACCACCCATCACAACATCAAAGTCACCTGAGCTTGAGCGATCAAGTCTGACTGAAAATGGTACTGGTGTTACAGTTACTGTGATGCCATCCAAGTTTTCTTGAATCGCATTTTGGATATACTCGACAACTTTTTTCGTTGAATCATCATCTGAAGCAATGATATCAAATGATAACGAGTCAATTCCTAATTCACTTTTTGCCTCTGCCCAAAGTGTTTTTGCTTTATCCGCATCATAACTTACCAAGGTCCCTGAAGCTTTTGTAAATTCGGTGCCATCTGGTCCAAATGTCAAGTTCTTAGGAATCAATCCTGTCGATGCAATCGACCCATCACCCAACACATTTGTTACTAAGGCATCACGATCAATCGAATAAGAAATTGCTTGACGTAATTTTGCATTTTTAAATGGTGAATCGGCTTTTCGTTGGTTGTATTCTAAGTATGAAGTACGACCATCTTCTTGTGAGACGAATGCTTTATCATTTGCCATTTGTTGTGCCAATTCTCCTGAAAGAATGACATCATCTGCTTGGCCATCTTGGAAAAGATTCAACGATGTCGATGATTCTTTCACGACACTCACATTGATTGTATCCAGTTTGACATTGTCTGCATCCCAATACTGATCATTTTTCTTGTAGCTCCACTCAGTATCAGTCCCTGGCCCATCAAAACCTTCTAAGGTAAATGGTCCATTGTAAATGGCATTGTCACTGGTTTTCGCATAGTTATCGCCTTCTTTTTCTACTTCCTTTTGATTTTGTGGGAAGAAAGATGGGAAAGCTAATAAATATTGGAAATAAGGTGTTGCTTTTGTTAATTTGATTTCCAGCTCATAATCGCCCGTTGCCTTGATCCCTAGTTGATCAACAGCTTTTTCCCCATTAATAATCTCCGTTGCATTCTCAACCGATTCAAACAAATACGCATATTCTGAAGCTGTTTTTGGATTCACTGTTCGTTGCCAACCATAGACATAGTCGGCTGCTGTTACCGGATCGCCATTAGACCATTTCGCATCTTCTCTTAATTTTAATGTGTACGTTAGACCGTCGTCACTAACGGTTGCTAATTCTGAAGCGCCTGCTGCTTGGGGTTTGTTTTCACTATCCAAGCGATAAAGACCTTCGTATACATTATTGAGAGCCGAAAAACTAATCGTGTCTGTCGCTACTGATAAATCTGCTGTCGGCATTTCTTGTTGTACAACGACATTAAACTCTTGCTTTGTACTGGAATTAGAGGAGCCACTGTCGCTCGTTGAACCACCAGTTGTACATCCCGCTAAGACAATACCACACAAAGCCAACCAACCAATAATCTGTTTCTTTCTCATTTTCTTTCCCCCTATTTCCTTGCCAAACCAATAAACGACTCCCCATTAAGTAACCAACTGAATGGGGAAACTTGTACTACTCTGCGATATACGTCCACTTGTAGTCGTATTGTGCACCAGCACCATGGGCAACCACGCCCTTCACTTTTGTATTACGTAAGTGTGCTTCGGCTTTTTGGTACAATGGAATGACGCCTTGCGTATCCATCAAGATTTTTTCTGCGTCTACCATATCATCCCAACGTTTGTCGGCATCGCTAACATCGGTTGTGCTTGCGGCTTTAATAGCCGCATCGTAGTCAGAGTTACTCCATTGACCACGGTTATATGAATTTCCAGAAACAAATAAATCTAAGAAGCTACTTGCATCGGCATAGTCGGCACCCCAACCACCCATTACAACATCAAAGTCACCAGAGTTTGAACGATCCAAGCGGACAGAGAATGGCACGGGACTCAATGTTACGGTCACGCCATCTAATGATTCTTGAATAGCACTTTGTAAGTACTCGGTAATTTTTTTCGATGAATCAGTATCTGAAGACAAAATGTCAAAGCTTAAAGAAGTAATTCCCAATTCTTTCTTCGCTTTTTCCCAATATTCTTTTGCTTGTTTTTTGCTGTATGAAAGTTCTGTTCCAACTGCTTTTGTAAAGTCTTCCTTATCAGAAGGACTAAATGTCAAGTTAGCAGGTACTAGCCCAGTCGAAGCAATTGACCCATCACCTAGGATTGAATTCACTAACGCATCACGGTCAATAGCATAAGAGATTGCTTTTCTTAAGTTCTCATTATTGAATGGTGAATTCGCATCACGTTGGTTCATTTCCAAGTAAGTAGTAGATGCTTCTGGTTGTGACACAAATGATTTGTCATTAGCCATTTGTTGCGCTAATTCTCCTGAAAGAATGACATCATCTGCTTCACCATCTTGGAATAGATTCAATGAAGTAGAAGATTCTTTCACGACACTAACATCGATTTTAGACAATTTCACATTATCTTTATCCCAATACGTATCGTTCTTAGTATAGCTCCATTCAGTATCTGTACCTGGTCCGTCAAAGTCTGTCAATGTAAATGGACCATTGTAGACAGCATTGTCACTTGTTTGTGCATAATTTGAACCATTTTCTTCTACCACTTTTTGATTTTGTGGGAAGAATGAAGGGAAAGCTAATAAGTAGTCAAAATATGGTGTTGCTTTTGTTAATGTGATTTCTAATTCATAATCACTAACTGCTTTAATTCCTAATTGATCTACTGCTGTTTTTCCAGCTGTAATGTCATCTGCATTTTTCACTGGTGAGAATAAATAGGCATACTCTGACGCTGTCTTAGGATTCACTGTACGTTGCCAACCATAAACATAATCAGCCGCCGTTACTGCATCTCCATTAGACCATTTTGCGTCTTCTCTTAATTTAATAGTATACGTTAAGCCATCATTGCTGACCGTAGCCTTCTCAGCAGCTCCTGCTGGCTCAGGGTTGTTGTCTTTATCTAAACGATAGAGTCCTTCATACACATTATTTAAGGCACTAAAACTAATCGTATCTGTCGCCAAAGATAAATCGGCACTTGGCATTTCTTGTTGCACAACGACTTTAAATGTCTGATCTTTTGCTTCTCCTCCTGAACTACTTGATGTTGCTGTTGATGAAGAACCACCTGTTGTAGAACAACCTGCTAGAGCAAGCCCAAAGATTGTTACCAAACCATATGCCCATTTCATTTTCATGCACAAATCTCCCCTTTATTCATTTTTTCAGAAATTGAGTATTGTCTGAATTAAATTAAATTTTAATTAGTAATTATTAAAAAAGCAAGAAAAATTTAATATTTTCTTCATTTAATCTTCATATACTTAAAAAATATGTGAAAACGCCGTAATTTTTTTTATTTTTTTGTATTTACGGTTTAAAAACTCTGATTATTTGGTTTGTATATTATTCAACAATCTGTATGTGTGCTATAGATACACAAAAAGAGCAAAAAATCCAGAAGTTGCTTCTCAAACTCTTGGATTTTTTGCTCTTTTTGCTCGGATCTGAACGCTTTTGTTCTAACCTCTATCAACGGTATACCAAATGCAAATCCTCGGCATTGCGACATAAATTCTCAAAAATTTGTGGTACAATTTTTGGAATTTCAGATCTCATTGCTCGGATCTGAACGCTTTTGTTCTAACCTCTTATCTTGCTACTTGCTTCATTTGCTTGCTTCGCAATTGACCACATGCTGCATCGATATCGGTTCCATACTCTTTCCGAATGACACAATTGATACCATTTTTCTTTAAGACATCATAAAATTTCATGACATCATTTCTTGAGCTGCGTGCGTATTGATCATGTTCACTTACTGGGTTATACGGAATTAGATTAACGTAAGTGAGCTTTTTCTTATCTTTTAACAAGTCAGCTAGTTGCTGAGCGTGCTCCACTCGGTCATTTACATGACTTAACATAATGTACTCGAAAGTAATTCGTCGATTGGTCTTCTCTAAGTAATAATCGACCGCATCCATCAGCTTTTCGATTGGGAATGTCCGATTGATTCGCATAATAGACGTACGTACGTCATTATTTGGTGCGTGCAACGAAATAGCTAGATTGACCTGTAAGCCATTTTCAGCGAACTCTCTGATTTTAGGAACAAGGCCACTGGTCGATACCGTGATATGGCGTGCACCAATCGCAAGACCTTTCGCATCATTTACGATCGTTAAAAAGTTCATGACATTTTGATAATTGTCAAATGGTTCACCAATGCCCATCACGACAATGTGGGACACCCGACTTCCTTCGTTCTTATCATCTAAATAATGTTGGACTAACATTATTTGCGCCACGATTTCTCCTGCTGTTAAATCGCGTTGCTTTTTCAAAATACCACTGGCACAAAATGTGCAGCCAATGTTACAGCCTACTTGAGTTGTCACGCAGACGGATAGACCATATTCTTGGGTCATCATCACCGTTTCAATCATATGGTTATCTGGCAACTGAAATAAATACTTCACAGTCCCATCTTGTGCTTCTTGTACAACGACTTGATGCAAAGGATTAATAATAAAAGTTTCGTCTAGCTTTTCAA
Organism: Enterococcus italicus DSM 15952; assembly: GCF_000185365.1. Taxonomy (GTDB): domain Bacteria; phylum Bacillota; class Bacilli; order Lactobacillales; family Enterococcaceae; genus Enterococcus_G; species Enterococcus_G italicus. Next base: position 473,386 of record NZ_GL622241.1, read on the forward strand.
TAAACCCTTTTGACAAGTTGGTCATCTGTGTAAAGGACTGCACACGTTTTTGATAGAGCCATTCCCATAGTTGCGTCGCCCGAAACTTTTTTTCTCCTTGTTCTAAGACCCAGTCAGTCAATTCATTCAATGGTAATTCATAAATGGAAGCTTTCATTTTTTTTCCTCTTTTCACTTTTGTCGTTGCTTACTATACGTGAAAAGTTTTTTAAGTGCAAGTTTTCACGAGAATTTTTTTCTCTTATTTATCCGCCATGCCAATCGCGTTTGCAATCGAACGGAAATACAATCGACTAGCGAGTATATAGTAAAAGACATGTACGCAGACAAAAACAGCTAGAACCTCAATGGCCGCTGCTTGCATCGTCAATGAGAACAAATGATACATTGCAAGTAAGGCCACAATACTATGTGCAAGTGCCACGACTAATGGAATAAAGAACAAAATTCCTACTTGTCGATACACCATTTTCTTTAATTCTTTGCGTGAAAGACCTAAGCGATAGATCATGCGGTATTTTTGTGTATCATTGGCTAAATCACTATACAGACGGAAATACAAGAAGCTTCCCGCTGAAACAATGAATACTAGACTGACAAAAATTCCTACGAACAAAGTAGGGGCATAGCCTTTGAGGGTTGCATCTTTATTGTATGCAATAGCAGAAATAATCGGTGTGTCTGCTAGCTGTTTTCCGGCAGCTATTTTTTGACTTTCCGTGGCATCTTTGGTCAGCCAGATTGTCGAGCTATTTGCCGTACCAGTCAACTGAACCTCATCGCTTACGACAAACGTTCCTTGATAGACAGGAACAATCGCAGTAGTTTTTTCTGATGTGACGCTCAGCGTTTGCTGTCCTATAGTCACTTGTTTCACAGAAGCCACAGTCGATTTTGAGCCAGCTGCTTGTAATTGAATTGCCTCATTGGTTTTAGGTGAAAGGGTCTCTTTACCTAATAATTTCGCCACTTTGTTGTAATCAGAAGCGTGGATGGTCGTTTGTTGTTCATCAGCATAATCCGTATAGGAAGCCTTCTCAGCCGTGATGTGTAGGCTAGACAATGTTTGATCGACCTTTTGAATATATGGCTGCTCAGTAGGCGCTTGAAAGTCATATGGAATATAATTCATGACCCCTAAGAATATCGCTTGCACGCCATACAATGTCCCTACTGCGACAAATGCTACAGTCGATACAATCGTGATTAAGAAAAATGACCGTGCATTGTCCTTCATGCGAAAAGCTAAGTCAGAGAAAACAACCAAATTGCGTTTTTTCCAAAAGAACGACAAATGTTTTTTCAATCCTTCGATAATTTGGACACTTAATTGTGAAAATAGCATAAACGTGCCAATGACTACCATTACTAAGACTGGTAGAAAGGCCATAATGACGGTCGTCCCTTGTGACAGTAACGCAATCGTATAGCCGATTGCAAGTAAGAGAAAGGCGATGACACTTTTGACTTTAGAAAAAGTAATGGCTCCTTTGCCTTGTTCATCGGCCTTTAATAATTGTTGAATCGTTTGTTTTGGTAATTGAAATTGAGCCACCCCTGAACTTACTAAAAACAGTAGGCTAAACGAAACAATTGTAAGAACAATCGCTTTTACAGGAAAATAAGCGTCAAAATTCACACCAATCAGTTGTTTGGCTGCGAACAATATTAGCTGCGAAAAGCCCACACCTAATAAACTACCAAAAATAATTGACCAAAAGCCAATGACCAATGTCTCTAGACTAATCATCCGGCGCAACTGCTTCATACTCATTCCTTGAATCAACAACAGGCCAAATTCTTTTTTACGAGATTGTAAAAAGATACTTAGCGAATAAATGACAAAGAAAAATGAAAAACCAAAGATTAAAACAGCTGAACCGAGCATTCCTACTTTCAGATTTTGGCTCACACCTGATTGCAAAATTGGATGAAATGCCATCGTACTGAATGTAAAGAAGACCATCACGCTGACCAGTGTACTTAGAAAATAAGCCAAATATAGTGGCTTATTACGCATCGTATTGCGATAAACAAATTGTCTAAAATTCATTGTTTACGCCCTCCAATTGGGCAAGTTGTTGCATGATTTCTTGATAAAATGCTTCTTGTGTCGAAGTTTGATGAATATCATTAATTAACTTGCCATCTTTGATAAAAAGGATACGGCGACAATAGCTAGCCGAAAGCGGATCATGGGTTACCATCAGTAAGGTCGCTTTTTCTTCTTGGTTTAATTGATGAAACAGACGCATCACATCTTTTGATGCTTTGGTGTCCAGATTTCCTGTCGGCTCGTCTGCCAAAATCAATTGTGGATGATGAATCATCGCACGTGCCACTGCTACCCGCTGTGCTTGCCCACCTGAAATTTCAGATGTCCGTTTTTTTAAGAGTTGTTCTATGCCTAACTTCGGTGCGATTTCACGGACTTTTTGTTTCATCACACGGACGGATTCGCCCGATAATGTCAACGGTAAGACCATATTTTCTTCAACGGTCAAAGTCGGTAACAGATTAAATGCTTGAAACACAAAGCCTAGCTTTTCTCTTCGGAACTGAGCCACTTGTTCTGAATTTAGAGCATGAGGGTCTTCACCATTCAACAATACCTTTCCGTTCGTTGGATTATCGATTGTTGCCAAAATATTTAACAACGTGGATTTTCCGCTACCAGAAGGGCCCATGATACCTACGAATTCACCGGCTTCAATCGTAAAATTAATCTCTTTTAATGCTTCATATTTCATTGCTTCGCCATACGTTTTACTGATATTTTTGACTGTTAACATAATAGACTCCTTTGTTTTTTCTTGTCCTCATTATATAAAAAAGTTGGCTTACACCCCATTGAATAAGGTGAAAGCCAACGAACAAATTTGTCATTTCTTAGTAAAGTTACTCATCGTTCTCTTGAGGTGAGTAGTATTCGCTGTCTTGTTCCGTCTGCTCTAGTGATTCTAGATAGACTTTACGCGGCTTGCTTCCCTCTGATGGGCCAATGATACCATTGGCTTCTAATTCATCAATTAAGCGCGCAGCCCGGTTATAGCCTATGCGGAATCTTCTTTGCAACAGTGAAACACTGGCAGTCTGCATTTCAACAACCAATTCCTTGGCCTGATCATACAGCTCATCTTGGGACTCTTCTGCTTGATTCGTGGTGACTTCCTCATCAGAAACCATCATTTTCTCTTCGTAGTTCGCGCCTTGCTGATTTGTGACAAAGGAGACGACTGCCTCTACATCATGGTCTGAAATAAATGCCCCTTGCACACGAATTGGCTTATTCTCTCCCATTGGTAAAAAGAGCATATCTCCTCGACCCAATAATTTTTCCGCTCCGTTCGTATCAATAATCGTCCGTGAGTCGGTCCCACTAGAGACGGCAAAGGCCATCCGTGAAGGTACGTTTGCTTTGATAATCCCTGTGATAACATCCACACTTGGCCGTTGTGTCGCTAAAATCATGTGAATTCCCGCCGCACGAGCCATTTGCGCTAAACGAATAATGGCATCTTCTACTTCATTACTGGCCACCATCATCAAGTCAGCTAACTCATCGACAATGACAACAATAAATGGCAAGATTGGATGCTTCTCACCAGTTTGTTGATTGCGTTCTTCAATCATTTCATTGTAGCCAGTAATATTTCGGACACCTGTCGCTGCAAACTTCTCATACCGTTCTTCCATCTCTTTGACCACTTTTTGTAATGCTTGAGCTGCTTTTCGTGGATTGGTCACAACTGGCGTTAACAGATGGGGAATGCCATTATAGACATTTAATTCTACCATCTTAGGATCGACCATCATTAATTTTACTTGATGGGGCTTGGCTTGCATCAAAATACTGGTAATCATGCCGTTAATCGCGACTGATTTCCCACTCCCTGTCGAACCCGCGACCAATAAATGAGGCATCTTGCTCAAGTCGGCCGTTTGGACTCTACCTGAAATGTCGCGTCCTAAAGGAACTTCTAATAGATGATCCGGATGTGGCGTCTGAGCCTCGACGACTTCTCTAAATGACACAGTGCTAATTGCATCGTTTGGTACTTCAATCCCAATTAACGACTTACCCGGGATAGGTGCTTCCATCCGTACGTCTTTGGCTGCTAGTGCAAGTGCAATATCATCGGTTAAGCCGACAATTTTACTCACTTTCACCCCAATGGCTGGCTGAATTTCAAATTTAGTGACAGAGGGACCTAAGCTGGCTTTGACCACTTTGGCATCGACACCAAAGCTTTCAAATGTTTTCTCTAGCACAGCAATATTTTTTTCGATTTTTTTGTACTCGCCACTTTGATCAGTCGGCTTACCTGGATCTAACAATGTGGATGGTGGCAACTCATAAGCTTCATCTTCCACATCTTGCGGGATATCAAATTCCAGTAGTTCTCCTTCATCTTCGTCTGTTTCAACTGGTTTTTTCTTCGGAGGCTGTGCATCTGCGAACTTTGGCTGCTCAAAATCACGATCTTTGCTCTCTTGAAAACTATTTATTGGTACAAAGCTGAGTTGTTCAGTCTCCACAGGTACTTCGACTTTGGTTTGTTCTGCTAATTTTTCACCTGGCGTTTTTGGACGTACGGCATTCTTTTGGCTTTCCTCTGCCTGAATTTCAGCTAAAATCGCCGCTTTCTTCATTGCTTGGTTTTCTTCTTTTTGGCGTTTTTTGGCTTGACGTTGCTCTTCCCTTTCCGTGCGTTTATCTGCATTCGCATCATAGCGTTGTTGCGCCAACTCTTTGATACGGCCAAAATGGTCCAGACAATCTTGCAACGTATACGGACTAATGATTAATGCGCCGCCAATCATTAGCAATACACTAACAAAGTAACTACCCGCCTGTGCTAGTAAAAAATACGTTCCAGCATACAAAACGGCACCAATCATTCCACCACCGACATTTTGTGCGACCCGTCCCGCTTTTAGATCGATCAACAAACTACTCCAAGTATTCGCGATAATCGCTGGATCATTTGACTCAAGGCGACCAAACAATAGCGCATGAAGGAAAATCAATACTCCTAAATAAAGCAATAAGCCCCCATAAAAGAAATGATTTGGGCGCCACTTCGCTGCTTGATTTTTAATCATCAACCACAAACCGACACCAATCATCCCCACACAAAGAAATAAATAGGTATTTCCCCCGACTAGGCGAAAGATATTTGCGACCAGTGTTCCTAAAAATCCTAATTTAAGAATGCCAAATAGACCAAATAAGCTCAAAAAGGCGCCTATTCCAATCCAAATCATTTTTTCTTGTTGTTGCTGTTGCTTTTTTGTCTTACGTTTTTTTATTGCCCTCTTGTTTGCTGCCATGCTTCATTCTCCCTCATTTCATTCCCTTCTATTATACATAAAAAATAGCTGCAAAAAAAGTTCAGCCCCCGACAACATTTTTCCATCCATGATTGAAAAATGAAGAGGAGAGGTCTAGAATAAATGAAACAAACCAATAAAAAGGAGTGCTTTAGGTTATGACGAGAAAAATTGGGGTTATCGGCATGGGAAACGTGGGTGCAGCTGCTGCACACTACATTGTTGCCGCTGGATTGACAGATGATTTGGTATTAATTGATTCAAATGAAAAGAAAGTTGCTGCAGATGCATTAGACTTTCAAGATGCGATGGCGAATTTACCGGTCCATACAACTATCGTCTTCAATGATTATGACGCATTAGCAGATGCTGATGTCATCATTTCTGCAATCGGCAACATCAAATTACAAGATAATCCAAACAACGACCGCTTTGCTGAATTGCCATTTACGAGTGTCGAAGCGACCAAAGTAGCGCAAAAATTAAAAGAAGTCGGCTTTGATGGCGTCTTGGTTGTCATTACCAATCCAGTAGACGTTATTACATCCATCTATCAGTCTGTGACCGGCTTACCAAAAGAACGCGTCATCGGCACGGGTACGTTGTTGGATTCCGCTCGTATGAAGCGTGCAGTCGGCAGACAACTAGCGTTAGATCCACGCTCAGTCCAAGGGTACAACTTAGGTGAACACGGCAACTCTCAATTCACGGCTTGGTCTACTGTACGCGTGCTAGGTACTTCATTAACAAACTACTTAAAAGAAAATCAATTGACCTTAGACTTAGAGGAATTGGACCACGAGGCGAAGGTGGGCGGTCATACCGTTTTTGCAGGCAAAAAATACACGAACTATGGTGTAGCGACTGCCGGCGTGTCACTAGCTGTCGCTATCTTGAGTGACTCTCATGCCGAGCTACCTGTCTCTAATTACAGAAAAGAGTATGGAACCTATCTCTCTTATCCCGCAGTGGTCGGACGTCAAGGCATTATCCAACAAGTCCAATTGGATTTAACAGAAGAAGAATTAACTAAACTTCAAACTTCTGCAACTTATATTAAAGAGAAATACCAAGAAGCATTGGATGCTCATTCAACAAACTAACCTATTGTGAAAAGAGGGTGCACGTGAAATTCAAAAAGCACTTTGGTGTCTATGGTACTTGTATCAAAGATCGTAAGTTATTATGTATTCAAAAAAATGCCGGTCCCTATCGCGGACGATACGATCTTCCGGGAGGTAGCCAAGAAATTGGTGAAGGCTTGACTGAAACGCTCGTACGGGAAGTACTTGAGGAAACTGGCTACCGTGTCATATCTTATGCCAATCCACGCGTGTATGATGTCTTTGTAAAAGAAGAGACGCAGTTATTTACCGTTCATCACCTCATGGCCCTCTATACGATTGAACTTGATAGTCAACAGCTACAGCTACCAACTGTCGTAAGTGATGGCCTCAATGACTCTGATGCAGCCGTCTTGGTCGATTTTTCACGGCTCACTTTAGAAAATGCATCGCCTCTTGTTTTGAAAGTCAAAGAAGAGTTTCTAGGCCAGGCGACGATGGATAAAACAACGTATCCGAACTGGCGCGTCATTCATTAGCTGAACTATAAGATTATGGTCTGTCATTTTCCAAATGATGAGACAAAAGTACCTAAACGTAAAAAGACCAAGAAATCCATTTAAGAAACAACTTCTGGATTTTTTGGTCTTTTGTGGATCTATTCGCTTTTTTTCAGCCTCTTTAAACGGTGATCAAAAAGCAGATCTCTCAACAATAACTCGAAAATTTCTAAAATTTAAAAGCATTTTTTGAAATTCCCGAGTTATTGCTCGGATCTATTCGCTTTTTTCTCAGCCTCTTTATTTTGAGGTAGCCTCATCGCCAAACCATTTTTCGACGATTTCATCATACTTACCATTTTCTTTTAATGTTTTCAAACCTTCATTAATTTTTTCAGCTAATTTGTCGTCCCCTTTACGGACACCAACTGCAAAGCTTTCTTGTGTGTACGGTGTTTCAATAATATTGTAATCAGACAATGTCCCTGCCTGCTTCAAGTAATAGCCCGCATATACATTATCCACTAACAAGCCATCAATCCGTCCGTGCTCTAAATCAATAAACGCTTCATTAAAGCTAGCATATAGTGTTGCATCTTCATCTTGAACAATATCTTTTAAGACATCAGCTTGCTTTGTAAAGACATTGTAGCCTGAAGACCCTTCTTGTGCCCCTAGAATTTTCCCTTTCATACCGTCAACAGTAGTGATTCCACTTGATTTTTTCGTTACTAGTACTTGGGTATTTTTCATATAAGAGTCAGAGAAGGTCACTTTTTTCTTTCGTTCATCATTCATTGTGTACCCGTTCCAAATCATATCAATCGTACCATTGGCTAGCTCCGTTTCTTTCATTGACCAATCGATTGGTTGAAACTTCACTTTAGTATCTGTTAGTGCGAAGACAGCATTGGCTAAATCAACATCAAAGCCGACGATAGTACCATCATCGTCTTTAAAGCCCATTGGTACAAACGTGTCATCTAATCCGACTACGACTGTTTTTTTATCCGCTGCACTCTCCGTTGTTTTCTCTGAACTACCACATGCTGCTAAGCCAACCACGCTCGCAACTAACATAACCAAACTTACCCATTTTTTCATTATAATATCCTCCTTTTATTTTGGTTCTACTTTTAATAGTTGATTTGCAATTGTTTCCGCGAAGGTCAAATCATGGGTGACGACGATTTGTGTTACACCCTGCGCTTTTAAATTTAAAATCAATTGTTCTACTTGTTGGCGTAAAGCTGGATCTAGTGCACTCGTTGGTTCATCATATGCTAAGACTTTGGGATCCATCGCCATGGCTCGTGCAATTGCTAGTCGTTGTTTTTGCCCACCAGATAGCTGATAAGGATACTGATTCAGTAAACTCTCAATATCTAGCTGACCGGCTAGTTTTTTCGCTTTCTCTTCAGCGACTTGGACAGATTCTTTTAATACCATTTTTGGTGCTAACGTAATATTTTCCAGCACACTCAAATGAGGAAAAAGCTGAAAATCTTGGAACACGACACCGACAACTTGTTCTTGCTCTTTTGTATTGGTCGGGTCAAATGCTTTGCCATCCAGTAAAAACGTGCCACTATCGACTGTCTCTAATCCTGCTAACGTCCGTAATAGCGTCGTCTTTCCTCCGCCAGAAGGACCGACGATTGCTAGGATGGTACCATCAGGGATGGTTAAATCTAAATTTTGGATGACTTTTTTTTCTCCAAATGCCTTGTTGATATTTTTTAATTCTAACATTCCCTATTCCTCCTACCGATAATAATCCAGACGATTTTCTAATTGACGTAAGACCACTGTACAAATCCCAGTCATCGCTAAGTAGACAATCGCGACGCCTAATAGCGGTACTAGTGTGGTGTCACGTTCCATCGCTATCTTCCCTAAACGCATCACATCTGATAATCCTAAAATATAAATCAAAGACGTATCTTTGACTAAGTTAATAACTTCATTTCCGACTGAAGGCAAGGTAATTTTCGTCACTTGCGGAATAATGATTTTACGTATTGTTTGAATGGGGTTTAAACGCAACACTTGTGCTGCTTCGTATTGCCCTTGAGGAATCGATTGAATCCCACCACGGAAAATTTCTGCAAAATACGCTGCATAGTTCAGTACAAAAGCAAAAAGCGCTGCATCAAATCGCTCGAAAACAATATTGATTAATGGCAAGCCATAAAAGACAAAAATTAATTGCAATAGTAATGGTGTTCCGCGCATCAACCAAATATAGACTTGCATCACCCATCGCAATGGTGCAAATTTACTTGATAAGAAAAAGGCAAAAATAATTCCTAAAGGGACCGATCCGATAATTGTTAGTAGAAATAATTTCAATGTGACGCCAATTCCACTCATTAGTTGTGGAAACAAAGATAAAAAGTAAGCCATTGTTCTCTCCTCCAAAAAAATATCATTAAAGACAATCGATAGTTGATCGATTCATAAAAAAAACCTCTGGCCAAAAGCCAGAGGACGTATCTACGTGGTGCCACCTCAGTTTTGCTACTTTTTTACAAAAGTAACCTCATGAATCATCTGAATGACACAAAACCGTAGCAATAAAAAAAGCCCTTAGTCAAACGACTAAAGGGCGTAATTACGCGGTTCCACCTTTTTTTGTTTTTGTCTTGCAACAAAAACCTCAATGAGTCATATTCATTCAAATGACTGCAGCTGTAACGGGCCTCCCGAATTCTCTTACTTCATTCAGAGAATCAACTCCAAGATGTGTTTCAACTTGTGTCACTATCTCTTCTCACCAACCAGAGACTCTCTAAAGTAGCAACAAATTTACTTGTTCTTGTCATTGTATTTCTTTTATTGTTCTTACTTTACATGGTAGCAATAAAATTGTCAACCTTTTTTTCTTATCATTTTCTCATTTTTATTATTCGACTTAGGCTTGCGATTCGATTGATTTCAATTACAATGGTAATAGAATGAGGAGGTATCTGGATGGACTTTAACGAACTACTTTCAATTTACCCAAACGCATCCTTGCATGCTCTACCGGCAAGTGAACCAATGCTGTTTTCTTTTCCTTCTAAGACGGGCTATATATGGATTCCCAAAGCGCAACTTTCAGTAACGGAAATGCATCTTCTACAGCACCTTGCAGAAGAAAAAACGCTGATCCATGAATGTGATACGCATCCTTGGTATCGTCTGTTATTGTTACAAAAACCAATTGCCATCACTGAAGGAAACTATCGCATCATTCAAATTGCTTGGAATCAAACGCAACGACTCGATTCCACTTCTTGGCTAGAAGAAATTCGTATAATGATGCCTCAATTGGTCGACGCATTCTTTGTAACAGATCAATACGCTATCTTAATCGAAAAGCAAGACGCTCATTCTTTTTCAACGAATGAATTAGCTGGCCTGTTTTTAGCTCTAGATGGAGACTTTGATAGCTATAGTCGCATCTATGTCGGTTATTTTCATCCATCGACCGTTACCTTTTACAAAATTTTTGCCGAAGAAGAAGCAATCTTTTCGTTCTTTCAATCTACGCGTAGACAAGAAGCTGCCAGTGATTTAGCAATGCTCATTGTTTCGTACTGCACCAAACAAGCCCTCGCCTCAAGCTACTTATTGCATGCTTTAGCGGCGCATTGGTTTTCTGATAGTGACTTGCCTCTTATATTAACGACGTTGTGGGACAATCAAGGAAATATCAGCTCGACGGCCAAAGAATTATTTATGCATCGCAATACCTTGCAATATAAGCTTGATAAATTCCAACAAACAAGCTTACTGAACTTAAAAGAAACCAATCAACTATTTCTTTGTCAGCTCCTTATAGAAAATTTTATCGATTCCGTTGTTTCTTGACAGGTTGCACAAGCAAGCTGTCTTTTTTTGTGCACGTTCCCATTGTTTGTATAAACCGTTTTCATTATAGTGAGTGTATAAGATAAGTTCAAAGAAAGAAGGAATTGTAATGGTAGAAATGGCTTTAAAGCACGTGTATAAAAAATATGATAACGCTGAGAACTACTCAGTTACAGACTTTAACTTAAATATTGCTGATCGTGAATTCATCGTCTTTGTCGGACCTTCTGGCTGTGGGAAATCGACAACACTTCGGATGATTGCTGGTTTAGAAGATATCTCAGAAGGTGAATTATACATTGGCGATAAAGTCATGAATGATGTAGCACCGAAAGATCGCGACATCGCCATGGTTTTCCAAAACTACGCGTTGTACCCACATATGTCTGTCTATGACAATATGGCATTTGGTTTAAAACTACGTAAATACAACAAAGCTGATATTAAATCACGGGTTGAAAATGCAGCGGAAATTTTAGGTTTGACTGAATATCTTGACCGCAAGCCAGCAGCATTATCTGGTGGACAACGTCAACGGGTGGCACTTGGTCGAGCAATCGTTCGTGATGCCAAAGTTTTCTTAATGGATGAACCATTATCAAACTTAGATGCAAAATTACGGGTAGCGATGCGCGCGGAAATTGCAAAATTGCACCGTCGTCTAGCTACTACTACAATTTATGTTACCCATGACCAAACAGAAGCGATGACCATGGCTGACCGAATCGTTATCATGAAAGACGGTATCATCCAACAAATTGGTTCACCAAAAGAAGTATACAACACACCTAATAACGTCTTCGTAGCTGGCTTTATCGGATCACCTGCGATGAACTTCTTCAATGTTGTCCTAAACAACGGCGTAATTTCAGATGGACTTGGCTTAAGCTTACGCATTCCTGAAGGTCGTAACAAAGTCCTAGTAGAAAAAGGCTACGAAGGAAAAGAAATTATCTTTGGTATCCGTCCTGAAGACATTCACAGTGAAGAAGTCGTTCTTCAGGCCTCACCAGAAGCTACTGTTAAAGCAGAAGTTGTCGTATCTGAATTATTAGGAGCTGAAACAATGCTTTACACACGTGTAGGAAATACCGAATTCATTTCGAAAGTGGATGCTCGTGATTTCCATAATCCTGGTGAAACGATTGAATTAGCTTTCAACATCAATAAAGCACACTTCTTTGACAAACAAACAGAAGAAGTAATTACCTTACATTAATTTTGTTAGTTCTTGGGAAGTGAAGAGTTTGCCCCTTTTCACTTCTCAACTACTTATATATTTTTCCTTATTTGTACCCCCTAATGAAAACCACCAAAAACTTGCCCGTTTTTGGTGGTTTTTTCTTACATAAAAGACCAACAAACGAACAGTTCCCTTTCAGTTTTATCACATCTATTGAATTGGGATAAGGGAGTTGCTATACTTCCGTTCGAAAGGATGTGTCTGAAGTGAATTGCTTAAGACAAACACGACATTATTATTATCATTTTCTATTTCTTATCGCTGCCTTAGTGCTGTATTTAGTATTGCTAGCAGCCCACAATACGACACCAGCCATGGAATCTATGTTTTGGATGATATGCTATGGCTTTAACACAATTTTTGTACTAAAATATTGTTTTACATTTTCCTTTTCCAGTCTTCGCTTAGCTTTCCTCACATTTTCTTGGGTGATTTACGGATCCTTAAGTGATTGGCTAGCAGATGGTATTTACATGCAAATCATGTTACCCTTGATGATCTTAGCAATTGCAAGCCTATGTCTTGAATCACAAGTACCACAAACATAGCGAAGGAACCAGCATATGCTGGTTCTTCCGCTTCCCTACTAAATCTTCTCATCGTTTTGGTCGAATCAATGGTATCGCCAGCTTTCTTTTGCAATGCTAGTCCTCAGCCCATATAAATAATTTCTTCTCCTTTTTCATTAGTTGAAAAAACGACATTATTATTTAACACTTTCCCAATAATCATGATAACTGCTTTCTCTTATCTAATGAAAATAAAAAAAAACCTAGAATCATCTCCTACACTACTTCAATGGAATAATCCCGGTTTTGCCTGTCGAACACTAACAATCCTGATATCTGAATACACAATAGCATATCCTTATTTATCGCGTAAGCCTTTTCAGAATATTTTTGTATTGAGTAGTTCAACTGTTCTTTTTTATCAAAAAATACTCTAGGCAAGGAAGATTTCTTAAGATATGATAGCTCTTCCTGCCGTAGAGTATGTTTCCTTTTATTATTTATTTCTTATTCGAAGATACATACTAAATAATTATAACTATTATCCTAGAGTTGAAATATCTTCTTTAAAGTACTTATCAGACAATTTAGTTAATGTACCATCCTTCTCCAGTTCCTTTAAAATTGTATCAAATTTATTCTTTAATGCTGTTCCTTCATCAGTTTTAGAAAATGGATAAGCAAACTGTGCTTTAAAAATACTTATACCTGACATTTTTAAATCTAAACCAGATTGTTCTATTTTCTCTTCACCACTAATTTTGTCATTTAAATATGCATCCACTCTACCGTAAGCTAAGTCATTTGGAATTCCGCTTGTATCTTCATATGTTACTACTTCTATTTCATCGTCAGGATTATTTTCACGAATATAATCCTCATAAAATGATCCTAATGCTACCGCAACTTTTTTCCCTTTTAAATCTGACAGTGATTGGTAATTGTTGTCGCTAGTTTCCATTAATTCAATATCTGGATATGCATATGGTTCTGTAAACTCATATGTAAGTTTTCTCTTATCTGTAATTGCTACATGTTCTGCCACTACATCTGTTCTTCCAGATTCTAGTTGTGCCATCTGACTTGTAAAATCTGTGGTCGTCCATTTTACCACATATCCTAATTTTTCTGCAATCGCTTCTGTTACTTCTACATCATAGCCAGTCAGTTTCCCTTTATCATCCTTATAATTCCAAGGATAGTGTAGACCTGATGTAGTCGCCTTTAACACTTTGGTACTGGAAGTAGTTTCATTAGTACTGCTAATACTAGAGTCACTTTTATTACTAGAACACCCGACCAAAAATATTATGACACCTATAAATATTCCGCTTAATATATAGCCTTTTTTCATCATTGACCCTTACCTCACTCTTTCCCAAGAAAAAATAATCTATCACCTGTTTCAACAACCGCATTTCTCCTACTTATGATAATGTGAACATTCTTCTCTGCAAAATATTGTTTCACTTCTCCATTAATATTTGTAATCTCTGCAATTAGTTCACCTTTATTTACTACTTGTCCTGCATGTACAGTGTATGTTAACAATCCAGCTACATCAGAGTACAAATAATATCGACGATTAATTATACGATTGGAAAATGGGTGACTATTTTGTGATGTGTTGATAATTGACAATTCATTTAAAATTCTTATAAAACCATCATAGGAAAATCTTACATCTTCCGAATCCAATATACCTCCTTGTCCCAGTTCAACCATAAATGATATTTTTTTATTTAATTGGGCTTGAACGTCTAAGAATCCGAATGTGTTCCCTGGAATTTCATTTAAATTTTTGGAAAAATCCAAAGAACAATGATATTCTCCACCAAACACATAAGCCAAATGTCGTGCCTTTTGATAATACTCTTCTAATTCATCATTAATTTTTTTTACAACAGTATATGGTTTCCCTTCATAAAGACTACCCACGGTATGACAGTCAATTATTACTGAAGCTGGTTCGCCAAATGTTTTAAATAACTCAAAGGCAATTCTTTGCGAAATTGTTCCCTTAGCATTTCCTGGAAATTGTTGATCCAAATCTAGAAGATCTCTAGGAGTATTTTTTTGTCTTCCATTAAACGCCAAAACATTAGAAATAGGAGTTATTATAATGGTTCCTGATATTTTTTTTGGATCTACGTTTTTTAAAAGTTTTAACAGCGCGTATGGTCCATTTAACTCATCTCCATGTACTGCACCATTAAGCCATACTGTTGGTCCATTTTCTATACCTTTAATAATATGATAAATAATTGCAATATCAGAACCATCTGCTCTTTGACCAATCACAAGTTTATCTTGTGTTATCTCCCCTTTAGGAAAGTTCGATATATTTAATTTAATAATAATCACCTCTTCTTCTAATTTCAAAAATTTTACCATTTGTACTCTTTCATTAAT
>NZ_GL622241.1:488511-542357 GCF_000185365.1 Enterococcus italicus DSM 15952
AAAGAATTATAAGGAGTGAGTACAAATGACCTATACCCATCTTACACCAACTGAACTCGTAATGATAGAAGCTTATTTCAATCAATCACACTCTGTTTCAAAAGTAGCCCATCTGGTACAACGTTCTCGACAAACCATTTATAATGTCTATCGTTTTCTTAAATCTGGTGGAAGCGCAATAAGCTACTATGAACAATATAAGAAAAACAAACGTAACTGCGGAAGACGTCCGATTGTGTTACCAGATGGGCAACAAGAATACATTCAAAAAAAGGTGGCTCAAGGGTGGACTCCAGATGTCCTTATTGGTCGAGCAGAGTTTCCTATTGCTTGTTCGGTACGTACACTATATCGGATGTTTAAAGATAAAACCTTTGACCTTCACGATTTACCAATGAAAGGGAAAAGAAAACCAAACGGACATAAAGAAAAAAGAGGAAAACAAGCTTTTCGCCGTTCGATTCAGGATAGAACAACTGATTATATACAGTTCAATCATGAGTTTGGTCACCTAGAAGGTGACACCATTGTCGGTGGAAAACATAAAAGTGCGGTGATCACGTTAGTTGAGCGATTATCTAAAGTGATCATCACCTTGAAACCCGCTGGTAGGCAAGCTATAGATATTGAGAATAGACTGAATCAATGGTTTCAATCTGTACCGAAACACTTGTTTAAATCCATCACATTTGATTGTGGAAAAGAGTTCTCGAATTGGAAAAAGATTAGTAATACCAATGATATTTCGATTTATTTCGCTGATCCAGGAACACCTTCTCAACGAGGACTAAATGAACATTCGAATGGCTTATTACGTAAAGATGGCTTATATAAAGCTATGGATTTTAATAAGGTATCCGAAACCTTTATCCAATCGGTGGCATCAAAACGAAATCATATTCCTAGAAAATCATTACACTATCGCACACCATTGGAAGTATTTTTGAGTTACGTAGGTAAAGATGATTTGTCTAGCTTAATTTGACAAACGAAAAATAATAAAAATAAACTATCGCGAACGAGATTTTTTTTCTAAATCGAGTTCATTTGCAGTGTTACTTTAAATTAATTTGTTCTAAATTAATTATCACTGATGCTTTTCATTACAACTTTTAATATATGATATACCCGTTTTGCATCTCTTAACTGAAAGCTATCGCCACCTTATCCATACATTCAAGTGGCTGCACGAGCATCAATATATCTAAAAAATGATTGCACTTACCGTATTAACGGAAAAAAACTTCAACAATGAATTGCTGAAGGAATCAAAAAATAAAATTCGTTAAAGCGATGCTAATGAGCGAAAAAATCATCTTAAAAAACCACCAAAAAGAATCTTTTGGCGGTTTTTTTACTGTGCATATTAGTCCATTTATTCTTCAGACTGGCCCAGTGCAGCTTTTAGTGCTGCAGCAAGTGGACTTTCGACTTCTTCATCGGTTTGACTATATTTTTTTACAAGCTTACGTTCTTCATGCTTGGTCATTTTTTTCTTCCGTTCTTTTGTTCCAAGCATTTTTTCTGTAGTGCCATCGTATTTACAACGGAAAAAGGCACCATTTTTCCCATCAATGATTTCCATTTTGCGATGGCATTGAGGGCAGCGATGATTAGACACTTTAGGGTCTTTGCGACGGCGATAGCTACACGAGTTGTTGGTACAGACGTAGACTTTGCCATCGCGGGTATTTTTTTCACGCAACAATTCGCCACATTCGGGACATTTTTTTTGCGTTAGCGCAAAGTCTTGGTACGTCGCTTCACTTTGCTTGATTTCTTTCACCAAGTCACGCGTATCTTGCTCGATTTGTGTCACAAACGTTTGGAACGGGTACGTCCCTGCTGCGATTGCTTCAAGCTCTTCTTCCCATTTTTGTGTCAAAATAGGTGTAACCAAATCAGGATTGACTAAGGTTAGCAATTGCTTGCCTTTAGGTGTGACGGCCAAGCTATTGCCTGAACGCTCCATTAGCTCACTCTTTATTAGTTTTTCAATAATTTCGGCCCGTGTCGCTGGTGTGCCAAGGTGGAATTTTTCCATTTTCCCTAGTAACGTTCCTTCAGTCAATGGTTTTGGCGGTGTGGTTAGACCTTTTTTTAGTTGGAAGTTTGGTGCAATGCTTTGGTTCATTGACCAATTTTCCGTAGTTGGCACTTCCGTTGTCGCTGGCTTCCAGCCACTTTGAATGACTTGCTTTTGTTGGAAAGTAAACTGAGCAGCGCCAAATGAGACCACTGTCGTTTGCTGCTTCGTGATATGCGGTTGCGCAAATAACCCTAAGAAGCGTTGCACGATTAATTGATAAATTTTTTGCTCGTCATTACTCAATTTTTCGTAGCGTGCCCGTTCCTCTGTCGGCACCAATCCATGATGATCCGTCACTTTTCCATCATTAAAGACGTTGGTCTGAATAACGTTTGCTCCGTTTTTGATATACAATTTTACTTCAGGTGAAAACGTCGCGACAGCTGCTAAGCGCTCATTCATCGTCTGTTTTAAATCGTTTGGCAAATACTTGCTATCAGTCCGTGGGTAGCTGACGATTTTGTGTATTTCATACAAGCTCTGTACCAGACTCAATGTTTTTTTTGCTGAATACCCAAAGCGTGCATTGGCTTCTTGTTGCAATTCCGTTAAGTCATAAGGCAATGGGGCAGCTTGTTTTTGTGTCTTTTCATTGATACTTGTGACTTTCCCTGGCTGGGATTGCAGCTGTTTCATCATATCTTGTGCTTGGCTAGCTTCTTGCCATTCATAAGGATTTTTTTGCGCCATTGTTGCATGTGATTTTCCTACTGCAAGTTCGATTTGATAATAGGTTTGCGCTCTGAATGTTTCAATGGACTGCTCTTGTTTTCTGACTAGTGCCAAGGTCGGGGTCTGTACTCGTCCAGCACTTAGATTATCTTTGTATTTCACGGTTAGTGCCCGCGTCACATTCAACCCAACCAACCAGTCCGCTTGTGCTCGTGCAAGGGCAGACTGATACAAATGATTGTATTCTTGAGCCGGCTTTAATTTTTGAAATCCTTCTTTGATGGCTTTGTCCGTCTGTGAAGAAATCCAAAGTCGTTTGATTGGTTTATCAAAGCGAATCCACTCAATAATCCAACGAGCGACTAATTCTCCTTCACGTCCAGCATCCGTGGCAATAATTAGTTCTTTGACATCTTTGCGTTGGGCCAGCTGTTTGATGGCTTTCAGCTGATGACCAGTCTTGGGTAGTGGTTGGATACCAATTTTTTTGGGAATCATCGGCAGTGTTTCCAATTGCCATGTCTGCCATTCCTTATTGAGGTCTTCTGGCATTTTTAAGCCTAATAAATGACCAAGGGCCCACGTCACAATGACAGTTGGGCCTTCGTAATAGTTCTTTTGTTTTTGCGTCGCGCCCAGTACTCTAGAGAGATCTTTGGCAACGCTTGGTTTTTCGGCTAGAATTAGTTGCTTCATATAGTTCCTTCCTGCTTTCTACAGTGACAGGTTGATAATCTTTTAAAAGGGCCAATCCTTTGTATTGCTGCAAATCATCATCGCATTCTTCACACCAGCGTTCTTCACCTTCATTCCAAAAAGCACTCAAATAATTAGGGCGTGCATAGATGTGTGTGTAATGTTCTGTTAATTTAGCCCATTGTTTTTGATAACAGGCTTCAGCTTCCTCTAGTGAACGAAATGCGTATTCTTCATCAATATCGTTGCGCCACTCTTCAAAAAACCACCATGGCTCATTGTCACCATACATTGTGATTACCTGATACATGTTTTTCCATCCTCGCTTATCTTTCAAGTCTTTACATTTCGTTTCTGCTATTAGTTATAGTATTGACTTTTAGTAGAACTTTCAAGAAGTTAGCTTGTGAAGGTCCATGCATTTTTTATTTTTTTCCTTTTCTACTATAGCACATCTTCCAAAATTTAAGCCTCTGATCAAAGAAAATCCGCAAAAAAAGAAGGAAAAGGGCTACTCATTTGCCCCTTTCCTGCAACTCTTTTTGTAAGTTTAGACGTACTGTAACACTTTGTTTTCTTGGAACGCCCGATCGATTAAGCCACCACCTAAGCACTCCATGCCGTCATAAAAAACGACGGCTTGGCCTGGCGTAATTGCTCGGACTGGTTCGTCAAAATAGACTTCTGCTCGATTGTCTGCTAACAGACGGACCGTGACCGGTACATCTTGTTGGCGATAACGGAACTTAGCAGTACATTTGAATTCTTCTGGTTGACCGCTTTGATTGGTGAAATGAATGTCACTGGCATCCAAATGATCCGCATATAAGGCCGGATGATGAAATCCTTGCCCTACGTATAGCGTATTCGTTGCCAAATCTTTCCCCACGACAAACCAAGGTTCTTGTGTCTTACCACCGCCACCGATACCTAATCCTTGACGTTGACCAATCGTATAATACATCAAGCCATCATGTTGCCCTTTGACCTCACCATCTAGCGTAACCATATTGCCTTTTTGCGCAGGTAAATAGTGGCTCAAAAATTGTTTAAAGTTTTTTTCGCCAATAAAGCAAACACCTGTTGAATCTTTTTTCTTCGCAGTAGCAAGATTCGCTCTTTGTGCTATGGCGCGTACTTCACTTTTTTCCATGCCACCAAGCGGAAACATTGTTTTTGCTAGTTGTTCTTGTGACAACTGACTTAAGAAATATGTTTGGTCTTTATTGTTATCAACCCCACGCAACATATGTGTCAAACCATCTTCATCGCGAACCACTTGGGCATAATGACCAGTAGCCACATAGTCTGCTCCTAAATCTAGCGCATAATCAAGAAAGGCTTTAAATTTAATTTCTTTGTTACACATGACGTCTGGATTTGGTGTGCGGCCGGCACGATATTCCGCTAAAAAATATTCAAATACTCGATCCCAATATTCTTTTTCAAAGTTTACCGAATAATAAGGTATGCCAATTTGATCAGCAACTTTGGCTACATCTTTGTAATCTTCGGTCGCTGTACAAACACCATTTTCATCCGTATCATCCCAATTTTTCATGAAGATTCCAATGACATCATATCCTTGTTCTTTTAAGAGAAGTGCTGTTACCGATGAATCGACACCGCCGCTCATCCCAACAACGACTCTTGTGTTGCTGTTGTCTTTCATTTCTATCACCATCATTTCAATTGATTCTGAAACATCTACGATTTGAAGGTCGCAACTTTTCAGTCCAAGCTATTATACTAGAGATTGCTATTTTTTTCATGTCTTTGTGTTTCATTTTTTTTGCTACAAAAAGAATCGCTGTTGTCTTACCCTGTTTGACATAGGCAAATAATATAGATTAATGCCGTTAATATACCTTCATGAGATTCGCTACTTCAATCAATTTCTTTGTCCGTAACTACTTTATTTGTCATTATCCCTTTTTTCTTCGTTCATTTTGTTGAGCCTTTTTTGCCAATGTATTCGTATCTCTGTAACGAGAACGCAACAGAAACACCAAGGGCGAGCTTGCTCGTTTATATACTCTTTTGTTTTCGAATGGATCTGTTAAGATAACAAACAGGAATTGACACGTTACAGACTAAAAAGATGAAGAAATGTTCTTATAAAAAGAGAGCCGTTACCGCTTTGGGTAACTGCTCTCTTTTGGTGGTGTTATCTTTCAGCACTCTTACTGTCAACCTCGGCATGTCCGCCAATGATAACAACAGCCGCTTTGTCTTGTTACTTTGTTACTTCTTCAAACAAGCCACGGTCGATAAATCCATCCATTAAGAATGTAAATTTCTCGCGCAACATTTCATGCTTTGGATCTTTAAATAAATTGACAGCTTTTAATCCATTGGCTGTCGTTACAGACATTTTAAACGTCTTGATGTCTTTGGCTACCGTTATTTTTAATTGGAATCCTTCTTTGCTTTGTGGTGTTGCTTGTAGCGGACGGATCAATTGGAAATTTCCACCATTGGTTTCTGTAAAGCCGTTGTCACGTAGCGTGTAACGTTTCGCCGTGCTAGCTAGCTGATAGTACTGTGGCGAGCCGAGTACCGTTGTTTTTGTTTCAAAGCCCATTGTTTCACCTCATTTTTTATTCTCTATTTATTATATAAAGAAATCAAAGCCTTGACTATCTTTATTGTTGAGAAACTATTTTTTTTGCAAGCGTTTGACTGTTGCACTTAATTTGTACGCAAATGTTTCTACTTCCTCTTGGGTGTTCCCTAGACCAAAGCTAATACGAATGGACTCACGAATATAGGGTGAATCTTCTCCATACATTGCCGTCAAGACATGCGATGGTTCGACATTTCCAGCCGTACAAGCTGAACCAGTCGAGATAGCAAAACCAGCTAAATCCATATGCATCAATATCATTTGATTGTCGATATTTGGCAAGGCAATATTTAAAATATGGGGCATCTTGGCTTGTTCATTGCCATTTAAGTGATACGCAATTTCTTGTTCCGCTAAAATGCGTGTAACAGTATCGGTAAAGCATTGATACTTTTGTGCTTGTACCGCTTGTTTTTTTTCTGAATGCAATGCTACGGCTGCTGCCATCCCGCAAATACTAATGAGGTTTTCAGTTCCTGCACGGCGCTTCTCTTCTTGTTCCCCTCCATGTAAAAATGAAGGCAGCGATAGACCATCGCGTTTGAAGAAGAAGCCCGTTCCTTTTGGTCCATTGATTTTATGTGCAGAGATGCTTAACATATCAATTCCTAATTCATGTGGACGAATCGAGACTTTGCCATAAGCTTGCACCGCATCGGTATGGAAATATGCTGGATGATCTTTCAAAATAGCGCCAATTTCTTTGATTGGCAAGAGATTTCCTGTTTCGTTATTGGCAAACATAATCGAAACCAAAATCGTGTCTTCCCGTAAGGCTACTTTGAATTCATCTAGAGAAATCATCCCTGACTCATCGACTGATAGGTAGGTAACCTCAAAGCCTTGCTGCTCTAAAAATGCCGCAGTTTGCAAAATCGCAGGGTGCTCAATTTGCGTCGTAATGATATGACGTCCTTGATTTTTTCGAGCGAAGGCGGTACTAATCAAAGCCGTATTGTCTCCTTCTGTTCCACCACCATTAAAAATAATTTCATGGGGTTTAACGGCCAAGCTTTCGGCAATGACTTGGCGAGCGGTCGTTAGTTTTTCATTGGCTGCCCGTCCGTAGCGATGGACACTCGATGGATTACCAAAAATCTCTGGCATTAACTTGGTCATTGTTTCCACAACTTGCGGATGGATGGGTGTGGTGGCCGCATGGTCAAAATAAGTCATCCTTTTCCCTCTTTTCATTCTTTTATTTACTAAGTAAAAATAGCCCCTATCATGGCAATGATAGGAGCTACCGTCTGCATACACCTTATTTTTGCAAGCGGAAGAGCGGGCTCATTGGTGTATTGTCATGAATTCTTTTCAGTGCTTCACCGATTAACTCTGAGCACGTAATATAGGTTGTTTGGCGTGGATGGAGATTGTCATCAGTCAGACAAGAATCCGTCACACAAATGTCTTCAATCGGAGCTGCTTCTAATACATCCTTTGCTTGGCTATTAAACAAAGCATGTGATGCACAGGCGTAGACAGATTTGGCACCTGCTGCTAGTAATAATTCAGCCGCCTTTGCAAACGTCTCACCCGTATTTAAAATATCATCGACCATGATACAGTTTCTCCCTTGGACATCGCCAATCACGTAGCCTTCTTCTTCAGGTGTTTCTCCTTGATCGACGATAGCTAGTGTCGTTTCTAAATATTCGGCTAAGCTTCTTGAACGTTGGATGCCGCTGTTTTTCGGTGAAACAACCACGTAATCATCGCCATTCATACCTTTATCTAAGTAATAGCGTGCAAATAATGGAATGGTAAATAAATTATCTACTGGAACATCAAAGAAACCTTGCACTTGAACGGTATGCAAATCTAGCGTTAAGACTCTTGTCACACCCGCTTCGACCAACATATTGGCAATCAATTTTGCTGTAATGGGTTCATGTGGCTTGGACGTACGGTCTTGACGTGCATAAGCATAATACGGCAACACAACATTGATTGTTTTAGCACTTGCTCGACGCATTGCATCAATCATAATCAAAAGTTCCATGTAATAATCATTGACAGGCTTGTTTGTTGACTGAATCAAGTACGTATGGACGCCGCGAACACTCTCCTCAATACTAATTGCAATCTCTCCATCACTAAATTGTTTGATGGAACATTTCCCTAGCTCACAACCAAATACGTCAGCAATTTTTTCGGCCAGTGGCACATTGCCATTCAGGCTAAAGATTTTCAAGGGTTCTTCTGAATAATTGTCGTTCATAGTTTCCTCCGATGTCGTAGTTTGCTTTATTTTAACATATTTTCATATTAATTTTCATTCGTTTGCTTTATTTCCCCAATTTCTTTAAATGAAACGGTACTCATTAACCACTTGGCAGGTACGACCGCTCGATAATTCCCCCAATTATCATGGACTTTCACCCAGCGTTTGCCGTTTTGATCTTCACCATATGCATAAGCGACGACCCAATGATTGCCATATGTGCTACCTAGTTTTTTATTTAAACCAACGATGAGTGGCAAGCCTTGATCGATGCGCTTGACTGTCCGCTCCCAACCACCGATTGGCGTGAGTCGAGCCCAGTAAGGCTGATCCATATAGCGACAAAAGCGTGAAATTCCCCAGCTGACTTGCAGTGGTATCGTAGCTAATCCTAATGGCTGAATAAATAAGCGTAAATAGTGCACCAAATTTTCACCATCTGCCGAATCCATTTGCCGGACAAATCTCGGTAAATGAAATGGTGGCTCATAGTCTTGTAGGTATGCCAAAAAAACGGCCGCCGCATAGGAACCACATAGCTGTCCATCCGTGTTGATCCATTTTTCATATCGTTTAAATCGCTCTTGCGCTATACCGTGCCAGTGTATCGTATCCATCCGCCAGTCCTCCAATCGTCCTCTACTTGTCAGAATACTATCCTTGTACGATAATAGTAGCATAAGAAAGTGAGGAATTACGTATGAACTTAAATCTAAAAGAAGATTTTTATCATTATGTCAACGGTGAATGGATTGAATCAGCCGTTATTCCAGCTGACAAACCCTCTACCGGTGGATTTCAAGATTTAGTATCAGAAATTGAAAAACTCTTAATGAAGACATTTGCTGAATGGGCAGCCAATCCTGAGACTGTTACTGATGCACATTTGCAACACGCAGTTGCATATTATCAATTGGCTACTGATTTTGCTGAGCGAGACCAACTAGCAGGGGAACCTGTCGCGCCACTCTTGGCACGAATCAAAGCAATCGATAGCTTCCAAGAGTTAAATGAGCAACTAGGAGATTGGATTCTTGATGGCTTCCCGTTACCATTTGACTTTGGTGTTATGGCAGATATGAAGCACACTACTACACATGCAGTGTATTTATCACCGACTTCGTTAATTTTGCCAGATAAAACGTACTATGCCGAAGACAATGAACAAGCTGATACGATGTTACAAAAGTTTTTTGAAACATCTAGCTTGCTTCTCCAAAAACTCGGTCACACACGCCCTGAAGCTGAAACTTTAGTCGAGCAAGCGATGGCATTTGACCGTTCTTTGGTGCCATTTGTCAAAAGTGCAGAAGAAAATGCTGATTACAGTCTAATGTACAACCCTCGTTCATATGAAGAAGTCATCACATACTCTGATACGATTGATTTTGACAAAGCATTTGCGGCAGTCTTACCAACAAAACCTGAACAAATCATTGTTTCAGAACCAACCTTTTTTGAATCCTTTAAAGAATTTGTCACCCAAGAGCAATTCCCTTTACTAAAAAGCTGGCTGTATGTGATGACAAGCTTACAATATACTGACTATCTAAGTGACGATATTCGCGTCCTTGGTGGTGAATACGGTCGCTTCTTATCTGGTATTCAAGCAGCCAAAGAGCCAGTCAAAGCAGCTTATACCCTGGCATTTAATCAATTCAGCGCGCCAATCGGTGTTTACTATGGTCAAAAATACTTTGGGCCAAAAGCCAAACAAAATGTCGAACATATGGTCCAAGCGATGGTGGATGTTTATAAAAATCGCTTAGAAACTAATACGTGGTTAAGTGAAGCTACCCGCAAACAAGCTGTAGTAAAACTAAATAAAATCGGCATTCATGTAGGCTATCCGGAAAGCATTCCAGCTGTTTACGATCACTACCAAACTGTAGCCAAAGAAGATGGTGGCTCATTCTTTAGTAATACCTTACACTTTAAACGTTTAGCCCGTGAAGACAACTTCAACAAACTAACAAAACCTGTTGACCGCAAAGAATGGGGCATGTCGGCAGCTACGGTCAATGCTTACTACAGTGGTCTAATGAATATTATCGTCTTCCCTGCTGCTATTTTACAAGCACCATTTTATAGCTTGACGCAATCAAGCAGTGCCAACTATGGCGGAATCGGTGCGGTGATTGCTCATGAAATTTCTCACGCCTTTGATAACAATGGGGCAAAATTTGATGAAAACGGCAATTTGCATAACTGGTGGACCGCAGAAGATTTGGCCCAATTCCAATTACTTGCTCAAGCCATGATTGATGAATTTGACGGCATTGAGTTTGCTGGTGCCAAAGTAAATGGCAAATTAACCGTATCTGAAAATATCGCAGATGCTGGTGGGTTGAGTTGTGCACTGGAAGCAGCCAAAACTGAGCCAGACGTACAACTTGCAGACTTCTTCACCAACTGGGCAAAAATTTGGCGCACCAAAGCGACCACGCAATACCAACAATTATTGCTAAATGTGGACGTACATGGTCCGGCCAAACTACGCGCAAACATTCAACTACAAAACTTGGATGATTTTTATACCACGTTTGATATTCAACCTGGCGATGCCATGTATCGTGAGCCTGAAAATCGCGTGCATATCTGGTAAAAGTCAAATAAACGAACACAGCTACTAAACCCAATAAGCGAATCAGAATTACTAAAAAAGCCATAAAATACCAAAATTGGATTTTATGGCTTTTTGCTTGTCTGCGTTTATTGCTCGGAGCTGAGCGCTTTTGTCACAACCTTTTTATTTAGCTTGCATTTGAATATATTGTAAGACCATTTGAGCAGATTGTTTGCCTACTTCGTCAATAAATTCGTCAAAGCTTTGGGTCGCTTGATGATCGGCTGTATCACTCATCGCACGGATAACGACAAATGGCACACCAAATTGAAAGGCGGTTTGCGCAATCGCTGCGCCTTCCATTTCACAGGCAAGAGCGTCTGGAAAATGATGCAAGATCGTTTTGATTTTTTCTTCGCTATCAATAAATGCATCGCCGGTCACGATGAGCCCTTTTTTGCTGCTTAGCTTAGTCGCTGTCGCTGCCGCTGCAAAGTCCTCTACTAACGTCGCATCTGCTTCAAAATACAATGGCATACCTGCTGGCAACTGCCCATATTCATAGCCAAATCCAGTGACATCAACATCGTGATACGCCACTTTAGTCGACAATACGATGTCGCCCACTGATAGACCAGCTCCGATGCCACCCGCTGAGCCAGTATTGATTAAAACATCCACCGCATATTTTTGAATTAATAAGCTAGCCGTAATCGATGCTGCGACTTTGCCGATACCTGATTCCACTACAATGACTTCTTGGTGATCAATTGTTCCTGCATAAAATTTTGCGTCTGCTTGTTCCCAGGCTTGCTCATTCACTAGTGCTTCACGTAGTACCTTAACTTCTTGTGCCATCGCACCAATAATTCCTATTTTCATCGTTTCCTCCAAATATCATTTACAAAAAGATAATAGCCAAATATACCAAAACAATTAAAACCACCACAACGGCAATCGCCTTCCCTAAAAAGGAATTCATGCGACGCGACTTTTGATTTTCACCTGAGCGGGTCTTTTTCATTGGTTGCTTTTTTTTGTATTCTTTCCGATAGAAGCGATCGATTTCTTTTTCTCGTCGCTGGTGTTCTTTTTCGCTTGCTTTGAGTTGCTCTTTTTGCTGCTCTTTAAGCAAGCGCTCCTCGTCTTGACGCATTTGTCGTAACTGAGATCGAGTAAGCAAAGGTTTTTGAGTCATCTACTTACCTACCTTTCAACATGCGCAGTTCCCAGTATGTTACGGCATAAATCGTCTTCGCATCGCAAATTGTTCCTTTTGCGATTTCATTTTTTGCCTCTGCTAACGTGAGTGCTACAACTGATAAAAACTCATCATCATCTGCCGCAAGAGGATGTTTTGCTTTGTGCAATTGCTCTGCCCAATAGATTGTTAAAAATTCATTGGAGAACCCAGGTGTCGAATACATGCCCACGACTTCTTCCCAGTGATCTGCTTGAAAGTCCGTCTCCTCTTCTAGCTCACGCTTAGCCGTACGTTCAGGGGTCTGCTCTTCACCAGGATCAATTTTGCCTGCTGGAATTTCTAACGTCATTTTTTCTAATGGTTTACGAAATTGCCAAACAAATACCATTCTTTCTTGGTCATCGACAGCCATGATTGCGACTGCACCATGATGAAAGACTAATTCTCTGGTGGCCATTTTGCCATTGGGTAAGCTGACGTCATCCACTACAAAATCAATAATGTTGCCGTGGAATAGTTCATTACGTTTCATTGTTTTTTCTTCAAAATTTTTGCTGTCCATTTCTTCCACCTCATTTGTAAAATAGCAAGTTCTGATTTAATTGTCTATTCTTTTCTAGTGTATCATAGAAAATTATGATTTTTGTAAATTATTCAAATCCATCTCAAGTCGGATACTCAAGTGATTCTCATCGTGTTAAAATACAAATAGAACGAACAAGTTTCCATTTTTGTTCAAACAATTCAGGAGGAACGGAAATGAAAAAGAACCTAATATTTGGTATCTTCTTATTGATTATTGGCTTCCTATGCTTGACGATGCTGGCAGAAAAAAGTTTTTGGCTGATTGCCTTGTTTTTACTTGGCATCTATCTTGTCTATCGCGGCATCGCCGGTGGCAAGAGTGTAAAACAAAAGGCTCCCGCACTGTCAAAAGATCGCGAACGTTACTATCGCGAGACTGGGATGAACGCTCGTGAAATTGAGATATTTCGCGAAACCATGAATCAAACTAAAGCTGACATCGATCAGCTACAACAAAACTTCCAAGCAAATGCCAAGTTAAAAGCGATTGATTTGCGCCACAATACCGTCAAAGCAGCCAAAGCGCTATTTAAAGAATTGGTGAAAGAACCACAAAAATTACATTACGCTAGCCACTTTCTTTACACTCATTTGCCAAACTTAGTTGATTTGACAAATAAATATATCGAAATTAGCGCTCATGAAATCAAATCAAAAGAAACCTATGATAAAATGGAAGAAAGCATTCTAGTCATTGACCAGATGGCTGCCTTGATTGCAAAAGATTACCAAAATTTCGTTTCAGACGACTTTGAAGATATCGACGTTGAGCTTTCATTAGCAAAACAAAGTATCAAAGAAGAAGCGAAATAGCAGACTTCTCTTTTATCAGTGATTTTGCAAAGAATCTAGCTGATGGCTAGATTTTTTTGCTCATATAAGACTATATAGGAGGTATTTCCATGACAGATGAGCCAAACAAAACGACATTCGAAACAGATTCTTTAAATGATTTATTAGCGAACCCTTTTGAAACACCCGTCGATGCGCTAACTTCTAGCCAACAAGCAGATATTGATGCCTTGAAAAAACAAGAAACTGCCCCACGTTTAATCGATCAATTGCCTTTAGAGCGCCAGCAACAAGCCAAAGAATTGGCCGATAAAATCGATGTAAACAATCAGCAAGCAGTCATTACTTATGGCGCCAATGCCCAAACCAAATTAAGTGAATTCTCACAGTCGATGCTAAATCATGTTCAAGCAGCAGACATTGGTCCAGTCGGTGATTCTTTGACAGAGTTGATGTATCGCTTGCAAGAAGCCAATCCTGATGAATTACGCGCCGGCGAAGGAAATTTCTTCCAACGCATGTTTGGCAAAGTAAAACAGTCCATCTATGAAACAACGGCTAAGTATCAAAAAATCGGCGCCCAAATCGATAAAGTTGCTGTCAAATTAACCAAAGAAAAAGATGGCCTCTTGCAAGACAATCTGATGTTAGAACAATTGTATCAAAAAAACAAAGACTATTTCGATGCCTTGAACGTCTATATTGCCGCAGGTGAATTAAAGGTAGAAGAAATGCAACAAACAGTCATTCCCGAAGCCTTAGCAAAAGCACAACAAACTGGCGACCAAATGGATGCTCAAATCGTCAATGACTACACACAATTTCTAGATCGCTTAGACAAACGAACACATGACTTGCGCTTAGCTAGACAGATCACCATCCAGCAAGCACCTCAGATCCGCTTGATTCAAAATACCAACCAAGCGCTCGCTGAAAAAATCCAAGCATCTGTTGCAACTGCGATTCCTTTGTGGAAGAACCAAGTTGTGATTGCTTTGACCTTATTGCGCCAAAAAGATGCTGTCACAGCACAACGACAAGTGTCTGAGACGACCAATGATCTCTTACGCAAAAATTCTGAGATGTTAAAAATTTCCGCTATTGAAACAGCGAAAGAAAATGAACGCGGCATTGTGGATATCGAAACCTTGCAACAAACGCAAAATGACTTGATTGAAACCATTCAAGAAACCTTACGCATTCAACGAGAAGGAAAAGAAAAACGCCAACATGCCGAACTTGAACTTGGTGTGATGGAAAACGATCTAAAAGAAAAATTATTAGAATTAACGAGTCAACGTATCGACTAAACCTTTCAAAAACCTGAGATACAGCCGCAAAAAGCCAGAACATCCCGAAGTTATTTCTCAAACTTTCGGGTATTCTGGCTATTTGTTTACAGTTACTTGTCTTACCGTTTTCTTAACAGCACATCTCTCAATCTCTTAGGAGAGATTACTTTTGCTCTTCGTAGTACGATAGTTGTGGAAAGTAAAGAGTAAATGTAGAACCCTGCCCGACTTGTGAAGCGACAGTTACTTCAATTCCCAATTTCTCTGATAGATTCTTTACTAAATACAAGCCTAATCCTGTCGAATGGACTTGAGCATTTCGTCCATTGGAACCAGTAAATCCTTTGTCAAAAATACGCCGGCTATCTTCTGTAGGAATGCCTATGCCTGTATCCGTCAGGCTTAAGGACACGCCTTGTAAGTTTCTGGCAAGCTTGATCATGATTTGCCCATGATTGGGGGTGTATTTGATGGCATTGGATAATAATTGTCGAAAAATAAACGCCACCCACTTGCCATCAGTCAGGACCAACTGATCATCGCCTTGTAATTCAAAGTGAATAGCTTTTTGAATAAAAAAGTTTGCTTGACTACGAATGACCGGCTGAATGGCTTCTTTCAGTGAAGTCTCTTGAATAAGGTAATCTTTGGAAAAACTATCCAACCGTGCGACATATAAGACTTGTTCCACATAGTCGTTCATTCGGTCAAGCTCATTTTCGATCGCCAAAAATTTCGCATCTGGCAAATCAAATTCCACTGATTGGAGAAGCAATTTTGTCGCTGCAAGTGGTACTTTGATTTCATGGGCCCAAGAATCAATGTAATCTTTTTGTTCTTCCTGGCTGCGGATGACTTGTTGCATGGTCTCTTGGTGCTCGCGCAATAGCTGATTCATATACGCTTGTTGCACTCGCTCTTCTTCCGTTTTCGCACCCGTGACATAATCTTGAAGCAAGCTGTCATTTGATGTACATGTAATCTTAGCCCACCACTTGCGCTTCAATGAGTAATAAATAGCTTGAAATCCTACCAGCAATACTCCTTCTAGAAAGAACAAATACCCCACAACACTCCAACGAAATGGATAATTAGGTGTCAGCCATAAGACAAAGACCGTCAATGCCATAAACACAATCCAAGCCAAATACAACAGCCACTGGTCCTTTAAAAATTTTCTAATTGTCATATCGCACCTCACGGAATGATATATCCTTGTCCGACCTTCGTTTCAATATAATTTTGGACACCAGCTTGTTCAATCTTGCGTCGCAGCCGATTGATATTGACCGTTAACGTATTGTCATCGACAAAGCGTTCATCGTCCCATAGTGCTCGTAATAATTTTTCCCGACTCAAAATTTTGCCGTGGTTTTTCATCAAAATAAATAATAATCGGTACTCATTTTTACTTAGATCAACTAATGTGCCATTAATTTCTACACTACTATTTTCCACATTTAAAACAAGTCCATTGTGAGTAAAAGTTTCTTGTGTGCCTTTGACGTAATTATACGAGCGTCGTAACAAAGCATTTATTTTGGCAACGAGCACATCCAATTCAAATGGCTTTGTGACAAAATCATCGCCACCCATATTCATCGCCATAATCATATCCATGTTGGTATTGCGACTGGAGATAAAAATAATCGGTACGTTTGATACTTCGCGAATTTTTTGACACCAATAAAACCCATCAAACACAGGTAAATTAATATCTAATAAAACGAGCTGCGGCGCTTGTGATTGAAAATCTTCGAAGACTTCTTGAAAATCTGTTGACCCAAATGTCTCAAATTGCCACTTTTGAAGTTCTTCGCTGATGAGTTGCCTAATGACCGCTTCATCCTCAACAATCATTATCTTAGCCATAAGTACGCCTCCTTCTTCTTTCTTTCACTTTACCAAATATTGCACCAATTCACCATGATAATTATCGAAAAAAAATTGCCATCTACTACAACCGAATGGTGGCTGTCATGTAGATAGCAATTCTTTTATTTGGTTAGTTCACTGGCAGCTTGTTCATCAACAATAACAATCACATTAGGATGCATCTGTAAGACACTGGCGGGTAACTGCTCAGTCACTGGTCCTTCAATCATTTTCGCTACTGCTGCTGCTTTTTCCTTCCCAAAGGCCATTAAGATGATTTGTTTACTTTTCAAAATAGACGCAATCCCCATGGACAATGCATGTGTCGGTACTTCTTCGATGGAATCAAAGTAGCGTTTATTGGCCTCAATCGTTGAATCCGTCAGTGCAACAACATGCGTCTGTACATCAAAAGAAGTCCCTGGTTCATTGAAACCGATGTGACCATTGCGCCCAATCCCAAGTACTTGCAGATCAATAGGGTGTTGGGCAATGATGTCATTATAGCGAGCACATTCTTCATCCAAATCTTTGGCCTGTCCATTTGGTACGAACGTTTCCTTAAATGGCTTTTTATTAAATAAGTGCTCATTCATGAAGTAGCGATAGCTTTGCGGATTTTCACCACTCAATCCGACATATTCATCTAAATTAACCGAAGTCAGATGAGAGAAATCGAGTGCACTTGTAACCATTTCTTGGTAGAGGGTGACGGGTGTACTCCCTGTCGCTAACCCTAGCGTCGTAATTCCTTTGTCCATCGCTTCTTTTAATTGTGCGAAAGCTTGTTTGCCGCCTTCTTGTGCATGTTTCACTTGAATGACTTTCATTTGTAACGCCCCCCTATTTGGTATATACCAAATATACCACGAAAAAGAGTGCTGCGCAAGAAATGTCTATACCAATTTTCAATTACCTAAATACGCCGTTAATTTGGCTTGATTCACTTGTGAAAATGGTTGTAGTTTCGCTGGAAATTCCGCCAAGACTTGACGCACCATGCTTGGTTGGTCATTTTCAACCTGTAGTACTAGCAGTGGCTCGTGCAAGCTCATACGCAACAAGAACCAACCGGATCCGTATGGGTCTGATACGGTAAAGCGGACACCCTCTTCATTTTCCGAATCTAATGTCCAGCCTTCATGATTGCATTTTCGGAAGGCTTCAATCACTGATTCACCTAAGCCGCGGTATTCATCAGCCATTAATTCAAAGCGAATTTCTTGTGTTTCTGCGGGCTGCTTCAAATCGGCAATCAGTTCATCTAATGAGCGGTGTTGGGCTTGCAATTTAGGTAGCAACATCAAAATTTTGGCAATCACATATGCTCCATCATCAAGAAAATAATTCTCTTTAAATGCCGCATGCCCACTTGTTTCAATCGCCAATTGGCAATCAACGCCTGCCGCATTAAGGGCAATCGCCTTATTAATCACATTACGATACCCTGAAATATAGCGGACTTGCTTCCCACCTAGTTGTTCAATAAATTGTTTCAAGTGATTCGATGTCGGAGAGTTCGTGACAATACTTGTATTTGGGTGTTCAGCTAAGACGATACGACTCAAGACAGCAATCAAATTATTGCGGTTTAAGACATCACCACTTTTAGTGACGACAGCTGAACGGTCGACATCGGTATCAAAAATTACACCTAAATCAGCTTGATTGTCTAAGACTGCTGCTTTGATACTGGCCATTGCTTCTTTATTATCAGGGTTCGGGATATGATTTGGGAAATGGCCATCTGGTTCTAGAAATTGTGAGCCAGTGGTATCGGCACCGAGTGGTTGAAGTACTTTCTCGGCAAAGTACCCACCTGCACCATTGCCGGCATCGACAATAATTTTCAGACCTTTCAGTGGCTGTGCTTCTTTTGTCTGCATACCTAGACGAATTTTGGCTACTAAATCGTCTGCATATGGTGTCAATAGATCTGCTTTTTCAATCGTTCCTTGACTAGCCTGAACAGCCTCAGTATGTTGCAAGATATAGGCAATATCGCTCTTCTCTGCACCGCCTGTTTTACTAAACACTTTGATTCCATTAAAATAAAATGGCAAATGACTTGCGGTAAACATAATGCCCGCATCGCAAGCGAATTGTTCAAACTGCGTACTCATAAACATAGCCGGCGTCGTTGCGAGCTGAAAATCTATGACATGTACTCCGAGATTCGTTAGCTCGTCCATAAAGGTTGCTGCAAGCTCTGGTCCACTCAAACGACTATCTCTACCCACACCGATTGTAAGTGGATTGGTTTGAATTGCTTTTTCATTTCTTAACCAATTCACCAACCCTTTGGCTACTTCTTTTACGACTGCTGGTGTCAAGTTGGCCTGGTGCTGCTCGGTCGTAATGGCAATACCGCGAATATCCGATCCATTCTGTAATTCCGTTAACTGACTCATCTTCCTTCCTCCTATCCTATGATTCACTACCATTATACCAAACTTCCCTAACTGGTAGACTTGAACTTTTTGTGAGTATTGTTTTATTCAAAAAAACTTCAAACGCGCAGGATGCGAACGTTTGAAGTTTGATAAGGCTAGTTCTTTTCGATGATTAGCATATTTTGTTCATCTAAGGCCCATCTATCTGCATAAGCCACCTCCCAATAATACCCATCTAAATCTTGAAAGTACCCACTATCCCCTCCCCAAAAGACCCTCTCTGCTGGTTTGATGATGTTCCCATTGTTTTACCAATGATAAAAACGAGTCGACTTCTTCTTTTGATTTCATATTGATAGCTAAAGTAAATCCTTTAAAGCTAGTCGAATCTATCTCTGGTGGATTGGCAGCATGAATATCTTTGGCTAACGCCTCACGTTGAAATAGTTCTAATTTGGTTCCTTGATTATCAAAAAAGACAATGGGTGGATTCATTTCTTTTTCATAACACTGGAAACCCAGTGCCTTATAAAATGCCATTGACCGGGCCACACTTTGCACACCTAAGCAAATCAAATTAATGCGGTTCAACTTCATCACTCCTTTGTTTCAATAGTACATTGTTTTATTAATTGGTGCGAATTAGATCGTATTGCGATTGATACAAATGATGGTATTTGCCATTTAATGCCATTAATTCGTCATGCGTGCCTGCTTCAGCAATCGTACCTCCATCAACGTAGAAGATTTGATCACTATTTTTTATTGTAGACAGGCGATGAGCGATAATAAACGACGTGCGCCCCTTTAATAGCTCTTGCAGCCCAACTTGTAACTGCTCTTCAGTTTTTGTATCAATACTGGACGTCGCTTCATCTAAGATCAATAACTTAGGATCTGCTAATAACGCGCGCGCAAATGATAACAATTGCCGCTGACCAGCAGATAATGTACTTCCGCGCTCCTCGACGACAGTCTGATAGCCATCCTTTAAATCTTGAATAAATTCGTGAGCACGTACAATTTTAGCAGCTGCTATTATTTCTTCTTCGGTCGCATCTAGCTTGCCGTAACGAATATTTTCTAAAATCGTCCCCGAAAAGATAAAGGTATCTTGTAGCATCACGCCCATCTGTGAGCGTAAGGAATGAAGTGTCACCTCGCGAACATCGACACCGTCAATTAAGACTTGGCCGGCTTGCACATCGTAAAACCGACTCAGCAAATTAATCACCGTCGTCTTGCCAGCACCGGTCGGACCAACTAAGGCAACGCTTTGGCCTGGTGTAATATGGAAAGACACCTTGCTTAAAATAGGCTTTGCTGGCTCGTAGCCAAATGTCACTTCAGAGAAACGCACCTCTCCTTTCATTGGTGGCAACGGCTTAGCATTAGGAGCATCTTGAATTTCAGGAATTTCATCCATCGTTTCAAAGATCCGTTCCAAATAGGCGGTCGCTGTAATCAAAGAGTTGTAGAAATTTCCAATATTGATGACCGGATTCCAAAAATTGTTGATATAACCAATAAAGGCAATCAGTGTCCCCGTCGAGATCGAGACTCCAAGTTGCTTAATTCCCACAAAATAAATCAAGCAAGTCGTTAACACAGAAATATTTTGCACGACTGGCCAAAGCAAAAACTGAATCCTCACGGCTCTCATCCATGAACTACGATAGTCTTCGTTCACTTCGTTAAATACGTGATAATTTTCCCGTTCTCTTGCAAATGATTGGGTAATCTTGATGCCCGCAATGCTCTCGTGGATATAAGCATTTAAATTGGATTGCTTGTTACTTAATACTTGGTAGGCTTTTCGTTGCTTTTGCTTAATGATCATGACTAAGCCAAATAATACCGGCAACAAAGCAAGACTATAGAGCGTCAATACTGGATCAATCCATGCCATAAAGAGTAAGGTCACCACGACACTCATCATGTCTGAGATCAAGTTGATTAATCCATTACTCAATAAATCACTTAAAGTATTGATATAATTGACCACGCGAATCAAGATTTTTCCATGTGGTCGATTGTCAAAATAGGAGAACGGCAAGGTCTGTAAATGGTGAAAAATATCAAACCGCATATCCTTTAACATATCTTGTCCAATCTCAGTGATTTTTAAAATCCGATACTTCATACACCAAGCGATGACAAATAGTGAAACAAAGAAGATGCCGCTAATCCATAAAAGTAAGGAAATATTTTTCTCGGGAATGACTTGATCGATGGCAATTTTGGTAAAGTAAGGGCCTAACATACTCGCGATGTTCGCTACAAAGATAACCAACAAAACTTTATAGATTGCGTCTTTATATGGCTTGACGTATTGCCCTAGCCGTCGATAATGTTGCCAATTAAATTCTTGTTCTAATTCTTCATCTTCTGCAAATGTATTGCGTGCCATTAGCCAGTCACCTCATCTCTAGATATTGCCAAGCCTAATTGTTTTTGATAGACCTCGTAATAGGCTCCTTTTTTTGCGACTAATTCTTCGTGCGTCCCTTTTTCAACGATGCGTCCTTTTTCCATCATCAAAATGACATCGGCTTCTCGGACGGAAGAAATTCGGTGAGCAATAATAAAGGTCGTCTTTTCAGTCGTTAAGCGCGTTAATTCTTGCTGGATTTTGGATTCTGTCTCCATATCCACGGCTGAAGTAGTGTCATCCAAAATTAAAATAGCTGGATTTTTCGCCAATGCTCGAGCCAAAGAAATTCGTTGCTTTTGGCCTCCTGACAATCCCACGCCCCGTTCACCGATAATCGTGCTATAACCATCTGGCATTTTGCTAATGAACAGATCTGCATCTGCAATGCGAGCCATCTCGCGAATGTATGGTGCATCAGCTGTCGGATTTCCAAAGGCAATATTTTCTTCGATAGTATTAGAAAATAAAAAGATGTCTTGCATCACCATCGCAATATTTTCTCTCAACTGCCTTACTGGATAGCTCTTAGCATCTTTGCCATCAATTTTCACCGTTCCACTAGTTGGATCATAAAATCGAGCGACCAAGTTCACTAAGGTTGTCTTACCCGAGCCTGTTTCACCTAAGATACCGATTGTTTGACCTGGATGAATAGAAAAGGATATATCTGACAACACGTTATTCTTTGGATCATCAGAAAAATGAAACGATACATGATCGAATTCGACATCGCCATGAATCAGCACTTCTTCTGGATGTGTGGTAATTGGGATTTGTGGCTTTGTATTGAGCATTTGTCTAATTTTGATGCAGGCCGCTGAGAAGCGTTGCACGTCGTTGATTAGCCAGCCACTCATCCGCATCGGCATATTTAGCATCCACAAAAAGCCATTAAACGCAATCAAATCACCCAAAGTCATCTGCTGATGAATCACTAGTAACCCACCTAATGCCAGCGAAATCAACGTCAGACTACCGGCAAATAAATCTAGCCACGGCAAATACGTCGCCGATACGTTGGCTGATGCCATATTCTTTGCCTTGTAATCTTCATTATGATGAGAAAATTTATCAAGCTCGTATTGCTCTCTAGTGAAGGCCTTGACGACACGATTGCCTCCGATATTTTCTTCGACCATCGAGTTCAGCCGCGCAAAGCTTTCGCGAATCTCAAAAAAGACAGGATGTGCTTCTTTCGACATTTTGACAGTAAAAAAGTAAATCAACGGTGTAATCACCAACATAGCGAGTGTTAGTGGCACGCTAAGTGTAAACATGACCCCCATCGCTAGGACAAACCAAATGATACATTCTAAAATATTGTAGATCACCCATGAAACAAAGTGCCGAATCGCATCCGTGTCTCCTGTCATCCGCGCCATAATATCCCCCACACGCGTATGATTAAAAAAATCAAAATCCAATTCTTGTAGCTTCTTATACATATCTTGCCGTAAAACAAATAAAGTATTTTGACCGACTCGTTCAAATAAAATTTGATACGAATACCGAATGACGGTGCGAATTAGTGTGACTGCAATCATCACTACTAAAAAAGGAAGCAGCCATTCAGTTTTTTGTTGATCAATCACGACATCGACTAATTTACCTGACAATAGTGGGTTGACCACGATCAAGGCTGCATTGAGTAGCAAAAAGATCAATGCTAGCCATAAGTGCTTGCGATAGGCTTTTGCATAGTGCCATATCCATTGAAAATTATTCATTTCTTTTTCCTCCAACTTTTTTGCTAGTCCTATCTTATCCTTCCTGTGAAAAATAAGAATGGATTTATTTAGTCAGAAAGATGGATAATTTTACTCTAATTCGTAAATCACATATGCGTGTTTCTTTTTTTTGCGCTATACTAAAGAAAGCGATTAACATAACTGGAGGAATGAAACGATGTTTTCTCAACCGGAAATTCTTTATGTCTTTGATGTTTGGAATCAGTCAGGAAATCATTCCGAGCGACATACACATGATTTTTTTGAAATCAGCTTTTTATTAGAAGGTGAAGCCCAGTATTGGTTTCAAGACCAGTGGCAGACGATTCGAGGTGGCGACGTCTTATTATTTAATCCCAAAATAGTGCACGCCGAGCAACAGCAAGCAACTACTTACTCACACCAGCTGCATATTGGCATCCAGCAATTTCAGCTGCCAGATTTGCCCCCAAATGTCTTTCCAACAGACACACCGCATGTCTTGTTGCGAGAAAACCAATTACAAATTTTTAACAAGGCGTGGCTACTGATGAAAGAATTTAATGATCAACCTACTGGCTTTAAGTCTATGGGGCAAGCGTTGGTGACTGAGCTATTGATTTTTTTACTACGCAGCATCCAGGCAAATCAACAGCTTGAAGAAGCGCAACAACCACTATTAAAAAACGAACGCTTGGCGCGTGTCGTTACCTCAGTTCAAAGCTACATCGAGCATAACTTTGAAAAAGATATCTCTTTGGAATCGTTGGCAAACGCTCATTTCGTGAGCCCTACCTATCTCTCTAAAAGCTTCAAAGAGCAATTGGGTATTTCACCGATTACATACTTGATTCAAGTCCGTTTGACACACGCGTTTCACTTACTAAAAGAACAAAGCGGCTCGGTCAAAGATATCGCCCAAGCAGTCGGCTACGACGATGCCTACCACTTTAGCAAATCATTCAAAAAAACTTACGGCATTGCCCCATCCAAAGTAAAAAAAGACGCCAGAGAAAGAACAAGAGGTCGTGACAAAAGCGTTTAGCTCTTAGCAATAAGCTCAGAAATTCCGAAAATTGTTCCTTAAATTTTTGAGAATTTTTGACTTATTGTCAAGAGAGCTGCTTTTGATACACCGTTTATTGAGGTCGTGACAAAAGCGTTTAGCTCTTAGGAATAAGCTCAAAAATTTCGAATAGAAACGTACGAGTACGTACGACAAAAAGCCAGAAGCTTGAGAAATAACTTCTGGTTTTTCAGGTCTATTTGCTTGTAGCTGAACAATTTGGTCTCAGCTTTTTTATTTGGTTTCATTTTCGCGTGTATCATAGATGATTGTTACGGGGCCATCATTGACTAATGATACCTGCATATGTGCCCCAAACATTCCAGTCGCAACTGGGATGTTTTGCTCACGCAATGCTTGATTAAATGCTTCATACAATGGCTCAGCCACTTCTGGTCGGGCTGCCGCAACAAAACTAGGCCGATTGCCTTTTTTCGTCTGCGCATATAAGGTAAATTGTGAAATACTTAAAATTCCCCCATGGATTGCAGCTAAGGAGTCGTTCATCTTGCCGTCCGCATCTTCAAAGACACGTAATTGTGTA
This sequence comes from Enterococcus italicus DSM 15952, assembly GCF_000185365.1. Classification (GTDB taxonomy): domain Bacteria; phylum Bacillota; class Bacilli; order Lactobacillales; family Enterococcaceae; genus Enterococcus_G; species Enterococcus_G italicus. Next base: position 513,276 of record NZ_GL622241.1, read on the forward strand.
ATTTTTTTTACTAAGTACTGGACATCAGCTATGGTATCTTCTTGATGAATACCAAGTAAGACCACAAAGCCTTGATTAATCTGACCAATTATTGAATTATCAACTGTTACTTGGGCACTTGAAACTCGTTGAACTACTGCTCGCATCGCTTATCCTTTCATTCGTCGTACACTGTAAACATCTGGTACTTGTTTGATTTTTTCAACAATAGAATGCAAATGAGCTAAGTTTTGAATACCGACTGTCAGACGAATAGTAGCTGTTTTTTCTTTATTACTGCGGGCTTCTACGCCGACCAATCGTTTGGACATGGAGCTGACCGTTTGCAAAATGTCATTTAACAAGCCCGAGCGATCATAGCCGTAAATTTCAATATCGGCATCGTATTCTTTTTCTTTGCTCGCTGTATCTTCCCATTCTACCTCGATCAAGCGCTCTTCGACGTCCTCAGAGCTATGGACATTTGGACAGTCCGCACGGTGAATAGAAATACCTCGTCCTTTGGTAATATAGCCGACGATTGGGTCACCTGGTACCGGATTACAACAGCGACTAATTCGAACCAATAAGTTATCCACACCTTGGATGACAATGCCACCTTCATGCCGAACTTTCATTTTTTCTGGCTCTTTTTTGACTGGTTGATTCAGTAAGTCTTGCACTTGTTGTTTTTGTTTTTCGATATCGCGTTCTTTACGCTCTTCTTCTGTTAAGCGATTGGCTAAAGTTGTCGGACTGACTTCACCAAAGCCGACTGCGGCAAACAAATCTTCATCCGTCTGATAATTAAAACGACCGAGTGCTTCTTGTAATTTGGTTTTGGTCAGAATTTCTTTTGGAACAAAGCCCATTTCTGTCAACGTACGGACAACGGCATCATGTCCTTTCACCACATTGGCATCACGATCTTGGGTTTTAAAGAAGCGTTTGATTTTATTTTTGGCTTTGCTTGTAGCAACTAATTTTAGCCAATCACGGCTCGGGCCAAATGAATTGGGTGACGTCATAATTTCAACAATATCCCCATTTTTCAACTTGTAATCCAACTGCACCATTTTGCCGTTGATTTTAGCACCGACTGTTTTATTCCCAATATCAGTATGAATATTGTACGCAAAATCGAGTGGGCTTGAGCCTTGTGGTAGCTCTGATACATCGCCATTTGGGGTAAATACATAGACTTTGTCGCTAAAGATATCCCCTTTGACCCCTTCCATAAAGTCAGAAGCATCGTAGCTTTCATCTTTTAGCTCCAAAATTTCTTTAAACCAACCGACTTGCTCTGTCATTTGATCGGGATTGACCTTGTCTGTCTTGCCTTCTTTATAGGCCCAGTGCGCAGCGACCCCAAATTCCGCAATTTCATGCATTTCATGTGTGCGAATTTGAATTTCGACTGGATTGCCATTAGGACCGATGACTGTCGTATGCAATGACTGGTACATATTGGCTTTTGGCATCGCAATATAGTCTTTGAAACGACCAGGCATCGGCTTCCACTTAGTATGAATGGTCCCTAACACTGCATAACAATCTTTAATTGAATCCACAATTACACGAATCGCTAACAAGTCATAAATTTCATCAAATTGCTTTTTCTTATCCACCATTTTGCGATAGATTGAATAAATGTGCTTTGGCCGTCCATAAATTTCCGCGTAAATGTCCAGCTCTTCGGTTGCAATCCGCAATTCTTCAACCGTCTTATCGACATATGCTTCTCGTTCATCGCGCTTTGTCTTCATTAGGTGGACAATGCGGTAATATTGTTGCGGATTAATGTATCGTAATGAACGGTCTTCTAGTTCCCACTTAATGCGGCTAATCCCTAACCGATGAGCCAATGGGGCATAAATATCTAACGTTTCCCGTGCAATGCGGCGTTGCTTGTCTTCACGCAAATGCTTTAAAGTCCGCATATTATGCAAGCGGTCCGCTAGTTTCACCATGATGACGCGCAAATCCTGTGCCATCGCAATCAACATTTTCCGATGATTTTCTGCGAGTTGTTCTTCATGTGATTTGTATTTGATTTTTCCTAATTTCGTCACACCATCGACTAACATCGCCACATCTGGTCCGAACTCTTCTGTCAAATCTTGGAGCGTCACATCAGTATCTTCGACAACATCATGTAAAAAGCCTGTTGCCACGGTATGCGGATCCATTTGTAATTCAGCTAGTATCCCAGCTACTTGAATCGGATGAATAATATATGGTTCTCCCGATTTTCGAAATTGCCCTTCATGCGCGCTCGTCGCATAATCCAGTGCCTTTTGTACAAAGGCGACGTGTTCTGCGCTCATATAGCGTGCAACCATATTTATGACCCCTGGGCCTGTCAAGATGATATCTTTTGCCATACTCCCTACCCCTTCTTTAAACAAATCGACGGATGTGAAAAAAGTCTGTACTTACTCATCGGACGCTCTGCCAATGGCCACTTCTGTGATTGCTCGTTTCGTTCATTTTATCTTCAATAAAGAGAAAAGAAAGCACCACCTGTTAGCAGTACTTTCCAAATGATTGGTCTTATTATACAAATAATCACCGGTTTTTTCAATCAGTGTCATTTGTGTCATGTAAGAGTTCATAGTGATAGCTTGCTGCCCCTAACACATAAAGCGGCGCCGTCTCCGTCCGTAAGATACGTGGCCCTAAGCCACAACAGATTGCTCCAGCTGCCACAAAACGTTCAATCTCTTCTGGTAAAAAGCCACCTTCAGGACCAAAGAGGACCATCAAATGCTGTCCCGGTGCTACCTTGCGAAAAGTCTGCACTAATTGGGCATGTTCTCCCTTTTTGGCTGACTCTTCATAGGCTACTAAGACACAGTCTGCCGTTTCCATCGCCGCTAGTAGGTCTGATTGCGTTGCGAACAGCTCGACAGTTGGACACACTTGGCGATGGGATTGCTCAGCTGCTTCTTGTGCAATTTTTTGCAGACGTTCTTGCTTTTTCTGGCGTTTTTTTGGATCCCATTTGACGATGGATGTCTTTGCTGGATAAGCCAAAAATTGCGCAGCACCAAGTTCCGTTCCTTTTTGAACAATCCACTCCAGCTTATCCCCTTTTGGAAAGCCACTGGCAATCGTGACCTTAATCGGCAGTTCACGTTGCAATTGCTCAATAGCTACAGGCTTAAGCATTACTGCATCAGCTTTCACCTCACGAATTTCCGCCTCTAAGCTCATGTCGTTAGCAAATACCAAATACACATGATTGCCTGCTTCCATCCGCATCACACGAATCATATGATGGAAGGGTTCCCCCGTTACTTCATACTCGTGGACAGATTCATTGTACGATTCATTAAGAAAGTAACGTTGCATCCTCTTCCTCCACCTTTTTGAAAATCAACGCATGCCAATCTTTTTGCGTGAACAGTTGTGTCAGCTCAAATCCATGTGCTTGCATTTCAGCTAAAATCATCGGCTGCTTTTCTGAAATAATGCCCGACACGATGAAGCGTCCCTCTGGTTTTAATAGTCGCGCGGCATCAGGAATCATACGCACAATAATATCGGCTAAAATATTTGCGACAATCACGTCAGCTTCGATGGAAATACCCGCTAATAGATCATTTACGGAAACTTTTACATCTTTTGCGACTGGATTTAAGTCCATATTTTCTTGAGCTGCAGCAACTGCCACACTATCCAAATCAAAGGCATGGACTTCTTTGGCACCATAGTACTTACTTGCAATACTCAATACACCAGAGCCTGTCCCGACATCTAAGACCGTCTCACCACCGCGTAAGATCACCTCTAATGCTTGGAGGGTCAGATTGGTCGTTGGGTGCGTACCTGTCCCAAAAGCCATCCCTGGATCTAATAAAATCACTTTCTCGTCGTCAGTCACTGGCTGATAACTTTCCCAGCTAGGAACAATCGTCAAGTAACGGGTCACGCGGACGGGATGATAGTACTTCTTCCAAGCCGTCGCCCAATCCTCTTCTGCCACTTCACTAACCGTCAGCGTATTTTTGCCAATTGCTAGCCCAAAATCAGATAATTTCGTGATTTGTGCTTGTATAAAGGGTAACTGCTCTGGTAAAAAGACTGTCTCAGGAAAATACGCCATCACCAACGCTCCTTCTTTAATATGAGCGAAATCATCTTTGGTTAGCAACTCACCGTATGCATCTGAGTGAAAATTTTCTACATCCAATGCATCTTCGATCGCGACACCACTTGCTCCAGCCTCCATCAAAATATTGGCTACAGCTTCTACCGCTTCGCTTGCTGTTTCTACTTTTACTTCATTCCATTTCATCTATTAACTCTCCTTAATAACTTGGGTACGGTAAAAAACGTTCTTGTTTTGCTGTCGTCATATCCGCTTGCAACGCTTGGAAATAATCAGGTGAAAAGTGCAATTCAAAAATACTTTCTTCATCAGAAACTAAAAAATCAAGCAAATCATCTTGCCCTTTCACCAAAATCTCTGGTAAATACATAATCAGCGCATCAATTACTTTTTGTTGCATGCCTTTTTTTCCTGCAAAAGGAATCACTGCCAAGTAGTCATCTTCATCAAAAACTGCCTTTTGGTCATCGTATAATAAAATTGCATCTTCAAACTCAATAATCTCTTCTTCCGAGCGTACGCCTTCTCGATCATCAATTGCCATGTGATTGGTATTTTCCGCATACAAACGGACAATCACTTCGATCGTATGATTGCGTGTATCCCAATCAATTGCCACATCAAAATCGGCTAATTTTTTTTCGATTTGTTCATCTAAATACGTCAATAGTGTTTCTTTCGCCATTACGATCTCCTTTAAATATGTGATAGACCAAGTTTACCATTTCTACTCCATTAGAACCACACGGGAACACTGGAAATTATGCTATACTGGATAAAGAAACTCGTGAAAGGAGTCCACCTATGTATCGTCCATTAGCCTATCGTATGCGTCCACGTACATTGGATGAAGTTGTTGGCCAACAACACTTGGTTGGTCCAGGAAAAATTATTCGTCGCATGGTCGATGCCAAATTACTCTCTTCCATGATTCTTTACGGCCCACCTGGAACAGGCAAGACGAGTATCGCCAGTGCGATTGCCGGGTCAACTCAGTTTGCATTTCGTACCTTGAATGCGGCGACTGATACGAAAAAAGATTTGCAAATTGTTGCGGAAGAAGCTAAGATGAGTGGCACAGTCATTTTACTTTTAGATGAAGTCCATCGCTTAGACAAAACCAAACAAGATTTTCTATTGCCTCATTTGGAAAATGGGCGCATTATTTTAATCGGTGCAACGACAGAAAATCCTTATATTACCATCAATCCAGCGATTCGCAGCCGAACCCAAATATTTGAAGTCTATCCCTTAAGTGAATCAGATATCTATCATGCGCTAGAGCAAGCTTTGCAAGACAGTGAGCGCGGCTTAGGCAAGGATGCTATCACGATTGATGAAGTGGCACTGACACACTTAGCTCGTGTCACGAACGGTGATCTACGTAGTGCATTGAATGCCCTAGAGCTCGCTGCAAAATCAACAGCAGAAATCGCGGGAACCATTCATTTGACGCTTGCCATCATTTCCGAGTGCGTGCAAAGAAAAGCTTTTTCACATGATAAAGATGGCGATGCTCATTATGACGTCATCTCTGCCTTCCAAAAATCCATCCGTGGTAGCGATCCAGATGCCGCCTTGCACTATTTGGCACGCATGGTTGAAGCCGGCGATTTAGCCAGTATTTGCCGCCGCTTGCTTGTGATTGGCTATGAAGATATCGGACTGGCCAATCCAGCCGCTGCTGCTCGTACAGTCAACGCAGTCTTAGCCGCAGAACGACTAGGGTTCCCTGAGGCTCGCATTCCCTTAGCAACAGCAGTCGTCGATCTATGCCTCTCACCAAAATCCAACTCAGCTTACACTGCTTTGGACGCGGCACTTGCAGATATTAAAGACGGCAAAGCCGGACAAATCCCTGATCATTTACGAGATAGTCATTATCAAGGAGCTGAAAAGTTGCAGCGAGGGGTCGGTTATCAATACCCTCATAATTATCCCGATGGTTGGGTGAACCAAACTTATCTCCCAGACACGTTAATCAATACGCACTACTATCAGCCAAAAGATACTGGACGCTACGAACAAGCCTTGCATCAGCGATTAAACGAATTACAAAAACGAAAACAAGAATGAACTCACTCGTTACACCCAACCTGTTACATTGTATGAAAGAGGGAAATATGGTATGATTTAAGTGGGTAATCTGTGATGTACGAATTTTCCCTTTTTGTGTTGACCGAACATTTTATTGATATCTTGGGATCCGTCCGGTGTTAAATATGGTAACAAGCCTTTTCATTTGGTAGTTCGACTATTTGACCGTGGAGCCCACCTGCTAACATTTGCGGGATCAATACACCGGGACAAGAAAACGGCATCTACGGATTTTACCCATTTTTTATGCTTAAAAGTAAAAGAGTTTGCAACAAAAGCAGAATCTTTGGAGTAACAGTGACTCCTATTTAAAGAATTTGAGACAGAATGAATGTAAAAGAGCAGAAAATCCAAAAGTGTGCGAAACAATTTCTGGATTTTCTGCTCTTTTCTTGTAGCTGAACAACTCTGTCTCAGCTTTTTTACAGTTCTTCTTGTTTAATTTGTTCCAAAGGTTCAGATGATGCAGTATGGAACGCTTTAATTTTTTCTAATATCAACAACACGACGACTAAAATTAAAATCGCGATTGAGAAAAACAATGTTTGGAGACCTCCATCATGTGACAACAATAGTTGACGCAAGATAGCAGTCATACTAATTAAGATCAAATAGCGGACAGGGATATGATGCCCTTCTTTCACATAACGCAATAACATCAAAATAATTTCCAATAAAATAAATAGCGTCGCCACTTCTTCAATTAACGAAGACAGGCTATCCATTGATGATAACGGGATAACTTGCAACACAAGACTATAAATTGCTTCTCCCATCACAATGAGAATCAGGATAATTAAAATTGCCAACATTAAGTCGACAAAGCTGCTCACCCATTTTTCAAACTTTTGATAAAAATCCATTTTTCTCCTCCTCAGTCTTTCTCTATCTATTATAACTGATAGCCAACCATTGACAAAGTGAAAAATCTAAGACAGCCACCCCTCTACTTGATTCTGCAATACGTTTCTTCTATACTAAAATTAAGTTTATTAGACTGGAGATAAGTTATATGATTTTGTTATTTGGTTGTCTATTGTTGCTTCTAGGTGGATTGATACTTTGGAAGAAAAACGTCTTCTTTCAATTGATTCAACACACTGAAAAAAATGAACGATTTATTAAGAGCTATGCCTATCAGTTGCTCGCTCTTGGCATACTTGGTGTGATTTTGCATTTTCTTCCCTCACGAATACTGGATTTGTTTTATGTTGCGCTTGTTTTGCTTGCATCTGCTTTTTTCAGTATCGCTTTTGCAAAAAAAATGCAGTCGTAATCGTTGGTTATGGTTTCCTTTTTTTCATAAAAAGAATACAATATTAGTAGAACTAGTACGTTGAATTTAAGGAAATGGGGTGTTGTCAATGTTACAACAATACGAACGAATTATGGTTGCTGTCGATGGTTCAAAGGAAGCCGAATTGGCATTTAAAAAAGCGGTCAATGTCGCAAAAAGAAACGATGCTGAATTACTTTTGGTACATATCATCGATACGCGCGCATTTCAAACAGTCGCAGCTTTTGATTCTGTCTTGGCTGAGCAAGCGACTGAATTGGCGAATAAGTCATTAAAAGAGTATACCGATACTGCTACAAAAGAAGGACTTACGAAAGTAACTTCTGTCGTTGACTATGGTTCACCAAAAGTAATCATCGCGAAACAATTACCAAAAGAAAAAAATGTCGATTTAATTATGCTAGGTGCAACGGGGTTAAATGCCGTTGAACGCTTATTCATCGGATCTGTATCTGAATACGTCATTCGTAATGCACCATGTGATGTGCTGATTGTTCGTACTGACTTAGACAATCACCTTCCAAAAGAAAAAAGCTAGTTGACTCAGTCAACTAGCTTTTTTTTAAGGGAGTTTCTAGCCAGGGGATTGTTGATTGGTACCAACAAAAGCATCAACTCTTGTATCTATTTAATCATGAAACGTATCAAATGTATACTGATTCATCTGAATTTTCTCACAATTATTACTTACTCGACGATCTCCCAGTAGCGTTGGCGGTAAAATACATAAGTCGCAATCACTAGGCCAATGATTACGATGCCCATTCCGATAGAAGTCCATAAAGCTGAGACTACTAAGACGCCAAAGATGGTCACACCAATCAAGAGGCCTCCCACGATTAGCCCACCAAACATTTTTAAAATAATTCCTGTATTTCCTAGCCCACGTGTTACTAATTGGTTTACATTTGTCCACGATAGGTCCATCAATCGAAAATCACGCCAAAAATAATATTCACTAAAAATATAACTAGCTACTACACCCCCGACAAGCATACTCATAATTAATAACATTGGTATATGAAATAAAAACGTCGCAACCAAAGAGGCAATGAGAAACATCAAAAGCTGGATACTAAATCCGAGCCAGAACTTTACTTTTAGATAGCTTTTTTGATTGATAGGCAACGCATGAATATACTGAAAGTTAGCTTTATCTAACGAAATAATCATCGCAATAAATGATGCTGGTGTTGTGATGAGATAAGCCAAAAACATACCAATAATCAAAAAGACAATCGCGAAGGTATTATCCAAGCTAGCCGCACTCACTCCACCAGATATGCCAAAACTAATGATAAAAATTAATGGCATTAATAATGAATTGGTCACCACTTGCATCAAAAGATTAGGATCTTTAATCAGTTGAAAATTATAATTAATCAGCATTTGATTGTATGATTGGTTCACTTTACGCTTGCGTTTTTCATGCGAAATATTTGGTGAAGCATCCAATAATTGCTCATACAATTTGGGTAAAATTGTTCGTTTGATTAACCATAGACCTAGCAGATTAAGCGTAATGAAACCTGCCCATGAGAGCAATCCGTTTAGCTGAAATGGCGCGTGCATCATCCAGTAAAATGGCATGAACAAAGCAATCGCCGGACGATCGGCTTGCGCTTCAAATGATGTAGATGACGACTGATAGCTCATGAAAAAAATTCCTGCCACGGCAATAACTGTCGACAAAATCAATAGTAAACTCGTCATAACTTTTTTATGCTTCTTAAACAAAGCCGTCTTAGTCAGACCAAAAACAATAAAGCTACACAATTCAAATGAAAAAATTAAAAATAAAACGAACAAAACAAGACTAAACACTAAAACGACGACACTATTTACCCCAGAGCGCCAGCCGGTTAAACAATACATTAAAAACAATGGCAAAACAAACGGAATAATCGAGAGTGCCACGACAAACATCTTCGCCATAAAAATTTCTCGCTGACGAAAAGGCAATGGTAAATAACCCGCTAAATCTTGGCTTTCAAAAAAGACATTGTATACCGTCGAGATACCTTGAGAAAGAGCTAGGACACTAAATAACCCCATATAAAAAGTGAAGTAACCTGTATTTTTTGAAAAATCAATAGTTACCATCGAAAAGCCATAGATAGCAAGGAAAATAATCATAGACATCAAGTATTGAAACAAAATATACTTTGTTAACTTCTTTCCTTGCTTGCCTTTTTTCCGCGCGCGATCAGTCACTTGTGGGTTAATAAACAAAAGATTGATGTTTATTAACGCTTTTAACTGCGAACTAATCATGCGCATTCCCTCCATCCTCCAACGCATCCATCATTGGTTCACTTTCCTTCTTACCAGTCATTGCTAAATAGATTGACTCTAGTGATTGGCTTGGTGCTGTCAGCAATAAGTCTGACACCGTTCCATTATAAAGTAGTTCCCCATTCTTTAAGATGGCCAATTCATCACACAGCTGTTGCGCACTGTCTAGGACGTGTGTCGAAAAGATGACTGTTTTCCCTTTTTCCGCATGTTTTTTCATCATTTCTTTTAGATCAAATGCCGCCTGCGGATCTAATCCTTGCAACGGTTCATCTAAAATCCAAATATCTGGATCCGAATAGAGCGCACCGATAATCATTGTTTTTTGACGCATTCCATGCGAAAAGCTGGCGATGGTTTCTTCTTGATGAGAAGTCATATCAAATATGGTCATCAACTCATTTAAGCGCACACTGCGCTCATTCTTATCAATTTCGTAAGCCTCAGCGATTAAATCCCAATACTCACCCGCTGTTAACTGCAAAAATAAATCTGGCGAATCTGCTACGTAGCCAATCCGTTTTTTGATTGCTTCACGATTACTAGTCAAAACTTGTCCGTCAACGACAATATTGCCTGAAGTTGGTTCGATGATACTCACCATACTCTTGATTGTTGTCGATTTTCCCGCCCCATTGTGACCTAAGAATCCAAAAATTTTCCCCTCTGGTATCACTAAATTCAACTCTTTTAATGCCATCTTTGAGCCATATTGCTTGCTTAGCTGCTGAATCTCAATCATTGTCTTCCTCCCTTTTCTTCTTCTAAATTAAGTCTATCGTACTTTCTTGAAAAAAACAGCCTTCATCAAGCATGTGACGATACTGTAAGGTAAGAAAAAACAGAACATCCAAAAGCTTATGAAACAACTTCTAGATATTCTGGTCTTTTTGCTTAGAGCTGATTCTGCCCTAGCTTATGTTTATTTGAATGATGGACGTAACGCTTCGACGTCTCTTGCAATCATTAATTCTTCGTCTGTCGGAATCAACAAGACTTTAATTTTTGAGTCTTTCGTAGAAATGATGTGTTCACCAAATTTTGCATTTTCAGTTTCATCAAGCTCAACGCCAAACCATGAAAGACCTTTAACGATTTCAGAGCGGACAACTGCTGAATTTTCACCGATACCGGCTGTAAAGACGATTGCATCTGCCCCATCCATAGCTGCAACGTAGCTTCCGATATATTTACGGATACGATCGTAGAAAATATCTAGCGCAACTTTTACATCTTCTTTGTCTTTGTTATCTTGTAAATCACGCATATCACTTGATAGCCCATTTGTTAAACCAAGTAGGCCTGATTTTTTATTTAAAATATTTAACATTTCATCAATATCGATGTCTAATTTTTTCATCAAGTAAGGTAAGACAGCCGCATCGATATCACCTGAACGCGTCCCCATTGTAATACCAGCTAATGGTGTGAATCCCATTGAAGTATCCACCGATTTCCCTTCTTTAACAGCTGTGATTGATCCACCATTACCTAAATGACAAGTAATAATTTTCAAGTCTTCGATTGGTTGTTCTAACATATCGGCAGCACGTTGAGAAACATAGCGATGACTTGTGCCGTGTGCGCCATATTTACGAACTTTGTAGTCGTTATAGTAGGCTAAAGGTAGGCTGTAAAGGTACGCTTCACGCGGCATGCTTGCATGGAACGCTGTATCAAAGACCGCAACGCTAATAATATCTGGTAATAAGTGTTTGAATGCACGAATGCCCATTAAATGAGCTGGATTGTGTAGTGGTGCAAAGACTGCTACTTCTTCAATTTTAGCAATGACATCATCATCAATAATAACTGATTTATCAAAGTATTCTCCACCATGCACGACACGGTGACCAACACCAGTAATTTCATCATATGAAGCCAAAATATTTAACTCGATTAATTGATCAAGTAACATTTTTACTGCGATTTCGTGGTCTGGGATATCTGTAACCACTTCATATTTTTGTCCTTCGCCATATTTAACAGTAAAGATTGAATCGTTCAAGCCGATTCTTTCTACCAATCCTTTAGCGATGACTGTTTCTGCTGGCATTTCATATAATTGCCATTTTAAACTTGAACTTCCGGCATTAATTGCAATTGTTTTTGACATGTAATTTCCTCATTTCTGTTTAGTAAGTTCGTAACGGTTTATTTTTTATTTTCCTTTATCCATTTTTCAAACTGTTTAAAGAAAGATTGGATACTTTGGGGTTTGGTGAGACTAGTTAATTTTGCTAATAGCACTTCTTTGGCTTGGGTCGTTTGTTCACTGCGATTTTGAACAATCACAATACTTTTACGTGATGCCTCAGTTTTAAATAATTCATCCGGTAATGCGATAATGCCCTGCAAAAAAACGCGTTCTTGGAACCATTTTTTTAGTTCTGCGCTTTGCTCTGTTTCTAAAAAATTGCTTGGCAATAAAAACAAACCATAACCAGACTCTTTGACGTAGCGCATACTTTGCTCCATCAATAAATGATGAGCATAACTGTGACCTTGTTCGACGTGCATCAAAAATTCAGTTGCCCGTGCATCGTCTGGGTAATAGCCAATCGGTAAGTCCGCTACCGCCACATCCACCGGCTCAAGCAACATTGGCTGCAAGCCATCCTGATGAAACAGCGCTACATTTTCACCAATCCATGAACTCGTAGCTGAGGCGACTTCTAGCAGTGTTTCGTCATTATCAACTCCGACCCCTTTGACAGATTGGTAACCAGCTAACTTTAAGTTGGTCATAATGGTCAACAAGAGATTCCCCATACCCACGGACACATCAAGCATGGCTAGTGATTCAGCTTTTTTGGGATAGAGCTGCTCCATCAAGTAAATAAACAAAAAGCCAATGCCATCAGGTGTTAGCTGATGATTTGGTTGCAACGGCTCCGTCTGCGTTCCTTTTAATAACACAAGCTGTGACACTTTTCGTTTTTCTTCTGGCGTCAACGGTGTTGCCAACTGCTTGTACACCTCTTGTAATCGCTTAACAGACGCTTCATCCGGTACGCCATCAACCACGCGCACTTGGTAATTATCTACAACATTCTCCATGTGCTCAACATAGGCATCAATAAATGATGACGATAATGCGTTTTGCAACAATTGAATCGCGGTTAAATGTAAAGAGAACATCTCTTCAATTTTGTTTCCTGTCATTTGACCCCTCATTTCAAATACTATAACACTACATTTACCTGTATAATTCTAAATGATTTATTCTAAATAATCAACTGCCTTCCTGTAAAGCTTTTCATTGAATGCAGATACTTCGTTAAAGGAACCAAAAAAAATAGCATTCACCGCAAGATAATGTGAAGAAGTATACAAAAAAGCAAAAAAAGAACATCCTTTCAGCAAAAGACGTTCTTTTCGTTATCTGTATTATTCTTCCTTGCTAACTGTTGTGTCCGAGGTCATTTGCTCCATTGTTTCTTGGACTGTCGATTCTGAGCTTTGCGTGGTCGACTCTGAAGTTTCTGTGGTCAGATTGACTTCTTCGGCTCGAGCGATCGTTCTTTCTCTAGTAGACCCCTCGGCACTAATTGTATACGTTAGATCCAGCGTCGTGGTCTGAAAGTTGATTTGGCCAATATTGTAAGTAATCGTGCCACTCGTCCCTGGCGGTGCTTCTAATAATCGTGCTTCATATTTTTGTAAAAATAATTCTTCCATGATTCTTAGTCTGTAGTTGTAGGTAATTAATTCACCAGATTTTTGGGCATAACTCGCACTAGCTTGGGCCATATAGACAACCGTCAAAAAGAAAAACAATAAACTAATTGCTACTACTAATAGACTTCCCCGCTTTGATTTGCGATAATTTAATGCGACTGGTCTTCACCTCTCCATCTAAAAACACTGCGTTCACCGTTAACACTTCCTGATCGATTGAGTAGTTGACGCGCTTCACCCTAGTTAACTGGATAAGTGTGCCCTTATCCTTAGAAAAAATAATACGATCATTTTTCCCTTTCTTGACTTCTAAGGGTACCCAGCTTCGCTTCTTACTATCTACTGCATCAATCTCTAGTAACTCCATGGCTATTCCTTGTGGCGTGACCGTGACGTTGCGACAATTGCGTAGCTTTTCCTCTAGATAAATCGTAAAAAAGGACCACTCTTGTTCCTGGCTCTGATAGAGATGAGGTTGGACGGCTTGCATGTAGCCAAAGACCTGATTGCCAATAGCCAAGATGATTAGCATTAAAAATAAGCTGACGATTGCTTCAATCAATGTGAATCCGCTCATCTGTCTGATAAATTTCAATTTGCTCACTTCCTACGTGTATGCTGGCTTGTTCCTTTGATAAATTGATTGTATATCTCGATGGCTTGCTTTGTGTCAAGACGGATTCATACAATACTTTGTGCAGCTCAATTTTCGCTTGTTCAGATCTACTTAATTCTAACCACTTCGTACAAATCGCTAACAAGGGCACCAAGCATACGAATAATAAAAACAAGCTAAGGAATCCTTCAAAGGCCATCATCCCTTTAGGAAAATTCTTTTTCAAAATTGCCACTCCCAAATTTAAATTTGTACGTTACCTTTTTAGTCAGGTCACCGACAGTTATTTGAAAAGGAAGATTGAATGTTTCTTTGCTATGCCCATTTTGATTAAACGTAAATTCGACATAGTTCCCACCTTTCACTGAAATATTTGCCGGTAAAAAAAGCCTGTGCTGTGCGTTTCCTTCTCTGAATAAAATAAAACCATTGATGTATCTAAACCCAAGTTTTTTATTTTTGATCAATGACTCTTGCTGTTGTAACTTGACTTCCCGTTCAAAATTTTGAAAAAACTGATTGGCTATTAGCGATTCTCTAGTCGTATTAAGCTCAATCAGACTGATATACGACATACTTAAAAATAGCCCCAGCACTATACATGTTTCGATTAACGTGAATCCTTTTCGTTGGCGGCTAATTTCCATTATTGTTTTTCTTCATTTCTGATTCAAGAGTGTTTAGTTCATTGTTTGCGCTAGTAATGGTTGTTTTGATTATATCTTTCGTATCTTGTGCTTTTTCAGCTTGTTTCATCATATTAGGTATCAAAATGATAGCCATCGCCCCAATAATAAACAGGACCACTAGTACTTCGATTAAGGTAAATCCTTTATATTTCTTTCTTAGTTTTTTCAAAATAAATCGCCTCCTATATTTTGATACATCGGTAACAACATCGCTGCATACATGCTAATCACTAAGAGCGCAATAAAACAAAATAACACCGGCTGCACCCACTTTAGCAAGCGTTCACTCCGCTCACTAAACTGAGTCAAAACAATCTGACTATACACCAACAACTCCTCTCCTAATCTACCCGTCTTCTCCCCTTGGTAAATAATGACCGCTACTTCTGGCATCAAAAAATCATACGCTCGAATCATCTCAGAAAAAGACTGACCAGATAAAAATTGTGTCTGCATGGATTGCGCCATTTCATACATGATTGTATGGGTCGGCAGTGCTTGCATGCAGCTAAGCAATTGTTTACTTTCTAGTCCTTGCGTATACAGTTGCCCCCACTCCAGTGCAAAATAGCTTGTCTGATACATAGAATACAACGGACCAATAAAGGGGATTTTGCGATAAATGGCTGCCGTTTTTAAAGCTGAAACTTTTGTCAGATGTTGCTTTACAATGACGTACATTCCAAGAACGATACAAGCGAGCACGAAAAAGCCAAGCGGGGCATAGCGAATAAACCTCACGCCCCAATGATCAGCGGAAATCATATCCGTCATAAGTAATTGCGGTAGAAAGAAGACATTCATCCCCACGAGCAAGAAAATAACCATACCTATCAATGCGAGTGGATAGGCGCTAGCTTTTAGCAGCTCTTGCTTTTGCTTGGCTAGCCGCTTGCGCTGATCGACAATCGTCGTCAAGGTGAGCGTGAGATTGCCATGGACTGTTGCAAAATACAGCTGACTCACCTCCTTATTGGTACAGCCAATCGCTTGAAAGCACTGCGACAATCCTTCTCCTTGTGTCAAAACAGCTTGAAATTTCTCCAACATCGCAGTCGACAGCTGCTTGCTTCGCTGCATAATTTCGATGCTCTCTTGAAGTCGAAACCCATTTTTTAAAAGCAACAGTAACATCGTTAAAAAACGCGTGACCTCTTTTTGCTGCTTTCGTTTTGATGGCCGCTTTTTCATCTGTTACGCTCACTTTCATATGGTTTATAAGAAATGATGGGTGTCGTTTTGTCATCGACTGACTGCAAGCGCTGATAGATGATGCCCTTCAGACAATTGTCAATCTCCCATTGGCTACACCCTAATTCGAGCAAGCGAGCGACTGTTTCTTCTTGACCTTTCGCATGAACGGTCGCAAACACTTGGTGACCGGTCAAGGCCGCACGAGTTGCCGCATGCGCCGTCAAGGAGTCCCTAATTTCTCCAATCAATAGTAAATCCGGCCGATGACGCAATGAAAGCTTAATCAGTTGATCGTATGTTTGGCCTATCGTGTCATTGGTTTGTAGCTGTAAAAATGTTGGTTCTTCAATTTCTACTGGGTCTTCGATGGTAATCACTTGTCCGCCCAACTTTTTGGCTAAATGGTACATCAACGTCGTTTTGCCCGAACCAGTAGCTCCACTAAAAAGAAAGAGGCCGTTTTGATTGGCTACATCATAGACCAGTTCATCATAGGTGGCGACTTGTTCATAAGTAAATTCATGGTCAGTATTCACTAAAAAGCGGATAACTAAAGACTCAAAGCCGCGATAATCGCCAACGGTTGATAATCGCAAGCGAACTGACCGCTCATTCAATTGGTACGTAATTGCACCAAGTTGTGCTTTACGGGTCTCACCGATATCCATCTCACCCAAAAATTTAAAGCGCGATATCAGTTGCCGCGCTTCTTGACTCGCGTACGATTGATAGACGAAGGTTTGCTCATTTTTGCGAAATTTGGCCACTCCTTTTTGCGCATCTACATAGAGATATAAGTCTTGCAGCTGATGATCGACACCATACTGAATCAATTCGTTTGACTGTTCTAGAATATCCATCATTTTCTCCCTCCACTAATACATACGCAAAAAAAAACAGCCCTCAACGGACTGTTTTCATTTCATCTTTATTTTTTAGGGAAGACTGCTTCTACACGATAGATGGGCTGTCCTTTGGCGGAAAATTTTTCTTCGTATTCCGTCATCACATTATTCGTAGCTTCTGCTGAGGCGTGTAAATCTAACCACACTTGCTTTATAATCATCCCATATTGCGAAAAGCTTGCTAAAGAGTATTCAAACAAGCCTCGGTTATCGGTTTTAAAATGAATTTCCCCTTCATTACATAGGATTTGTTCATCGACAGCTAAGAAATCTTTTGACGTTAAGCGACGTTTTTCGTGACGGGTCTTTGGCCATGGATCAGAAAAGTTCAAATAAATCTGATCGACTTCCCCATCAGCAAAATAGTTCGTTAAGGCTGAGCCGTCCACGTGCAGTAGTTGCACATTTGGTAGAGTATCCGCAAGTACTTTATCAAGTGCAAAAGATACGACACTGACTTGCATATCAATTCCAATATAATTGATATCTGGATGAGCTTTAGCCATACCAGTAATAAATTGTCCTTTGCCCATTCCGATTTCGATGTGAATGGGTTGCTTTTTTGCAAAGCGTTGCTGCCACTTTCCTTTTAATTCCTCGGGGTTTGCTACTACGATTTGCGGGTTTTCCGCGAGTAGCTCTTCTGCTCCTTTGCGTTTACGAACGCGCATGTTTTTCGCTCCTTTTCAACAAATGAGGTGGTCTCCTGCAATGAGGACGCCACCTGATTTAGCCACTATATATTCTTTTTAATTGAAGTATTTCTTCATTTGCTTCTTTGATTGCTCCACGACGGTATTGCTTTTTCGCTTCCTGTAATACACTCAGTAACGCATACCAATACGTCTTCTCTAGCATTCCCACATCCGGCTGCACACCATAGCTCATCAGCCACTGACTCCAACTTGAGACAGGTAAATAATGACCCAAGACCGTGCCAATATCATAGGCCGCATCGGCAAACATAATCGAATCCCAATCCACCAAATACAAATAATTCTGGCAGACCAACCAATTGCGATAATTCACATCGCCATGCACGACTGTCTTTTCATTTGCTTTAAAGGTGGGAAGATTTTTTTCCATATATTGATGAACCAACATCAAAAACTCATTGTTGCCAAGTTCTGTTGGTAAATCTGTAAAATAACCGGTCAATAGTTTTTGCGGTGTCACCGTTTTACCGCCTACTTTTGCGAGTATTTCTTGCAAAGACTTCGAATGATGCAAATGGTACAACACATCAATCACATCATTGCGCTTGCCTATTTCTTCAGAGGTCAAGATTCTTCCCTCTAGCCATTCTTGCGCAGATAATGTGTCACCATTGCCTGTCCGCTTGGTCCAGATCAGCTTGGGAGTGATGCCCTCTTTAGCCAAGGCTGCCAACATCGGTGTTGTATTCCGTTTGATAAACACTTTATCATCCGCTTTTTTCCCAATATATGCTTTGCCAGTATCTCCTTTGATTGGTTGCAGATACCAGTCGCTATCAAAACGCATATCCATCGAGTTTCTCCCCTTAATTCACAGTACTTATTATTCTAGTCGCCTATGATAGTATCGTCAAGCACATTATGCGATTCTACAGTCTCTTTAAACACATCGGCAAATAAGCATAACAAAAAAGGCCATCAAATGAAAGTAGTCCAATCCAAAAAAAGAATGTATACATCATTGACACCTGCTTCATGCTCCCCACGACGGCAAATACAAGCGTCACAAATAATAAAACTAAACCGACAACTTTTTGAAAAGACTTCAGCTGAACGTCACGCTTGATTGGATAAAGCTGCGTCAATGGTTGATACTGATATTGTTGCGCCAATGGTAATAATTGAAAGCCAATTAAATATAAGCCAACCACTCCGACGACCAGTGCCACCCACCAAACTTGAACAAACCATAAGGCGATTACACCTAAGAGCAAAAGACGCACGACTAACCCACTATACTCAGAGCCTCTCAGTAAACGACGCATATATAAGTATGTGTAGGTTTCTTGCTGGCGCGCTGGAATCCAGCGCAACAAAAAGTCGGCATACTTTCGTCTTTTCACTGTCGCTGTAATCTGCGGGACATCCGTGAATAAATTAATGAAGCGATACATTCCGTACAAACGCTTTTGCTCCGTCGCAATCAGCATCTCCCAGTCCAGCGGCGTATGTAGCTGTCGCCACGTCAGCTGGACCATGACCAACCAGCCCACACCAGCCACTGCCAAGCCCGCAAAAGGTGTCCAAAATAGCGCCAAAAGCCACGACGCACCATTACTCAGCCAAAAGAAAGCGGTCATCCCTTGTTGCAGTTGCTTCGTATCTTGAAAAAATGCTAGCTGCTGCAAGTACAAATGACTGCTTTTTAAAAATAGAAATTGTAGCAAAAAGACAAAGAACATGGTGAACGGCTGCTTCGTAAGGACGACATACAAGGGCATCCCTGCACCTATAATCAAAATCCCTAGGCCAAGTGGCAGCACAGAAGAATAACGTCTCGCGCTAGTCAAATACGGACGCATTTGTGTTTCTTTTGGCAATAAGAATACTTGGTCGGCCAGTTGCGTCAAGGAAGCAAAGCGACCCACTGTCACAGCGAAAGCCCATAGCACGATGAGCAACCATTTTCCATATACAAATGAGCTATCTAATGATTTAAGCCAATTTGAATACAATAGGCCCGCAGCACCTAGTAAAAACGTCATTAATAACGCAAAATGATCGTTAAAAACGTATTTTAAATAGCGCTGTATGTTTTTTTGATGGGCGTGCATTCTTTGCTGAAAAAAAATGCGCATTACGCTTCCTCCTTTGTCAGAGCCAGGTATAGGTCATCCAAAGAAGCATGAGGCATGTCAAAAGCTTGCTGCAACTGGACTAACGAGCCTTGTGCGCGAATTTGGCCATTGTGTAACATAATAAAACGATCGCAGTAGCGTTCAGCTGTGGCTAAGACGTGCGTCGACATCAAAATACCAGCACCAGTCTGCTTCATTTCATTCATCAATTCTAATAGCGCATGAATCGCTAATGGATCCAATCCCAAAAACGGCTCATCAATAATATACAAACTCGGCTCTACTAAAAAGGCACACAAAATCATGACCTTTTGCTTCATCCCTTTGGAAAAATTAGCCGGAAACCATTCCAAACGCTTCTCCAAACGAAAGGTCGTCAATAATTTTTCTGCGCGCTGAAAGGCCACTTCTTTCGGAATATCGTAGGCCATCGCTGTGACTTCGATGTGCTCACGTAACGTCAATTCTTCATACAAGACCGGTGTTTCTGGAATGAAGCCGATTTTTTTGCGGTACGCTTCTGCATTTTCACTCAATCGTAAGCCATCGACGGCAATAGTACCTTTGATGGGCTGTAACAGACCAATAATTTCTTTAATCGTCGTACTCTTGCCCGCTCCATTTAGCCCGATGAGGCCGACTAGTTCCCCATTGTTCACTTCAAAGGAGATATCTTTTAAGACAGGCACTTGGCCATAGCCACCTGTTACTTGCTTTACTGTTAATGTCATGTATCCATCCTCCACTTTGCTCATTATTATACCATGGACCAGCTATCGAACCAATAATTCTACGTGCGGCAAATTCCTGTCATTTGTGGTAAACTATAAAATGGAAATTCAAGAAAGGAGCGGATTTTTTATGATAACAATGGATACAATTATTCGTGAAGGACATCCTACTCTCCGAGAAATAGCAAAAGAAGTAACCTTCCCACTGACAGAGCAAGAACAACAATTAGGAAAGGACATGTTCGAATTTTTGGTAAATAGTCAAGATCCAATCAAAGCAGAAGAGTTGCATTTACGCGGTGGTGTCGGCTTAGCTGCCCCACAAGTCAACGTCTCAAAACGCATGATTGCCGTACTTGTACCAAGTGAACAAGAGGATGGCGAACCAGAATTTGCTGGTGTCTTATACAATCCAAAAATTGTGAGTCATTCTGTACAGGATGCATGTCTGGGTGATGGCGAAGGCTGTCTGTCAGTCGATCGCGATGTACCAGGATACGTCGTGCGCCATGCACGTGTGACGATTGCTTATCAGGATGAGACGGGTGCGGCTCACAAGATTCGGCTAAAAAACTACCCTTCGATCGTGGTGCAACATGAAATCGATCATTTGAATGGTGTCTTATTTTATGATCGCATTAACGCAGACAATCCTTTTGCAATCAAAGAAGGCGTGTTAGTACTCGAATAAAAAAATGAGGCGCTCATTTTCCTTGCAAAAAGCATGTAGATGCCTTTTGCAAGGTTTTTTCTTATGAAGGGGATGAGTTGATGTTTATTGATATGCATTGTGATACCTTACTAAAGCTTTATGAGCACCCAGGTACAAAGTTAAACGAAAATACGTTCCAGATTGATTTACAGCGCATGAAAAAAAGCCTGATTGACCTACAAAACTTTGCAATTTTTATTGAGCTTGGGACGGTTGCTGATCCGTATGTTCGTTACCAAGAAATGCTTGCCATTTATCAAGCTGAACTAGCTGCCAATCAAGACTTGATTCGGCCAGTACTGACTTACGACGACTATATTAGCAATCAAAACGAGCACTTGTTGAGCGCGATGCTCACGATGGAAGAAGGTGCACCGCTTGCCGGTCGCATCGATCGTCTGGAGCAATGTTACCAAGATGGTGTCCGCATGCTGACATTGACTTGGAATATGGAAAATGAACTTGGCTTTCCCAATGCCAACTATGTCGATCCGGCTACACAAATATTGACCAATCTTGCGCAAAAAGGCTTAAAGGCTGCTGGTAGAGACATCGTGACACGCATGGCTGAATTAGGCATGATCATTGATGTCTCGCACGGTTCTGATCAGCTTGTCTGGGATGTCTTGGCGACGACACCTGTGCCTTTTGTCGCCAGCCACTCGAACTGCCGATCCCTATGCCCGCACAGTCGCAACTTATCCGATGAACTTATCCGAGCGATTGCCGAGCGTGGCGGCGTTATCGGTCTGAATTACTTTGCCGATTTCATTACCTTTGACTCCTCGCTTTCGCTACCAGTCCAATTAGCCAAACATGCGGATCACTTAAAAAATATCGGTGGCTTGGGCTGCATTGGTCTTGGGTCTGACTTTGACGGTATTCGTCCGAGTGAGGACTTACCAGATATTTTAGCCCTCGAACTACTGGTAGATGCCCTGCAAAAAAATGGCTTTACCGCTCGCGAAATCGATGCAATAGGCTATCAAAATGTCGCCCGATTGTATAAAGACCTACTATAAGAAACGCCTTTCACTACAAGCCAAAAGACCAGAACACCCAACCGGATGTTCTGGTCTTTTCATGTGATTCATGGAGCAACAAAATGTTTCATTCTTCAAATAATAGGTTTTTCTTACGTAAAGCTTGCTTAATTTTGCCGACTTGCTCCATCGATTCACAGCGCACCGTATGGAGGTGAACGCCATTGGTAAGATTGGAGAGCAGCTTTTCTTCACTAGCCGCGTAGGCTTTTAAAAATGTCGCAATATCTTCTTGCGTGCGAATACCTAAGCTACCTCGTAATTCGCCATAAAGCAGATGATCGACAATCACATCGACTACTTCACCATCAAGAGAAACAATCGTCGTTAACTCTTCTTCGACTTGTTCTGGACGGTGACAGACAGCGATTTTTGCGACCACACCTTGCTCCTCTTTTTCAAGTAGATACCCACGCGCAGTTGCCAATATCGCTTCCCCACTCGCTCGTAATAACGCAATATCCCCGACAATAATTTGCCGACTTACCGCATAGTTTTGAGCCAAGCGACTCGCACTAAGCGGCTGGTCAGACATACGTAATTGCTCCATGATGTCTTGACGTCGCGTTTCTCCATCCATCACTTGTCCTCCATTTGCTGTGATTGGAACGTCCGTGAATGCTTCATGACATCACGGAAGGTATCGACAATGGCTTCTTCAAAGTCCGACTGTTTCACTTCACGGCGAACAGCCTGTAACACCTCATTTTCTCGATTGCTGTCTAAGACGGCAATTTTTTGCTGACGTTTTTCCTCTGAGATAGCCGTCACCACCATCATGCGTTCTTCCAATAAATGGACCAATTTTTGATCAATAGCATCGATTTGTTTTCTTTTTGCGCTCAAGGGTTGTGCGTCATCACTTGCCAACTCTTGGATGATTGTAGCAGGATTGCCTGCTATAACGACATTGGCAGGAAACGACTTCGTCACGACGCTCCCGGCACCGACCACGACATTATCACCTAATGTCACACCAGGCAAAATAATAGCACCGCCACCTAGCCAAACATTGTCCCCGATGGTAATCGGTTGTCCATTCTCTAACCCACTATTGCGTTTAGCCGGCTGAAGTGGATGGCTAGCAGTATAGAGCTGAACATTAGGTGCGACCATGCAATTGTCCCCAAACGTAATCGGGCAAACATCCAATAACGTCACATCAAAGTTCGCATAAAAATTTTTCCCGACTGAAATATTGTAGCCATAGTCAAACCGAACATTTGGTTCCATGTAAATATGATTTTCGACATGGCCAAATGTTTCCTTTAATAATTGCTCTCGTATATCATTGTTGGTTTCTTGATTAATTACCGCCATTTGTTCTCTAGCAAATGCTCGATCAGCTTCTAATTCTGGATCGGCTGAAAAATACAATTCGCCAGCAATCATCTTTTCTTTTTCACTTTTCACGGTTGGGCCTCCTTTAATTTCTGATATAATGCTTGAAAAAAATCAACCGCATTGCCAATCAGCTGTTCCTTTTGTCCTCTTAAATGAATTGGTGTTTGATTGACAACAAACACTTGGGCATTTTTTTGTTTATATTCTATTAAATCACAAAATGGATGCACTTGAAAAGTTGTTCCGACAATCACCACTATATCGGCTGCTTCTACCGCACGGACAGCTTCCTTGATGGTTTGCGGTGTGAAGCCTTCTTCATACAAAACAATTGCCGGTCTTAGTCTACCACCACACAGATGACGATCAGATGCAAGATAGTCCGCATAAGGTACTTCTTTACCACACGATTGACAATACACATGATACAATGAACCATGAAAATTCACGACTTGGGTCGAACCTGCTCGATCATGAAGCCCATCAATATTTTGTGAAACGACCCACACATTGTGCGTTTTTTCCAATTCATGGATGGTTTGATGAATGACATTTGGCAGTGCATCCGGATGGTACAGTTGCTTGATAAAAGAATAAAACTTCTCCGGCTCTCGCTTTAAACAGGTCGCACTTAGCAAATACTCTGGTTGATCAAGTCCTTGGTAGATACCATGCAACGAGCGGTAATCAGGGATTCCTGAAGGTGTCGACACACCTGCACCTGTCAAAAACGTAATCGACTTAGCTTGTAAAAGTTGTTCAATCATTGCTGTTTCTTTTGTCATTTTACTCACCTCATGGCTATTATACGTGCTGATCGTCGATTTGTTAACTCTGGCCAACAAAGGAAGAAAACAAGATACACTCATGACATTCTTCACAAAAAGTGATACAATAACGATGATATAAGCGAGGTGAAAATAGATGTTAGCTGAAATTTTTTATTGGGGTTTGATTTTTATTAACATTGCTTGGATTGCGATTAGCCTTTATTTTTCTATCTTTTATTTTGCTCGGAAAGAAAATGGTAATTTATGGGCATTTGGTTTTTTTAATGTTCTTTCATTCATTGTGTTAGCACTTTTAATTGTTGTCTATCACACTTGGGGCTGGGGAATTACTCAGTATTCAAACTTTGTTTACCTATTGATGGCGATCTTAGCTGTCATGACTGTCCTACAAGCATTTCTTGGCAAAGAACCTAAGCCACAAACTGCAAATTAAGTAGACTAAATAGGGCTTTCCTTCAATGGAAATCCCTATTTTTTATTGACAAAGTGCGTCTTTTCTACTATCCTAGCTTAGAACATTAATTTCATACGAGATTACCTTCAACATCGAGGTAGAGGTCGCGAGGTTCATTAATCCTGTGGAGTGGAGCAACACGTAGAAACAGGCCTAGGGAACATCGCCGAAATGACACTTTTTTGCTTAAAAAGTGTGGTTGGGTCGTAAGTAAATAACTTACGAACTGTCTTAGCAATTCGCTAAGGTGCGCTATGTTTTGTGATAGGTTTGTAAACTATTTTACAGGCGTTTTCCAATCATGGAGTACGGCTGTTTTTTGTTGTCGTCATGAATGTCTCGTCAAAAAGAAAGGAAGAAAAAAATGAAAAAGTTTGGTTTATGCTCGTCACTTTTTGTGGGCCTTTTGTTCTTGTTGGCTTTGATAGTCCCTTCTACGTATGCAGATGAACAAACCCCAGCAGACGAATTTCGAGTAGGGATGGAGGCTGCTTATGCGCCGTTTAACTGGACTCAGACAAGTCCTGGAGCACATACAGTAGAACTTTCTAGTCAAAAATACGTTGGAGGCTACGATGTCCAAATCGCACAAAAAATTGCCGATAAACTAGGAAAAAAATTAGTGATTGTGCCCACACAATGGGATGGCCTCGTGCCAGCGTTGCAATCAGGAAAAATTGATGCCATTATTGCTGGGATGTCTCCCACTGAGGAACGCAAAAAAGAAATTGATTTCACTGACGCGTACTACGAGTCACAATTAGTCGTCGTTGTAAATAAAGATGGCAAATATGCCAATGCAAAAAGTATTGATGATTTAGCTGGCGCAAAAATTACCGCACAGTTAAATACCTT
Organism: Enterococcus italicus DSM 15952; assembly: GCF_000185365.1. Lineage (GTDB taxonomy): Bacteria > Bacillota > Bacilli > Lactobacillales > Enterococcaceae > Enterococcus_G > Enterococcus_G italicus. Next base: position 538,867 of record NZ_GL622241.1, read on the forward strand.
CCACTACTCTGTCATTGACCAAATTCCAAATGTAGACAAACAACAAGCACAAAAAGACTTCTCTTCCATGCGAGTTGCCTTAGCTTCAGGGGTAATTGATGGTTATGTTAGTGAACGACCAGAAGGCGTCACTGCAACCAATGTGAATAAAGACTTTAAAATGCTTGAATTTTCAAAAGAAAATGGCTTCCAAACTAATGCAGAAGACGTGCAAGTAGCAGTCGGTATGCGCAAAGGCGATTCAGATGTTGAAAAAGTAAATGAAATCCTTGCTACGATCTCTTCAAGTGAGCGTACCAAACTAATGGACCAAGCGATTGAGGAACAACCGACAGCTTCTGACGAACAAGACAGCGGCTTACTCACGACCTTTAAACAAATCATTCAACAATACTGGAAACTTTTCTTGAGTGGTGCTGCCTTAACTTTATTCGTAGCCGTTGTTTCCACTTTTGCAGGTACGATTATCGGCCTATTAGTCGGCGTCTTTCGCACGTTGCCAGTTTCTGAGAATCCAGTCTCACGCTTTTTCCAAAAAGTGTTTAACGGCTTTTTGACTATCTACATTGAAGTATTCCGCGGAACCCCGATGATGGTTCAAGCAATGGTTATTTTCTATGGATTAGCGCTCGCTTTCCATATTGATTTGAATCGGACTGTCGCAGCATTACTGATTGTCTCAATCAATACAGGGGCATATATGTCTGAAATCGTTCGTGGAGGAATTTTCGCCGTCGATAAAGGGCAATTTGAAGCCGCTCAAGCGATCGGCATGAACCACCGTCAAACCATGACAAAAGTTGTCTTGCCACAAGTCTTGCGTAATATTTTGCCAGCAATCGGAAATGAAACAGTCATCAACATTAAAGACACAGCTGTTTTGAGTGTTATCAGCGTAACAGACTTATTCTTTGCCGGTTCGGTCGCATCGGGTACCAATCTACAATTCTTCCCTACATTCACCATCATTGGTATCATCTACTTAGTAATGACACTTAGCGCGACGAAACTCCTGCGCTTGATGGAAAAGAAAATGGATGGCCCTTCATCTTACGTAAAAATAGATGACTTGGATTCTCAACAAAATTAAGGAGAGAAACTTATGACAGCGATGATCGAAATTAATCATTTGAAAAAAAGCTTCGGTGAAAATGAAGTATTAAAAGATATCAATGTAACAGTAAACAAAGGTGAAGTACTCACTATCATTGGTTCATCTGGTTCAGGTAAATCGACCTTACTCCGTTGCATTAACTTACTAGAAAAACCAACCAGTGGTGCAATCCTTTACAAAGGTGAAAATGTCTTAACAAAAAACTATGACTTACCAAAATATCGTACCCATCTTGGCATGGTGTTCCAATCATTTAACTTATTCAATAATATGAATGTCTTAGAAAACTGCGTGAGCGGCCAAGTGACCGTCTTAAAACGTAGCAAAGAAGAAGCCAAAAAAATTGCAATTGAAAATCTTGAAAAAGTAGGGATGGGCCGCTACGTCTCTGCCAAGCCTGCGCAATTATCCGGTGGTCAAAAACAACGTGTTGCCATTGCTCGTTCACTTTCTATGAACCCTGATGTCATGTTGTTCGATGAACCCACCTCCGCTCTGGATCCAGAAATGGTTGGTGAAGTCTTATTGACGATGAAAGCTTTAGCTGAAACAGGCTTAACGATGGTCATCGTGACACATGAGATGGGCTTTGCCCGTGACGTCTCTGATCGTGTAATCTTTATGGACAAAGGGGTGATTGCCGAAGAAGGCACGCCAGAAGATATTTTTGTCCATCCGAAAGAAGAACGCACCAAAGCCTTTCTCGCTCGGGTGCTTGAAACAAACTAAAGATTAAAACAAGCCCCAGACAAAACTAGTTAGAAAAAAGAAAATCCAGAAGTTGTTACTCAAACTTTTGGGTTTTCTTTTTTGTAGTTAGGCGATAAGTCAAACTGGTTTGACCTTCTCGCTCGGAGCGAACAGTCTTTTGACCTAGCTTTTTTTCATTAGCTTCATCTTTTCATTTTCTTTTGTTGCACAACTACGTACTTTCTGATACGTTTACAGTAATGGAAAGAAAGGAACGAAATGATGGAAACAAAATTAACAAAAAAAGATTATTTATTTATTAGTTCGATGTTATTTGGAATGTTCTTCGGAGCAGGAAATCTGATTTTCCCTGTACACATGGGACAAGAAGCTGGTGCAGCTGTTTTTCAGGCAAATTTAGGATTTTTGATTACAGGTATCGGCTTACCATTTTTAGGTATTATTGCGATAGGACTCTCGAAAAGTACTGGTCTATTTGATTTGGCGCAACGTGTCGGAAGACGCTATGCCTACCTCTTCACCATTTTACTTTATCTCGTAATTGGACCATTTTTTGCCTTACCACGCTTAGCAACGACTTCTTTTGAGATTGGACTCGCACCGTTTTTAAGTACTAATCAACAACCAGTTGCTTTGGCTCTTTTTAGTATTCTCTTTTTCTCCGCTGCTTGGTGGTTTGCCCGTAAACCGTCCAAATTGATGGCTTATATCGGCAAATTTTTAAATCCAATCTTTTTAGTCCTACTAGGTATTTTGCTGCTTGTAGCTTTCTTACACCCAATCGGTTCCGTGGCAGTCATGCCAGTAAGTGCTACTTACCAACAAAATGCATTTATGACCGGATTTACTCAAGGTTACAATACTTTAGATGCCCTTGCAGCCCTTGCCTTTGGAATTATTGTTGTGACTACCATTCGTCAGCGGGGCGTCACTCAGCCAAAAGTGATTGCATTAGATACCGTCCGTGCTGGTAGTATCAGCGTACTCCTAATGGGTATCATCTATACTTTTTTAGCGTATCTTGGAGCGATGAGCGTAGGTAAGTTTGCCGTGAGTGCCAATGGTGGTATCGCACTCGCCCAAGTCTCAACGTATTATCTGGGAATCTACGGAGCAATTATCTTGGCATTGATTGTCATTGTCGCATGTTTAAAAACAACTGTCGGACTCATCTCTGCTTTTTCAGAGACTTTTGTCGAGCTGTTTCCCAAACGTAGCTATGCGTTTTTTGCCATCAGTGTAAGTGTGCTCCCATGTATTTTTGCCAATGTTGGTTTAACCAAAATTATTGAGCTTTCCCTACCAGTGCTGATGTTTCTCTATCCACTGGCTATTACTTTAATTTTATTGGCACTTTTAAGTCCGCTTTTTCAACACGCGCCACGTGTGTATCAACTGACAACTTATTTTACTTTGCTTGCTGCTATCTTTGATGGATTGAATGTTGCTCCTAGTCAATGGCAGCAGACGGCTCTTGTCACTCACTTACTCTCTTTTGCAAAAGGCTACCTACCATTGTTTTCTATTGGCTTAGGTTGGGTGATTCCAGCTATCATAGGATTTGTACTTGGTTTAATTTGGACAGCAATCGAACGAAACAAACAACAGTAATAAAAAGTCTAAGACGGAATCGTTATCTACAAGCTAAAAGACCAGAAAATCCGGG
>NZ_GL622241.1:543570-547335 GCF_000185365.1 Enterococcus italicus DSM 15952
AAAATCCGGAAGTTATTTTTCAAACTTTTGGATTCTATGGTCTTTTTGAATTAACTATTTTCACAACCTCTTTTAATAATAAACGATCTTAAGACAGCTTTTCATCGCGCCGATTTTCTTTCATTAAAGGAGATTGGCTCATTTTTTTGATTGATGTAATGTCGACTATCCGCCATTGCATTGGGTCATCTAAAAGCTTTAAAATAATTTGGCAGCCATTGATTCGTTTCTTAAGTACCCATCCTGAAATGGTCTCCGGAGACTTCATTTGTTTGGTCTGAATTTGCAATACCACCAATAATTTGTATTCGGATGCTAGTTGTAAGCGTTGAGAAAAGTCTTCCGCTTGAGCAAAAGCATCCGCTTTGTCTGCCTCATCTGTTAAAAAGCGGTCGAGAAAATTCTTTGACGAATCTGTCCATAATTGCCCCATCTTTACTTGAAGCGATCGTCGTTTTTCCACTTTTCTCCCTCCTAACTACTGGTTTTCTTTAAACGTTTGTAACCAATAAGGTAGTGCTTCATCAATCAATCGTTCAGTTTCCTTAAAGTCCCCAGTGTACCAAGGATCTGGTACACCTGTTGTTTCTTGACCGGGGACAACACTCATAAAGAGATGAATCTTTTTTTGAACATAAGCTGGTGCTAGTTTCTTTAAATCATGTACGTTTTGCTGATCCATTCCAATAATCCAATCATACATTAGAAAATCATTCGGTGCAATCTGGCTTGAAACTAGCTGATCTGTCTCGCATCCTCGCGCCTGTAATACATTTTTGGTGCCTTGATGTGCGGGATTTCCATGTTCCCAACGACTTGTCGCAGCAGAAGCTACTTCAATAGACAATCCTTCTTTTGCTATCGCCTGCACAAAAATTGCCTCTGCCATTGGTGAACGACAAATATTGCCTAGACAAACAAATAGCACTCGTTGCATGTTATTCCTCCTCTTGTTGAAACAGTCGATACGAAAACAACTCCACATCTTTTGCTAATTGAAAAAGCTGGCTCGCAATCTCCATCGGTGACTCTCGATAATCCTTTACAATCCAATTTTCTAAAATACCGCAGCAACCATAAGAAAAAAAGCAGCTATAAAATTGCAAGTCTTTTGTTGATAGTACTTGTTCTTGATCGACTTGCTTGAATAACTGCGCGAAATGCTCCTTCACTAAGCGGAAAAACTCAGTAATAAACACATCGCGTGCATCATCCATCATATTGCGATAAAAATAGCGTTTGGCTTTCATCGCCTGTAGCATTTTTAATGTTTGCTCTTCCCAATTTTCAAGATGGACAACCTCAAGGCTCAAATATTTTAAAGCGTCTTGATAATACACCCATCGAAGAAGTTCTTTTTTATCTGTAAAGTGGTAATAAAAGGTCTGACGATTAATAGCCGCTAATTTTGATACTTCTTGCACACTGACTTTTGAAAAGCCTCGTGCCTCGCATAAATCGACAAATACCCCACCAATTCGTTCCTTAGTTCGTCTACTCTCCATAACCTACCTCACATCTCTCTACTCGTTTTCTTGTTGGTATCCAAAATGTCGATAGGCCAATTCAGTTGCCACTCTACCACGAGCTGTCCGTTGAATGAAGCCTTTTTGTATTAAAAATGGCTCATACATGTCTTCAACGGTCTCCGTTTCTTCACCGATATTGACAGCAATCGTCGTTAATCCTACAGGGCCGCCATGATACAGCTCAATCATCGTTCTCAATAACTTTTGATCAATGTAATCCAATCCTTCATGATCCACCTGTAAGACGTCCAATGCCTGATCAGCTACACTCTTGGTAATCGAGCCATCGTGTTGCACTTGTGCAAAGTCTCTTACACGCTTTAACAAACGATTGGCAATACGAGGCGTCCCTCTTGAACGACGAGCAATCTCTATAGCCCCTTGCTCTTGAATCACGGTCGAGAACACCTCGGCTGACCGTTGCACAATTTCAGTTAATTCTGAGTCAAGGTAATACTCCATGTGACTGACAATGCCGAAGCGGTCTCGTAGTGGTGCCGACAACATCCCCGCTCTCGTAGTAGCTCCGATTAGTGTAAAAGGTGGCAACGGAAAATGAACGGGATGGGCAGTTGGGCCTTGGCCAACCATAATATCCACAAAAAAATCTTCCATCGCAGAATATAACATTTCTTCTGCCACGCGCGGTAAGCGGTGAATTTCATCTATGAACAACACATCACCTGGTTCAAGCTCATTTAAAAGCGCCACTAAATCGCCAGGTTTCTCGATGGCTGGTCCACTCGTTGTGCGAATATTGACTGCCATTTCATTAGCAATCACCATTGCCATTGTTGTCTTTCCTAAACCAGGAGGGCCGTACAAAAGAACATGATCGAGCGATTCTTCACGCTTTTTCGCAGCCTCAATATAAATGGCTAATTCGTGTTTTACTTTTTCTTGGCCAATATATTGTGACAAATACTGCGGTCGTAATGATTTTTCAAAACTCAAATCTTCATTTGACGGCTCTGGTGAAATCATTCGGTCCATTCAACTTTCCTCTATTTCTTCATTAATAATTTTAATGCTTTACGCAAGTATTCATCCGTAGAGTGAGCACCCTCTTTTTTCAGAGTAGTCTCTACACGCTTAATTTCTCTTTCTGAATACCCCAAAGCAGACAATGCTGATATCGCTTCGGTCAGCGCGCTTGTATCTGTATCAAAAAGTGGCATAGCTAAGTTGCCAGTCAATTCTCCAGCTAATTCTCCTAGTTTTCCCTTTAAGTCCAAAATCATTTGCTGTGCCGTCTTTTTCCCGACTCCAGGGAATTTCGTCAAATAGGTGACATCATCTGATTCAATAGCGGCAATTAACCCTTCATGGTCATCATTAGCCATAATAGCAATCGCGCTTTTAGGCCCAATACCTGAGACACTAATTAACCGAAGAAACAATAATTTTTCCTGTAATTTTTCAAATCCATATAGTGTATGCGCATCTTCTCGTACAATCAAGTGTACATAGACTTTTACTTCCTCTGTTTTCTTACCTGAGTAGCGATAAGGATTACCCATTACAAGCTGATAGCCGATACCATTTGCTTCAAGTACTATATAGCTAGGCTGAATATCTGCAACTACACCTTTAATAAATTCGTACATTCTTTCTCCTCACCTGTACATACGTTCCCTTTATTGTATCATACAAAAAATAAGAAAGGAACTGAGGAATTTCGATTACTGAACGTACTTCTTATATTCTCCATACCCTTTTTTATCCATCTCAGTTAATGGGATAAAGGATAGTGCTGCTGAATTAATACAATACCTAAGTCCACCTAATTCTTTTGGACCATCTGTAAATACGTGTCCTAAATGCGAGTCTGCATCCTGACTTCTTACCTCAGTCCGACTCATTCCATGCGATTCATCTTTCTTTTCAAGAATCTCTTCTTCTAAAATAGGGCGTGAAAAAGCAGGCCAGCCACAACCAGCGTCAAATTTATCACTAGAAGCAAATAAAGGCTTACCACTAACAATATCTACATAAATTCCTTGTTCATAAAAGTCATCATATTCCCCAGTAAAAGGTCTTTCCGTCGCATTTTCTTGCGTTACCGCATATTGAATTGGTGTTAATTTCTTTTTTAAGTCTTCTTTGCTCATGTTTTTCTACTCCTTTAAGTATAGTAATATTAGTTTGACCTGTTTTTAAGGAAAAGTCCATTGCTATGCTTCACTAATTGAAACAAAAAAAGTGAGAATGATTGCTCATTCTCACTTTATCATTT
>NZ_GL622241.1:550834-559619 GCF_000185365.1 Enterococcus italicus DSM 15952
ATTGTTGTGCTGTGACAACTTTTATATCATAACATCGTTCCAACGTGATGTCAACAACTAATTTTTATTTTTTAAATCTCAGTTGTTATCCTTTGTTAGCGACTTGATCATCTTATCAAATGCAATGTTATTTGTCAATATGTTTTTTAGATTTAAAAACTGTTTTATCAGTATTTAACTATCTTGTAACAAGTCAACTTCGTTATATTACCATCGATATCGGCAGTCGTCAACACTTTTTTTAAAAAATACACTCCTGGTTAATACGCCAGGAGTGCTTGTCGTTATTCCGTTGCTCTTGTTTGATGTGGATCTTGGATTCGTTTAAACATTCGCTCCATATCACTTAATGTAAAGTGAACCAAAACCGGCCGACCATGTGGACAATTAAAGGGATTTTCACACGTGGTTAATTCCTTTAATAAAGCTCGTGCTTGCTTATCATCTAGATAATGATTGGCTTTGATGGATCGTTTGCAGCTCATCATAATGGCAGTTGCTTCAAGGAAGCTTTTGACACTTACTTTTCCCGTCGCCAAATACATATCAATCAAATCTTTGGCGACTTGTTCTTCTTGGCCTGCTGGAAACCATGTCGGGTGTGCACGAATAATCAGTGTATATTGACCAAAGTCTTCTAAAAATAGACCAACTTGTTCTAATGTATCTTTTCCTTCGATGATTCGCAAATAATCATCTGCTGGGTATTCTAGCACAATTGGAATAATTAACTCTTGTAAATCTCGGCTGACTTCTCCTATTTGTTCACGGTAATACTCATATTTAATTCGTTCCTGTGCGGCATGCTGGTCAATAATATAGAGTCCGTCTTCTCCTTGCGCAAAAAGAAACGTGCCATGCATCTGGCCAAAATATTCTAATTCTGGAAAGCGCTGTGTACTTGGCTTTTCATGAAGCATCTTTTCAACCATTTGCACAGAAATCGCCGTTGTATCATGAACCGTTTCGTCAAAACGAGCCAATTCCTCTGCAATTTTGGGAATGGTTGTCCTATTTTCCGTGCTTGTTTGTTGCGCAGCTGTATCAAGGGGCTGCTGTGTAGCTTCATAGGTGGGCTCCACAGAATCGGTGGGTGGCACTTTCTCTAGTTTTTGGGTATCCCCCGGGACAAAAAAATCTCCTGATGCCGCATCATAGACTAGCGGCTTGTCGTTTGCTTGCGTGAGCGGCAAAGAGGTCTGCTCCATTGTCTGTTTTTCTTGGAAACGTTGCTTGAATTCCTTTTGTTGACCGACGTTTGGAATAAGCGATGGTTCTTTTAACGCTTCTACAATAGCCGACTTCAATAACTGCGTCAATTCAGTTTCTTTTGAGAGCCGCACTTCTTGTTTGGTCGGATGGACATTAACATCAACTAAAAGTGGATCCATCGTTATCTCGATAATCGCGATTGGAAACCGTCCGACCATTAACTTCGAGCCGTAACCTTGAATAATCGCTTTATTCAAGGCGTAATTTTTTATAAATCGGCCATTGATAATAAGGGATAAGTAGTTGCGATTGGCTCTTGTCACTTCTGGCAGTGAAATATAACCTTTTATCTGAAAATCTAGATCGTCAGCGGCAATTACCAACATCTTTTTAGCTGTTTGCAGACCATAGATACCCGCAATGGTTTGCTTTAGATCACCATTGCCGGCTGTCTGTGTCATTTTGTTACCATCATGAACCAAGCGGAAGGCAACGGATGGGTGACTGAGTGCCAAACGATTAACGATGTCGCCGATATTTGCCAACTCCGTCTGAAATGTTTTGACGTATTTCAAACGAGCAGGCGTATTAAAAAATAAATTCTCGACAACGATTTTGGTTCCTTTTCTTAAAGGTCCCATTTTATGTGAAAGAATGGTACCACCTTGGAGATGAACAATCGAGCCATTTGTCGCACCTTGGCTTGCTGTTTCAATAGTCATTTCAGATACCGAGGCAATACTAGGTAACGCTTCACCACGAAAGCCCAAGGTCCGAATCCGAAACAAATCAGCTTGATGATGAATTTTACTCGTCGCATGACGCTTAAATGCATTCTCGACATCCTCGTCGGCAATCCCTTCTCCATTGTCTACGACTTGTATTTTTTTTAATCCTGCGTCCTCTAATAGGATATCAATTTGAGTACTGCCAGCATCTAGTGCGTTTTCTACTAGCTCTTTCACTACCGAGGCAGGACGTTCGACAACTTCCCCTGCCGCGATTTGGTTCGCTAATTGTTCAGATAACTCTTTGATTTTCACTGGCTTGCTCCTCCTTTATTAGTCGACTAATTTTTTTTGCCATTCTGCTACTTTCAGCATCACTTCTATCGGTGTCATTTGCGAGAGATTCAACTGCGTGACTTCTTCACAGACAAACTGCTGCTGTGATTGAAAGAGGCTGAGTTGCTCGACAGGCTCGTCTATATGAGCCATCGGTGATTGGGCTTGCGATTCAAGTGAATGAAGAATCACTGATGCCCGTGTTAAGAGCTCTTTTGGCAAGCCGGCAAGCTTAGCCACATGGATACCATAGCTTTTGTCGGCCGGTCCAGTCATCATCTTGTGTAAAAAGACGACCTCTCCTTCTTTTTCAACAGCCCCTACGTGTTGGTTACGCAAATGCGCTAGCTCTTGATCTAGGACCGTTAACTCGTGGTAATGCGTAGAAAACAACGTCTTAGCCCGGATATCTCGATGAATGTATTCAATAATCGCTTGAGCTAAGGCCATCCCATCATAAGTCGCGGTACCTCGCCCTAACTCATCAAATAGAATCAAGCTATTGACCGTCGCATGTTGCAACGCCTGATTGGCTTCCATCATCTCTACCATAAACGTACTTTGACCAGCAATCAAATCATCGCTTGCCCCAATTCGGGTAAAAATCTGATCAAAAATCGGTAATTCTGCCGATTCTGCTGGCACGAAGCACCCGATTTGAGCCAAGATAACTGTCAGCGCTAATTGCCGCATATAGGTGCTTTTCCCTGACATATTCGGTCCGGTAATTAATAATATGAACGTCTCTTGATCCATTACAATGTCGTTGGCAATGTATTCTTGTTGCCCGAGTACTTTCTCAACAACTGGATGACGCCCTTGGACAATAGCCAATTTCTGCTGCTGATTCATGTTTGGTTTGACGTACTGATAGCGTTCGCTGATTGTCGCAAAGCTTTGCAAGACATCGACCGTACTGATTGCTTTGGCTAGTGCTTGCAAACGTGTGATGGCTTGTTTGACTTGTTCGCGGACTTCAATAAACAATCGATACTCTAATTCAGTCGACCTCTCCTCAGCTTCTAGAATCAGTGCTTCTAATTTTTTTAATTCAGGAGTAATAAAGCGCTCGGCGTTCGCCAATGTCTGCTTGCGATCGTAGCGCTCTGGCTGGGTAAGATTTACGATATTGGCCTTACTAATTTCAATATAGTAGCCGAATACTCGATTGTAGCCAACCTTTAGATTTTTAATTCCTGTCTCTTGTCGTTCTTTTGCTTCTAATTCCGCCAACCATTGCTTTCCATTTCTCATCGCTTCTCGGTATTGATCTAATTGCGAGTCGTAGCCTACTTTTATGACATTGCCTTCCGTGATTTGTAACGGCGCATCCTCTGCGATGGCTTCATCAATTAGCGCTACGACATCTTCTAGTGGCGTCAACTCCGTCAGCAAAGCAGTCCATTCCTCGTAATTGATACCGGCAATAATCGCCTGAATTTGCGGCACTTGTTGCAAGGAATGCTTTAATTGCAACAAATCGCGTCCGTTCACATTGCCAAATGCGATTCTACCTGCAAGCCGCTCCAAATCGTAGACACCTTTTAGACTTTCTTGTAAGTCAACCCGCTCAAAAAAAGCATGCAATAGAGAAGCTACTTGCAGCTGTCTTCGCTCAATAGCAGCTTGTTGAATCAGCGGATGATCAATCCATTGTTTTAACAAACGTGCACCCATCGCTGTTTTTGTTTCATCTAATAACCACAATAATGTCCCTTGTTTTTTCCCCGTGCGGATTGCTTGTGTCAATTCGAGGTTATATTTTGAATAGTAGTCCATTTTTAAGTAGTGGTCTGTTTGGTAAAATTGGGCTGGCTGCAAATGACCCAGTTGCCGCATTTGCGTTCGTTGCAAATATGCGTGCAACAATTCTACTGCTTGCTTAGCAAGTGGCTCTGTGATTGCATCCGCTAAGCCACCTACTTGTTGTTCGGTCGCTTGCACCGACATGACTGCACCTAATCGCTGCTCGATCCGTTTGGTCAGATTATCTGGTAAGGGCTGGGCAACGATCAGTTCCTTGGTCTCCAATGTCGCCAACTCATTAAAGACAATGTCTTCATCACTGACGACTGTCGCCTTCATTTCACCAGTGCTCAGATCTGCATAGGCAATGCCATAGTCGTCGCCATCTTTGATAACTGCGGTCAAATAATTGTTTTCTTTTGAGTGCAGTCCTTTGCCATCCATGACAGTCCCTGGTGTGATCAACTGAATGACTTCTCGCTTGACCATCCCTTTTGTTGTCTTCGGATCTTCGACTTGTTCACAAATAGCGACCTTGTAGCCTTTTTCAATCAATGTATCAATGTAACCAGCGGCCGCATGGTAAGGCACGCCACACATTGGGATAGGGTCATCCGCATTTTTATTGCGACTGGTCAAGGTCAGCTCTAAGATTTGCGCTGCCTTTTCCGCATCGTCATAAAACAATTCATAAAAGTCCCCTAGTCGATAAAATAAAAACGCATCTTGGTAGTCTTTTTTTATTGAAAAATATTGCTCCATCATCGGTGTTTGCTTAGTCTTCTGAGGCATGCTTTGTCCCCTCCTCAATCGCTTGATTCACATTTTTTTGGATGGTTTGCGTCACATATTGGAGCAATTCATTGGCTTGAGCTAGTGATTCTCGGTATAGCTGCACCACCGGATGTTGGTTGTACTCTTGTGTTAGTGCATCAATTTTGCGGATTGCTTCTTTTTCTGCCTCAGGTTTGCCATAGTGTGCAAATTGCACCGCCTCTTTTTGCGCTTGCTTGATTTCTTCTTCTAACGCTAGTAATCGTGGGTTTTTCTTGGCTTGCTTTTGAATTTCTTGAAATTCTTTAATGGCTGGATAATCCGCAAGCAGCTGATTTAATTGTTCTAGCGAGAGTTGAATCTTTTGGTCCTCTATCATATTGGTTCGTTCCTTCTCTTATTCTAAAAACGGGCGATCTTCACTGATCTGAATGAGTTCAATGTGACGTGCTTTTCCTGTTAAATCATCAATATCAATGACACAGCCACTCAAAATGCTGCGTCCAGTTTCGATTACTTCAAATCTTCGTGGCAATGCGGTAATGAATTTTTCAATCACTGCTTCCTTCTTCATCCCTAATACGCCATCATAAGGACCGGTCATGCCAACATCACTTAAATAGGCAGTGCCTTTTGGTAAAATACGCGCATCATTAGTTTGGACATGGGTATGCGTGCCAATCACTGCGGATACACGCCCATCTAGATACCAGCCCATCGCTTGCTTTTCACTCGTCGTTTCCCCATGGAAATCAACAAAGACATTGGTCGTCTTCTTGTGGACTTGTTCTAATAGCTGATCGATGGCAGTAAAAGGATCATCAATCGCCGTCATAAACGTCCGGGCTTGCAAATTAATCACAGCTAGCTCGCTTGCATTTACTTTGACATATACACAGCCTACACCCGGTGTTTCTTTAGGAAAATTGACCGGGCGAATCATTTTTTTTGCATCGGCAATAAAGTTAAAAATATCGCGATTGTCCCACGTATGATTGCCAAGCGTGACGACATCGACACCATCTTGTAAAAATTTTTTATATATTTTCTCCGTAATTCCGCGACCACCGGCAGCATTCTCGCCATTCACGATGGTCACTTGCGGATGATATTTTTTCTTTAGTTTTGGCAAGTAGGTGGTGATGGTCTCTCTTCCTAATGAACCTACCACATCACCAATAAACATAATTCGCATCTATTTCCCTCTTCTCTCTTCGTTACACTTCTTTATTTTATCATATTACACACCCTCAGCGAAAAAAAGAAAACAATCAAATCTTTGCGCCGTCATTCAACGTCTGATAGATTGATTGTTTTCTCCTGTAGTCCATACTATTATTTAGATATTAGCTTTAACTTGACCAATGCTTGCCAAATGCCATCTTGCTCATTACTAGCCGTCACCATATCGGCTTGACGCTTCACTTCATCCGAAGAATTGCCCATCGCGATTCCCAAGCCGACTTCTTTTAGCATCTCGCGATCATTCATGCCATCACCAAATGCAATCACATTTTCCTGTTTTATCCCTAGCTGCTCAGCCAGTTTCAACAGCGTGACAGCCTTTGAGCCATTCTTAGGTATCATATCCACACATTCCGGGTGCCAACGAACAAAATCAAACGTATCATACACCGACGTATCGAACTCCTGTGTCTCATTATAAAAAGCTAGCCCTTGATAAATCGCATGCTTCTGATAAAAATCTGCTTCAAGCTCCGGCACGACCGATCCAAATGAGGACATCGCCTCATCCATTTGCCCTTCATTAAATGTCGTCAGTCGCTTAGTCGTATCTAAGCCAATCACAGCGACATCTATTGCTCGTTCAGATAAATCACGGTAGCACTGCTCAAATGCATCCGGCGCTAAGGTGTGCTCATAGACCAACTGATGGTCAGCAAATGCCACCGATCCATTGCACAGTACCGCATGCTCAAAGTCTAATTGTTCGATGACCGGCTGTGCTAGTCGACGATTACGCCCTGTGGCAATCGTCACGGCATGTCCTTGACGCTTTAATTGATTGATTGCAGCCACTGTGCTTGCCAGCGGTTGTTTTTGATTGTTTAGTAAAGTACCGTCTAAATCAAAGGCGATTAATTTTCGTTCCATTCTCTCGTTCACTCCTTTTTTTCTATCATAACGAATACGCTTCCTATTTTCTATAAAAAAAGACTGTCTCTGTCATCAAACAAAAGAACAGTCTTACCTTATTAATCAACATAGCGTGAGTTGGAATTATTTAGCCATGCGTAAACCAAACCAATCACTACGCCGCCGCCAATGTAATTACCGATAAACGCAAAAAACAAATTATGTGCCACAGCACCCATGGTCATACCTGGTAAATTGCCACCAGTCACAAAAAAGCCCAATGCAAAGGCTGGGAAATTAGCAATAACGTGCTCAAAACCTAAAAAGGCAAAGATAAAAATGATAAAAATAATCGCCCAGACTTTTCCGCCGTCGTCTTTCATGCGCATACTAGCTAGAACAGCCGTATTTACCACAATATTAGCAAACATTCCTTCTATTAAAATCTGAATCGTTGACTTAGCCAGCTTACCGGATAAAGCATGGACCAAAAAGCCATCACTCGCCACATGTTGAAATGGTCCCGTCAACGAAAGAAGGTAAGCAAACAACACGCCACCAATCAAGTTAAACAAAATACACGTAAACAAAATTTTCGCAGCCTTACCGGCACCGAGACGTTTCCGATAGACACCAGCTGTCATATATAGCATATTAGACGTCCCTAACTCCGCATTCATATACAAAATCATCACAAGTGACCAACTGAACATAAATGCATACAACAATTTACCACTGCCCGGTAGCAATTCTTCTGCTTTGATACCGACCGCAAATGCAATGCCCGTTCCTAACGTCAAAAATAAACAAGCCAACATTGCACGCACCGCATACCTTACGTAACTTGTATCGATCAAATCCACTTTCTTTGAAATGGAAGAATCAATTTTCTCAAACAAGGGTGATACTGGGTTCATCATACCCCACCTTTATATATTAGTCTTAGCATCATTTTAATCAGCAATGCGTCATTTGTAAAGTACTTTTGTGAAAAGAAAAACAAATTATCTGAAAAATAAAGCTTGCTTTCTTGCTTCCTTTTCTGACTTGGAAGTTGACAAATACTATACAGGTAAAGTAATATGAAAGATGTGTAAAATAATGCAGCAGAAAGATAGTCAGACATCCCTAGTTTGTTGCCTATTAGGGTTCAATTGTGTAACCGCGGCTGCAAAGGTGAAGATTGAAGAACAAACTACATGTGTGATGATTGTTTCATCGGATTATTTTACTCCAACAAACTATATTTTATTGGAGGAATTTTAAATGTCTCGTTATACAGGACCTTCTTGGAAAGTCTCTCGTCGTCTAGGAATTTCATTATCTGGAACTGGGAAAGAATTAGCTCGTCGCCCATACGCACCAGGACAACACGGACCAAACAGCCGTGGCTCTCGTTCTGAATATGGTCAACAATTAACTGAAAAACAAAAACTACGTCATATGTACGGTATGAATGAACGTCAATTCCGTACGTTATTCGTAAAAGCAAGCAAGATTAAAGAAGGAAAACACGGTGTTAACTTCATGATCTTACTTGAACAACGTTTAGACAATGTTGTTTACCGTCTTGGTCTTGCAACGACTCGTCGTCAAGCTCGCCAATTAGTAAACCATGGTCACATCACAGTTGATGGCAAACGCGTTGATATCCCTTCTTACCATGTAGATCTTGGTCAAGTAATCGGCGTCCGTGAAAAATCTCAAAACTTAACAATCGTGAAAGAAGCAGTTGAATCAACTGTTGGTCGTCCAGCATTTGTAAGCTTTGATGATGAAAAATTAGAAGGTTCATTATCTCGTTTACCAGAACGTGACGAACTTTATCCAGATATCGATGAAGCTCTTATCGTCGAATTCTACAACCAAAAACTGTAAGACAAACAAAAAGA
>NZ_GL622241.1:560498-610860 GCF_000185365.1 Enterococcus italicus DSM 15952
CCCAAAAAGAATATCTCACAAAGAGATGTTCTTTTTTTGCACATTTCGTAAACTTTATATTTACTTTTGGTTAACCACTTGCTACACTACACTCATGGTTAACCCTAGAAATAAAAAAAGTTTACGAGGTGAATAAAAAATGAAACACTCTATTCATGAACAAGTCTTAGCAGCCTGTTTTGCTGCAGTAATTGCCATTTTTGCTCAAGTAACAATCCCCCTTGGCTTTGTCCCTTTGACATTACAGACCTTTATTGTCGGCGTGGTCGCCAGCTTGCTTGGCAGCAAAGTCGGTACTTGGTCTGTAGGTATCTATCTCCTATTAGGTGCGATTGGCTTACCAGTATTTGCTGGAGGAGCGAGTGGCATTGGCGTACTTTTTGGACCGACTGGTGGTTATTTATTGTCATTCCTACTGGCAGCTTTTGTTATTGGCAAAATAATCGAACTCACCAATGAATCTTTTTGGTACGTCTTGCTTGCAAATAGTGTAGGCACTTTGCTTTCATTGCTTATCGGGACGATTTGGCTTCAGTTTGCGGTACACATCACGTCCGTACAAGCATTCACTCAAGGCTTCTTGCCATTTATTCTTGCCGGTGTCATCAAAACGATTGCTTCTACACTTGTTGCTCGCTTATTATATAGCCGCTTACCGAAGAAACTCGTTCCCATCTTTTCACAAAATTAAAAAAATTGAGACATACTTGTGCTACAAAAAAAGTGATTCACCCTTAGTTACTACGAAAAAGACCAAACCATCCAAACGGTTGAAAAAAACTGCTGGATGGTTTGGTCTTTTAGCTATAGCAAAATATTAAGGCTTTGCTAAGTGAACGCAGCTTACTCGTGAAGCAATTGAAAGAGTGGTAGCAAGGTTTGGTATGTCGCAAGCATTGTCTCTTTGGCTTTGGCTGGCGTTTGCCAGATGGGGTCATTTCTTTTTATAATGCGGCCGATTTGCAGTTCACTTTTTTTCACAGTAGCAAAACGTTCCAACAATGAGTCCATTTCTTTTAATCCATATACTGTTGGTTGCGTATGATCTGGTGATAGCACAAAATCTTTGGGTAAATTTTGCACTAGGTCTTTGTGGTCGGTTAGTCGCTGGGCTAGCTGATCTTTTACTTTCGGCTGATCAATGATTGACAGCCACAAGCCAACATAATCATCCCAAATTGCCAATTGAAAATGGGCTTCCATTTTGTAGCCACGTTTTTGTGTGCCTATTGCTAGCCAAGTACTCTCTGGTGGGTAGACCGTCCGTCTGCGATGCTGCGCAATATGTAAATAAAGTGGCTGCCCAACTTTTTCTTCAAGCTGCACGCGTATCTCTTCTCCCACCGCTTGAAAAACTGGTTGAATGCTGGCACGAATAGCGGCCATCCTTTCATCTAATCCTGCAATCTCAAATACTTCAAAGCTTTGTTCAGTAAACATCCGTTGCATTCCTTTCTTACTTTTCTTCTTCATAAGGAAGAATGGTTAGCGCTGCTTTTAATTCTTGTTCCACTATTTCTGGATACAAACGATACATTTCTTTCGCTGATTGTTGCCATTCACGCTTGAGTGCTGCCATAGTCAGCTGCTTTTGTTGCTTTTGCTTTAAAGCCTCACGCATACTCCGCCACTCATATGCATAGCCCAATGGCCGACACTCATAATGTATGCCTCCAACTTGGACCGAGCCAAAGCGGTGATGCGTATGACCAAAGACCAATGCTTTGATTTGAAGAAATTCTGTTGCCATCTGGCCAATCTTTGGCGAACCTAAGAAGGCATTGATTTGATTCCATTTGGCATATTTTCCGGTAAAGGTTTGAACAAATGCCTGATTCGGTACAAAATGCGTACTGACAATCACTCGCTTGTCTTTGGGTACTGTGCGCATGATTGCTACAAAGTTGTCCGCAATCTGTTGCATCACCACAGGATCCCTTGCCTCTCGCTGGATGAAACGATCATACCACGCTAATTTTTTCAGTCGTTCAAAATCACGGGTCGCCCCTTCAACAAAGGAATAATCATACCACCCATTTATACCTAGTAGCCATGTTGTGTCGGACAAGGCAAAAAAGCGAAAATTTAAAAATCTTGGATCCAAATAGTGCTCAATCTCACCCTCGGTCAGGTCCGCCATTTCATGATTTCCCCAATGAAATGTCGTCGGAAAATAATTACTAAGGTAATCCACAAAAGCTAACGCTTATTGCTTAGTATTCGCGATATCCCCTGCTAAATGAACATGATCGATATGTTCATCTAGCAATAGCTTAACCAGCATGGCCCACTCCGTTTCAGCAAGTTGATTGATATCGATATGCACATCCGATAACACGGCTAATCGCTTCAACCGATGTCCTCCCTTTCTTTTCGTATGATGGGGATATTGGGTGATAGAATTCCTCCATCTGATTTAAGCTGTAGTCGCTTGTAGCTAGGCTCAATCATCAAGCAATTGACTGCATCAAGCAAGAATGTGCCTGACGGTTTGACAAAGACTGGACCAATTTCTGTCGGTAACTGAATTGAATAATCTGCTAGTAATTCTGCATCGATTGCCTCTGAGACAAGCAATAACCGAAAGCCACTGTTCAACTGGCAAGAGACCGCATGATCGACAAAAGGGCCATGACCATCTTCATTGTCTAATAAGAGACGATCACCCGTTTTGAGCTTGGCTTGAATCACTGCTTGTGCTTCACTTGAAATGCTTAGTTCCATCGTTATCCCTCTTTTCTATCTTTTCTCTAGTCTATCAAACTTTTGGGCATTCGGATAAAAGAAAGGCTTCTCCATTTCGCTTTTTCTTTCAATTCTTGCTATAATTTTTAATAAGAAAGAGAGGGATTCTTATGGCCGATGACTTGCAACAACATTTAGACAACAGTCTTTACGGAACGCCTCAGCTCAAACCGGATGAACAACGCAAATACTTAGGTACATTTCGTGAACGCTGTTATTTGCAAATGACGTTAGCGCAAATGCGCAATCAAGCCTTACAAGACTGCTTGAAAACGCACGTCACAGATTTTGAGGATGCACATTGTCTGATGAACAATCAAGTATCCGACACTCTTCAAGCTGATTATATCAAGATACTAGCGGCTGCAGCGATTCCTTTTACCATCGTGTCGAGTAGTCAAAAAAGCGATGATGCGATTGGCTTGCTGCTTGTCGCAAGTGAAGCCGTCGATGAATCAATCATCGATATAGCTGAAAAGTATCCGACTAACGAGTCAAAGCCCACTTCTGAAAAGAAACCATCTTTTTGGGGGAAACTTTTTGACTAACACAGCTATGCGGGTGAGACAGAATCATTCAGTTCCAAGCAAAAGACCAGGAAATCCAGAAGTTGTTTCGCCAACTTTTGGATTTCCTGGTCTTTTTTTCTAGCAGCTACTTTTGTCACTCTATGATTTTATTATTGGCCTATCTCTTTGATTCGTTCTGGAAACAATAACTTTAAAACATCCATCGTCAAGCGCTGACCAGCCCCGCTATACGGAAAGACATGCATGTGCATCGCCGGATTAAAGTTGGCTTCGATAATACCGTATGCTCCTGGATTACTTGCTGGCTGATTCTTATCTGGAATGATCAAGTCAATTCCTGAAATCACTGCGCCAAGAGCAGCTACCGCTGAAATCGCCAATTCTTTGTAGTCTTCAGGAAATTCATCGGTCACATCGATGGAGTCGCCACCAGTGCTGACATTTGAATTCTCTCGTAAGTAGACCGTCACACCTTCTTCAGGCACAGCTGTTGGCGTGTACCCTTGTTCTTTTAACATCAATTTTTCGAGGTCGCCAAGCTGGATGCATTCCAGTGGGGCGCGATGGTTCGTCCCTCTTAGTGGATCATTATTTTTCTCAGCTACTAATTCCGCAATCGAATGCACACCATCTCCCACGACATTCGCAGGTACTCGTAATAAAATAGCTTTCACTTGACCGTCTATCACAAAGAAGCGATACTCTGTGCCGGGCAAAAATTCTTCAATCAAAATCGCCGTATCCTCGGCAAAGGCAATCCGGACCGCTTCTCGGAAATCAGCGAACGCTGGTGTATCTTTAAAAATGGAAATTCCTAGTCCATAATTGGTTGTTTTCGGCTTCACGACAAAGCCGTGATCAGAGTATTCATGAAATGCAGCCAAGGCTTGTTCTTCACTTTCGTATTCACCACCACTAGGCACGACAAAGCCGGCTTGCGCCAAGACTTTCTTGGTCACCGTTTTATTGGCCATAATCAAAGGCGCGATATAGGTGTCTTTACTGGTCATATTGGCGTTTTTGACATATTCGACATGCTCTTGTGCTGAAAGCTGAACAAACTGATCCTCTTCATCCAATACATTGACCGACAATCCCTTTTGAATCGCATCAAATAACAGAATTTGCGTCGATAGTTCCATGGACCGGAAACCAGCTAATTGATACGGCTTTTCCCATGCTTTTTGCTCATAAGACTTCCCAATTGCTGTCGCTTCTTTGGCTTGTGTCTGCTGTTTTGCTTGTTGATACCAACGACCAGCCAATGTCTTGGTAGGATCTTCGATGGCCTGTTGTACCTGCTCAAGCAATTCTTCTGAGACATCCATGCGTGTGGTTTGGATAAACGTCTTCAATTCAGCAAACAAGGCTTTGGCTTCCTCTTGATAAGCCGACTCTTGTAATGGATGTTCCAAGGACACGACATTGTTTTTTAGCGAACCTTTTTTGATGGCTTTTTCATCTGTCACTTCTTCTTTGACTAGTAAAAAGAGCAAATACAGATGCAAGAAAGCCACTTGCTCTTCAGAGATACCATATGGAGCAAAAGGATTAAGGTCAAGATTTCGTAATTCAATATAATGAATGCCGACTTGTTCTAGGTCACTGACTTTTTTCCCACCTCGTAAGCGGACAGAAGAGTAGAACTCTTTCTCCTCAGAAAGCTTCCCATCTTCTACCATTTGTTGCAAGTCTTCTAAGTAGTGTGGCAAGGTATCGTATCGGACTTGCACATCGTCATGGTTTTTGTACCCAAAGGAACTATTTCTCAGCGAACGGACTGGTTCTTTCGGTCCAGCTGCTCCGACAAAAAAGTTTGGTTCACTTAAGGGCGATGCACCAAATAAATAGGTGATAAACCAGCGATAGCTTAAATAGTTTCTCGTTACTTTCAAATAGACATCTGTCTTGAATTGTTGGTAGTCTTTTTCTTCTGTTTGTTGGGCAAACATGCGCTGGAGCAGCTCATCGCCAAACTCAAAATTAAAGTGAATCCCACTCATCATTTGTTTGCGACGTCCATATGTTTTCGCCAAGTACCGACGATAAAGTACGTCCTCAAATTTTTCCAACTTAGCTAGTCGAATTTCTTCTTCTTTTTGTGGCAAACGTGGGGGCATGCTTAATGGCCAAAGCATTTCTTTGTCCTCTAATGAGCGATAGCAGACATCATGGATAGCAGCTAAATACCGAAATAACTCTGGAATCGACTGACATACAGGTGTAATCAACTCCACTTGTGTTTCGGCGAAATCCGTTTGAATATATGGATGATACGTTCGATTGCCTAATGCTTTCGGGTGATCTGTCGCAACCAATTGGCCCGCTTCAGTCACACGTTGACTTTCTCGTTCAATTCCATACCTTGCTTTCCAAAGAAAGGGCTGAACGTTTCCTTCTAATAGTAGTGCGCGATAATCCATACTTACACCTCTTATTTCATACTGTCATAGACCCATTATAGCAAAGATAATCAAAAAAGGAGTAGTAGAACTTGTGAACTTGGTGATAATAAAAACTGCGTGTGTACGAATAGGCTCTCATCTAGTCGTACACATGCAGCGTTTCGTTATTCTTCTTTCAACAATCCTTTAAAGAGACCAATGACAAATTCATTTGGATTAAATGGTTCCAAATCGTCAATGCCTTCACCGAGTCCTACAAGTTTGACAGGTAGATGTAATTCGTTGCGAATCGCTAATACGATACCACCTTTAGCTGTACCATCAAGCTTGGATAATACGAGACCGGTCACGTTGGTTGTTTCTTTGAATTGTTTGGCTTGAACCATCGCATTTTGACCTGTCGTAGCATCTAAAACAAGCAACACTTCATGTGGTGCCGTTGGTTCTTCGCGTTGGATGATGCGTTGAATTTTTTCTAATTCATTCATCAAGTTCACTTTGTTTTGCAGACGGCCGGCCGTATCAATCAATAAGACATCCACTTGCTCTTCTTTCGCGCGACGCATCGCATCAAATACCACCGCCGCTGGATCACCGCCCGCATTGCCGCGAACGACTTCGACACCCGCACGCTCGCCCCAGACCACTAATTGATCAATGGCCCCCGCTCGAAAGGTATCTGCAGCCGCAAGCATGATTTTTTTCCCTTCTTGCTTCAACTGGTGCGCTAGTTTACCGATACTAGTCGTCTTACCGACTCCATTCACCCCAACAAATAACATCACCGTCAAGCCATCTGGTTGGATGGCTAGCTCGTTTACTTCATCCATGCCTTCTTCTTCATAGAGATTGACTAGCTTTTCAATGATCGCATTTTGCACTTCAGCTGGCTTTTTCGCATTGCGTAATTTGACTTCTTGACGCAATGATTCAGAAATGCGAATGGCCGTGTCAAAGCCCACATCAGCGCCAATCAACGTCTCTTCTAATTCTTCAAAAAAATCTTCATCCACCGTACGGAAATTGGCAAATAATTCATTCATTCTCTCGCCAAAGGTCTTACGTGTTTTTTCTAGCCCTTTGTCGTATTTTTCTTGGACGGTATCTACCGTTTCTTCAGGTGTTTCACCGGTAAAGGCGCGCTTAATTTTATCAAAAAAACCCATCATTTCCCTCCTATCCTAAGACATACTCACTTACTATTTTTGCGACGCCATCTTCTTCATTGGTCGCCGTTACGACATCAGCTGCTTCTTTGACAGCCGAAATGGCATTGCCCATCGCGACACCGACACCGGCATACGCAATCATCGACAAATCATTTTCTTCGTCCCCAATCGCCATAACTTCAGCTGGCTCAATCCCTAATTCTTGAGCTAAAAGCTGAATACCATATGCTTTGGTGACTCCTTTTGGCATAAATTCCAATAGATTGCTACGCGTTTTGATGACTTCGTAGCGTTCTTTAAATTCCGCTGGTATCTTGGGAATCCATTGATCGAGTTCTTCTTGATCATAAGCAACGACGGCTTTATTGTACAGTGTCTTGACTGATACAGATTGTTTGTCAGTTGGTTGAAAGACAAGTAATGGATTTAGTGTTGGATAAATCGTTTGATGCGTAGGTGACGTTGGGAAACAGAGCACCACATCATCGGCCAGTACATCAAGCGGCATATCCATCGTTTCAGCTACTGCCAATAAGTCTTGCACATCGGCTACGGATAAGGTTTGTTTGTCCACGATTTCGCCAGTATCATTTTTTTGCACCAAGCCACCATTAAATGTAATGCTATAATCGCCTGAACTTCTTAAATCAAGTACATCCAAATAGGGCAATATCGCCTTTAAAGGTCGACCGGTACACAATACAATTTTTACCCCTTTAGCTTTCGCTTGTGCTAAAACTTCTTGATTGGTTTTTGAAATTTCTTTTTTGTCATTTAGCAGCGTTCCATCTAAATCAATTGCGATTAATTTAATCATTTGCGACTCCTTTTTTGGTGATTTTCCCATCTTCTTTGACGTCTTCTAAGCGAACGGATAGGACTTTTGAGACGCCCGATTCTTCCATTGTGACACCATACAAGACATCGGCTGCTTCCATCGTTCCCTTACGGTGTGTCACGACAATAAATTGGGTATGGTGATGTTCAGATTGTAAATAGCGGCCAAAGCGTACCACATTGGCTTCATCCAACGCCGCTTCCACTTCATCTAAGATACAAAATGGCACTGGTCTTACTTGAATAATGGCAAACAACAATGCGATGGCTGTCAATGCCCGCTCGCCGCCGGATAAAAGACTCAAGTTTTGCAATTTTTTGCCAGGTGGTTGGGCTTCAATCTCAATGCCTGTATTTAGTAAATCATCAGGATTGGTGAAAAGAAGCTCTGCCTTCCCACCGCCAAACATATTCGGAAAGACTTGTTGGAATTGCTCACGAATCGCATAAAAAACTTCTGAAAAACGTTGTTTGACTTCTTCATCCATTTCATCCATTGTCGCACAGAGTTGTTCTTTGGCATCCAATAGATCATCGCGCTGAGTGGTCAAAAATTCATAGCGTTCATTGACTTGCTCAAACTGGTCGATGGCCTGCAGATTGATTGGCCCTAGGTGGGTGATTTTTTGCTTTAATTGCTGAATCACTTGCTGCGCATCATCGGCAATGACGTGTTGGCCGTATTGATAAAGTGCTTGATCTACAGATAGCTGATAGGTTTCTGCTAAATAGTGGGCTCGATTATCAATCGTCACCATCAAGCGATTGTTTTCAATTTCGGCTTGTTTTTGCTTACCGAGTACCTCTTTTTGCTCCCGATAGGATTGCGCCAATGTAGCGTCTTGTTTACGGATTTGCTCGTGTAGTTGATAGCGTTGTTCACGCTTTTCTTGTAATTCTTGCTGCACGCTTTGCTTATTGGCTTGGAGTGTCAAGACTTGAGCACGCAAGGTCTCTGATGTCTCTTCTTGGTTACTATCATCGAGCGACAGCGCAGCTAATTGGCGTTCCAGTGTGGCTTGACGTTGCTGCTGCTCTTGAATCGTTTCATCTAGTTGGAAAATCGCTTGTTGCAAATGACTGACTTTTTCTTTCGTCACTGCCGTTTTCGCTTGCAATGTGGCCAGTTCTTGACGTACCGTTTGCCGGCGAATTTCAATGCCGTCTTCTTCCTCATTGAGCGTTTGAATATCTAGTTGGATTCGCGTAAGTGTCTCTTGAATCTCGATTTGCTCTTTGGCAAAAGCTTCATTTTTTTCTTCATACTCTGCCAAAAAGGTTTGCCATTCGCGCCATTCATATTGAGCAATTTGTTGGTCTTTTTTCAAGCGCTCGACTTCCGCTTGTAGGACTTGCTTTTGTGAGACCCATTCTTGTTCCTGTGACTGCCGCTCCGTGCCAGACTGGCGACCGTCCTCTAAGGCCTGATTTGTCGTATTCAGTAACGCTTGCAACTCTTGCACATAGGCTTCGGTCGCTTGCAATTGGCTGTCTCGTTGACTGACGAGTTGGGTCAATTGTTCTAATTCTTTGCCTTGTGAAAACAGTGTTTGTTGTTGGCGCTTATTGGCACCACCAGTCATTGATCCACCGGCATTCATCACATCGCCTTCTAGCGAGACTATGCGATAGCGAAATTGAAAGATACGCGCAATACGATTGGCACTTGCCAAATCTTCGGCAATTAAGACTGTCCCCAGTAAGTGGCGGACAACATTGGTCAGTTCGGCCTCATAGGTCAGTAACTCACTGGCAATACCGACAAATCCTTGAAGCCCTTGCGCTTGTTGCTGCACAGCTTCCGGAAGCGTACGTGCCTTGATTGTCGTCAGCGGCAAGAACGTCGCACGACCAGCTTTGCGCTCTTTTAAGAACGTAATGGCCTGTCTGGCATCTTGTTCATCCGTCACGACAATGTGTTGCATCGCCCCACCTAAAGCTGTCTCAATGGCTAACGTGTAATCCCCTGGCACCTTAATCAGCTCGGCCACCGCACCTAAAATACCAGAAAGTTGTTGGCGGTGTTGCAAGGCAATCCGCACACCTTGGTAGTATCCGGTGTAATTTTCTTGCAGATCTTGCAAGCTTTTTTGTCTTGCTTTGGCTTGCTGTAGCTCACTCATTAGCTGGTACATTTGCTTTTGGGCTACGAGCAATTTTTGTTGTGTCTCTTTACTTGTTGCTTGTAGCTGACTATACTCTGTGCGCTGAGCTTGCAATGCGTTGCGCTCTTGAGTGATTTTTTCAGTTAGCTCACCTAATAAGGCTTCTTTTTCAGTCAAGATTTGCCTATAGTGTTGTTGGTCAGTGGCATTTTGTTGGTTTTTATACGTTTCTTGTTGGTATTGGCGTTCAAGATACTTGCGCTCATTGCTGACGTTGGCTTGCTTTTGCATCCATTCGACATATTGTCCACGTAGCTCTTCTACTAGTTCTTTCGTTGACTTTTCATACTTGCTTAATTCCTGTTGCGTTTGCTTCAGCTGCTTATCGAGTGTTTGTAATTCCCCATTTTGCTGAGAAAGCTGAGCAATTTGCGTGGATTTTTGCTCTTCCAATGCGTCTAACTTTTCTTCCACATCGGCTAATAATTCCTGGTATTCTTGGCTACTTTTTAGTGTATGCTTGGAGCGCTCAGCTAAGACTTCTTGCTTTCCTTCCGCCTGCTTCAATGTCTCCACTAACGAAACCAGTTCTTGATTACCTGCTTCAAGCGCTTCATCGAGCTGCTCCCGTTCGCTACGAGCACGGAGCAAGAGCTCTTCTTTTTGCAAAATCGCGCCTTGTAAGTCTTCTAATTTCTCAGCTGCATCTTGCAAACGAAGCTGGATCTCATCCGATGATTGCTTGGCTTTCACAACTTCTTGTACTGTGTAAGCCACATCGACACCTGTCAATTCTTCTTTTAACTTAACATAAGCTTGTGCGGTCTCTTTTTGTTCCCGTAAAGGCGCTAACTGTTCTTCTAATTCGTAGACAATATCTTGCACCCGATGGAGATTGTCTTGCGTTTCGTTTAGCTTGGCCTCCGCTTGTTTCTTTCGCGTCTTATATTTTAAAACACCAGCCGCCTCTTCAAAAACTCCACGACGGTCTTCTGGCTTACTGCTAAAAATCGCCTCGACTTTGCCTTGTGAAATAATAGAAAAGGACTCTTTCCCTAAGCCAGAGTCCATAAATAATTCTTGAATATCTCGTAGGCGACACGCTTGCTTATTCAAAAAGAAGTCACTCTCACCCGTCCGTCGCAAACGTCGCGTGACGCTCACTTCGGTATACTCAATCGGCAAGTAATTGTCACTATTGTCTAAAACAATCGTCACTTCTGCGATATTCAATGGCTTACGTGATTCAGAACCTGCGAAAATAATATCTGGCATTCGTCCGCCACGTAAGCTTTTTGCAGAAGATTCGCCTAGCACCCAACGAATGGCTTCGGTAATGTTGCTCTTTCCGCTACCATTCGGTCCGACAATGGCCGTCACTTGATCTTCAAATTGAATCGTTGTTCGATTGGCAAATGATTTAAACCCTGCCACTTCAATTCTTTTTAAATACACCTTGTTTCCTCACTTATTCATTCAACTGACGGAGCGCATTTGCTGCTGCATCTTGTTCCGCTGCTTTTTTTGATTTCCCTTGGCCACGACCAATTAATTGTCCATCACAATACACTTCTGTCCAAAACACCCGCTCATGAGCCGGGCCTTCTTCGTTGGTCAAGCGATAGTCGATAAAGACATCGCCGGCACGTTGCAATACTTCTTGTAATTTTGTTTTGTGATCCATCTCATGTGAAAAAGCACCTGCATCCACTTTAGGAAAGACAACCTTTTTTAAAAACTGATTGACTGCCTCTAACTCTTGATCTAAATACAATGCTCCTAGAAAAGATTCGAATAAGTCACACAACAATGAATTGCGTTGTCTTCCACCTGAATTTTCTTCCCCTTTTCCTAAGCGAATGTATTGATCGAAACCACACTCACGGGCAAACTCAGCCAAAGAATCTTCTCGGACCATCGATGCCCGAAGTTTCGTTAATTTTCCTTCAGGTATCTCTGGAAATTTGCGATACAAATATTGAGACACGAGTAACTCTAAGACAGCATCTCCCAAAAATTCTAAGCGCTCGTTATCAGATAATGCCATATTCCGATGCTCATTCACATAAGATGAATGGGTAAATGCTTGTTCCAGTAACCCAATCTCTTGAAAAACAATTTGGTAGTTTTCTTTTAAACTTGTTACGAACTGATTATCCATTTCATCCATTCCTTTAACTATATTTCGATGGCGCTAGCTCAGGCCATATGGTTCATTATACCAAAATGCATCCATCCTGTTAACTATTGTCCTCATCTCCTACAAGCAAATGTCAGAATAAAAAATCCCGCCCATTTACATGGACAGGAAAAAGCTGTTACCGATAGTTGAGTGGGTTAGTTTAGACTAATAAGCTACCAAAAGTTGGTACGATGACGGTGACAATCACACCTACGACTACTAAAGCAATACTCCCCATTGATGTTTCGACTTCACCCATATCTTTAGCCGCTGATACGCCTAGTGAGTGACCTGCAGTCCCCAATGCTAACCCACGAGCAATTGGGTCTTTAATGTGAAAGAGTTTTACGAGTGGTTTCGCTAATGCATAGATGATGACACCATTTAAAATACAAGCCAATGAAGTTAACTCAGCCGATCCACCCATCGCAATGGATGTTGGCATCGCGATAGCTGTAGTTGCTGCTTGTGGCAACATGGAAGCAGTCACGACTTTTCCTAAATTCATGATAGAAGATACAAGATAAATACCATAGATGGCTACCACACTACCTAATGTAATCCCACCCATAATTTGGAACCAATATTTTTTTAACACATCACGCTTTTTGTATAGTGGAATGGCAAAACAAACTGTCGCTGGTTCAAGGAAGAAGCTAATGATTTGGCCACCTTTGTTGTAATCGGCAAAGGAAATTCCAGTTGCAGCTAGTGTTGCAATCCCTAAAATCATGGCCACAAAGAGTGGCGCAAAAAGGAAGAAACCATTCGTTTTTTTGAATAAGATTTGTCCGATAAAAAATGTTCCTACTGATAATAAGACACCGAAGATTGGGGTTTGTTGAAACAATTGAATGATTTCTTGCATCTTAATGCACCTCTTTTATTGTTTGATTCGCTAATAAGTTTGGCGTAGCTGGTTCCTTGGTTGCTGCTTTTTTAGGATTGAATTTCAATAACAATTGCGTTACCCAACCCGTACCGAGAAGTAACAAGACTGTTGAGATAAAAATTAATAAAATATCTAAAACAAAATTGGCCTTTAGCAGCTCAAATGAATTAATAACTGAGATACCCGCTGGAACGAAAAACAATCCGATATTATCAACCAGCGCATCGCCTACTTTTTCGACTTGTTCTAATTTCACAATTTTCAAGCAAAGGGCTACAAATAATAAAACCAATCCGATCACTGACGATGGCATCGTAAATGGCACCAAAAGCTCGATTACTTTAGAAATAAGAATAATTGCACCAATTACAACACTTTGATACATAATAGAATACGTTTTTTTCATTTGAGACAGCTCCTTTTTTGTTCTCTCTTTATGGATCTATCATAATAAAAAAAAAGCCATTACGGCTTTTTTTAGTACAAAACGCTATGAATTTGGTATGAAATGCAGAATTACGCTCGTGAAATACTATACATTACTACAAACCGACTGCTTCTTTGAATGATTTTAAATATGAGCGGCTGACAGGTACCTTGCCACCGTTGTTCATCGTCACTTGATAGGTTTGATTGAACCATGGTTGAATTTCCTTGATTTCATGAATATTGATAATATAACTCCGATGCACCCGCAAAAACATCGCTGCTTGCAACGCTTTTTCGATGGATGCTAGCGTAGTCGTTGTTTGATAGACAGCAGTTTTGGTATGGACACTCGTCTGCTTGCCTTCAACCTCACAATAAAGAATTTCCCCATACGGTAACAGATAGATGCGTTCATCTGTTTCAATAGTCAAGCGCTCGGGATTTTTTTCTATTGGTTTAGATGGTACAGCTTGCTGATTGGCAGTCAGTATTTGTTGGGCTTTGGTGACAGCCTTTTGGACTCTAGCCTGCTCAAATGGCTTCAGTAAATAATCAATCGCATTGACCTCAAATGCTTCCAATGCATGATTGTCGTATGCAGTAGCGAATATAATCAGTGGCGGATTTGGTACTTGTACGAGCTTTTTCGCTAGATCCAGACCACTCTCATCTGTCAAATGAATATCCAGAAATAGCAAATCCGGCTTTTCCGTAAGTAATAAGCGAAAGGCATCTTCAATCGATTCCCCTTCATAGATGGCTTCTGCTTCAGCGGTCTGCTCTAGTAAATAGTGCAATTCCATGCGTGCCAATGGTTCATCATCGATAATTGCGACTTTCATTTGCATCCTCCTTCAATTTTAATGGTATTGTCATGGCAAATACACTTCCTGTCTCATCTGAATGAATGACCAGTTGAGCTTTTTCCCCAAAGAGACTAAGCAAGCGACGATTTAAGTTTTCTAACGCTGATCCAGTCCCCTTGCTAGATGAGACAACTTCTTTTCCTAATTTTGCTAGCTTCTCCTGAGGAATGCCCTGCCCATTATCCTTTACTTGTAACAATAGTTCGCCAGTTTCATTCAAAGAAGCTTGCACCAAGACTTGGTTGTCTTGTTTTCGCCCAGCAAATGCGTGCTTCAAGGCATTTTCTACTAAAATTTGAATGACAAAAGGTGGAATCTCTGCTTTCATGAGCGTGTCGGGAACATCAATCGTAATATGGTAACGATTTGGAAAGCGTGCTTGCTCAATGGCAAGATACGCTTGTAGATGACTCAATTCTTCGGCAATCGGAATCACATTGTTGCGAGTACCGTTTAAGTTTGCTCGGAAATAATGCCCCAATTGCAACAGCAAATGTCGAGCCTTCTCGCTATCGATACGAATCATCGCTGAAATAGTATTGATTGCATTAAATAAAAAATGAGGATTGACTTGGGCTTGCAGGGATTTAATTTCAGCATCTTTTAACAAGCGTTGCTCATTGTCCATTTCCCCTAATTCAATTTGCGAAGAAAAAATTTCGCCCAATCCCTCTGCCAGTTGCTCTTCCACATAGGTGAGATCATCAGCATTGGTGAAGTACAACTTGAACGTCCCTACTACTTGCCCTTTTACAAAGAGCGGTACCACTATCGCTGCAGCCAATGGACAATTCGGATCACTACATCCAATAGCTTCTTTCGTTCGTACCACATGCAATTTTCCAGTCTTCAACACTTCTTTAGACAAATCAGTAATGATTTCTTTGGTCGGAATATGGTGATCACTGCCCGCACCCACGTGAGCTAAAATCCGATAACGATTGGTGACGCTAACGGCAGACACGCGCATGATTTTTTTAATTTGTAACGCTGTTTGTGTTGCTGACTCTTCCGTTAACCCTTGACGAAAATAAGGCAACGTCGTATTCGCCAACTCTAATACATCATGGGTCTGAACGGCTTTTGTGCTTTCTTCTTGTTTTAACGTTCCTAGAACAATCGACAAAAAGATTCCCGTCCCCAGTGCATTCACTAATACCATGGGCACTGCAATGGTTTGAATTAACGATATTGCTTGCTCTTTATTTGGTAAAAAAATAAAGATACAAAGCATCTGAATGACTTCCATCAAAGCACCACAAAGGCTCCCTTGCCAAATTTTCGGATAGCGTTTCTTTTTCAAGCTTACTCTTCCTAAAAGTCCTGAAGAAAAACCAATCAGCATGGACGAAATAAAGTACGTATATGGCGCGCTTCCTCCTTGCAACCAACGGACAGTACCCGAAATTAACCCGACAAAAAAGCCGACAAATGGGCCACCGATTAGACCAGACATACCAATCGTCAGTGTTCGCGTATTTGCAATAGATGAATGATTCGACAAAATAACCAAGCCGCCTTGATCAAACTGAATCGACTCTGACACGACGACTCCCGTGAAATTACTAATAATGGCAAAAATACTAAAGGTCCCTATCAATACCAATTGTGCATGAAGGGTATCTCGTTCGTACATCACTTTTTTATAAAAAGGACTAATCATCAATAAATTAGCCAATAGAATAATCAAACCCACCCGTTCCAATAACGGCAATAGCAATGAAATCATCTAGCCACCTCTTTTCGTGTTTCATTATAACAAAAAAACTACCCACTCACGAGTGGGTAGTTCCTTGACAAATTGGCTTAACGATTTTCTGAAGTTACGCCAACTTCTGCAAATACGTTGTGGTCAAGGTCACGAGAGATATCGTAACCTGTCACACGATCAGATACTGGTGTCACATCAAAGCTATAAGTTGTTGGAATAACAAATGCTTGATCATTCGCATATTCTTGCCATTCTTTATAGATTTTCGCTGCTTTTTCATCATCAAATGCATCTTTTGAAGACATTTCTTTGATTAGTTTCGTATTTTCATCCGATACGAAACGAGTGAAGTTAAATTTAGCATCTTCACCGTATAAGCCAGATTGATCTGGGTCATAACCAGTTGACCAACCCGCTTGGTACATATCGATCGAAGGATCATCATTTTGAACCTTGTCATAGAAGCTGTTTACTTCAATTAGACGTCCAGTTGCCAATTTCACATCTAGGCCAACTTCTTTCCAAGCTTGGATGTAGTATTCAGCTAGTGATTTAGCTGTTGTTCCACCATCACGGAAAGCAAAGTTAATTTCTAATTTCTTACCATTTTTGTCTTCGCGGTAACCATCGCCATCTGTGTCTTTGTAACCAGCATCATCCAATAATTTTTTGGCTTTCTTCACATCTTGGGCGTAGCCTTTCAAATCTTTGTCATATTTGGTACCAAACGCAGGTACGATTAAAGAGTTGGCACGAGTTTGTAAGCCGTTGTATAATTTTTGCGCAATTGCTTCGTTATCAATAGCATATCCGATTGCTTGACGCAATGATTTATCAGCCATTTTTGAGCTTGAATCATATACGTTGACACCTTTTTCGCTGTCCCATTTACCAAGTTTGAAACCAATATAATTATAAGAAGTAGCTTGTTGACCTAATAATTCATAGCCACTTAAATCTTTCCATGATGTATATTCAGAACTTGGCATACCTTGATAAATATCAAATTCTTTTGATTTCATTGAAGCTGTTGCTGAAGATGTTGGTACAGTCTTCATGACAATCTTCGAAAGTTTTGGTGTGCCACCATAGTAGTATTTATTTGGTGTAAATTCAACAGATTCACCAGCAGTAATTTTGCTGATTACATACGGACCAAATGTAACTGGGTTTTTACGAACTGGATCAGATGAAGCCATATCTTTTATAGCGATACCATCAAAGGTATGTTTTGGCATAGCGTATCCAAGAACACCAGAACTTGCATTTTGTAGCATTGATGGTGTCATTTCTTTATAGGTAATTTGAATTTCTTTGTCGTTTACTTTTTTGATTCCTGAAATCGTGTCCGCTTTCCCATCATGGTAGTCTTCCATACCGACAATATTTTTCATAGAAGAGTCATAACGAACACCAGTGTAATCTTTGTTACCAATTACAAGGTAAGGAAATTCTAAATCATCCGCATTAACATCTTTGCCATCGTTCCATTTAACACCATCAGTCATCGTGATCGTAACTGTTTTTGCATCTTCATCAAATTTGATTTTCGCTGCGCCGTCAGTCATTTTTAGATCTTTATCTGTGTTAAACAATCCTTCATTTGCTGGTGAGAAGAATGTTGTATCTAAATTCATTTCACTAAATGTATCAGAGAAAATACCTGTGAAGGCAGTATCTGATACGACACCAATTTCTAGAGTACCATCCTTGATCGCTTCTTTTGTATTGGTTGTTTTTAATTTGAAATCGCCTGTATCGGCAGTTGCGCTATCGCTACTGCTGCTTGTTCCTTTGCTGCTGTTGCCACCGCAAGCTGCTAAAGTCAATGTTAGCCCTGCTACGGTAACCAAACCAAGTAATGCTTTTTTCTTCATTCCTTTTTCCCCCTCTTATTATCCTAATCGTTGACGCGCATCGGCAGAACGCTTAAATGCTTGACCAACATAATTTATACTAAGCATCAAAACCAAAATAAGTAGTGATGCTGGTAGCCATACCCATAATTTTGATGTTAAGACTTCTGCATTTGTCGCATAAGCGATCAATGTTCCCAAACTTGGTGTATTCATTGGTAAAC
Organism: Enterococcus italicus DSM 15952; assembly: GCF_000185365.1. Taxonomy (GTDB): domain Bacteria; phylum Bacillota; class Bacilli; order Lactobacillales; family Enterococcaceae; genus Enterococcus_G; species Enterococcus_G italicus. The sequence goes on from NZ_GL622241.1 coordinate 578,450, forward strand.
CAAATCCTAAGAAAGTCAAACTTGTTTCAATCCCAATGTTCGCTGCGAAGTTCATTGTTAAGTTCGTAATAATTAATGAACTTAAATTCGGCATCACTTCACGAAACATGATTTTGAAATCAGAAGTTCCTAACGTTTTTGACGCACTTACATAATCGCGGCGGCTTTCAGATAATGTTTTCGCTCGAAATAGCCGCGCTTTACCGACCCAGTAAAAGGCCGACATAATCCATACCAAACTCCATGCAGAGTATTTTGGCACGATTGTTACTAATACAATGATAATTAGCATAATTGGTAAAATCATTACGAAGTCAACAATACGCATCAAAATCGTATCCACGATACCACCATAGTATCCTGAGATAATTCCGACTGCTACCCCAATAATAGAAGTAATAATCGTAATGGCAAACCCAATCATGATTGAATTACGAGCACCGATGACTAGTAGACCAAATACATCGCGGCCCCCTTCGTCAGCTCCTAATAAATAGTAGCGCCCATCCATTGACGTCGAACCAGGTACAGCGTATTTATCAAAAATACTTACTTTCGTGACTGTATCTTGGTTTAAAACAAAACCACCGATAATGGCAATCAATAATACAATAATCAACAGTGCAAGTGAGAACATAGCTAATTTATCTTTGCTAAACTCACGAGCAATCATCCGCATCCCCATAGGTGGAGTAGACACTGTTGTTGCTTGTTTTTCTTGTTTCTTAGACATGTACATCCTCCTATTTTATTGAATACGAATTCGTGGATCAACAATACTCATAATAATATCTGACAACAATGTTCCTACCAATGTGGCAATCCCAAAGATCAGCGTCAACGCTGTAATGACTGAATAGTCACGTTGATTAATACTCGTAACAAATAAATTTCCGATACCTGGATAGTTGAAAATAATTTCAATCATCACTGATCCAGAAATCAAACCAGTAATTTCATAACCTAATGTTGAAGCTATCGGTAATGAGGCATTACGGAAAATGTGGCGATTGAATACTTTGCTTGTCGGTACACCTTTTGAACGAGCTGTCCGTACATAATCCATTTGCTTGGCATCAATGACTTCGCTTCGCAAATATTGAATGGTCACTGCTGTTCCAAGTAACGCCTGAACGATAGATGGCAACAATACATAATACATCTGACTAAAGAAATAACCAATCGTTCCTGGTGTCGCATCAGTTGAGACACTACCACTTGTTGGGAACCAGTGTAAGGTATAACCAAAGAAGAATAACATAATTAAGCCCAAGACAAATGTCGGGATTGCAAAGCTGACAAAGTTGTATACGACAACGACCTTATCAAACCAAGAGTTTTGGTAACGTCCTGCATATAGACCTAAAGGAATAGCCAAAGCATAGGTCAAAATAACTGATACAATAGCTAAACGAACGGTATTGCCGATCCGTTGACCAATGACTGTTGCAACATCATATTTGTATGTGTAACTATTTCCAAAATCGCCATGCAATGCATTGCCGACCCAACGGAAATATTGTTGGTACCACGGATCGTACAAGCCGGCAGCTTTTTTCAATTCTTCAATTCGCGCTGGATCAGTATTCGGGTTAATTAACCCTGTAAATGGATCCCCTGGCATCATTTTTGCCAAAACAAAAATCAAAATACTTAAAATAATGACTTGAGGGATCATTAATATCAAACGACGTAGAATGGTTTTCCACATTAGTTCGCACCCCCATTTTTTACTGCTACTTTATGTGTCGCCGACAATTCAGATAAATCATACACGCGACCTTTTTCATCGTAATAATCTTTTTGATGAGCGATATATTCTGCTTCAACTTGACGGCGTAATAGTTTGTGCTCCTCGCGATGTGCTACGTCAATATGTGGAATAGCTGATAATAAGCGCTTCGTATAAATATGTTGCGGATTCGTATAGATGTCTTCCCGCGTCCCAATCTCAACAAAACGTCCTTTATACATAATGGCAATGTTATCACACATATGCTTCACTACACCCAAATCATGCGAGATAAACAAAAAGCTCAAGCCAAATTCTTGCTGTACACGCTTCATAAAGTTCAATACTTGTGCTTGTACAGATAGATCAAGTGCTGATACTGGTTCGTCTGCTACGATTAGTTTCGGACTAGAAGCTACTGCTCGAGCCACACCTAACCGTTGACGTTGCCCACCTGAAAATTCATGAGGGTACTTATAAAGTGCATCTTCTGGCATCCCTACGATATCAAGCAATTCCTTGACGCGTTTCTTTTCTTCTTGATCACTGATGCGTTCAAAGTTACGCAATGGTTCAGCAATAATATCAATTACGCGCTTTTTAGGATTCAGGCTAGACATCGAATCTTGGAAGATCATTTGTATATCTTTGTTGTAATTTATCTTGCGTCTAACGGAAGCCTTCGTTACATTTTCACCATTATAAATGATTTCTCCGCCACTAATCTTTTCTAAGCCGACGATGGCTTTACCAGTGGTTGACTTTCCAGATCCGGATTCACCTACTAGCCCATAAGTGCTTCCTTTTTCTATCACAAAATCGACACCGTCTACCGCATAGACATAGTCTGTGACGCGATTGAAAAAGCCGCTACGAATTGGATAGTGAACTTTCAGATCTTTAATTGTAATTAATTCTGACATCTACACTTCTCCTTCTTCGTCTCTAAAATGAAAATGTTTGTAACACGTGCAACGAACCCAATGATTTTCTGTTACTTCATGCAACACAGGATTTTCTTCATGCGCTTCTGCTGGAATCCACGGAATACGTGGCGCAAAACGACAACCGGTGCGTCCCATATTTTTTAAAGAAGGCACAACTCCTTCAATCACATGCAACTCACTATCGCGGTTGTCTTCTTGCGGGATCGAATTAAGTAGCGAACGTGTATATGGGTGCTGAGGATTGGTGAATAATTCTTCAGCTGTTGCAACTTCGACAAATTGCCCACCATACATGACAGCGACACGGTCAGCCATCTCTGCTACGACACCTAAGTCATGGGTAATTAAGATGATGCCTGCTTCAGTTTCTTTTTGTAAGTCCTTCAATAAATCAAGAATCTGCGCTTGGATGGTTACATCGAGTGCCGTCGTCGGTTCATCAGCAATGATGATTGGCGGCTTACATGCGATCGCAATCGCGATAATCACCCGTTGGCGCATCCCACCTGATAGCTCATGAGGATATTGATGTCCAACCCGTTTAGGATTGGGAATCCCGACTTGTTCCAATAATTCAATTGCGCGTTCTTGACGTTGGCTGGCATTTAATTTGGTATGGTGGCTTAACCCTTCTTTGATTTGATCTTCGATACGCATCAAAGGATTCAAAGCGGACAATGGATCTTGGAAAATCATGCCGATATCATTGCCTCGAATTTTGTTGTAAAGTGTTTCATTTAAATTAACCAAATCTAGTTCTTTATAAAGAATCTCGCCAGTAATTTTCGTATTTAATGGATCGTGTAGGCCCATAATCGTAGTAGCTAGTGTGCTTTTCCCACAACCAGATTCTCCAACGATTGCTAGGATTTCGTTATGATTCAGTGCAAATGATACATCATCAACTGCATCATAAAACTCATCTTTAATCCGAAAACTGGTATGCAAGTTTTGAATCTCCAGTAATTGTTTTTCTGCAGACAAACGAATACCCCTCTCTCTTTCAATCTCAAATTCAATCCATGCTTTAAAGAGAAAATAATGGAATCTTGAAGATTCCATTTCTTTTCTTAGAAAAGTATCAGATTATTTTAATAATTATAAACAACCTAGTGCCTGTTTGCAAGTGATAAAAACTAACATAAGCCCCAGATTCCTATTATATTGTTCCAAAAATGTTTGTCAAGCTAGCGTTTCACAGAAAACTTAGAAAAAGGAACCGTTCTCTCATGGATGTGAAAAAAATTCAAAGCTTTTTCATCGATTTTTCCTACGAATAATAGGAAATTGTAAATAAAATGCATGATTTTAGATAAATCGCGATAAAAAAATCCGATCTTATGAACTGACCTGCTTGATGCACTAATCGTTTCATAAATCGGATTTTTCTATTTATTTTGCCAGATGGGCGCTAATATAATCGACTGCAGCTCCTACGGTTTCAATTTGCTCCGCGTCTTCATCTGAAATCTCTGTTCCAAATTCTTCTTCTAATTCAAGAACAAACTCCATTACACTAATTGAGTCCGCATTGAGATCATCTTTGATACTCATAGATTCGGTTACTTGATCTGCATCAATATCAAAATGATTGGCAATCACTGCGGCTACTTTAGGAAATACTTCTTCGCGTGTCAACTGTTTTCACCTCCATTGACTGATAAGAGAGTAAAATAGCTACTGTTTATTGTAGCGATTCTCTAGTAGTTTGTCTAGCTTTTTTCGTGTATCTTCCATGGCTCCTATTGTTCTGCGTTTTTCTCTGCTTCAAAATGCGCCACTAATTTTGGTACTACTTGCGTATCTAGCATCGTGTGGATTTGTTTGATTGTATTGGCAACTGCTTCTGGACCGGTCGCTCCATGTGTCTTGATGACTGGTGCTTTTAATCCAAATAACACCGCCCCACCGTACTGAGCATAATCCATCTGCCCTTTCACATCACGCAAGCTTTCTTTTAGCAGTAATGCCCCCATCTTCCCTTTGATTCCAGATGATAAGATGGCTTCTTTTAAGACGCTCATAATATTGGCCGCTGTGCCTTCGATGGTCTTAAGTACTGCATTGCCAGTAAATCCGTCCGTTACCACCACATCTGCCACACCACTTAAAAGATCCCGCGCTTCGACATTGCCGACAAATTGGATAGATGGTTCTTGGCTAAGGAGTTCAAATGCTTTTTTGGTTAATTCACTACCTTTTGTCTCTTCAGTGCCATTATTTAATAATCCGACCCGCGGATTGGCGATACCTCGGACATTCTTGGCATAAAATGATCCTAAAATTCCGTATTGTAGCAAATGCTCTGGCTTATTGTCGGCATTGGCACCTAAATCGAGCATATCAAATCCTTGATTGCCTGTCATGACTGGCAACGTGGACATCAATCCTGGTCGTTCAATCCCTTTAATCCGTCCCACAATAAATAACCCCGCTGCCAATAACGCTCCTGTGTTCCCTGCGCTAAAGATAGCATCCGCTCGTCCCTCTTTGACGGCTTGTGCAGCTAGTACCATTGAGGCTTGCTTTTTTTTGCGTATCGCTTTGACGGGTTCGTCATCGCTCGCAATCTTTTCATCGGTGTGAATAATCGTAATATTCGTTTCATCCGTTACATATTGGCGTATCGCATCTTCTTTTCCATATAATTGAAATTCAATATCAGGAAACGATTGTTTTGCTAACATGACTCCTTCTACTATTACTTTGGGAGCATGATCTCCGCCCATTGCATCGACGGCAATTTTCATGTCTGATGCACTCCTTTCTGACGTTCTCAGTATAACACAACTCGTTAGTCGAAAAAGACATTTTCCTTACGAGCATTCGCTAAATAACTAGCCAAGGCATGAAATGCTGGCAAAAGTTTCCAGTCTTTTTGCTGCCAGATTGACTCGGCTTCTTGTTTGGCTACTTCTAAGACTGTCGCATGCTCGACGATATCTGCAATCAAAAACTCCGGCAGACCCGATTGGCGTTGGCCGAAGATTTCGCCTGGTCCTCTCAATGCCAAGTCCCGCTCGCTGACGACAAAACCATTCGTTGTTTCAGTCATGACTTTCATGCGCTCTTTCCCAACTTCATTTTTCGGATTGGCGACCAAAATACAATACGATGCTGACACGCCACGTCCCACGCGTCCTCTTAATTGATGAAGCTGAGCCAAACCAAATCGATCCGCATCAATAATAATCATTAAGGTCGCATTCGGCACATTTACCCCGACTTCAATCACTGTCGTCGAGACTAAAATCTGTGTCTGATTTTCTTTGAATTGTTCCATGACTTGTTCTTTTTCACTTGGCTTCATTTTGCCATGTAATAGCCCTACTGCATTGATTGGCTCAAAGAACTCCTTCAGCTCTTCATAAATCTTCTGGGCATTTTGCACATCTAGCATCTCAGACTCTTCAATCAACGGGCAAATGACATACATTTGATGGCCTTTAGCCAATTCTTTTTTAGCCCAATGCAAGACCGTGTCTAGCTGAGGTGGGCGCACCCAACGCGTCTCAATCGGAATTCGTCCTTTCGGCAATTCATCAATCAGCGACACATCCATCTCGCCATAGGCTGTAATGGCCAATGTCCGTGGAATCGGCGTGGCCGTCATAAATAAGACATCTGGCTTCCACCCTTTTTCACGTAACACTTTTCGCTGATTCACCCCAAAACGATGCTGTTCATCAGTAATCACCAAGCCAAGCTGGGCAAAGTCGACATCCTCTTGAATTAAAGCATGCGTCCCAATCAAAATATCAATGCTGCCATCTTTGATACCTGCAAGTATATGTTTTCGTTCTTTGGTTTTCGTCGATCCAGTTAGTAAAGCGACCGTCACGTCCATTGCAGCAAACAATGACACAAAGCTCTCCATATGCTGCTGTGCCAAAATTTCTGTCGGTACCATCAACGCGCCTTGAAAGCCAGCCGTAATCGTCGCATAGAGCGCAATGGCTGCCACTATCGTCTTCCCACTACCAACATCGCCTTGTAATAAGCGTTGCATGTGTTTTGGACTTTTTAAATCTGCGCAAATTTCATTGGTAACTCGTTTTTGTGCATCCGTTAGTTCAAATGGAAGTTTTTGAATAAAGGCTTTTAATTGTTTTGCATCATAGCTCAAACAAAGGCCATTCACCTCAGCTTTTTCAGCTTGCTTTAATCCCTGGAGCTTCATTTGAAACAAAAAGAATTCTTCAAACACGACGCGCCGTTTGGCCTGACGGTATGTATCCATATCATCAGGAAAATGCATCGCGTAAATGGCTTGTTTTCTCTCCATTAGCCGATACTTGTCAACAAGCTGGACGGGTAGGATTTCTTCGATTTGCTCGCCAAACTGAGCAAATGCTTGCTTAATTAAGTCTTGTAAGGTTGCTTGGCGAATTTTTTTGCTAACATGATAGACCGGAGCAAAGCTGTCTTGCTTGCCACTACCGAAGATTTTCATCCCAGTCAATGCTTTGCGCTTGGCATCCCATTTGCCATATACCACAATTTCTTCAGAGAGAATAATTTTGTCTTTTAAGTAAGGTTGATTAAAAAAAGACACCTGAAAGACATCGCGATCTTGCATCATCCGAAACTGCAGCCGTGTTTTCTTATAGCCAAAGCGACTCATCACAGCCGGTGAGACGACCGTTCCTTTCAACGTCACTTTTTCTTGGTCTTGAATTTCTGCTAACTGTCGCTGCTGCACATCCTCATAGCGAAATGGGTAATACGTCAGCAATGATTCAATCGATTCAATTCCTAATTCCGCCAATGCTTGTTGTCGTTTTTTTCCCACGCCGGCAAGTACCGCTACCGATTGCATAGCCTTCACTCCTTTCCATCATTCACCAGAAAACGCTCGAAAAAGCCAATTTTGACTAATTCGAGCGTTCCCTTACGATTATTCTGCTGCAAATAAATATGGATAGACAGGTTGGTTTCCTTCATGAATTTCCAATTCAATATCTGGGAACTCTTCGGCTAATGCACTCGCATAGGCATCAGCCTCTTTTTGGCTACCTTCTTCTCCGATAATAATGGTAACAATCTCTGTTTCATCAGTTATCATTTTTTTCAAGGTGGTCATCCCAGCTGCAAACACATCTGTCATTGAAGCAACAATCCGTCCATCAACCATTCCCAGGAAGTCGCCATCTGTAATGATAATACCATCGATTTGCGTATCACGAATCGCATGCGTAATTGATCCACTAACCACACCTGCCAAGGCTTCGGTCATCGCTTCTTTGTTTTCATCTAAGGAAGCTGTCTCGTTAAATGCCAACATCGCCGACATTCCTTGTGAAATCGTCTTCGATGGCACCACCGCAACAGGAATTTCTGCTACTTCTGCGGCTTGATCAGCTGCCATGAAGATGTTTTTATTGTTAGGCAAGACAATCACTTTGTCCGCATTCACTTCTTCAATTGCTTTCACAATATCTTCCGTGCTTGGGTTCATGGTTTGTCCGCCACTAATCACATAGTTGACACCTAGACTCTTGAATAATTCTTGCACACCATCTCCAGCTGCAATAGCTACAATCGCATATGGCAAGCGTGGCTTAGGTTTAGTTGTTTCTGCATCATGTTCCAAAATTGTTTCATGTTGCAAGCGCATATTGTCCACTTTTACTTTGACAAGGGAACCAAATTTTTGCCCGTAATTCATCACTTCACCAGGATGTTCTGTATGCACGTGTACTTTGATAATTTCATCATCATTGACCACTAATAAAGAATCACCAAGTTCATTCAAATAATTGCGGAATGTTTCATAATCAAAGGCTGAATCCACGGTCGGACCTTCGCCAATTTTCACCATAATTTCGGTACAGTAACCAAAGTGGATGTCTTCTGTCGCTAATTGACCTTGTACACTGCGATGATGTTCGGCGTTCACCATTTCATCCATTGCAGCAGGTGTCGCCACCACTTCTTCTGGCTGATAATCACCCATCAACGCTCCAAGGAAGCCTTCATAGATGAAAAGTAGTCCTTGACCACCGCTATCTACCACGCCAACTTCTTTTAAGACCGGCAACAAGTCAGGTGTCTTAGCTAATGCACGCTTAGAACCAGTCACTACTGCACGCATCACTTCGATACAGTCATCGGTTTCCGCTGCTTTGCGTTCACCAAACTCCGCACCAATGCGAGCCACCGTTAAAATCGTGCCCTCTACTGGTTTCATGACCGCTTTATACGCAGTTTCGACACCTCGCGTAAACGCTTGGGCTAGCTCTTGGGCAGTAAGTGTTTCGACTGTTGGGATTTGTTTAGCAAACCCTCTAAATAACTGCGACAAGATAACCCCTGAGTTTCCACGAGCTCCCATTAACAATCCTTTTGATAAACGATTCGCTAACTCCCCTACTTGCTCAGACGCGGAATCACTGACAGCTTTCGCTCCGCTAGTCATCGATAAATTCATATTTGTCCCTGTATCACCATCTGGTACTGGGAACACATTTAAAGAATTGACATATTCTGCATTGATTTGTAGACGATTAGCGCCGGCTTGCACCATCTGTTGGAACTGGCCCGCACTTATATTCGTTACTTTCACTGATAATCCTCCTTAAGATCAACAACCTGTAATTAGTTTATTAGTCGGGCAATACTCGTACTCCTTGAACAAAGACGTTCACAGAGTTAGCCGTTATACCGAGCATCGTTTCCAAATTGTACTTCACTTTTTCTTGTACATTTCGTGAAACTTCCGAAATTTTTGTACCGTAGCTTATAATAGTATACACGTCAACAGCAATACCATTTTCTTCTTGACGCACGACTACGCCACGTGAATAATTTTCTTTACGTAAAATTTCATTGATATTGTCTTTGATTTGATTTTTGCTTGCCATACCGACAATGCCAAATACATCTGTTGCTGCACCGCCCACAACTGTTGCAATGACTTCGTTTGATATTTCAATCATGCCGGATGCATTTTTCATTTTTACAGCCATAAGATAGCCTCCTTAACAGACTTTTCGCCTATTTTCTACTATAGTATTCTAACATAGCTACCATTGAAATAAAAGAACGAGTGCCCTCTTAGGTCAAAAACCTTGCCTTCTCTTGGAAATGACAGCCTTTAATTTACCTTTTTTTACAAAAAAAGTCAATTGCAGCCTAATTTTTTCTTGCATATTTCTGTGGGGTATGATAAATTCATTTAGTATGAGCCAAAGTATAGGCTAACAATCAAGGCAAAGGAGGAAACACACACATGGCTAAAGTTTGCTATTTCACAGGACGCAAAACATCTAGTGGAAACAACCGTTCTCACGCAATGAACTCTACAAAACGTACAGTTAAACCGAACCTACAAAAAGTTCGCGTAATGATCGACGGAACACCAAAGAAAGTTTGGGTGTCCGCTCGCGCTTTGAAATCTGGTAAAGTAGAACGCGTATAATTGAAAACTAGTAAGTAACCGTTCGTCTAACGAACGGTTTTTTTATCTATGAATTTTCTGTGTCGTTTCTCTTCCAATTCCCCTAGATTTAGCAGAATGTGGTAAACTAAAACCATTCTATCAAGCTAAATGACTGGGGGATTTTTTTTGTGTTTACTTTCCGTCAATACTTACGCACGCATCGCTATTTTTTACTAGCAAGCTTTTTGCTACCTGTGATTATTTTGGCAGGAATTTATTTAAGTATCGGCATTTATCCCGGTAGTTCTAGAAGCATCTTAGCCAGTGACGCCTTTGCACAGTTTTCAAATTTTCATGCTAGCTTTCGCAATATGTTGCTTGGCAAGCAGAGCTTTTTTTACACTTGGAACGCTTCACTAGGACTCAACTATTTATCACTTGTTTCCTACTATTTAGGTGGATTGTTTACTCCGCTTGTGCTATTCTTTCCAAATAGCTATATGCCCGATGCACTCTATGTAGTAACATTGGTCAAGATTGGCGCTGCCGGACTGAGCTTTTGGTTATTTGCTCAGCACACCTTTAAGCTCTCACGCTGGAATCTTTTGACGTTATCCAGCTGCTATGCGCTAATGTCTTTTGCCATTGCTCACTCTGAAATCGTGATGTGGCTAGATACCTTTACCTTTTTACCACTTGTCATTTGGGGCATTCATCGCCTCATCCAACAACGCCGCCCTTGGCTCTTGTTCATCAGCTATACTCTTTTATTTATTTCAAATTTCTACATGGGATTCATGGTCGCGCTCTTTTCTGGGTTGTATTACCTTGTCTTGTTATTTACTCAATGGAAAGACGTCAAGCACAGCTTCTTTCCCTACGCCCTGACAGCTGGTCTATCTGTCGGAACAGCCATGCTCACATTACTGCCTACGTATCTTGACCTAAAGACAAACGGTGAAGAACTCACCAAGATCACTACACTAAAAACTGAAGCAACTGGCATGTTTGACTTCTTCATTAAAAATATGGTGGGCGTCTATGATACGACCAAATACGGCTCCATTCCTTTTATCTATATTGGTTTACTGCCATTAAGTTTGTGCTTGTTTTATTTCTTTGTCCGAACGATTCCTTGGCAAAAGAAAGTCGGCTTTGCTTTATTAGCCGGACTGATTATCGCTAGTTTTTACTTTCAGCCGCTTAATTTATTTTGGCAAGGCATGCATGCGCCGAACATGTTTTTGTTCCGTTATTCCTTTTTGCTTTCTTTTCTTATTATTTTACTCGCTGGGTATGGTTGGGAGCAATTAACGCCAAAGCACACCCCTATCTATCTACTGGGCAATTTACTTTTACTGATTTGCTTTATCGTTACTTACTTCGTGCTAGATAAGAGCGATACGGCATATGGGTACGTCACACTCAGTTCTTTTATCCTTACGTTAGTATTCTTAGGATTGTATGCACTATGCACTGCCAGTATGACGTTTCATGTTCTTTCACTGAAGCAATTTTCCTTGTTATTACTACTATGTGCTGTAGTCGAGATTGGCCTAAATACGAATGGAATGATTCACGGCATTTTAGATGATTGGAACTATGCTTCTCGTAGCTTGTACACTGACCCATATCCGTCGATTCAATCTCTGGTGAATCAAACAAAAGAAGACAACACTACCTTTTATCGACTAGAAAATTTGGATAACGTTTCACCAAACGATAGTATTAATTATGGATACAGCGGTATTAGCCTATTTTCTTCCATTCGTAACCGCCATTCTTCTAGTTACTTAAATCAGCTTGGTTTTCGCTCGAGTGGCACCAATCTAAACATCCGTTACAATAACAACACCTTGCTAATGGATGCATTTACTGGCATAAAGTACAACATCGCCTCTACGCCAATTAGTAAATATGGATTTACTCAGACGACGACAAAAGGCAACTACTCTTTATTTGAAAATACCGATGCCTTATCTTTAGGCTACCTAGCCTCAACAGATGATCAAGCAGTGACGACATACGATAATGACAACTTACTCAACCAAACAACGTTGATGAACTATTTATCTGGATTGGACTTGAACTACTTTACACTGTATCCTATTCGTGTAATCAACACGAACAACACCACCATCGAAACGCAAGGCAATCAAACAACCTATAAAGAAGTCGCTTCTAACTTAGCCAAAGACGTGACGTGGGATGTGACCATCCCGGCGAATACACAAGCCTATCTAAGTCTTTACCCATCTAATTACAACGACTTACAAAGCTCGACCGTTACGATTCGCGTCAATGGTACAGAACGCAAAACCCAGCTAAATATCAATGGCCAATATTATGATTTAGGCTATTATGCCAATGAAACAACTGTGACATTCGCCGCTAGCTTCTACGGTACCGATCAGGTCACGTTCCAGACACCTAAAGTGGTCGGCTTAGACACGATTGCATACCAAGAAGCAGTTGATGCCATTCAAAGCCAAAATGTCTCAATGACAACAACCAATCGGGGCGCATCCGCAACAATCACTACTGGTAAAGAGCAAGCCCTGATCACGACCATTCCATATGATAAAGGCTGGAGCGTAGCAATCGATGGCAAGAAAGCAACTGTATCTTCCTTTAAAGATGCCTTTGTCAAAGTAACAATTCCTAAAGGTACCCACACTGTTGTATTCAGCTATCTTCCAGATGGTTTCTTATTAGGCTTGTACAGTAGCTTGATCTCAATCGCGCTCTTTGTGTTCTTGCAATGGCTGTATGGACGCCATCGCAAAAACCATCATCCTCACACTTAATTGACAGGTTCACTAAAAATGCATCGCCAGTTCCTTGCTTTTGTTTATTTTCATCAGCGAAGGAATTGGCTTTATTTATTTTGTTATTTTTCCTTACGTCACCGTTTTCATCCTAAAAAAAGACTGATAGGCTAATAATCGAAAGTTTTTCAATCTTTTCAGAAATAATTTTTAGAATTTTCTGTTGTTTTATAAAAAAATTGGTTTACTTGTTCCACTAACCATGTTATATTTCTTTACATGAACGACAATAAGATTGGTGAGCACTAGAATAGCCGATACAAAAAGGATGGGATGAACAATGCCAAAAGCAAAAAAGACTGCTGAAGAAATTAAAGCGATTGTTGAAAAAGAACATGTACGATTCTTACGCCTCATGTTTACTGACATTATGGGAACAATTAAAAACGTCGAGGTTCCTGCTTCTCAACTTGATAAAGTGTTAGAAAACAAAATGATGTTCGATGGTTCTTCGATTGAAGGATTTGTACGAATTGAAGAAAGCGATATGTATCTACATCCTGATTTGGATACATGGATGATTTTCCCATGGGAAAGCGAACACGGAAAAGTCGCTCGTTTAATTTGCGACATTTACAATCCTGACGGTACACCATTTGCTGGTGATCCTCGTGGAAATCTAAAACGTGCCTTAGCTGATATGGAAAAAGCTGGTTTCACTTCATTCAACTTAGGACCTGAACCAGAATTTTTCTTATTCAAACTTGCAGCTGACAATAGCATCACCACTGAATTAAATGACCAAGGTGGCTACTTCGACTTTGCTCCTACCGATTTAGGCGAAAACTGCCGTCGCGACATCGTATTAGAATTAGAAAACCTTGGATTCGAAGTGGAAGCTTCTCACCATGAAGTTGCCCCTGGACAACACGAAATCGACTTTAAATACGCTAACGCTGTGGAAGCTTGCGACAATATCCAAACATTTAAACTTGTGGTGAAAACAATCGCTCGCAAGCACGGCCTACATGCAACATTCATGGCAAAACCATTGTTTGGTATTAACGGTTCTGGTATGCACTGCAACATGTCTCTATTCAAAGGATCTGAAAATGCCTTCTTCGATAAAGATGGCGACATCCAATTATCTCAAACTGCGTATCATTTCTTAGCAGGTCTAATGAAACACGCCAAAGCATTTACGGCCATCTGTAACCCAACAGTAAACTCATACAAACGTCTCGTACCAGGATACGAAGCACCGGTCTACATCGCATGGTCAGGACGCAACCGTTCACCATTAATCCGTGTGCCAGAATCAAGAGGATTATCAACCCGTTTGGAATTACGTTCAGTTGACCCAACTGCTAATCCTTACTTAGCTCTTGCAGCACTATTAACTGCTGGACTTGATGGTGTGAAAAACGAATTGGAACCACCAAAATCAGTCGACCGCAACATATATGTGATGACTGAAGAAGAACGTGAAGCAGCTCACATCTATGATTTACCAGGTACCTTGCAAGCTTCATTAGCAGAATTGAAAAACGACCAAGTTATCGTAGACTCACTTGGCAGCCATATCTTCAATAACTTCTATGAAGCAAAAACAATCGAATGGCAAGCATTTGGTCAAGCTGTAACAGAGTGGGAACGTGAACAATACTTAGAATTATATTAATCAACAGATTATAAGTGGATAAAACAACTTAATCTACACGCAAAAAGCCAGGCAATCCAGAAGTTATTTCTCAAACTTTTGGATTACCTGGTCTTTTTTAGTAGACACCATTTAGATCTAGTAGTACATAACACACTCGTTTAATATTTGACTTCTTTCAAATACAAGCCCTCTGGATGGGCAGTCGGTCCTGCACAATTTCGATCCTTACTTGCAATAATTTTAGGAAGGCTCGTCTCCTCTAAGCGTCCATTTCCAATCTTTAATAATGTCCCGACCAAAATGCGAATCATTTTATACAAAAAACCATCGCCACGAAAGGTAAATACCAGCTCACTCAACGCTTCATCATGCACCATCGTTGCTTCATAGATTGTCCTGACTTTGTCTTCAACTGAACTACCACTCGCACAAAACGCGCTAAAATCATGTGTTCCTAATAAATCAGGCAACGCTCGTTCTATTTTTGCTAAGTCTAGTGGATATGGATAGTAGCTAGCATAATGACGGCGAAACGGGCTCCGTGGTTTGCCGATTTGGACATGAAACTCATAGACTTTCTCTTGTACCAAATACCTCGCATGAAATAGCTCATCCACTATTTCCACTTGCTTCACAGCAATATCCTCTGGTGTCTGCGTGTCCATCGCAAAACGCATCTTTTCAAGTGGACGCTCTTTTGGATAATCAAAATGAATGACCTGTCCCAATGCATGGACATGCGCATCCGTCCTACCTGATCCATGCACAACGATGGGCTGACTAGCCATTTTGGATAGCGTTCGCTCCAGTTCTTCTTGCACAGTCCGTCCTTGTGGCTGACGCTGAAAGCCATGAAAAAGCGTCCCATCATACGCGATAATTGCTTTGTATCTAACCATACTCATTTCCTTTCTCAAAAAAAGAGTGTATCCGTCCTTCTCACTGCTTCAACTACACACTGAGCTATTTCAGATACACCTCTTCTTAACTTTTCAGTCCGATTAATATTACTGTTAATAAAGCAAAAACAACAACAACGGCAGTGTCTCGTCGTTGCCAATGGAGAATACGATACTTCGTTCTTCCTTCTCCGCCTTGATAGCCACGTGCCTCCATAGCTGTCGCTAAGTCTTCCGCACGATTAAAGCTACTGACAAATAACGGAATCAATAACGGCACGATTGCCTGCATCTTTTGGATTAAGTTCCCTTCACCAAAGTCCACCCCTCTTGCACGTTGGGCATTCATGATTTTTTCCGTCTCATCCATTAATGTCGGTACAAATCGCAGCGCAATCGATAGCATCAATGAAATTTCATGGACGGGAAACTTCACAGCTTTTAACGGCCGTAATACGTACTCCAAAGCATCCGACAGTTCAAGTGGGGGGGTACTTAGGGTTAAGAGTGTCGACATAAATATAATTAATACAAATCGACAAAAGATAAAAATCCCATTACGTACACCAAATTCAGTCAGCTGTAAAATTCCCCACTGCCAATACACGATACCTCCAGATGTAAAAAACATCTGTAACGCAACAGTGAAGAGAATTAGCCACAATAGAGGCCGTACGCCCTTCCAAAAAAATGTAAAACTGATTTTTGAAAGAGCAATCGCCACTAACGTAAAGGCCGCTAAAAATAAATAACTTTGCCAATTATTCGCTAAAAAAATAATCCCAATGAAATAAAAACTGCCGAGTAATTTTGTCCGCGGATCCAACTTATGAATAAATGAATCACCTGGTATATATCGACCAAAAATCAATTTATTCATCATAGTTTTGATCCTCCTTGGCTAGAATCATATCTGTCAATTCTTTTGCTGTTAACGGCAACATCTTAAATGAAACACCTTTAGCCATTAGCTTTTGTGCAAAGCGCGTCGCTGTCGGCACGCCCAGTTGCTTTTCTTCAAGCCAAGAGACGTCTTGAAAGACATCTCTTGGGGTGCCTTCTTTCACCAATTGTCCTTTTTCAAGGACATAGACATAATCAGCAAAATCAGCGACATCATCCATTAAATGTGTCACCAAGACAATCGTCATCTTCTTTTGTTTATGCAAGGCTTCAAACATCGCCATCATTTCTTTTCTTCCTTGTGGATCCAGACCCGCTGTCGGCTCATCTAAGACCAATACTTCTGGTTCCATCGCCAACACACCCGCGATCGCTACCCGTCTCATCTGCCCACCAGACAAATCAAATGGTGATTTTTCCAATATATCTGCCGGAAGTCCCACAAGCTCCAAGTATTCTTCAGCTAATTGCCGCGCCTTCTCATCAGGAACACCAAAATTTTTAGGTCCAAACATAATATCTTTCGCCACTGTTTCTTCAAAAAGCTGAGCTTCTGGAAATTGAAAGACGATGCCGACTTTTTTGCGAATCTGCTTTAAGTTTTTATTGTTCGACTCAGGTGTAATAATTCTTTCACCAATTTTTACAGTGCCCTGTGTTGGCTTTAATAACGCATTCAAGTGTTGCAATAGTGTAGATTTCCCCGATCCTGTATGACCGACAATGGCTGTATAGCTACCATCTTTGATTGTCATATCCAATTGAAACAACACGCGCTGTTCAAATGGTGAATTCGGCTGATAGGTAAAGTCTACTTGTTCAAAACGGATGTCCATAACCACTCAACCATTCCTTCCTCAGATAGATATGAATCAGGCACTGACAACCCACGTTCTTTTAAGACTTGTTTCAGTTTTTCTGGAAACGGCAAATCCAATCCTAATTCAATTAATTTGGGACCTTCTGAAAAGATTTCTTCCGGAGTCCCTTTTTTGACTAGCTGACCTTGCTTCATGACAAAAAGACGATTCGCATTTGCTGCTTCATCAATATCATGCGTGATTGAAATGACCGTTAGCTGACTTTCCTCTTTAATCTTCTTAATTGCTTCGATTACTTCAAAGCGCCCTTCTGGATCAAGCATACTTGTCGCTTCATCTAAAATAATAAGATCTGGACGCAAGGCAACAACACCTGCAATTGCGACTCTTTGTTTTTGTCCACCGGATAGTCGAGCTGGTTCACGCGTTGCAAAGTCGCTCATGCGTACTTGCTCCAATGCATCCTTGACGCGCGTTACCATATCTTCTCTGGGGACTCCTTGATTTTCCATTCCAAATGCGACATCATCTTCTACTGTTGCTCCTACGAATTGATTATCTGGATTTTGAAAAACCATCCCGACTGCTTTGCGAATTCCCCAAACCGTTTCTTCTGAAAGTATTTGACCAGCAACACGGACTTCTCCTTCATTAGGCAATAGTAACCCATTGATTGTCTTTGCCAGAGTCGACTTACCTGAGCCATTGTGACCAATGATTGCAATCCACTCACCCGGATAAATTTCCAATGAAACATGGTCAATCGCTGGCCGACTGTCTTCTGGTTGGTATTTAAATGTAATATTTTTTAGTTCAACTATCGGATCCATTTCTTTCCCCCCGCTATTCTATCTGCATAAAACACTACCAAAAAAAAACAGTGAACGCAATCACTCAGAAGAACATTTTTTTCACTCTCCATCATCTGTCAAGACAGGTAATCGAGAGTAAAAAAAAACACCAACATCTTATGATGAGTGCATACCCCTTGAAAAAATCAAGGGGTAGCGCTGAGCTAGACTCGGAATACTATTCCAACATCATAACACTCTTTTTGCATCGATAAAATGATGATAAGTGTGATTTTATACTAATTCTAGGACAACCATTTTGGCAGCGTCTCCGCGTCTTGGTTCAGTTTTCAAAATACGAGTATAGCCACCTTGGCGATCAGCATAACGAGGAGCGATATCGCTAAACAACTTTTGTAAAGCTGATTCGATAACAACTTCTTCGTTTTCTTCACGTACACTAGCAACTTCATTGCGAACAAATGCAGCAGCTTGACGACGTGCATGTAAATCACCGCGTTTTCCTAAAGTGATCATTTTTTCTGTAGTTGAACGAACTTCTTTCGCACGAGCTTCTGTCGTTACAATGCGTTCGTTAATGATTAAATCAGTTGTTAAATCACGCAACATCGCTTTACGTTGACTTGATGTGCGACCTAATTTACGATAACTCACTTGGTTTCCCTCCTTTGAAAAGGTTTAATCGTCTTTACGTAACCCTAATCCTAAATCATGTAATTTAGCTTTCACTTCTTCAAGTGATTTACGGCCTAAATTACGTACTTTAATCATTTCAGGTTCAGACTTATTCGTTAATTCTTGTACAGTATTAATTCCTGCACGTTTTAGACAGTTATAAGAACGTACAGATAAGTCTAGTTCCTCAATCGTCATTTCCAACATTTTTTCTTTTTGTGTTTCTTCTTTTTCTACCATGATTTCAGCGTTTTTCGCTTCATCAGTAAGGTTAACAAAGATGTCTAAATGTTCAGTCATGATTTTTGCTGCTAAACTCATTGCATCTAATGGTTCAATTGAACCATCTGTCCAAATTTCCATCGTTAATTTGTCGAAGTCATCACGGTGACCAACACGAGTGTTCTCTACTTGGTAGTTCACACGACGAACTGGTGTGTAAATAGAATCGACAGGCAACACACCGATTGGCATGTCATCTTTTTTGTTTTCATCTGCTTGAACATACCCACGACCAGGCTTCACTGTTAAGCGAGCGTGGAAGGTAGCACCTTCAGAGACTGTACAGATGTACATATCTTTATTCAGGATTTCTACATCACTGTCAACGATAATATCGCCAGCAGTAACTGTTGCAGGACCTGTAATATCGATTTCAAGGGTTTTTTCATCTTCGCCATACAATTTTAATGCTAGGCCTTTAATATTCAAGATGATTTGAGCCACGTCTTCTCGAACACCCTTAATTGTTGAGAATTCGTGCAATACGCCATCTATTTGAATATTAGTGATTGCTGCCCCTGGCAAAGAAGATAACAAAATACGACGTAGGGAATTTCCTAAAGTAGTTCCGTAGCCACGTTCTAGTGGTTCCACGATGAACTTGCCATAATCTTTCTCTTCATCAATCTTTGCAATTCTTGGTTTTTCGAATTCAATCATTCTTATCTCTTACCCCTTTCAAACGAAAAGTGTCTTGTTCAATGACGCGATACTAATATTGCTCATATGAGAAGCACTCATTAAACACGACGGCGTTTTGGAGGGCGGCACCCATTATGAGGTACTGGAGTCACGTCACGGATTGCCGTTACTTCCAAGCCTGCTGCTTGTAATGAACGAATAGCTGCTTCACGTCCTGAACCAGGACCTTTTACAGTTACCTCTACTATTCTTAATCCGTGTTCCATTGCTGCTTTAGCTGCAGTTTCTGCTGCCATTTGAGCGGCGAAAGGAGTTGATTTTCTGCTTCCTTTGAAACCTAATGCACCAGCTGATGACCATGCTAACGCGTTACCATGAGTATCAGTGATCATTACAATTGTATTGTTGAATGTTGAGTGGATATGTGCAATCCCAGATTCAATATTCTTTTTCACACGGCGTTTACGACTCACTTTTTTTGCTGCCATGAAGTTATAACCTCCTTCACTTTAAAATCAATTATTTTTTCTTGCCTGCGACTGTTTTAGACGGGCCTTTACGAGTACGTGCATTATTTTTCGTGTTTTGTCCACGAACTGGTAATCCACGACGGTGACGGATACCACGGTATGAACCGATTTCCATCAAACGTTTGATGTTCAAGTTGATTTCGCGACGTAAGTCACCTTCAACTTTTAATTTGTCGATTTCAGCACGGATAGCGTCTGTTTGATCATTCGTTAAATCACGAACGCGAACTTCTTCAGAAACACCAGCGTTTGCTAAAATTTGTTTGGCAGTCGTATTTCCAATACCATAAATGTAAGTAAGAGAAACGACTACACGTTTATCACGAGGAATATCTACTCCTGCAATACGAGCCATAGCTTGTTACACCTCCGATTATCCTTGACGTTGTTTATGTTTTGGATTTGCTGGGCAAAT
The DNA here is from genome assembly GCF_000185365.1 of Enterococcus italicus DSM 15952. Classification (GTDB taxonomy): domain Bacteria; phylum Bacillota; class Bacilli; order Lactobacillales; family Enterococcaceae; genus Enterococcus_G; species Enterococcus_G italicus. Next base: position 598,920 of record NZ_GL622241.1, read on the forward strand.
CACCATAACGCGTCCTTTACGACGAATTACTTTACAATGTTCGCACATTGGTTTTACTGATGGTCTTACTTTCATGATAATACCTCCTGTGGTTTTACGGAGTACAATTACTTAAAGCGATATGTAATACGGCCACGGTTCAAATCATACGGTGAAAGCTCAACCGTTACTTTATCTCCAGGTAAAATTCGAATGTAATGCATTCTTATTTTTCCAGAAACAGTTGCTAGAACTTGATGTCCGTTTTCCAATTCGACTTTAAACATTGCATTCGGCAAAGTTTCGACGACTGTACCTTCGACTTCAATCATATCTTCTTTTGCCACGCACAGTACCTCCTTGTACTTTTTCGCATTTTCACACGATAAAACGGCGGAATGCAATGCTTCCACCTAATAATCTTCGAGACTTCTACAAGTAGAAGTCAGACTGAAACATTGTAGCATGTTTCTACTAATATATCAAGAAAAAGTCATTGCACCTGTGAGTAGGCAATCGATCGTTACTCGATAATTTTTTTTACATCTGCAAATACAGCATCGATTTCACGATTGCCATCAATAGATTGCAACAAACCTTTGTCTTTGTAATACGATAAAATAGGTTCGCTACTTTTGACATTGACAGCTAGACGATTTTTGACCGTCTCAGGCTTATCATCTTCACGTTGATAGAAATTGTGGCCACCACATTTATCACAAGTACCTTCCACTTTTGTCGGGTTAAATACTTTATGATACGTTGCACCGCAATCACGGCACATGAAGCGTCCAGTCAATCGACCAACTAAAATAGATTCAGGGACATGAATATCAATAACGGCATCTAGTTTCTTACCAAGTTCATTTAACATTGTATCCAAAGCTTTTGCTTGATCCAGTGTACGAGGAAAGCCATCTAATAAGAAGCCTTTGTCCGTATCTGATTCTGCTAAGCGTTCTTTTACAATACCATTAGTCACTTCGTCTGGAACGAGGTTGCCTTGATCCATGTATGATTTTGCTTTTAATCCTAGTTCTGTTTTGTTTGCCATTGCCGCACGAAACATATCACCAGTAGAAATATGTGGAATGTTATAAGTAGCAACAATTCTTTCTGCTTGGGTACCTTTTCCTGCGCCAGGAAGCCCCATTAAAACGAGGTTCATTCTGCTTCCTCCTTATAAAGTTCTTGAATAGTGTTGAGGGAAATGCCTCAACACTTCAATCACTTGTTAATTCATAAAGCCAGTATAATGACGTTTTAGCATTAGTCCTTCAAGCTGTTTTGCAGCTTCTAAAGCAACACCGATTACGATCAATAAACTTGTACCACCGAGTCCAATCGATTGTGGTAGATCCCAAATCATTTGCGCAATGATTGGAACTAGAGCAACTAGTCCTAAGAAAATAGAACCAACTGTACTCAATCTCATTAAAACGGCTGAAACATAGTCCTCTGTTCCTTTACCAGGGCGAACACTTGGAATGTAGCTTCCTTGTTTTTGTAAGTTTTCAGCCAATTTTTCGGGATTGACCTGCACAAACGCATAGAAGAAAGTGAATGCAACGATTAACACAGTGTAAATAGTTGCACCCGGTACAGTGTTATAGCTAAAAATAGTTGTAACCACTGTATACCAAGATTCATTTTGATAAGAGCTCCCAAGCGCTTGGATAACCGCACTTGGTGTCGTAATAAATGAGCTAGCAAAAATCACAGGGATAACCCCAGCAGCATTTACTTTTAACGGTAAATAACTACTTGTTGGCGCACCAGTAATTCTTTTAGTGTATTGAATAGGAATCTTGCGTTCTGCTTGTTGGAAATATGTCACTAGAGTAACAATGACAAGCACTGCAACAATTAAGATGGCAACAAAGATGCCCGATTTCCATAAGTCAGATGATGGCACATTAACGAAGTAATCTTCATATAGTTCCTTCACACTAACCGGCAATCTTGAAATAATCCCCGCAAAGATAATCATTGATACACCGTTTCCGATTCCTTTTTCAGTGATTTGTTCTCCTAACCACGTCACAAACATTGTTCCTGCAGTTAAGATAATCCCAATGGTAACAAAAGTTTTCCAGTTTGGATTGTTAACAAATCCATATTGAGTGTAGTAGTTAAATCCGGCAGTCAAAGTCATAGACTGTAAAAAGCCCAGTACCAACGTCAAATAACGTGTTGCTTGATTTAACTTCTTGCGACCAACTTCACCTTGCTTCGACCACTCCACAAAACGTGGAACGATATCCATTTGCAACAATTGAACGATAATTGACGCAGTGATATAGGGAGAGACCCCCATCGAAAAGATTGAAAAGTTTTGCATGGCACTACCACTCACGAGATTTAACATCCCTAAAAATGGCAAATCTGCAATATCTTCCAATCGATTTACATCCACACCAGGCACAGTAACGTGTGCCCCGATTCGGAATACAAACAATATTAAGACAGTAAATAGAATTCTTGAGCGAATATCCTTAACTTTAAAAGCATCCTTCAAAAGTTTAAGCATTAGATCACCTCAATTGATCCACCAGCAGCTACGATTGCTTCTTCTGCTGTTTTTGAGAATTTCGCAGCTTTTACAGATAATTTTTTGGTTAATTCTCCGTTACCTAAAACTTTAATTCCAGCTTTTTCATTTTTCACGATTCCAGCTTCAATTAAAGCAACTGGTGTAACTTCAGCTCCGTCTTCAAAACGGTTTAAAAGCTCCACATTAACAACAGCATATTCTTTGCGGTTGATGTTTGTGAATCCACGTTTTGGTAAACGACGGAATAAAGGTGTTTGACCCCCTTCAAATCCTAAACGTACACCGCCACCTGAACGTGCTTTTTGACCTTTTTGTCCACGCCCTGCTGTTTTACCATTACCAGATGATGTTCCACGTCCAACGCGATTACGCACTTGACGAGAACCTTCTGCAGGTTTTAATTCATGAAGATTCATGGTTTGGCACCTCCTTAATCAAACTAAATCTAATTTTTTAAACTTCTTCTACGTCCACTAAGTGAGAAACTGTGTTAACCATGCCTTTGATTGCATCATTAGCTGGTTTCACTACAGAGCTGTTCACTTTACCAAGACCTAACGCTTTAACAGTTGCACGTTGGTTTTGAGGACGTCCAATAATACTGCGTTTTAATGTAATTTTTAATTCAGCCATTATAGTTGTCCTCCTTACCCGATAATTTCTTCAACTGATTTGCCGCGAAGTGAAGCTACTTCTTCAGCACGTTTTAATTGTTTTAAGCCATCAACTGTTGCGCGAACAACGTTGATTGGTGTGTTTGAACCTAATGATTTAGATGTGATATCAGCTACCCCAGCTAATTCCAATACGGCACGAACTGGTCCACCAGCAGCTACTCCAGAACCTTCTACAGCAGGTTTCATTAAGATGCGTCCACCGCCAAATACACCGATTACTTCGTGAGGGATTGTAGAACCAACCATTGGCACTTCTACTAAGTTTTTCTTAGCATCTTCCACAGCTTTACGGATTGCTTCTGGTACTTCTTGAGCTTTACCAGTTCCGAAACCAACGTGACCATTTTTATCGCCGACAACAACTAAAGCTGCGAAACGTAAACGACGTCCACCTTTTACAACTTTTGTTACACGGTTGATTCCAACTACGCGGTCTTCTAATTCCAAGTGTTTTGGATCAATATAAACCATGAATGGTGTTCCTCCTTCTCCTAAAATTCTAGTCCATTTTCGCGTGCTGCTTCAGCTAAAGCTGCTACACGGCCATGGTAAAGGTATCCACCACGGTCAAAGACTACTTCTTTAATACCTTTTTCTGTTGCACGTTCTGCGACTAATTTACCGACAGCTTGTGCTTGTTCTGTTTTGTTTCCACCTGAAATTTCTTTATCTAAGGCAGAGGCACTTGCTAGCGTTACACCCGCTACGTCATCAATAACTTGCGCGTAGATGTTTTTGTTAGAACGGAAAATGTTCAAGCGTGGGCACTCAGCAGTACCAGAGATTTTGTTACGGACACGGCGATGTCTTTTTTGGCGTGTCTTATTTTTATCTGGTTTTGAAATCACAATTGTCACCTCTTTATTTATTTTGATTATGCTTTTTTTGTAAACAGAGTTGTCTACGATTATTTACCAGTTTTACCTTCTTTACGACGAACGAATTCACCAACGTAGCGGATTCCTTTGCCTTTATATGGTTCTGGCGGTCGCACACCACGAATGTTCGCTGCTAATTCACCAACTGTTTCTTTGCTAATTCCTTTAACAATAACAGAAGTATTGGCAGGCACTTCGATAGTAATGCCTTCTGGTGCTTCGATTTCAACTGGATGTGAATAACCAACGTTCAAGACAAGTTTTGATCCTTGTAATTGAGCACGGTATCCAACCCCAATTAATTCTAAAGCTTTTTGGAAACCTTCACTAACACCAACAACCATGTTGTTGAAGTTCGCGCGTGTAGTTCCATGTATTGTTTTCATTTCTTTGCTGTCATCCGGACGAGTGAATGTTACTTCATTTCCTTCGATTTTCATTTCGATATCTTTTGAAAATGTACGTGTTAATTCACCTTTAGGTCCTTTAACTGTAATGTCACTTCCGTTTTGCTTTACTTCAACGCCTGCAGGAAGAACAACAATCTTATTACCGATACGACTCACTTAGAGACACCTCCTTGTGTAATTTATTTGATTACCATACATAAGCGACTACTTCGCCGCCAACATTTTTAGCTCTAGCTTCTTTATCAGTGATAACACCTTCAGAAGTTGAGATAATCGCAATTCCTAAACCGTTTAAGACTTTTGGTACTTCGTCAGATTTAACGTAAGCACGTAGTCCTGGTTTAGAGATACGTTTCAAGTTAGTGATAACACGTTCACCATTTTTTCCATATTTCAAGAAGACACGGATCACGCCTTGTTTGTCATCTTCGATATATTCAACATCGCGAACGAAACCTTCTTTTTTCAAGATTTCTGCAATATCACGTTTGATTTTTGAAGCAGGTACTTCTAAAACTTCGTGTTTCACCATATTGGCATTACGAATTCGAGTTAGAAAATCTGCAATTGGATCTGTCATGACCATTAGATGATTTACCTCCTTTATGCGAGTTTACTTGTTTACCAGCTAGCTTTCTTCACGCCGGGAATTTGACCTTTGTAGGCAAGTTCGCGGAAGCAAATACGGCAAAGTTTAAATTTACGATAAACTGAATGTGGACGTCCACAACGTTCACAGCGAGTATACTCTTGAGTTGAGTGTTTTGCTGGACGTTTGTTTTTAGCAATCATTGATTTTTTAGCCACGTAGTTCGCCTCCTTTTTTTATTTTTGGAACGGCATGCCTAATTGTTTTAACAACTCACGAGACTCTTCATCTGTGTTCGCTGTTGTAACAATAACGATATCCATCCCACGTACTTTATCTACCAAATCATAATCTACTTCTGGGAAGATTAATTGTTCTTTCACACCTAACGTGTAGTTTCCACGTCCGTCAAATGCTTTTTTGCTGACACCATGGAAGTCACGTACACGTGGTAGAGATACAGACACTAATTTGTCTAAGAATTCGTACATTCTTTCGCCACGTAATGTAACTTTAGCTCCGATTGGCATTCCTTCACGTAAACGGAATCCAGCGATAGATTTTTTGGCTTTTGTAATTAAAGGTTTTTGACCTGAAATTAATTGTAATTCTTCTACTGCTTTATCTAAATTTTTTGCATTTGATACTGCATCACCTACACCCATGTTGATAACGATTTTATCAACTTTTGGTGCTTGCATGATTGAGCTATATTCAAACTTTTCCATCAATGATGGAACCACTTCATTCGTATATTTTTCTTTAAGGCGGTTCATTTAGTAAGCTCCTCCTTCCTTCGATTGATTACTTGTCTAGAACTTCACCGGTTTTTTTAGAAACGCGGACTTTTTTACCGTCTACTTCTTTATAGCCGACACGTGTAGCTTCACCGTTTGAAGGATCAATAACCATCACGTTAGAAACGTGAATTGGTGCTTCGACTTCAACGATTCCACCTTGAGGAGCAGCTTGAGAAGGTTTTTGGTGTTTTTTCACAACGTTTACACCTTCAACAACGACTTTATCTTTTTTCGGGAACGCTGCTAATACAACGCCTTCTTTGTTTTTGTCTTTTCCAGTGATAACTTTAACTTTATCGCCTTTTTTAACAAACATTACTGTTTCGCACCTCCTTTAGAATAAGTGACAATTATAGAACTTCTGGTGCTAGTGAAACGATCTTCATGAAGTTGTTTTCGCGTAGTTCACGAGCAACTGGGCCAAAGATACGTGTTCCACGTGGGCTCTTATCGTCACGGATAATTACCGCAGCATTTTCATCAAATTTAATGTAAGAACCGTCTGCACGACGAGCGCCTGTTTTCGTACGAACGATAACAGCTTTAACGACGTCACCTTTTTTGACAACCCCGCCTGGCGTTGCTTGTTTAACCGAAGCAACAATGATGTCTCCAATATTCGCAGTTTTGCGACCTGAACCACCAAGGACTTTGATTGTCAAGATTTCGCGAGCGCCTGAATTGTCAGCAACTTTTAAACGACTTTCTTGTTGGATCACGATGTGTATCCTCCTTTCAGATTTTGCAAATTCAATCTATATAGGAAAACCTCGTGTGATTAAATAATCACTGCTTTTTCAACAATCTCTACTAGACGGAAACGTTTCGTAGCTGATAATGGACGAGTTTCCATAATTTTCACGATATCGCCAACTTTTGCTTCGTTGTTTTCATCGTGTGCTTTGTATTTCTTAGAATAGTTCATACGTTTACCGTAGATTGGGTGATTTTTCTTTGTTTCAACCACAACTGTGATAGTTTTATCCATTTTGTCGGATACCACACGACCTTGATAAACTTTGCGTTGGTTTCTTTCTTCAGTCATACGTTAAATGGCCTCCTTCCAAAATTAGTTAGCTTGTTGACGCAACACAGTTTTAATGCGTGCAATCGATTTACGAACTTCTTTAATACGTGCAGTGTTTTCTAATTGACCTGTTGCTAATTGGAATCTCAAGTTAAACAATTCTTCTTTTAATTGTTTTTCTTGTTCTAGCATTTCGGCAGTGGTTAATTCTCTGATTTCTTTAACCTTCATTCGATTCACCACCCATTTCTTCACGTTTTACGATTTTCGTTTTCATTGGTAATTTGTGTGAAGCAAGACGTAATGCTTCGCGAGCTACTTCTTCAGGTACACCAGCGATTTCAAACATGATTTTACCACGTTTTACTGGAGATACCCAACCTTCAGGAGCCCCTTTACCAGAACCCATACGTACCCCAATCGCTTTGGCAGTATAAGATTTATGAGGGAAAATTTTGATCCATACTTTCCCACCACGTTTCATATAACGAGTCATGGCAATACGTGATGCTTCGATTTGACGGTTTGTAATCCAGTGAGATTCTACAGCTTGTAGGCCGTATTCACCAAAAGCAACTTCTTTTCCACCTTTCGCTTCTCCACGCATTTTACCACGGAATTCACGACGGTGTTTTACACGTTTAGGTACTAACATGCTTATTTCCCTCCTTTCTCAGTGTTCTTTTTTGCTGGAAGAATTTCTCCACGATAGATCCACACTTTAACTCCTAGTTTTCCGTATGTTGTATCTGCTTCTTCCCATGCGTAATCAATATCCGCACGTAATGTGTGTAATGGAACTGTTCCTTCAGAGTATCCTTCGCTACGAGCAATATCTGCACCGTTTAAACGACCTGATACTTGAGTTTTGATTCCTTTAGCGCCAGCACGCATTGAGCGTTGAATTGCTTGTTTTTGTGCACGACGGAAAGCTACACGACCTTCTAATTGACGGGCGATGCCTTCGCCAACTAATTTTGCATCTAAATCTGGTTTTTTGATTTCCACGATGTTGATGTGTACTTTTTTACCAGTTAATTTGTTTAATTCTTTTCTTAGGTTTTCGACTTCAGATCCACCTTTACCGATAACCATACCTGGTCTAGCTGTGTGAATTGATACGTTCACGCGATTTGCAGCGCGTTCGATTTCAACTGTCGACACAGCGGCATCAGCAAGTTTAGATGCGATGAATTTACGAATTCTTAAATCTTCGTGTAGAAAATCAGCATACTCTTTTTCAGCATACCATTTTGCATCCCAGTCACGGATAATGCCTACACGCATTCCAATTGGATGTACTTTTTGACCCACTGAATGTCCCTCCTTATTTTTCTGATACGACTACGGTGATGTGACTTGTACGTTTGTTGATTGGTGAAGCTGAACCTTTTGCACGTGGACGGAAACGTTTCATAGTTGGTCCTTCGTTTACAAATGCTTCAGATACTACCAAGTTCTCAACGTCTAAATCAAAGTTGTTTTCTGCATTCGCAATAGCTGACATTAGGACTTTTTCAATAACCCCTGCAGCTTTGTTCGGCGTGAACTTTAAGATTGCAATTGCTTCAGCAACATTTTTCCCTCTGATTAAATCAATCACAATACGTGATTTGCGAGGAGAAACGCGAACTGTTTTTGCAGTTGCTTTAGCTGACGTAATTTGTTCTGCCATTCTTATATCCTCCCCTCAAATTAACGTTTTGTTTTCTTATCATCACTTGCGTGACCACGATAAGTTCTAGTTGGTGCAAATTCACCTAATTTATGTCCTACCATGTCTTCTTGGACGTAAACTGGTACATGTTTACGGCCATCATAGACGGCAATTGTAAATCCTACAAAACTCGGGAAGATTGTCGAACGACGTGACCAAGTTTTGATAACTTTTTTCTTTTCAGCACCTTGTTGTGCGTCGACCTTTTTCATCAAATGATCATCGACAAAAGGTCCTTTCTTTAAACTACGACCCATGGTGAACCTCCTCTCAAAATGTGCGACACATGGTCAAAGAAATTATTTAGTGTTACGACGACGAACGATAAGTTTGTCTGATTTTGCTTTTTTGTTACGAGTTTTGTATCCAAGAGCTGGTTGACCCCATGGAGATACTGGAGCTTTACGTCCAACTGGAGCTTTACCTTCACCACCACCGTGTGGGTGATCATTAGGGTTCATTACGCTACCACGAACCGTTGGGCGTTTGCGCATCCAACGAGAACGACCGGCTTTACCGATGTTGATTAATTCGTGTTGTTCGTTACCAACAGCACCGATTGTTGCACGACAAGTAGCTAAGATCATACGAACTTCGCCTGAGTTCAAGCGGATTAATACGTATTTTCCTTCTTTACCTAATACTTGAGCGCTTGTACCAGCTGAACGGATTAATTGTCCGCCTTTACCTGGTTTCATTTCGATATTGTGGACAACTGTACCAACTGGAATGTTTGCCAATGGTAATGCGTTCCCTACTTTAATATCTGCTTCAGGTCCAGAAACGACAGTCATGCCAACTTCTAATCCTTTTGGTGCTAAGATGTATGCTTTTACTCCATCTTCGTAATGTACTAATGCAATATTAGCAGAACGGTTTGGATCATACTCAATTGTTTTTACTGTAGCAACAACGTTGTCTTTGTTACGTTTGAAGTCAACTAAACGGTATTGACGTTTGTGACCGCCACCTTGATGGCGAACTGTAATACGTCCGTTGTTGTTACGACCGGCATTATTTTTCAATGGTGCCAACAATGTTTTTTCTGGTGTTGAAGTAGTGATTTCCGCGAAATCAGAACTTGTCATATTGCGGCGACCATTTGAGGTAGGTTTGTACTTTTTAATAGCCACGTCTTTTTTCCCTCCTATTAATTTTTTTGAATAAATGATGCTTATTCAGCAGCGAATAATTCGATTTCTTTTGAAGCTTCAGTTAATGTTACAACCGCTTTGCGGCGTTTTTTTGTGTATCCTGCATATTTACCCATACGTTTAAATTTAGGACGCACGTTGATGATGTTTACGTTTTTCACTTCAACACCAAATGCTGCTTCAACAGCTTGTTTCACTAAAGTCTTGTTTGCGCGAGTGTCTACTTCGAAAGTGTATTTCTTTTCGTCCATGGCTAACATTGATTTTTCAGTGATAACTGGTTTTTTGATAATATCTAGTAAGTTCATTATGCAAGCACCTCCTCAATTTGAGTAAGAGCAGTTTGCGTTGCCAACACTTTGTTGTTTGATACAACGTCTAGGACGCTTACGTTATCAGCAGAAACAACAGAAACGTTTGGTAAGTTACGTGCAGACAATGCTACGAAGTCGTTTCCTTCTTCTAATACTACTAATACTTTTGCGTCAATAGACAAGTTAGCAAGAACTTGTTTAAATTCTTTTGTTTTTGGTGCATCAAAGCTTAATGCTTCAACAGCTACCAAGTTATTTGAAGCAACTTTTTCTGATAAAACAGATTTCATTGCTAAGCGACGAACTTTTTTAGGAAGTTTGTAGCTGTATGAACGTGGTGTTGGTCCAAATACAACGCCACCTCCACGCCATTGTGGTGAACGGATTGAACCTTGACGGGCACGACCTGTTCCTTTTTGGCGCCATGGTTTACGGCCACCACCACGAACAGCGCTACGATTTTTCACAGCGTGTGTTCCTTGTCTTAATGAAGCACGTTGCATGATGATTGCATCAAAGACAACTGATTCATTTGGTTCAATTCCGAAGATTTCTTCGTTTAAAGTAATTTCGCCATTTTGGCTTCCATCTTGTTTAAATAATGCTACATTCGGCATTCCTTAGTTCCTCCTTTCTTCCTATCTACTTATTTAGCTTTCACAGCTGATTTTATTGTAATCAATGATTTTTTCGCTCCAGGAACGTTACCTTTGATTAGGATAACATTGCGTTCAGCATCAACACGAACGATTTCCAAGTTTTGGATTGTTACGCGGTTGCCGCCCATACGACCTGCCAAGTGTTTGTTTTTAAACACGCGGTTTGGTGCAACTGGACCCATTGATCCAGGACGACGGTGGTAACGAGAACCGTGAGCCATTGGGCCGCGGCTTTGTCCGTGACGTTTGATAACGCCTTGGAATCCTTTACCTTTAGTTGTTCCTGTCACGTCAACGATGTCTCCAGCTTGAAATGCGTCAACTTTAATTTCTGATCCTACTTCTAAGCCCTCTAGCTCAACATCCTTGAATTCGCGAATGAAGCGCTTAGGAGCCGTGTTTGCTTTTGCAACATGACCTTTCGCAGGTTTGTTACTTAAAACTTCACGTAAATCTTGGTAACCAACTTGAACAGCTTCGTAGCCGTCGTTTTCAACAGTTTTTAATTGTAGGACTACGTTTGGTGTAGCTTCTACAACTGTTACTGGAATAAGTTCACCTGATTCAGTGAAGATTTGAGTCATTCCCACTTTTTTCCCTAAGATTCCTTTGGTCATGATTACACCTCCATCTTAATTTTTATAGTTTAATTTCAATGTTCACACCAGACGGTAAGTCAAGCTTCATTAAAGCATCAACTGTTTTTGGTGTTGGATTCACAATGTCGATTAGACGTTTGTGTGTACGCATTTCGAATTGTTCGCGTGAATCTTTGTATTTATGTGTCGCACGGATAACTGTGTAAAGACTACGTTCAGTTGGTAATGGAATTGGACCAGATACGTCAGCTCCAGTTCTTTTTGCAGTTTCTACGATTTTATCCGCTGATTGATCTAAAATACGATGTTCATACGCTTTTAAACGGATACGAATTTTTTGTTTTGCCATTGTTTTCCCTCCTTCGCCTATTTTAAAAGTAGACATAGCTCCACGAAAATTTTCCGTCACGCTCGTCCATGGCAAAGCGTCCGGGCGTGTCGCAACCTCTCGTTTCCTAGCCGGCAGAAATTCTTTTCTACCAGTACTATTCCTATTTTTTTGAACAGCACCTTTATGATTATAGTATGTTTTTTCTGCAATAGCAAGAACTTTCTACCAAAAAATCAAAGAAATAAAAAACTTT
>NZ_GL622241.1:612101-615304 GCF_000185365.1 Enterococcus italicus DSM 15952
CCAATAAAAAACTTTCCTTCATCACTTCTGCTCGTTTGATAAAGGAAAGTTTTCATTTAGTATATTAGTATAATAGTAGCTTTTTTTCTACATGTTCATCCGTTTCTCTGCCTGATTGTATGCCCCATGCCACACGTGTCCTACATAGGGATTAATGATAACACCTGCTTCAATGGCTTTGGAAACAAAGTCTTTGGCCAAGACTACTGAATCAAGTGCTGACTTTCCTTTGGCTAATCCTGCCGTTACAGCAGCAGCAAAGGTACAACCCGCACCATGATTGCTATTGGTTTGATGCATCGTTCCTTCTAATAATTCAAAGTCGGTCCCATCATAAAACAAATCAATCGCTCGATCAGTAGCCAAACGACGGCCACCCTTAATCACCACATACTTCGCGCCATACGCTGCAATGCGTTTTGCGGCCTCCTTCATTTCATCGACTGTCGCAAGATCCCCCAGTTCAGATAAAATGCCCGCTTCGATTAAATTCGGTGTCACTACTTCAGCTTTCGGTAGAAGAAATGTTTTGATTCCTTCGACACTTTTAGGTTGAAGAATTTGCGCCGTACCTTTGCAAGCAATCACAGGGTCAATCACCACGTGCGCCGTGTATTCCTTTGTCAAATACTGACTGGCAACTTCAATGTTCCGTTCATTGCCCATCATCCCTGTTTTAATTGCAGCAACTGGTCCACCAGCAAACACCGAAATCAATTGTTCTTTTAATAGTTCATCAGACAGTTCGGTCACTTGATGAGACCACCCATTCTCGGGATTCATCGTTACAATCGAGGTGATACTCGAAAAACCAAAAACTCCATACTCTTCAAATGTTTTCAAATCCGCTTGTAACCCGGCTCCACCGGTTGAATCTGATCCTGCAATTGTTAAAACCTTTTCCATACTATCACGTCCTTTTTTTAAGTATACTTAGTAAACTTCTTGACGGAAACAACCAATTGGATTATTTTTAAACCATCCAATTAACAATTAGATGCATCAGCACTCAAACATGGAAGGATGATGACATGAAAGTCCCTCTCTATCAACAAATTATTAATGAGTATGTCGCAAAGATCGAGCAAGGTGCGCTCCTACCAGGTAGCACTTTGCCACCAGAGCGGACGATTGCGGCTCAATGGCAAGTCAATCGTTCGACAGTCGTGCGCGCGCTCGATGAACTAGCAAGCCTTGGCTGGATTGTCCGCAAACAAGGCAGCGGTACCCAAGTCGCGCAAAGTCAACTGGCCAACCGGCAAACTCCTTTCGCACACTGGCCAAGCTTGCCTACTCAAGCCAATCTTCAAGAAGATCCGTATTTAAAGAAAATGAAAGAGCAGACCCATTCGGCAACCACTATCGATCTTTTGACCGGTGAATTGCCAGCTGAGTTGATTCCTAACTTTTCCTTTCCAGAAATATCATGGGAACAAATTCTCAAAAAGGCAACGCAAAATACCACAAGCGGGTACTTGCCTCTCTTACACTTATTAAAAGAACGACTGCAACAAAGCATGCACGTCGCGATGAACTTCCAGCAACTTTTGGTAACAGCTGGCTCCACCCAAGGACTACAAATTATCTTGCAAACATTCGTCAAAAAAGGAGACTGTGTCGCAACGGAAGACCCTTCCTTTTTATTCGCTCTACCGTATTTTGCTTCATTAGGCATCAAGCTTGAAGGTATTCCACAAGATGATGAAGGTCTCTCCGCCCAAGGACTCTTGGCTGCGTGCAAAAAAAAGACGATTCAGCTACTCTATCTGAATCCCACGCACCAAAATCCAACTGGAAAAACGATGTCGCTCCATCGACGCAAGCAAATTATTGCCATTTGCCAAACGTATCAAATACCAATTATCGAAGACGATATATTTGCCGAATTACACTTTCAATCCGTACCGCCAACACTAAAAGAACTGGCACCAGATCAAGTCATTTATTTAGGATCTCTATCTAAAATTCTCTCACCGTTAATCAAAATCGGCTGGATACTCGCTCCAAAAGCCCTCATCCAAGCATTCTCCGAAACAAAAGAACGACTGGATTTGACGACCGATTTATTTCCGCAGCTACTTGCTTACCAAGCCTTAAGCGACCAAGGTTATCAGGAAACACATGCCACTTTGTTACGGCAACTAAAACAAAAAGAGCAGCAATTCCATGCGGCATTTGCTTCATTGACAAATGATTGGCAACTCCATTCAATCAATGGCGGTATCTATCATTGGCTGACTTGGAAGCATCAGCCTTTAAAACGCAAAGACTGGGAAAGGTTTCTTACTCACGAGATACTTCTAGCTCCCTCTTTTCTATTTAGTAATGATACAATGTCTTGTAGAGTGAACTATACTCGACTAAAATCAGAGCAAGTCTGCTCCTTCGTGACTAGGATGCAGACCATTACACAACAACTACGAAAGGATGATCCATTATGAATGATACTATTCACCTACTAACTTCTCACCGGAGTTATCGTCACTTTGACGAAAACTATACCTTACCTAAAGAACAATTATCAGCTATCTTGGCAGCAGCTCGGCAGGCACCAAGCTGGATGAACGGTCAAATGTACTCGATTATCGTCATCCAAGATAAAAAAATCCGTGAAGAAATGATTCGCATGAACCCGGGAAATCCTCATATCTTAAATAGCTCGGTCTTTCTACTCTTTCTAGCTGACTTAAAACGAACAGAACAAGTCGCCAAAGAAAATCAAGCAAGCTACCAAATCGGCGACGGACTAAATCCGCTACTAATCGCTACAACTGATGCAAGTTTAGCACTTGAAAATGCTTTGATTGCTGCCGAATCACTTGGGTTAGGTGCCGTACCTGTCGGCAGCGTGCGTAGCCATGTCGATGAATTAAAAGAACTTCTTCACCTACCAGATTATGTCTTGCCTATCGCAGGCTTAACAATCGGTAAACCAACTGTCGAAATGAAAATCAAACCGCGCTTGCCTGAGCAAGCTGTCATCCACTACGATACGTATAAAGAAACGGACTACGCCCTAATTGAAGCGTACGATGAAACGATGGAAGCATTCGGCGAAGCTCGCGAAACCAAGCGATGGAGCAAAAAATTTGTTGACTACTTTGCTCACCAACCAAGTCAAAAACTCGATCACTTTATCAAAAATCAAAAATTATTTGATTTCAAAGAAAAAACTGAAAACTAAAAAAACGTGAGCGAAATTC
>NZ_GL622241.1:616618-643366 GCF_000185365.1 Enterococcus italicus DSM 15952
CCGAAATTCGCTCACGTTTTTCATTTTGTTGATTAATTTGCTTACGCTTTGATTTCAGAAACAACGCCTGAACCAACAGTACGTCCGCCTTCACGAATAGAGAAACGAGTTCCGTCTTCGATAGCGATTGGGTGGATTAATTCAACTTCGATTGTTACGTTATCCCCAGGCATTACCATTTCAACGCCTTCAGGTAATTCTACAACACCAGTTACGTCAGTTGTACGGAAGTAGAATTGAGGACGGTAGTTAGTGAAGAATGGAGTATGACGTCCACCTTCTTCTTTAGTTAAAACATACACTTCAGCAGTGAATTTTGTGTGTGGAGTAATTGTAGAAGGTTTAGCTAATACTTGACCACGTTGGATGTTTTCGCGAGCAACCCCACGAAGTAATGCACCAATGTTGTCACCAGCTTCAGCGTAGTCTAATAATTTACGGAACATTTCAACACCTGTTACAGTAGTTTGAGCAGTTTCGTCAGCAATACCTACGATTTCTACAACGTCACCAACGCGAACTTGTCCACGTTCAACACGACCTGTAGCAACAGTACCACGACCAGTAATTGAGAATACGTCTTCGACTGGCATCATGAATGGTTTGTCAGTATCACGAACTGGAGTTGGGATATATTCGTCAACAGCAGCCATCAATTCTAAGATTTTTTCTTCGTATGAAGGATCGCCTTCTAAAGCTTTCAAAGCAGAACCTGCAACAACTGGAGTGTCATCGCCTGGGAAGTCATATTCAGATAATAAATCACGAACTTCCATTTCTACTAATTCTAATAATTCTTCGTCATCAACCATATCCATTTTGTTTAAGAAAACAACGATGTATGGTACACCTACGTTACGTGAAAGTAAGATATGTTCACGAGTTTGAGGCATAGGACCATCAGCAGCAGAAACTACTAAGATAGCTCCGTCCATTTGAGCCGCACCAGTGATCATGTTTTTAACGTAGTCCGCGTGACCTGGGCAGTCAACGTGAGCGTAGTGGCGGTTTTCAGTTTCGTACTCAACGTGAGCAGTTGAGATTGTGATTCCGCGTTCGCGTTCTTCTGGAGCGCCATCGATTTGGTCGTAAGCAGAAGCTTTAGCCAAACCTTTTTTAGCTAAAACAGTTGTAATTGCAGCTGTTAATGTAGTTTTACCATGGTCAACGTGTCCGATAGTACCAATGTTTACATGGGGTTTAGAACGGTCAAATTTTTCTTTTGCCATTTTAAATGTTCCTCCTAAAATTTACAATTTGTGTTTTTTTATTTGATAAGTAAGGAATCGCAAGCGATTCCTTTCCTATATCATCGTTCATTATTGTACACGAAACTTCTCAAAAAACATAGTATTTTGAAAATAATTCCGAAATCATTTAAGATTATTCAGCTTTACCGCCATTTTTCTTAATGATTTCTTCTTGAATTGATTTCGGTACATCTTCATAGTGGTCAAAGACCATCATGAATGTTCCGCGACCTTGAGTCGAAGAACGTAGCGTTGTTGCGTAACCAAACATTTCTGATAATGGTACAAGCGCATTAACGATTTGAGCGTTACCGTGTGCTTCCATACCTTCTACGCGTCCACGTCGAGCAGTTACGTGACCCATTACATCACCTAAATATTCTTCAGGAACAGTCACAGTGACTCTCATCATTGGTTCTAGAATAACTGGATTTGCTTTTTTCGCAGCGGCACGTAATGCCATAGATGCTGCAACACGGAAGGCTGTTTCATTTGAATCGACATCATGGTATGAACCATCATAAAGTTTTGCTTTAATGTCAACTAAAGGATAACCAGCAAGCACACCATTTGCCATAGCGTCTTCCAATCCTTTTTCAACAGCTGGGATGTATTCACGAGGAACTACCCCACCAACGATTGCATTTTCAAATGCGAAACCGCCACCTTCTTCATTCGGTGTAAATTCAATCCATACGTGTCCGTATTGACCTTTACCACCTGATTGGCGTACAAATTTACCTTCTGCTTGAGTTGCAGAACGGAATGTTTCACGGTAAGAAACTTGAGGCGCACCAACGTTCGCTTCTACTTTAAATTCACGACGCATACGGTCTACTAATACGTCTAAGTGCAATTCACCCATACCAGCGATAACCGTTTCACCCGTTTCAACGTTTGTTGTTACACGGAATGAAGGATCTTCTTCAGCTAGTTTTTGAAGGGCAATACCCATTTTATCTTGGTCTGCTTTTGATTTAGGTTCAACAGCAACTTCGATAACTGGATCAGGGAATTCGATTGATTCCAAGATAACCGGTGAGTCTTCTGCACATAGTGTATCTCCAGTTGTTGTATCTTTCAATCCAACAGCTGCCGCGATGTCACCTGAATAAACTTTTTCGATTTCTTTACGTGTGTTGGCGTGCATTTGTAGAATACGTCCGATACGTTCGCGTTTGCCTTTTGAAGCATTTAAAACGTATGAACCAGATTCTAACACACCTGAATAAACACGGAAGAATGTCAAACGACCTACGAATGGGTCAGTCATCACTTTAAATGCTAATGATGCAAATGGAGCTGAATCATCGGCTGGACGATCTGTTTCTTCGTCTGTCTTAGGGTTAACCCCTTTGATTGCAGGGATATCAGTTGGAGCAGGTAAATAATCGATAACTGCGTCCAATAATAATTGAACCCCTTTGTTTTTGAAGGCTGTTCCACAAAGAACTGGGAAGAAGTCTACTGAGATTGTTGCTTTACGGATAGCTTCTTTTAATTCGTCGACAGTGATTTCTTCACCTTCTAAGAATTTCATCATTAGGTCTTCGTCTGTATCAGCTACAGCTTCGACTAATTTTTCACGCCATTCTTCAGCTTGTTCACGGTATTCTTCTGGAATTTCAGTTTCTTGAATTTCCGTACCTAAGTCGTTTGTGTAAATTTCAGCTTTCATTGTTACTAAGTCGATGATTCCAGTGAAATCATCTTCTGCACCGATTGGCAATTGAATTGGGTGAGCATTTGCTTGTAAACGATCATGCAATGTTGATACAGAGTACAAGAAATCTGCCCCAATTTTATCCATTTTGTTACAGAATACAACACGTGGTACACCGTATTCTGTCGCTTGGCGCCAAACAGTTTCAGTTTGTGGTTCTACACCTGATTGTGAATCCAATACAGTTACCGCACCATCAAGTACGCGTAATGAACGTTGTACTTCAATTGTGAAGTCCACGTGTCCAGGAGTATCGATAATGTTTACACGATTCCCTTTCCATTGCGCAGTAGTAGCGGCTGAAGTAATTGTAATCCCACGTTCTTGTTCTTGTTCCATCCAGTCCATTTGTGATGCACCTTCATGCGTTTCACCAATTTTGTGGATTTTACCTGTATAGTACAAGATACGTTCTGTTGTTGTTGTTTTACCAGCATCAACGTGGGCCATGATCCCAATGTTACGAGTGTTTTCTAAAGAAAATTCTCTTGCCATTTTAGGTTTGTTCTCCTCTCAGTTCGAGTAAATGGTTGCCATCTATACCTTCTGCTAAATGATATGCAAATGCAGAGAGGATCTTACCAACGATAATGAGCAAATGCACGGTTTGCATCCGCCATTTTGTGAGTATCTTCGCGTTTTTTAACAGAAGCTCCAGTGTTGTTAGCAGCATCCATGATTTCTTTCGCTAGACGTTCTTCCATTGTGTGTTCTCCACGCAAACGAGCGTAGTTAACAACCCAACGAAGACCTAGAGTTGTACGACGTTCAGGGCGAACTTCGATCGGTACTTGATAGTTTGAACCCCCAACACGACGAGCTTTTACTTCTAATACTGGCATGATGTTTTTCATCGCTTGTTCGAAAACTTCCAATGGTTCATTGCCTGTAGATTCTTTAATAATGTCAAAGGCATTATAGATAATATTAGCAGCAACCCCACGTTTTCCGTCAATCATGACACGGTTAATTAAGCGAGTTACTAATTTTGAGTTATAAATAGGATCTGGTAAAACATCACGTTTTGCAACAGGACCTTTACGAGGCATCCGTAACTCCTCCTTCCGAAAAATGTTATTTTATGTTCTTATTTGTTTTCATTAAATGGTTTATTACGCTTTAGGGCGTTTTGTACCGTATTTAGAACGAGATTGTTTACGATCGTTCACGCCGGCAGTATCTAACGCACCACGTACGATATGGTAACGTACCCCTGGTAAGTCTTTTACACGTCCACCACGAAGTAACACAACACTGTGTTCTTGTAAGTTATGGCCGATACCTGGGATATAAGCAGTTACTTCAATTAAGTTAGACAAACGAACACGGGCATATTTACGTAAAGCTGAGTTCGGTTTCTTCGGTGTCATGGTACCCACACGAGTAGCTACCCCACGCTTTTGAGGTGAACTCACGTTAGTTTGAGTTTTTTTGAAACTGTTGTATCCTTTGTTCAATGCAGGTGAATTTGATTTTTCAACCTTAGATTTACGAGGTTTACGTACTAATTGATTAATTGTAGGCATCCCTTGTCATCCTCCTTCCTGGTTCATTATATAGACCCACACATCCAGGTGGTTCTTTTTTTTCGATAAAAAATAATGCATCATGCGCATTTCTGTGTACTTCCAACAGTCAGCACGTCTCGACGAGAGACCTGTAATTAAAGCACCTTTGATAGAATAGCACGGGAAAACAAATCTGTCAAACCTTTTCTCCTCGTTTCTAAAAATTTCAGCTATCACTCCCTATTTTTAAATGAAGCGCTATCTAATTTACTCATTTCCTATTATAATGAACTCATCAAACATCAAAGGTGGTCGCTATGAATTTAAAACAAATGGTTGGGATTGAAGCTGCTTCATATGTGAAAGATGATATGATTGTCGGGTTAGGTACAGGATCAACTGCGTATTATTTCATCGAAGAGTTAGGGAGAAGAGTGCAAGAAGAAGAGCTGCATATCCAAGGTGTGCCTACCTCATTCGCTTCACGCAAACAAGCAAAAGCCTTAGGTATCCCAGTCAAAACAATCGACGAAGTCTCCTATGTCGATCTAGTCGTTGATGGCGCCGATGAAATATCTGCTGACTTTCAAGGAATCAAAGGTGGCGGTGCCGCCCTGCTCTTTGAAAAAATCGTCGCTAGTTATGCCAAACAAGTCATCTGGATTGTCGATCAATCCAAACTCGTGACAAAACTTGGCCGTTTTCCATTGCCAGTCGAAGTTGTTCCTTACGGTGAAAAGCAACTGTTCCAACTTTTTGAAGAAAAAGGCTATCGTCCATCTTTTCGCCTGACTGCTGACGGTGAGCTGTTAGTCACTGATTGTCAGCACCATATCATTGATCTACACTTAGACGTCATCGAGCAGCCTCACGCTCTAGATGAAGAACTCAATCAACTCGTCGGTGTGGTCGAGCATGGCTTGTTTTTGGAGATGGTTCAGACAGTGATTATCGGTCAAGAAGATGGTGTAAAAACCATCGTCGTCCCTTCTCGTAAAAGCAAATGATTTTTTCATAGAAAAAATTTGAGAAAAAGTGTACAATGAATATTGGAATGAAAAATTTCGGAAAACAACACAAAGGAGAGTTTTTTTATGCCAAAATTAGTTTTTTCTCGTCATGGATTAAGTGAATGGAACAAATTGAACCAATTTACTGGCTGGGCAGATGTTGATTTAGCTCCAGAAGGTGTAGAAGAAGCCAAAGAAGGTGGCCGCAAAATTAAAGAAGCAGGGATTGAATTCGATATCGCCTATACTTCTGTCTTAACTCGCGCCATCAAAACTTGTAACTACATTTTAGAATACTCTGACCAACTATGGGTGCCACAAGTAAAATCTTGGCGCTTAAACGAACGTCACTACGGTAAACTACAAGGCCTTAACAAAAAAGAAACTGCTGAAAAATACGGAGATGACCAAGTACATATTTGGCGTCGTTCTTACGATGTATTGCCTCCATTAATGGAAGCATCTGATGAAGGTTCTGCAGCAAACGACCGTCGTTACGCTAAATTAGACCCTCGCGACGTTCCTGGTGGAGAAAACTTAAAAGTTACTCTAGAACGCGCATTACCATTCTGGCAAGATCAAATCGCTCCTGCTTTGAAAGATGGTAAAACAGTTTTAGTTGCAGCTCACGGGAATTCATTACGCGCCCTTGCAAAACACATCGAACAAATTTCAGACGAAGACATCATGGACTTAGAAATCCCAACTGGTCAACCATTAGTTTATGAATTAAACGATGATTTATCAGTAGCGAAAAAATACTATTTATAAAAAAGACGCTCCTTCATATGAAGGAGCGCTTTTTTTCACGTCTGAGACAGAATTCGTTAGTTTCTGGTCTCATTTGGATTTAGCAATACAAAGCTATATCTGAACCCTTATTACTTGTAGAGATCCGCTGTTGCCCCAACTTTTTATAGATAAGTAGTCGGTGTCATACAAGCTTGATAGATTGCTACCACATCTTCTTTGGTTAAAGGCTCAAACGCCTTTGTCGCAATCGCGCTACTTGCTACTGCTTGTTCAGCCATCGCTTCAAAATTGGTCTCGTCAGTTATACCAACTTCAGGTAATGTCATTGGAATGCCACAAGCAACAAAATAATCAGTCAACTTTTGAATTCCCATACGAGCAGCTAATTCAGGGACTGCTTCTTGCACACCCCAGACTTCTTTTGCGTAACGAGCAAGCTTAGGCGTTGTCCGCTCATTTAGCACATGCGCCATCCAACGCGGAGTCAAAATCGCTAACCCCACACCATGTGTAATATCATAAAACGCACTTAGTTCATGCTCCATCGCATGGCACGACCACGTTCCAGCCTTTGAAGCACCTGTTAAGCCATTTAATGCCAAGCTGCTTGCCCACATTAGATTTGCTCGTGCGTCATAATCATTCGGTGTATCTAGCGCTACGGGAACATTTTTGATTACTGCTCGCATCAATCCCTCAGCAATGCCATCTTCCACTTCTGTTCCTGGTGTTAAATCGAAGTAATTTTCCATTAAGTGACTGAATATATCTGCAGAGCCAGCCGCTGTTTGGTACGCATTTACACTATACGTATTTGTCGGATCTAAGAATGAGACTTTCGGTAAGAAATTCGGACCGCCAAAGCCTAGTTTTTGCTTCGTTTTTAAATTTGAAATAACTGACCCGCGATTCATCTCACTACCTGTCGCTGCCAAAGTCAAAATCGTGACTAACGGTACTGCTTGCCCCAGATAGGCGCGCTTGGTCACCATCTCCCATAAATCACCAGAAGCATACGTACCTCCTGCGATGGCCTTGCTACAATCAATGACTGAGCCTCCACCAACGGCTAAAATCACATCAATCTTTTCTTTGCGGCAAAGTTCGGCCCCTTGCTCCACTGTTTCAATCCGCGGGTTCGGATCAACACCACTTAATTCAAAGACTTCATTGTCATTTTTAGCTAGCTGACTCATCACTTGATCATATAGACCATTACGCTTGATACTGCCGCCTCCATAGACTACTAATACGCGTTTGCCAAATTGATTTAACACGTCGGGTAGTTCATCTAAACGATCTTTTCCGAAGCGAATATCGGTCGTTACATGAAATCGAAAATTCTCCATTTGTCTTTCATCCTTTCTTTTATAAATTACAAAAAGGATGGGCACTTAGTGGTTCCGTCCTTTTTTCGTTCCATTAGCCTATCAGTGTTTCCAAGCCAATGGTCATCATATCATTAAATGTCGTTTGTCTTTCGGCTGCTGTCGTTTCTTCACCAGTGACGATGTGATCGCTCACTGTACAAATAGCCAGTGTTTGTACATGAAATTTGGCACCTAAATAATACAACGCTGCCGCCTCCATCTCAACACCCATGACACCAAGCTCTGCTAATTGCAACGTTTCGGTCATATCGTCTTTATAAAAGGTATCTTCAGACAAGATATTGCCCACGTGAGTCGTCACACCAGAAGCTGTGGCTAATTCATACGCTGTTTTTAATAACTGAAAGTCAGCAATAGGCGCAAAGTGAAAACTAGAGAAGTTTTTTTGCACCATGGAAGAGCTTGTGACTGCCCCTTGAGCAATAACTAAATCACGCACATGGACATCTTTTGAAATCGCTCCGCATGTTCCCACACGAATCAATTTTTTTACACCATAGGATTGAATTAATTCTTGTGCATAGATGCTAGCAGATGGCATCCCCATCCCAGTACCTTGGACGGATACTCGTTCACCTTTATATGTTCCTGTATAGCCTAGCATACCGCGTACTTGATTGTAGCAAACCGGATTTTCTAAAAATGTCTCTGCAATGTATTTCGCCCGCAATGGATCGCCTGGCAATAAAATCTTGTCTGCAATTTCTCCTGTTTTTGCTTCGATATGAACACTCATATTGTCTCTCCTTTATAGTTCTTGCAATGTTTGTTTGATCAACGTCTTGAATGATTGCTTCACACGTTGGGTTGTTTCAACTACTTCTTCATGATTGAGTTCATGTTGCATACCAGCAGCCAAATTCGTGATACAAGAAATACCTAAGACACGCAAGCCACTATGCACAGCGACGATGACTTCGGGTACAGTCGACATACCTACTGCATCCGCTCCAATCGTTCTTGCCAAACGAATTTCAGCAGGTGTTTCATACGTAGGTCCCGTGAAGCCCATATATACGCCTTCTTTGATGTCAATATTGGCTTGTGCTGCTATACGTTTTGCCGTCGCTTGGTAATCCAAATCATATGCATGACTCATGTCTGGGAAGCGTGGTCCCATCTTTTCATCATTTGGACCAATCAATGGGTTCGTCCCCATGAAGTTAATATGGTCGCTAATCACCATTAAATCTCCTGGTGCAAATGTTTCGTTTACACCACCACATGCATTCGTCACAATTAATGAATGCGCCTGTAATGCTGCCATCACGCGTACTGGATACGTGACTGTCGCCATAGAATGACCTTCATAAAAATGAAAGCGACCTTGCATGGCTAATACTTTCTTACCTGACAATGTACCATATACCAATTTTCCCGCATGGCCTACTACTGTCGATACTGGAAAATGAGGAATCTCATCGTACGAAATCACCACTGGTTGTTCGATTTCATCGGCTAACTCACCTAAGCCCGATCCTAAAATCAAGCCAAAGTCGATGGCGCCAACGCCAGCTTCTTTCATGTAAGCAGTTGTCTCTTGCAATTTGTTTTCTAACGTTGTCATTCTTTCAACTCCTATTGTAATTGATTTAAAAAGCTTACGCCGTTTTCAGTCGCTGGCACATGAAAGTTCTCAGCTATCGTCGCTGCGATGTCGGCATAGTGGCCTTGCGTCAATGCACCTTGGCCAGTTAATTTTTTACTAAATGCCAACAACGGTACGTATTCACGCGTATGGTCTGTTCCTGGGAACGTAGGATCATTGCCGTGGTCCGCTGTAATCAACAAAAGATCATCGTCTTGCATAGCAGCAATAATTTCTGGCATGCGTGCATCAAACTCTTCGATGGCATTGGCATAGCCCTTCACATCCCGACGATGACCGAATAATGCATCAAAGTCAACAAGATTAGTAAAGCTCAAGCCTTCAAAATCATTGGCCATTACGTTTAATAATTGGTCGACTCCATCCATATTGCTCTTCGTGCGAACATAATCTGTAATTCCTTGGCCATTGAAGATATCGTTGATTTTACCCACAGCGATGACTTGCTTACCATTTTCTTTTAGCGAATCCAAGACCGTGTGACCGAATGGATCTAGCGCATAGTCATGACGATTAGCCGTACGTGTAAAGTTACCTGGAGTGCCAACATAAGGACGTGCGATAATACGACCAATCATATACGGATCATCTTTGGTGATGTCCCGGACGTATTGGCAAATGCGGTAAAGCTCTTCAAGTGGAATAATGTCTTCATGTGCCGCAATCTGTAATACTGGATCAGCAGAAGTATAGACAATTAGATCACCTGTTTCCATTTGATGTGCACCGTAATCATCAATCACCTTTGTCCCAGAGTAAGGAAGATTGCAGACAATTTTCCGGCCAGAAAATTCTTCAATTTTATTTAATAGTTCTTCAGGAAATCCTTCTGGAAATACTCGGAACGGTGTCTTAATATTTAGTCCCATAATTTCCCAGTGACCAGTCATCGTATCTTTCCCGACAGAAATTTCTTCTAATTTCGTAGCGTAGCCTTGATGATTTGATACATTAGCAACGCCTTGTAACGGGCGAATGGTCCCTAGACCTAGGTTTTCCAAATGAGGGATTGTTAACCCTGCTTGTTCGGCAATGTGCCCTAATGTATCCGCACCAACATCATTAAATTTATCCGCGTCTGGCGCTTGACCAATTCCTACAGAATCCATCACAATCAAATGCACTCGTTTAAACATAATCTCCCTACTTTCTTTTGGTCTTTCTATTATTTCTTCTTTATTATACAACACGAAAGGGCAAGAGAAGGCATCTAATCCCCTTCTCTCACCCTTTTCCCATTAATTATTTAGATTTAATATAATTTTTTCCGTTCGCTTTTGGTCCAGAAGCTTTACCAAGAAAGATAACAAGAACCAAAATCGTCAAGACATATGGTGTGATTTGCAAGTAAACATCTGGAATGGATTTAACAAATGGAATATTGCGTCCAGCGATACTTAAATTTTGAGCAAAACCAAAGAAAATCGCCGCACCCATCGCACCTAGTGGATTCCATTTACCAAAGATCATTGCAGCCATCGAGATGAACCCTTGACCAGAAATCGTCGTCACTGCAAAACGACCAGAGATTGATTGAGCAAATAATGCGCCGCCCATACCACCGAGAAAACCAGAAATCAACACGCCGGCATATCGCATGCCATAGACATTAATCCCTAGCGTATCAGCCGCTTGAGGATGTTCACCAACCGAACGCAATCGTAAGCCAAACTTGGTTTTAAAAATAATAAACCAAGCAAGGATAGAAATCAAAATTGCTACGTACGCTGGTAACATTGTATTTGTAAAAAAGATTCTCCCAATCACTGGAATATCACTTAAAACTGGGAACGTATAATACCCAAAAATTTGAGAAATATCATCTGTTTGGCCTTTTCCATAGATTACTTTGATTAAGAAAATTGCTAATGACGGGGCCATCAAGTTCAATACCGTTCCACTAATAATATGGTCGGCGCGAAAGTTAATAGTGGCAACCGCATGCAAGACAGAAAAGACCATTCCTACCAAGCCACCAAACAACGTAGCTAACCATGGAGTCCATGCGCCAAACTGACCAGCATACTCTAAGTTAAAGACAATCGCGCTAAATGCGCCCATCACCATGATTCCTTCTAGCCCTACATTAACAATTCCACTTCGCTCTGAGAACACACCACCGAGAGCTGTTAAAATCAATGGTGCTGCATAAATTAATGTTTGAGTAAACACGGATGCAATCATATTTATATTCATTAGATTGTCCCTCCTTTTTGCGAGTCCTCATCGCCGTTGTCCTCTAGCTCTTTTACTACTACTGCTTCTTTTTTGGATTGAAACACTTTTGCCAAAACATAATGAATAACAAAACTAATTCCTACAAAGAAGATAATAATGGCAATATCCACATCTACTAATTCAGAAGGAATACCGGCAAACTGCATTCCTTGGCCGCCTAACTTCAATACACTGAATAAGAGCGCTGAAAGCAAGATGCCGATCGATGAGCCTCCTCCAAGTAAAGAGACTGCCATACCGTCAAATCCGATACTTAACGATGAACCTTGGACAAAGAAATTACCAAATGTGCCCAAACCTTGAACCACACCACCAAAACCAGCCAATGCGCCTGAAATAACCATTGAGATAATAATCGTGCGTTTGCTACTCATCCCTGCATACTCTGACGCAAAAGGATTCAATCCAACTGAACGAATTTCAAATCCAAGTGTCGTTTTTTTCATTAAGAACCATACCAACACTAAAAAGATTCCAGCTAAGAAAATACCAATGTTCAATCGTGAGCCATTGGACAGTGCCGCTAACCAGCTCGTCTGCATGGATGCATTCGCAGATATAGCTTTTGTCACGCCTTTGGTAGAGATAATATTACTCCCCATAACATCATTCACTAAATACGTACTAACATACAATAAAATATAGTTCATCATAATTGTGACAATGACTTCGCTTGTACCAAAGTATGCGCGCAATATACCCGGAATCGCTGCCGCAATCGCTCCTGCCAAAACACCCACCACAACTGCTAGTGGCAAAACAACCAAACGTGGTGCATCAGGTAACAACAGCGCAACCCAGACACTTGCGACCCAGCCGCACAATGCTTGACCGGAAAGCCCGATATTAAAGAAGCCGGCTGAATTCGCAACTGCAAATCCTAATGCTGTAAAAATTAATGGCCCAGCCGAAACAAACACTTCCCCGATATTTCGCGTATTTAAGCCACCATTTTGCAAATCAACGAACACTGTCCGAAACATGGTTTGATACCCAGATACTGGATCATAGCCAAAAATCCACATGATCAAGCCACCTAGTAAAAATCCTAGTAAGACAGCAATAATTGGGACTAGCCCATTTCTAATTTTTTCTGAACGATTATTCACCTGTTTCACCTACCTCTGCCAATTCCTTCCGTGCATCTTCTAACGAATAGCCTGCCATCAGCAAGCCTAGCTCTTTTTCAGATGTTTCATTAGGATCTACAATCCCGACAATTTTACCAGCATGGATCACGGCGATACGGTCCGATACATTCAGAATTTCTTCTAATTCAAAACTAATTAGCAAGACTGCTTTTAGTTTATCTCTTTGCTCAATTAAACGCTTATGGATAAATTCAATGGCACCGACATCCAGCCCGCGTGTAGGATTTGCGACAATGAGCAAATCAGGGTCACGACTTACTTCACGAGCAATAATCGCTTTTTGTTGATTTCCACCAGATAAAGCTTTTGCCGCAACAAGCTCATTGACTGTACGCACATCAAATTCTTGAATCAGTTCACGGGCGTGTTCGTTAATCTCTCCATAATTCAAGACGCCCATTTTGCTATAAGGTTCTTGATAATATGTCTGAATACCGATATTTTCAGCCAACGTCATGTCCAATACTAGTCCATACTTATGGCGATCTTCCGGTACATGCCCAACTCCAGATTCGGTGATTTTCCGTGGTGTGCGATTGGTGATGTCATCACCGTTAATCGTAATTCTACCACTCTCTACTTTCCTCAGACCAGTTAAGGCTTGAAGCAATTCCGATTGACCATTGCCATCAATTCCAGCAATCCCTAATACTTCCCCCGCTCGGACTTGCAGACTAAGATCTTTGACTGCTTCTACGCCACGATTTTCTTTTACGACCAAATTTTGCACATCCAAGACGACTTCTTTTGGCTGCGCAAGTTTTTTGGCTGTTTTGAAAGATACGGCACGGCCCACCATCATATCTGCTAATTGTTGTGAAGTAACGTCCTTAATATTGACCGTTCCAATTCCTTTCCCTCTACGGATAACTGTACAACGATCTGCGACTGCCTTAATTTCATCCAGCTTATGCGTAATCAAAATGATAGATTTGCCTTCTTTGACCAACTCTTTCATAATCGTAATGAGTTCATCGATTTCTTGTGGTGTTAGTACGGCTGTCGGTTCGTCAAAAATCAGTACTTCTGCCCCACGATATAAAGTTTTTAATATTTCAACCCGTTGTTGCATCCCCACTGAGATATCCCGTACATAGGCATCAGGATTAACAGAAAGTCCGTAGCGTTTGGATACTTCTTCGATTTCTTTGCGTGCTGCTTTTTTATTTAGTGTACCAAAGTGGGTCTTTTCACTGCCTAAAATAATATTTTCCGTAACAGTAAATGCATCGACCAACATAAAATGTTGATGAACCATCCCAATTCCTAATCGATTGGCGGCTGTTGGACTCGTCACTTTGACCACTTTGCCATTTAAATATATTTCACCTGAAGTAGGCTCTAAAATACCGGATAACATATTCATCAATGTCGATTTTCCGGCACCATTTTCTCCAAGCAACGCATGAATTTCACCTTTTTTAACTTGTAAATTCACATTGTCATTTGCTTTGAATGTACCAAATTCCTTCGTTATGTGTCGCATTTCGATGACATAATTTTGTTCTTGGGTCACTCTTTCTTCACATCCTTCTAATTTTCGACTAGAAACTAGCTCCGGGAAAGCTCCCTTACCAAAAGAAATGATCGCACTTCCTTTGGTAAAAAGCATTCACGCCTTTTCCATAGAATTTGAGGGACGAACCAATGAATGGTTTTTGTCCCTCTGATTCTTTGGATTATTTACAATACTCTTTATTTACTAGGTGTTTCAGGTACTTCGATTTTACCATCAATAATTTCTTGTTTCGCTTCTTTAATTGCTGATTTGGCATCATCAGACAAGTAACCATCTGTAATATCCACACCACCATCTTTTAGACCATATTCCAAATGTTCGCCACCAGGGAATTTACCTTCTAATGCACGAGTTGAAATATCTTCAACCGCTGCTCCTACACCTTTCAATGTTGAAGCCAATGTGAAGTTATCGTCTTTGCCATCTTTTGTTGTGTACTTACCTTGATCTGCTTGGTCGCTGTCTACGCCGATTACCCAAACTTTTTTGCTGTCAAGATCTGCTTCGTTTAATTGGCTATTGATTGCTTTTGCTTCTTGGAAGACACCAGCTCCAGTACCGCCTGAAGCGTGGAAGATAATATCCGCACCGTCTTGATACATTGATGCCGCTAAAGCTTTCCCTTTCGCTGGATCCCCAAATGATGCCGCATATTGTGAATCAACAGTGATTGTTTTGCCTAGTTTTTTCGCTGTATCTGCCACACCTTGTTCAAAACCTGCTTGGAAACGGTCAATAACGACACCTTCTTCACCACCGATGAAGCCGACTTTATTGGTTTTTGTCGTTTCAGCCGCTGCAATACCTGCTAAATATGCTGCTTCATTGTCTTTAAATGTTGCCGATACAACGTTGTCCGCATCAATTGTTTCATCGATAATAACAAATTGAACATTTGGATTTTGCGCTGCCGCTTCTTTAATTGCTGGTTGTAATAAGTAGCCAATCCCAAAAATAGTTTTAAAGCCATTTTGTACAGCACCTGATACGTTGGTCGTATACTGAGTTGCATCGTCTGATTGAATGTAATCATAGCCACCTGTACCACGCTTAATGTCGTGTTTTTTACCCCATTCTTGTAACCCTTCCCATGCAGATTGGTTAAATGAACGGTCATCTACACCACCAATATCGGTCACAAGTGCGACACTGTGATTACTAGATGATGAACTACTAGCTGTTGAACTTGTTGTACTTTTCTTTCCACCACATGCTGCTAGTAACAATACACTTGATAATGCTACCAAACTAATACCTATGAATTTTGCTTTTTTCATTTCTGTAAAGCCCCCTATAAAAGTATTTTTTATTTTCAACAGTCATATACGACCGAATGAACAAAGTTAGATTGATAAATCTTCTTCTTTAAAGAAATACGGCAAAAGCTGCTCGACCGTCATTTCTTTTGTCACACCATTATCACCAACGAGCGTGACTGGCATCGCCGCATCACAGAACTCTGAAATGACTTGTCGACATGCCCCACAAGGTGAGATAGGTTTGGGCGTACGACCCGCAATCACCAAATGGGCAAAGTCACGTTCCCCTTCAGATACTGCTTTAAAAATGGCGGTACGTTCTGCACAATTCGTTAATCCGTATGAAGCATTTTCAATATTTAGACCTTGGTATACTTTCCCTGCTTTGGTAACCAAGCATGCGCCTACTGGGAAATGCGAATAAGGAACATAAGCCTTATCAAGTGCCATAACTGCATTGTCGATCCATTCTTGCTTAGCTTTTGTCATTTCCTCGCTCACCCCTTAATAGCCGATGCCCGTTTGACCAGAGATAATTGCAATACTTGCGCTTGTCCCTAGACGCGTTGCCCCTGCTTCAACCATCGCTACAGCTTCGGCTTCATTATGAATGCCCCCTGAAGCTTTCACACCCATCTCTGGTCCGACAGTCGCACGCATGATGCGAATATGTTCCACTTTTGCACCCGCTCTAGAGAAGCCAGTCGATGTTTTTACAAAATCTGCTCCTGCTAGCTTAGCTAATTCACACGCACGAATGATTTCTTCTTCTGTCAATAACGCTGTTTCGATAATTACTTTCACTAATGCGCGATCTTTCGCCGCTGCCACCACTGCTTCGATATCTTGACGTACGTAGGCATCATCGCCATCTTTTAAGGCGCCGATATTGATGACCATATCTACTTCATCCGCACCGTTTTGAATGGCATCTGTCGTTTCAAAGGCTTTTGTTGCAGAAGTATTTGCCCCTAGAGGAAACCCAATCACTGTACAAACTGCCACTGGCTCATTTTTTAATTGTTCAGATGCAAAGGCAACCCAGGTTGGATTGACACATACTGAGTAAAAATGATGCTTTTTGGCTTCATCAATAATTGTTTGAACCGATTCTCTAGTTGCATCTGCCTTTAAGATTGTGTGGTCGATCATTCGATTTAATTCCATTTTCATGTCCCCTATTCTGTAATCATTTCATGTATTAAAACTGGTTCTTCTCCCGATTTACCAATCGTAATGCTTTGTTCAATACGCTCAATCACATCTTTAATGTCTTGTTGGTTACTATAGATGGTCAGTAACGTATCGCCTTCTTGCACAGCGTCCCCTACTTTTTTGTGCAATTTGATACCGACTGCATAGTCAATGGCATCTTCTTTCGTCTTGCGCCCTGCACCAAGCATCATGGCCGCAATTCCTAAGTCATTAGCGACCATTTTTTGAATAATGCCAGACTGCTTGGCTGGAAGAGTTACCTCATAGCGAGCTGTTAATAATACCTCCGGATGATCGACGACGGAATCATCGCCCCCTTGATTGCGAATCATTTCACGGAACTTTTCTAATGCTTTCCCACTAGCCAAAGCCCCAGAAAGAAGTGCACGTGCCTCTTCCAACGACTCTGCCTTTTTAGCTAAGACGACCATCTGACTACCGAGCACCATGCACATTTCAGTCAAATCAGCAGGACCATTGCCTTGGAGCGTCTCGATTGCTTCCACCACTTCTAAGCTATTTCCGATGGCTTCTCCGAGTGGTTGTGACATATCGGAGATGACAGCCATGGTTTGGCGGTTAGCCAATGCACCGATTCGTACCATCATGTGTGCGAGCCTTCTTGCATCTGTCAGATTCTTCATAAAGGCGCCATCACCCGTCGTTACATCTAAGACAATCGCGTCTGCCCCTGCTGCTATTTTTTTACTCATGATTGAGCTAGCAATCAACGGGATTGAGCTGACTGTCCCCGTCACATCTCTTAACGCATACAATTTCTTATCCGCTGGTGCCAAATCACCTGACTGACCAATGACCGCGACTTTGCTTTCATTTACCATCTCGACAAATTCGGTATCTGTCACTTCAATCTTAAAGCCAGGGATTGCTTCTAGCTTATCTAGCGTCCCACCTGTATATCCCAAGCCTCTGCCAGACATCTTAGCGACTGGTACACCAACACTGGCAACCAGTGGCGCCAAGATCAAGGTCGTCGTATCACCCACACCACCTGTCGAATGCTTATCTACTTTTGTGCCAGCGACCGAAGACAAGTCCATCACTTCACCTGAATGAGCCATTGCTAGTGTTAAGTGCGTGATTTCCTCATCCGTCATATCAACAAAATAAATCGCCATCAATAAGGCACTCATCTGATAGTCTGGAATGTTATTGTTCGTGTATTCAGAAATAACCCACGCGATTTCTTCTTTATTTAAAGCATGACCATCACGCTTTTTCTCAATAATATCGACCATGCGCATAAAACTGATCCTCACTTCCTTAATCTTCTTTATTATACATAAAAACCCCACACAGTAAACCATTTTAGTAAACCGGTTTACTAAATAAACGTTCACTAAGAAAGCCCTTACAATATAGACTATACATTGCTATGGCTTGGTTGTCAATGTTTTCGTGCTCTCACGAATAATTAATCTAGTTTCAAAAATTTTATTCGGAACCCGGTGATGAGGATACTCTATCTCATCTACCAAGAATTTGGCAGCTGTAAAGCCAATATCGAACGTTGGTTGCATCACTGTGGTAAGTGGTGGACTCATATACTCAGAAAACTGAATATCATCAAAGCCAATCACAGAGACATCTTCTGGTACCTTTTTTCCCGCCTCATAGATTGCTTTGTAGCACCCCATAGCCATTAGATCATTGCTGCAAAAAATTGCTGTAATCTCACGTCGTCGCAACAGTTCTTTAGCGGCCGTGTATCCTCCTGTAATCGTCAGATCATTACTTGCAACGTATTGTTTACGAAATGGAATACCTGCATCTTTCAACGCCAAACGATACCCATTAAATCGTTCTTCTAATTGATAATAGCCGGTATTTTCCTTTAATACGCCAATGTGACGATGTCCTTGCGTGATGAGATGTTTGACTGCTAAGTACGCTCCTTCATACTCTTTGATGATTAATCGGCCCGTATCTCGTGTATTAATCCCACGATCAATCAAAATGACCGGCGTTTTTTGAAAAAATGAACTTTTCACTTGGTACGTTTCTGGTAATAAGTGCGGAGTAGCCAGCAAAATCCCATCGACGGAACGATGGGCCAATTCTTCTAAAAATTGAATTTCCTTTTCTTGGCTTTGGTGTGAATTACAAAGCACCAACATATAACCCAATGGATTCATGTAGCGCTCTGCTCCCTCTACGATTTTGGAAAAGAAGGCATCGGTCACATCAGGAACGATCATGCCAATCGTTTTCGAATGGCGCTTAATCACATTGGAAGCAAAGAAATCAGGCTTGTAATGATACTCTTCGACAATCGCCAACACACGCCGTCTCGTCTCTTCACTAAAACGGCTGCCTTTGTTATTCAAAATTTGTGAAACAGTCGTAACAGATACGCCGGCTAATTCAGCGATTTGACGGATGGTTAGTTTCATTGCTACACTCCCTATTCTTTGATACTTTTGATGATGTAATAACCTTTTTCTTTTTTGATTACTTCGGCATTGCCAAAGACTTCAATCATTTTCTTTTGAGCGGTTGGTGCGCCTTGTTTTTTCTGAATCACAATCGTCAAGCTGCCACCTGAAAGGAGACGCTCATACGCTCCAGATAAGATTGTGTGGACGACTTTTTTGCCTGCGCGAATTGGTGGGTTACTCACGATTGCCGCATAGCGTGCTTCTAGGACATTTTCGTAAATATTTGACGGATGAATGGTCACCGTATCAATGTGATTTAAGGTTGCATTTTGTTGTGCCAAAGAAACTGCACGTTCATTAATATCTACCATCTCGACTTGACGCTTTGTTGCATACGCCAATGACAAACCAATCGGCCCGTAGCCACAGCCTACGTCTAATAGCGTGCCCTCTGGTAATCCTGCAGTCGTAAATGTATCAATTAATACCCGTGAACCAAAATCAACGGTTCCTTTTGAAAAAACACCGCTATCGGTCAAAAAACGAAACGTATGATCTTTCAATTCAAACGTCCACTCATTGACATGATGAGCCGTATTTGGTTGCTTTGTATAATAATGATCAGCCATCTTGATTCTCCCCTTTGTGTCGTTTCTTTATCATACCAATTATTTTCAAATGAAACAAACACCATTAAGCATCCTCTCCAAAAAAACACAAAAGAATCAGACAAGTATGCGTTTTACTGGCTTTTTATGTTAAACTTGTTGGGAATAAACGAAGGAGACCGTTTCATGAAGGAAATGACCAATTATTATTTGATACCACGTGAAGAGTGGCAAGGCTTCTATACGAAGGGTTACACGCCACTCACACAAGAAGAATTAGATAGCATCAAAAGTTTAAATGACCGAATTTCAATTCAAGACGTGGAAGATGTCTATATTCCCTTGTGTCACATGATTCATCTTTATATGAAGGAATTCGAATCGCTGACATTAAGCAAGGGATTGTTTTTGCATCGCTATGTGAAGATGCCACCGTTTATCATTGGCATTGCCGGTAGTGTAGCTGTCGGAAAAAGCACCACTGCTCGCCTACTACAGACACTACTCGCACGGCTCTTCCCACGGCGAAACGTCCAACTCATTACGACTGATGGCTTTTTGTATCCAAATCGGACCTTAGAAGAACGAGGACTCATGGACCGCAAAGGCTTTCCGGAGAGCTATGATATGCAAGAACTGATTACCTTTTTAAATGCTGTCAAGTCTGGCCAGCCCAATATCCCAATCCCGATCTATTCGCACAGTGTCTACGATATTGTCGAGAATGAATATGAATACATCGACTGTCCCGATATTTTATTAGTAGAAGGAATCAATACCCTACAACTCCCTGCCAATGAGCAAATATATGTCAGTGACTTTTTTGATTTCTCTATTTTCGTCGATGCCGATCCATCATTAGTCGAAAAATGGTACCTGGAACGCTTTGAATCACTCCTAGACACTGCCTTTCGTGACCCGACTAATTATTATTATAATCTAGCCATTGGCAATCGCCAAGATGCCATTGCACTTGCTGAAGAAATTTGGCAAAAAGTAAACTTAAAAAACTTAAAAGAATACATCTTACCTACCCGTAGTCGTGCTGATATCATCCTACACAAAACACATCATCACGCCATCGACCAAGTCTTTTTACGGAAATATTAGAAATTGAAAAGAAGTTTTTGCAAATTTTCACCCACTCGCTTATGATAGATACTAACTTACGAACATAAATCAAAAAAAGAATAGGGGTAATAATCGTGACGAACGTTGACAACATGCCTAACGTTGAAAAAATTATTGTACTAGATTACGGTAGCCAATACAACCAATTGATCACTCGCCGCATCCGTGAATTCGGTGTCTTCTCAGAATTACTGAGCCACCGAATTACAGCCGAAGAAATCAAAGAAATGCAACCAAAAGGAATCATCTTATCAGGAGGACCAAACTCAGTATATGATGATGGATCTTTTGGTATTGATGAAGCGATCTTTGATTTAGGTATTCCCGTCTTAGGTATTTGTTACGGCATGCAATTGATGACTCATCGTCTAGGTGGATCTGTCGAAGCCGCAAAGAATAAAGAGTACGGCAAAGCTGAATTAGAAGTATTAGCTGCTGATGCTGCTCTCTTCCAACACACGCCAGCTAAACAAACAGTCTGGATGAGTCATGGTGATTTAGTTACGAAGGCTCCAGAAGGCTTCTCAATCGTCGGCACAAGTAAAGACTGTCCGATTGCATCTATTGAAAACACAGAACGAAAAATGTACGGGGTGCAATTCCATCCGGAAGTTCGCCACTCCGAGCACGGAAACGACTTACTGAAAAACTTTGCCTTAACTGTCTGTGGCTGCAAAGGCGACTGGAGTATGGAAAACTTCATTGATATGCAAGTGAAAGCTATCCGCGAAAAAGTCGGCGATAAGAAAGTATTGCTTGGCTTATCTGGTGGGGTAGACTCTAGTGTCGTAGGTGTGCTCTTACAAAAAGCCATCGGTGACCAATTAACTTCAATCTTTGTCGATCACGGCCTACTTCGTAAAGGTGAAGCAGACCAAGTAATGGACGCTCTTGGTGGAAAATTTGGCCTAAACATCATCAAAGTAGATGCCAAAGACCGCTTCCTATCGAAACTTGCCGGTGTCTCTGATCCTGAACAAAAACGGAAAATTATCGGAAATGAATTTGTCTATTTATTTGACGATGAAGCAACGAAACTTGCCGGTGAAGAAGGCATTTCATTCTTAGCACAAGGAACACTTTATACAGACGTGATTGAATCTGGAACCGAAACAGCACAAACCATCAAATCACATCACAATGTCGGTGGCCTACCTGAAGATATGCAATTTGAACTAATTGAACCATTAAATACTCTCTTTAAAGATGAAGTCCGCGCCTTAGGAACAGAACTTGGCATGCCTGATAGCATCGTTTGGCGTCAGCCTTTCCCTGGTCCAGGTTTAGGAATTCGTGTACTAGGTGAACTGACAGAAGAAAAATTAACCATTGTCCGCGATTCCGATGCAATTTTACGTGAAGAAATCGCAGCTGCTGGTCTAGATCGTGATATCTGGCAATACTTCACTGTCTTACCAGGCATCCGCTCAGTCGGTGTCATGGGTGACGGCCGTACGTATGATTATACTGTCGGCATTCGCGCTGTTACTTCAATCGACGGTATGACCGCTGACTTCGCCCGTATTCCATGGGATGTTTTGCAAAAGATTTCTGTCCGAATCGTCAATGAAGTCGCACATGTCAATCGCATCGTGTATGACATTACAAGTAAACCACCTGCAACTGTTGAGTGGGAATAAAGTAGATACTTGATTTGGTATCAAAACGTTTATTTACCGACATTTTGGCTAATGTAAAATTGGATAAAACAGTTTAATTTGATAAGGTTCTCCGCCAAAATCCCGCCAAAGATGATGGACTTGCTTCCTTATTAAATAAAAGTGGCTCTATAATTTATAGGACTGATAGAAAAAATTCTATCGGTCCTATTTTCTTCTTAAAAAACATAGAACAGGAGGACTTCTACAAGGGAAAAAAAGTGATTCTTGCGGAAGCGGCCCTTATTCGTACGTTTCATTGTTGTCCTTTGTGCAAAGTATCTAGTGAAGCTCTTGTTCGTAATGGCAAGAAAGTCTCGATGATTCTTTTAAATCGCTGTGTCAATAAACAAACGTATTTGCGTTTGAAGAATCAATGCTATCATTGTCGCACTTGTCACAATTATTTCACAGCACAGACGTATTTGGTGAGTCGTCATTGTTTTATCTCGAAGCAAGTGCATTATCATGTACTTGAGGAATTAACCGAGCACCAATCCATGAAAAACATTGCGAACCATTGTCACCTATCCGTGACGACGGTGCAACGCACCTTATCCTCGCTCGCATTTGAGACGAAGATAAGGAAAAATTGGTTACCGAAATGCTTATTATTCGATGAATTTCGCTCGTTAACAACTTATCATGGAACGTTTTGCTTTTCTTGTATGGATGGAAATACTGGGAAGCTATTTGATATACTCCCTAGTCGTCGAAAGAAAGATTTCGTCGCTTATTTTATGCGCTTTGATCGTAAAGCGCGTGAGAAAGTGCGCTATATTGTGACAGATATGAACGCTCCTTATTTCTCGTTAATGAAGGAATGTTTTCCAAATGCCAAAGCGATCGTTGATCGCTTTCACATTGTCCAACACTTGAACAAAGGTTTTAATCAGGTGCGTATTCGGGTGATGAAACAACTGAATACAAAAGATAAAAAACAAGCCAAATATTATCGGTAATTAAAATCCTTGTACAAATTACTTTTAAAACCAGCAGATAAGCTGGACTACATACGCACATCAAAACGTTAAAACGAGTCGCATATGGCTTCCGTGATTTCTCCAATATGCGTACGCGAATTTTCTTGCTTAATGGTCTCATTACCTACAAATAAAAAACACCGGAAAAGGAGTTTCCTCCCCTCTTCCGATGCTCATTGGTGAACCTATCAGTCCGATTTGACAAAGAGCCTTTATATCTTTATGCCTTTTCGATTCCTTTCATTTCAAGGAACCCTCATTCAGAGCTATCTATTGGATAGGTTCGTATGAATCATTTACAAA
Source organism: Enterococcus italicus DSM 15952 (assembly GCF_000185365.1). Lineage (GTDB taxonomy): Bacteria > Bacillota > Bacilli > Lactobacillales > Enterococcaceae > Enterococcus_G > Enterococcus_G italicus. Next base: position 640,327 of record NZ_GL622241.1, read on the forward strand.
AAAGGACGTTCCGTTAATCTTGTTTTTTTTATGGTTCCAATCACCATTGGAACAGTTTCATAATCAACATCGCTATACTCTAACCCAAACCATCTTTCTGAACTTGAAAGATGCCTTTTAATCATTGACTTAGTTTGCAAAATTTGACGATTCCATTTTGTGATATCCGTCTGAACTGATATTTCCTCTTGAACGAGAATAAATCTAAAATCACCAACTTCGCGTCCTGGTGTCAATGAATACTTTTGAATTTGTTTTTCTAATCTTCCCTGTTTCATTAAATCATGAATAATTTGACGAATATAAACGTTAATATCTTGCGGAACTCTGAATCCCAAATGCAACTTAATTTTTACAATGAAATTTGTACCCATCATATCAACTGAATATGACTTAGTGTATGGTTCATCTGTAACTTCAACACAAACAAACCAATAAACTTTGGCCCGCTTCAGTCTTTTGTCGAGAATGGAATAGATATATTGTTGACCAATTTTGTTATTGTCTAGTTTTGGAACTAAAAACACAACGTTTGTTTGGTACATGGGTATTGTTTCATCGTTTCTCAGTGCTGCCAATTGAGGAATATATGTTTTAAAGTCAACTTCTTTTAATGCTTGATTCTGCAATTGATTGCTTCGATACCAAATATACATAACACTTAATATTAGAAGTGCTATTATGATGGCAACAAATCCTCCGTGGAAAAACTTTGTTGCACTAGAAATAAAGAAAATGGTCTCAATTCCACCAAAAAACAACGCACTCACAATTGCCATAATCTTTGGAATTTTGTGATTAATCATGAAAGCATATAGTAATACCGTCGTCATTAGCATCGTTATCGTTATTGACAAACCGTATGCTGCTTCCATATTTGATGCAGTTTGAAAAACAATAACGACAATTGAACAGGCAATCCATAGAAATAAATTAATTGTCGGAATATACATTTGTCCAATGTTTTTACCAGGAAACATAATTTGCATTCTAGGAAGTAACTTCAGTTTGATAGCTTCTGAGACAAGAGTAAACGATCCTGAGATTAATGCTTGAGAAGCGATAACAGCAGCAATCGTTGCAAAAATAACACCAATACCTGTTAAAAAATGAGGCAACATTTGGAAAAAAGGATTAAAATTTTGCATAATTTGATTTACATCACCATTTTTAATGCTTAGCAACCATGCTGCCTGTCCAAAATAGTTAAGCACCAGACAAAGTTTAACAAAAGGCCAACTAATTCTAATGTTTATTTTACCCACATGCCCCATGTCTGAATACAAAGCTTCTGCACCTGTTGTTGCAAGAAAAACGTTACCTAAAATAAAAACACCAAGGTGATTGTCAGGACTAAATAGCAATTTCACAGCATAATAAGGATTGATTGCACGAAGCACAGTCCAATCAACTTGCATATTATAAAGGCCGACTAATCCTAAAAACGTAAACCATATCATCATTGCTGGTCCGAAAAACTTACCCACCAAGTCTGTTCCAAATCGTTGCATATAAAAAAGAACCAAGAGAATAATCAGCGTAATAATGATAATGACATCTTGTCTTGTACCAAAGACATCATAGAATTCAGGCAACCCTCTCAAGCCCTCAATGGCTGTTGTAACTGTTACTGCTGGGGTAAGAACACCATCAGCTAGCAAAGTAGCCCCACCAATTAACGCAGGAATTACTAAATATTTGCTTTTCTTACGCACAAGTGCATAAAGTGAAAAAATTCCCCCTTCACCATGGTTGTCTGCGTTTAAGGCAATCATTACATATTTTATAGATGTTAAAATGGTTAATGTCCAAAAAACTAATGAAACAGTTCCGTAAATGAAATCCGAGCTAATTTCAGATAAGCCGCCATTGCCTAAAACAATGGCTTTCATAACATATAACGGGCTTGTCCCAATGTCACCATACACAACACCCAGCGCAACTAACAAACCACCAAGTGATACCTTGCTTAGCTGACGATTCTTTTTATCCAACTGCTTTTTCTCCTTCTGAATTTTAACGTAAAGAATCCTTTTTTTATGCACCATTCGATATTGTTAACGATGGTAATTATCGCTAATTTTTATTAAAAAGTCAACGGATAATGAAAAAGGCGAATAGTCGGCATAAAAAACTGACTTCGCCTTTTAATCGACCTCATTGTATTTTAGCTGATAGACATTCTTTTCTATCTTACAACCACATTTTTTGTCCACCGTCAAACGGTAAGAACTTTGCAATATTTACCGTGTAAACTCTCTAAGTTCATGCTATCTATCTTTCAAAACTATTTCATTCATCAGTTTTTTTGGGGAACTATCTCCACTTTCCATCGTTTCTTATTGAAAAAAATCTTAATACGAAGCATTTTATTTTACTTATAAAAAGTAAGTGATATACTAACTATTGTAAATAATAAATAGAAGAGGTGCTCATATGTTAAAAATTGGTGTTGTATTAGGAAGCGTTCGTGAAGGAAGAAATGGTTTAGCTGTTGCAAATTGGACTGTTGAAAAAGCAAAAGCATTTAGTAATGCTGAAGATGTTCAATTTGAATTAGTGGATTTAGCAGATTACGATCTTCCATTTTTAGGTAAAACGCCTACTGCTGAACAAGGTGCTGCAATTGGTGCTTGGTCAGAAAAAATTGCTTCATTTGATGGCTATATTTTTATCACTGCCGAATACAATCATGGTGTAGCCGGTGCATTCAAAAATGCGTTGGACTTTTTGAAACCTGAATTTAAAGACAAAGCTGTTGCTTTTGTTGGTTACGGTGGTCTAGGAGCAGCACGCTCAATCGAGAACCTACGTGTGGTTTTAGCAGAACAAGGTCTTGCTTCAACACAACGTACCGTGAACTTTTCATTAATCACAGACTTTGAAAATATGTCTACTTTTAAACCAGCCGCTTTCCATGAAGGTGAATTACAAGAGCTTCTTGGTCAATTAATTGGCTGGAGTGGTGCTTTAAAAACTTTACGTTAAAAAAATAAGCAAAAAAAAACTGTTTGTAGGGCTATGCAATGCCCCTCAAACA
>NZ_GL622241.1:643416-663789 GCF_000185365.1 Enterococcus italicus DSM 15952
AGGGCTATGCAATGCCCCTCAAACAGTTTTTTTTTGCTTAAACTTATCTTCCTGTGCTAGGAATCAGCTTCCCTTTTGCCTTTGAGTAGCCTTAATTGGTAGGTGAAATCATCCACCCATTGATTAGCCAGAAACAGCGTCCCATTTTTTTCTTCCATTCGTTTGAATCTCATATATTCATATAAGCGGATTGCTCGTGGGTTCGTCCCGAGAACATGCAGTTGAATAAATGCTATGTGTTGTTCTTCAGCACAACAAAGCAGCTGCTTCAATAATTTTTTAGCGATTCCTTTGCCTTGCTCCTCTGGCCGAACAAATAGTTCAAATTCCCAAAAGGTATGTTCAGGTGTTGTGACTGGATAATAGATGAGGGCACCTAAAACATTCAGGTTTTCAATCATCATAATAGCCTTTCCCTGCTGAATTTTTTGCAAGAAGCGATCGTATTCATCCGGTCTGTAAGGATGAGGATCCACTTCAATGGTCATCGTTTGTTGGCTGATCTGCCACAATTGTTTTTTTCATCATGATTGACAATACCTACTTTGATTTCCAATACTTCCTATCCTTTCTTTAGGCTTATTTCTGTCGATAAGCAAAATGTGGAACCATCTCTTCGGAGCTCGTGCTGGACTTACCCCCGTGATCTACGTGGTTTTTTCTATGAACCTGCGATAAATTGCTATAACTAAGGCTAACTATCCCATCGTTCCATTGTATATGCCATTTCCCAAAAGCGGAGTTCATAGATACTGCTTCGGTAGAAAGCATGTTTCATTGCTTCGCGTTCTTGTTCATCCACTTCACTGGCTGCTTGATTGGTCAAGTCAAGCATTGTTTGGACATCCTCCGTATAGGCTTCGCTATCATAGGTGGCAATCCATTGCTGATACAAAGAAACAGGCGATCCCTCAGCAATCAGACGTTTGCCAATCTCATTATACAGGCAATAAACTGGCTATTGTCCGTTGAGTGGTTCCATGATAAAGTTGCTCGTACATATGGTTAACATAATTGTACGCACTAGGAGCAATAGGTGTTAACTGAATTTCATCAGAAGAAATGGCAAGTTGCTGGAAGAACGCTTTTCGAATTTCTACTTCGCCATTCTTTAGATTTTCTGCATTCGCTCTTAAAAATTCAGCTGTGCGAGCATCACTACTTTTTTGAGCAGCTAGGCCATGAATTTTTCCAAACTCTTCTAAATAATAGCGATCCTGCAATAAATAATATCGGAAAACGGAGGGTGCTAGTTCGCCGGAAGCAATCTCCTTGATAAATGGATGTTTATAACTTTTAATCCAAACGGGTTGTGCCATATAGAATAATTGATCTGTGAACTTTGTTATTTTAACCTCTCCCACTAACAAATTATTTTTTGATGTCTTATTGTAGACAATGGATACTAATCAAAAAAAGCCCAACATTTTCATGCGGGCACCTACTCGGAATGATCATTCTTTGCTCAGCTCCCTACGCTAGTACTAACTAGATCAGGTAATATGGGTAATTCTCAGCCATCAGGCACCCCAGCTTCTTTTTTAAAATTATAACAAGCCTTTTCTTTGATGTCAAAATTATTTTAAACCGCTTTCTTTTAACGACAATTATTTTTTGATGCAAAAAAAAGAGGCCTAGCAGGATTTATTGTTTTTTTCCGTCATACATTTCATGATGGAGTGTCTATTTGTTGCTCCAACGTTGACTTAAACACCTGCTAGGCCATATTCAGTTAGTAAGGAATTCGTCAATCTCCCACGCCTTTCTAAAATTTGTAACCTTTAATTCACTTTCACATAGTCAATTACCCTATGTTTCAACTAGCTTTTTGTTTCACTGACTTTGTATTCACTGTGTTGTCTTACAAACTCATTTGACTCAATTTAACTAATTGTGGGAATCATTGGTTCCTTACAAGTTCATTATAAGGGATGTCGTCTTTTTTTGCAAGCGTTTTCTACTAAAAAATTCTTTTGCTTTATCAGGCATTCTCGATTCTTCCTCTTAACAAACAGGGTATAATAAATATAGTTGCTAACAGATTAAGGAAGGAGCCTTTATGAAACAATCAACTGAAGAAACATTGACTACACTTTACAATCTCATTCTTAATCCTCGGACGCGTGATTGGGAACGTCAACAATTAGAGACTGCCAAACAAGGTCTGTACAATCATGAGCGCTTAGCGGATACACTTGCCCAGCTTGAAGCCGTTCTTCGTCCTTTGGCTACACGACACTCACTCACACCCGATGTTGCCGAATTTTATGCAACGTTAGCCGGCAATTCTGCTTTCTCACAACCTTTTGATGATCACCTTCATTTTACCAAGGATGGTCCTTTTATCGAACGAGCAATTTTCGCTGGTGGGTGCTTTTGGTGTATAGTAGAACCATTTGAGACACGAACAGGTATTTTAGCTGTTTATTCAGGCTATACTGGTGGGTCAACTGCTAACCCTAGCTATGAAGAGGTTTCTAGAGGACAATCAGGCCACGTTGAGGCTGTTGAAATTATATTTGATCGTCGGAAAATTTCTTATCAACAATTGAATGCAATCTATTGGCAATTGATTGATCCGACCGATGCCAATGGTCAAATTAATGATCGAGGGACACAATATCGACCAACAATCTTTTATCAAAATGCGGAACAACAGCATCTTGCCGAACAAGCAAAGCAAGCGGAAGCCACTCGCTACCATCGACCAATTGTCGTGGAGATTCAACCCGCTCAACCCTTTTGGTTGGCAGAGAACTATCACCAACAATTTTATCAAAAAGAAAAGCAGCGTTATCATCGAATCGAACATGCACGTAAACAATATCTGCTATTTTTAAAGATGCAAAACAATGTGTGCTCTTTTTTTCATAAAGCGAAGTAATTCTTGTTATCCCTGCGTGTACTTGCTTTACAAAAGGGACTTCGTAGCAAACGTTCCTTACGCTTTTTCTTCAAGCGAATCTGGAGACTCTTTTGCTGCAACCTCTTCCCAAAACTGGTCACCCCATTGACAGATGGATTGAACGATGTCGGCCAAATCCATTCCTATCTCTGTCAATTCATATTCTACTTTTGGTGGCACAATGGGATAAACACGTCGTTTAACAATCTGATCTTGTTCCAATTCTCGAAGTTGCCGAATAATCATTCGTTGATTGATTGTTGGTAGCATCCGTTCAAATTCACTTAGTCTTAAGACCGGTTCTTGCAAAAGTGCCCATACGATGGCAATTTTATATTTTCCACCTATCACAGACATTGCCAAGTCTTTCGTAGTTATAAATCGTTTGTTTCGATATTCGTACACCGCTGTTCCCCCTTATCACTTTCTTCCAATTTCATTTAGTTGCTCGATTGATTGTAGTTTATGGAATCAAAAAAACTGCCTTCATCGGCATTTTTCAAATATCCAGTACCAATAGCCATCCTCCTCATCTATACCAGTCAGGTAACAACGATCGTGTGCGTGAATGGCGACTCGTCGCTTAACTATATATAGTATAGCCTATAACTGACAAATTTGTCAGTATTGTTTTTTCTCTACGTTACTTTATGATAGAAAAGAGTTCATTTCTACTCATTCCCAGATTAAGTACCTTTTATGAAGGGCCGTGAGTAGCACCTCATCAATTACGAAAGAAGGAAGACAACGTATGAAAAGTAAAGCTGCTGTTGCATTTGCTCCAGGAAAACCCCTAGAAATTGTGGAAATTGACGTGGAAGATCCAAAAGAAAATGAAGTAATGGTAAAAATTTTATACACATCTGTGTGCCATACAGATGCATTCACTTTGTCTGGCGACGATCCTGAAGGGGTTTTCCCAGTTGTTTTAGGCCATGAAGGTGCAGGCGTTGTTGTAAAAGTCGGAACAAATGTGACCGATTTTAAAGAAGGCGATCACGTTATCCCCTTGTACACACCTGAATGTGGGAAATGTGAATTCTGTTTATCCGGGAAAACAAATTTATGCTCTGCTGTTCGCGAAACGCAGGGTAAAGGACTAATGCCAGATGGTACCACTCGCTTTTCTTATCAAGGAGAACCTGTATATCATTATATGGGGACCAGTACATTCAGTGAATATACCGTCGTGAATGATATTAATCTGGTGAAAATTGATAAACAAGCACCCCTAGACAAAGTTCCGCTACTAGGATGTGGGGTTACCACTGGTTTGGGTGCGGTTGAAAATACTGCCAAAGTAGAAGAAGGAGCCACTGCTGCCGTTTTTGGATTAGGAGCGATTGGACTAGCTGTGATTCAAGGACTGAAAAAAGCGAAGGCGCAACGAATTATCGCTATTGATATGAATCCTGATAAATGGCCTTTAGCCCAAAAAATGGGGGCAACCGATTTTGTTAATCCAAAAGATTATGCTCGCCCAATTCAAGAGGTTCTTGTTGAAATGACCAATGGTGGAGTTGACTATAGTTTTGAATGTATTGGAAATGTTGAAGTGATGCGTTCAGCTTTAGAGGCTTGTCACAAAGGCTGGGGTGTTAGTGTGATTATTGGTGTTGCTGGTGCCGGAAAAGAAATTCACACACGACCATTCCAATTAGTAACCGGGCGCGTTTGGAAAGGGTCTGCTTTTGGGGGAGTGAAAGGGCGTACCCAATTACCTGGAATGGTGGAAGATTTTATGAACGGTGAAATTGATCTCGATTCCTTTATTACACATCATTTGCACTTTTCTCAAATTAATGAATCCCTCGAACTGCTACATCGCGGGGAGTCAATTCGTACAATGCTAACTTATGGAGGAGAATGAGATGAGGATCGAACGTATTGAACAACATCAAGCATTCGGAGGACAACAATTGAAATACCGGCATCATTCAGATAGTTTGCATTGCTCGATGACTTTCAGTTTGTATTTGCCAAAGCCCTCCGCATCTCCAACCTCGTTAATTTGGTGGCTTTCTGGCTTAACCTGCACAGACGATAATTTCAGTCAAAAGGGCGCCTTCCAAAAATATGCTTCCCAAGAAAATGTTGCCTTTCTCATCCCTGATACATCACCAAGAGGCGAACTTCCTGACGATGAAGCTTGGGACTTAGGCCAAGGTGCAGGGTTTTATGTCAATGCAACTTGCGAGCCTTGGAAGCAAAATTATCAAATGTACGACTACTTGGTGAATGAATTACCTGGGATTGTTTACGACCTGATTCCAAACTATTCCGGCAAAGAAAGTATTATGGGCCATTCCATGGGTGGTCATGGTGCATTGATTGTGGGACTAAAACAGCCTGAGCGTTTTTCTGCAATCTCTGCTTTTGCACCAATTCTTAACCCGTCTAATGTACCTTGGGGCAAAAAAGCCTTCACAGCCTATTTAGGAACCGATGAAACTACTTGGAAAACCTGGGATGCAACCGAGCTTTTACAAAAAGTTGGCGAAATTCATCCTCCCATTCTGCTTACGCAAGGAACAGCGGATCCTTTCTACGCGGTTCAATTAAATGAAACAGCCTTCTTAGCCAACGTGAAAGATACAGACGAACAAGTACGGTACGAAAAAAAGAAGGGTATGACCATAGTTATTTCACCATAGCAACTTTTATTGAAGAACACCTTGCGTTTCACTGTCAACAATTTCATAAATAGCAAGCGAGTATTGCCCTAACAAACTTGGCGGATACAGGGAACACAAGCCTACTTGATGAGTCCACTTTGCATTTCATTTGCCAAAAAGGCCTTTATCACGTCCCGCTAGTGGACGCTGATAAAGGTCTTTGTTTATTCTTTTCCTTGGATGAGGGATAGGATTGTTTCTTTCCGTTCGAAAAATTGCTCATCCATCGTTATAAAAAGAGTAAGAGATCATTCTTACCTAATTAAGTAAAAACGACCTCTTATTTCGTCAAAATTCTTTTAAATCATTCTATTTTTTTCTTCTTAAAAAGTAATAACTACTTGCAATCAAACTACTTAGCAAAAGTAGGGACAATGTTAAAACAGAAACAATTGATCCGGAGGTTGTCCCTTGTACAATCGATGTGTTGGGAATTGTTTGAAAAAAACCTAGGATAACAGCAACAATAGTGGTAGCAATTGCCCCTGAAAATTGTTGCAGCGTATTATAGATGGTATTGCCATCACTATACGCTTCTTTTGCTAGTTGGTTCATTCCCATAGTCATCATGTTACTATAGCACAGGCCATTTCCAATCATGAACACCACATGTCCCAATACAAGAAGGGAAACTTGTGCCATTTGCATAAAAAGAGCAAGTGAAAGCCAACCAATACAGGCAATACTTAACCCAAGCAGAATTGGATATTTCGGGCCTCTTCGATCAAATAGCTTGCCAGCAACAGGCGCCAACAATGCCCCTACCAAAGCACCAGGTAACATCATCAATCCAGCGATGAAGGAAGTTTTTCCAAGAACGAATTGAACATAGTTTGGCAATACAAAAGAAATTCCTAGCAATAGAAACTGACACACTAAAAACCCAAACAAAAAAATTCGAAAGCTTTTTTGTTTCATCACATCTAATCGCACTAGCGGATGTTTCGTTGTCTTCACTCGGTAAAAAAACAATCCGAATCCTATCATGGCAAATGCCAAGCCTATCCACCCAATTGGTTGCGTAAGTTGATTCAAAAAGAGTAAGCTTCCTGTGAAAAAACAGCCGATGCCAATTATTCCAGGGACATCTAACTTACTGGTTAATGCAACACTTATTTCAGGAATCCCACGTAATCCAATGACCAGCGAACAAAGTAATACTGGTATTAAACACAAATAAATTGCATGCCAAGTAAAAACGGATGACAAAAATCCACCATACGTTGGACCAATCGCTGGGGCAATTGCCGTCGTTAGCGTTCCCACCCCAATCATTGTGCCTCGTTTTTCCAAAGGATAGTATGTAAGAATGATGTGAAACATTAACGGTAAGGCTATTCCTGTGCCAATTCCTTGCAATAAGCGACCAAGCAAAAGTAGTCCAAACGTCGAGGCAATCGCATTTAAGACCACCCCTATTAAAAAGAGCAGATTGGCACTCATAAATAATTTTCGAATCGAAAAACGTTTGATCAAGTCATTGGATAATGGAACCATTATAGAAATCATCAGGAGATAGATGGTTGTTACCCACTGGACAGCCTTCGTCGAGATACCAAATTGTTGAATAAGATCCGGAAAGGTGACATTCATCGCCGTTTCGATCAATACACCTGAAAAGGTCAAGATGCCCGTTGCCAAAACGGCAAGTTGTTTATTAAGTTGTGCTTGTTTCATTCTTTTCCCCCATTCTGTCCAGAAAAAAAGAGACGATTTCTATCGAAATAGAAACCGCCTCTTTCATCGATATGTTCTTTCACATACCCTCTGTACGATTAAACAAGGTTAGTTTACCGAGGAATATGGATGCTGTCAAACTTCATGAGAAAATCATTAAAGGACTGTTCGTTCCTTCAGTGACGGGGCAAAGGTCTTACGTATAACCAACGACACACCTAGACCCACCACATTCAAGCCAATAAAGATTAACAGTGATGGTCGATAACTTCCTGTTACTTCATGCAGATAAGAGAGCAGGACAGGGCCAGCAATACCAGCCATCGCCCAAGCCGTAAGGACGTATCCATGAATTGCTCCTAGTTCTTTCGTACCAAAAACATCCCCTAAATACGCCGGAATAACAGAGAAGCCTGCACCATAACAAGACAGCAATAAACAAAAGGCTAAAACGAAGAAATACATATTGCCGAGAATAAAAATACTTGCAAACATCACTAGATTCACGATAAAGATGACTGTGAATGTATTCGGCCGACCGATATAATCTGAAAGTGTGGCCCAAATCAATCGACCAAAGCCATTAAATAACCCTAAAATCCCCACCATAAAGGCTGCGACAACTGCCGACATATTGGTCATCTCTTGCGCCATTGGAGATGCCGCAGATACTAAACCAATTCCACAAGTGATATTAATAAATAGCATCACCCATAAGTACATAAAAGAACGCGTCTTGACTGCTTCATTAGCTGAAAGTTGCTTTCCACCAATTAGGCTTGTGCCAACAGGTACTCGCTTCTGCGTTGAATGGGGGAGTGGCTCATCTGGCTTGCGAATAAATTGAGCAGCCACAATCATAATAACAAAATAAACAATGCCTAAACTATAAAAAGTCGGAACTACACCAATCGTCCCTATCAATTGCTGCGCAATCGGACCAGTCAACATTGCTGCAAATCCGAAGCCCATTATGGCTAAGCCCGTCGCCAATCCGCGTTTATCGGGAAACCATTTGATAATTGTCGATACCGGCGTCACGTAGCCTGCTCCCAGACCCAATCCGCCAATAACGCCGTACCCTACGTACAACAACCAAAGTACGTCCGTCTGAACGGCTAAACCTGTTAATACAGTCCCTAAACCATAACAAATACTAGAAATCGTCCCTGTGATATGTGGTCCAAATTTTTCAACCAACCGTCCCATAAAGGCTGCCGAAATCCCTAAGAAAAAAATTGCGAGACTAAAAGCCAATGAAATGGAAGATTCTGACCAAGTGGTTGCTTGAGCGATAGGAACGGAAAAAACACTCCACGCGTATACAGAACCAATCATTAAGTGTAGCAAGACACCAGCAAAAGCAACGACATACCGATTTTTCTTCAACATAACCCCTCCAAATCGTTTTTAAAAACGAACATTTTTTCATAAAAAGCGTATACTGTTCGTTTATGAATTCATAATAAAGAAAGTTTGTGCAAAAGAAAAGTGAAAGATAACAAATTTGTTCAAATAAAATCCGAACGTTCTTCTTTTCCTTCTTTTTCGGTTCCTTTTCTCACAATAAAGAGGATTTTTCAATTTAGCAACCATTTGCTAGTATCTATTTTCTCCATTACCGCTTCACAAAAATCCTTCTCAAATTCACAGTCTTTGGTTATCAACTGATCCAGTAGACGAAACTAACGAGAATAAGTGAAAAAATCAAACGAATCAGCATGTGTCTGGGTGTTACTTTTTGGAACACAATCACCCCATTTAAAATAGCCGCAAAGAATAATGTCCCTATTCCTAAATACAAAAACGGCAATTTTACTAAGGATAGAAAAACCAAAACTACTCCAATAAGATTGCACAATAAAGTGCCTGGATAGTGTCGAATAGAAATCGTCTTAATTGCAGCTCCTCCCATCGCACTAGCATACAAAAGTGACAGCCCAATCATGACATACATCTTATAACCTCCTTTTTGCTATACTAATAGTAAAACATACGTGGTGCACCACCTGACAAGCATGGGGGGAATAAATTTTGTACATTGGTGAATTTATCAAAGAAGTTGCTTCAACGAGGGAAACCGTTCGGTACTATATTGAAGAACAATTACTGACTCCTCAAAAAAGGGAAGGAAAGTATTATTTTACAAGTGAAGATCTAGCAGATTTCATGGCAGTTAGAGAATTACGTGCGCTAGGTCTCCCCATTCAATTAATCAAAGAGATTAATCAAAATCGAAAAGCTTGTGGTACTAAGACACAATGGCAAGCCAATTTACAAATCATTGAACAAGAACTCAACCGAGTACAAACAGAAATCAATACCTTAACTCAACAGCAAAACCAACTGCTAGATTTACAAAACCAATTGAGAAAGAAACTTTCTTAATGCGTAGTAGTCATCTCTTCCTCTGGTCGAATGACAATGACAACTTTTCCTTTCACATGACCTTTTCTCACTAAATTGATGGCCGCTTGCCCATTATCCATCGAAAATTGCTCTTCAATATGAATAGGATACTGATTTTGATCAATTAACTGAGCAATCTTTTGCAATTGATTGCCATTTGATTGAGTAAAGAAGGCATAAAAATGGCCTTCTTTTTTACGTGCAAGTCGTGTAAATCTCGAAGTGGCTACTTTTACGAACAATTGGGCGCCCTTACCAAGACCAATTTTTTGAGCAAAGTCTGCGGTTGGTAGCGAAACGATGGTTGCGACGCGTCCACCTTTTTTTAACACGGAAAAGGAATCAACTAAGGTTTGGCCGCCTCTCGTATCAAAAACTGCATCTACTGAAGAAAGGACTTCCTTGAAATTGGTTGTTTGATAGTCAATGATTTTTTCAGGATGATAGGCTGCTAAAAATGCTGCTCCTTGTGCACTAGCAGTGGTCACCACTTGGGCACCCATTGCATGAGCTAACGCAATCGCGGCAGACCCCACACCTCCCGACCCACCGGTAATCAAAAGCGTTTGCTTTGGTTGAAGTTGTAGTCCTTCTTCCAGGGCTTGCCAAGCAGTTAAAGCAGCCAAAGGGACAGATGCTGCTTCAATTAACGAAATGCTTGCCGGCGCATGTGCAATATCGTTGGGTTGGACAGCAATGTATTCACAAAAACTTCCTGTATGAGGCGCACGACCAAATACTTTGTCCCCAATTTGGTATCCTTGAACATTCACACCAACCTCCTTTACAATTCCTGAAAAATCATGACCTAATGTCAGAGGAAGTTTGTTGCCCAATACCCACTTTCCATCACCTTGTTGAATTTTATAATCAACCGGATTGACACTTGCTGCCACAACTTCAATACATAGATGATCCGCTGTGATTGTTGGTTTCTCAACTTCTTGTATCTGCACATCTTCACCATAATGATTTATTTGTAATGCTCGCATTTTTTCTCCTACTTTCTTTTATAGTTGACCAGTCAACAATAAAAGATGATCTTTCATTTTGCAAGCGGTTCGCTAAAAATCTATTGTATAATAAAGCCAAATTCGTTTGCCCTTTTTTTCGATAGTTAGCAAAAAAGGGCATCTAGTCACGCAACCAAAAAAAGAAAGTAGGTTAACAAATGATTAAATGGGGAATTATTGGTGCTGGTACGATTGCGCAACGGTTTGCAGCAAGCTTAACCAAAATAGAAGAGGCTCAATTAGTAGCTGTCGCTAATCGAACGCTGCCCAAAGCGAGAGCGTTTCAACAAAAACACCATGCTAGCATGGCATTTGATAGTTATCAAGAACTACTTGATCTTGCAGAATTAGACATGGTCTACATTGCTCTACCGCATGCCTATCATGCCGAATGGATCAAAAAAGCGATTGTCGCTGGCAAAGGGATTTTGTGTGAAAAGCCGGCCGTCCTGCATGCCGCTGAATGGCTAGACATTCAAAAATTATTAGCTACGCACCCGGTCTTCTTGATGGAGGCGATGAAAAGTCGTTTTACGCCAGCCTATCAAAAGATGGCCCAACTAGTGAAAGATGGGGAAATTGGCACGATTCAAAAAATTGAAACTTGTCTACGGCGAGACATGCCAAAAGAAGGAACCACGTACCATTACTTGCCTGAACAAGGTGGTTGCTTATTAGACATGGGGATATACAATATTGCCTTGTTGACTGATTTTGTACACGGCACGCCTACTGTCGACTCTTTGACGGCGACGTTTGCAGATGGCATTGAAACTTCGATCGAAGCCACGCTGACGTGCGATCAGATTCCTTTAGTCCTCGAAAGTGGGTTTGACTTATTTAAACCAGCTGTCGCGACGATAAAAGGAACCCAAGGCACGGTCACGATGCCTGACTTCCATCGTCCCACGTCCTTTCGCATTGATTATCTGAATGGTCAAAGCCAATCCTACGAGCTGCCTTATATTCAGGATGACTTTCATGGGGAGATTGTTCACGCGATGACTTGTTTTAAGCAAGGCCTTTACGAAAGTCCCCAAATGACTTGGTCAGACTCTTTGCGCTTTGCCCAGTGGATTGATTGGCTAAAAAGTAAGCAATAACTTTTTCAATCAACACTTTAACGAATCCGCTTTGTTTCTCGTAACCAGCTCAATGCGGCTTGAAAGTCAGTTGCTTCCATTAACGCGTGCTGCCAGTCGCCTTGTTGCTCAGTGATACCGACTGGACTTTCTGGGATAAGTATAAAGGGAATTTCGGCCGCCTCGGCAGCACGTGCACCCGTCAATGAATCCTCAAAGACCAGCCCTTGATTCGGTGATAGTGCCAGCTTCGCTAATGCAAGCTGATAGATTGCTGGATTGGGCTTGGTTTCTTGAACAAGGTCGCCCGTAACCACGACATCAAAATATGGATCTAATTGATACGTATCAAAAATTTTGCGGGTACGCTCTTGCGCCGTCGAAGTGACTAAAGCTGTCTGGTACCCTTGCTTTTTCAAATAGTAGATAGTCTCTAGAAAATAGGGCTTAAGTGGAATGCGACCGGCTTGCAATTCTTGTAAAAAATAGACTTCACGCGCTTGCCGAATCCGAAAAATCTTCTCGCGGTCATGCAGAATTTCTTCTAGCAGTGCTGTTGTCTGTTGAACACTTTTCCCTGAAGTTTGTGCCAAAAAACTCTCTGGCAATGTCTCGCCATTCACATCGGCTCCTACACGCCATCCATCACGATATACCCGCTCTGTATCAATAATTAAGCCATCCATATCAAACAATATTGCTTTCACTTGCATCTTCTTCCACTCCTTTTCTCCTGATAAAAACACCGTTCATCTCTATAGTAGCAGATAAACGGTGTATCTTCTTATGAAAAAACACGGTAATTTGTTTGCCATTCTTTTGGCTCGAAGCTGACGCCAATCCCAGCTTTGCCCGGTATCGTCAAGTTGCCATGGGATAGCTTTGCTGTGGGCGTAACGACGTCAGACTGAAAATAGCGATTCGATGCCGACAGATCACCTGGGAACGTCAGCTCTAAGCGCGCAGAAAAATGCAAATTACATGCGCGACCGACACCTAGTTCATACATTCCGCCGAGCCAAACGAGCATATCGGCCTCATTGGCTGCCTTAAGAATAGCCAAGGCCGCTGTCAATCCGCCCACACGCGGAATTTTTAGATTGATTGCTTGGCAACTGTTAAGCGCTGCCGCTGTCTGGACATCTTCGACACTGCGAATGCTTTCATCCAGACAAATGGGTGTCTTGAGTGCTTGTTGCAACTGCGCATGGCCGACAAAATCTCGCACGCCAAATGGCTGTTCAATCATCGCAAGCTGGAGTGTATCTAGTTGTTCAAACACTTGCCAGTCGTTCGTTCCTTGATACGCAGAGTTGGCATCAGCCATCAATGTAAGAGTAGGATACGCTGTGCGAATGGCTTTAAGCGGTTGGTAATCATAGCCAGGCTTAATTTTCACTTTGACACGTGTGTAGCCATTGCTGACTGCTTCCTCGACGCGCGTAAGCAGATGGCTATCATTGGCTTCGATGCCCAGACTTATGCCGACCGGAATAGGACGCTTCACACCGCCGAGTAATGAATACAGTGGCTGCTGCTGACTGCGGGCGTAGCAATCCCATGCAGCCGTCTCTAAAGCGGACTTGGCCATCCAGTTCCCTTGGACGTCAGCGAATAGCTGCTCAATATCACTTGGATGCTGCCAGTCATGATGCAGTAAGCGCGGAATGAAGTATTGTGCCACCGTCTCACGAGCTGTCGCTAGATATTCTTCGATGTAATCCGGGTGAGCCAGTGCATCTAGCTCACCAAGACCAATCGCACCGCTCTCATCGTGGAGGACATAGATGGAGGCTTCTTTGGCAGTCGTCTGACCATAGCTCGTCTGAAACGGCCGTAAAAAAGGCACACAAAGATCATATTGCTCGATGCGAATAATGTTCATCTTGTCTCTCCTTGTTCGTCAAGCCAATGGCGCACTACTTGGGCAAAGGCATATGGTTGTTCGAGATGCACGCAATGGCCCGCTGCAATCACTTGTAGCACACCTTGTGGCAAGGCAGCTTTCATTTTTTGGGCAATCGCCACAAATTTTGGATCTCGCTCGCCGACAATCAGCAAGACAGGCATTGCCAGTATCGCTAGAGCTTGCCAATAGCTCGGCTGACTGCCTGTCCCCATCTCCCGTAAGCTAGTGGCTAAGCCTTGTGGATTTTGCGACAGTCGTTCATTCCGCACTTGGTCTTTCAATGCTTGGGGCAAGCGAGTCTGAGTGGTAAAAAGCGGCAGCTGCTCCCAATACGTAACAAACGCTCGTATTCCTTCTTGCTCGATTTTTTGCGCAAGTCGCGTGTCGCTTTGTTGCCGCTCTCTGCGCTCCTTTTCACTTGCTAGTCCAGGAGAGCCACTTTCTAACAGCAGACTTTGGATGCGCTCGGGGTACTTTATCGCCCATCCTAAAGCCAGTCGAGCCCCCATCGAATAGCCGAGTAAGTGATACGTGTCAACCCCTAGAGACTTCACGGTGGCGGCCAGTGTGTCAATGACCGCTTCATAGCGATAGTGACGAGCAGCGATGGCAATGGCGCTCTCGCCATGACCTAGGCAGTCGAGCGCTAACCAATTGTAGTCTGGAAGTAAGTCAGCGATGGCGGCAAAGGTCTTTTTGGTACCGGTAAAACCATGGACACACACCATGACCGGCGCCCCTTCTTTAAATGACCCGAGCCATTCAGAAGCAATCATGCCTGTTGGTTTCATCACCTATCGCTCCCTTGTGTTTGGACTTGTCTTAAGAAGTCTTCCCAAATCGTCACTGGCTCATCAAATGTCCCTTGCACTTCTATCAGTGCTGGCCGACGACTGGTGACTGCTTCTTTTAGCCTCGTTTGATAGTTGGCTAAGCTGGTTGGTTTTTCATAAGCTAGACGGTAAAGCGTAGCGACCTGAGCAAACTCCAAGTGTGTCGGCGTCGCAAAGAGTGGATCAAAGTCCGTAGCCGCAAGTGTCCGCTGACTAAGAAAAGAAAAAATCCCGCCACCTTGGTTGTTCAATAGGACAATCGTGAGCGGCAATTGATACGCCTGAACCATTTGCAACCCATTCATATCATGAAAAAGCGCCAAGTCGCCCGTCAGTAAAATAGTCGGCTGGTTCGTGGCACAAGCAATCCCAGCCGCTGTCGAGACAATCCCGTCGATGCCATTCACCCCGCGATTGCCCCATACCGTAACTGCTTCACTCGGTTGAATAAAGCGATCAAGCATACGAATCGCATTGCTATTGGACACAAATACCTGCGTCTCAGCCGGTAGCTCTTCTAAAGCATGATACACCGCACTTGTCTCGGATAATACTGTCGGCCAAGTCGCAGTATGAATCAGCTTGGTAAGTCTTGCTTGTTCTTGTTGCCATACATGTAGCCATTCATCTGCACACGGCTTAAGCGGCAATTGTAAAATAGCCTGACAGCTCTCCGTGACCGTGTATGGAAGAAAATCCGTTGCGACTTGCAGTTGATCTAGCCATTCTTGGCCATCATCCACTAGTAACCAGCGCACATCTCCTGGCAGCCCTTTTAGCCAGAGCATGACGTTTTTACTAATCGGTAGGCGACCAAAGCGCAAAATTACTTCCGGCTGCACCAATTGTGTGAATGTAGCACTGCTTAGTAGCCCGTCAATTTGACGCATATGCTGCTGGCTAGTAACGCCACAAGTTGCCAAATTGGTCAGCGGGTCGCCAATAATTGGCCACTTCAATGTGTCCGCTACTTGTAACAACAAGCGTGCTTCTTCAGCCGTGCGCTCTTCACCGACCACAACGACACCTTTTTTCTCAAATAGCGACTGGTAACCCGTCAATGACACGGTAGTCTGAGCGATAAGATGATCCTCGACCCGCGGATAATTTCTCCGCTCTAAGTTCGGTAGTAACGGCTCACGCAATGGCATATTTAAATGAACGGGACCCGCAGGAGATTGACAGGCTTTTTTAACAGCCTGTCTGCCTTGCCACTCACTATAGCGTAGCAACTCTGGTGAGTCTTCCGCGACAGCCAGCGTGATGGACGACTTGACTTGTTTCCCAAATAATCCATCTTGGGCCATCGTCTGCGGTGCACCGACATGCTGCAATTCCGGTGGCCGATCAGTTGTCAGGACAACTAGTGGCACTCGGCTAGCTTTTGCCTCGCAAATTGCGGGATAGTAATTCGCCGCAGCGGTGCCCGATGTACAGACTAATAGCACAGCTGTTCGACTGGCTTTCGCTAAGCCCAAAGCAAAGAAAGCCGCAGAGCGTTCATCGACTGCCACATAATACTCAATACGAGGGTCGCGATGGATTAACAACGAGACCGGTGTGGAGCGTGAGCCTGGGCTAATGACCGCTTTTTGGATACCTGCAGCCACGAGGCCATCCAAAAAAGCCGTTACATAGTCAGTCATGATTTGTTGCTGGGTCTTCATCGCTAATTCCTCTTTTCATTGGTTGAAATTTGACACTCGTTTCCGCACGCTCTTCTATTGCGACTGAATCGGCTACAATGCCACAGCCAGCATAAAGTAGTGCGTGTTGCTTATACAAAACAGCCGAGCGAATCCCGACTGCAAACTCGCCACCATCTTCAGCTAATGAAAGCCAACCAATAGGGGCACCATATAGCCCTCTGCCGACTGGTTCTTGGTGACGAAGCCAGTGCAATGCTGCTTCCTTTGGTTCGCCGCCTAAAGCGGGCGTCGGATGCAACTGATCAATCATATCTAAAAAAGTCGGTCCCTTTGCTTGCCGTTTGCCGACAATAGGGGCATAGAGATGTTGAATGTCGCGATTTTTAAGCAAGGTTCGCTCGCCGACAGTCACCTGATTTTGGGTGAAAGGAGCGATTGCCTTGCGAATGCGATCCACCACGATTTGATGCTCATGCAAATTTTTTGCTGAATGCAACAAAGCTGCCCCAAGTGTCTGATCCTCATCGGCAGTCTGGCCGCGTTCGATTGAGCCAGCGACCGCAGCGGTATAAATGGTGTCCGTTTCACCCGCTAATAAGCGCTCCGGTGTCGCGCCGACAAAGATGCGCTCGTTACGCTGTAAAGAAAAAAACATACGTCTGTGGCTGTTGCACCAGTAATCGTTGCACTAGTTGCGCCCCATCAATCTCTCGCTCCATCTCTAAGCGTAATTGCCTAGCTAGGACAATTTTTTCCAATGGATTACCCGAATCTTTGATGGTCGCGACCGCCTCTTCAACAGTCGTTAACCACTGTGTTACAGCTAATTCTTCCGTAGCTTGTACATGGTTGTCTTTTTTAGGGTGTGACGTTGTGACTGCGGCAAAAAAGCGTTGTTGCAGCTGATTAAAGTCAAGCGCTAGTTGCGCATAGGTCGCTGGTCGCTTAACGATGAGTGTGACGTGCCAACGATGCTGTTGATAGACTAGCTCAATCTCTGGTAGCACAAAGCCCCCTTCAGCCAGCTCGTCCCAAAGTGGGGCTTTCTTCGCTTGTGGATCAAACGGCAGTGCCCCCACTAGGCGACAAGCCTTTGCCGGGTCAAACAACTGTGTTCGTAATTGCTCTTTTTGCTGATGCATCTGCTGACTTTTGGCAGACGGCAGCTGAAATACTTCACCAATACCAAGTAACGTCAAAGATTGATCCGGCGTTTGCCAAAAAAACCGAGTCGCTACTGGATCAAATGCCTGCAACATCATGGCCGGTGTCAGTGAGGTCTCATATTCAAATGTATAACTAAAATAAGATTTAGCAGCTTGGTAAGCTTGTTCATACTCAGGTGCCAAGCGGATAATCAATGTACTTCACTCTTTCTTCTGTTAAAAGTAGTCGCTTCAAGACTTTCCCACTGGCTGTTTTTGGCAAAGCATGGACGACATAAATTTCTTTTGGTTGTTTGTATGTTGCTAGTGATTGTTGCAAGTATGATTGCAGCATAGCCAAGGTTACCTGACTGCTGACTTGAATGTAGGCAGTCGGGACTTGTCCCCAGCGCACATCTTCACGACCAACGACGGCCGCTTCCTGAATCGATGGATGCTGGAGTAGCACTTGCTCCACTTCCGAGGGATAGATATTTTCGCCCCCTGAAATAATCAATTCACTCAGACGACTCTTTACATATAAGGCGCCATCCCCATCAAGATACCCTAGATCCCCAGTGTTAAACCAGCCATCTTGCGTCCACGCGCTTGTTTGTGAATGATTCAAGTATGACTGGATGACTGATGGCCCTTGAATGAAAATCTCCCCAACTTCTCCGGGGGCCATTTTGGGGTCGCCGATTTTGATTGCCACACCGTGTAGGGGATAGCCCGCAGCACCTATTTTACCTGCTACTTCATCTGTAGGGACTGCTACGATTTGCGAACAAGTCTCCGTCATCCCAAATGAAGGCATGATGGGGATATTTTTCGCTAAAGCTTGTTGCACGACTGGCCGTGTGATTGGACCACCACCAAGTAATAGTGTTTTTAGCTGCGGATAGCCCGTAGCTGAGAGATAAGGTAGTAGCTGCTGTAAGGCACTCGTTACCAATGAGAGGACCGTGACTTGTTTGGCTTGCAAACTCTCCTCTATCGCAATAGGGTCAAAGCCATCATACAAATACACCGCTAACCCTAATCGCAACGAGCGTAGAAGGATCGACAGCCCACTAATATGAAACAGCGGCAAGACAAATCCCCAGCAATCAGCTTGCGTCAAGTGCATGGACTGTTGCGTCGCCAAGGCACTTGCCTGATGATTGGCAAAAGACTGCGGTACTCCTTTGGGCCGACCTGTCGTACCTGACGTATACATAATTGAGGCGATTGCTTGTTCCTGATACCCTTTATCTATATAGTGCGTCTCAGGTACTGCAGGTAACGTCTTTGGTATCGTTAGCTGCTGTATAAAGTCAGGGACAGCGAGTGGCTCATCGCTAATCAAAAAAATAGTCTGCGCATCGGCCATCTGAAAGAGCCATTCTTGCTCCGTCAAGCGCCGATTCAGCAATTGAACCTCAATTCCTAATTCCCATAGACCAGTAATTGAAAAATAACACTCCGGTGAATTTTTGCTAAAAAGCGCCACTCGTTTCGTATTTTGGGGAATGTGTGCCCCATAGTAGGCAGCGTAGCGCTGAGCAAGTTGGGCAAGCAAAGAAAACGACCAGCTTTCTTTTTTCCATAAAAAAGCGGGTCGTTCTGGATGAAGCAATGCTTGCTGTTGCAACCAACTGCTTGGTTTGTTCGTAGGTTGCATTATGGGAATTTTGGAAATTGGTCAAAATCCGGCGTGCGTTTTTCTTTAAACGCATCGCGGCCTTCTTTGGCTTCATCCATTGTATAGTAAAGAAGTGTCGCATCGCCTGCTAATTGTTGGATACCAGCTAAGCCATCGGTATCGGCATTCATCGCAGCCTTAATCATCCGTAAAGCAAGTGGACTTTTCGTCAGCATTTCTTCTGCCCATTCCATTGTTACATCTTCAACTTCTGCTAAAGGAACAACCGTGTTAATCCAGTTCATTTGCAAAGCTTCTTCAGCTGTATATTGTTTCGTCATAAACCAAACTTCTTTCGCTTTTTTATGACCGATAACACGTGCCAAGTAGCCTGCACCATAGCCACCATCAAAGCTTCCGACATTTGGTCCTGTTTGACCAAACTTCGCATTGTCAGCAGCAATCGTAATGTCACACACCAATTGCAACACATTTCCGCCACCAATCGACCAGCCTTTGACCATCGCAATGACAGGCTTTGGAATAACACGAATCAAGCGTTGTAAATCAAGAACATTCAAGCGTGGCACTTGGTCTTCACCTACGTAACCACCGTTGCCTCGCACTTTTTGGTCGCCACCGGAACAAAAGGCCAAATCCCCTTCACCCGTCAAAATAATGACGCCGATATCCGTCTTGTCACGGCTAATTGAAAATGCATCAATCAATTCAAATACAGTTTTTGGTGTAAACGCATTGTGGACATGCGGACGATTGATACTTATTTTTGCGACTTTTCCATGTTGTCGAAACAAAATTTCCTCATACTCTTTTACTGTTTGCCATTCTCTCAAACCATTGACCTCCTTAAGTCGTTTCCTGTACTATTATACACAATTAGAGCTTTTTTTCCCAACGAACGAGATTAGAAACATGAACTGGAGGTACTGCTATGAATTTACTGACCCATCTTGGGATTAAAACCGAACAAGTTACCGCTGAAAAAGTCATTCTTTCGTTACAAGTAAACGAAACACACCAGCAACCATATGGCGTCATGCACGGTGGCGTGAGTGCTGTATTGATTGAGACTGCTTGTAGTATCGGTGGCAATGCCAATCTGCAACATGCCCATGCGGTCGGTATCGATCTGTCGGTGAATCACTTAAAAAGTATCGCCACAGGACCTGTCACCGTCGTCGCCACGGCCGATCGAATCGGACGTACCATTCAAGTATGGCAAGCGACTCTCTATAATGACCAACAAGAAAAACTAGCAGTCGGTCGTTGCACACTCGCTGTTGTCACGCATTAAGGTAAAAATTTTTTAGAAAATAAGCAAAAATAAGAATCTCATCTAAAACTGATGATTATTCGTTATTTTTGCTTATTCTTTTTTATTTATGCGTTAAAAACCCGCTTTTTTATAATAATTATTCAAAATAACTTTAC
>NZ_GL622241.1:665029-687061 GCF_000185365.1 Enterococcus italicus DSM 15952
AAAATAACTTTACTTTTGCTACATTCTATCTTATGATAAACATACTTAATTGAATAAAAATTCAAAATAAACAGTATAAAACGAGGTTTTTGTATATGAATGCATATTTAGGAATTGTTATTAATTTCTCTAAAGTCGTCAAATGGTTACCGACCTTTTGGCAAGGCACCATCGTCACTGTCGCCTTAGCGATCATGACCGTCATTATCGGTTCGTTGATTGGCTTATTGGCAACCATCATGAAGCAATCAAGTTTTGCGCCTTTGCGCTGGTTAGCCAAAGCGTATACCCAAGTCGTCCGCGGCACTCCCTTACTGCTTCAGCTCTTTATGTGGTTATACGGCTTTCCCATTATCGGCATCTCAATCCCACCCATCCCACTACTCGGTGATGTGTTTGGCTCACGCGAATTTTTGACCGCTGTAGTAGCTCTTTCTATTAATTCAGGTGCATACATATGCGAATTACTACGAGGTGGCTTGGAATCGATTGATAAAGGTCAGATGGAAGCTGGCAGATCATTGGGTCTTAGTCGCTGGCAAACCATGAAAGCCATCATTATCCCACAAGCTGTCCGCGTAGTCTTACCAGGATTGGGGAACGAATTTATTATGATGATTAAAGAATCTTCCATCGTATCGGTCGTAGGAGTCTTCGATGTCATGTATACCTACAACATCGTCAAAGCGTCGACCTATTCGATTTTTGAACCGCTGATTGTTGTCGGGATTATTTATTTTCTTTTGACAGCCGGCCTAACTTCTTTAATGTCTATGCTAGAAAAGAGGATGCATGTATATGATTAAAACAGTGAACGTCACCAAAAAATTTGGCGACTTAGAAGTATTAAAAGGGATTTCGACCGATATTCAAAAAGGTGAAGTCGTCGCAATTATCGGTCCTTCTGGCTCAGGGAAGTCAACGTTTCTCCGTTGTTTAAACTTAATGGAGACCCCGACAAGTGGGGAAGTCATCTTCGAAAACCAAGATCTGACAGCCAAGAAATTAAAAGAAGCCGATATTGATCAGGTTCGCGAAAAAATCGGCATGGTCTTTCAACACTTCAATCTTTTCCCAAATAAGACCGTCCTTGAAAATATCACTTTGGCACCAATTATGCGTAAAAAGATGAGCAAGGTACAAGCGGAACAAAAAGCAGATGAACTGTTGCAAAAAGTCGGCTTAGCAGAGAAAAAATATGCCTATCCAAACCAACTATCCGGTGGTCAAAAACAGCGGGTCGCTATCGCTAGATCACTCGCAATGGAGCCCGATCTGATGCTTTTTGATGAACCGACCTCTGCCTTAGATCCGGAGATGGTCAAGGAAGTCTTGCTTGTGATTCAAGACTTGACCAAAAGTCATATGACGACTGTCATTGTGACCCACGAAATGAATTTTGCGAAAAAAGTCGCTTCGCGCGTGCTCTTTATTGACCAAGGACGCATCGTTGAAGAAGGGACACCTGAAGAATTGTTCCAACATCCAAAAGAGGAACGCACCAAATTATTCCTCGATAAAATCACCTTTTAATGACACTTACTGAATGGAGAGAATACTATGAAAAAAAATTGGGTATATACGAGCATCTTTGCACTACTAGCGGTCGTGACACTAGCGGCTTGCGGAACATCTTCTAGCTCTAGCAGCACAGACTCCGATGTACTAGCGAAAATCAAAGCAAGTGGCAAATTAGTCGTGGGGACGTCACCTGATTTTCCGCCATCTGAATTTTATATTTTAAATGATCAAGGAGAAAAAGAAATTGTAGGCAGCGATATTTCATTATCTAAAGCCATTGCCAAAGAAATCGGCGTAAAATTAGATATCAAAGCAACTGACTTTAACGGCGTACTTGCCAACATTCAGACTGGCAGTGTCGATATTGGTATCTCTGGTTTCGTTGGAACAGATGAACGAAAAAAAATCATGGACTTTTCCGATGGCTATGAGCAAGAAGTCAGCGATGGTTATCAAGGTATTTTAACGACGAAAGAGATTGCTGAAAAGTATTCATCGTTAGCTGATTTGAAGAAAGCAAAATTAAAAGTTGGCGCTCAATCTGGATCAATTCAGTATGAATTAGCTTCCGGATTGACCTCAACAGCCAACTTAAAACAATACGGCACGATGGATGCGGCAGTTCTTGCACTAAATGCTGGTGACATTGATGCGGTGACGGTGTCCACCACTTCGGTAGAACCGCTATTGACTTCTTTCCCTAACTTAACAATCTTAAGCAAAGAAGAATTCAATCTTGACCCTGACAACAAATATGCGACCAATGTCATTGGTATTCCTAAAGATGATGCCAACAAATCACTTATTAAAGTCATCAACAAAGTTATCAAAGAAAACAAAGAAAATGGCAACTTAGAGAAATGGAAAGACGAAGCCACTGAGCAAGCCAAAAAAGCGATTAGTGAATAATGATTGAATGAGAAAGAAGGCTATCTACATGACGGTAAAAGAACAACTGATTGCATCAATTGAAACGAATATCGATGCATATATGGAGATTGTACAAACGCTATACGACAATCCTGAAATTGGTAATGAAGAGTTTGAAACAATGAAATTATTGGTATCCTATCTTACAAAAGCTGGGTTCGATACCCAATCAGCATACATTGTTCCGACTGGCTTTTTAGGAACATATGACACACATAAACCCGGACCGACGATTGCAGTAATGTGCGAGTATGACGCCCTACCTGAAGTTGGTCATGGCTGCGGCCACAATCTAATTGCAGCTATCGGTGTCGCCACTGGTGAAGCTGTTAAAGGCATTATCGATCAATTTGGTGGCAAACTACTTGTCGTCGGCACACCTGCAGAAGAAAACTTTGGTGGCAAAGTAAGTATGGCTGAAGCTGGCGTCTTTGATGCTGTCGATGTTGCCCTTATGGTTCACCCCGGCGTTAAAAATGGTGTCGGTGGTCGTTCAAATGCCTTAAATCCGATTAAATTTGAATTTTTTGGTAAAAATGCGCACGGCTGTCACCCTGACTTAGGTCGATCTGCTCTCGATGCAGCAGTGATGAGCTATCTGCAAATCAACTTGTTGCGTCAATTTGCCAAACCGCACACCTACATTCACGGTATTATCAAAGATGGCGGTCAAGCTGCCAATGTCATTCCTGGCTATGCGTCATTAGAATATTACTTCCGTGCACCCACTATGTCTTATGCGAAGTATTTAACAGAGCGCGCGAACAAAGCTGTTGAAGGCATCTGTCTAGCTAACGATGTGACGTTTAAGACGTCCACTTATGAATGCCCTTATGAAGATACATTAATCAACTACACATTGGCAGATATCTTAATGGAAAAATACCAAGAAATCGGCTTAACAGATATCGCACCCGTCGAAGAAGTAGCTGCTGGGTCGACAGATGTCGGTGCAGTCAGCTATAAGTGCCCTACCATTCAAGGGAATATCAAAATCGCCGATAGTCATGTCGGTGCCCACACAAAAGAAATGGCCGCTGCCACCATCTCACCTGACGGGAAAAAAGGGCTGATTTCAGCAGCCAAAGGACTCGCCTTGACCATTCTTGAATTACTTGAAAATCCTGAATTATTAGCAGCAGTCAAAGCCGAGCATCAAGAAACGATAAAAAAAGCACTGACCCTTGATTCGCTTGCCTAGTAAAAAAAGACCAACCCTTCTGATAAAACCAGGAGATTGGTCTTTTTAATTGGCATTTGGTGATTCGTTGCAGGATTAATAGGAGTATGTTACAGTTTTAGCAAATAAAAGGAGGGATTTTCATGACATTATCTACCGAACAACACGCACTGGCAGAAGCTTTACTTGACGCATATAAAAAAGGACATTCACTACCTATTAGCGAGGCCGAACTAACCGTCGGAAAACTAGAAGATGCGTATGCCATCCAAGCTTTAATCAGTGGACAAAAAGATACCCCCGTTGCCGGCTACAAAGTCAGCTTAACGAGTGAAAAAACACAAAAACTTTTTGACTCCAATGAACCATTATACGGAGCAGAAGAACAAGCTCAAATCCTGACCTCTCCTGCGACTGTCAACTTAACAGACTTTTTAGAACCCTTAGTTGAAATCGAGCTGGTCTTCACTGCAACAAGCACGCTATCTGAGACAGATACACTCCCTGAACTATGCGAAAAATTAACCGTAGCCCCAGGTATCGAACTCCCTGATTCACGCTTTGCAGATTGGTTCCCTGATTTGAACAAATATCTAGTCGTATCAGATGGGGCTGTAGGTGGAAACATTGTCTTAGGTGCCTCTCAACCAGTCTCAGCGATTTCATTTGATGAACTTGGACAAATTGAAGGAACATTGTTCGTAGATGACGAACAAGTAGCGCAAGGCTTATCTTCTGAAGTGTTGTCAAATCCTCTCATCTCAGTCCAATGGTTGATCAAAAAATTAGCCCAATCGAATCAACAAATTACTGAAGGAATGCACATTTCAAGTGGGACATTTATTTTTCCAGTACCTTTAAGAAAAGGGACGTTCAAAGCCGTTTATTCACATGGTATTGGTGAAGTTGTCGTATACGCAAAATAAAAAAGCACACTAGTTGGGGGCTAGTGTACTCGGGAGAAAGAAATGAAAAAAAGTTTGGTTTGTTTGGGTATGAATAGAGTATAGCTACCCAAACTTAAACAAACCATAGAGAAAACGCATCCATTCTTTTTTACTACTACATCCGAATCGACCAGACAAACTAGCTCCTAAATAAGACCAGAAAATCCCAAAGGTTGAGACATACCTTTGGGATTTTCTAGTCTTTTTATAACCAACAATATTTCACTTTTTTATCGGGCTAACTTACGAACGGTTTGCCGTTCTTTTAATTCAAAGGGAATAATCTCTGATGTCATTACTTGCTTTTTGGTAATCGAGTGAATCAACCGCTGACAGCCGCGCGCACCCATCTCATAAAAAGGCTGGGCAATCGTCGTAAGTGGTGGTGTCGTCATCCACGCGATACTTGTGTTATCATAGCCCACTACGGATAATTGATCCGGAACACGAATGCCCGCCTGATGGGCCACTGAGATCAATCCCAAGGCGACATCGTCACTGGCACAGACGATGGCAGTCGGCATCGTCTGATGAAGGTACTGCTTCATCGCTTGCTGACCAGACTCAAAGCTGAAATCACCAAATACAATCAACGAGTCATCCACAGCTAGTTGGTTGTCCTCAAGACAATTGAGATACCCAGCCAGACGTGGTTTACCGGCCACTGCATCGTCGGGATTGATGCCAGCTAGTGCTATCTTTTGATGATTTTGCTGAATTAAATAGTGTGTAGCATGATACATTGCTTCATAGTCATCAACTTTGATATATGGTAGTTGCTTGTCTTCAGAAATCGTCGATAACAAAATAGTTGGCACACCTAATTGACGAACCAATTCTTGCCGCTCTTGATTCAGATAGATAGAGACAATCATAATCCCATCCACTCGCCGATTGACCATTAATTTCAGGCTATCAACCAAACGTTTCCCTTCAACACCAGCATGTGTCAGAATGACACTATACCCATAATCATAGGCTATATCCTCAATTCCCGTAACGATATTTCCATAAAACGATGTACTGACATCGGGAATAATGATGCCGATGGTTTTGGTTTTATTGGTGACCAAACTGGTCGCCGCTTCGTTCTTGTAATAACCAAGCTCCTTTGCCGCAGCTAACACGCGGTCTCTAGTCTCGTCTCCATAGCCACCGATGTCATTGATGACGCGTGAAACAGTAGCCGTAGAAACATTCGCCAGCCGCGCGATATCTTTGATTGTGGTTGCCATGATTTTACCTACCTTATCTTTTCATTGAATGTCTCTTTGACACGCTGATTCATATGGTATACACGGGCTTCATATGGAGCAAGTGCCATCGTTTTTTGGTGTTGTGTCAGCTGTAGCTCATGCTCACTATTTGCCCCCTCAACAGAATGATTGTCGATGACCAGCGTCCAACTCTGACCACTAATTGCAGCTGGTAAGTCAATTTCAGCCGCATCTTTGGTTAAGTTTACCACCACGAGCATTCGCTCTGTTCCTAAAAAGCGTTCATAGACATAGACTTTGGGATCATCGAGTAAGTAATCATGGTAATGACCCGTAACGAATACCGCACGATTTTTTCTTAGCTGAATCAATTGCTTGTAATACGACAAAATCGAGTTAGGCTGTTTTAACTGTGCAGCTACGTTAATCTCTTCATAGTTTGGATTGACCACTAGCCATGGCTCTGCTGTCGAAAAACCAGCATTTTCCTCCGTACTCCACTGCATTGGCGTACGGCTATTGTCTCTAGAGATGCTACTCATTAGTTCTAGTATTTCCAGATTACGCTCACCACTATCTTCAAGCTTTCGCAGCTCTTCAATTTGCTGCTTGGCAGTCACGTCATCAAGCTGATCCAAGTCCGTAAAGGTCATATTGGTCATACCAAGCTCTTGCCCTTGATAAATAAACGGCGTGCCTTGTAACAGTAAATACATTGTAGCCAAGGCGGTCGCTGCCTTTTGGCGGTACACAGGCTGATCATTACCAAATACCGAGACACTCCGCGGCACGTCATGGTTTTCCATGTACAATGCGTTCCATCCTTTGCCGTAATCCAGTTGCTTTTGCCAATGACTGAGCGCTTTTTTCAGTGCGATGACATCAATTGTGTCCTGTTTTTCTCGCTTCCATAAAGAAATATGCTCGAATTCAAAAATCATATTGAAATACCCATTTTCACCGACCCACTCAGGTGCTTGCTCTGCCGTCACACCAGATGCTTCACCGACTGTCACAATATCATATTCTTTAAATATTTGACCCAATTCCGTCAAGTAAACATCGATGCCTGCTACATTGGTGAACGGTGAAAATGCCCAATCTGCTTGCGGCTTAGTATCCCAAGAAGATTTTTTAATATGTGAGATGGCATCAATGCGAAATCCATCAATTCCTAAATCTAGCCACCAACGAATCATTTTATATAGATCTTGCCGCATCTGCTTGTTTTCCCAGTTTAAGTCCGGCTGTTCTTTGGCAAACACATGAAGGTACTGTTTCTTTAGAGAAGGCACCTCTTGCCAAATCGATCCACCAAAAATGGATTCCCATTCATTAGGCTTTTGTGTGCCATCTGCCCAAATATAATAATCATGATAGGGATTGTCTGGTCCTTTGAGTGCTTCTTGAAACCACGGATGCTGATCTGACGTATGATTGATGACTAAGTCCATAATAATCTTAATGCCATGCGCATGCGCCTCTTTGATTAAATCCACCATCTCCGCCATAGTACCATACTCAGGATTAATCGCTTGGTAATCACTAATATCATACCCATTATCGACATTGGGTGAAGCATAGATGGGATTCAGCCAAACAAAATCAATGCCCAGCTCTTTTAAATACGGCAATCTTTGGCGAATGCCATTTAAATCTCCGATGCCATCATGATTGGTATCTTGAAAACTTTTTGGATAGATTTGATAGCCTATCGCATTTTTCCACCAAGGAATCGTTTGTTCTTCGTACATAATAATACCCCTTACTTACATTGTTATTGAAAATAGATTATATCCCAATATTCTAGACTACTAACCGGTATTTCTAAATACTTGCCTTTGCTATCTTTTCCTCTTGTCATCGCCACGACTTTTGAGTGACTATCAAAATCTGGATCTGGTGAAGTAAGATAGGCATGCTGATAGTCATTTTCTGTATAATATCGGACTGTCAATTTTTCTTTCTTATTTGGCGTTGCTTTTTTTCCTTCATTTGCTCGCCAAGTAACATCTTTAACGCCACTCAAATTAATGAGCTGAATTGCTTCAATGCCTTCTTTTTCTTTTGCATAGGCCCAAATAGTATCAGGTTGGCCATCACTGCTGGTTTGTTCATCGACGATTTGAATCAATTTTTGATTATCTTCCAAGCCATCACGTAAGATATTTTGATAAGCTACAATAAATTCTTGCAGTGCATGTTGGCGTTTTTGGTGCTCTTTACTCATATATAGGTTCTTATTAGGGAAATACTCATTTGAAAGCATTTCTGTGCCATTCCCTAATTCAATTCTTGAACCACCCGCTGCATAAACGGCTGCATCGGTTAGTAAAACGGCTGCTTGATTAAATGGTTTACGTTTCCCTTGGGCTGCTGCATAATCATACTCCATATAAGCCGGTATAATTAACGATTTTCCATTGCTTTCTTTACGTGACTGATCGATTTCTCGCTTCAAGCTCATATAATCATCATACGTATGCCCTTCACTGTCTTTATCCCAAGGCCAAATTTCAGAGTAGAGGACATCAACATTTGATGCATTTACCTGCTCGATGCCCTGCGCACCTACTGGATTAAAAGAAAGGTAGTAGCGATCCCCTAGACGTTCTTTTACGGTATTTAAAAATGACTTGTAGCTATCTTTCACATATTTTGCTTTTTCGGGTTTCCCAATATCCGCAGTGGTCCACATTTTGCCCCATTCTCCAACAGTGTCACCATGCCAACCATCAAATCCCATTACTTCTAATGCTTCTTTGTTTTTTTCGATGATATAATCTTGCCATTCAGGGTTATCTAAATCAAAGAAAAATAAGTTGGATTGACCAGTGGGACTGGCTCCCATTTTAAATGTAAAAACATCTCCTGGTCGTTTCCCCGCCTCTCCATGATCTTCAGCATAATGCAATAACCATTCATCTTTAATACCATATTTCTTGTAATTGTTTGTTGCTCCATAAACCATATTATAACTCATATTCACGATATTTTCTTGCTTAGCCAGCTGAATATATTCTTTTACTTTATTGCCATCAATTTGTCTGCCTGACCAATCCTGCCAAGTCATTGAGCCATCATCAGGAATCAGTTGATGATGCAAAAATTTCCAATCATAATATTCAATAGAGTTTAGCTGCCAATCTTTCATCTGTGCGATGGTTTTAGCGGGCGTTGCTTCATCACAAAATTCTGTTAAATAGCCATAACGTGGAAACTTGGTCCAGTTACTCGAAACATCCACCGCTTTATTGGTTTGAGCAATGGTTTCTCCGGATTGATTTTTCATTTCAATTTGCAATAAATATCCTTGAAAATCGGTTTTTGGGGGCTGCCATTCAATGGTCATCTGTCCCTTACCGTTAACGGTTTCCCATTTTGCAGCTTGTTGATCAACTTTTTTCCCCAAATGAGTCACCCGTAATTGATAGGTTCCTTGATTTTTTTTTGCTTCATCCGCTAATGAAACGGTTAAGGTTACCTTGTCCCCAGGTCGATAGACGGCTTGGTCTGCGCTTACCTTATCAATTGACACGTTTTCCTGTTTTTGATTATTCATTCTCACCACTCCAAAGATTACTCCGACAACCAGAGCCCCACTTATTATTCCAAATACAATTTTTTTCATATTTGCTCCCTTCAATGCATGATTGTAAAAAGTCGTCCTTATCAAAAAAACCGAACCATAATGAGACTGGCTCATGTCACTGCTTGTGACAAGTGAGATTCATCATCACTATCGTTCGGGTCCGGTTTTACTGCAATACATACATGTCCCTTTTTACTCAGCTAGTCACTCTGCACGTTGGTCCGTGTATTCGCATTCAAACAGTGCTTGTGATAACTCACGAGAAGGTACTTGGGAAAGTAAATTGAATCGTTTTTTCTTACTTGATTCATTTCGGTAACGATCCCATAATTGATCTTTTAATTCATTCTCAATGTTTGCTCGTTTTAAGATATCAAAGACAGCCTGTTCACTGGTCTGTGTTTTGCTGTAAGCAAAACCTGATAGTGTGAGCATATGTTGCTCTTCTGGTTGATTGATTAAAATGATTTGTTCTTTCAACTGAGCATCATAAATAGAGGAAAGATTGTCGCCACTAACCTGTACTTCATCGGTCACGCGTAAATGAAACTCATGTTGACGTTCATTTGGCAGAATATCTTTCGATCCTTCTATTTCGATAACCAATTTTTTGGTTTCATTATCCAAACGAACGCGGGTCACGCATCGTTGATTTCCCTCATCTTCAATCAATTCATATTGATTGCTGCTTCCAGGGAAAATTTCCCAACGGATGGTTGTTGGCAATTCATTCGCTTTTGTTTGCTCAGGATGGGCATCTAAAGGCACAATGGCGCCCGCTTTAGCTAAAACAGGAATATCATTTAACCAACGATACATCGTAATGGTTGTATCGCCTTCATAACGACAGTTTCGGAAAAAGTCAAACCAATCTCCCACTGGTAAAAAGACAACCACTTTTCCTAACTCTGTCTGCCGATCCATTGCTTGCGTAATTGGAGCAACCAAAAGTTCAGAACCAAAGAAGTATTGATTACGCGTACGGTAAGATGCATCTACTTCCGGGTAACGGTAATACATTGGCTGCATCAGCGGTTCACCATTCTCATGTGTCTTCACATTTGCTGTGTAAAGATAAGGCAGTAAAGCATGTCGGAAGCGCAAGTAATCCTTCATAATCCCGGCTATTGTTGGTTCATAGGTCCAAGGTTCCTTGCTTGTAAACGCACTTGATGAACTATGCAAACGATTGATTGGACTAAATACCCCAAATTGCAACCAGCGTAAGGACAATTCTTCGTCTTTGTATCCTAACATGTGTCCACCAATATCATGACTCCACCAAGAATAACCAATGTTCGAAGCCGTGACGGTCATGTATGGTTGGAAATCAAGCGATTCCCAACTGATAATCGTGTCCCCAGAAAAGCCGAGTGGGTACCGATGGCTTCCTGGTCCGGCATAGCGGGATAAAATTAATGGATCGTGTTTGCGTTCTACTTGATCTAGAAAGTGGTAATGGTTCAATTGCCATAACGGATCTAAGCCGGCTACTTCACTTTTTGTGCCTTGTTGCCAATCAATCCACCAAAAATCGACCCCATCTTCTTCCATTGGATGATGAACATCTTCGAAATAACTGATACGGAAATTTTCGTCATTTAAATCAAAGCGAGCTGGCTCTTCTGCCTCTTGGTCGAGATGCAACCGTTTTGCCACTCGTGGATAAGCTTCTTCAAATGCACGAATCCCATCAGCTGGATGGACATTGAGCGTAATCGCTAAGCCTCGATCATGTATCGCTTGCATAAAGCGTGTCGGATTCGGAAATAATTTTTTATCCCATGTGTATCCTGTCCAACCATTACCAAAACGTTCTGGCACTTCCGTCAAGTGCCAATCCATGTCAATTACCGACACCGATAAAGGCACCGCTTCTTCTTTAAATTGTTCAATCAATTCTAAATAGCTATCTTCCGTGTATTTCCAATAACGACTCCACCAGTTTCCTAAAGCATAACGAGGTAGCAAGGGTGTTTGACCTGTCAACTGATAGAAATCTTTCAATGCTTGGAAGTAATCATGTCCATAAGCAAAGAGGTAGCAATCCGTTTCACTTCCTAGGCGCTTAACTGGTTGCTTCATCTCATCTATCGCAAAAGTTGTTGAATCATCCATTATAGTGACACCGTTACGGCTCATGATACCATCTTCAAGTGGAATTTCTCCATCTGCTCCATCAAGCGTTCGCGTTGTTCCTTTTAGGTTCCATTCAGTATCTCCAAAACGCCAATGGTGCGTATAACCTGTTGCAAAGCGCACATCCATCGAAACTGTGTATTCATTAAATTCCTTTTCTTTTTCGTAAAAAAGATCAAAATTTGGTGTATGAATTTCTAGTTGCGTTTCCGTTTCAGAAATGGTTGCTGTTGGTGTTCCAAATGTACGATTTAAAACAGTTTGTGTCGGACGATCTTCAAATTGTCCAGTTTGACTATATTCCATCCGAATCAATTGATTCGTTAGAATTGTGATACGATACTGTTCTCCTTGAATAATAGACTTAGTCATCATTCCCTCCTATACATTTTTTAAAATTTTTGTAGCAAATGCTTCATATGGCTTTAATAATACTTCGCCACTTTTTGGTAATGAGGTGTGATAGTTATGAACAAGTACTTCCCCAATTTCTTCTTCCAACGTAAACGTTTGGTTTGATTCCGAAAAATTAGCCACGACTAGCCATTTCTCACCGGAAAATTCTCGATAATACGCAAATACTTCTTCTGCTGTCTCTTCAATTAGTTCGTATTCGCCCCAAACAACAATCGCATGCTCTTTGCGTAATTCTATTAATTTTTTGTATGTGTAAAAAACAGAATCCTCATCAGCCAAACTTTGTTTCACATTAATTTCAGGGTAATTTGGATTAACGTGCAACCAAGGTGTCCCTGTTGTAAAGCCTGCATGGGCCGAATTGTCCCATTGCATTGGTGTCCGTGCATTGTCTCGTCCTTTAGCATTAATGGATTCGATAATGGCTTCTTTCGTATAGCCCTGATCTAGGCGCTCGTTGTACATATTAATACTTTCAATATCATCAACTTCATCAATTGTTGAAATTGGGCAATTCGTCATGCCAATTTCTTCTCCTTGATAAATGTATGGCGTACCTTTCATCATATGCAACACAATCGCAAACATTTTGGCACTTTCAACGCGATACTCTTTGTCATTTCCCCAACGTGAAACGATTCTTGGTAAATCATGATTGTTCCAAAACAAACTATTCCATCCTTCACGTCCTAATGAAGTTTGCCACTTAGATAGAATTTGCTTCAATTGACCAATAGACAGTGGCTTCAAATCCCACTTATCTTTGCCTTCTTGTTGATCCAAACCAATGTGTTCAAATTGAAAAACCATTGAAAGTTCATTTCTTATCGGATCAGAGTATAATTTAGCGATTTCGGGTGTTGCTCCCCAAGTTTCACCCACCGTCATTACATCTTGCGAGCCGAACGTTGCTTGATTCATTTCTTGAAGATACGTGTGCAACATTGGCCCATTTCCTGTAATGCTTTGATCAGGTAATTTGCCAATTAAATCGATGACGTCCATCCGGAAACCACCAATTCCTTTTTCCAACCAAAAATTCATCATATCGTAGACTTCTTGACGAACCTTTTTGTTTTCCCAATTTAAGTCTGGTTGTTTTTTACTAAACAAGTGTAAATAATACTGCCCCGATGCTTCATCATATTCCCATGCACTTCCACTAAATGCTGAATGCAAATCATTTGGGACGTCCCCATTAACTGGATCACGCCAGACATAATAATCTCGGTATGGATTTTCTTTGCCTTTCTTGGCTTCTACAAACCAAGCATGTTCATCAGAAGTATGATTAACAACAAGGTCCATAACGATTTTAATGTCTCTTTTATTGGCTTCTTGGATTAATTCTTCCATATCCGCCATCGAACCAAATTCATCCATAATATCTTCATAATCACTGATATCATAGCCGTTGTCATCATTCGGTGATTTGTAAACTGGCGAAAGCCAGATAGCTGTAATTCCTAATAATTGTAAATAATCTAAACGGGAAATAATCCCAGGAATGTCCCCAATTCCGTCTCCATTGCTATCCTGGAAACTTCTAGGATAAATTTGATATACTACGGCCTTTTGCCACCATGACGTCATGTTAAATCTCCTTTATTTTTTCATATTTTTTAAAAATACCTAACAATAAGAACGATTTTAAGAAAATCATAAATGCGATGCCTATGAACACACTCATATACAGTATGAAAACAAAAAGATTTGAAGAAAGAAACATCAATGCAATGACCCCAATACTCATGCCCGCCAAAAGAATGCTCGTAAACACATTCATGACAGTAAGTTTCAATGAATTGACCAGACTATTTTTTAGACTATCTTGATAACGCGCAATATAAGCATACAAATATTGAGTGATAAACAAAATAAATAACGCTGTCACCCCAACACCGACCATCGGAAGTGTGATGCCATGGAATGTCTGCACAAAATACCAACCATCCACTATAAATAGCACTGAAAGCAAGGATTGAATCATACTAAATACCATTGACTGTTTAAAATTTTGCTTAAACGCTACAAAATAATTTTTCGTTACTTGCATATCATTTTTTTCATGCATCTTGAAACAAACGGTATAAGCTGCGCTCAATGAAACACCCGTTGTGACGAGTGGCAGACTAGTTATGAGGATACAAAAGTTCAGCACCATCAATCCCCAGATCTTTGCAAGTACACGATACACGGGGCCACCAACATCAAAAAATCTATCCACATTCTTCACCTCTTTTCTTCTCATCTCGTTTTGACACATTCAAAAACTATTCTTTGACCGCTCCTACAACAATTCCTTGAACAAAGTATTTTTGTAAGAATGGATAAATGACTAGTAACGGAATGATTGCTACAACAATTTTCGCAGCATTCAAGTTACGATTTGATACTGATAACAAGCTTTGTAATTGCTCAGTAGATAATCCACTAGCATTTTGTAATGCAGCTGCAATATTTACGGACAATGATTGGATGTAGGTCATCAATGGATAATTTTTAATATCCGTCATGTAAACCAATCCACTAAAGAAGTCATTCCAACTACCTACAATACTGAATAAAGATACCGTTGCTAAGGATGGTAAAGAAATCGGAATATAGATTTTAAGCAAAATATCCCAAGCATTTGCGCCATCTAACAAAGCTGATTCTTCCAATGATTTTGGAATCCCCCGGAAAAAGTTCATTACTAAAATCACACTACCAATAGGAACAGCACCAGGTAAAATCAATGACCATACGGAATTAATCAACCCTAGATTTTTTACAACTAAATAAGTTGGAATCATCCCACCGTTAAAGAGCATTGCAAAAATCATAAGGTTCATAAAAAACTTGCGGGAAAAGAACACTTTTTTGCTTTTTGACAAAGGATAGGCCAATGTCACGATCAGTATCAAGTTTAGTGCAAGTGCTACGAAGACTCTAAATACTGAAATGCCGAATGAACGCCAAAATTGCGCATCACCGACAATTTTTTCATATGCTGCAAAAGTTAATTCTACTGGCCATAAACCAACCTTATTTGCGGCTGCTGCCTGAGAACTACTTATAGAGAGCGCAATTACATTCATCAATGGGATTAAGCATGATAACGTCAAGAGAATTACTAATAAATAGATAATAAATTGACGAATGCCAAATTTTTCTTTCATTTTTTTATTCCTCCTTTAACGTTTAGAACATCACCCGATTTGTTGCTTTTTCAGCCGCTTTATTCGAAATCCAGATTAAGAATAATCCGATAATCGAGCGAATTAACCCAACTGCAGCCCCTAAACTATAGTCTCGTCCAATTAGACCAATTCGATAAATATATGTATCTAAGACATCCCCACTCGAATACACTGGAGGAGAATACAAATTGTACACTTGGTCAAAACCAGCACTTAAAATGCCTGGCAAAGCCAAAATTGTCATCAAAATAATAAAAGGCATCATCCCTGGAACCGTTACGTAGCGTACTTTTTGATACCAGTTTGCCCCATCCATTGTCGCTGCTTCATACAATCCTGGATCAATCGCCGTAATAGCGGCTAAGAAAATAATCGAGTTATAACCAAAACCTTTCCAAACATCCGTCCAAATTAATAGATGTGGGAACACTTTATTGCTACCTAAGAAATTCACTGAGTTAAGACCGATACTTTGTAAAATTTGATTGACTGTTCCATCTAAACTAAACAGGTTTACAATAACCGAAGCTAAGATTACCCATGAAAGAAAATAAGGTAAATAAACAATTGTTTGCATCGTACGTTTCATCCATTGGACACGAATTTCATTTAATAAAATTGCAAATACTATTGGGATGATTGTGTTCCAGATGATTTTCCCTACGGCAATATAAACGGTATTATAGGTAACTTGCCAGATATCAGGTAAATTAAAAAGATATTTGAAGTTATCGAGATAAACAAATTCAGAATGTATAAAACCTCTTGCTGGTATAAAATCTTGAAACGCCATAATTAACCCAAACATCGGTGCATAAGAGAAAACTAACAAAAAGAGTATTCCTGGCATTACCATAGCTATGAATAGCCATTGATCTCTTGAAAACCAAGATTTCCTTTTTATCGCTTTTTTATCCATAATAGTCTCCTTACTGTCAGATAGAAAATAGAGCATTTGCTGACAAATGCTCTATTAACTCATAACTCAATTTAGTTATTTTTGCTTGTCAGCAATTTTTTGCATTTCTGCGAGAATTTCTTTACCACCTTGGTTATCCCATTCTTTGGTGTATTTATCAAATTTGCTTAATGGTTCTGCTCCTGTTACAAATTTGATGAACGTTTCTTCTTCAAGTTTAGAAATTTGAGCACCATTACGATCGTTTGCTTTAATTGTATCAAAGGTTATAAATGGTTTTACTTCGTTATAGATGCCTTCTTTACGTACACCATCCATTACACCAGTTACTGCTAAAGCACGTGAAGCGTATACAGACCAGTCGGTTGGATCTGCTCCTTCTGGGTTGTCCAAATAAGCTTTGATTTTACGAGCATTATTTTGAACGATAAACTTCGTAATATCATCGATATTTGTTTTGCCTTCCGCAGCATCTGTCGCAGTCACTGCATCATCAATTTCACTCAAGTTTTTGAAGAATTCGATATTGACTGGTTTCACTGAACCGTCAACTGCTTTTTGAGCATAATCATAAATTTCAGGATATTCTTTTTCCATGTCTTTTGAGTTCGCTACTTTGTCAAATAATAAATTGAACATTTCAACAACTTTTTCTGGATGAGCAAATTTCTTGCTAACAACCACGTAACCACCAACACCTGGTTTCGATACACCATTTACTCTACCATCTTTGCTTTCAATTGCATACGGCGTAAATGTTGCTTTCGGATTAGCTGTTTTGGCTTGAACCAATGCCCAATCAGAGATATGCCATGGTCCAGGAATAATACCTAATTCACCATTAATCATCATTGCGTTAATATCATCATACGTACGAGTACCAAATTGTGAATCAAGTAATCCTTCATCAAATAAATGCTTAACGTATGTTAATCCTTCTTTTGCTTGTTTCGTATTTGAACCATAAACTAATTTTCCATCATCACCTTTAAGATAATTTTTTGGATACGCTCCAAATGAGTTAAAAATAGCTGTTGCAGTATAACCAGAGCTACCATGACTATCAGATGTCAAGTAGTTTGCTAAAGCTAAACCTTGTGTTTTTCCATTACCACCAGCATCTTTTTCTTTAAATGCTTTGGCAGTACTTTCCAATTCATCCAATGTAATTGCATGATTTCCATCTAGATCCAATTTAATTCCTAAATTATCAAGCCAGTCTTGTCTGAACCAAACCATGTTTGGACCAAAATCATTGGAAGTTCCAGGTAAAGCCATTATTTTTCCATCAATTTTCGCTGAATCAATTTGTACGTTATCAAACGATTTGTAGATATCTTTGATGTTATCAGATGCGTATTTTTTGTATACATCTGATAAGTCTGCAATTAAATCATTGTTTGCTAATTCAACCATTTCATCATGACTCACTGCCATAACATCAGGAATATCGCCAGAAGCAATTGCTAAAGATACTTGACGGGTATAATCGTCGCCATTTGCTTCAAACGCACTTTTAATATCAACACCCAATTCTTTTTTGATTAATCTGCGATACGCATTATTTGCATAAGTATCACCTTTTGGTAACTTAGAGTTCGGTTGTGTTTGTTGACCAACCGTCATAACAATGTTTCCATCAGCATCTTTCTTGGTTTCCTTTTTATCGGAACTCCCCCCACACGCAGCTAATAGTAATGCACTACTTAATACTACCGCTCCAGTTAAAAATTTGTGCATTTTCCCCATTTGATTTTCTCCTTTGAGTTATTTGACATAGTCAACGACGTAATCGTTTACGTAACTAATAAAAAAATATATTTCTAAATTTACCACGTAACAGATTACTCATAAAAGAAAGAACGTAAACGTTTACACAGTGATAA
Organism: Enterococcus italicus DSM 15952; assembly: GCF_000185365.1. Lineage (GTDB taxonomy): Bacteria > Bacillota > Bacilli > Lactobacillales > Enterococcaceae > Enterococcus_G > Enterococcus_G italicus. The sequence continues at coordinate 682,960 of NZ_GL622241.1, forward strand.
TAACATTAGCCTTTATTTCATGTCAATAGCTTTTCTAATTTTTATCAAAACAAAAAGAAAAGGCTTTCTTTTTGTTTTGATAAAAAGAAAGCCCACCTTATTTTTTTACTATCAAATCTTTTTCTGCAGAAGAAAACACATGCGAATAGATAGGGATAGGGTGTTTTGTTTTAAAAGTCGTTACGGGTATGTTAGTTATCAGATTCCTTTTTCAATGCCTCCTTTAGAGCTGTCATGAACTCTACTTAGTGCTTCAAATTGTTCCCCACAGGGTTTTACAATATCAGAATGCTCAACAGTGACTAACCTATCATCTTTGATATGCTTTTTTTCAAGTGCAGCATAATTAGCAGATAATAGCGTATGATCTTTAAAATCTTTCGCATTTCTACTTAGACGTTTGATAGTAGATAGCAAGTCAATATCCTCTACTAATGATCGAGTAATCTCTGCTAGTATCAGAGATTGGTTTTTGCAATACCATAAATCATGTCTCTAATAAAATTTTTTACTGGTTTAGATAAATCATGTGATAGTTGTTCACAAACTCTTAAGTAAATTCAAAACTTATTATTTTTTTAAAAAGGCAAGCGCGGATACAGTTCTTAAACCACCCTTGCCTAGCTTGATGTTATTCAAATAAATGTAACGTCCCGATGCGTTCGACTGCTTCGACTAAGCGGGCTTCGCCAATCGTCAGTCCCACTCTGACGAACCCTTCTCCTTGTTCGCCAAAGCCGACACCTGGTGCGACTGCCACTGCAACTTCGTCTAATAGTAGATCACTGAAAGATTCACTTGTATGGCCTTTTGGTACTGGCATCCAGCAGTAGAATGCACCATCAGATGGGTATGCTTGCCAGCCGATTTTTGCTGCAGCGGTCACGAATGCTTGGCGCCGACTTGCATACTGTGCTGCAATTTTTTGTAAAGGCTCTTGTCCACTTGTCAATGCTGCAACACCTGCTGCTTGCAATGCCGGGAAAATACCTACAAACAAATGGTCTTGAATCAAGTTAATGGCTTCGATAACTTCTGGATTTCCTACTGCAAATGCAATGCGCCAGCCAGCCATGTTATAGGTCTTTGATAGTGTATAGAGCTCGACCCCGACTTCTTTGGCTCCTTTGGCTTGCAAGAAGCTAGCTGGCGCCGTCTGACCATTTCCTAAGGCACCATACGCGAAATCATGAACGACAATCAAGTCATTTTCCTTAGCAAATTGAACGGTCTCATCAAAAAATTCAGGCGTTGCTTGCGCCCCTGTCGGATTGTTTGGATAGTTTAAATACAAAAGCTTAGCCGCTACTTTCAGCTCTGGCGACCATTCAGAGTAGTCCGGCAGATAGCCTTTTTCTGGTCGCAATGGAATCAATTCACTTTTGACATCTGCCAAGGCGATACCAGAAAGATAGTCTGGGTAACCAGGATCCGGTAGCACAATCGTCTCGCCAGGATTGAGTAAGGCAAGTGGCAATTCCACCAGGCCAATCTTGCTCCCACCCATCACTGCAATTTCTGTTTCCGGATCGACCGTTACACCATATTGTTGATAATAAAAATCCGCTGCTGCTTGCTTGTATTCATGATTACCGCGAAATTGTGAATATTTGTGCGTCATTGGATCATCAAGCGCTTGTTTGGTCGCCTCAACAATGAAAGCAGGAGTCGCCTGATCTGGATTCCCTTGTCCCAAATTAATGACGTCAGCGCCAGTTGCGATTTTTTTGTTTACCTTCGCCACCAATGAAGCAAAAAATTGTTTTGGTAACTGATTGAGTTTAGTCGAAAATACCATTGTTTGTCTCCCCTTTGCGAATTTGTTCATACAATGCTGGTCGTGCATCTTTAAAGACTGGGATTTCTCCTCGTACAGGCAAAATCGCAGCAGCATCTACCTCTCCGCGCGCGATGCATTCTTGGTCATCTAACTCGAGAATGATTTCTCCTAAAGGGTCAATAATCATCGAATGACCTGGAAAATGATTTGCAGGGTCAGCACCTACTCGATTGACCGCTATGAAAAAGGCTTGATTTTCAATTGCCCTAGCTTGCAGAAGCTTGCGCCACTGTGCTAAGCGTTGGACAGGCCACTGGGCACTAACAATATAGACTTCAGCGCCTTGTTGAGCTGCCAAGCGATACCATTCTGGAAAGCGCAAGTCATAGCAGATAAATGGACTGATTGTCACTTGTTTGTTTTCAAAAAATGCAAGCTTATTACCAGAAGCTAAGTAGCGATCCTCGGCCATTAAGCCAAATAAATGCGCCTTATCATATTGCGTCAGCACGGATCCATTTTCATCAATGACATAAGTACGATTGTAAAAATCCGCCCCTTCTTTCACTGCTACCGAACCACCGACAATCGTCACACGATACGTTGTCGCTAACTCTTTTAGTAACTGTAATGTTTCTTGACCGTTATAATCTGCTATCTCTTCTAGCCGCGTCAAATCATACGCGGTGTTCCACATCTCTGGCAATATCACAAGTTCTCCTGGCTGTAAGTTTGCTTCTTGGAATAGTTCTCTGACGTGTCGTTGATTTTCTTTTGGGTTTCCAAATGCAATATCCATTTGTAATAAGACTACCGCTATCTTTTTCATGCCGTGTCCTCCTTTTTGATACCTATTTTCTGATATAAAAAAGCCCTTTTCGTCTAGACGAAAAGGGCGAAGCTCGCGGTACCACCTTTATTATGTTATCTCTTATGTTAACGGACATCTCACCGTCGTCTCAGCTCTAGAACCAAGACACCGCTCCCAGCTCATGCTAAGGTCTGCCATCTACCTATTTTCACCAACCATAGACTCTCTAAAATCTGCCAATACCTTATCTTCTGTTCATTGCGTTTTCATCATTTTCTAATAATGATTAGTTTACGCAAACTTGGTTGGTCTGTCAATGCTGTTTAGTCGACGAGTGTCGTTTGTTTGACGTCTTCAATCGTTTTAGTACCGGCTAGTTGCATCGTGATGGCTAATTCCTTGTTCAAGTGATCAAAGACAGAAGTCACGCCTTCTGCTCCACCTAAGAACAAGCCATAAATAATTGGACGACCAAGTGCAACCACATCGGCACCACTTGCTAATGCTTTGAAGACATGCTCGCCGCGGCGCACACCTGAGTCAAAAATAATTGGTACGCGTTTGCGAACAACTTGTGCGATTTGTGGCAATACATCAAATGACGCTGGCGCACCGTCTAATTGTCGTCCGCCATGATTGGACACCCAAATGCCATCAGCACCAAATTGGATGGCTACTTCGCCATCTTCTGCCGATTGAATCCCTTTGACAATGACAGGTAAGCCAGACATTTTTTTGATTTTTTGGATATCTTCTGGCACGATGGCTTGTTTTGCTGCAACATATATTTCTGAAATGCCTTTTCCTTTGCCTTCACCGGCACCAGACGCTTCACTAAAAGCGACTAAGTTTGGCATTGGTAATGGGAAGGTGAAGTCATTGACGATATCTTCTTCACGGTAGCCACCAAGTGTTGAATCGACTGTTAAAATAATGGCTTTTGCACCTGATTGAACAGCCTTATCAAGTAAAAATTGATTAAATGCATCGTCTTTACTCATATACAATTGGAAAAATTGGGGCGCATCTGGAGCCGCTGCTGCTGCATCTTCAATTTTGGTATTTGCATACGTACTAATCGCAAAAATAGAACCCGCTTTAGCTACCCCAATGGCTGTATCGACCTCCCCTTTGACATGCGCTAAGCCTTGCGCGGCAGAGGGAGCTTGAATGATCGGTGTTTTTAAAGGAATACCGAATAATTCGGTCGACAAATCCGCATGATCAATACCTTGTAATACGCGAGGAATGATTTTTTTCTTTGAGAAAGCTTGCGTATTTTCACGTAATGTCCATTCGTCTTCTGATCCGCCACGAATGTACCCAAACGCTCCTTTGTCCATGTCTTCTTTCACTGCTTTTTCTAAAGATGAAAGATTGACGATTTTAATTGGATGTTCTTCTTTACTTGTTGTATAGTCCATGATTACTCCACTCCTTTTTCTTCTTTACAGTGGCTATCATACAACTCTTACAAAAAGTAAGAAACTGATAACACTAAAGAAATTCGG
>NZ_GL622241.1:688396-795746 GCF_000185365.1 Enterococcus italicus DSM 15952
AGAAATTCAAGACAGCATCATTCAATCCCATGCAAAAAACCAGAAGATCCGCAAGCTGTTTCTCAAACTTTTGGTCTTTCTGGTTTCTTGCTTATAGCTAATGCTGTTATTCGGATGTAGTAGGGCGACTGCATGGTGCTCAAACCACCCACAGACACTCTTCTTAAATTAGGATGGCAACAGTTTGATATGGCATGAGCGTCATGTCTTTCATTACTTGCGTTTCTTGGTTGCTGATTAGGACCTGACCAGCTAAAAATTCATCAGGTAAAGCAATCGTTGCGTTTGTAGCTGATAAATTATTCATTACTACTAGTTTTTGATTGCCTAGTTCTCGGATAAATGAAAAAACTTGCGAATGATTTTTCTCATAGCCTTGATAGCTACCTTCTGCAATAATCGGATACATTTTGCGTAGCTGAATCAACCGCTGATAGAACCCAAAGATTTGCGGATTCTTTCGCTCCTGTTCGACAGAAATATTCGCATAATCGCCCGGCGCAAGCCACGGTGTTCCTGTTGTAAATCCACCGTTATTCGCTTGCCACTGCATAGGAATTCGTGCATTGTCCCGCGATTTACTTTGAACAATCGCCAGTGCTTCACTCGCTGATTTGCCCTTAGCTATGAGCATCTGATAGGCATTTTTTGATTCGATATCATCAAATGCATCAATCGTGTCATACGTCGGATTAAGCATGCCGATTTCTTCACCCATGTAGATAAATGGCGTGCCTCGATTCAGATGAATCATCGCCGCTAACACTTGGGCACCAGCCACGCGATATGTCTGCCAATCGACAAAGCGATTAAGCGCTCTAGGCTGATCGTGATTATTCCAAAACAACGCATTCCACCCGTCGTGCTCGCTCATCCCTTCGCCCCATTCATGGAGAATCTTGGTTAGTTGGTGGAAGTCAAACTTACTCGTCGTCCACTTTTCACCAGCTGCATAATCCACTTTCAAATGATGGAAGTTAAAAATCATCGATAGCTCGTGACGCGTTTCTTGTGTGTATAAAACACCATTTTCAATCGTCGTCGAGCTCATTTCACCCACTGTGATCGTACCTCGTGGGCCAAAGGTGGCTCGATTCATTTCATGAATGTAGTCGTGGGCAATGGGTCGGTCGGTATATTCGGCTTTGCCAATACCATCAGCCGTGTCTTTTATGTGCTCATCTTTGCCAATGACATTAATCACATCAAAGCGTAGGCCCTCCACACCTTTGTCCAACCAAAAATCCAATACCTTTTGTAGCTCTTTGCGTACATCAGGGTTACGCCAATTTAAGTCGGCTTGGGTCACATCGTATAGATGCAAGTACCACTTGCCCGTTTGGCCAAATGGCGCCCACGCACTACCGCCGAACTTGGATTGCCAATTCGTCGGCTCATCGCGTAACAAAAAGTAATCTTGGTACTTCTTCTCTCCGGCTAACGCTCGTTGGAACCATTCGTGCTCGGTCGAGACATGATTAAAGACCATATCCAACATAATACCAATACCATATGTTTTGGCTTGAGCGACCAACTGCTCAAAGATTGCCATCGTGCCAAATATAGGATCGATGGCTTGATAGTCGGCCACATCATAGCCATTGTCTTTTTGTGGGCTCGGGTAAATAGGACTTAGCCACAGCATCTCTACTCCTAAGTCAGCCAAGTAGGGTAATTTCTCAATGATACCTGCTAAATCTCCGAACCCATCACCATTGTGGTCATAAAAAGATTTCGGATAGATTTGATACACTACTTTCTGTTTAAAAGACATTTGAAAACTCCATTCTATGTTCTTAGTTGCGTGACTGCACATGCATGATTGCTTGTTCTTTCGCGACTGTGCCAGTTTCTAGTACTGGATCGACTTGATACTCTCCGGAATTGGTAATAATGACTGGTGTTTGAGTCTGATAGCCCGCTGCTTGAATTGCTTCTAAATCAAACGCCAATAATTTTTGGCCACGCGTCACATGGTCACCCTGCTTCACAAGTGCGGTAAAATGTGCACCATTTAAATTCACCGTGTCCATACCAACATGAATCAATATCTCTACTCCTTGGTCATCAATTAAACCAATGGCGTGCTTGCTTGGGAACAATAAGCTAATCACCCCTGTCACCGGTGCATACACACTGCCTTCAGTCGGCTCAATCACCATGCCTTGACCCATCGTTCCTTGTGAAAACACCGGATCAACTGCATGACTTAGGGGGAATAGTTGTCCATTTAAAGGTGCATAAATATCTTCATCTACTACTGTTACAGGCGCTACCGTTGGCTCTAAAGTTGCATCGATTGGGGAAATCGCTTCGCCTACGCGGTCAATTTTGTTAAATAAGCCTGTTCTTCTAAAAATCAACGTCAAGAGAAATGGTACGACAATGGCAATCATCATGCCAATGGCAAAAATCAGATAGTACTTCGGCATGATGGCTAAAATACCTGGTAGTCCACCGACACCGATTGAAAAAGCTCTTACTCCGAAAATCGTGACAAACATACCAGCTAGACCACTACCGATCATTGCCGCCACAAAAGGATACATGTATTTTAAGTTAATCCCAAACATTGCCGGTTCAGTTACACCTAACCAAGCAGAGATAACTGATGGCACTGAGACTTGTTCTTCTTTCTTGTTGCCACGGTGAGCAAAGACTACAGCTAAAACAGCCGCACCTTGTGCAATGTTCGATAGACAGATCATCGGCCATAAGTTTGTTGATTTAAAATCAGCAATTAATTGGGAATCAATGGCTAACGTTGTATGGTGTAACCCAGTAATAACGAGCGGCGCATACAGTGCACCAAAGACGGCACCAAACAACCAATTGACAGAAGAAGTTAAACCAGCATTTACAACGGTCGAAATTGCTGAGCCAATATGCCAGCCAATCGGTCCGAGAATCAAATGAGCTGCTAAAATCGTCGGAATCAATGAGAAGAACGGCACGAAAATCATCGAGACAGCTTCAGGAATATGCTTTCTGAAAAAACGTTCCAAGTAAACGAGCAAGAATCCAGCTAACATTGCCGGTATGACTTGTGCTTGGTAGCCAATTTTTTCCATTGTAAAGAACCCAAAGTCCCAGGTCCAATTCTGCGCAATCTCAGCCGCAGTCGTGCTATTTACCGCATATGCATTCAATAGCTGTGGTGAAACCAACGTAATCCCGAGGACAATCCCAAGAATTTCCGTTGTCTTCATCTTGCGAGTAATGCTCCACGTAATGCCGACTGGTAAGAAATGGAAAATGGCTTCACCTGGTAACCACAAAAAGCTATTGACTCCATTCCAAAAAACAGACGACTCCGTGATGGTTTTCCCATCAAGCCACCCCATCGGAACAGCCTCTAATACATTACGGAATCCTAAAATCAGCCCTCCAACAATAATGGCAGGTAATAATGGCGTGAATATTTCTGCTAAAACAGTAATCGCACGTTGGAAAAATTTTTGATTTTGCTTGGCAACTGCTTTTACATCTTCTTTACTACCACCTTCAATCCCAGCAAGACTTACAAATTCTTGATAAAAAGAAGGCACTTCATTTCCAATAATGACTTGAAATTGTCCAGCATTGGTAAAAATACCACGGACAGCATCTAACTCTTCAATAGCAGGCTGATTAGCTTTCTTCGGATCATTGAGTACAAACCGCATTCTCGTTGCACAATGTGTCACCGCTGCAATGTTGTCTTTTCCACCGACGAGGTCAATCAACGACTTTGCATCTTTTTCAAATTTACCCATAACCTTTCTCCTTTCACTTGTAGGTACAAGTTCTATATTTTTATCATACCTGTTAAACAGTTTGTTGTAAAACGTTTTCACCTTTTTGGACAAATAATTAATGAGAATAAAATGAGAGAAAAAACTATATTTGTATTCCTTAGCTACAAATAACTAAGGACTCTTGTCTGACTGATTCATACTTGTTTTATTAATAACAGTCAACTAACAAATAAACTGGTATTTAAATTAATTTTCTCTCATAAAACGTTTTCTTGAATTTTCACCGTATCTACCTTATACTTGTTTTAACAAATACGTACAAGTTGAGGTATCATAATGAAAGCTTATGAATCCATGTATCAATTACTCGAAAATCGCATTTTAAAAGAACAAGTCAAGCCCGGTGAGTACCTTCCGAGCGAGCATCATTTATGCCAACAATACAATGTGTCCCGCGATACCGTGCGCAAAGCACTTAGCCTTCTAATGGCCAATGGATACATTCAAAAAATCCAAGGGAAAGGCTCGCTGGTACTAAAGCGCGAGCAGTTACGCTTTCCCATCTCTGGTCTGACAAGCTACCAAGAATTGCAACACTCTTATGGTTATGATGGGCGCACCGTTGTTGAGAAGCTCGTCAAGCGTGTCGTAACTCCTGAGCTGGCGGAAAAGACTGGCTTTGTACTTGATAGCTCGGTATGGGAGCTAGTTCGTACGCGCGAGATCGACCATGCGAAAGTGATTTTAGATCGTGACTACTTACTATGCTCAGTCATTCCTTACCTTGATACGGAGATTGGTGAAGACTCCATCTATCGTTACTTCGAACAAGAGCTCCATCTACAAATTGCCTTTGCCGAAAAAGAAATTCGTATCGATCAATTACGAGATGAAGACCGTAGACTCTTAGATCTAAATCAAAATGATCATCACATTGCGGCTATTAATAGCCGCGTATTTCTAGCGAATGCGCAGCAATTTCAGTACACTGAAAGCCGTCACCGCATCGATAAATTCCGCTTTTATGACTTTGCTCGTCGCAATCCTTCGACCTACTAAAAAAGGGAGTGACAATCGTCATACTCCCTTTTTTTAGTAGCAAAAGCAGCTCTCTTGAAATAAGGCACAAATTCTCAAAAATTTGAAAAACAATTTTCGGAATTTCTGACTTATTTTTTAGAGCTAAACGCTTTTGTTTCAACCTTGCTAATCAGTTTACCAATGTTGCGATGATTTCTTTTAGCTGTGGTACGACCGTTTGTTCAAACCACGGATTTTTCTTTAACCAGCGACCATTTAACGGCGACGGATGAGGTAGTGGAAAGTACTGCGGTAAAAATGTTTGAAATTGCTGCACTGTCGTTGTCAAATTCGCCTTATTGTGCGGCAAATAATACGCCTGCGCATACCTTCCTACCAGAATTATCAGCTGAACATCGGGCATCAGCTTTAAGCAAAGCGGATGCCATTTCGCTGCGAATGCTTTGCGCGGAGGCAAATCCCCCGTTTTCCCTTTTCCAGGATAATAAAAATCCATCGGCAAAATGGCCAAGTCGTGCGACTGATAAAAGGTCTCATCAGATAGTCCTAGCCACGATCGCAATCGTTTCCCACTCTGATCGTGCCAGACTATCTGTGACGCTTGCGCTTTTTTCCCCGGGGCTTGTCCGATGATTACCACTTTGGCCTCAGGATGGATAGTGTACAGCGGATGAATGCCTTGCTTAGTGTATATCAGATTATCTTCATCTTGCTCAATTGCTACTCTTAACTGCTTGGCATCCATCCACAGCACCTCCTATAAAAACTCTTCAATTTTGTCTAAGACCGCTTGTTCGTTATTAGAACCAATTACTTGAGACGCCGCTTCTTTGACCGGCAACAACGCATTACCCATCGCATAAGAATGCGTCACTTCTCGAAACATTCCCACATCATTCATATTGTCGCCAAATACGGCAATTTCATCTTTATTAAGTTGAAATTTCTTTTGCAATTCGCGAATACCGACTTCTTTGCCGGCACTATTAGAAATAATATCCAGTGCTTGATGGCCACTTGTCACCACCGTTAATTCTTCACCGAAAACATCGTGTAGCTGTTGATTCGCATTGGCAAGCTGCTCAGCTGGAAAATTTAAAGCAAACTTAAAAATATCGTCAGGTATCGGCTGTTGCAAATCAATTTGGGTAATGTGGCGATAAAAAAACTTCACGTGCGCCACAAAATCTTGAGGCAATTGATGGTGAATATAGACCCCTTTTTTGCCCGATAAGACTAGGCGATGGTCAGGTAATTCGTCTTTCAAGTAGTTTAAAAGCGGGCGATGAAATTCTTTGGCGATGGTCTTGGCACGTACTTGCTCGCTATGGTAACGAATATCCGCACCATTGTCGGCAATATAAAACAATTGCTCACCTAAATCTGGAAAATAATCCACCAAGCGCCAGTACTGATTGCCTGAAGCAACCACAAAATGCATCTGCTGTTTTTCCATCTCTTGTTTGATTGCCAAAAATCGCTCGCGATCATATGTTTTCTCGTCATTTAGAAATGTGCCGTCCATGTCCACGACTACTGCTTTAATTGTCACACTCTTTCTTCCCTTCCTACTTACTCTTTCTAGTATAAACGATATCAAAAAAAAGAAAAAGAAAGGGTCTCCCCTTTCTATACGGACGCAATCGACAATTGTTCCCTTTCATATCGTTTCCTTAACGCCAATGCTTGCTCTGGATAATCTGTATGAAACCCATAGACATGACGCTCAAAACACATCCACATCTCCGGTTCACTATTGACCGTAAACGGGCACACGTCTTTATCTAAGTCTGCTAGTTCCAACTCAGATTGAATAAACCACGCAAAATTCGCATCGATTCGATTGATTACCGTAAAATAATTCGCGAATGCCACCGTCACGACCGAGCCAATGGTCACCCATGCTTTTGGTGTCACTGGATCTATTTCATGTAGTCGCTGCAAGGTCAATAAATTAAAGCTCGAATACGTCACGGTAAAGGGCCAATTTTTTGCATGTGTCAGTTGTACGACTTTTTCTTCAATCTGGGGGTAGTCTATCTGGTCGGTCTTTAATTCAATCGTCAAAATTTCTTGGTACTTTAACTCAGCCAATAAGTCCAAGACTTCAGCTAAAGTGGGTATTGGCTCATGCTCGTAATGAAGAGAAAACCAACCACCCGCATCTACAGCTTTTAATTCCCTCAGAGTCTGATCGATTACCCGCCCTTTTCCGTTCGTCGTTCGATTAATGGTTTCATCGTGAAGGACAACCACCTGACCATCTTTTGTGACCTGCACATCCAGCTCAATCCCATCAACATCAATACGGACACTTTCTGCAAAAGCAGCCAAAGTATTTTCGGGATGTGTCCCCTTGCTTCCTCGGTGAGCAAAAATTTTCGTCATTTTTTTCCTCCTACTAGCTACCTAGCATCCCATCACAAACTCGTTTCGAAAGCTACTTTCAGTTTAGCATGCGTATGTTAAGTTTCGTTTAGCTTTGTGTAAAATCTCTGCGCATCCTCTACTTGTGATCTACATTGTAATTTACAGTAAATTTCCAAGATATTTTCTTTGAACAATCACTAATCCTATGCTGTCTTTGGCCTTGGAAAATGAAAGGATGGATACACATGAGAAAGTATGCTGCTGAATTTATCGGAACATTTGCTTTAGTCTTATTTGGGACAGGAGCAGTTGTGATTGCTGGATCAGGAGATACTCCAAACAGCGCTTTAGGGATCGGCTTGGCTTTTGGTTTAACCGTGACTGTCATGGCATATGCTGTTGGTGGTATTTCAGGAGGACACTTTAACCCAGCCGTTACATTGGGAATGGTAATCATCAAACGAATCGAATCAAAAGATGCTATTTTTTATATTATTGCTCAATTTTTAGGTTCGTTAGTTGCTTCTGCGGTTTTAGGCGTCTTTATTAATGGATTAGGCCTAGCTAATGATAGCTATGGTCAAACAGACTTCGGTGGTAGCGTTGGCTTAGCCATCTTCACTGAAATCTTAACGACTTGCTTGTTTGTTTTTGTCATCTTGATGGTGACAAGCAAAAAATATGGTGTTGGCAATTTTGCACCATTTGCAATCGGGGTAACGTTGAGCTTGTTAATCGTCTTAGCACTAAACATCACTGGCGCTTCACTGAACCCTGCTCGTAGTTTTGGTCCTGCTATTTTTGCTGGCGGATCAGCTCTTACTCACTATTGGGTTTACCTTGTTTCACCATTAATTGGTGCGGCAATGGCTGCTTTTCTTTCAAAATACATGGGTAGCGAAGAAGCATAATTATAAAGCTGTGACAAAAAATTAGCTTCGTGCATGAGCACAGAAATTCCGAAAAGTGCGTAGAATGCATATATGAGCATGAAATATATCTAACATTTAGCTAATTGGCTGCAATTTAAAATCACGCTATACTTTACGAAATGAGATACATTTTACATGAATCACACGAAAGCCAACCCTATTGCGAGTAGGGTCGGCTTTTTGTTCGTTGCGACTGCGACTTAGTTATCGTCTTTCTCGTCTAACCAATGAGAAAGACGATAACTAGTGTTGGGATGTTATGGTTCAAAACGATGTATACTCCATTGTTTGACGGTAGGCCCATTTACTGTCACACCTTTGATTCCTTGATAGATTCACTTAAGGTCGCCCAGTGATTGGTCGGACCGTGGCCATGACCAACTGCGATGCCTTGCTCGATTGCCCCTTGAATGAATTGTTTACCAATCAAGATTGCTTCTTCTAATGGCGTGCCTTTCGCTAATTCTGCCGCAATACACGCTGAAAATGTATCGCCTGTCCCGTGCGTATTTTGCGTTTCAATTCTTGGGCCGCTTAACCACTTAGACTCACCTGAAGCAAACAATACATAATCGCGCGCCTGCTCTCCTACTTGGTGACCACCTTTAATAATGACGTGCTTGACTCCAAATTGTTGAATCATCTTGGCGGCCTTCATCATATCCGCCTCTGTATGTATCTCACAATCAGCTAGCACTTCTGCTTCTGGAATATTCGGCGTCACAATTGTCGCAAGCGGCAACAGCTCTGTCCGAATACTTGTAATCGCATCGGCTTCTAATAACGGATGCCCACCTTTGGCAATCATCACCGGGTCAACGACTAACGGTCCAAAATCGACCGCTTGTAAGTTCTTCACTACACACGCTACGTGTTCACGATCGGCTAGCATCCCAGTTTTAGCTGCACGGATCTGAAAATCAGCAGCCAGTGATGCGAACTGGGCATCAATAAAGGCTGGTGGGATGGGGTAACTCTCTTGTACCCCTAATGTATTTTGTGCGGTCAATGCTATGACGATATTCATCCCAAAGGCATGGCGTGCTTGAAATGTTTTCAAATCCGCCTGCATACCTGCACCACCACCTGAGTCTGAACCGGCAATCGTTACGACTTGTGGCGTCTCATTCATTTCCACTCCTCCAATATGCTACTTTCTTTTGAAGTGCCTGTACCTTTTCCTTCACGTCTATCGCTTTCATAATTTCACTGACAATCGCCACACCGGCAATCGGGATATCCTGAAATGATGCTAGGTTGTCTTCTTTTATCCCACCAATCGCTACGACCGGTATCTTAACTGCTTGAATCACAGCTTGCAGTGTCTCAAATGAAGTGACTGGTGTTTGTTTGGTCTGAGTTTCAAACATCGCACCAGTCCCTAAGTAATCGGCACCTTCTTGCTCTGCCTGCCGCGCCCGTGCTGTCGTTTTGGCCGACACACCTAAAATTTTAGTGGGACCAATCAAGCCTCGCACGACATGGACGGGTAATTCATCATCGCCAATATGGACACCCGTTGCATCGACAGCTAGACAAATATCCACTCGGTCATCAATAATTAGCGGAATGCCATAACGATCCGTGATTGCTTTGACCTTCAGTGCTTTTTGATAAATCGCCTGCGTCGTACCCGTCTTTTCTCTTAGTTGGACAATCGTCACGCCAGCTTGACAGGCTTCCTCTACAATTTGTAAAAAGGTCTGATCATCGTAATCGTAGCTACCTGTGACTAAATATAAACTGTAGTCTGCCATAAGCTACCTCCTCGAATATCTGCCGCCCAATCTACTTGATTCATCAATAAGGACAGCTGATTCAATGTCTCTTGACGGAAATTAGCCAAGCCAGTCGTGCGCTTCCGCGCTGCTTCTCCGCATAAATTAAAATAACTAACAGCGGTAATCGTCGCTACAAACACATCATTTCCGACACCAAGTAATGCGGCAATTAACGCACCCACAATGTCGCCCGTTCCTGTAAAGCGATCCAATTCCGCAACGCCATTTGCCAAAAAGGAGGCGTGGGTACTTGATACGACCAAATCTTTTTCACCCGTCGCTAAATAGACCGTCCCTGGATGTTGGTTCGCATCAGCTTGCATCGCCTTAGCTAATAACAACAACTGCTCCTCCTCTTGGTCTGCAGCACTAGCATCTACTCCCCGCGCACTGCTCTGTAAGCCACAATAGGCACGCATCTCTGAACTATTACCTTTAATGACAGTCGGTCGATAGGCAGCTAGCTGATGCGCCAACTCATACCGCAATTCGGTAGCAGCTACCCCAACAAGGTCAATCACAACAGGCGTCTGTGTTTGCTCAGCAAAACGAGCAGCCGCCAATAAATTCTGCTCTCGCTCCACTGATAAATGCCCGAGATTTAACAGTAAGCTATTGGTTTGATCAAATAATTCCGCAAATTCACGCGCATCGTCTGCCATAATCGGCTTAGCATCAATATAGAGCAACGCATTGGCCATTGACTCACAGGTGATTTCATTGGTAATGCATTGCACTAATGGTGACGTGGTGAGTGGAAAAACACCTTGTGTCAACCGACGAAACGAATCATTGCTATTAAACAGTACCATTGTTCATCCCTCCAAACAGTCGTTGTACTCGTCTAAATGGTTGTGTTTCTTTTAATTTCAACAATACGAAAAAGCCAATAATCGATCCCGAAATCGCTCCACCAAAGAAACGTGGCGTATATAAAAACCAATACATGCCTTGCTGGCTACCGGTGAACCAGACCATCACTGGATACGAAAGCAACGAACCAATCAAGCCAGTACCGATAATTTCACCAATCATCGCACCCCACACTTTGCCAGTATATTTATAGCCAACACCTGCTAAAAAGGCCCCAAATAATGCCCCCGTCAATGCTAATGGCGGAATACCTAATAATGTCATGCGAATAACGGCACAGACAAAAGCCATAATAGTCGCATAAAGCGGGCCAAGTAACGTCGCTGCAATGACATTCATCACACTCGACATCGGTGCCATCCCTTCAATTCGAAACAACGGTGACAACACAACATCTAGTGCAATCATCATGGCTAATAAACTAATTTTTTTGACATTTATCGTTTGCTTCATTTTCTTACCCCCTCATTCCTGCTGGCCATTTTTCCAATTGATAGGCCATCTCCCAAAATGCATATTCCATTTTTGCACTAATGACAAACGCAGTAACCATTTGTTCTTGTTGTTCTTGCGAACTTTCTTGATACAAGCGATTGAGCAAGGCGCATTCTTTGTCAATGGCACTCTCTTCGCCACCATACGTCTCAATCCACTGCTGGTAATAAGGATTTGGTGACTGAATGCCAGCTTGCATTAAGGTTTGACCAATCTCAGCATACAACCAAGAACACGGTAACAGACTCGCAGCGGTCACCCAATCATTGGCCTCTACTAATTGCCGATACATGTGTGACACATAATGATAGGCAGTTGGCGCAATCGCGGTCTCCTGCAGTTCTTTTTCATCAATCCCCAGTTGTTGAAAAAAATGCGCCCGTACTTGTAGTTCCCCTTCAGCTAAATGAGCCCCATTTTCCCGCATTTGCTCTGCTAACTCAGGAATCGCCGTCCGCTCAGCTACCAGTGCATACAGACGAGCAAAGTGCGTCAAATAATAGCAATCTTGAATCAAATAATAACGAAATTTCTCCATTGGCAATGTGCCAGCCTGTAACTCTGTCAGAAATGGATGCAGAAAGCTCCCTTCCCAATAAGGTTTTGTTTGCGCTCTAACAATCTCGGTAAATAACACGCTCATCTCACCACACTCTCTACTATTAATAAACCATTGCCCACAAGAATAAATACCATTGCCCAGATACTTGCAGACCGAGCTAGATGCCATTTTTCAAAATGAGTCCGCGTCCCATTCTCCATAAATCCCCGCGAATACATCGCCTCCGTATACCGATCACGCCAATTCATCGCTAAGAAAATCGTCTTCACATAATAATATGCTGACCATGGATAAAGCCGCTTTCCTCTTAAGAGACTCGCATCCCGCATATCGCTGACTTCGCGTCGTATCTCTGGTGCGGCATGCACGACGACTAAGATTCCGTAGACAAACGTCGGCGGTACTCGATATTGCTCCAACACCAATAAACATTCTTCAAAATCAACTCCTGCGACAAAAACAAGGCCCAATGCCGCAAATGCATACGTCCGAGTCAATAAGACCCACGCATCTGATAGACCATCTCCTTGAATCATCACCGACCAAAACGTCGTAATCGCTGGAATAAAAGGAAACAATAGTAAGACCCATATGAAGCCCCATTTTCTCGTCACAAAGAAATAACCCAACACGACAAGGAACAAATACACATTCAACCAAACCGAATACGTGAACGAGACTTCAATCGTAAAAAAGAACACCGCAAAGATAATTGCAGGTATCGCAGTGATTTTCTCTTCCATCAGTGCACCACCTCCTGTAATTTCTGCTCAGATAGATGCATATGATGCTCACTCACACCTACTAACGGTTCAAGACGATGAGAGACGATTAAAAAATTCGTCTGCTCTTTTTTTTGGGCAAGCCAGTCCACAAAGTACTGACACGCACGCGCATCCAAGCCAGTAAATGGTTCATCCAATAGTAAAAACTTGCGCTCTAAACTCAACATCGTAATCAGCTGGATCATCTTTTTTTGTCCTTCGCTTAGCTGATAGAGGCCCCGGTTCAGTAAATGCTGGATCCCCAGCTCTTCCATCGCTTGAAGTTGCCGCTGCTTAATCGCTTCACTCGGCTCTTTCGGAAATGCCAACTCTTGATCCACGTGTAACGTGACAAATTGCTGCTCCGCATGTTGCACCGCTAGTGTCATTTGCTCATACAACTTCTGTTTCCCAAAGCGACGGGATAGTTTCTTGTCTTCTAAAAACATCGCGCCGGTGTATGGATGCAGCTGCACCATCGCCCGCAATAAGGTCGATTTCCCGACGCCATTTTCACCGGTCAGCGTAGTAATTCCTTGCTTAAACGCCACAGTTTGAGGTGTTACTAATGGTTTCGTTCCTTGATGAAGTGCCACTTGTTGCAAGGTAAAAAGCGTCGTCTGTGACGCATTTGCTTGTGTGAGCTTGCCGAGCGGTTGCTGCGTTGCTAATTGCGACACAGATTGCTCTGTCAGCTGCCCACCTTCCATTCGGATAAAGCGATCGACGAAAGGAGCGTAGTCGGTCAACTCATGATCAGCAATCAAGATTAGTCTTCCTTGATTACGTAGATCGGCCAATTTTTTAATCAACCATTTTCTTGACAGCGGATCAACACTAGCGAATGGTTCATCTAGTAGTAAGATAGGGGCATTCATCGCTAACAACACCGTCAAGGCCGCTCGTTGCTTCTCCCCACCAGATAGTGTCACCAACTCTTGATACAGCAGGGACTCCATCTTCATTTCATGAATCGCCTTGTCCATCCGATCCTTTGCTTCTGCAATCGCAATGCCGCTATTCTCCATAGCAAACATCAGCTCTCTGCGGAGCGTCCGCATGGTGAATTGCTGACTAGGATTTTGAAACATCAACCCAATTTGTTGAGCTTTTTCTGTCATGGTTCGTTGCGCATTGTTTTGCCCGTTCACCAAGATTTCTCCCTGATAGGTCGATCCGTCAAACCCAGCCACCGTATGGAGCAATGTCGTCTTCCCGCAGCCGCTATCACCTGTCAACAGAACAAATGAGCCTGCCGAAAAGTCGGCTGATAATTGATTGATAATAGTAGTAGCTTCTTTTTGAACAACTAACTCGTTTATCTCGATGCCTTTCATTAATGCGACACACTCAATCCTTGTGCCTTGTGGAAAAGAGTCACAATTTGTTTCGTCAAAAAGATACCAAAGAAGCACACCGATGCAAAACGCACCACAAACAAGGCCACTACCATCCAAAAGCCATAAGTAGCATAACCGTATTTAAAGAATTCATAGATAAAGCTAAACACTGTCGTTCCAATCGCACCATAAAACAATGGCAGCGTATCATAGCGACGGTAACCAGTAGCCATAAATCCTACTTCTGTCCCCATTCCTTGAATAAACCCTGAGATTAATACACTCGCCCCAAAGTAAGAGCCATACAGCATTTCTGCTAACGCGGCGAAAACTTCACCTAATACTGCACTTCCCATTTTTGGGATTAACATACCTGCTACCGGTGCTGCCATGACCCACAGCCCAAATAAAATTTCATTTGCAAAAGGTGAGAAGCCAAATGGTGTCAATGCTGCTTCAAGTAACGCATAAAGTACGCCGGCCCCCATAAATACCGCCCCAAATAAAAATGCCAGTAAGGCTAAAAATACAACTTGTGGTAATGTCCACTTCGCTTTTTCCATCAAAAAAACCCCTTTTCTTTTTCCTAACTAACTAAAGGAACAAAAAGGGGCGAGAGCAAACCATCCAAAATACCCGTCAATGAACTAGTCACTAACGGGTACGATCTTATGATTTAAACGACATTTCCCTGCGACAGCATTAACTGCATCAGGTTCAATGGGTATAATCTCAGCTTTACGCACCCCAAATGTTTCTTTATTTAATTGTGAAGTTATTATACCATGTATTTTTCACAAAGACTAGAAAACCTTTCCAATTTTTTCTCAAAAAATATGCCAGCGTACTTTTAAGCTGGAATCCAGCAACGAAACAGTCTGACCGACAACAAAAAGCTCAGAAAATACCAAAGTTTGAGGAACAACTTTGGTATTTTCTGAGCTCTTAGCTTATAGTTAGTGCTATCTCAGCCTGTTAATCATTAAATTGCGGATTCTCCACGTTCCCCTGTACGAATGCGGACCGCTTCTTCTACTGGGTAGACAAAGATTTTGCCATCGCCAACGTTTCCAGTCTGGCATGTTTTGACGATTAAATCAATCATTTGTTCCACACATTTGTCTTCTAATACAAATCCCACTTTAATCTTCGGCACAAACGAAGTGATGACTTCTTGACCACGAACATAGTCTTTCAATCCTTTTTGATGCCCAAATCCTAATACTTGGGTCACCGTCATACCGATTGGATTTTCTTCAAATGTGTTTAGCATCGCGTCTTTTAAATCATCTAACGTTTCTTGTCGAATAATTGCCTCGATTTTTTTCATAGCGCTCCTCCTCGTTTATCTGATTTTAAGAATCTAGTCCCATAAATGTTGGGTAGGCACTTTCATCATGTTCACTGCGATCTAAGCCAAGCGCTTCATCTTTCGCTGATACACGAATCGGCATAATCAGTTTCACAATCGAAATGATAATAAAGCTAGCAACACCTACATAAACAATCGTGATGACTGTTGCTTCTAATTGAGCGACAAACAAATCAACACCACCATAGAGCAAGCCAGTGCTACCATTTACTGCTGGATCAGCGAAAATCCCTGTCACGATTGAACCAAAAATTCCACCCATACCATGACAACCAAATGCATCCAACGAATCATCGAAGCCTAATTTTTGTTTAATAATCGAAATGCTATAGTAACAAAACGGACTAACTAATAAGCCAATCACGATGGAAGACCAGATAGAGACAAAGCCAGCACCTGGTGTAATCGCAACTAATCCGACAACCCCACCGGTACATGCACCTACAAGTGTTGGTTTACCAGTAGAAAATCGTTCCACCGCCATCCAAGAAAGCATCGCTGCAGCTGCAGCAGTATTTGTTGTTAAGAAAGCTTGAATTGCAACGCCATCAGCTGCCAAAGCAGATCCGGCATTAAAAGCAAACCAACCAAACCATAAAAAGCCAGTTCCTAAAACGACGAAAGGAATATTATGTGGACGATATTCCGCTTGTTTAAACTCACGACGTTGACCTAATACTAAACACAAAATCAATCCAGATAAACCAGAGCTGATATGAACAACTGTCCCACCAGCGAAGTCAATGGCACCTAGCCCAGCGATAAAACCGCCGCCCCATACCATGTGGGCCATTGGTGCATAGACAACAACTAACCAAATTGCCAAGAATAAGAAAATTGCTGGGAATCTCATCCGACCAACAACCGAACCTGTAATAATAGCTGCCGTAATTAATGAAAACATCATTTGGAATATAGCGAATAAGCCATCCGGAATGCCGCTACCTTCTGTCATGGATACGCCTTGGAAAAAGATATTATGTAGATTCCCTACAAAAGTCCCATCTCCACTAAATGAAAGCGAATAGCCGACTGCTACCCAGATGATTGAAGCAAGCCCCATCGTTCCAATTGACATCATCATGGTGTTTAAAATATTTTTTCTTCGTTCTAATCCTCCGTAAAAAAATGCGAGTGCCGGTGTCATAATAAAGACCATTGCACTACAAATGAGAATAAATGCGATATTTCCTGTTTCCATAGACTTGACTCCCTTCAACGTTTCAATGATTGGTTTTTTTATCTTCCATGTTAGATATACTAACATCATTTATGAGGGAAAACTAGCTATTTTTTCATCAAACTTACAGAAAACAAGTTAAAATACAAATTGCGAACACTAAAACTAATAATATTCTGTATTTTGTCCATATAATTAAAAAAATTTAGGAGCAGCTAGTAGCTGTTCCTAAATATGATAGATTTCTTTACATTGAAATTCTTACAATCTAGTTACGACCTCGTCCACCACCGCCAAACGAATTAGTGGAAGCTGCTGAACCATCTTGTGAAACATTGGTGACAGTCGATGTTAAATCCAATGTCCCTAATTGCGTCCCACCTGAAACAATGCCATCTACTGAAAGACCGTTTGTCGCATCGCCACTAAGCGTTCCACCTTTCACCAAGACGTAGCTTTCATTCGTCGATAACTTCACTGTGGCAATAACCAAGTGTTGGAATTCTTTGGTCAGACTGACAGCAATAATCGTATTTCCTGTACTGTCTTTCAAGCTAATTAATGTATCGACACTTTGCGTACTATCAAAGTAAATACCAACTGACGTGACAGTCGACTTATCGCTGACATTTTCAGCCATATCTGTCGTACCTGACGCCACGAGCGTTCCACCCATTAACGTAAAGTCACCATTGTAGTCTAGCGCACCATTACCTCCTTGTGTCGGTCCATATACCGCCACCGTTCCACCAGACATTTTGATATTACCGTTACTATCTAAACCGTCACCTTCTGCATCGATCGTGATAGTACCGCCAGTGATTGTGATTTCTTTGCTGTCATCAGATGACTCACCTCCACCACCGAAGGAATCTTGACCAAATTGACCGCCACTTGATGAGTCACTGCCGCCAGCTGCATTAATCCCATCATCGCTTGCCGTAACTGAGACTGTGCCGCCACTAATGGCAACCACGCTACCTTCCAAGCCTTCATACGAATTTTGAATCGTCACAATACCGTCTGAAATCGTCGTTGTATCATCTGCATGGACACCGTCATCTCCTGATTGAGCCGTTACGATTGCACCAGATAGGGTCACATTGCCATTGGCGTGTACACTATCGCCAGCACTATTGATAGTAATTGTATCACTAACTAACTCGATATTGCCGCCAGCTTTTAATCCTTTGTAGCTTTCATCCACACTTACGGAAGAATCATCATAGCCATCTGCCGTCTGAATGGTGACTTTTACGGCTTCCGCAGTACTGGCTTTGTTATGAGAAACGGCACGCTGTATCGCGATACTGCTAATGGCGATACCGATGCACTCGTCATCGATAAAAACGGTGACTTCTCTATCGTCAATGAAGCAACGACCGACGCTTCAGAACTAACGGACGCCGAACAAATTCTATCATTTGGTCCTTCTTTGGTCGAAGATGGGGAGATCACTGTCAATGAGTCCTCCGAAGTGTCGCAATCGATGACGAGCAATCCGCGGACTGCAATTGGTCAAGTCGGTGAAAACCATTACGTCATCATCGTGTCAGAAGGTCGGACCGATTCCAGCGAAGGCCTTTCACTCTATGAATTAGCCGAAGAAATGAAAGAAGCCGGCGCCACGACCGCCTATAACCTTGATGGTGGCGGCTCATCGACACTATATTTTAATGGCAAAGTCGTCAACCAAACAGTCGGCGGTAGCCAAAATAGTAGCGAACGCGAAGTCAGCGACATCATATACTTTAAATAAAGGAGGGTAACAACAGTTAATCATAATGTATAAATATCTATAAAAATATCATTTAAAACATCAATATGTGGTATAATCATTTTGAGGTAAAGATTATGACTATGTATTCGATAGGTGAATTTGGAAAACAGATAGGTGTAACACCACAAACGTTGAGAAATTGGGATAAAAGAGGGGAATTAAAGCCCGCTCATGTTTCTCAAGGAGGTACTCGTTATTATTCTGAAGAACAACGAAATCAATTCTTAGGAATCGCTGGGAGAAAGAAACCAAAACGAATAACCATCGGTTATTGTAGAGTCAGTTCAAACAAGCAAAAAGACGATTTAGAACGTCAAATTGAGAACGTTAAGACTTACATGATTGCACGAGGATATCAATTTGACATTATTCAAGATATTGGTAGTGGAATTAATTACAATAAAAAAGGATTAAGTCAGTTAATAGACAAAATTACCAATGGCGAAATAGACAAGGTAGTTATTCTATACAAAGACCGTTTAATCCGTTTTGGTTATGAACTCATTGAAAAACTTTGTAATAAATATGGCACAGAAATAGAAATCATTGACAATACAGAAAAGACGGAAGAACAGGAATTAGTCGAGGACTTAATTCAGATTGTCACTGTTTTTAGTTGCCGATTACAAGGGAAACGAGCGAATAAAGCTAAGAAGATGATTAAGGAGTTGATGGAAGATGATACGAGCCAAGAAAGTAAGGTTGCGCCCGACTGAAGAACAAGAAAAGCAACTGTGGCAATCGGCTGGTACTGCACGTTGGATTTTCAACTGGACGTTACAAATGCAAGAAATGTACTATCGGTTCGGCAGAAAGTTCATCAGTAACAACGATTTAAGAAAGCACATCACAAAAATGAAGCAACGTCCTAAATACGCTTGGTTAAATCACGTATCAAACAATATAGCCAAGCAAGCTGTAAAAGATGCATGTGATGCCTACAAAAAGTGGTTTGATGGTATGACAGATAAAAGTCGTTTAAAGACTGAAAAGCCACATTTCAAGTCAAGAAAGAAATCAAAACCAGCTTTTTATAATGACAATATCAAATTGAAGGTAAAAACTAAATTGGTTTTGCTTGAAAAAGTTGGTTGGGTAAAAACAAGCGAACAGTTGCCAGTGAATACGAAGTATTCTAACCCACGAATCAGCTTTGATGGAAAGTATTGGTATGTTTCAGTTGGTATTGATGAAGAGCAACCAGTGCAGGACTTAACTGGTGAAACCCTTGGAATTGACCTTGGTATCAAAGATTTAGCGATTGTTTCTAATGGTAAAGTCTACAAGAACATTAATAAAACTGGAAAAGTAAGAAAGATTGAGAAGCGATTACGTCGGTTACAGCGTAAAGTCTCTCGAAAATACGATATGAATAAGGAGGGAAATCGATTTGTCAAAACATGTAACATCTATAAATTAGAAAAAGAAATTCGGCATACACATCGAAAACTAGCTAATATTCGTCAGAATCATTTGCATCAAACAACAACGGAGATAGTGAAAACCAAGCCATCAAGAATCGTTGTAGAAACCTTAAATGTAAAAGGCATGATGAAAAATAAGCACTTAGCAAAATCAGTCGCACAACAAAAGTTCTACGAGTTCAAAAGACAACTTCAATACAAATGTGAAGATTATAACATTGAATTAGTAGAAGCTGATAAGTTCTATCCAAGTTCTAAATTATGCCATGAGTGTGGACATAAAAAAGTAGACTTAAAACTGTCTGATCGCACCTATCACTGTGAAGAATGCGGGTATACAGCGGATAGAGATTATAATGCAAGTCTTAATTTAGCAAGTTACAGTGCTTAATCTACGAGCTTCTACTTAAACAGAAACGTAGATATGTAGGATTCGTTGTATCCGAATTAACGCCTGTGGAATGTTATAGCAAACGAGAGTAGCGAGCAAGTGGCAAAATCGGACACGTAGAAACAGGAAATAAACATAAATCTGACAACTTTTATAGTTGGTTAGGAATATTTATAGATTTTTGGCAACGGCTCCCGATGAAAAAAACAACCATCTTATTTTACCTTGGCAGTAGCGCGCTACTGTTTCTTTTCCAGTACATTTACCAGTACTTTGGTCACGGCGTATACTCTACTAGTCTCACCTACGTCTGGCTCATCCCATTGATAGGCAGTGGCTTGTTAGCAACACTTGCAAAGATTACCCCCGCCTATACGACGCGCCTCGTACGTAACTTGGGCAATAGCGCGCTGGCCATTTTTGTCTCGTGGGCTATCTTGAATGGCATCCTAGAAATCGCCGGCAGCGACTCTCCCTACCTCACTGCGTATCTCTATGCCGGTGTCGCCTGCACCATTCTCAGCTGTGCGGCTTACATCCGCCATCAATTAGCATAAAAAAGACCAGAGCATCTAGAAGTTCTCAAACTTCCAGATGCTCTGGTCTTCTTGTAGCTGAACAAGTCTGTCTCAGCCTCTTTTCATATGGATCGACGGTGTGCTGCTCTTACTAGTTATTCGCAGGTTTTCTTTTTAATCGTAAGGAAACAAGACCCGTCACAAACAAAATTACCCCCGCGATATAATAAGGTGATACTGGATTTACATCAAATAACGCACCCGCTACGATTGGCCCAAGAATATTTCCGACACTCGTAAACGTTGAATTCAACCCATTTACGACTCCTTGATTGTCACCCGCATTGTGTGACAAGTAAGACGTCACGGCCGGACGAAACAAATCGAACGCCAAAAAGACCACAAATGTCGACAAAATTACGAGCCAATGTTGCTTAGTCAGTGAAATAACGATGATAAAGATCGCGCTAATAAAGAATGTCCACTGAATCAAACGAATCTCGCCAATCGCTTCCACAATCCGATGAAAGAAAAAGAGCTGGGCGACTAAAGCAAAACTACCACTAAACATAATAATCAACGATATATCCGTCGTAGTGAACCCGAAATTCCAACTCGCCATAATGCTATAAATAGACTCAAACGCTTGTAACCCAAACGAAGAAATCAAAATGACGACGAAAAAGCCAAAGAACAACGGATGAAACAACACATTCAAAATTCCTTGCTCACCTTTTGCTTGTTCTTCCATCGTCCGTTCTACTTGTTCGTCTTTTGGTACTTCCTTCAAAAAGACCAACGTCACGACAAAACCTAAAAAAGCTACTACACCAGCAGCGAAAAACGGCACCCGAGTCCCAAACACCGCCAACAAGCCACCAATCCCAGGACCAATAATAAATCCACCACTAATCGCAGCCGACACATACCCCATCGCCTTCGAACGCTCTCTTAATGTAGTCAAGTCCGCCACATACGCTGTGACAGAAGGCATAATGCACGCCGCCGAAGCCCCGCCAATCAAACGCGAAACATAAAACCAAGACACCGATTGTGCCCATCCAAATAAAAACTCTGAGATAGAAAACAAACACAGGCCTAAGACAATCATCGGCTTTCTTCCCCATCTATCCGAAGCACGACCAGCAAACGGCGAAACGACCAACTGAGCAAACGCAAAAATTGCCACCATTAACCCCATTGTCGTCCCACTTAACTGCATCTCTGCTTTTAACAGTGGCAAGACCGGTATCACCAGCCCCACACCTAGAAAGACCAAAAATAAATTCGCATACGCTAATAAAAGCATTTTTTGTTTCAAGCAATCCCTCCTACTCTTACTTTATTTGATTAAAATCCATACTCATTCAGTTTACAAAAAAAAGACGAAAGTCAATCAAGCGCTGACCTCGTCGTTAGGTGCTTAACTATTCTTTTTGATAGAAATGAATGTTTTATCCTAATTAACCTATACCTTACTACGCTAATCCATTGTCTCCAATCGAAAACAAATCTCACGAATGCCAAAAAAATCATCCAGTATTTGGCTTGCTGCCAAGAAGACTTGTTCTGCTTTTTGTTGCTGATCTTTGACAAACAATGTACCTTGATTGCCTTTTATTTGATAACCGCCGAACTCTTCTTGCAAGGCTACCGTTGTCGTTCCTTTTGAAAATTGGATATACTCGTCATCAAAATCCATCACTAACTTTTGGCAAAACCCTTCCACCATCGCAACTTCTTTTACTAATGAGAGCGTATCTAGTTGATCTAATGAGCGCTCGAAGTCCTTATACTTTAGCGCATAAGTCGTACACTTCACCGTGGCGCACGCATTGCATCCCCCATCCACAAAATCATAACTGCTCTCAATCACCACTTCATTCATCCCTGTTCCTCCTCGTTTCTTCATGTGATAAAGATAACATGATTCCTATGAAATGACTAGCTTCTCCTGAAACTGTGTTGCATTGCGAAAAAATATGATAGAATACTTGTATCTTGCAATCTATACCCCAAAGGAGCGAGTTTCTTGTCTAAAAATAAACGCCCTATTCTTATTATTGCCAGTTTAGCGACCCTTTTTGTCCTATCGCCTTCAATCGTACAGGCTGATACATTCCTGGAAGTGGCTTCAATCACTGAGATTGGCAAAAATCTTATGTCTATATTTGCCATTAATTATGAGTTAATATTTGGTATTGGTAGCTTTTTAAACGGTATCTTGTTTTTACTCATCGCTTGGGCTCTTCCTGCATCGAAGGATTCGCAAGCAACTGAAAATGAAACAATTAGCTTAAAAAAACGCCAACAAATCCATCAATCCTCTAGATTTGTTTGGAAAAAGATTTTCGTATTAATCGGCCTAATCTTTTTATTAATCGGCATCTTATTGCTTTCCGTTTCAGCCTTAATGTAGCCTGACACTTGTTCCAAACAAAAGACCAGAAAATCCCAAAGTTTGAAAAATAACTTTGGATTTTCTGGTCTTTTTGCTTGTAGCTGAACAGATCTGTCGCGTTCGTTTATTTCACCACGTGGCGTTCAAATGGATCATCGCTAATCCCTTGTTCCAACACCAATTTGGCATATTCTTTTGCAGTGAATAGCGAGTGATCGCGGTAATTTCCGCAACTTTCAATGGATACTCCCTGGACATCTTCCCATTTCGTCTCGTTTGCAATGACTGTTAGGACATCTGTCAGTACCTTGGCTACTTCAGTCGCACTATGAGAACCCCAAGTAATCAAATGGAAGCCCGTACGGCAACCAAAAGGTGAAACATCAATAATACCGTCTAAGCGATCGCGCATTAAATCGGCAAATAAGTGTTCCAATGTATGCATACCGCTAGTTGGCATTTCCTTTTCATTTGGTTGGAGCAAGCGCAAATCAAAGTTTGCAATTACATCTCCTTTAGGTCCCTTTTCTTCCGCAATCAAGCGAACATATGGTGCTTTTACTTTTGTATGGTCCAGTGTAAAGCTTTCAACTTCTGCCATGTTACCTGCCTCCTCTTTCTACTATCGCCAGTGTAGTTCACCTTGGATTTGTTTGTCAATCAGAGTCCACCGATTGATTCGAAAAATCGTACGCAAAGCCATCAAATGTCTCACCATCGTAATACTTCAATAAATCCTCAACCGATAATAACGACGAGGTCATCTCCTCTGTCTTCTCTTCAGCAATGTGGTGGCTTTCCAAATATTCCTGATAGGCCTCCAGTAGTTGCCGATACATCTGTGCTTTTGATTGCCCTTCTCCGGTCAAAAAAGGCAGCTCTCGAATAAATCCTCGGTAGCAAATCACCCCATCAATCCATTCAATCGGTAACTCAACCACATTGAGGTTACGAGCAGCAAATTGCTCTTCCATAGCACACGCTCCTTACTTGCCAATATCAATAATACGTTCCACAAAGTCTTCGTAAAATTCTTGCTCATGGGAAACAACAATGACCGTTCCTGGATAGTTGGCGAGACTCTCTCGCAAGCTTTCTTTTGTTTCATGGTCAATGTGATTCGTTGGCTCATCCAAAATCAAAAAATTGCCTGGTATCATCGTCATCTCTGCTAGTTTTACTTTGGTCTGTTCACCCCCACTTAATAGTTGAAGTGGTTCTTGTGCCAATTGATTGACCAATCCTGCTTGTGACAAATGACGGCGCAATTCTTTGACTGATGCTTTTGGAAAGGCTCGGCCTAAATATTGTAACGGCGTCTCAAGCGGCGACTCCCAACTTAATTCTTGTGAGAAGTAATTCACTTTGGTATTCGCTGGAAATTGAAACGTACCCGCTAAGGCTGGTATTTCGCCAATCAGAGTTTTTAACAAGGTCGATTTTCCAATGCCATTAAAGCCTCGAATCGCAATCGTCTCGCCATAGCGAATGGTTAGTTGGATTGGCTCAAGCAACGGACGTTCATAGCCAATCACTAGTTGATCCGTCGCTAGCGCCAAGGTACTAACAATCGGCTGATACGGAAAATGAAACTGTGGCTTTGGTGCGTCAGACGGCGGCGTCAAGCGCTCGACTTTTGCCAGTTGCTTTTCCCGACTTTTCGCCATAGTCGAGCGAGAACCCGCTTTGTATTTGCGTATGTAGGCTTCTGTTTTAGCAATTTGTTTCTTTTGCGACTCGTATTGGCGCAAATATGTCTCACGATTGGCTTCCTTTTGTTTTAAAGCTTTGGTTAAATTGCCGGTATATTTCGTCAACTTGCCAAATTCAATGTCCGCAATGTGGGTCGTGATTGCATCCAAAAATGCACGATCATGGGAGATAACCAAAAATGTGCCGGTAAATTCTTGTAAAAAATTCGTCAGCCACTGCACATGAGTGTCATCTAAATGGTTCGTCGGTTCATCCAATACTAGCATATCTGGCTTCTCTAAAAGCAATTTTGCTAAAATGACTTTGGAGCGTTGGCCACCACTTAATTGACCAAGTGGGCTATCTAAGCCTAGCACTTGCAGCCCTAAACCACTCGCCATCTCTTGAATCAACGTATCCATTTGATAAAACGTGCCTTGATCCAATTGCGTTTGCAAACGACCAGCCTTTTCTAGCAGCCGATCATCCATTGATTCGGCATAATCGGTATAGCATTGTGTAATTTCCGCTTCAATGGCCAATTCTTTTTTGAAAGCCGTTTTCAAAAATTCAAAAATAGTCAGCTGTTCATCCACTTCTACGTATTGATCCAGATAGCCCAGATGACAATTTTTCGGCATACTGACTTGCCCTTCATCAGGTATCAATTCGCCTGTAATAATTTTAATTAACGTCGATTTACCGGCACCATTTTGACCAATCAACCCCACCTTTTCACCTTTATTAATTTGTAAATCCAATGATTCGTAAAGGATTTTATCACCGAATTGTTGTGTAATAGTTGTTAAGCTTAGCATAACTGCCCCTTTCATTGGTATTAACAAAATCGCTGCAGACAAACGTCTACAGCGATTGTTTCACCTTATCTACATCTAGTAAGATCCTCACGTTCAGTCTATCATGGAGTGAAAAAAAAGTCTAGTTTCCTGAAAATAGCTCTTGACGCTACCAATACACAATGAGACGATTAAAAGAAAAAAGTGAGGTTTTACAGTGGATTATCCTTTATTAAATCACCAAATGCCACCCCGGATTCAAGCCGTTTGGCGCAAAAGTCTCTTCACCACGATTGGTAGTTTCTTGTTCGTTGAAGTGATCCTTTTTCTTTTAGCGACTCGGTTAGGGGAGTGGTCGATGCTTGTTTGGCTTAGTTTTGCCGCTGGGATCGTCATTACCCTGATGATCGGTGTAGTTTTATACTTGCTCATCCCGTATCGTTACGCCTTTCATCGCTACGAAATTACCGAAGAGGATGTCGCATTACAAAAGGGCTATTTTTTCCGTACAACTACGTATGTCCCACTCAATCGCATCCAACATATCGAAACCAACCAAGGACCATTTTTACGACGTGAACAATTGATGGAATTGGTTATCCATACAGCCGCCACCGCCCACAAGCTATCTGGTCTTGATACCGTTCAAGCCCAAGCACTAAGAGAGCAACTCATCGCCTTAGTAAAGGTGGCGAAAGAAGATGTCTGAAGCCAAACACTTTCATCCGCTCGCTTTTTTCTTGCTCTTCTTCTCTCAAGTCAAAACATGGTGGTTCATCTTTTTGCCACTCCTTCCACGCATCGTTGCGGGCGAAAAATGGACGTGGTGGCTGATTCTGGGTCTATTGACATTAGCAAGCGGCCACGCTTTTCTTAGCTATTGGTTTGCTCGCTATCAATTAACCACGACCCATCTAGACATTATGCAAGGAATTTTTATAAAAAAACGACGCACCATTCCATACGAACGCATTCAATCAGTCCACCAAAGACAATGGTTTTTCCTTAGGCCTTTTGATTTGGTCCATTTAAAAGTCGATACAGCAAGTGGCGGGACCGCCGAAGCCGAAGCGAATTTACTCGCTGTGCCGACTTCCGTGTTCCAGCAATTAGAAGCATACCGTGTTCACGATGTCCCCTCTGACCAAGCAGTAGCGACACTAGACGAACCAGGCTATGCGGTCACGCAGCGAGAGATTTTTTTGTTTTCCGCCACTGACCTTGGTCTGATCCCATTATTTTTTGCGGCATTGTCCTTACTAGATCAGCTGATACCTTCTGATTGGTTAGAAAAAGCCTCAACGGAAGGTCAATTGCTTTTCCGTTCAGGCTGGATCGTAGCATCCGTGTTAGCTATCTTGCTTTTACTTTGTCTCGTTTTTGTCTCTTTTGCCAAACAATTTATCCTGTTTTACCAGTTCCAAGTTACTCGCACTTCCCAAGAGTTACATATTGAACGGGGCTTATTTGAAAGACGAACTACCATTGTCCCAATTGCCAAAATCCAGCAAGTCCAGCTCAAGCAACAATTATTCAGACAAGTATTAGGCTTAACGACGGTCCAAATTATTTTAGCTGGCGAGCAAGAAAAAGAAGATAGCGTCCTTGGAAAAATCTATCTCTTACCGATTATTTCGCAAAAAATTGTGTACAAAAAATTAGCAGAGCTACTACCGGAATTGCAGCTAACTAAGCCTGACTTACACTACGTAACGGCGAAAAATCACCACTTACTTTGGTACTTCTGGCGCTGGCCACTAGCATGTTTCGTCCCTGTAAGTTTGTTGGTTGCTTACTTTTTTCATTGGTTTGCTCTGATTCCTATCGCTTTCTTGCTCTTCTTTTTAGTTGCTGGTCTGTACAAGCGAGAAGTGCAAGCCTATGTCTACCATGATAAGCAGCTCGTCATCCAAACGGCTCACTTTTTAACCAAAGAACTTTCTTTTGTGGCCCATCGACGTGTCCAAAATTTTAAAACAACTACGAGTCGTTGGCTATACCCCAAACATCTAGGTCATGTTGCACTTGCTTCTTTAGCCGGCTCCTACTCCGAACAGTTGCACTTGCGATTTATCGCCCAACGAGACATCGACAAGCTGTACGCATTTTATGGTCAACACAGTCAGCGTCATGACATAACTGTCCATTCACAGCTTGATGACTAGTTTAAGAACACTGTGACAAAAATTTTGGCTGCTCCAACTAAATAGAATCAATCACAACAAAAAGCCGTAAAAACCAAAGTTATTTTCAAACTTTTGGTTTTTACGGTCTTTTTTTCAGCTGAACCATTCTGTCTCAGCCTCTTGCCTATGTTACGGTCGTTCAAAAGCAGCGCTCTTTGAAATAAGTCAAAACTTATCACTCATAGCTAACTACTTTTGACACGTCCTCATTGCTTATTGATTAAAACTCATGGTTGTTCAATGCATCTTCAACAGCCATTTGTGCTTCAATATCTGAAATACTATAAACATTTTCGCTAGCAACGGTTACTTCTTTTGGTTCCATGTTGCGGTAGCGAGCCATACCTGTACCAGCAGGAATGATTTTTCCGATAATAACATTTTCTTTCAATCCTAGTAATGGATCTTTTTTGCCTCGGATTGCAGCATCGGTCAAGACACGAGTTGTTTCTTGGAATGAAGCAGCAGATAAGAAACTATTTGTTTCCAATGATGCTTTTGTAATTCCAAGTAAGACTGGTCGCGCTGTGGCTGGAACACCACCAGAAACCAATGTTTTGTAGTTGCGGTCTTTGAAATCAGCAATATCTAATAATGTGCCTGGTAAAATATCTGTATCACCTGGATCCATCACACGTACTTTACGTAACATTTGACGAACCATTACTTCGATATGTTTGTCACCGATTTCTACCCCTTGCATACGGTATACACGTTGAACTTCTCGTAACAAGTAGTTTTCAACAGATAAGACATCGCGCACTTGTAATAAGTGTTTTGGTTCAATTGATCCTTCTGTAAGTGGTGCTCCACGATGAATCATGTCGCCTTCAGCCACTTTCATACGAGCTGTAAACGGTACGGTGTATGTCCGTGTATCAGTTTTACCTTTAATCGTGACTTCTTTCGTACGAGTCGCTGCATCTTCGGAGATATCAATGACATCCCCTGTTACTTCTGTAATGACAGCTTGCCCTTTCGGATTACGTGCTTCAAAAATTTCTTGAACCCGTGGTAACCCTTGTGTGATATCGTCTCCGGCTACCCCACCAGTATGGAATGTACGCATGGTTAACTGAGTACCAGGTTCACCGATTGATTGAGCCGCAATTGTTCCAACTGCTTCACCCACTTCAACTTCATTCCCTGTAGCAAGGTTACGTCCGTAACAATGTTTACATACACCATGTTTGGTATTACATGTAAAGACTGAGCGGATTGACACTTCTTCAATATCAGCATCAATAATTTGTTTAGCAATGTCTTCTGTAATCAAATCATTTTTACCAATGATTACTTCACCAGTAGCAGGATTTTTGACAGATTTATGTGTGTAACGACCAATCAAGCGTTCTTCAAGTGACTCGATCATTTCATTTCCTTCACGAATTGCTTTGATGTTTAGGCCACGATCGGTGCCACAATCATCTTCGCGGATAATCACATCTTGTGCTACGTCAACCAAACGACGAGTTAAGTAACCTGAATCGGCTGTCTTCAAGGCGGTATCGGTCATCCCTTTACGCGCACCATGGGTTGAGATAAACATTTCTAAGACGGTTAATCCTTCACGGAAGTTCGAGATGATCGGTAATTCCATGATACGGCCATTCGGAGCGGCCATCAATCCACGCATCCCAGCAAGCTGAGTAAAGTTGGAAATATTACCACGGGCTCCTGAATCAGACATCATGAAGATTGGGTTTTTCGCATCTAATGATTCCATTAATTTTTGTTGGATTTGATCTTTTGCATCGTTCCATACGCCGATTACTCGTTCGTATCGTTCGTCATCTGTAATCAAACCACGACGGAATTGTTTGGTAATCGTTTCGACTTGTTTATGTGAAGCATCGATAATATCATGTTTTTCGTGTAATACCATGATATCGGCAATCCCTACAGTAATACCCGCAGTCGTTGAATGCTTGTATCCTAAGTCTTTCATACGGTCTAGCATACGAGAAGTTTCCGTTACTTTAAAGCGTTTGAAGACTTCTGCGATAATGTTTCCTAAGTTTTTCTTCTTAAATGGATGCACCAATTTTTGCTCTTTAATAAAGGCAGGAATATCTTGACCATGCTCAACAAAGTATTTATCTGGTGTTTGTACCGTTAAGTTAAAGTCGGTTGGTTCATTTAAGTAAGGGAATTCTGGTGGCATAATTGAGTTGAAAATGATTTTCCCAACTGTTGTTACCATCAAACGACCTTTTTGTTCATCCGTAAATGGTTTTTCACCAAGTGTATTCGGATTAACGGCAATTCTTGAGTGCAAATGGACATAGCCATTGCGCCAAGCTGTAACAGCTTCATCCATATCACGGAAGATCATGCCTTCACCTTCGCGACCTTCTTCTTCCATCGTTAGGTAATAGTTACCTAAAACCATATCTTGGGAAGGGGTAACGACTGGTTTGCCGTCTTTTGGATTCAAGATGTTTTGAGCGGCAAGCATCAACATACGTGCTTCTGCTTGTGCTTCTTCATTTAATGGTACGTGAACGGCCATTTGGTCTCCATCAAAGTCGGCATTATACGCTTCACATACTAATGGATGCAAACGAATCGCGCGGCCTTCAACTAAGACTGGTTCAAATGCTTGGATACCTAGACGGTGAAGCGTAGGTGCCCGGTTTAATAGGACAGGGTGTTCTTTAATAACATCTTCTAATACATCCCATACGTCATCTTCTTGGCGTTCAATTTTACGTTTGGCATTTTTGATATTTGATGCCAATTCGCGTTTAACAAGCTCACGCATCACGAATGGTTTAAATAATTCAATAGCCATTTCTTTTGGTAGTCCACATTGATACATTTTCAAGAATGGTCCTACAACGATAACGGAACGACCAGAATAGTCAACCCGTTTTCCTAGTAAGTTTTGACGGAAACGACCTTGTTTCCCTTTCAACATATGAGAAAGTGATTTCAATGGACGATTTCCTGGGCCAGTCACTGGACGGCCACGGCGACCATTGTCGATTAATGCGTCAACTGCTTCTTGCAACATGCGTTTTTCATTTTGAACGATAATATTTGGTGCGTTCAAATCTAATAAACGTTTCAAACGGTTGTTACGGTTAATTACACGACGGTACAAATCATTCAAGTCAGATGTAGCGAAACGACCACCTTCTAATTGAACCATTGGACGCAAGTCTGGTGGAATAACAGGAATGACATCCATCACCATCCAGCTTGGCTTGTTACCTGACGCGCGGAATGCTTCTAAAATATCCAGACGACGGATTGCACGTGTCCGCTTTTGACCAGAAGCTGTTTTTAATTCTTCTTTTAATTCAAGAACTTCGCCATCTAAGTCAACATTATCTAATAACTGACGAATGGCTTCTGCACCCATTGCCGCATTAAATTCTTGGCCATATTGCGCACGTTTGTCGCGGTATTCGCGCTCTGTTAGTAATTGTTTGGCTTCTAAGCTCGTATTACCAGGCTCAATCACTACATATGAAGCAAAATAGATGATTTCTTCCAAAGCACGTGGGCTCATGTCTAACACTAGACCCATACGAGATGGAATACCTTTGAAATACCAGATATGCGATACTGGTGCTGCAAGTTCGATGTGACCCATACGTTCACGACGAACTTTTGAACGTGTGACTTCTACGCCACAACGGTCACAAACAATCCCTTTGTAACGGATACGTTTGTATTTTCCACAAGCACATTCCCAGTCTTTCGTTGGGCCGAAGATACGCTCGTCAAATAACCCTTCACGTTCAGGTTTTAAAGTACGATAGTTAATGGTCTCAGGTTTTTTTACTTCCCCGTAAGACCAGCTTCTAATTTTTTCTGGAGAAGCCAAACCTATTTGCATACTTTCGAATTTATTTACATCGATCAAAAGGGGTTCCCTCCATTTCATTTCATGGCTGTAGCAAAAGCAACTCGCCACCTAAATAGGTGACGGTCACTTCATTAATCTAAAGGATTTTCGACTGCTTCTTCGTCTTTCGGCGTAAAAGTAGGTTTTTGGCTTTGTGCATCACGTGCACTTTGTTGTTCTGCAAATTTCGTTAATGCATCAACAGTGATTAGATCATCATCTTCATCATCCATATCGCGTAATTCAATTTCTTGATCGTCGATATCTAGGACTCTCATGTCTAAACCAAGTGATTGTAATTCTTTTACTAATACGCGGAAAGATTCCGGAACACCTGGTTTTGGAATTGGTTCGCCTTTGACGATGGCTTCGTATGTTTTCACACGACCAACAACGTCATCTGATTTGTACGTTAAGATTTCTTGTAAAGTATAAGCAGCACCGTATGCTTCCAGTGCCCATACTTCCATTTCTCCGAAACGTTGTCCACCAAACTGAGCTTTTCCTCCAAGTGGTTGTTGTGTTACCAATGAGTATGGTCCAATTGAACGAGCATGCAATTTATCATCAACCATGTGGGCCAATTTAATCATATACATGACACCAACAGAAATACGTCCATCGAATGGTTCACCTGTACGGCCATCATAAAGAATGGTTTTCGCATCTTTGGCCATACCAGCTTCACGAACTGTTTCCCATACGTCTTCATCGGAAGCTCCATCGAAGACCGGTGTTGCTACGTGAATACCTAATTGACGGGCAGCCATTCCTAAGTGTAATTCCAATACTTGTCCAATGTTCATCCGAGAAGGTACCCCTAGTGGATTCAACATGATGTCGACTGGTGTGCCATCTGGTAAGAAAGGCATATCTTCTTCCGGCATAATGCGCGAAACGACCCCTTTGTTTCCGTGACGACCGGCCATTTTGTCACCTTCGTGAATTTTACGTTTTTGAACGATATAGACACGAACCAACATATTAACACCTGGAGATAATTCATCGCCTGCTTCACGAGTAAAGATTTTCACATCGTGGACGATCCCGCCACCGCCGTGAGGAACGCGTAATGATGTATCACGTACTTCACGTGCTTTCTCACCAAAGATTGCATGCAATAGACGCTCTTCAGCTGAAAGCTCGGTTACTCCTTTAGGTGTTACTTTCCCAACTAATAAGTCACCATCTTCAACTTCCGCACCGATGCGGATGATACCCATTTCATCAAGGTTCTTCAAGGCATCTTCACCGACGTTTGGAATTTCACGAGTGATTTCTTCAGGTCCTAATTTTGTATCACGTGCTTCTGATTCGTATTCTTCGATATGGACAGATGTATAGACATCATCTTTTACTAGACGACGGCTCATGATAACCGCATCTTCATAGTTGTATCCTTCCCAAGTCATGAAGGCTACTAATACGTTTTGACCTAAAGCCATTTCGCCGTTTTCCATTGATGGTCCATCGGCTAATGTATCGCCTTTTTCCACTTGCTCACCTAGGCCGACTAATGGGCGTTGGTTGTAGCTTGTACCTGAGTTTGAGCGACGGAATTTCGTAATTGCATACGTATCAAGTGTGCCGTTGTCACGACGAACGCGAATTTCTTTTGCGTCTACGTATTCAACAACACCATCTGCTTTACATAAAAGAGCTGCACCTGAGTCATGGGCTGATTTGTATTCCATACCCGTTCCTACCCAAGGTGATTTTGGATTAATTAACGGTACTGCTTGACGTTGCATGTTGGCACCCATCAAGGCACGGTTGGAGTCGTCGTTTTCCAAGAAAGGAATACAAGCGGTAGCGACTGCGACTACTTGTTTTGGCGATACATCCATGTAATCGACTTTATTTACATCGATTTCTAAGTTTTCACTTGTTGCACGCGCCATTACGACAGAGTTTTTGAATGTTCCATCTTCATTTAATGGGCTATTTGCTTGGGCAACAACATAATGGTCTTCTATGTCTGCTGTTAAGTAATCAATCGTATCTGTTACACGACCACTTTCACGATCAACACGACGATACGGTGTTTCAATAAAGCCATATTTGTTTACTTTCGCGTAAGAAGCCAAACTATTGATTAACCCGATATTCGGTCCTTCAGGTGTTTCAATCGGACACATACGACCATAGTGAGAGTAATGCACGTCACGCACTTCATAACCGGCACGGTCACGTGTTAATCCACCAGGTCCTAAGGCTGATAGACGACGTTTGTGCGTCAACTCACCTAGTGGGTTGGTTTGATCCATGAACTGTGACAACTGAGAAGAACCAAAGAATTCTTTGATACTTGCTACCACTGGACGAATATTGATTAATTGTTGTGGCGTTAGTGTTTCTGTATCTTGGATAGACATGCGTTCACGAACAACACGTTCCATCCGTGCTAAACCAATGCGGAATTGATTTTGTAATAACTCTCCGACTGAACGGATACGACGGTTACCTAAATGGTCGATATCGTCCACTTTGCCGATGCTTTCCATTAAGTTAAAGAAGTAGCTCATCGCTGAGATAATGTCCGCTGGGCGTACAGTACGTACTTCAGGTCCAGGGTAACCATTCCCAATCACATTGATTTCGCGTTCTGGATCAAGTGGTGAGAAGACTTTGATAACTTGAACTGTCATCGGGTCAGTCACAACACCGTCTTCAGATGGGTAATAAGTCACAGCGTTTAAGCCGTTTGTTAAGTATTCACCCAATGTTTCATCCATTACTTGATGCGTAATCACGGTACCTTTTTCAACAATGATTTCGCCTGTTTCTGGATCGACTAATGTTTCTGCTAATGTCAGATTCAATAGACGTGTGCGTAAATCTAGCTTTTTATTAACTTTGTAGCGACCTACAGACGCTAAATCGTAACGACGTGGATCGAAGAAGCGAGCATTCAGTAGATTTCTTGAACTATCTGCTGTTTTTGGTTCACCTGGACGTAGACGTTCGTATACATCCTTCAATCCTTCTTCCGTTCGAGAATCACTCGCATTTTTATGCAAGTCTTTTTCGATCGTGTTACGTAAAGATTTGCTTTCGCCAAAAATGTCAAAAATCGTATCATCTGAGCCAAAACCTAATGCCCGAACAAGTACGGTCAATGGAATTTTACGGGTACGGTCGATTCGAACGTACGAAATATCTTTGGCGTCAGTTTCCATTTCTAACCATGCGCCACGGTTAGGAATCACTGTTGAGCCAAAACCTTCTTTTCCGTTTTTGTCTACTTTTCCATGGAAATATACACCTGGAGAACGAACCAACTGAGAAACGATTACTCGTTCTGCCCCATTAATGATAAAGGTTCCTTGTTCTGTCATCAGTGGGAAATCACCAAAGAAGACTTCTTGCGCTTTAATTTCGCCTGTTTCGCGGTTGGTTAAACGCAATGTGACATGCAACGGTGCCGAATAGTTGGCATCATGTGCACGTGCTTCTTCCACCGTATATTTCGGTGTTTTCAATTCATAATCCACAAATTCTAGTGATAGGTTTCCATTAAAATCATCAATTGGCAAAATATCTTCAAACATTTCTCTTAATCCTTCATCTAAAAACCATTGATAAGAGTCCGTTTGAATCTCAATTAAATTCGGTAATTCCAATACTTCACTGATCCGTGCGAAACTTCTACGTTCGCGGTGCTTTCCGTATTTTACTACGTGTCCAGCCAAGCTCTTCACCCCTCTAAATTTTCTTTCAAGAATTGCATGCACAATTCTTTACAGTATTGTTACAAAAATTAAATTTTAGTGACAGCGAACATTTTTTGCGGGTTTAGGACAAAAAAAACCAAAAATAGAGACTCTTCAAAAAGGAAGCTTTCTACTTTTGTTTCTTATCCCGAAGCCGAAACGGACAATATTTCGTTTCTGCTCTTTGCACTTGCGATAGTTTTTGCATCTCTTAATTATATACACCTCTTCCTATTATGTCAAGGAATGTACCGCATCATTTCCTCATCCACCAAATAGACAGGCCATCGCGTGAAAGCTATACTAACTATATGAATAATTGCGAAAGGAGCATCTTTGTGTCGACAAAAGAAAAAGTTCTATCTGTACTAAAAAACGCGCCTACGACTATTTTTTCAGGGGTTGCTTTAGCCGATCAGCTGCACGTCTCCCGAACAGCCATTTGGAAAGCCATTCGCGAGTTGGAAAAAAGTGGCTACACCTTTGAGCATTTGCCGAATGGCTACCGCTACTTACCTAGCGACGTATTAGCTATCGACGAGCTAGGTTCTTCCTTTATCCCACAAGGCAATATCTCACTGAAGGAAGAAACCATCTCTACCATGATGGATGCACGTCAAGCCGCAGCTGCAGGTTGCCAAACGCCAGCTTTGTTTCTGGCAGAGACCCAGACTGGTGGTCACGGTAGATTTGGGCGGCCTTATTTTTCACCAAAGGGGCAAATCTATATGAGCCTACTGCTAGAGCCAAGTCAGACCTTCGCTGAATTGCCACAATACACGTTACTTGCCGCTGTCGCTGTCGCTAAAGCAATCGATGAAGTGACCAAAAAGACATCTGAAATCAAATGGGTGAACGATATTTATTTAGATGGCAAAAAAGTCTGCGGCATTCTCTCAGAAGCAACTAGTGACATCGAGATTGGTAAAATTAAGCATGTCGTTATCGGCATGGGTCTAAATGTATCGATCGATTCTGCGGCTTTTCCAGATGACATTAAAGAGCGTGCGACTTCCCTATTTGGTGGTAAGCGACCGCCTATCCTTCGTAATCAGTTGATTCAATTAATTTGGCAAAATTTCTTCCACCTCCTTCACGCATTGCCTGATCAAACATATATGGATTTATACCGTCAAAAATCATTTGTTATTGGAAAGCAAGTGAGCTTTACTCGCCAAGGTCATACCTACACGGGCATCGCCAAAGAAATCACGGCAACAGGTGAACTCGTTGTGCAGACTTCAACTGAATCCATTAGCCTTTCCTCAGGGGAAATTAGCTTAACAGCAATTGAGAAAAGCTAAAAAAACTGGACTACTAAGAACGAGCTGTTCTCAGGTAGTCCAGTTTTTTATTGGAAAAGGAGTTGCAAAACGAAAGTCGCTGCATAGACACTATTAAATAAAATCATATTTTTTATCGCATAGCCAAAGCTTTGGGGATGTGGCAAACTTTGACGATGTGCTCGTAAGTTTTGGCGAATCTTTGGAAATGTCAGTAACACCAATAACTGTGGCCAACCAAACACACCAAAAGGTAGACCAATTAAAATCATCAAATAGCAGGCAAACATCAAAAAGCGAAACAAAAAAATCCCTTGATCTCGACCGATATAATAAACAAGCGTGTAGCGATGATTTTTAATATCAGTCTCAATGTCCCGCAAATTATTCGCTAACATAATAGCCGCAATCGTAAACATAAGCGGGGAGGCCGCTAAGACAATCGCGGCTATTTGCCAGAGATGCCCAGTTAAGGCAAACGCGCCACTTTTCAAATCAAACTGCAAGAAAAAAACAGGTGCTGAGACGGTATTTATGTAGACCGTAATCACAAAGATACCTAGTCCCATCGTTACACCACTAAATAACTCACCCAGTGGCATGCGGGAAAGCGGGATGGGCCCAAAGGTATAAAATACTCCGATAAAGCAGACAATGCCACCTAGAACTAGCAACAGCCAACCAGTAAACCAACTAAGCAACAAGCCTATCACCGCAGTAAATGCAAGCATGCTGAGGATCATTGTCCGAATAGTCTTAGGACTTAGTTGCTCGCGACCAATCACATTTTCTTGATATTTGTATGTATCTGACTTGGCTTTTTCAAAATCCATGTAATTATTGATGGCCGTCGTGGTCATATCAAAAACAAGCATCGCAAGGAAAAAGAGTAACGTATACCCAAATTGAAATTGATGAAAATAACTCAACGAAAACAACATTCCAATTATAAATGGAAACACACTTGCAATTTTGGTGCGAATTTCTACGACTTCTAAAAATGTACGCATGGTTATCGGCTGCATCTTTTACTCTCCCATCATTTTAAATCATTTCGATCTCCCATAGTAAATCCTGAATCTTCACCTAGTTCAAAATTATCTTTTAGTCCATCAGTCACATAGACAACGCCTTCTCTAGTCACAAAGATGGCATCTGTTCCTTTTGGTGTTTCGTTCTCGATATACGCGAGTCCTTCTTTAACACCTTTGTCAAAAGCGACCGTCGTTAGCCCATCGCCATCAATCGATTTATCTGTCACGACCGAAACGCTGGCGATATCATTTTCATACGGATAACCCGTTTTTGAATCAAAGATGTGATGGTATTTTTTGCCATCTACTTCCAAATAGCGCTCATAAATACCTGATGTAACGACTGTTTTATTGGTTTCTTTGATTGTACCTAAAACATTGCCTCGCGCACTATTTGGATCTTGAATGCCAATCGTCCAAGGTTCGTCTGCACCTCTTGGACTATGCCCCATCACAAAAACATTGCCCCCTAAATCGACGATTGCTGTTGTAACCTTATTTTTTTTCAAAACTTTTACAACTTCATCGGTAATATACCCTTTCGCAATCGCACCTAAGTCAATAATCATGCCTTTTTCCTCTAAATACACGGTCTTCTCTTGATCATTAAACTGGACTTTTTTGTAATCAATATGTTTCAATGCTTCATCAATCTCTGATTGTGCCGGCTTCCTTGCATCATCGAAACCAATTCGCCACAATTGTGTAATCGCACCGATTGCCATGTTAAAACCACCATTGGATTTTTCGCTGTACATATAGGCTTCTTTTAGTAGGTAATACATGTCATCAGTAACTTTAACTGGTTTGATTCCCGCCTCTTCATTAATTTTGTCTATTTCGGAACCGCCTTGATTGATGGTAATTTCATCGCCCAATTTTTCAATTCGTGCAAAGGCTGGCTTTAAAGCAGCTTCTTTGCCTTCATCGTAAATTCGAATTCTAGTATACGTTCCTAATAAAAATTTTTCTTGTGCATACGGTTCTTTACGAATGGTGGTTGCTACATTTGAGGAAGTGCTCGTAGTTTTTGATTGTGCTGCGGATGAACCACAGGCAGATAACACGATTGTAATGGCTATCATAAATAAAAAGATGCTATGTTTTTTTTTCATTTTGTTCTCCTAACCTCATGCTGATTTCTCATCTATCATAGCGTATTTCCCTTACGACAAGCAATGCTCTTTTGATGGATGGTGGTGTTTTTCTTTTCCATCTTCTCTTAGTATTCACTCTGAAATCAGTCGTTCAAAAGAAAAAACCTGACGTTGTTTTTACGTCAAGTTTTTTCGCCATGTTAATAAAGTTGTTTGATTTTATTTTTCAACGTAGTTATCAACTTCAATTGTTTTTGTATCGCCTTTTTCTGCTGCATTGATTAATTGATCAGCATACAAAACGAATGAATGGAAGCTGTGTGTTGCACCTGTTACGACATCAATGTTTCCTGGAGTACCATCTTTTTTGGCCATTTCAGATACTAGTTCTTCATTGAATTTTTCAATGTATTCTTTTGGTGAAATACCTGATTTTGCCTTCATGTTTTTATTGTAATCCGCATCGTCTTTTTTCGATTTTCCATCTGCATTTAGGTAATCAAAATTCGATTCAGTAATCTTTCCATCTTTAACTACAATTGAGAAAACAGCATGGTAACCATTGCTATCATTTAATTCTTTTAATGTATACGTACCATCTTTTAATGTTGCTCCGTTGTCAATCTCAATTTCTTTTGTATCGCCACTTTGAGCTGCTTGAATAAGTTGTTGTGCATAATTTTGGAATGAATGGAAGCTATGCGTTGCCCCAGTCACTACTTCAATATTGCTTGGATTTTGTGTAGAAACTAATTCTTCATTGAATTTTTCAATGTATTCTTTTGGTGAAATACCTGATTTTGCTTTCATATTTTTGTTATAATCAGCATCATCTTTCTTTGATTTACCATCTGCATTCAGGTAATCGAAGTTTGATTCACTGATTTTTCCATCTTTGACTACAATTGAAAAATTAGCATGATAACCATTGTTATCGTTTAATTCTTTCAACTTGTATGTACCATCTTTCAGAGTCATTCCTGCACTTGCACTTGATTCCGTTGTTTTGCTTGTTGAGCTAGTTGTTGTTGAACTTGATGATGTTGTTGATTTTTCGTTGTCAGAAGAGCAACCTGCTAAGACAAGTCCCGAAAGTACCAACATTGTGATTCCTGTAACAATTTTCTTCTTTTTCATTTGTTCCCCCACCTTTTTTCTTTTCTCACAAATCTATTTGTGATTATATTAACATTGTAATCCGTTTACATAGCATTGTCAATCGTTTCCACAATTGATTTTCTATAATATGAAGCTTTTTATCTTTTTTAAGTGAAATTTCATT
The DNA here is from genome assembly GCF_000185365.1 of Enterococcus italicus DSM 15952. Taxonomy (GTDB): domain Bacteria; phylum Bacillota; class Bacilli; order Lactobacillales; family Enterococcaceae; genus Enterococcus_G; species Enterococcus_G italicus. Next base: position 728,298 of record NZ_GL622241.1, read on the forward strand.
TTACTCTTTAATTTGTGAAATATTGGGAAAACTCATTAGACAAATCTTAAAAAAAACTTTATACTATAATGGATTATATCAATGGATTATATCGTAATCTATCGACTATTTTATTATAAGGAGAGATTTTCATGGCTAAGACGAACATTGTCGTTGTTGGGGCCGGCTATGCAGGTGTAGCTGCTACCAAGTTTATGGCGAAGAAGTTCAAAAAAGATTCAGATGTAGCAATTACGCTCATCGATCGTCATTCTTATCACACAATGATGACAGAATTACATGAAGTAGCTGGTGGCCGAGTAGAACCAACTGCTATCCAATATGATCTGCAACGATTATTTGCACGTCAAAAAAATGTCACTTTAATCACTGATACTGTGACAGGCATCGACAAGGATCAAAAATCTGTTAAAACAGTACGCGGCAACTATCCTTTTGATCACCTTATTTTAGGTATGGGTGGCGAACCAAATGATTTTGGCACACCAGGCGTAAAAGAAAATGGCTTTACATTGTGGTCTTTCCAAGATGCTGTACGCATTCGCGAACATATCGAGAAAACAGTCGCAAAAGCAGCCATTGAACCTGATGCAGCTGTGCGTCGTGCGATGTTGACGTTTGTTGTGTGTGGATCTGGCTTTACTGGGATTGAAATGGTCGGGGAATTAATCGATTGGAAAGATCGTTTAGCAACAGATTACAAATTAGACCCAAGTGAGTTCACATTAAAAGTAGTTGAAGCAATGCCTACGATCTTGAACATGTTAGACCGTAACGATGCCGCGAAAGCAGAACGTTACTTACACAAGAAAAATGTTGAGCTTGTTTTAAATGCACCCATCGTAGCGGTTGAAGCTGACCACATCAAGTTAAAAGATGGATCAACGATTCCGACTCATACATTGATTTGGACTGCTGGAGTGAAAGCAACTTCTGATGCTGCTGACTTTGGACTCGAAAAAGCACGCGGCAATCGCTTAGTAGCAAATGAATACATGCAAGCAAAAGGTTACGAAACACAAAATATTTATGTTATCGGTGATTTGGTTTATTACGAAGAAACAGCAAACAAACCAACACCACAAATCGTTCAAGCTGCTGAACAAACAGGCCATACTGCTGCTGTTAACATCGTTAGTACTGTCAAAGGTGGCGAAAAACATGCCTTTAAAGGAAATTATCAAGGCTTTATGGTTTCAGTTGGTGCCAAATGGGGCGTTGCCAATTTATTTGACAAAATTCATTTAAGTGGTTTTTTAGCAATCATTATGAAACATATCGTAAACCTAAAATATTTCTTTGATATTCGTTCTGGCTATTATATGTTCCAATATTTGATGCACGAATTATTCCATATTAAAGACAATCGTACCGTGACGTATGGTCATTCTTCTCGTTATGGCAATGTTCTTTGGAGTGTACCTTTACGTATTTTCTACGGATTGGTTTGGTTCATTGAAGCGTTCAAAAAAATTGTTGGCGATGGCAACTGGCTACAACCACATACTTGGTTTGGCGAAGGTTCTTGGTTCACTGGTTCAAGCGTTTTCCCTTGGACTTGGGATTATCAACAAGCAGCTGAAGCAACGAGTGCTGCTAGCGGTGTGGGGGCAGATGCGGCAGCGACGACAGCTGAAACAGCTACTCAAGCTGCACACTTTGGCTTGAGCTATGCATATGGTGAGCAACCAATGGCTGTCATTGAAAAATCACCTGATTGGTTCACAAGCATTATGAAAGTGATGATGCCAAACATGGAAGTAGCTATGTTCTTCCAAAAAATGATGGTTTTCGTTGAAATCGGAATTGCTTTAGCAATTATGGCTGGCTTATTTACTTGGTTGTTTAGTGCTTCGACAATTGTTTTAGTGTTAACATTCTGTATGTCAGGTATGTTCTATTGGGTAAACATTTGGTTTATTCCAGTTGCATTTGCATTAATGAATGGTTCTGGTCGTGCTGTAGGTTTAGATCGTTGGGTCATTCCTTGGTTGCAACGCACACTAGGCAAATGGTGGTACGGTACACCCAAATCCATATATGGACAAAAATAACCATCCTTAACTGAACAAGCTTACTTATCCGAACTGCGCTTGATTGATTGCTTTCATCCAATGTGATGAGACAATACCAGTCCTGCCAGTTCGGATAATTTATTGCTACTAAGAACAATGTCATCTCTGTTCCAAATATGATACACTACTATCAAAAACAAAGGAGCCCGCTCATGTCATTCAAACAATTTTTTCGCAATAGTCGTATGAAACCATGGGACGGTGTCATTATCTTACTATTAATTTTACTTTCCTTTCTCCCACTTATCATTTTCAGCTACCAGCAAACACCTACGACCGATACGAAGAAAACGACGGCTGTTTTACGAGTGGATGGCAAAGAAATCCGCACGTTTGCGCTGGCCAGTGATGGGAAAACTTATACATATCGCTACGAAGATGCAGATGGCGACTACAATATCATTGAAGTATCCGGGGATAAAATTCGGATTACTGATGCCAATTGTGGCGATCTTATCTGCGTACAACGAGGCTGGATTTCAAAAAAAGGGGAGAGCATCGTCTGCCTACCTCATAAATTAGTCATCGAAATCCAAACGACTACAGGAGGTGACGATGGCGAGTTAATTTATTGATGCTTGCCCTACCTATGCCTTCAACTCGTTTACGAAAACTCATTTTCATTTCACTACTCGTTGCTCAAGGTGTCATTATTGGCTTGATTGAAAATATGATCCCTTATCCATTTGGCTTTGCTCCTGGTGCCAAACTTGGTCTAGCCAATTTAATAACCATTATTGCTTTGTTTACCATGCCAAAAAAAGACAGCTTCACCTTAATTTGGCTACGATTGCTATTGACGACTCTTTTAGGGGGGACCCTATCTACCTTCTTATACAGCATGAGTGGCGCATTACTGAGCTACTTTGGTATGTTACTAGTTAAGCAATTAGGACCAAAGCGCGTCAGTATTGTCGGTATCAGTGCTGTCGGAGGATTTATGCACAATGTCGGACAATTAGTGACCGCATCTTTTATCGCCCAGTCTTGGACTGTGATGCTCTATTTGCCAATTTTGTCTTTTCTAGGTATTTTATCGGGAATTGCGATTGGGATTGCCGCCAATTACCTTTTACAGCGCGTCGAAACGTTACAAGCGTTTCGACGTGAATACGAACGTCAAACAAACCAAACGTGGTTTACAGAATAATCGAAAGAGGAATCTACTATGGAACTTCATCCCATGTGGCATGCCTATCCGACGTTAGAGACTGAGCTAGAAGAAACGTTGGTTTTAATGGAGGATGCCATTCATTTAAAAAACAAACCGGTCGAACAAGCCGTCTTACAAATGATTCACGCTGGTGGAAAAATGTTGCGCCCGGCTTATCAGTTATTATTTTCAAGCTTCGGACCAGAGAAAGATCGAAAAAAAGCTACCGCCATTGCTGCTGCAATCGAAATGCTGCATACCGCGACGTTAATCCATGATGATATTGTCGATGAAGCTGAATTGCGCCGTGGACTATCAAGTATTCGCTCGCAATTTGGTAATAGCGTAGCCGTCTATGCGGGTGATTACTTATTTGTCTCTTGTTTTAAGCTGATGGCTAATTATGCTTCTTCCATGAAAAGTCTCCAAATGCACTCCAAAAGTATGGAATCAATTTTAAATGGCGAGCTTGGGCAAATGGACAATCGCTTCAATATCGATCTATCGGTTGCTGACTATCTCGAGGCAATCTCAGGTAAGACCGCAGAGCTCTTTGCGCTGAGTTGTGCCATTGGTGCCTATGAAAGTGGCACGAGTCGGAAATTTGCCGAGCAAGCTGGAAAAATCGGCCTAGCAATCGGCATGGCATTTCAAATTATGGATGATATTTTAGACTATACACAAGACCAACAGAAGCTTGGCAAGCCTGTCTTAGAAGATGTGAAGCAAGGCGTCTATTCTTTGCCTCTGATTTTAGCCTTAGAAAGTGATGCGACACGTCTCAGACCTTTACTTGAAAAACGTGGGAACTTATCCCAGGCAGAACAACACCTGATTTTTGAATTGGTGCATGACTTGGGCGGCGTTACTCGGGCGCAAGATTTTGCCAAAGAGTATACTGACCAAGCGCTAAAGCTAATTAAAAAATTGCCAGCTACAGCCGAGCGCGATCAACTCGCTCAATTGACAGAGACGATCTTATCGCGACAATCATAAAATTTATGACAGACTAGCTACAAGAAAAAAGACCATACCATCCAGAAGTTGTTTCGCAACTGTTTGGATGGTATGGTCTTTATGCTTGTCCTCTTTCAAAATCAAGTAAGGCCTGCTTGCGTTGAATGCCTCCAGCATAGCCTGTTAGCTTACCATTTTTCCCAATCACACGATGGCAAGGAAGTAAGATAGCTACTGGATTATGACCGATTGCACCACCTACCGCGCGCGCCCAGTTCTTTGCATTCGACTGGTCTGTCAGCTTTTTAGCAATGTCTAGATAGCTCCAGACTTCACCGTATGGAATTTTTTTCAACACTTCTAAGACCGCTTGTCGAAAGGGTGTCACTTCTGGTGCAATGCGTAGCTGTTCGATTGATGGCTGATGTCCTGAAAAATACTCATCGAGCCACACACGCGTCTGGTCGATGATTTCATTCGTCCCTGTCGGAATCTCTTCAAAGGAATACGACGCAAAGAAGTATTTTTGATCAGAAAACCAAATACCAACAAGAGACTCTCCCTTAGCCAAAAGTGTTAACTGACCTACTGGAGATGCATAGTCGTTTTTTAGATACATCTTGTTCCCACCTTTCAATTTTTAGCGCATTGTCACAAATTCTTCTGCGCCAGTCGGGTGAATGGCTACAGTATTATCAAAATCAGCCTTGGTTGCGCCCATTTTGATTGCCACAGCAAAGCCTTGCAACATCTCATCAACTCCGCGACCAATCGCATGTAAGCCAATGATTTTTTCTTCTTTGCCAAGACAAATCAGTTTCATTTCGCATTTTTGGCGGTACTCATTCAAAGCAAAGTACATCGGCGTGAAGCGACTGCGATAGATGGTCAGCTCCTCTTCACCATACTGCTCTTTTGCTTGCTGTTCGGACAGTCCGATGGTCGCAATAGGTGGATGGGTAAAGACCACAGTCGGAATCAAATGGTAATCCAAAAATAATTCAGTTTGTTGATTAAATAATCGTTCAGACAAACGTCTGCCCGCTGCAATCGCGACAGGTGTTAACTCTACCGCACCCGTCACATCGCCGACAGCGTAAATGTTTTCACTTGTCGTCGTTTGAAATTTGTCAACTTGAATAAACCCTTGGTCATCCAATGTGACGTCGGTTTTTTCTAAGCCTAAATTCCCAGTGTTCGGTTGGCGACCACCGGCAAAAATGACGCACTCACTCACCACAGTACGACCATCTTCAAAAGTCGTTTGATACGTTGAACCGACTTTTTCGATTTTTTTCGCAACGGCATCTTGCCACATCCCAATACCCATCTCTTGATATAGCTCAACTAAATTGGTTGAAAGCATCTGATCAAACGTCCTTAGTGGCAATCCCTTGCGATACGCCCACGTCACTTGACTACCCAAGCCATGAATGACGCCACTTAACTCCGCCGCAATATAGCCGCCGCCAAGTACAAGTACCGCTTTTGGCAATTCTCTTAAGGCAAAGAAACCATCTGAGTCAATCACATACTCCCCACCTGGAATGGCCAATGGTTTTGGCCGTCCTCCCGTCGCAATCAAAATATGCTTGGCTTCAAACAATTGGTTATCCACAGAAATCGTATGGTTATCCACAAATTGTGCATAACCTCTACAAACTGTTACGTTATTTCCGTCTAATCCCTTTTGATACGCGCTATGAAGATAGGTAATGTATGCTTCACGGTTATCCACAAGCTCCGTGAAATCAACTTTGTCCACATGTGCATAAATCCCATAGCCGGAAGTGTCTCGGCGAACACTCTCCAGTAAATCACTTGCTTGCCACATAACTTTTTTGGGCACGCAGCCCACATTGACACACGTCCCACCTAGTTCATTTCCCTCTACTAATAACACCTTTGCTCCATGCATTCCCGCACGATTAGCAGAGGCGATCCCACCGCTACCTCCTCCGATCACAATATAATCATACGACTTCACTTGGCTCATCTCTTCACTCCTCATAGAATAACTTATCATTAAGCTACCACGCGTCTGACAGTCGGTCAAGACAAGTAACTTGTGGAAAAGGTGTCACATACTTTTTCGCTGATTTCAAATAAACCAGCGCGACCGAATTAGCAAGCAAACAACCAGAATACCCACAAAGTTTGCGAAACAACTTCTGGATTTTCTGGTTGCTTGAATCTATCTCGGCCTCTTCGTTCTTATTTCTTCTTCCGCATCATATCACCGACTTGAACGGGTTCAACGACGGGCATCGTTAGTATCATCATTGGATTCGGCGCACGATCAATGGCCTCGCCCTCTTCATTTTTCATCTCTAAGACAGTCTGTTCAAAGTGATAGCCTGGGCCATAAAATTCGATTTCATCGCCGACTGAAAAGTAGTTACGCTGACGAATGGTGGCTACTTTGGTTTGTTCATCGTAAGCCATTACTTCACCGATGAATTTGTATTCCGGAATTTTACGACGCTCACCGAATAATTGCTCATTTTCGGTAGGAACATGATAATAAAAACCCGTTGCTAACTCTCGTTGCGCTACTTTCCACAACTCATCAACCCATTCTTGCTTGCAGACGTAGTGTTCGGGATCAGCCATATAGCTGTCGACGGCTGCCTTGTATACATTGGCCACTGTCGATACATAATGAATCGACTTCATCCGCCCTTCAATTTTAAAACTATCGACGCCATTTTCGATCAAATCAGGAATATGTTCAATCATAGACATATCTACCGCGCTCATCGAAAACTCTTCTGCCACCGCTCCTTGATTGGTTAATGACCGGCGCTCAGAGCCAAATGGCATGTCGTATAAGTCGTATTTCCAACGACAAGACTGCGAACAGCCTCCACGATTGGCATCACGCATCGACATGTGATTGGACAAGGTGCAGCGGCCAGAATACGAAATACACATCGCACCGTGAATAAAGGCTTCAATCTCAATATCGGTCTTGGCACGAATAGCAGCAACTTCCTCCATTGACACTTCACGCGCCAATACGACGCGTTCCAAGCCTTCTTCTTTCCAAAATTCTAATGTCTCGACATTTGTGGCCGATGCTTGCGTCGATAAGTGCACTGGCAATCCTGGCGCTTCGGTAATACAGATCTCGATTAACGCTGGATCAGATACAATAACTGCTGAAATACCGACATCCCGTAGTTGGCGGAAAAATTCACCCGCCCCTTCTTGATTGCCTTCATGGGTAACCATATTTGCTGCCACATAGACTTTGGCTTGATGCGCTTTGGCGTACGCGACACCTTCTGCCATTTCTTCATAAGAAAAATTTCCCGCACGGCTACGTAATCCATATGCATTGCCGCCAATGTATACAGCATCCGCTCCATAATGAATCGCTGTTTTTAATTTTTCCAAGGTCCCAGCTGGCGCTAAAATCTCTGGACGTTTCAGTGGTTTTTTTACTTGCATGGTAAAAGAAACCCTCCTTGAGTTATTTTATTTTTGTTGGATCGAGATGGTAAAATCCTGTATCGAGTTTGCGTGACTGGGGATGAATTGCCGCCAGCTTAGCAAATAACGCTTGCCCTTGGTGCTCATCCCACGTACCAGCTAGTATGGCTTGGCGTGCTTGATGGTATAAGCTTGTGACTTCAACGAAGCTATCCCCCGGTGTGAAAAGACCATCTAGCTTCCACGTGCCGTAGCCAGTAGCCACTAGCTCAGCTAGCTCGTCAGTCAGACATAGGTCATTATTGGCAAAGATATGTGTGCCGTGACTATCTTCAAAAATGGAATAATGCGTATCGGGTTTTTTTGGTTCTGAAAGAAAGAGACCGCGCTCTTTGCTGGCCTGCTCTTTTTGCTTGGTGAAGTGATAGTAATTTTGTAACAATGGTCGCTTGGATTGATGAATACAGGTCGCTCCATAGACCAACACTTCAGTCGGAATTGTGACACTTTCCACAAGAGAGTGCATCTCTTCAAAGGGAACTTCACGTGCGAGTACGGCGCCGACTGCCCCTTTTTTCGCCCAAAAGTTGATCTGTCTGGCGCTCGTCACTAGCGTCTCACCATCATAAATAAAGGGAATCGCCAATTCCGGCTGATGCTTCATCACATAGATAATTCCTGGATCCCCAATCGCAATCTGATCTACTTTAATAGTCCGTAAAAAAGCTAAATACGCTGGAATTTCTGTCATTTTTTCTGTATGCATGATACCATTTACGGCAACGGTCACTTTTTTCCCTTTTTGATGTGCCAAAGCAACCAACTCGGCTTGCTGCTCTCTAGAAAACGAGTGCGGCAAGCGCAAACCAAATTGCTCTTCACCAAAATAGAGAGTATCCACGTACGAAAGCAAGGCCTCCGCTTGTGAAAGTGATTCAACTGTTGCAATCAATTCAATCATATTCTCTCCTCCTATCAACTTATTCATATTATCACAAACTATTTGTGAAATGAAGAACCTTTTCTTTTTTTCACGAAGAAAAAAGCTACCTAATCCGAGCACATATCGCTCATGATCAGATAGCTTTTATTAGACTTCTTGTAAGACTTTCTTTTCTTTTGGCTCACGCACAGATAGGGTGATGATTCCTTTCTTCGCGCCAATGGTTACTCGATCTCCTAGGTGCACTTGACCGGCAAGTAACGCTTCACTCAAGCGATCTTCCACTTCTTTTTGCAAGGCACGGCGGATTGGTCTCGCTCCGTATTCTGGATCAAAACCAACTTTGCCAATCACATCTAAAGCAGCTGGTGTGATTTTTAGTTGAATTTCTTGATCTTGCAAGCGTCGAACAATCGATTGACTCATGATTTTCACAATTTCATGAATTTCTTCTTGGTTTAACGCACGGAAGACGACTGTTTCATCAATCCGGTTTAAAAATTCAGGTCGATACGCTTTTTTCAGCTCTTGCATAATCCTTTTTTGCATTGATTGGTAATCTTTGCTGACATCAACGACATTAAAGCCAACATTTTTTTCTTCCCGAATTTGGGTTGCACCGATATTTGACGTCATAATCAAAATCGTATTTTTGAAGTCAACGTTACGCCCTTTTGAATCGGTCAAGCGACCATCGTCTAATACTTGTAGCAAAATATTAAAGACATCTGGATGTGCTTTTTCGACTTCATCAAGCAAGATAACAGAATATGGTTTGGCGCGTACTTTTTCTGTTAATTGACCACCTTCATCATAGCCCACATAGCCTGGAGGAGACCCTATCAAGCGTGAGGTGCTATATTTTTCCATGTACTCAGACATATCGACACGAATCAAGGCATCTTCACTACCAAACATCGCTTCAGCTAATGCTTTTGCTAATTCCGTCTTGCCGACACCAGTTGGTCCTAAGAACATAAATGAGCCAATCGGACGATTCGGATCTTTTAAGCCACTGCGCGCACGGCGAATGGCACGGGCCACTGCTTTGACTGCGTCATCTTGGCCGACTACGCGTTGATGTAAAATACTTTCTAGTTGCAACAAGCGTTCACTTTCTTTTTTCTCTAACTGATTCAAAGGAATGCCTGTCCATTGTGACACGACGCCTGCGACATCTTCTGCAGAGACTTCATCTTGATAATTAGCCACTTCATTTGCTTCTTTTAATGTCAACGCTGCTAATTCTTGGCTAACGACTTTTTCTTTTTGGCGAATCGCGGCTGCTTCATCAAATGCTTGGTCACGAATGGCCATTTCTTTTTGTTCCATCAAATGAACCAATTGATTTTGTAAAACGGTCGAGCGAGTCGCTTCATCCGCTTTATCCAACCGCACTTTCGCAGCACTTTCATCCATCAAGTCAATCGCTTTATCTGGCAATTGGCGTGAGTTAATGTAACGAATGGATAGTTGGACGGCCGCATGCAATGCATCGTCAGTAATTTCTACGCCATGGTGCTCTTCGTAGCGTGGACGGAGCCCTTTTAAGATTTCTTCTGCTTCTTCTGCTGTCGGTTCATCGACTTGCACACGCGCAAAACGTCGCTCTAAAGCAGAATCTTTTTCGATATATTTTTGGTATTCATCTAAAGTGGTCGCACCAATCGTCTGCAATTCCCCACGCGCTAAGGCTGGTTTCAGAATGTTCGAGGCATCGATTGCCCCTTCTGCTCCTCCTGCTCCAATTAAGGTATGCAATTCATCGATGAACAAAATGATTTGACCATCTTGGTAAATCTCATCAATAATTTTTTTCATGCGGTCTTCGAATTCCCCGCGGTATTTTGTCCCGGCTACTAAAGCACCCATATCTAGCATCATTAGGCGCTTTTGTTGCATATCGTCTGGGACTTCACCGTTGACGATTTTTTGGGCCAAGCCTTCTGCAATAGCTGTCTTACCGACACCTGGTTCGCCGACTAGGACCGGGTTATTTTTCGTACGACGACTTAAAATTTGAATCAAGCGCTTGACTTCTTTGGTCCGACCAACGACTGGATCCAAGCGGTTTTCGCGCGCCAATTTGGTTAAATCACGCGCCAAGGCATCCAATGTTGGGGTCCCGTCTGCTTGATTGTTCGAACGTGTTTGGCGCCGGCGATTACCAGCAGCTTTATTCTCAGAGACGCCCATTGTTTTTTTTAGTAATTGACGGACTTTGGCTAGGCTAAAGCCTAAGTTCAAGACGATGCGAGAGGCTAAAATCTCTTCATCACGCATCAATCCCAATAATAAATGCTCCGTGCCGATTTGTTGAGAGCCAAAGCGTTTGGCCTCATCACCAGCATAAGCAAAGATTTGTCTTGCTCGTGGTGAGTATGGTAAAAAACTACCTTCTGGATATACTTTTACCATGCCATAACCAGTCAAATGCTCAATTTCTTCGCGAACGTCATTTTCTTGGACATTCATTTCTCGTAAGACCTTACCTGCAATTCCTTCTTGTTCGATGATGAGTGCCAATAAGAGGTGCTCAGAACCGACCGATTGATGCTTGAAATATTTTGCTTCTTCTTGAGCAATTGCTAATACGGCTTTTGCTCTTGGTGTGAATAATTCATCCATACTAGTCACTTCCTATCTTCATAACTCAAACGTTCCAATATAGCACGCATTAGAGACGCACGAATTTGATCTTCTTCAGCAATAGTTAACACACTTTTGGCAATTGTCGTTAACAACAAATGCCCTTCTCGCTCTGTTATAATTTCTTCTTCATACAACTTTTGAATAATCGCAATGGCATCCTTTTCGGTCAACTCATCGCCAAACAATCGCTTGACATGCTCCAAAAACTGATGACAACTGCTCATGCGAACCTTCTCAATGCGAATGTAGCCACCGCCACCTCGCTTACTTTCGACACTATAGCCGCGGGTGATGGTAAAGCGAGTATTAATGACATAGTTAATTTGTGAGGGAACGCAATGAAACAAACTAGCCATCTCGGCCCGTCGGATTTCAATGATTTCACTCTCTTCTAAAATCTGCTTAATATAGGCTTCGATTAAATCAGAGGTATTTTGTTGCGCCATGAATTCGTTCCTCCCTTGACTAATACTGACCTTAATTATACCCAATTTTTTTCTCATTGGAAAGAAGAAGGCTTATCGCCTGTGAGAATTTGTTGTTTGTTCACTATACATCGATTTGTAAAAAGAAACAACTTTCTGCTTTGCCTCTTGTTGTAGAAAAAGACCAGAAGAGCCAAAAGTTTGAGAAACAACTTCTAGCTTTTCTGGTCTTATACTTGTAGCTGAACAAGTTATTTCAGCCTTTTATGGAATGGTAATTTGTTTTGCTTGATCGACTTGCTGGCTGACAACTTGCGTATTATTTCTCGTAATCGTGATTGTTGCTTTGTTATCACCACTAACGGTAATTGCAATCGCTTGAGTATAGTCATCAGAATCTTTGGTCAATGTCACTTCATTGACTTGACCAGTCGGATCGTCTGCCCCACTGATAGAGACTTTGATTACTTGCGTGTCCGCGCCATCTTTATCAAAAGCCGCAGTTAAATTAACAGTGAATGTCTTTTTCTCAGGCTCTTTGCCTTTAGATAAGACAACGGCGATTGCTGTTCCTTTTTTGACTTCTTGATTCGTCTGATCATTACTTATGACAGATCCTTCTTTGACAGTATCGCTGTATTCTTCTGTCGTCGTCATGGTCAGGCCAAGATCACTTAAAGCTTTGGTTGCTTCGGCTTTCGTTTTACCAGTTAGGTCAGGAACTGTCACTTTTTCAATCCCACTACTAACAACAAGTGTCACAGTTGTTTCTCCTGGGATGGCTTGTTGTCCACTATTTGGACTTTGAGCAATGACATCCCCTTTATCTTGATCACTGTATTGGTAGGTGATATCTGGACTGGTAATGCCGATATCCGCTAGTGATTGAACGGCTAGACTACTCGTCATACCGACAAGGTTAGGAACCGTCACCGGCTCTTTTCCTTTACTTACGACAAAGGCGATCTTCGCTTCACTTGGTACGACTTTGTCATCTGTTGCAGGTGTTTGCGAGATGATTTTGCCACTGTCTACCTCATCGCTATATTCTTCCGTAGATGTAATATTCGCTTCGACAAACCCGAGGGCAATGAGTGCTTTTTTCGCATCTGCAACGGTCTGATCCGTATAATCTTGCATGTCTACGGTATCTTTCCCAGTGGATATGTATAAGGTTACCCGGCTATTTTTTTTCACTTCTGTACCTATTTGCGGGTCAGTCCTTACAACGTTCCCTTTTTTTACTTCATCGCTAGAAACTTCTTTGGTTGTATTCCGAACATTTAAGCCTGCATTGGTCAGCTTTTCGACAGCAGCTGTTTGGCTAAGATTACTCACATCAGGTATGGTCACTTCTTGGCGCCCACTTGCATAGACCCAATACCCACCAGCTGTTAGCACAATCAATAAGACAATCAAAGGAAGAATCCACCAACGACGCTTGGGTTTCTTTTTGGTCGGCTGCTCCTCTACGACATCTTCGGGAACACTAGGTGCTTCTGGTACGACTTCTTCGATTGGTTCGATGGCGCGAGTTTCATCCAAAATCGGGACTGGTGACCATTTTGCTTCTTGGGCCCGATTGGCATCTAGTGACGTATACAAATCTGCTTGCATCTCTTCTGTCGTCTTGTAGCGATTGATTGGATCTTTCGCTGTCGCCTTTAACACAACATTCTCTAATGCTTGAGGGACTTGTTGACTATAAATATGAATATCTGGCAATTCATCCTGGAAATGCTTCAGCGCAATCGTAACTGCTGATTCACCATCAAATGGTACCCGTCCGGTAATCATCTCATAAAGAATGATTCCCATCGCATAAATATCTGATTGATTGGTCGCCATGCTTCCACGTGCTTGTTCAGGTGAAAGATAATGCACCGAGCCTAGCATCGAGTTCGTCTGGGTAATCGACGTCTCAGAGAGCGCAATGGCAATCCCAAAATCAGTGATTTTAACGACGCCTTCTTCGTTAATCAAAATATTTTGTGGCTTTAAATCACGATGGATAATGCGATGATGATGGGCTAAGGACATCGCTGATAAAATCTGATCCATAATATCGACAACTTTGTCATAGGCAATCGGATACTGTGTTTGGATATACCGTTTTAGATCCATTCCTTTGACGTATTCCATCACCAAATATTGTTGGCCGTCTTCTTCTCCAACATCATATACAGAGACGATATTCGGATGGACGAGCTCAGTAGCAGCCAGCGCTTCACGCTGAAAGCGGCGAATGGCTGCTTGATCATTTTGGAAGTCATAGCGTAAGACTTTGACCGCTACTTCGCGATCCAAAATCAAGTCGCGGGCTAAAAAGACATTTGCCATCCCACCACTACCGATATTGCCAATAATTAAGTAGCGGTCATTAATTTTTTTACCGATATCAAGCAATGACTTCACCTCCATAATGCAATAAGAGTGCCGTGATATTGTCTAGGCCACCGTATTCATTGGCACGGTCAATTAAGGCTTGCAACGCCGCGGGCATTGAGGGGCTTTCTTCAATAATCTGCGCCATTTCACCTTCTGTCACCATGTTTGTTAACCCATCTGAACACAACAATAAATAATCATCTTCTTGATAAAAATGGTTGGCCACATCAACCTCTAAGGTATTGGGCATGCCAATCGAGCGTGTCAGAACATTTTTACGTGGGTGGTTTACGGCCATCTCAGGTGAGATTTCTCCTGATTTGACTAGCTCATTCACTAGAGAGTGATCTTCTGTCAACTGAATCAATTGTCCTTCGCGCAACAAATAAATACGACTATCACCTACATAGGCAATAATAAATTGATCAGCTATACTTACGACAGCTACAATCGTTGTTCCCATGCCATTTAATTCGGCCCGTGACTCACCCAATTCTTTGATGACTTGATTCTCATCTTGGATGGTCTGAATTAACCATTTTGCAACTTCTTCACCGGTATCTACTTCTGCTTCTTGCCATTTTTTGCCAATGTCTTCGACTGTTTGCATACTTGCGACATCTCCGGCTTGGTGTCCACCCATCCCATCTGCCAATAATGCTAAAAGATAGCCTTGACGATTGTAATAGACTTGAGCGTAATCTTGGTTCGTATGCCGCTTTTGGCCAACATCACTTAAAAAACAGACTTCCATTCTTGTCACCTCGTTACTTCTTTTGTAAACAACTAATAAAGAATCCATCCGTATGGAATGCTTGCGGATAAATCGTTAACATATGATCTTTGATTGCTCCACGCACACTCTCTGATACGACGGGTTCGACCAATTCAAATTCTGGATGCTTCGCTAAGAAAGCAGCCACTACTTGCTCATTCTCTTCTTCCATGATTGTACACGTACTATAGACCATTCGTCCACCTGATTTCAAAGTGGGCGCAACACTTTCAAGGATACTTAATTGAATCTTAGGTAAATTGGTAAAATCTTGTGGTGTTTTCTGGTATTTGATATCTGGTTTGCGTCGAATTAAGCCAATACCCGAGCAAGGGGCATCGACTAAAATACGGTCGAATGTCTCCGGGGCAAATACTTCAGACACCTTGCGAGCATCTAATTGCTGCGCATGAACGACCGTTTCGACATGCAAGCGCATAGCATTTTCTTCAATCAAGGCTACTTTATGTGGATGAATATCTAAGGCACGTACTTCGCCACCCTTTTCAGCATCTAAGTAAGTCGCTATATGGGTCGTCTTGCCTCCCGGAGCAGCACAGGCATCTAAGACTTTATCTCCTGGTTCGATCGCTAGCATGGGAGCCACTAGCATAGAGCTTTCATCTTGGATTGTTAGCTGGCCGCGTGTAAATAATTCGCTACCGGCTAAAAAGCCTTTTTCTCCAACTAGACCAACTGGTGAAATCGCACTTGGCTGTGCCGTAATGCCTTCTGCAGCTAATGAGTCGAGCGCTTCTTGCATGGTGCAAACACGCGTATCGACACGCGCACTGACATGGCTTGGCTTCATCAAGGACGCGCCTAGCTCTGCTGTCGCTTCTAGGCCAATTTGTTTGACCAACGCTTGTACAAGCCACATCGGCAAACTATACGTGATGGATACACGTTCCATTGGCTCAGCAATTTGCTCCACATCTCGCACGCCGACTCGTTGCAATTGACGTAAGACACCATTTACAAATTGACCGACACCTACATTGCCGCGGTATTTGGCAATTTCTACTGCTTCATTAAAAATCGCATGACTAGGGACTTTATCCAGAAAATGCAGCTGATAGACCGACATACGCAATAAGACCTTGACCCATCTGTCGACTTTCTTCGCCTTTTTTAAAAACGGTGCTAAGTAATAATCCAAGCGCAACTGGTTACCGATTGTCCCATAGACGAGCTCTGTCAACAAGCGTGCGTCTTTTTCATTTAATTGTGTCGTGGCAATCGCCTCTTTAATGGCTAGATTGGAATACGCTCCACCTTTATCGACTCGTTCCAATAGGGTGAAAGCGATATAACGTACGGTCTTAGTGACTGTTTTACTCACCTAATCGTTCACCTACCTGTACACTTTGGCCACTGCCATTCAAGAAGCTAGCAATTGTTTGTTCGCCTTTACCTGCTGGTTTTAAGCGTAATAGATGAAGCACCGTGCCCTCGCCACAAGCAATCGCCAAAATGGTTTTGGTTTTTTCGATAATTGTTCCCGGCGTTGCCGTTGTTTTTTTCACTTGTGGTTGCACGTCTACAATTTTCCAGCGCGCTCCTTCGTACGTCGTAAAGGCGACTGGCCATGGACGCATGCCCCGCACTTGGCAGTCAATTTGATGGGCTGTTTTTTGCCAATCAATCGCCTCTTGTTCGCGAGTAATATTTGGTGAAAAAGTCACTTCTTCCTCATTTTGAGGGATTGGTTGCAATGCACCAGATAATAATGTTGGCAAGGTGCGTAACAACAACTCTTTGCCCAATAAACTTAATTTATCAAACATCGTGCCGACATCATCGGTTGAGGTAATTGGTAAGCTTTCTTGTGCGTAGATTCCACCAGCATCCATCTTTTTGATCATTTCCATGATGGTGACACCCGTTTCTTGTTCACCTTCAATAATGGCATAATGAACCGGTGCACCACCGCGATATTTGGGTAGCAATGACGCATGGACGTTGATGGCGCCGTGGGTAGGAGCTTGTAGCAAGCGCTCTGGTAAAAATTGCCCATAAGCGGCCGTCACCAACAAATCAGGCGCCAGCGCAATCAGCTGCTCGAGTTCTTGTGAGCCGGAGAGTTTTTCTGGTTGCAAGACCGGAATACCTAGCTTAAGTGCGGCTTCCTTGACTGGTGTCGGTTGCACGATTTTCTTGCGGCCAACTGGTCGGTCAGGTTGGGTCACTACTGCTACTATTTCGGAACCTTGTTCACTTAATCCTTCTAAAATAGGGACTGAAAACGCCGGTGTGCCCATAAAGATTAGTTTAGTCATGTTCATGCTCCTCATAATAGTTTTCAAGTTCTTCTTCTGGAATGGCTTCTAGTACTTTATCTGTAAACAATACCCCATTCAAATGATCAATCTCATGTTGGATGGCACGGGCTAAATACCCATAAGCCGTCACTTCCATCTCATCGCCTTCACGGTCATAATAACGCACCGTAATTTCTTCTGCTCGTTCTACTGTACCAAAGACGTGCGGAATACTTAAGCAGCCTTCTACAAAGACACTCTTGCCTTTGCGATCAATAATTTGAGGATTAATTAAGTCAAACCGATCATTTTCATCGACCTCAACCACCGCCATCTGCAAATTTTTGCCAATCTGCGGTGCTGCTATTCCCACACCATCATGGGCCAGCATCGTCTCATACATATCATCTAATAAGTAAACTAACTCATCGGTCAGCTCTTGAATTTCTTGGTTTGGCTTTCTCAGTTGTTCATCTGGTTGAATAATAATTGGGTATCGCATGGTGCGCTCCTTTTTTAAATAAACGAAAGTGGTTCTTTATCAATCGAAAGAAACAATCCATTTCTTTGGTCGACTTGGCTACGTTCCAATAATTCTTTCAGATAGCTAGCCAGCTGAGGCTCTCGTTTGTATTTGATGATAATTTGATAGTAGTAGCGGTTTTTGATGCGCATAATCGCATGTGGTGTAGGGCCGAGAATTTTGGCTTGTGGACTAAGCACCTGCTCGACTTCTCGAAAGACCTGGTACATCTTGCGTGCTGCTGGTTCTTCTTGTTCATGACTGGCGACAATCTTGACTGTAAAATAATACGGCGGATAGTCACTCTGATGACGAAGATGCATCTCTTTTTGATAAAATGCTTCATAATTTTGCTGCTGCGATAAGACAATCGCGTGATGCTCAGGGTTAAACGTCTGGATAATTACTTCTCCTGGCTTTTGCGCTCTTCCCGCACGACCACTGACTTGGGTCAATAGCTGAAACGTCCGCTCACTTGCACGAAAATCAGGTAAATTCAACGATGTATCGGCATTTAATACGCCGACTAGCGTAATATCTGGAAAGTCCAATCCTTTGGCAATCATTTGCGTACCTAATAAAATCGAAGCTTTCTTTTCCGAAAACGCTCGTAAAATTCGCTCGTGCGCGCCTTTTTTCCGCGTCGTATCGACATCCATTCTTAAAACAGAGGCCTCGGGGAATAATTGGAGTAGCTCTTCTTGTACTTTTTGTGTACCGGTCCCGTAGTAGCGTATCTTGTCACTGCCACAGCTAGGGCATTGATGCGGGATGCGCTCTTCATGCCCACAGTAATGGCAACGCATTGTTTTGGTATCCATATGCAAAGTTAACGAGATGTCACAGTTTGGACAAGGTAAGACAAAGCCACAATCACGACACATAACAAACGATGAATACCCTCTACGATTTAGCATCAAGACGACTTGTTCTTCTTTCTCGAGACGGTCGTGAATCTTTTCTTGTAAGACGCGTGAGAAAGTGGTCGTATCTTTGCGTATGATTTCTTGTTTCATATCTATAATGGCGACACTTGGTAGGAGTGCGTTGGGATTGCCTCGTTGACTTAATTGTAAAAAGTGATAGACATCTTTTTGCGCACGGGCCCGTGACTCTAAAGACGGCGTAGCACTTCCTAAGATGACTGGACAGTGATGGTACTTGCTGCGCCAAAGAGCCAAATCTCGCGCATGGTAGCGCGGTGTTTCTTCTTGCTTGTAGCTAGACTCATGCTCTTCATCGACAACAATCAAGCCGATATCTTCTAATGGCGCAAACACCGCCGATCTAGCACCGACGACGACTTGGGCTTCTTTGCGTTCGATTTTGCGCCACTCGTCATACTTTTCTCCTTGCGAGAGACCGCTATGTAAGACTGCAACAGCTTCGCCAAAACGACCTTTGAAGCGCTCGACCATTTGAGGTGTCAAGGCAATTTCGGGTACGAGCATCATCGCCGTTTTGCCTTTTTTTAAGACACTGGCGATCGCTTGCAAATACACTTCTGTTTTCCCGCTACCTGTAATGCCTTCAAGTAAAAACGTTTGACTCTGACCTTCCGCTTGCTCGCACGCTTTGAGCGCAGCTTCTTGCTCAGCATTTAATTGTAAAGGGGAAGAGGGCGCAAATGAACGATTGGCATAAGGATCACGGTAGCGCTCTTCTTCCTCTATTCGTAACCACCCCTCTTTGGCTGCCTGATTGATCACAGCACGAGAGATTCCTTCATCTAGATACTCTTGCAACTTACGCTTAGGCACTTGCGTCAAGCGCTCCAGTAGCTGCACTTTTCGGGTGGCACCTTTACGAATAGACTGGACAAATTGTTGGTAATTCTCTGCCGTAACGGTCGAATACACCATCTTTATGGCTTGTACGCGGTTTTGTTTTTTAACCAAATACTGGATATCAAGTATGCCGGCTTGTCGTAATTTTTGGATGGCCGCGATGCCCATTTGTTGGATGGCTTCTTCATACGGCACCACTCCTTGCGCAAAGAACTCTTGCCACTCTTTTGGCAATGCACTAGGCACAAGCACTTGGATTTGCTTGTCGTATTTAGCCTTTAGCACACTCGGTAACATGGTCTGTAGACAAGTAATTTTAAATGAAAATGTCTCTTCTTTCATATAATCAGCTAGCGCCAATAATTCTTGGTTCAAGACTGGTGTGACGTCAAGGGGTCGGATGAGTTCTTTTAATTCATGTTCTGACTCTTGTAGCTGAGTGAGCTCGACCACAAAGCCTTGGATATGTCGATTGCCATTGCCAAACGGTACTTCGACCCGCATGCCTGGCTCAATCACCGTAAGCATTTCTTCTGGAATCAAATAAGAAAACGGCTGATCGGTTTGCATTGTTGGTACATCGACAATGACTTGCGCAATATTCATTTCCTTATCCCTCCTTGCTTACTCGCAGCTTTATTTTACTAGAAAATACTCAGTTTGTCTGTAACACAACCCAAGGACACGATGCGACAAAAAAAGAATGGACAGAGTATGATTGCTCACTCTGCCCCCACCTGTTATAGTTTTTGTTCTTGTTTGATGCGCTTTTCTAAGTCTTTTTGCTCTAGCTCTTTTTTGGCTTTTTGTTCTTCAGCTTCTAATTTCAAGCGTGCTCGTTTAACTTCTGGATGAGGATCAACGACAACTGTCTCTGCATCAATCTCTTCTAGTGCTTGCCCGACACTTTTTACAGAATCAAATTTTTCTAAGGTCGCTTGGGCGCCAGCATCTAATTCATGCGCGCGCTTGCTCGCTAAGATAACTAATGAATACTTTGAGTTCACTTGATTTAACAGTGAATCAATGGAAGGTTTTAACATCATACTCTTACAACTCCTCTAACATTTTTCTATATTTACCAATGACTCGATTGACCCGAAAATGCTCTGTGGCGATGATTTCTTTCACACGCTTCACAGCTTTAGGGACTTCATCATTTACAACCGCATAATCATACAACGCCATCATTTCAATCTCTTCTCGTGCCACACGCATGCGCTCATCAATGACTTCCATCGCATCTGTTCCACGTCCAACAATCCGTGAGCGTAACTCGCTCAAGTCTGGGGGTGTTAAAAAGATAAAGACACCATCTGGCACTTTTTCTTTTACTTGCTTTGCACCTTGGACTTCAATCTCTAAAAAGACGTCCTTGCCTTCATCTAGCGTCTTTTGTACATAAGACAAAGGAGTACCGTAATAATTACCGACATACTCTGCATACTCTAGCATCTCACCTGTGGCAATCAATTCCTCAAACTCTTCTCGTGAGCGGAAATAATAATCGACACCTTCCGTTTCGCCATCCCGCATCTTACGCGTTGTCATCGAAATCGAATATTGAAAATCATTGTCCTCGCTATCAAAGATGGCCTTTCTTACTGTACCTTTGCCAACTCCTGATGGTCCAGACAAAACAATTAATAACCCTCGTTCAGTCATAACGACGCCCTCTCAATAAAAAAATCTACTTAACGTCTATTGTGCACTTTTTTTGTGAAAGTTTCAAGTTTATCTTGAAAATAGCATTAAAAAGAACAATTTTTTCTTTATTCCTGCGTTGGATCAGCCACGCCTTATTCGACATTTTGGACTTGCTCGCGCATCTTTTCAATAATGGTTTTTAATTGGACGACAGCATTTTTAATCACCATCGCTGTCGATTTTGAGCCAATGGTATTGACTTCTCGGTTCATTTCTTGAATCAAAAAGTCTAGTTCACGTCCCACCGGCTCGGTCTTCTCTAGTAATTGCTCTAGCTTCACAAGATGCACCGTAAGCCGGTCCAATTCTTCATGAATGTCCCCACGCTCAATCAATACGGCAATTTCTGTCAGTAAGCGTGCTTCATCGACTTCATTCAGATAGTCGCTGATTTTTTTCCTCAAGCGCTCTTGATACTCTTGCTCATACGTCTGATAAAACCCTTTTAACTCGGCTAATGTCGCATTCAGTGCAACCTGTTGTTCTGATAAAACATTCTTTAATAGTTGTCCTTCTTGCAAGCGACTAGCTACGACTGCTTGTAAAGCCTGCTCAAAAGTCGCTAACACATCGGGCACAAAACCAGACAATGCTTGCTCTTGCAACGTAAAAAATTGCTCCTGCACCAAAAGTGATTGGATTAATGGCTCTTTGGCAAGCACTACGCTAAAACGTATTTGACTCTCAGCTTCTACTTCATTGACAATTGCTGTAATTGTATCCCAGTCTATCCGCACTTCTTTGGCTCTTGGCACAAGATCAGTGAGCGTCACAAAGACTTCCACACGCCCTCTTGTCAGGTAGGTAGTCAGTACTTTTCTTAGCAAATGCTCTGATTCATTCAGTACTCGTGGCATGCGAAATTGCGTATCTAAAAAACGTTGATTGACTGTCTTTATTTCAATATCAATCTGCACTTGGCCCGTCTGTACTTGTGCTTTGCCAAATCCGGTCATACTTTTCATGATTCACCCTCATTACATAGTTGTGAGTATTTTTTTCAGTTCTGCTAATTCTTCATTGGCTAGTGTGATGCCTTTGCCCATCTTTTCATGGTTCGGGGCCCAATCACGTAAATCAAACTTCGGCGGCCGACCATTCCAACTGACCAAATTCAATTCCTTTTGCCATCCTTTTGCGTTGGTTGACACCACGCCGATTTCTTCTACAATTTCATAACGAAATTCATCTGCCATTTTGCTCACTCCCACTCATTTGATTAATACGTTTTTTGCGCCATTTCAAAAGCAGCTAACATGTCTTTCGTTGCGTCAGCGATCGCAGTCGTTGCTTCTAATTCACCTTGGACGACAATGCGCGTCTCACCCGTCAACTCTCCACAAGTAATCAATGTGACAATCTTTTTATTCGGAACGTCATCAAGGACTTCGACTTGTGTTGGTTGAATCCGAGCCTTTCGATAGACTCGATAGGTATAGATTGTTTTCAAATCCGTTAAGTAAACGACTGCACCTGTCTCTACTTGATCCAATGAGGTGAATAATAAGTCTTGGCGATCCGTCCGATGACTAGCCAACGCATAATTCCCCTCACCCATTTGCTGTGACGGACTAAACGTGCCCGCTCCATAGAGAAGCGCTTCATTGGAGACACCTTTAAAAATTGGTAAATCAATCGAGACACTCGGAATCGCCACGCCTCCAATGACGGGCAAGGCTTTATTCGATAGCTGTGCCTCTAAGACCGCTTGCGTGCTGATGGGTTGGACCGCATCAAAATCAAAGGAAGCCTCTTTTTTTTCGTTCTTTTCAATGGTCGCTTGGGAAACGTTAGTCAACTCATACTGAGCAGTACGTTGCGCCATAAAAAACGAGCGAATTTGATTATTAAATACTAATGCTAAACCGATGAGCAGTAACAAAAGCAATGCTAGATTCACCAGCCAATTTTTGATGCGCCCCAGTTTCATAATCAGTCACCTCTTGTTCATGATACCATGCTTATGACAAAAAAGTAAGATTACAAAGATTGCTGAAACAAGTGAACTGTTGTAACCTAATTTTAACGAACAAACTGAGGATTTTGTTGTAAAATAAACTAAGGATAGTACGCAATGAAAGGGGAAGACGAATGGATCAAACAGTATATGTTCACATTGATACAACCAGTAACGTCGTGGTTACACGTGGCATCAATGCAAAAGATTTCCACTTAGGTGTCGTCCACCCCCCAAAGAACTTATTACTGCTTAATCCTGCAACGGAATACGGCGATTATGAGACACATACTGGCCTGAAGATTATTCGCGGTGCCGGTGCGGTCGATCGTTACGCGCGATTGGTTACCAAAGGGCGCATGAATGAGGAAAATAAATGGATTGATTTCACTGACGTATCCATGCTAAAAGAGCTGTCTCCTCTTGAAATTTCGGAGCTGCTTTATTTTGGCCACATGCGCAATCACCTCCACTCACCTTTTTTCTATAAATTGCAAAATAATTTTGTTTACTTCGATTTGCCACACGACGTCGCTCGGGTGTATTACCGTTATTTGGATGAGTTTTATCATATTTTAGCCGGTCGCATCAAGCAGTTAGCCATCGCGCGCATGAATGAGAAGCGTTCATTCTTTAAGCGCGCGACAACTCTGGATAATTTGCCTGTTGATTTATTAAAGAATTTAAGAGAGCCGATGAAAGAGGGGATGATTTTTTGTTTTCATCAGCTCACACAAGATTCGAAAGTATTGTGCATCCCCCTTTTCATTGCTGAAGAAGAGCTTGCAGCCTCGCCCACCATTGCAAGCGACATGACTATTGGTAGATTATGCTATCATTTTGACACGCATACTTGGTCATTGGATTTAGAAGAAGAGAACTTATTATTCATTTAAAAAAAACCAGAACGTCCAAAAGTTTGAGATACAACTTTTGGACGTTCTGGTTTTTTTACTTATCTGATGAGGAAAGCACACTGTTTGTCTGCTCTGTCAGAGCTTCAATCAAGGTTTGCCCCTCTTCAAACGTTGTATTTTCTTTCGTCAAGATAGCAATCAAATACGACTCGTCATCGCCTAATTCGACCTTCCCGATGCTATTAACCATCCAGCCGTCCTCATCTTGTAACCAACCATTCTTCAAATAATAATTGGTCGCTCCTTGACTAATACACCAAGCTTGATCTGCCGAGATAGTATTCATTAATGACTGCAAATAGTCTTGGCTATTCGTCGTTAAGTAGTCCGCTGTCCCAAAAATTGTCGACAGAAGCTTAATTTGATCTTCGGCTGTGGTCTGTGTGTAGCCCCAGGCATCTGCATTGGCCGTTGTGTCATTCATATCTAATGCTTGATACGTTGACGATAGACTACTATAGCCGCCCAAATCATTGGTTAATAACGATGTGGCTGCATCGTTGTCACTATTTTCAATCATAGCCGTCAGCAAATTAGCTTGTGTCGTCGATAGCGTTGTTTGCGTAGTGCCATTATTATGTAAGAGTTGCGCTGCAATACTGACTTTAACAATACTTGCCGTAGAAAAGGTACTGTCAGTCGTCGTATAAGAAACCTCTTGTCCATCAGCATTTAAGATGGCAATTGAATATTGACTCGTATACTCTTGGCCCACAGACTGCCATGCTGCTAGTAATTGTTTCTTAAGAGCAGCTTTTTTGGCTGCTTTTTTTTTTCTGCTGCTGATCCACTAGTTGTTGTCGTTTCATTGTTCGTAAATAAATCAGACAGTGTCGAAGAAACCACCGTCGTGCTCTTGACTGTCACACCGATCAAGCTAAGAAGCAATCCTAGGAAAAAGATATGTCGCAAACGCTTCTTTGACTGCTTCCATAAAAACCAACTAATCATTGCTAACACTAGTAAGACAGGAATCAGCCAGTGCTGTGTATCACTAGTTGTAAAAATCGACCCCAGCAAAACTTCTCCTATCTTATTCATTCGTATCCCTCACTTCCATGGCTATTCTAGCCGTTTCATTTTACAGAGATTCTCATGGTCATCTACTAACCCGACAGCTTGCATGAAAGCATAAACTGTTTTGGCACCAACAAATTGAAATCCCTTTGCTTTTAACTCTTGGCTAATCACGTTTGACAGCTCCGTCTCAGCTGGAATCGCTCGTGCATCCTCAATATCATGGATGATTGGTGTTTGCTTTACAAATGACCAAATATACTGATCAAACGAACCGTAACTAGCTTGAATGGCTAATACCAATCGAGCATTATGACGGATGGCTTCTATTTTTTTACGATAGCGAATCACCGCTGGATCGTGCATCATTTTCTGTATATCTGCCAGTTGCATCAAAGCAACTTTTTCTATCCGCCAGTCAAAGAAACTCGTCGTTAAGGCCGCTCTTTTTTTAAGTACGATGGCCCAGCTCAAGCCAGCTTGAAAGATTTCAAGTGATAAGGCCTCAAATAATTTTTGATCCTCGTGTACCGGTCTTCCCCATTCTTCATCATGATAGGCCCGTAGTTGTTCTGACCCTTGTGCCCATTTGCAACAATCCATTATCCTCGCTCCCTTCATTTTTGAAAGGATACCAGACAATCACTTATAGGTGAATTAAAAGCTTTTTTTCTTAAATAAACCATAAAAAGACCATCCGAAAGTTGAAAAAATAACTTCCAAATGGTCTGGTCTTTTTAAGCTGAAGACTTCTTTCTCAGCCTCTTCTATCTTATTTATCCGTGATATCAAATATTTTACCTGGATTTAGG
Source organism: Enterococcus italicus DSM 15952 (assembly GCF_000185365.1). Lineage (GTDB taxonomy): Bacteria > Bacillota > Bacilli > Lactobacillales > Enterococcaceae > Enterococcus_G > Enterococcus_G italicus. Next base: position 754,082 of record NZ_GL622241.1, read on the forward strand.
CGATTTTGTGGATCCAACGCTTGCTTAAGTTGGCGCATGACTTGTAATTTAACAGGGTCGATTGCCTCTTTAAAGTACGGCTTTTTCAATAAACCAATCCCGTGCTCAGCAGAAGGAAGCCCTCCTCGCTTGGCCACTTCTTGATAAATTTGGTGTAAAACCACCGCCAAGCGCTCTTCCCATTCTTCTTGGGGTAAGCCTTCTCGTAACAAACAAATGTGAATGTTGCCATCGCCTGCATGACCAAAGAAGACTGCCCGTAAATTGGACTGCAGGCATACAACTCTTAGACGTTTAATTGTAGCAGTAATTTGATTAATCGGCACGACCACATCCAATGGCTCTTGCTGAGTCACATGCTCGATACCGGCACCGATTGCACCACGCAAACGCCAGATGCGCTGTGCTTGCTCTTCTCTTAATGGTTGAAACGATTGCTTCTTCATTTTCGCACTCGCATCACTTAGTTGCGTCAATTGTTGCGCGACACTTTCTTCATCTGAGCCATCAAGTGTCAACAATAAGAAACACTCGCCCTCAATTTCAAGAAAGTCTTCGGCTAGAAATCGTTCCGCATATCGAATGGCCTCTCGATCAAAAAACTCCAATGCTGCTGGCTGCAAAGAAGAACCTAGAATTTGATAAACAACTGGTGCCAAATCATCCAACTGTTCAAAGCCAATGACGACACTCACCTTGGCTGCTGGTTTTGGTCGCAATTTTAGTCCTAATTCAGTAATGACTCCTAGTGTACCTTCCGAGCCAATAAATAAATCCTTCAAGTCATAACCAGAACTATCTTTGTTGTTTAGACTGCCGACTGCTAGCTTGCTGCCATCTGCAAGAAAAACCACCATGCTCCGAATATTCTCACGCGTGACACCATACTTCACGGCACGCATCCCGCCAGCATTAGTCGCTGCTGTCCCACCAATTGTGGCTTGCTTGGATCCAGGGTCGGGCGCATAAAAATAAGGCGTTGGCTCAAGATAGTCTTGAATCTCGGCCAAGGTCACACCCGACTGGACATGTAGCGTCAGCGTCTCTTCATCTAATGCCAAGATGTTGCGATAGTGTTCAAGTGACAACAACCATTCACCTGTCTGCGGGAAGGTCGCACCCGTCAACCCAGTAGAAGCACCGACTGTAATGACGGATTGTTTTTGAGCAGCTGCTTGCTTTAAATAGTCAGCAATCGCTGCTTCCGTCTCAGGGAAGGCAATCTTTGCCGCTCTTCCTTTTTCACCAGTCACACGATGCGTAATATATTTTTCTGGCACAGTATGTGTATCATTCATACCGAATCTATCTCCTTATTTGGTAAAATAGCGAGCAATCCAATCGCCCAACCATTGAATAATCTGAACAATAATCACTAAAATAATAATAACCACAACTAAGACCATCGTCTCGTATCGATTGTAACCATATTGGATAGCCAAATCACCAATCCCACCTGCACCAATCGTACCGACCATCGCCGAATACCCAAGTAAACTAACAATCGTCAAGACAATGCCGCGTACCAAAGATGGCAAACTTTCTGGGATGATGACATTGGTAATAATCAACCAAGTAGACGCACCTTGTGCCACACTCGCTTCTAAGACACCATGGTCGATTTCTGCAAAGGAGCTCTCTGCCACCCTAGCAAAAAAAGGAATCGCCGCAATCGACAGCGCAACCGCTCCGCCCATTGGTGTATAGGGATCCCCCAAAAGCAACGCCAACAAAGGCAACAAGGTCACCAATAAAATCAAAAATGGCAATGACCGCAAAGCGTTGACCAAAAAGCCGACAACTTTATGCAACCACTCATGCTTATGAAACAAGGCATTGTTGGCTAAAAAAAGAATCAAGCCGACTAACCCGCCCAATACAACCCCGATGATTGTCGAAATACTCACCATCTTAAACGTATCCCACAAAGCTTGCGGTAAATACTGCTGCAAAATTTCTGTCGTTGAATCCATCTCTACCCCTCCTTCACCACGCGCAATGAGGAAACTTGTTCTTGCATCGAATGAATCGCTTCTTGAACGGCTCCTGGCGTTCCTGTGACATAGACAAGCAAAATACCAATCGCTTGTTCTTTAATGTATTCGATTTTGCCATGAATAATGCCAATCGACACAGGATAGTTTTTTGAAATGGTCGAAATCAATGGATCTAACGTATGATTGCCTTGATAGCGTAACTCCACAATTATTCCTTTTGAAAGAGAGTGACTTAATTCATCAGGAATCGCTAAGTCAAAGTAACGGCCAACTAAACGCTTCGTGACAGATTCTTTTGGATTGGCAAACACGTCATAGGTAAGCCCTTCTTCAACGACGCGGCCATCTTCCATTACGGCCATCCGATCAAACAAGCGATGCGCGACTTCTAGCTCATGCGTGATAAAGACAATCGTAATGCCCAGCTCACGGTTGATTTTGGCTAATAACTTCAAAATTTCTTCCGTCGTCTCGACGTCCAATGCACTCGTTGCTTCATCGCACAGCAAAATTTCCGGATTGTTAATGATTGCTCTGGCAATACCGACCCGCTGCTTTTGGCCGCCTGACAAGTTATTAGGATAGTCATGGTACTTATCTTGTAAATCGACCAGTTGCAAGACTTCCTTCACTCGCGCTTCTCGCTGCTCTTTTGGGTAGTTGGCAGCTTTTAAGGCAAATGTCAGGTTTTGTGCGATGGTTCGATTACTAATCAAATTAAAATGCTGAAAAATCATCCCGACTTTCTTACGAACATCGCGAATAGCCGCTCCTTTTAGGCTAGTAATATCTTGCCCATCAATCAAGATACGACCCGCTGTCGGACGTTGCAATAAGTTCAACGTCCGAATCAGCGTACTCTTCCCTGCACCGCTTAAACCTACAATGCCGTAAATTTCACCGGCTTCAATCGTTAGCGTGACATCTTGGACTGCAGCAATTTCTTTTTTTTGCTTTTTAAATGCGACCGACACCGCTTGTAATTCAATTTTTGCTTGGTTTGTCATTCTTATTCACTCCAAAAGGCTGGTTTGTCAAAATCTTTAAAGTCTGATTTTGCAATGGCATCCTTAAATTCTTGGCTTTCTAATACTTCTTTGACCGCTTTGGCGAAATCAGAGTCGATTTCATCTGTTTGAACGACAAAGACGTTTTTGTAGTTTTCTTTTAATTTTTCTAGAGCTAGTGCATCAGCTGGATCTAAATCGGCAGCCCATGAATAATTTCCTGGGACTAAAGCAATGTCTACCGTATCCATTGAACGAACCAATTGTGCAGCATCCAAGGTTTTAAACGTTAGGTTTTTTGGATTTGTCGCGATGTCATCAACTGTTGCTTTGGTTTCATCAATATCGCCTTTCAAAGTAATCAAGTTGTTCGCAGCTAATAACTGCAAAGTACGAGCTAGATTTGATGCGTCATTGGCAATGGCAACTGTCGCACCATCTTCTAAATCATCTAAGCTTTTTAATTTCTTCGAATAAATCCCCATCCCTAGTGTTGGGACTTCTTCAACGACTGATAATTTCAAGTCATTATCTGCAGCGAATTTTTCCAAATACGATGTATGTTGGAATAAGTCGGCATCAATTTGTCCACTCGCCAAGGCTTTATTTGGTTGAACATAATCATTAAATAATTTGGTTGTTAATTTAAAGCCTTTTTTCTCTAATAGTGGGCTGATAACTTTTGTTGCCATGTCGCCATAAGGTCCAGGTGCCACACCGACCACTTTTGTCACTACTTTGTCTGAGTCACTCGTACTCGTTGCTTCTTTGCTTCCTCCACATGCAGCTAACGTCACCGTTGCTGCTAATCCTAAAGCGATTGCTCCCAATTTCTTAAACCGTTTCATTTCCAAAAACCCCTCTCTTTTTTCAATAAAAAAAGCCCCCATCCTTTTTCTCCATTCATCTGAAGAAAAAGGACGAGAGCGTTATGCTTCGTGTGACCACCTTTGTTCGTCGAATCCTTACGAACTCAACCTCTACCAGTACCATCATACTGTGTTGCGCTAACGAGCAACGACCGTTGAATGCTTGCTGTGCTCACATCCAAATGCTTCAAGACCATCTTCCAATTAGTTCAGCTATCTCTTTTCACCAAAACGAGACTCTCTAAAAACCAAAAAAATTGTACTCTTCTTTTCACCGCATTTTTTTATTGATTGATTGTAAATATAGCCACATTTGCGACATTTGTCAAGAAAGAATGAAAAAATTTTCTGATAATTCGTCACCGCCATCCCATCTGAAAATTCATTATCCTCTTGTGAAAAGATGGTCATTTGCTAGAAGCTGTGCTACACTTCAAATAACGAGTTTTTTTTAAGGGAGTTTTTGCTATGCGTTTTGAAAAACTAGAGGGAATCTTCTATCTTTTATTTGCTTGTGCACTGTTTTTGCCATCGGTCGTCTTTATCATTCATCATCTAGCTCAGCATGCATGGTCGAGTCTGCTTTTGCCAATTTTTTTCGTGTTTTTAGCGGTGACACTAGCTTGCTATGCCGCCTCACGATGGCTACATGTCCGACAAAAAAAGACCTATACCAAAATCTATCGAGCCTATCTTTTAGTACAGCTAGGGACATTTAGTTATTTGGTAGCGGTGGGGATCTATTTTTCAATCCATCATCTGCATTTTTTGGCAACTGTAAGTGTTGGCATTGGCAGTATTGCCTCGCTCTTTTCTTTGATTGCTCTATACTTTTTAAAAAAAGATATGAAACAAACGACCGCCTATTATCTGAATAGATAATAAACGGTCGTTTTTATTTATTGAAATAGTTTCTTCGCTGCTTTAGCCAAGGTCTTCAAGTCTTTGTCATAGCGCGGATTTTTTACTAATTTAGACATTGGAATCCCCGCAAAATGGAAGGCCGCAATTTCACCTGAGCGCACAGCACTTTGTTCCGTGAAAATCATTTGATACGGTTGTTCAACAAATTCTCCTGTAAAGGCTAAATTGGTCGAATGTGCAGGAATCACTGTTGGTCGATCGGATTTGGCACGATTATTAAACAACGCGGAAGCATAAGGCATATAGACTGGAATATTGTTAATCACACTGTCCATGATTGCTTCTGCTTTTTCGCGAATATTGACCGGACCTGGATCCACTTTAGCTAATTGTCCAAGGAGTTCTTCTAACATTTCCTTGCCGGTCATTTCAATATAGGGTTTGTCGACAAATTCTCCTCTTCTACGTGGATACAAAAAATAGCCCCAGATAACTGTTTCATTTGGTTTTTGTGTCGTAAAGTGCGGTTGGTGATGCACCACGATCGACATCGTGACATCTTTTTGATTTAACGGCGTGATTGGGGTGGTCGAGACAAAGGAATTCAAGGCATTGCCTGGTTCTTGTGTCGTAATGCGGGTAATTTCATTTAGAAGCAAATGATTTTTTGTCGTTAGAGTAAAGCTGACCCATTCGCTTGCATCGCGGTCGGCAAAGAATTTATCCGGATTTCCTAGATTGTAAAACCGTTCCGTCGCCTTTTTCCATAAGCCAGAAGCTGCACCATAGTCCATATTTTCTGCAGCAGGCGTGTCAAAATCACCCAATGTAGCTGAGTCAGTAATTGAACCATTAGTAAAAATGACGGCTGTATCTTGATCGACAGGTACATACTCTTTTTCTTCCGTATCTGTATGAATCATATGCAGGCCAGTAACGGTAATTTCATCTTGCATCGGTGTGTCTTTGAATGTCCAATCAACCACCCGACGATTTAGTACAATCTGACAGCCTTGTTGCTTTAAGTACTGAATTAATGGCAACATTATGCTTTCGTATTGATTGTAGCGCGTACGATTGACACCAACTAAATGCTCGATTTGAGTAAATTCATAAATCATTTGATGCATATATCTTCTTAACTCTTGGGCGGAACTCTTTGTCCGAAATGCAAAGGTTGTTTCCCACATAAACCAAAAGTTCGATTCAAAAAAAGCAGTACTATCAGCAAAATATTCAGCAATTGTCACGTTATCTAGTTTTTCTTCTTCTGAATCAGGCATCATAATTAGTTTGGTCAAACGCATCCGACTCTTTGTATCCAAGCCCAAATGACCACCATCAATGATTCCTTTGCCTCCTTCCATCAGACGAGCCTTATCAAAGGTCGGGTGTTTGCTATCAAAGTCACGCGTATCTTCGGCTGCAGTCATGCCTGGTTCTGTGACAGAAGGGATGCGATCAAGCAAGTCCATTAAATCGACGTACGTCCGATAATTAAGCATTCTTCCACCACGAGCCAGATAGCCTTTTTGATTGTCCATGGGATGATTTTTATTCCAATATTCATCGGTCACAGTTTCAGTGGGTGCTCCGTCGTTTGAACCATGATCATCTAAAGAATAAAAGGTGATATCTTTCCCTTGCCAATGACCTTCTTGAATCAAGTATACTGCGGCAGCCATATTGGCTAGACCTGCTCCAATCATGATTGCTTTTTTCTTTTGCATCTTCTTTTCCTCCTCTTAGTCAAATTAGCGTGTTGAATCAAAGGCATCGTACAAGTGAGCATCATCTTCAAAAAAGCCAGTCTTTTTAGCTAAATAAAATGTGCCTATCGCTATTAGAGCGACACCTAGCGCAAGACAGTTCGTTCCTTTTTTCATCATTGTCACTTCCTTTTTTTATCAGTTTTACTACCTCCATACTATTCTTCAATTCCCTTTTGTTCAAATAATTGTCGACTACTTTTGAATTTTTTTAGACAGTTTACTAAAAATGTCCAAAAAAAGAACCGTCAAAAACGATTACTTCGTTCTTGATGGTTCCCTTTATGGCTTAACCTTTTAAAGGCAATTTTGATTCGAAAAGTGGACTTACTGGCTTGTTCTCATGAATTCGCTTGATTGCCTCTGCTACTAATTCACCGACGCTTACTTCGTCAATTTTGGCAATTTTACGATCTTCTGGCAGATTGATAGAGTCTGTAACAACTAAGCGCTCAATTGCTGAATCTGAAATTCGTTGCAAGGCTGGTCCTGATAATACTGGATGCGTACAAGATGCATACACAGTCTTAGCACCCGCTTCTTTCAAGGCATTCGCAGCAAGGGTAATCGTACCCGCTGTATCGATAATGTCATCAATTAGCACACAGATTTTGCCATCAACGCGACCGATGATATTCATCACTTCTGCCACGTTTGCTTTTGGACGACGCTTGTCGATAATCGCAATTGGGGCTTTTAGAAATTCAGCTAACTTACGTGCGCGTGTCACACCACCGTGGTCTGGTGATACAACGACAACATCATCGCCTTTAATGTCGTGTTCTAAGAAGTAGTTGGCAATTAATGGCGCACCCATCAAATGGTCAACTGGAATATCAAAGAATCCTTGAATTTGAGCCGCATGTAGATCCAATGTTACCATCCTAGTAGCACCAGCTTTTTGAATCATATTGGCTACTAATTTTGCAGTAATTGGTTCACGAGACCGAGCTTTACGGTCTTGTCGCGCGTATCCGTAATAAGGCATCACAACATTGATTGTCTTCGCACTTGCACGTTTCAACGCATCAATCATAATTAACAACTCCATTAAGTTGTCATTTACGGGGCTACTTGTCGATTGAATGATGTATACATGCGCGCCGCGAATACTTTCTTCAATATTTACTTGGATTTCGCCATCACTAAACTGCTTCACCGAACATTTTCCTAACTCAACACCGACAGCTGCTGCAATTTTTTCCGCTAGGGGACGATTGGAATTTAAGGCAAAAATCTTTAACCTTGGATCAAAATACTGATTTGACATGAGAACCTCCACTTTCTATCTCTTCAACTAGAACAACTAGCACTATCTTACTAACAAATAGTAGACATTTTTTGTTCATAAATCAAGTGCTTTCGCCTATCTTATTGGTTAAAAGGCAATTTTGATGCAAATTGTTCTTTATTCACTTGACGAGCACGGGCAATGCCCATCGCATCATCCGGAATATCTTCCGTTATGGTCGATCCAGCTGCAACGACTGCATTTTTCCCTAGATTTACTGGACCAATTAAATTAGCCGCTGAGCCGATAAACGCATGATCAGCTACGGTAGTATGATGTTTTTGCTTGCCGTCGTAATTCACGAAGACCACGCCGCATCCGACATTGATGTCTTCGCCTAATGTCGCGTCACCGACATAGGTTAAGTGACCGACTTTGGTTCGTTTCCCAATCGTCGCTTTTTTCACTTCGACAAAGTTTCCTATATGGGCTTGCTCTTTGATCTCCGCGTGCGGGCGCAAGTGTGCAAATGGCCCAATATCGACTTGGTCATGCACGATGCTTTCCTCAATCACTGAAGAAGTGATTGTGACCTGTGAACCAATGGTACTATCGACGATTTGTGTCTGACCAAGTAGCTGACAGCCTTCACCGATTGTGGTCTTACCTTTTAGATAGACACCAGGCTCAATGACTGTCTCTGCCCCAATCGTAACGTCTGCATCGATATAAGTCGCCTTTGGATTAACCAAAGTCACGCCATTTCTCATATGCGTCGTATTGATTCGTTCACGCATGATTTGATTGGCCTCAGCCAGCGCCACGCGATCATTTACTCCTAATGATTCAGTAAAATCTGCTGTTTGAAAGGCTGCTACTACATCTCCTGCATCTTTTAATATCTCCATAATGTCCGTTAAGTAGTACTCGCCTTGTGCATTGTTTGTATCAATATTGGCTAACGCATCAAACAACAACGCATTGTCAAAACAATACGTCCCAGTATTGATTTCTTTCACTTGTGCTTCGCTTGGTGTTGCGTCTTTTTGTTCGACAATCTTTAACACCGTGCCTGCTTCATCACGAATGATTCTTCCATAGCCAGTCGGGTCACTTGCATGTGCTGTTAGGACCGTCGCAGCTGCTTTTTTGTCTTCATGGTACTCAAATAAAGCTTGGAGTGTTTCACTTGTTAAAAGCGGCGTATCGCCACTGATGACGAGCGTTGTTCCTTTTTTTCCTTGTAAAAAAGATGCCGCTTGTAATACCGCATGGCCTGTTCCTAATTGCTCGGCTTGCAGTGCGTAGTGCGTCCGTTCTCCTAGTTGCTCTTGCACGCGTTTTGCACCATGTCCGACAATGGTTACAATCTCGGTTGGTTGAATCTCTTGGACGCGATTCATGATGTGTTCGACCATGGGTTTCCCACAGACTGGATGCAATACTTTGTATAAAGCTGACTTCATGCGAGTTCCTTTTCCAGCAGCTAAAATAATGGCAAATCGTTCTTTCACTCTCGACACTCCTCTTTATTGATAGGGATAGGTTTATTCTGAAAAGTAATTACCAGGCACGACCGAAATCGTCTTGGTCTGTGTATTGACATCTTCGACAAATAACAATGATGTGTAATCAGTGACTGCGCGCTTGCCTTTAAATTTTGCTTCCGCGAAGACAGTCACGCCGACCAATTCAGCTTCAAATTCTTCGATTAACCCTTCCATACCGTTAATCGTTCCGCCGCCCTTCATAAAGTCATCCACGACTAATACGCGAGAGCCACGCTTTAAGCTTCGTTTGGACAACTCCATCTTTTCAATTCGTTCGGAAGACCCTGATACGTAGTTTACGCTCACCGTCGATCCTTCTGTAATTTTAGAATCCCGGCGCACAATCACGAATGGCACGTTCAAATAATAAGAAACGGCTTGGGCGATAGGCACACCCTTGGTAGCAACTGTCATCACGGCATCCACTCTTTTGCCAAGATATTTTGCTGCGATGATACGACCGACTTGTTTCAATAGCTCTGGCTCACCTAATAAATCAGACAAATAGACATAGCCACCAGGCAATAGTCGGTCTTGCTCAGATAATCGTGCAGCCAAATCTTCAATGTAGTTTCTCGCATCTTCAGGACGAATTGTTGGCACAAAAATCACGCCTCCAGCTGCACCAGGTAGTGTATCTAAAATACCTGTTCCTCTCTGTTGGAAAGTCTTCTTCACAATTGCTAAGTCTTCACTAATCGATGACTTTGCAGATTCATAACGCTTGGCAAAGAACGTCAAAGAAATTAGCTCATGTGGGTGTTCCAATAAATAATGCGTCATATCAATTAATCGTTCACTTCGACGAGTTTTCACGCATATCACTCCTTTAAGTTTTTTCTCATTATATAGCTTTTTTCCGGCTTTTTCGAGTTTTATTCTTATTCTACCAGAAAATCGTTCGTCATTTATGAGAAGAGCCTAAAAAAATAGCGAGAAACTTTCGCTTCTCACTATCGCTTATAAGAACTATCTAGAAAGATTTTCTTTGTCGCTTCTTTCTTTGCCATTGAATGACGAACGTTCGGGTAAGTTGGACCAACAAGAAAATAGCAATAAAGACCAACGTAATCATCGCGCCCGGTGGTGTACTTAGATAAAATGAGCCTACCAAACCACTCGTCATACCGACTAAACCAACCACGACACTCATCGCGATGACTGCCGTAAAGCTTTTGCCTAGTCGCATACTAATCGCCGCTGGTAAGACCATGATCGCCGAAATCAACAATGCACCCGCAATGGGAATCATGACAGCAATCGCAATCCCGGTCAAAATATTAAAGCACATCGACATCAATCGCACGGGCAGTCCGTCTACTTCAGCCGTATCCTCATCAAATGTCAACACATACATCGGTCGTCTAAAGAAGAAAAACAATAAGACGATGATACCAAATAAGATCCCTAAAAAATATAATTGCTCAGTCGTGATCGTCACGATGGAACCAAATAAATACGACTGCACACTAAGCGATGAATTGCCACCATTCAAATTCATCAAGACCAACGCTAACGCCAAGCCTCCTGCCATCAAGATGGCAATGGATATTTCAGAATACGTCCGATAAATAGTCCGCAAATATTCTAAAATGATGGCAGCTAAGACGACAATCATCATCGTCGTCAGGTTGGGATTAATATTTAAGACAAAACCTAGAGCAACGCCTGCAAGTGACACGTGTGACAAAGTATCCGCCATCAATGACTGTCTCCGTAGCACTAAAAACACCCCTAACATTGGAGCAATCCCCGCGATAAAGAGGGCAGCTAAAAATGCTCTTCTCATGAATTCAAGTGAAAGCAACGCCATGGTGTCCCCTCCTTTCGTACCAAATGAATATGACGATCAGCGAAAGCTTGAATGTCTTCATGATCATGGGTAATCATCAAAATCGACTTTTGATGTTCATGCGCACTGTGTCGCAATAATTGATAAAATTCCATACGCGATTGATCATCCATTCCCGTCGTCGGCTCATCTAAAATAAATAAATCTGGATCAGTCGCAAACATCCGCGCCAAACTAATGCGTTGCTTTTGTCCTCCTGAGAGTTCGCCGATGCGCTTGTGCCGCATCTCCCACATACCTACAGCATCAAGGGCTTTTTTGACATGTTCGTGATCGATTTTAGTCAGACGTTTAAACCACCGTTGTCTCGGATAGCGTCCTGATTGCACCAATTCCAAAACGGTACTTGGAAAGCCCGCATTATACGAAGCAATTTGTTGCGGAATATAGCCAATGCTTAATGGCTTGCCTAAGACGTTGGTTTTGGCAATCGTCACTTCCCCAGTCGCAGGCTTTAATAGACCCAACGTTGCTCGTACTAAGGTGGTTTTGGCCGCTCCATTTTCACCAGTTAAAATAACGAATTCTCCACTATTTACTTCATAGCTAATATCTGATAATACCGGCTCTTCATCGTAATAAAAAGTCAGGTTTTTCACACCTATATACTGCACAGTCATCCCTCCTAGCGAATGCTTTCTTTCAATGCTTGTAAATTTTGTTCCATCACCGAAAGATACGACTCGCCATTTTCTTGTTGCTCTTTCGTTAAACTTTCTAATGTATTCAATACTGCTAACGAGACGTTGGTTTCTTGCGCCAAGGTCTCCGCTACTTTCGATGAAGCATTGCCTTCCATATAGATGACTTGTACATCATGCTTTTGCACATAGGCATTTAGCTCTGCCAGCTTGCTTGGTGATGGTTCTTGATCTGAGGACACTCCCGAGATAGCCGCTTGCGTCAAACCATAGCGTTTTGCCAGATAACCAAACGCCGCATGTTGCACAACAAAGGTCTTATTTTTTGCTGAAGCAAAGGCTTGCTCGTATGACTGGTGAAGCTGATCTAGTTTTTGAGTATAGGCGGCCGCATTGCTCATAAAAACAGCCTTTTTGGCAGGATACTTTTTACTCAATTGTTCCGCAATCGTCACTACTTCCTGCTTGGCTAATACTGGATCAAGCCAGACGTGCGGATCTTTGACATGGTCATGAGTGTCAAGGCCCTCTTCCTCCTCTTCATCTAATAAGGTAATCCCCTTAGCCGCTTGGATGACAGCTGTCTTTTTCGTATCGATATTGTCCGAAACTTGATCCACCCATGATTCAAGAGCATCACTATTGTATACAAAGGCATCAGCTTGCACAATTTTAGCCATATCTTTGGCGCTCGGCTCATAATCATGTGGCTCGGTCCCGGCCGGTATTAATAGCGAGACAGTGCCTTCTGAGCCGACAACTTGCTTGGTAAATTCATACATTGGGTAAAAGGTCGTGACAACAGTCAATGACCTGTCTGACGTTGTATCTGTGGTTTGTTTGCCACACGCGCCGATAAAAAAGACACTCATAGCCAACACAACCAATTGAATTCTTTTTTTCATCGATTGACTCCATTCTGCGTTCTAACAAATCGTAATTTTTACGATTTATCACCTTAGCTACTTTATCAAAGTGCTCCCCATTCGTCAATCAAAAACGACTTCGAAAAAAGAGGAGCAGAAAAAAGTACTCCTCGCTAGTGTGGCTGATTGGTAAGAAAATTGCTTTAGAAAGACGATCTTCATGCATCAGAGCTTGGAAGCATCATTTTAAGCTCAAGACAAACTGAGCGCCGATAAAAAAAGAACATCCAAAAGTTTATGAACCAACTTTCAGATGTTCTGATTTTTTATCTAGTAGCTAAACAACTCTGTCTCAGCCGCTTTACTAACGAATCGTACGTACCAAGTAGACTTCATCGCAAAAACCTTTTAGGCCATTAACGATTCGTTGTGCGCGTGAATATTTTTGACACAAGGCAAAAACAGTCGGCCCACTGCCGCTCATTAGTGCAATATCTGCTCCATACTTCATCATGCGATCTTTGATTTGTTGGACGATGGGATAACGTGGAATGGTAATACTCTCTAAGCTATTGCCCATCTCCTGAATCATTTTTTGGTAGTCACCTTCAGTAATTGCGGTCCGTAACGCAGCCATATCCGGATGATGCAATTTTTCAAGATCGACTTGTTGGAATATTTTTCGTGTCGAGACACTAATTTTGGGCTTAACCAATACAACCCAGCACGCAGGCATCGCTGGTATGGGTTGCACGATTTCTCCTTTGCCCAAAATATGAGCTGTCGAACCACTCAAACAAAATGGAACATCTGTCCCGATTTCCACACCAATTTGAATTAACTCTTCCATCGATAAATCTAATGACCACAAACGATTCAAGCCACGTAGCGTAGCCGCACAGTCTGAGCTGCCTCCGCCCAGTCCAGCTGAGACCGGAATGGATTTATCCAATGTAATTTTAACCCCTTCTTTGATGTGGTAGCGACGTTTGAGTTTTTCTGCTGCTTGGTAGACATTGTTTCGCTTGTCCAATGGCAAAAAAGCCTTGTTTGATTCTAAAACAATTTTATTTTCAGCCAATCGTTCAAACGTTAAGCGGTCTGCTAAATCGACACTGGCCATCACCATTTCTAACTCATGGTAGCCATCTTCTCGTTTGTATAAGACATCCAGTCCAAGATTAATTTTGGCTGGTGCTTTTTCGAAAATCTCCATATCCTCACCCTAAAATTTTCTTCTATTTTTTCTATCATATCAGATTTCAGCAATAGTTGAACACTTTGACTACGAAAACAATGATTTCTCGTTTCTTTTTTGGGCATTTTTCCCGGTTGAATTCTCTATTCTCTCACAGTATAATGAAGTTACCTGTCTAGACAAGTTTTTTTAAATAAGTCGTTTATCCGTTTACCATAAAGGAGGTTCTCATGAATAAATTTCGGGAAATTTTTTTAGATTTGGAACAAAAAATTCTATCTAATGAATACCCTCCCCACACTTTTTTACCGAGCGAAAATCAATTAATCCACATGTATGCCGTATCGAGAGAGACGGTCCGTAAAGCTTTGCAGCTGCTACAAAATGGCGGATACATCCAAAAAAAACAAGGCAAAGGTTCACTTGTTTTGGATATGAATCGTGTGGATTTTCCAATTTCAGGGCTAGCGAGTTACAAGGAATTACAAGATGCCCAAAGCATTCCTAGTGAGACCTCTGTCGTTGAAATCTCACTGAAACCTATTTCCAAACGAATCCACGAAGCGACCAACTGGCCAATGGATTCCTATGTCTGGAAATTAGTACGCCAACGCCGCATTAACAATGAAGTGGTCATCTTAGACAAAGATTACTTGCTCTATAGCATCATCCCTGAATTACCGGAAGACCAAGCAGAACATTCCATCTATGATTATTTTGAAAATGACTTGGCGTTGTCGATTGCCTTTGCGAGGCGCGAAATCACCGTCGACCCTGTCAGTAAAGAATGTCGAGAGTTAATGAGCCTTAGACCTGAAGACCAAAATGTGATTACCATCCGAAGCTTGGTCTATCTCGATGACAATCGTTGCTTTGAATACACTGAATCAATCCATCGACTCGATCGCTTTAAATTTATTAACTATGTCTATCGAGAAAAAGACGAAACCCAAAAATAAGTACTTGAGATACAAATTGCTACTAAGTGCGAATGAAACGGCGTAGCAACTACAATAAAAGACCAGAACATCCAAAAGTTGTTTCGCAAACTTTTGGATGTTCTGGTTTTTTTACTTGTAGCTAAATCATGCTATTTCAGCCACTTATTTTGCGTAGTCAGTCGCACGAGTCTCACGAATGACCGTCACTTTGATATGACCTGGGTAATCCAAGTCATCTTCAATTTTTTTGCGAATATCGCGTACCAATCGTACGGCATCTAAATCAGAAATCTCTTCTGGTTTCACCATCACGCGCACTTCACGTCCTGCTTGTACTGCAAAACTTGATGCCACGCCAGCGAAGCTATTGGAAATATTTTCAAGATTTTCGAGGCGACGAATGTAATTTTCGAGTGATTCACTTCTGGCACCTGGGCGAGCAGCGGATAATGCATCGGCTGCGGCCACTAAGACGGCAATCACCGATGTCGCTTCGACGTCACCATGATGAGAAGCAATGGCATTGATGACAACGGCATTCTCTTTGTATTTCGCTGCTAATTCAGCACCAATCTCGACGTGTGACCCTTCAATTTCGTGATCCAAGGCCTTACCAATATCATGCAAGAAGCCAGCTCGTTTTGCTAACTGGATATCCTCGCCTAGTTCGGCAGCCATCACGCCCGTCAAACGAGCCACTTCAATCGAATGATCCAATACATTTTGACCATAGCTCGTACGGAAATGCAAACGACCCATAATTTTTATTAAATCAGGATGTAGCGTATGTGCTCCTACTTCAAAGGCTGCTTGTTCCCCATAATCACGAATCCGTTCGTCCATCTCTTTGCGAGATTTCTCAACCATTTCTTCAATCCGAGCTGGATGGATGCGCCCATCTTGGATTAATTTTTCCAATGTCATGCGTGCAATCTCACGACGAATCGGATCAAATCCAGATAATACGACCGCTTCAGGAGTATCATCAATGATTAAATCAATCCCCGTCAACGTCTCTAAGGTACGAATATTGCGGCCTTCTCGACCAATAATCCGACCTTTCATTTCATCATTTGGCAACGTCACAACGGAGACCGTCGTTTCTGATACTTGATCGGCTGCACAACGTTGTAGGGCTAGAGAAAGAATGTTTTTCGCTTTGCGATCAGCTTCTTCTTTTGCGCGTTGTTCAGATTCTTTGACCATAACAGCTAAATCATGATTCAATTCTTCTTCAGTGGTCTTCATGATGATTGTTTTAGCGTCTTCTTTCGATAACGCCGCCACTCGTTCTAATTCTGTTTGTTGTTGCGTAATTAATTGTTCAACTTCTTTTTCTCGCTCATCAATTTGGGATTGTCTTTCACTCACACGGTGTTCTTTTGTTTCAAGTGAGTGCTCTCTTTTTTCCAAAGAATCGTCTTTTCGATCAAGCAATTGTTCTCTTTGTAGTAAGCGATTTTCTTGCGATTTTAATTCAAGTTTGCTTTCCTTCAACTCTCTTTCAACTTCTGATCGATGCTGCTGACTTTCTTCTTTAGCTTCTAAAAGTGCTTCTTTTTTTACGGTTTCTGCTTCCTTTTTAGCGGTTGAAAGGATAGCCGAAGCAGATTGTTGCGCTTCTGCCAATTCCTTTTCTCTGCGTTCGTTTGAACGACGCATAAGCAATAACCCTATACCAAGACCGACAAATAAACCGATAGCGATGGAAAGAATAACCAGTGCTCCAGTGGGCATTGAATCACCTCCATACTATCATTTTTTTATTTTGTAGTTTTTTTGATAAACTATTCATCTTCATTCTTATCAATATGCCTACTTGCATATGTGTATACCACACAGTTTCATTCTAATGTTTACATCACAGAGTGTCAACTTAAAGTCATAGAAGTTTTGCTTGGTGGATACAGTAAAAAAACCATTGGCTACGCGTTTGCATAACCAATGATTTGCTGTTATTCATCGTCTAATTGGAGTTCTTCTTGCGCGTCTTCGGCAATTGTTTCACCTGAACCAATGCCATATGCATCTCGGACACGAGCGGAGACTTCTGCTACCATCTCAGGATGTTCTTTCATATAAGACTTCACATTTTCCCGACCTTGGCCAATCCGATCGCCTTTATAAGAATACCAAGCACCACTCTTATCAATGATATCCATCTCAGCTGCCATATCTAGCAATTCACCGACTTGTGAGATTCCTTCCCCGTACATGATATCGACTTCAGCTATACGGAATGGTGGCGCAACTTTGTTTTTAACTACTTTAATTTTAGTACGGTTACCGATAATATCCGTCCCTGATTTTAGTTGTTCTGCGCGTCGTACTTCTAAACGAATGGTAGCGTAGAACTTCAATGCACGTCCACCTGGTGTGATCTCTGGATTCCCAAACATCACGCCGACTTTTTCACGAATTTGGTTAATGAAAATGGCGATAGTCTTCGTTTTATTGATAGAACCTGATAGTTTACGCAAGGCTTGTGACATCAAACGAGCTTGTAACCCAACGTGAGTATCGCCCATCTCACCGTCAATTTCTGCTCGTGGTACTAAAGCAGCCACTGAGTCAATCACGACAATATCAACAGCACCACTTGATACAAGGGCATCGGCAATCTCTAACCCTTGCTCACCTGTGTCAGGCTGAGAAAGTAATAAATCATCAATGTTTACTCCTAGATTTTGCGCATATTGAGGATCCAATGCATGCTCTGCATCGATAAATGCCGCGGTACCGCCATTTTTTTGTACTTCTGCAATGGCATGGAGTGCAACAGTCGTCTTACCTGAACTCTCAGGTCCATAGACTTCCACAATCCGCCCTCTAGGATAGCCACCGACACCTAAAGCTACATCTAATGCTAATGACCCACTAGGGATAGTCGATATCTTTTGATCAACCTTTTCTCCTAGCTTCATGACAGCACCTTTACCAAAATTCTTTTCAATTCGTTTTAACGCAGCATCTAGCGCTGCTTTTCGATCATCTGCCACTAGACAATCCTCCTTTTTCTACTACTTAGCTATTCTTATCATAGCGGTTCTCTTAAAAAATTGCAAGAAAAAGCGAACAAATATTCGCCTTTTATAAAGTTCCATGTTTTAGTAACGCTTTTCTTACTATATTTAATCCATCCATCACAGCATTTCTCCGTATGGCTGCGCGATCTCTTGGGATGACTTTACGGATCGAATACGTTCCTTCTTTGCTCGCTAAGGCAATCCAGACAGTCCCGACTTCTTGTCCTTCTATCTCTTCCGGTCCCGCCACACCGCTAAAAGCTACCGCATAGTCTGTTTGTGCGCGTTGCCGAGCTTGTTGCGCCATCGCTTCGACACATTCCTTTGAGACTGTACCATAAGTGTGCAGTAGTTCTTCATCGATGCCTAACAACGCTTGCTTCATTTCCTTTGAATAGGTAACAAATCCGCCCGGAAAAACAGCCGAAACACCCGGTACATCACCCAACGTTGCTTGGAATAATCCAGCAGTCAAGCTTTCCGCAGCAGTGATGGTTTTTTGCTGTTGTTTTAATAAATCTACGACGACATTGGCCAATGAATTGGTCTCACCATAGCCGTAGAAAAACTCACCCACGCGATTCATGATTACTTGTTCCAATTCATCCAATTGTTGTTGCCCTATCGCTTCTATTTTACATTTAACAGTTAGACGTAGCGTCACTTCATTGGGTTTGGCATATGGAGCGACTGTCGGATTGGTTTGCTCTTCAATCAACTCCTTCAGCTCTGTAACTAAACGAGATTCACCAATGCCATAAAAGCGTAGCACCCGAGAAATCAGCTGCTCTTCTTGAATAAATTGCTCTTTTAATAAAGGAACGGCTTGTTCGTAGACCATTGGCTTCAGCTCATTAGGCGGCCCAGGTAAAAGCAAATAATTCACACTAGGTGCTTGATAAAAAATCCCAACTGCTAAACCAGTCCGATTGGCTAATGCTTGCCCACCATCAATAATTAGAGCTTGTAGCAAATTATTTTCAGTCATTGGTTGTTCCCGCTTGGCAAAAAAAGCTTGTAATTTTTGATAGCCCGCTTCGTCACGAATTAATTCTTTGCCCACATGCTTGGCTACCACTTGCTTTGTCAAATCATCTTCGGTCGGACCTAACCCTCCGCACAATACGACCAACTCACTACGCGAATCGGCTAAGTCAAGGACAGTCTCTAGCCGCTCAGGGTTGTCTCCAACTACTGTATGGTAATACACTTCAAATCCTAAGCCTGCTAATTCCTCTGATAAAAATGTAGCATTGGAATTAACCACTTGTCCTAGTAATAATTCTGTACCAACTGCAATAATTTCTGCTTTCATTTTTTCCGCTCCTAACTATACATACGCATAATCGTAGTATAAAACAAATTTAAAAAAAAGAACCGCAAAAGGCGGCAGTCAATCCGTCATAAAACTAGATTCACACCTCTCTTGCGGTTGGGTAAGTATTTACATTGATCCTTTAAATACAGCTGTATTTTTGGCAAAATAGTCGACTCCAGAGTAAATCGTAAAGATTAAGCAGACATACAACATAATTTGGGCAAACGGAATGCCTAACCAATAAAAAGGAACATTATTAAGCAATAAGAAAATAATCGCAATCATTTGCGTCGCTGTTTTAATTTTTCCTGGCCAAGCAGCCGCCATCACTTCGCCACCTTCAACCAATAATAGACGCAGACCCGTCACAGCTAACTCACGACAGACAATCAAAGCGATCACCCACCCTGGTGCCTTATCTAATGACACAAGTAAGATAAAGGCCGTCATGACCAGCATCTTGTCTGCTAAAGGGTCAGCAAACTTGCCAAAATTCGTCACCAATCCTTGCGCGCGGGCGATATGACCATCTAACCAATCCGTGAAGCTTGCTACTGCAAAGACAATCGCTGCTACCAAATGCGTCACCGGTAATTGAAAAGAGTCTGCACCTAGCATTCCCCAATCTAACGGTAAAGCGACTAATAAAATAAAAATCGGAATCATAATAATGCGTAATACAGTTAACTTATTCGGTAAATTCACTTTTCTTCTCCTTTCACTTCTTAATTCAAATAAGAGATTGACAAGACCACATTCTTTTTCAATAATGAGTATTGTGGATCATCAAAATCAATGGTTTTACTATTCGCCTTGATATCAATATAAGCACTCGCTCCTAGGACAATCGTCGCATTCGTCGTTCCTTCAGGTAGCGTAAAACTAGCTGTTGCACCTGACTCAAATGTATTTTGGTAAACGTAGGCATTATTGACCAATACCCCTACCCAACAACGGCCATCTTTCCCTGTAAATGACAACTCAATAGGATTCGTTGCATTAGTCACTGTCATCGTTGCTTGACTTTGCGTTGATTGCGTCCGTTCAATTTTCATCTCTTGTTTCTTTTCCGAAGAAGAGGTTGTAGTCGAAGTCTGGGTCGTGCTCTCTTGGCTAGAAGATGATACTGAACTTACTTGATTATTGACTGATATAGAAGATTCATTTTGCGTAATCATCGGCTTAGACGTGCGATTACTCCAAGACATGTAAAAGACGACACTGAGTACCGTTAACGCAATCAATGCCAATAAAATAACTGGCAAATAATCAATCCATACTTTCTGTTGCTTTTCGGCGACATGCTGCGCTTTTCTGGAACCTTGGACGTGCTCTGGTTGAGGTCGTTTAGGCAGAGTTGGACCAAAGTCAGCTTTCCCATCAAAAATCGACACCAACTTATCACCATCAAGCTCTACAACCGTTGCATATTGGCGAATAAAAGACCGCACATAATACGTCCCCGGAAGTCGGTCAAATGCCCCTTCTTCAAGCGCTTCTAAATATCGTTTTTGGATTTTTGTTTTTTGCTGCAATTCATCAATGGTAATATTTTTATTTAAACGGGCTTCCCGCAATTGTGCGCCAATCAATATTTCATTGCTCACTCGTTCATCTACTCCAGTCTAACTACTTTCTGTTTTGTTTACTTCCTTTTAAAGATACCACAAATCACATCAATCTGACGGATAAACTAGCTAGTTTACAAATTTTTTAAATGGTTTCTTTCTCGGCTAACGGCAACACTGAAAAGCGACTAACTGCTTTTGGTCTTAAGAACAATCTTCCCGCCTCAAGAACATCCGTCAGCTGAATGGCTTGAATGACTTCTGGCAAGTCAAAGAGTGTCACATCTTCAGATAATTCTTGGGTAAATTGGTTCGCGATATATTCTAGGGAATTTAGCGATTGGAAATACTTACCGAGCATTTTTTTCTTCAATAGCGTCAAATTCTCCTCATTGACATCACGATTGTCTTCAAAGCCTAACAACAATTCGGTCATGGCTCCATAGAATGCGTCCGGTTGATCGGTGTCAGTCGAAAAATCAGCCATATGAAACTCACGCTCCATCGTAAATTCAAAGCCAAATGTATCATCGATGATGCCACGATTATACAAATCTAAATACGCCGTTGATGTTGACCCTACTAATAATTGCAACAAGAGCTGGATAGCAGTCTTAAAGGTTACTTGTGCGCGCGTCGACTCTGGCAAGTGTTGCGCCAAACCTTTGACTCCAAGCACTGCTTTTTGTCGCGTCACAGGCAAGTGAATTTCAGCGAAGGGCTTGATTTCATCATACGTTTGCTCAGGAAAGTGACGGACAATTTTTTTAGCCGCTGGAAAGGTCTTTTGCGCTTGGTTTTCTTTAATCAATCCCAGCATCTCAGCAGGATCAAAATCCCCTACGACAAACAATGTCATGTTGCTTGGGTGATAAAAGGTCTGGTAGCACTCATACAAATCTTCCGCTGTAATCGTCGCGATGCTCTCGATTGAGCCGGCAATATCTACATGTAATGGGTGATTCGGATACAAATTACCCAAAATACCAAAAAATTGACGCCAATTAGGATCATCTTGATACATTTGAATTTCTTGGCCGATGATGCCTTTTTCCTTGTCCACAGTTTCTTTCGTAAAATACGGTTCTTGCACAAAGTTCAACAATGTGACTAAGTTCTCCTCAACATGATTACTCGTAGAAAACAAATAACTCGTCCGGGTAAAGCTCGTAAAAGCATTGGCCGATGCACCTAATTTGCTAAAAGTTTGGAAGATATCGCCCTCTTCTTTTTCAAATAACTTGTGCTCTAAAAAATGGGCAATCCCATCTGGTACAGTCCGTAATGCTTCCCCTTCATACCCAAATTCATTATCAATCGAGCCATAATTCGTACTAAATAAGGCATATGTCTTTTGATATCCCGCTTTTGGCAGCAAAAAAACTTTTAAGCCATTGGGTAGTACTTCTTTAAACAATGTTTCTTGAATTTGCGTATACTCAAGCTTCTCCATGCTCGTCCTCCCCTTCTAAAAAGAATATCGCCTGCAAGGAAAGTCTTTGCGCTACTTGCTGAATCGATTCTTTCGTCACTGCTGCTAATGCTTGCAGCCATTGTTCTTCTGTCTTTTTCGTTTTTGGCAGCCATTGCTCATAGTAGGCTTTCTCAATTAAATTTTGAGCATAATCTTGGCCCAAATAGTATTGTGTCTTGATACGTTCTTTGGTCTGCTGTAACTCTAAATCAGTGATATCACCTGTTTTTAGCGCTTCAAGTTGCTCATGAATCAGCTGCAGTACTCGATTGCGGTTGGTACTATCGATACCAGTTTGCACAGTGACCATGCCACGAAACAGATCTAGACTACTTGATGCATAGTAAGCCAGACTTTCTTTTTCGCGCACATTTAAGAAGAGTTTTGAGTGTGAAAAACCGCCAAATAACCCATTAAATACCATCGCCGGAAAGCGTAGTGTACTTTCATAAGTCACATCTAAGTGATAGGCTATGTTTAGTTTGGATTGACTGACTGGCTCAGTCACCTGTTTTTCACGGATGATATTGCTCGTCTGAAAGTCCGTAACTATCTCTGGATGCACACGACTGGTTTTAGGCCAGTCCCACGCTGCAAAGCCTGCCTCTACTTCAGCGGCTGAAATATCACCTACGACAAACATATCGATTTGGTCTTCATTCATCATTGATTCATAGGTTTTTACGACTGATTCCGCCGTACACGCTTTGACACCTGAGACGGTCCCAAAACTTGGTACTTTTTGATCTTGGTCTTGTTCAAAAAACAATTCTTGTAATTGCAATGATGCCCACATCTGCTTGTCTTCTTCTATACTTGCTAAATACGCCATCAAGTTTTCTTTTTCTAGCGTAAATGTTGGTGTGTCAAATTGCCCATTTTGTTGATTTGGTGAAAACAAAATTTCCTGCAAAAAGGACAGCGCCTGTACGAACACTTGCTTATCCCCTACGTACTCACCATTCACAACATCCATTGCCACGTTTACTTGGTGGGTATTGCCTTTTTTCGCCACATTGATACCAAAGCTTGCACCATATAGCGCTGCTAGCTCTTTACTGAGTGCTGTTTGCGTTGGAAAATGCAGACTATTGGTCTCCAGTAGACTGGTTAATAACGTCCGCGCCGAAGCTGCCTTGGCTGTGTGACGAGCAGTAAAGCGAATAAGAATACGAATGGTCTTAAATTTTTTGGTCGAAATCGTTGTAACATTGATTCCAGGTTGAATTTGCTTTGTCATTTAGTTGACTCCTTTATCGCTTGTCTTATTGAAAATTATAACACACCCCTCTATTCATAGTAATCCTGGCACGTCTGAGTATTTTATTTTAAAAAATCAGTAACTTTCGCTATACTGTTTTGTGAAAACAAAGGGAGGTGAAAGAAAATGAAAAAAATGCTTGGAGAATTTAGAGAGTTCATTATGAAAGGTGACGTACTAGACCTAGCTGTCGGTGTTGTTATTGGTAGTGCATTTACTGCAATCGTCAAACAAGTTGTTGATGGATTAATTACACCACTTGTTGGTTTAGTTATTTCACTGATTCCAGGAACTACAAATGGCAATCTAGAAGATACATTAAATATTCTAGATGTTAAATTCCGTGGGGTTACCTTCCAATTTGGTGATGTGATTAGTGCAATTATTACATTTATTATTACTGGTTTTGTTTTATTCCTAGTCGTTCGTGCTGCTAACCGTGCGAAAAACCTACGTGAAAAACCAGTTGTGGTGGTGGAAAAAACACCTACTTCAGAAGATTACTTGGCTGAGATTCGTGATTTATTAAAAGCGCAAGCCAACGAAAAAAACTAATACTATTAAACCACTGTGACAGAATTGTTCCGTCACATACAAAAAAGACCAGACCATCCTGAAGTTATGTCATAAACTTTGGGATGGTCTGGTCTTTTTCGTAGTAGCCAATTCTGTCAAAATTTCATTTATTTCTATTCTTACTAGTGATTAGTGAAAGACACCAAATCCACCTGTCCAGCTAATTTTTTCTGCGGCTGCTAATGAGATTTGTAAGAATCCTAATGCTTCCAATTCACGGGCACGCTTCAAGCTACCTGCATCTAGCACAGCTAAGTCACTACCGTTTAAGGCATTCGTTACAGCTTCTTTTGCTTCTTGATCGTCAGAAGCCAATAAGACAGTCGTTTAATGTTCGCCAGCTACTTTTTTCGTTGCTAAGGTTGCCGGGAAGGTTGTATTAAAGCCTTTGACTACTTTTGAGTCAGACGCTGCTTTAGCAATGACAGCCGCAGCTGAGCTATCCGCTGGTACTACTAAATCATCAAACGTGTCAAAGTCGACTGGATTGGTAATGTCCACAATTATTTTTCCTTTTAATTCTTCTTCATAGTCAGCTAAAATACTTGATACCGCAGGATACGGTACAGCTAATACAACAATTTCTCCTACAGTTACTTCACCTTTTACAGTTTCTGAACCGATGTACGCGACAGTATTTCCTGCATCCTCGAAGTTTTTACCAATTGCTTGTCCCATACTTCCTTTACCAAAAATTGTTACGTTTGCCATGTTGTCTTCCTCCTTTAAAGTTTGTTTCTTATCTATGAACCTATCGTACACCTTGAAAAAAAGAATGCCCACTAAAAATACTTACTTTTTGTAACTATTTTTAACACGTTTTTCTACACAAAAAAACCACCAAACAGTAGCTGTTCAGCGGCGTTTTTCATATGTAGGATGATTTTATCATCTTTTTTCAATTTGTTAGATTGCTTCGCTTAAAAATTCAATTTCCACGGTCTTTGTTAGTATATCTGAGTAACTATAGGACACACGTTCGAATGAATTTTCTTCTGGATCTAAATCCACAACAAAAACAGATGGATAGGTTTCTGCTAAAATTCCTTTTCGTTCGGTTTGACGTTTACGGCCAGTTTGAGCAACCAGCATCAATTCACACCCAATTTTACATTCCATGTCTTTTTTTATCGTCGCTAACGTTGTTGGCATCGCATTCACCTCTAACTTAAGTGTACCACACAATACCAAAAAATTCAACTTTATCATAAAATTCAAAAGGTTTCAATTATTTTTTTTCATCTAAGAAAATATTTTAAAGAATTTCTTGGCGTATTTTGCGTAATGCTCGATGAAATGCACTTCCAACCGATCGAGGATGCATGTGCATGATTTCCGCAATTTCGGCAATTTCATTCCCTTGGAGGAACAAATTCAGCACACGCCTTTCCATTGGCGCACAAAAGGTCGGATACTCTGAAAGGACATCTTTGACAATCAAGCGACTGATTGGATCATCCATTTCACAGCCTAAAGCAGCATCGAAAAATTCCGCACCATACGTTTGCGTGAGACTCTCATAAGAGCTGGCATTGACCTCAGCTTGCCTCTTCACTGCTTTTTGTTTGCGTAACAGGCTGAAAATATGATTTTGGAGAGCTTGCTTATAAAAAGAGCCAAACGTACTACCAAATGCTTCGTCATACGCCGTCCAACACTTGTAAAAAATAATACGCCCCTCTTGTATCCAATCATCCTCTAACATATCTCGAACATAATACTGCGCCTGCAAACTTAATACGACTGGCTGATACTTTTGAAACAACGCTTCTAACTCTTCATCGCTATTGAATAATGGCATCTTTTTCACTCCTCTCATTCAGTGAGAAGAGCCTACCATATTCATTATTCCTTTTTTCTCATTTTCTTGGTCAGTTTTTCTTTTTTTTGACTCAGTTCTTTGAGCTTCTCACCAAGCGAAGAGAGCTGTTGCTCGTTCCATGGTGAATTGCGTCGGTACTGCTCAAAGTGAAGTTCTTTTTGATGCTGACGAATATCTTTTTCTGTTTTTTTGACGGATTTGTAGAGTTCGCGAGCCGATGTTCGCAATGCGCCTTGTGAAAAGATGACCCATTGCTCAGCTAAATCACTTGTCGCAACGGTGACTTGGGTCAATATGGTGTTCATTTCACCGGCGATGCGTTCGATGTAGCTATCAGCTGTCTCTCCTTCTTCAGTAAAGATGACCTCTAGCTGATATTTTTGGTAACTTTTCGTCACACCGGGTACGAATTGGGCGTCAAAAACGACGATGATTTCCAGTCCTTCGTATTTTGCCATATTGGACAGCCGTGTTAATAAATCTTCGCGTGCTTCTTCCATGCGATCTTGATTTTTTAACACGGCCAACTCTGGCCAAGCGCCAATCATATTGTAGCCATCGACAATTAATAGATTTTTTTTCATAGGCTAGTGCCGGTATCTGAGCGTTGCATAAAGGCTTCATACATCAATAAGCCCGCTGCTACGCTCGCATTTAAGCTCTGTACGTGTCCTACCATTGGAATAGTCAATAATTCATCGACTGATTTTTTTAATCCTTCACTCATGCCACGGCCTTCATTGCCGATAATTAAGGCAATCGCACCTTGGGTATTCCATGAACGATAGTTGGTCCCTTCCATCGCTGTACCAAATGTCCAAAATCCACGCTCTTTTAGCGTTTGGACCGCTTGAGATAGATTGGTTACTCTAGCGATAGGTACGTGCTCGACCGCCCCAGTCGACGTTTTAACGACTACTGGTGTAATGCCTACCGCTCGATGCTTAGGAATGATAATGCCATCCACACCACTTGCGTCAGCAGTCCGTAAAATAGAACCAAAGTTATGCGGATCTTCTAAATTGTCTAAAATAATAAAAAATGGTTTTTCTGGACTCTTTGCTAACAATTCATCCAAGCTCAAGTATTCGTAAGGGGTAATCGCCAAGACCATCCCTTGATGCACACCTTGTTGGCTATATTGTTCTAGTTTTTGTTTGGGTACCCATTTCACTGGTACCGACTGCTCTTTGCTTAGCTCTTTGACTTCATCAATGCGCTCACCACGTGCATCCTCAAGTAAAAATAATTTGTTGCCGCGGCCTTTTTTTAAGGCTTCAACTACGGCATGGTGTCCAAATACAAAATTCTCTGCTAATTCTTCTGCCGTCATTTCTTTGTCTTTACGCACAGTTTGCTTGCGGGTATCTTTTTTATTGCCAACGTTTCTTGACTCTTTCTTATAGTTTCTAGCCATTTTCTTCACCTACTTTTTCAATGCACCACTGCACCAATTCTTCCAATCGTTCTTTTTGGCCTGTCAAATGTAAATAGCCCATCAAGGCTTCAAATCCTGTCGAAATGCGATACGTAATAATATCGGCATTTTTGGCACTTGTGTAGCTTTTACTATTTCTACCACGACGAAAAATATCTTGCTCTTCTTCTGTCAGTAATGCTTGTTCGTTCATTTGTTGAATAAGCTTGGCTTGTGCTTTTGCTGAGACATAGTGAGTCGCTGTCTTATGCAATTGATTCGGGCGCGTCAAGCCGCTTTGGATTAAGTAATCCCGAACGTAGACTTCATAGATGGCATCACCAACATACGCCAATGCCAATCCATTTAATTGTCGATAATCTCTCATTATTCTCTTCTCCATCGTGTTCCTTGTGCGGTATCTTCTAATACGATTCCTTGTTCTTTTAATTGGTCGCGAATTTCATCGCTTCGTGCAAAATCACGGTCTTTTCGTGCTTGGTTGCGTTGTTCAATCAACTGTTCGATGTCTGCGTCGACTAATTCATTCGTAAACTCGATACCAAATATTTCTAGCCAGCTTGTTAATTGGGACAATCCTTGTGCCAAGACAGCTTGTGAGACATCTGATTGTTCTAGGTAAATATTTAACCATTTAGCTAATTCATATGTCACAGTAATACCGTTTGCGGCATTAAAATCATCATCCATTTCCGTGATAAATTGTTCTTCTAATTTGGCCAAATCAGTAAGCTTGTCCGCATCGCTTGCTAGTTGAGCGACTGCTTTTTCTTGACGAAATACCACATTATCGACCGTGTTTTTCAAGCGCTGCAAATTAGTCGCCGCTTCTTTTAAGGTTGTTTGAGAATAGCGGATTGGTCGCCGGTATTGCGTCGTTGCTAAAAAGAAGCGCAATACTTTCGGATCTACTTCTTTGACTAATTCATGGACCGTCACAAAATTTCCGAGCGATTTGCTCATTTTTTGATCATCTTCACCAATCGTCACGTAGCCATTATGCATCCAGTAGTTGGCGAATGGTTTGCCAGTGTTGGCCTCACTTTGCGCAATTTCATTTTCATGATGCGGGAATTCTAGGTCTTGCCCTCCACCATGAATATCAATCGTTTCGCCCAAATGCTTCGTCGCCATCACCGAACATTCGATGTGCCACCCAGGACGACCTGCTCCCCATGGTGAAGACCAAGAAATTTCATCTGCTTTGGCTGCTTTCCATAACGCAAAGTCTAATGGGTCTTCTTTGATTTGTTGCTCTTGACCTGTGCGTTGGCTAGCACCAATTTCTAATTCATCGATTGATTGATCACTTAATTGGCCATATTTTGTAAATTTGCGTGTGCGATAGTAGACATCCCCTTGCGCTTCATACGCATATCCTTTATTGATTAGCACGGAAATAAAGTCAATAATGTCTGGAATATGATCCATCACACGCGGATTGATGTCCGCCTTTTTAACGTGCAGTGCTTCTGTATCTTCATAGAAAGCAGCGATGAATCGATTCGCTACTTCTAAGGCTGTCTCATTTGCTTCTTTGGCCGCATGGATAATTTTGTCATCTACATCGGTAAAATTCGATACATAGGTCACATCGTATCCTCGGTATTCAAAGTACCGGCGAATTGTATCAAAAGACACCGTGCTGCGTCCATTGCCAATGTGGATATAATTATAGACAGTTGGGCCACAGACGTACATCTTTACCTTGCCTTCTTCTATTGGCTGGAAGACTTCTTTTTTACGAGTTAAGGTATTATAAATTTGGATCATCTACTAGTTTCTCTCCTTTCAAACGCACCACTTTTGCTGCGACGCCGACAGCCGTCGCATCAGCTGGAATATCATGAATAACCACAGAACCAGCACCAATCTTGGCACGTTCGCCAATGGTCACTGGGCCTAGGACCTGTGCATGACAGGAAATCACAGCATTTTTCTTTACTGTGGGATGGCGCTTGCCGGTATGTTTGCCGGTACCGCCTAAGGTCACACCATGGAATAATACGACCCCTTCTTCTATCTCAGTCGTTTCACCTATTACTACACCCATTCCATGATCAATAAAGACACCAGGAGCAATCTGCGCCCCAGGATGAATTTCAATTCCGGTCATAAAACGCCAAAATTGTGAATGGATACGAGCTAGTAAAAACAAGTGATGGCGGTACAAAAAATGAGACAGTCGATGCCAAAATAACGCATGGACTCCTGGGTATGTCAGCAAAATTTCGAGTGTCGTTCTAGCTGCGGGATCATTTTCCTTGGCTGCCTGCACTGCTCGCTTAAACCAATTCATTCATTCACCTTCTTTGTTTTTTCGTCTATTAAAAAAGCGTCTTTTGCACAAGAAATTCTTATGCAAAAGACGCAACTATCGCGTGGTTCCACTTTTTTTTACAGAGTAACTCTGCCTCAAATAGTTAACGGTCTATCGCCGTTTTTGACTTGCGCCAAAACCACTCCCAGGTGCATTTCCTTATCTTCTCTAATTGCTTTCAGCTAACGCAATCTCTCTGTAAGAAAAGAAGTCGTACTTCGTCTGTTCTCAGTGTTTGATTATAAGACTTGATTTAAATGAGCGAGGGCTTTTTCTTTGCCTAGTAATTCGATAGTATTTGGTAGTTCTGGTCCATGCATTTGACCCGACACTGCTACGCGAATCGGCATAAAGAGATTTTTGCCTTTTACTCCTGTTTCTTTTTGGACAGCTTTGATAGCTGCTTTCACAGTCGGTGCATCGACCGTATTCATTTGTTCTAGTTGTTCTTTAAAGGCTGCTAGGACGGTCGGTACTGTTTCACCAGCTAGGACTTCCTTCGCTGCATCATCCAATGTCGGATGCTCTTCGAAGAATAGTTGTGATAGTGAAACAATTTCTTGTGCGTAGCTCATTTGTGGTTGATACAAGGCGACAATTTTTTCTAACCATTGTTTCTTCTCTTCTGTGATAGGCTCTGACAATTCATTGGCTTTGACAAGGTATGGCAAGCACATATCCGTAAGTGTCGCCACATCCATCTTCTTCATGTACGTATTGTTGACCCATTCTAACTTTTTACCATCAAACGCAGCGGGTGATTTGCTTAATCGTTCGTAGTCAAATAATTTAATCAGCTCTTCTTTAGAGAAAATCTCTTCTTCTCCTACTGGCGACCAACCTAGTAAGGCAATAAAGTTAAACATAGCTTCTGGTAAGTAGCCTAACTCGCGGTATTGTTCGATAAATTGAAGAATCGACTCATCACGCTTGCTTAATTTTTTCCCTGTTTCTGCGTTGATAATCAACGTCATGTGGCCAAATTCTGGTGGTGTCCAACCAAATGCTTCATAAATCATCAATTGTTTTGGTGTGTTGGCAATATGATCATCCCCGCGCAAGACGTGCGTAATTTTCATCATATGATCATCTACTGCTACCGCAAAATTATACGTCGGCATGCCATCACGTTTTTGAATAACAAAGTCGCCACCGACATTTTCTGCTTCAAAGACGATTTCGCCTTTGACCATGTCATGGAAGCGGTATTCGTTGCCTTTTGGTACGCGGAAACGAATGACAGGCTCTAAGCCAGCCGCTTCTTTAGCTGCTTGTTGTTCTGGTGAAAGGTTCGCACACTTTCCACCATAGTGAGGCATTTCGCCATGCGCGCGCTGTGCATCACGTTCAGCTTCTAATTCTTCTTCTGTACAGTAGCACTTGTAAGCCAAATTACTTGCTAAAAGTTGGTCAATTAAAGGTTGATAAATTTCTTTGCGTTCTGATTGACGGTACGGACCATAATTCCCTGGTGTTTGCGGTGACTCATCCCAGTCCATCCCCAACCATGCTAAGTTCTCTAATTGACTCTTTTCACCATCAGCGATATTGCGTTTTTGATCGGTATCTTCAATCCTAATGATAAACTCTCCATCATTGTGGCGGGCAAATAGATAGTTGAATAATGCAGTCCGAGCATTGCCAATATGCAAATGACCGGTTGGACTTGGTGCGTAACGTACGCGTACTTTTGTCATGTCGTTCCTCTTCCTTTAACTCATTTTTTCATTTATCTTTCTTGATAAACAAAACAATCACTTTGAAAAAAGCTGTTCAATTGAATTGTACATTCATTAGCCTGAATAGTAAAGTCAACTGAACAACCTTCCTTGGTTTTCTACTTTTTATTTGGTTTATGATTGCTTTTTTCTTCTGAATTACTGATGCCTCTTGTGGCATGGTCTGGTTTTGCAAAAATCATCCGGCCAGCAGCTGTTTGAAGCGCGCTGGTCACGACAACTTGAATGCGTTCATTCATAAAGTGTTGTCCATCTTCGACGACTACCATCGTACCGTCATCCAAATAAGCGACCCCTTGTTGGCGCTCTGTCCCAGCTTTGACCACCAAGACTTGCATGGTTTCACCTGGAATCACGACCGGCTTGACGGCATTGGCTAAGGCATTGATGTTTAAGATTGGAACATTTTGAAACGATGCGACTTTATTTAAGTTAAAGTCATTGGTCACAACGACGCCATCAAGTAATTTAGCTAACTTCAATAGCTTGCTATCTACTTCTGCAATATCGTCAAAATCCCCTTCATACATCTCTACTTCAATGCCATCTTCTTCTTGTAACGCATTTAAAATATCTAAGCCGCGACGGCCACGCACGCGTTTAAGGCTGTCACCTGAATCAGCAATGTATTGCAACTCATATAAGACAAAGTTTGGAATCAAAATCACGCCTTCAATGAAGCCTGTCTTGGCAATATCATAAATTCGCCCATCTATAATGACGCTCGTATCTAATATTTTGTACTTGCGAAAGTGTTCGTTGCTTTTGCGATCCAAAAGTTGCGCATCTGTGTCTTCGGTTTTCTTTGGCTTGGTAATGAAAATTTTCCGCCATTCATCGATCCGTGTCGTCCCCATGCGAAAGCCTAAGTACCCCAGGACACTCATTAACACGACCGGAACCACACTATTTACAAAAGGAACATTCCAATTAAAAAAAGGAATCGAAACAATAACTCCGATTAATAAACCAATAATAACTCCTGTGGCGCCAAAAAGAATATAGGGCAAGCTAAATTCACTCAGCTTTTCTTCCGTTCTTCGAATAATACGCAGCACATAATCTGCCACTAACAAAGAGAATAAATAAAAAATAAGTCCACCGATAATACTATTTGTAATATTGTTGTTTAACCATTGATTTTGCGCGACACCGATTGCTCTCCAAGCTAACGGTAAAATAGATAAGCCTAAACTCACACCAGCGAGGGCCATGAATATATTGACTACTCGTTTTTTCACGTGCTTCCCTCCATTCTTTTTATTTTAAGAAAAAACTTTCCTTAATGCTTCTGACAAGGTTGCTACGCCGACAATTTCTATCGAGGTCGGTGGCTCCCAGTTTTGCAAATTATTTTTTGGTAAATAGACTTTTTTAAACCCTAGTTTTTCTACTTCTTTGACACGTTGTTCGATTGCGTTGACGCGACGAATTTCACCTGTTAAGCCGATTTCACCGATGAAACACTCGGTCGGATTGGTTCCTTTTTCTTTGTAGCTTGACGCGATGCTCATCGCAATTGCTAAATCAATGGCTGGTTCATTTAATTTTACACCACCAGCCGCTTTTAGATAAGCATCTTGGTTTTGTAACAGTAACCCTGTGCGTTTTTCCAGCACCGCCATAATCAACGACACCCGATTAAAGTCCAAACCTGTAGTCGTCCGCTTGGCATTGCCAAACATCGTCGGTGTGATCAAGGCTTGAATCTCGACTAAGATTGGACGACTTCCTTCCATCGCGACCACTATCGCAGATCCCGTCGCACCCGCTAGCCGTTCTTCCAAAAAGACTTGTGAAGGATTCGCCACTTCGCGTAGTCCACCTCCTACCATTTCGAAAATACCAATTTCATTGGTCGAGCCAAAGCGATTTTTGACCGCCCGCAAAATACGGAAGCTCTGATGTTGCTCCCCTTCAAAATACAACACTGTATCTACCATGTGCTCAAGCATTCGCGGGCCAGCAATCGAGCCTTCTTTGGTCACATGACCAACAATAAAGATAGCAATGCCGTTTGTTTTAGCAATTTTCAATAGTTCGGCGGTGGTTTCACGGACTTGGCTGACGCTGCCTGCCACACTGGTGATGTCTGGTTGAGTCATGGTTTGGATGGAGTCAATAATCACATATTGTGGCGCCAAGTCCTCGATTGCTTTACGAATATCAGACATATCTGTCTCAGCATACAAATAAAATTCATCATTAATGACACCCAAACGTTGAGCCCGTAGCTTGATTTGCTCGGCACTCTCTTCTCCCGAAACGTACAATACTGTGCCACCTGTCGCAGCAAGCTGCTGAGAAACTTGTAACAATAACGTTGACTTTCCAATTCCTGGATCACCGCCAAGTAAAATTAATGATCCGGGCACGACACCACCGCCCAAGACCCGATTCAGCTCGGCCAAATCAGTTTGCACCCTAGGCTCTTTTTTAGGCACTACATCGGCGAGGCGTGTCGGCTTCATTTTTTGACCGGTGATGGTCGTTCGAGCACGGCGGTCAGAGGTGTCTTGTACTTTTTCCTCTACCATCGAATTCCAGCTATGACACTGCGGACACTTCCCTAAGTATCTAGGAGAAATGTAGCCACAATGTTGGCATTCAAATTGAGTCTTTGCTTTTTTTGCCATCTATTCCTCCTTATTTACCCGATGAGCCAAAACCACCCGTGCGTTCTTGCAGTGCTTGATCATTGTCTGCCTTTAAGAATGGCAAAAATATACCTTGGCCAATTCGCTCACCCTTTTTGATGACCACATCCGTGAATCCGATATTTAAAAATTGGAACATAATATGGCCTTCATTTGCATCATTGCCATAGTAATCCGCGTCAATCACACCAATGCCATTGCCTAGTAACAAAAAGCGCTTCAAAGGATTGCTTGATCGATTCGCTAGTTGCAAATACTCATCAGCTCCCATATAGGCTTTGATGCCAGTCGCAACCAACGTTGGCTTGATGCCTTTTTGTGTTTTGTCAGCTAATTTATAATGAAGCACATGTTTGATTAAGCTTGGGATAACGACATCCTCCGCTGCTTCAAAATCATAGCCTGCTGCTTGTTTCGTTGCGCGCGTGGGCAACTGAATATCTTTATTTTTGTAAGTGGAAATCACTTCAAATCCGCGTTTTTTTTCCAATCTACTTGGTCCTCCTACTAAACGATTGGTCTTATTCTATCATAAATAAGCCCTCTATTTTTTCAATCATGATTCTCTTCTTATTGTACACTCTCTCCTCATAATACGGGGAAAAATGCAAAAAAAAACATCTGACTTTCAATTTACAATTTTTTTAAGAAAACCTACATGACGAATCGACTTTTTTTAGGTAAAATGAGAAAAATACTAGAAAAATGAGAATTTGAGGTGCACCCATGCGTCACACGTTAAAAGATGCCAAACGCATTGTCGTAAAAATTGGCACAAGTTCCCTTATGTATCCCAATGGCAATATCAACCTAGCCGGCATTGATGAGCTCGCTTTTGTCCTGAGTGATTTACGCAATCAAGGGAAAGAAATTATCTTAGTCTCTTCCGGCGCGATTGGCGTTGGTATGAACAAGCTGCATATGCAAAAACGTCCCTCAGCTATCCCCGAACAGCAAGCCGTTGCCGCGGTTGGCCAAGCTGCCTTGATGGATATCTACAACCAACGCTTTTTGACATATAGCCAACAAACAGCCCAACTGTTGCTCACACGTGACATTGTTGAATTTCCTACTAGTCGCCAAAATGTGATGAACACGTTGGAACAGCTCGTTCAAATGAATATTATCCCAATCATCAATGAAAATGATACCGTAGCCGTTGAAGAACTCGATCATCAAACAAAATTTGGCGACAACGATCAGTTGTCAGCCATTGTCGCTGAATTAGTGGAAGCAGATTTATTAATCATGCTTTCTGATATTGATGGTTTTTACTCTGATAATCCTTTGACCAACCCAGATGCCACACTTTACCCGCATATATCAACAATTACTACTGAATTGTTGGAAAAAGCGACAGGAAAAGGTAGCCGCTATGGTACAGGTGGCATGACGAGTAAACTAAAAGCA
Organism: Enterococcus italicus DSM 15952; assembly: GCF_000185365.1. GTDB lineage: Bacteria > Bacillota > Bacilli > Lactobacillales > Enterococcaceae > Enterococcus_G > Enterococcus_G italicus. Next base: position 789,476 of record NZ_GL622241.1, read on the forward strand.
GCGCAACGCGTCTTAGCAACGAACAGCGCGATGGTCTTAGCAAATGGCAAACACCCCAAAGTGATTTTTGCCATTTTAGACGGACAGGCAGTTGGCACATTATTTAAGGAGGAATGACCATGACAGATTTACAAACACTCGGTAAACAAGCAAAAGCGAGCGCTCATCAGCTAGGATTAATGGAAACAACGAAGAAAAATGAGCTACTACACAAGATGGCTGACGCGCTCGAACAACGATCCGCCGACATTTTAAAAGCCAACGAGCTAGACCTAGAAAATACCCAAGTGCGTGAAGTGATGAAAGACCGACTACGCCTTACACCTGAGCGCATCGCAGCGATGGCAGATGGCATGCGTCAAGTAGCCCAGCTACCAGACCCCATCGGCAACGTCGACAAAATGTGGAAAAATGAAGATGGGTTACTTATCGGTCAACAACGTGTCCCACTAGGCGTAATTGGGATCATTTATGAATCACGACCAAATGTCACGACGGATGCAGCTAGTCTTTGCTTTAAATCTGGGAATGCGGTTATTTTACGAGGAGGAAAAGAAGCCTTCCACTCTAATCAACAACTAGTTCAAATTCTGCAAGATGTCCTAGTGGCTGAGCAAGTCGTCCCTCATGCCATTCAATTTGTAGAAGATACGTCACACGAGACGGCTAAAGGGCTCATGCAACTAACCGATTACTTAGATGTCCTCATTCCTCGAGGCGGTGCAGGTCTCATTCGCAGAGTCAAACAAACAGCGACCGTGCCCGTCATCGAAACGGGTACTGGGAACAATCATGTATACGTCGATCGCGATGCCCAACTAGAGATGGCCATCCCAATCATCATCAATGCCAAGGTTCAACGACCATCCGTCTGTAACGCAATGGAAACCTTAGTGATTCACCGCCAAGTAGCCGCAGCCTTTTTACCAAAAATTGAAGCCGCATTGGTGGAAAAGCAAGTCGAGATTCACGCAGACGAACAAGCAATGGCTTATTTAAAAACTGCGACACTTGCCACCGAAGAAGACTGGTCGACGGAATATTTAGACTATATTTTAGCTATCAAAGTCGTCGATACATTAGAAGATGCCATTGTACATATCAACAAGTACAATACCAAACATTCTGAAGCGATTATTACCGATAATTATGCTGCATCGCAAACATTTCTCAAAGAAGTTGATGCTGCCGCAGTCTATGTCAACGCTTCTACCCGCTTTACCGATGGCTATGTATTTGGTTTTGGTGCAGAAATCGGCATTTCCACGCAAAAAATTCACGCTCGAGGACCAATGGGCTTACACGAATTGACGTCAATTAAATACATTATTTATGGTGAGGGCCAAATTCGCCATTAATCCTACGCTGAGTGAAAGAGACAATTTGTTTTCCTTCACTCAGCTTTTTTTCATTATTTGTTAGCCTTTACAGAAAAGTGTAAAACGTTTACACTAATTGTATTGGGGAATGAATAGAAAAAAATTGAAAAAGATAGGAGAAATCATGTATCAAGTACGTTTTATTGACTTATATACCAAACATTTTGTTGATAGTGAAATTGACGATATCCCAAGAACGGGTGACATGCTAAAACTAACCGGTCGTGGCAAGCACTACGTCGTTCGTGGCGTTGCACGTGATATTGATGAAGAAGAAGGAAAAACCGACAAAATTGTGATTTACCTTGAAAATAGCAATCAAACCTATTGGATGAACAGTTTAGCATCAGATAAAAAGTAAAACTGTGACAAATCAGGGGATTTCCTTGAAAGTTTTGACTACGACCGCTATAATCTTATAAGACTGCGGTCAAATATAGATAAAGCGAGGAAATGCGTTGATTACAGTAAGTGATGTGAGTTTGCACTTTTCAGATCGCAAACTTTTTGATGATGTAAATATTAAATTTACGCCCGGAAATTGTTATGGATTAATTGGTGCAAATGGTGCAGGAAAATCAACCTTCTTAAAAATTTTAGCAGGTGATATTCAACCGTCAACAGGGAATGTTTCATTAGGACCTGATGAACGTTTGGCCGTATTGCGACAAAATCATTTTGATTTTGAAGAATATCCTGTAATTGAGACAGTTATCATGGGGCACAAGCGTCTATATGACGTCATGAAAGAAAAAGATGCCATTTATATGAAAGAAGATTTTAGTGATGAAGATGGCATTCGTGCCGCTGAGCTAGAAGGCGAATTTGCCGAATTAGATGGCTGGGAAGCAGAGCCTGAAGCAGCAGTCATGTTGCAAGGATTAAATATCCCCGAAGAATTGCATTCCGTAAAAATGAAAGAATTAACAGCCGGCCAAAAAGTAAAAGTTTTGCTCGCACAAGCCCTATTTGGCAAGCCAGATGTTCTCTTACTTGATGAGCCTACCAATGGACTAGATATCCAATCCATTAATTGGTTGGAAGAATTTTTGATTAACTTCGATAATACGGTTATCGTTGTGTCACATGACCGCCACTTTTTAAACAAAGTATGTACGCATATGGCCGATCTAGATTTTGGCAAGATCAAACTATACGTCGGTAACTACGATTTTTGGTTAGAATCTAGCCAATTAGCTACCAAGCTACAAGCCAATGCCAATGCGAAAAAAGAAGAGCAAATCAAAGAGTTGCAAGAATTTATCGCGCGCTTCAGTGCCAATGCATCGAAGTCAAAACAAGCAACATCTCGGAAAAAAATGCTCGACAAAATTACCTTAGATGATATTCAGCCTTCTTCTCGTCGCTATCCTTTTGTTGGTTTTAAGCCAGAACGTGAAATCGGCAATGACTTATTACAAGTCGAAAATGTCAGCGTGACGATTGATGGCAAAAAAATCTTAGACAACATTTCATTTACCTTGAATAAAGATGACAAAGTCGCTTTCGTTGCCAAAGATGACATCACAACAACGACACTCTTTAAAGTCATTATGGGTGATTTGACTCCTGATACTGGCTCTGTTCGTTGGGGTGTAACGACTAGTCAGGCTTACTTAGCGAAAGACACAAGTAGTGAATTTGCTAGCAATCTGACCATTCTTGATTGGTTACGCCAATACGCAAGCAAAGAAGAAGACGACAATACATTCTTAAGAAGCTTCTTAGGAAGAATGCTTTTTTCTGGTGATGAAGTATTAAAATCGGTCAATGTTCTTTCGGGGGGCGAAAAAGTTCGCTGTATGCTATCAAAAATGATGCTCTCTAAAGCCAATGTCTTGGTATTAGATGATCCGACAAACCATTTAGACCTAGAATCCATTACCGCTTTAAACGATGGCTTAATGTCCTTTACTGGCTCATTGCTATTCGCTTCACACGACCACCAATTTATTCAAACGTTAGCAAACCGTATTATTGCAGTATCTGATAAAGGTGTTGTTGACCGTGCGGAAACGACGTATGATGAATTTTTAGAAAATCCAGACGTACAGAGCCGTGTCGCTCAATTGTACGCATAACAAAAAGCCATACAATCCAGAAGAAATACTGGATTGATGGCTTTTTACTTACAATTCTTTCGACAGTCAGACATTCTCAAAAAAGGTGTCTGAACCTATCTAGAGCTAACCGTTTTTTATGCGATTATTTTCTTCCTAAGAAGAATGACACAACAGCGACGACAATCACAGCACCAATAATTGATGGGATGACAGCCATTCCAGCTAGTGAAGGTCCCCAACTACCAAAGATTGCTTGACCGACTGCAGAACCAACTAAACCAGCTACAATATTCGCGATCCAGCCCATTGATTCTCCTTTATTTGTAATCGCACCAGCAATCACACCAATAATAGCACCTACAATTAATGACCAAATGAGTCCCATAATCTATACTCCCTTTCCTCGAGGATATTCTTTCCTCGTTACTATAGACATAGTATAACAAGAAAAGCGATGAAATGAACTGGATTTGCTTTTCGACAATAACTTCTGTTTTAAAAAAACAAAGTACTTTACTTTTTTACGAACTACTAGATGAAAAAAAGCATCGAACGCCACAAAAATCATCCTTTTTTGACTTCATTTGCTTCATTTTCATCCTAGAAAGCATTTCTTATCAAAAATAATTATTGGTTTTATTTTTTTGCATATTTCATTCTTTCTTCGGTGGTATCCATACTTTTGTTTCGCTTGATGTTGAATAGTAGTAGCCATTCGGGATACATTGTAGCTCAATTAAGCCTCCCCATGGTGCCGTGACGTACACACTAGCATTACCTGGCGTATCTTCATATCGGGAATTTCCATGAATTTCTGAAAGGGCTGTTGCGCCAGCTTTGACGGCTTGTTCTAGTGCAGGCTCAATCTCACTAACAGAAATGGATAGATGATTGATGCCATAATCTGAAAGGCCAACCGGCTGGCGTTGGGGCTCGGCTTTGATTTCAAATAGCTCAATGCCTGGACCAGTGCCGATGACAATCATCCGTTGACGGACAATCTTTCCCCCTTGAGGAATCCCTAGTTGTCTTTCGACCGTCTCCCCTTCGCGCGGTTCGTCCGCTAGTGTTAAGCCATCATATGCAATCTTAGCACCGAATGCTTCCTTGAAAAATTTCGTCGCCTCATCCATATCAGGTACAGTCATACCTAAATGATTGACTCCTAAAATAAACTTTGTCCTATACTCACTCCCTTTCTTTTACTATAAAGAAACAGTTGAAAAAAGAAACAGAAGAGGCACTCACTTCTCCATCTAATCAGAATAGTTGATAGAGAGGTGAAAAATGGACTTGATACATTTGTTGCCATGGCAAGACAGCATGAACGAAAAAAAAAGAAAAGCCAAAAGTTTAAGAATCAACTTCCGGATTTTCTAGTCTTTACGCTTATATTTGCGACCAAACGCTTTCTAAAATATTCGTTTGCGTCCGATCTGGTCCAACAGAGAACGTCGAAATGCGTACACCAACTAATTCCGATACGCGACGGACATAGTTGCGCGCATTTTCCGGTAAGTCAGCTAATGTCTTACAACTTGTAATATCTTCTGACCAACCAGGTAATTCTTCATAGACTGGCTTGCAGCGTTGCAATTCTTTCAAGCTTGCTGGGTAATGGTAGATTAATTGACCATCTAGCTCATACGCTGTACAAATTTTCACTGTTTCTAACCCACTTAAGACGTCGATTGAATTCAGTGATAAGTTAGTAATACCTGACACGCGATGAGAGTGACGCATAACAACGGAATCAAACCAACCAATTCTACGTGGGCGGCCAGTTGTCGTGCCATATTCACGGCCGACTTCACGAATCTGACTACCAATTTCATCAAATAACTCAGTAGGGAAGGGACCATCGCCGACACGTGAAGTGTAAGCCTTACAAACACCTACCACTTTGTTAATTTTTGAAGGACCTACACCGCTACCGATTGTTACACCACCGGCTACAGGATTAGAAGAAGTCACAAATGGATACGTTCCTTGGTCAATATCCAGCATAACGCCTTGAGCACCTTCAAATAAAACTCGTTTGCCTTCATCGAGAGCATCATTTAAAATCACCGAAGTATCGGTTACATATTTTTTAATTTGTTGGCCGTATTCGTAGTATTCTTCAAAAATATCTTCGAATGCTAAAGCTTCAGAATCAAACATACGCTCAAATTGACGATTTTTATCTTCTAAATTCGCACGTAGTCGTTCTTCAAAGATTTCCTTGTCTAATAAGTCAGCAATCCGAATACCTACACGTGCAGCTTTGTCCATGTAAGCCGGGCCGATTCCTTTATTAGTCGTACCGATTTTATTGACGCCTTTTGCCTCTTCTTGCAATTGATCTAATTTTATATGATAAGGTAAAATGACATGTGCGCGATCAGAAATTCGTAAATTGTCAGTGTCGACATGATGTTCTGCTAAATAAGCAAGCTCTTTCACTAGCGATTTAGGATTGACTACGACCCCATTACCAATGACACTAATTTTTTCTTTGTAAAAAATACCAGAAGGAATCAGATGCAATTTATACGTCACGCCATCGAATTTAATGGTATGTCCTGCATTGTCCCCACCTTGATAACGAGCAATCACTTCTGCATTTTCGCTAAGAAAATCCGTGATCTTCCCTTTTCCTTCGTCGCCCCATTGCGTTCCAACTACTACTACTGATGACATATGAATACCTCTTTCTTTGTTTGTTGTATTCCCAAAACATTGTAGCAAGTTTTTGTATAAAATTCAAACAATAATCGAATGTTGAAACATATGAATTACAAAAATACACCAAAAAACGAACATTAATGAATTAGCACCTAATTGTGG
>NZ_GL622241.1:796770-813192 GCF_000185365.1 Enterococcus italicus DSM 15952
TAATTGTTCTCTTATCAGCTAAAATTTATGTAAAAAAGAAGGGAGCGTGAAAAACTCTCACACTCCCCTATGGATAAACACTTACGCAAACTCTTCCCTTAATGATAGTGAGGAGAATTTGTTGTACTCTTTTATAAAAAGTAGCTCAACGGTACCTCGTGCGCCACTTCTATTTTTTTCAATGATTACTTCTACTTTGTTGTTCACTTCTTTTTCTTCGTGATCTTCATCTTGATCGCCTTCGCGTTCATAGTAATCCTCACGATATAAGAAAGCCACAATATCCGCATCTTGTTCAATTGACCCTGATTCACGGATGTCACTTAAAACAGGTCGCTTGTCTTGCCTTTGCTCAACTCCCCGAGAAAGCTGCGATAAAGCAATCACTGGGACTTTTAGTTCTTTCGCTAATTTCTTTAGCTGTCTTGAAATTTCCGATACTTCTTGTTGACGGCTTTCACGACCAGTCCCTTCAATTAGTTGCAAATAATCAATTAGAATGAGTCCTAAATTGCCTTTTTCTTGTGCCAATTTACGACAACGGGCACGAATCTCAGAAATTTTAATCCCTGGCGTATCATCAATGTAAATATTGGCACGCGATAAGCTTCCCATAGCGACGATCAGCGAGCGCCATTCTTCATCAGTCAATTGACCTGTCCGCAGATTCCCTGCTTGAATCGAACCTTCTGCACAGAGCATCCGATTGACCAGCGACTCTGCCCCCATTTCAAGACTAAAGATTGCCACTGATTGGTCGGTCTTAGTCCCAATATTTTGCGCAATGTTTAGGGCGAAAGCTGTCTTCCCAACAGCAGGTCTGGCCGCTATGATAATCAGCTCTTCTTGATGCAAGCCAGCTGTCATTTTATCCAACGCTTGATACCCTGTCGGTAACCCTGTGATTGCTTCACCTTGTTGTGCCAGCTGATCAATATTTTCAATTGCTGTATTTAAGACATCGGCAATCGACTTAAAGCCTGAACTGTTGCGTTTTTCCGTTACTTCCAAAATACTACGTTCTGCATCATCGACGATTGATTGAACATCCTCGCCTTGTTCAAATCCCTTGGTTACGATTTGATTGGCTGTGTGAATCAAATTACGCAACACAGCTTTGTCATCGACAATCTTCGCATAATAACTAATACTTGCTGCTGAAGGTGACGCTTGACTTAGCTCTGTTAAGTACAAGATGCCACCGATATCTTCCAATGACTGTATACTTTCTAGTTCTGCTTTCAACGTAATGACATCAATCGCTTCGTTACGATCGTTTAATTGGATCATTGCTTGAAAAATAATTTGATGCGCACGGCGATAAAAGGCTCTTGGTTCAAGAATCTCCATGGCATCAATGATGGTGTCATTATCTAAAAAAATCGCACCTAAAACAGCTTGTTCTGCCTCAATATCTTGTGGCGGAATGCGATCTTGCCAAACTTCATTCATCCGTTACGCTCCTATGCTTCTTTTACTCTAGACTATTTACCTTCTTCAATATGAACCCGGATAGAAGCAGTCAATTCAGGATGCAACTTCACTGGGATATCTGTATAGCCCAAGCTTCTAATTGGTTGTTTCAAATCAACTTTTCGCTTATCGACTTTGATGCTGTATTGTTTTTCAAGTGCATCGGTAATTTGTTTTGATGGAATCGATCCAAATAGACGTCCATCTTGGCCTGCTTTGGCCTTTAGTGTTACGACTGTTTTTTCATCTTCTAAGACTTTTTTTAATTCTTTTGCTTCAGCTAGAATTTCTTCTTCGTGTTTCGCTTGGGCTTTTTGCTTCCCAGCTAACGCAGAAATACTTTCTTTTGTTGCTTCTTTTGCCAAATTATTTTTAAGAAGGTAGTTTTGGGCATATCCTGTGGGTACTTCCTTAACATCACCTTTTTTTCCTTTGCCTTTTACATCTGCTAAAAAAATTACTTTCATCTTGGTCACTCCTTGGTACGTTCTAGTTTATCTAATTCTTGAAATAGCTCTTGCTGGACTTCATCTAAGGTTTTCCCTTTGATTTGAGTAGCAGCATTGGTGAAATGGCCCCCTCCGCCTAGTGCCTCCATGATGGTCTGGACATTGATGGTCCCCGAGCTCCTAGCACTAATGCCAATCACATCACCTGCTTGTTTGGTAATCACAAATGACGCATGAATGCCATTTAATGACAGTAGGGTATCGGCTGTTTTGGCGACTGTCACACCGTCGTATACTTCTCGTTCATCTGCTACGGATACTACGATATCTTTTCGGTAATAATCACTTCGGGCGACAAGGCGACTAATCGATAAATACGAATCCAAATCAGAACTCAAAAGGTACTGGACTAATGCAATATCAGCCCCCTGTGTTTTTAAGAAACTAGCCATATCAAATGTTTTCCCCGTCGTACGGACAGCAAAGCTCTTCGTATCCACGTAGATTCCAGCCAACAATAACGTCGGTACAAATTTAGGCAATCGTATTTTACGATTGGTTTGAAATTGAATAAATTCCGATACTAATTCGGACGCTGAGGAAGCTGACGTTTCAATATACGTTAAGAGTGGCTTATTGGGAAATTCATCTCCCCGTCGATGGTGATCGATGATAATAATTTTTTCAAAGGCATCATAGACCGTTTGCGAGATTGACAGTGATGGCTTATGGTAATCTACCATCACCAAGACACTACGATGATCAATTTTTTGCAGCGCTTCTTTTTCAGTTATGACCATCTCAGATAATTCTGTATATTTATCCAATTCGCTCAAACAGCGCGTCATATCAGGATTGACTTCTTCCCGATTGAGCAAGACATACGCTTCTCGATTGGCCAATTTAGCTAAGCCAGCAATCCCAAAAGCTGCCCCCACAGCATCCATATCAGGGAAACGATGGCCCATAATAAATACTTTTTGATTTTCTAAGAAGATCTTCTTTAGCGCCAAACTCATAGCTCGAGAACGTGTTCTTGTACGTCGTATGGTCCCATCCGTATTACCCCCGAAAAATTGGGGCTTAGCATTTGGATCAGTGTCTTTGACGACCACTTGATCACCACCACGAGCCTGTGCCAAGTCAAGATTATTTTGCGCAATCTCGCCGATCTTCTCGATCTCAGCATCGCCATATGCAATGCCCATGCTCAATGTCAACACGAACTCACTATTGATCTCAGCTTCTTTGACTTGCTTCAAGAGCACAAACTGATGCTCTTTCATCCGGTCAACATCAGCTTCTTTTGCAACAAAAAAGTATCGTTCAGAGTTGATGCGCTTATAAAAAATATGGTTATCGTTTGCCCAATCTGATATCATCGTCGTGATTAATGTATTCAACGCTGAAACATATTTATCATCCATTCGATCAATGATGTCATCATAATTATCTAATGAGATAATCCCTATCGCTGTCATAATTCTACTCCTCATATTTTACCAATTAGTCCCCTAATTCTAATAGCCATTGACTACTTGTTCGCTTAGTTTGCGAAACTCATACTCTATTCTACCATAAAGTTGAATACACTCCTAGCTGGTACTATGTTTCACATGAAACATCCATCCCGCATGAGTGCATGAAAAAAAGAACCTCACAAAGTGAGATTCTTTCGGGCTGATTATTCTTCAGTAGCAAATGGTAATAGACCCATGATACGTGCGCGTTTGATTGCAATCGTTAGTTTACGTTGGTTTTTAGCGCCAGTACCTGTTACACGACGTGGTAAAATTTTGCCACGTTCAGAAATGAATCTTTTTAATAATTCGATATCTTTGTAATCAACATGTTCAATGTGATTTGCTGCTAAATAATCTACTTTACGACGTTTACGTCCGCCTCTTCTTTGTTGTGCCATCCTATTTCCCTCCTATCAAAAATTTTCTAGAATGGTAAGTCATCGTCTGAAATGTCAATTGATGAACTTCCGAATGGATCAGAAGTATCGCGATCAAAATTAGGCATTCCGTTTGATGGTTGAGATGTTTGAGTTTGATTATTGTTAAATGTTGTCGATTGATTCCCACTAAAGCCAGTGTCTGTCCCGCGACGCTCTGAAGCATTACGAGATTCTAACAATTGAAAGTTTTCTGCCACAACTTCTGTCACATATACTTTTTGACCTTGTTGATTTTCGTAGTTTCTAGTCTGAATTCTACCAGTCACCCCTAGAAGCGTACCTTTGCGAGCATAGTTCGCTAACGTTTCTGCTGGTTTGCGCCAAATCACACAGTTGATGAAATCTGCTTCTCTTTCACCGCTTTGATTCGTAAAATTACGATTGACAGCTAAAGAAAAAGTTGCTACAGCGGCACCATTTGCAGTATAACGTAATTCTGGGTCTCTTGTTAATCTTCCAACTAATACAACGTTGTTAATCAAGATTCATCATCTCCTCATCGTTTTGTTTCACGTGAAACAATTATTTTTCTTCTTTCACAATCATGTGGCGAACGATATCGTCATTGATTTTAGCAAGACGATCAAATTCGCTAACAGCGCTTGCTGATGATGGAGAAGAAACTTTAACGATGTGGTAGATACCTTCACGGAATCCGTTCATTTCGTACGCTAGACGGCGTTTTTCCCAATCCTTTGATTCGATAACTTCTGCTCCGTTATCTTTCAAGATTGAATCGAAACGTTCGATTAAAGCTGATTTTGCTTCTTCATCAATGTTTGGACGAATAATGTATAAAATTTCATAGTTCGTATTGTTCATTGATTTTTCACCTCCCTATGGACTTTGGCTCTTAATTCTCTAAGAGCAGAGAGAGTTGTCTTTAGACTACTCACAAACACAAATTATACAGAATTTGCTGTGAAAACGCAAGAAATTTCTTTTCGCTCGGTTTCTTCTCTTCTCACTATATAGTTACGTATGAAGAACGAGGCTAAGACAAAAATAATTTTATCCTGCTAAATTCCAAGAAACCGATGAAATAGCATGCGTGACAACAAAAAGCCATAAAATCCAAAAGTTTAAAAACGACTTCTGAATTTTATGGTCTTTTTGCTTGCAGCTTTTATTTACTCAGTTGGTTGATTGGTGGATTCTTCTGCTTCGATTTCTTCTGGTTCGACAGTCGCCATGGTAACAACTTTCGCCTCGTTTTCCATTTTCATCAAGCGAACGCCCAGTGTGGCACGTCCGGTTTGTGAGACTGTGGCTACATTGAAGCGGATAATCACCCCTTTATCGGTGATGACTAAAATATCTTCTTCACCAGAAACCGTCGTTAAACCAGCGAGTGGTCCATTTTTAGGCGTAATATTGGCGGTCTTGATTCCTTTCCCACCACGGCCTTTCACAGGGTATTCTGAGCTAGCTGTCCGTTTTCCGTACCCATTTTCGGTGATGACCAATACTTCGCTCTCAGGCGTCAATATGGCCGTCCCAACGACATAGTCCCCTTCGCGTAATCGGATCCCTCTAACACCTGCTGCAGCACGTCCCATATCACGAACGACACTTTCAGCAAAGGTAACGGAATACCCACCATGAGTACCAATAATGATTGTGTCGCTTCCCTTTGTTTGTAGCACATTAACCAATTCGTCTTGCTCTTTTAAGCCAATAGCGATCAAGCCATTGCTGCGAATATTCGAGAATGCTTGCACATCAGTCCGCTTAACCACACCCAGTTTGGTCGTAAAGAAGAGGTACTGTTCGGCTGCTTCATGATTTTTCACCGCAATAATCGCCTGTATACGCTCAGATGAATCAATTCCTAATAAATTAATGACAGGAATTCCTTTTGCTGTCCGGCCATATTCTGGAATTTCATATCCTTTTGCTTTGTAGACTTTGCCGGCATTCGTAAAGAACAAGAGCGTATCGTGTGTGGAACAGGATACTAGCGTTTTGACAAAATCTTCATCGTGTACGCCCATTCCTTGGACACCGCGTCCACCCCGTCTTTGCGCACGAAACTCTGTGTTTGCGACGCGCTTGATGTAACCATTGTTGGTGAGTGTAATGACGATTTCTTCTTCTTCAATCAAGTCTTCATCTTCTAATGACAAGACTTCACCTACGAGTAATTCGGTGCGACGAGCATCGCCAAATCGTTTTCCTAAATCGAGTAATTCCTCTTTAATGATTTGTACAACACGTTCTGGACGAGCCAGAATATCTGTTAAATCAGCAATGAATGCCAACAACTCTTGGTATTCATTTTCGATTTTTTCGCGTTCCAATCCTGTCAAACGACGAAGACGCATGTCTAAAATGGCTTGCGCTTGACGATCAGAAAAGTCAAAGCGTTCGATTAACGTTGCTTTTGCCAAGTCATCACTTTTTGATCCTCGGATAATGGCAATGATTTCATCGATATGGTCTAATGCAATCCGCAGACCTTCTAAAATATGCGCACGTGCTTCTGCTTTTTTCTTATCGAAAATCGTACGACGGGTAATCACTTCTTTTTGATGCTCGATATAATTTTCTAAAATGCGTTTTAGGCTTAAAATTTTCGGAACGCCTTTTTCAATAGCTAGCATGTTAAAGCCAAAGGACGATTGCAAGGCGGTCATCTTGTAAATATTGTTCAAAATAACGGATGCACTCACATCGCGACGGACTTCAATCACGATACGCATGCCTTTGCGACTGGATTCATCGCGCAAAGCAGTAATTCCTTCAATCCGCTTGTCACGGTGTAATTCAGAGATGCGTTCGATTAACTTTGCTTTGTTCACCATGTATGGTAATTCGGTGATTAAAATGCGTTCTTTGCCATTGCTCATCTCATCGATTTCAACACGTCCACGAACGATGATGGAGCCTTTTCCGGTCTCATACGCCCGACGGATACCTGATTTCCCCATCACAATCCCACCAGTTGGGAAGTCTGGTCCAGGTAAGACCTCCATCAGTTCACTTGTTGTGACGTCTGGATTATCCATTAATAAATCGATAGCGGCGATTACTTCATTTAGATTATGAGGTGGAATATTGGTCGCCATCCCAACTGCAATCCCAGTTGTTCCATTAACCAATAAGTTAGGGAAACGGGCTGGCAAGACGGCTGGTTCGCGCTCAGTATCATCGTAGTTGCTTTGAAAATCAACGGTGTCTTTGTTGATGTCGCGCAGCATTTCGACTGCTAATTTACTCATACGAGCTTCGGTATACCGCATCGCTGCCGCTCCATCACCATCGACAGAACCAAAGTTTCCATGACCGTCGACAAGCATATAACGATAGCTAAACGGCTGTGCCATCCGAACCATCGACTCATAAATGGCACTATCACCGTGAGGATGGTATTTCCCCATTACATCGCCGACAATTCTGGCCGATTTTTTATGAGGTTTATCTGGTGTCACGCCTAATTCATTCATTCCGTATAAGATACGACGGTGAACAGGTTTTAGACCATCTCTGACATCTGGAAGGGCCCTAGCAACAATGACACTCATAGCATAATCAATAAAGGACTCTTTCATTTCACTGGTCAAATTGACACTGTGAATATTTTGTTTCGCTTCTTCACTCAACTACATTTCCTCCTTTATGACTGTTAGATATCTAAATTCTTCACGTAATGTGCATTCTCTTCGATAAATGCTCGGCGTGGCTCTACACGGTCTCCCATTAACATCTCAAATACTTGATCGGCTTCAATGGCATCATCGACACTTACTTGTAACATCATGCGATTTTCAGGGTCCATCGTGGTCTCCCAAAGTTGATGGTCATCCATTTCTCCAAGACCTTTGTAGCGCTGTACGTTGGGTTTTGGTGAAGCTGGTAGGGAAGAGACAATTTGTTTTAGCTCATCTTCTGCTTGCTTACCTGGTTGCACATAGGTGATATTTTTTCCTTGTTTGACCCCATACAATGGTGGTTGGGCAATATAAACATAGCCAGCCTCTACGATTGGGCGCATGTATCGATAAAATAGCGTTAGGAGTAACGTCCGAATATGCGCTCCATCCACATCCGCATCGGTCATAATAACTAATTTATGGTAGCGTGCTTTTGATACATCAAAATCCGCCCCAAATCCCGTTCCCATTGCTGTAAATAGTGAACGAATTTCTTCGTTGGCTAAAATTTTGTCCATGCTTGCTTTTTCGACGTTCAAAATTTTCCCACGAATAGGCAAAATGGCTTGAAATTCACGGTCACGTCCTTGTTTAGCTGATCCACCGGCTGAATCTCCTTCGACGATAAACAACTCACACTTATCCGCCTCACGACTCGAACAATCGGCTAGTTTACCAGGTAAACTACTAATTTCTAATGCCCCTTTGCGGCGTGTCACTTCTCGCGCCCGTTTGGCAGCCAAGCGAGCTTTTGAGGCCAATAGACCTTTTTCAACAATTTGGCGACCAACAGTCGGATTTTCCATCAAAAATTTCGCAAAGTGCTCTGAAAATAAGCGGTCTGTTACGGTACGCACTTCTGAATTACCTAATTTGGTTTTGGTTTGTCCTTCAAACTGTGGATCTGGATGCTTAATAGAAATGACGGCCGTCAATCCTTCACGCACATCTTCCCCTGAAAGATTTTCATCGGATTCTCTCATAAGTTTTTGCTTCCGGGCATAATCATTGATGACACGCGTTAACGCTGTTTTAAAGCCTGATTCATGCGTTCCACCTTCGTATGTATGGATATTATTGGCAAAGCTCAATAAATTCGTGTGGTAGCCATCTGTGTATTGCATGGATACTTCAACACTAATATCTTGTTGGTTACCTTCTAGATAAATTGGCTCTGGGAAAAGAACTGTTTTCGTTGCATTCAAATGCTCGACATAACTTTTAATCCCGCCTTCAAAGTGGAACGCTCGAACTTCGGCTTCCTCTTTGCGCTTGTCTTCAATCGAAATATGTAGTCCACGATTTAAAAAGGCCAATTCACGAACCCGTGTTGCTAATTTTTCAAATTCAAAAGTCGTCGTTTCGCGGAAAATTTCAGGATCTGGTACAAAGTGAACTTCTGTCCCGTGACGGTCAGTCTCGCCAATAATCGTCAGATCAGATACGACAGCACCACGATGGTACTCTTGGAAATAGACTTTGCCTTCTTTGAATACTTTGACATCCAATGTCGTCGATAAGGCATTGACAACTGATGAACCCACACCATGTAGCCCACCAGATACTTTATATCCGCCACCGCCGAATTTTCCCCCAGCATGCAGTACGGTAAAGACCGTTTCGACAGCTGGACGACCAGTTTTCGCTTGAATATCGACTGGAATTCCACGACCATCATCTGTAACGGTAATACTATTGTCTTTTTCAACAACCACTTCGATTTTTGTGGCAAATCCTGCTAACGCTTCATCGATAGAATTGTCAACGATTTCCCAAACTAAGTGATGTAGACCTTCTGAACTAGTCGATCCGATATACATTCCCGGACGTTTTCGAACGGCCTCTAATCCTTCTAACACCTGAATTTGACTGGCATCATATTCTTTGGCGCGCTCGACTAAGCTTTTTTCCTCTTCAGTCATTCCGTCTTCTCTCCTTCTAATTTTCCTTGATTCACATAATAAATCGCTGGCTGCACGGTCATTTTATCGCGTACATGTTCAATCGTTGTTGTCGTTAAAAAGGTTTGTACTTTGCCTTCAATTGCCTCTAGCAAATGCACTTGCCTTGAATCATCTAGCTCACTCATGACATCATCCAATAATAAAATCGGGTATTCGCCTGTTTCAGCTTTCATCAGATCAATTTCTGCTAATTTCACACTCAAAGCAGTCGTTCGTTGTTGCCCTTGAGAGCCATACGTCTGGACATTTTTGCCATTGATGAAAAAAACCAATTCATCTCGATGAGGGCCGATGAGCGTCATTTGGCGAAACAATTCTTTGGCACGAATCGCGGCAAATGCTTGGCTGTATGCCGCTTCGATGTCAGCCAAATTCGCCTCTTCAAATGCCACTGTCGCATCATAGTGCAACGTCAACGTTTCTTTTTCTTGGCTAATGAGCTGATGCAATTGATTGGCCCAATATTCCAACTTCTTAACGAAATTGATGCGTGTCCACAAAATTTTGCTACCAAACGTTACCAATTGCTCCGTCAAAATATCTAAATAAAGCGGATCTGTTTGTTTTTTTTCAGCTAATTGTTTTAAATACTGGTTACGCTGCTTCAATACTTGTTGATACTGGACCAAATTGTATAAATATACAGAATCAATCTGACCAATCTCCATATCAAGAAATTTTCGTCTTAATTGCGGCGTGCCTTTTACTAAAGACAAGTCTTCTGGCGCAAATAAAATAACATTCAATTGACCGATATAGCTGCTTAATTTTTTTTGTTCGATATGATTCACTTTGGTTTTGCGACCTTTTTTACTTAAGCCTAATTCAAGTGGAATGGTTTGTTGCTTTTTTTCCACAACACCTGCTAAATAAGCCTCCGCGCAATCCCATTCAATTAATTCTTGCTCGTTGGTTGTCCGATGACTGCGTGTCATCGCCAAAACATAAATACTTTCAAGTAGATTGGTCTTTCCTTGCGCATTTTCGCCCAAAAAAATAATCAAATCTTTCGCAAATGGTAACTGCAACTCGTCGTAATTACGAAAATGTCGCAACGTTAAACTATTCAGCCGCATCGCTCGCCTGCTTTGCTATGAAATACGTCCCATAAGAAGGAATCTCGATCATCATACCACTGTATAACTTACGGCCACGACGATTTTCTAGTTCACCATCGACGAATACACTATTTTCTGCCAAAAACCATTTTGCTTGCCCACCACTACTAATAATGGAGGCCTCTTTTAGCATTTGTCCCAAAGTCATGTACTCTGATGTCAAAAAGATTTTCTCTTTCATTTTTTTCCTCTATTCTTCGTTAGACATATGTTCTTATTATACCCTTAAAATAGCGAGAAAACAAATTTTGATGGATATTTTTCGTTATACGCTTCGATAGACATTTTTGATAGATTTTAATAAAAACAAAAAACAGGGCTTAAACGTTCATTTAGGCCCTGTTTTTGTTTTTTCACTTGTTTTGTTCATTTTCACTTAGAATTTCAATTTTTTGAAAATTAGTTTGTCCGAACCGGGGTAATTAATTGAATGAACGATGCTTGTCCTTCAGTTGGTTCAAGCGTGAAGGGACGAATCGCTGAGATAAACTTAATTGCAATGGTCGTATCGCCAAATGCGCGTAAGGCGGCTTTCATGTAGTCCGGATTAAACGAAATGTCTAATGGATCGCCACTTACTTTGTCGTAACTCAACGACTCTTCGACTTTTCCGACTTCAGGTGAATTCCCATACAAAATAACATCTTGATCTGTAATTGATAATTTGACAATGTTGTTTCGGCCTTCATGAGATAACAAAGACGCACGCTCGATAGCCGCTAATAAAGCTGGTACTGAAAATTCAATTTCGGTATTAAAACTTGTCGGAATCAAGCGATTGGTATCAGGATAGGTCCCTTCTAGTAGACGTGAATAAAATTTCATTGTCTCTGTTTCAAACAACACTTGGTTTTCCATAATGCTAATGTCGATTTGTTCATCTGTTTCAGCTAATGATCGTGACAATTCCGTCAGACTTTTCCCTGGAATGACGATGTCTATTTGATCAGATTGGCTTTCTAGTGGGATGGTTCGTTGACTCAAACGGTGAGAGTCTGTCGCCACTGCTACGAGTTGATTATTTTTCAAGGTCATGTGGACACCAGTCAAGATAGGGCGGCTTTCATGTTGCGATACGGCAAAGACAGTTTCGCTAATTAGCTGATTCAAAACTTCGACAGGAATGGTTAGCTGCTGGTTGGTTTCGACGACTGGTAAATGTGGATAGTTATCAGCATCTAGACCATTGACGGTAAAGCTAGCTTTGCCAGAAGTAATAAGTACTTGATTGTTTTCAATTACTTCAAGTGTAAAGGTTTCTTCTGGTAAACGGCGGACAATTTCGCCAAAAAAGCGTGCTTGTAAGACGATTGCTCCTGTTTGCTCAATTTGCATGTTCGCTTTTTCATTGGTGGCACTTAAAAAAGTTTCAATGGAAATATCTGCATTGCTCCCAGTTAAAGTTAAGCCTTGATGACTCAATTGAATTTTGACACCCGTTAAGATGGGAATGGTAGTTTTACTAGAAATCGCACGTTGTACGGTTTGTAATTCTTGAATAAATGTTCCTCGATGCAAGGTTACTTTCATAGTGTTGGACAACTCCTTTTAATTAATGGTAAATAAAAAATAGTCGTAGTAATAGGCTTGTTTATTCTGTGGATAATTAGGATAAAAGTCAATATTGTCAAGTTTTCCACTTGTGTATAACTTGTGGAAAACTTCCTAGTTTTTTTTGGGATAACTATCCACAGCGAATTAGCCAAGTATGATTTGTTTGATCTCAGCAACTTCATTTTGAAGAATTGCATCACTTTGGAGTAAATGCTGAATCTTTTCATGCGCGTGAATAACAGTCGTGTGGTCTTTCCCACCAAATTCTGCCCCAATTTTAGGCAAAGAATTGTCTGTCAACTCGCGTGAAAGAAACATGGCAATCTGTCTTGGAACAACAATACTTTTTACCCGTTTTTTTCCTTTTAAGTCTTTGAGAGGAATATGGTAGTACTTTGCGACCTCTTCTTGGATGTGCAAAATAGATACTTGGTTTAAATGATGGGTCGACTTTAAGGCTTTTAAAGCTTCTGCTGCAAGACTAGTTGTTATATCGACGTTTCTCATGGCAGCAAAGGCCTGTACACGGACAAGTGCCCCTTCTAATTCACGGATATTGGAATCAATTTGACCAGCAATGTAGCTAAGCGTGTCATCAGGAATTTCCAAATTTTCGGCTTCTGCTTTTTTTCGTAAAATGGCCGTCCGTGTTTCTAAATCTGGTGGTGTAATATCGACAGACAAGCCCCAAGCAAAACGAGAGACCAGCCGTTCAGGCAAGGTCGGAATTTCATTGGGTAGTCGATCACTGGTCAAAACGATTTGTTTGTTGTTTAGGTAAAGTTCTTCAAAAGTATTGAAAAATTCTTCTTGCGTGCCCTCTTTGTTCACCAAAAATTGAATATCATCGACTAGTAATAAGTCGACGGTGCGGTATTCATTACGAAATTCTTCCATTTCCTTCCGTTTAATAGAATTAATGAAATCATTGGTAAAATTTTCGCTACTGACATATTTAATCCGTGCATTGGGGCGTTTTTGGAGCATTTGATGCCCAATCGCGTGCATCAAATGGGTTTTCCCTAGACCGACGCCACCATAGAAAAATAGTGGATTGTAAATAGATCCTGGATCTTCGGCTACTACGAGTGCAGCAGCATGTGCCATTTGGTTCCCTTTCCCAATGACAAACGTATCAAATGTGTATTTTGGATTCAGCATGGCTTTTGATGGCACTTCTTCGGCTTGTTCAGGCTGAACAGCTTGAGGTTCTTTCTTTTTTTGATAAACGTCGGCTTCTTCTGGTGTCATGAATGTCGGAAATAATTCTTCACCATTTAATAGATAGCCCGTTTCTAAAATTTGACCGGCTAAATTTTTTTCCCAGTAATTTTTATGTAATTCGCTAGGAACTTCGATAATTAGTTGGTTATCTTGAAAAGAAAGAGGCTTGGCGGTGTCGACCCAAGTGTTGTAACTGACAAAATTCATCTCTTTTTTGTAACGTTCTTGTAGCTCTTTCCAAATGGTATCAAGAGATGGCATAGTCGTTCCTCCCAATTCTAAAAAATTTCTAAAGCATAGATAGTATTAATGTAGCATGGATAGGAAAAGTTTTCCACAGAATAAGATAAGAAAATAAAAAAAACACAAATTTTTCCACACTGTGAAAAAATAAAAAGAAAAAAGTAAACAGGTGTGAAATAAGTTTTCCACAAGTATGAAACAGTCTGTGGATAATGAATTATTTTTTTGAGTTATGCACAGATGTTCGTGGAAAAGAAAGATGGTTATACAAGAGTTTACCCAATTCTATCCACAGGAAAAAACTAGCGTGTGGATATCTTTTACAAGCCAGTGAATTTGTGTAAAAGTACCCCAAAAAGTCTTCGCAAGTATGTTAGGTGAAAGACAATCGTCCACAAGGCAATTGACACGATTTTTTCGTATTGTGGATAAAAATGTCTTATTTGAACGAGTTGTTGTTCATTTTTTTATTGACAAAATTGACGGAAAGTCGTTATAATATCAAGGTATGTCTGTACATAGAGATAACGGGAAATTTTTTTGGAGGTGAATTGAATGAAAAGAACGTATCAACCAAATAAAAGAAAACATCAAAAAGTTCATGGTTTCCGTAAACGCATGAGCACAAAAAACGGACGTCGCGTCTTAGCTAGTCGTCGTCGTAAAGGCAGAAAGGTTATTTCTGCATAAGCCACTGAGCCTCAGTGGTTTTTTTTATGCCTTTTTTTAGGATAAACAGGTGAAGAGTCAGCCAGTAATATGGTATGATTGGCAAGTGAGTATATAAGAAAAGGAATGAATAAACACAGGATGAGAAAGGCATATCGCGTCAAAAAAGAACTCGATTTTCAACGAGTGTACCAAACCAAAAATTCATATGCGAATCGTAAGTTTATTGTGTACGTATTGGCAAAACCGGAGCAAAAACATTTTCGTGTAGGAATATCGGTAGGCAAAAAAGTAGGCAATGCCGTCCATCGCAATGCGGTCAAACGCAAAATTCGGGCTAGTATTCAAGCAATGCAAGCAGAGATTGTCGCCCAACAAGACTTTATCGTGATTGCTCGTCCAGGTGTCTCAGACCTTTCTTCTCAAGAAGTGTACTCGAACTTAAAACATGTCTTCGCACTTGCGGGAATTACTAACTAAAGAGAGGAATGTGTTTCGTGAAAAAAAGGAAGCGTCTACTTATGACCGGAAGCTTTGCGGTTTTAGCATTGCTTTTATCCGCATGCGGAACGAGTCAAGTAACGGCTCAGAGTACTGGAATCTGGGATCGTTACATTGTGTATTATTTTGCGGAGGCGATCAAAGGACTGTCATTTGGTAATGCAGGGATTGGGATTATTTTATTTACAATCATCATTCGCGTGATTTTGCTCCCATTGATGCATTTTCAAACAAAGAGCATGCGCAAAACGCAAGACTTGCAACCACAATTAAAAAAATTGCAAGCACAGTATTCTTCAAGAGATACGCAAACGCAACAAAAATTGCGAGAAGAAACACAAAAACTGTACGCAGAAAATAATGTAAATCCTTATATCGGCTGCCTGCCATTACTTGTGCAAATGCCAATTTTAATGGCATTGTGGCAAGCTATTTCACGCGTACCAGCATTAACAGAAGGCCATTTTTTATGGTTACAACTAGGTCTAAAAGATCCCTATTACATTTTGCCAATCTTGGCGGCGCTGTTTACGTTTGCTAGTACATATTTATCAAGCATGAGCCAAGTGGAATCAAATGCGAGCATGAAGATTATGACTTTTGTTATGCCATTGATGATTTTATTTATGGGGGTTAACTTAGCGAGTGGATTGTCACTGTACTGGGTTATCTCTAACGGCTTCCAAGTGATTCAAACACTACTAATCAATAATCCATTTGTGATCCGTAAAGAGCGTGAAGAGGCAGCTTTATTAGCCAAAGAAAAAGAACGAGCTTTGAAAAAAGCGAAAAACCAAGCATTAAACAGTAAGAAAAAACGAAAAAAATAAGAGCATTGAGGTAGAAAGGAGTTTTGACTATGCCAATTTATGAAGGAGCAACGGTTGAAGATGCCATTCGCCAGGGGTTATCCGATTTGGCTTTGACAGCTGAGCAAGTGACGACAACGACAGTAGCAGAAGGCAAAAAAGGTTTTTTAGGATTAGGGAAAAAAGTTGCTCGAGTCCAAATAGAGCCGCGCGTGGAGCCAGTTGCTACAATAGAGCCAACACCAGTTTCCATTAAAGAACCAGAAGAAAAACCAAAAGCTGCATCAGATGAAGAGACATTGACACAGCTAGCCTTATATCTCACTGCGATTACTAATGCACTAAACGCACCCGCAACGGTAACGTATACCCGCGAGCAAGATCAAGTGGTTGTCCACTTAGAGACGGAAAAACAAGGCATGTTGATCGGCAAGCACGGGAAGATATTGAATGCTTTACAATATTTGGCACAAGTCTTTGTTCATCGACTGGAAAAAAATCGGCTGTCGGTTGTTTTAAATGTCGGTGACTACCGTGAAAAGCGACAATTGATTTTGGAACGATTGGCACAAAAAACGGCCGATAAAGTCAAAAAAACAGGCCAACCAGTCTTTCTTGAACCAATGCCTGCCTTTGAACGTAAGCAAATTCATGCGGCCTTAAGCAAAAATAAATTGATACAAACCCATTCAGAAGGCGATGAACCGTACCGTTACCTTGTGGTAGAACCAGTCAAAAAATAAGAGGCAAGACAGAATTGCTCAGCTACAAGCAAAAAACCAGAACATCCGAAAGTTGTTTT
>NZ_GL622241.1:814462-825850 GCF_000185365.1 Enterococcus italicus DSM 15952
AGTATCACAAGCAATATTTCCAAGCAGCCTAAGATACCGTGTGGTTGTAGCGGGGAAAGCACCTTCTTCCCAGCTACAACCACATGGCCAGTCAAGCGTAGCGCGACAGTTGCTTTTAAAATAAATCAAAAAAACTACCCCAAAACTCAGGGTAGTTTGACGAAAGAATCTTATACTATTTCATTGTCCTATTGACGGGGTGCACACCATTTTTCAACCTTCTGGACTGTCTGGTCTTTTTCATAGTAACTCATTTTGTCTTGCCGTTTTATTTAGATGTAGCTGAGCAATTCTGTCTTGCCTCTTTTTTATAAGCACATTCATTTAGAAAGAGAAACGAACTTGTTATACTAATTCAAAAAGGAGGAACACAATGAACGCAACCTTTACATGGAATGAAACAGAATGTATCGGAGTATTGCCTGGAGGATACGGCACGGTGACCTTTTTACATAGCTTACCTGACCAACAGGTGCCAACAGGAGCGATTGCTTTGTTTATCAAGCAAGGGCAATTGGTCGCTATCTCTGACCAAAGCATAGAAGACTATGATCGGGTGCTACTGCTAAAGCCTACGTGGGAAATGGAGCAAGCTTATTTTTTGCGCTATCTACAAAACTATAGCCAAGAGCAGCAGTGGCTACCACAGACTGAGATGCAGTCCGTGCCAGATCAATTTGAGAACATCATCGCCCCATACGTCAAAGAAATACTCCTACTGTTGCACTGGTCGGGGTATAACTTTCAAGAACAAGCCAAAGCGCCTGCCAAAAAAGGTGGCAAAGCGGCACATAGATGGTCAAAAGCGGTCAGTACCATCCCGTTTTATACAGAATACGACGGAACCAAAGCGACCGTTTACTGGCAAAAACGGAATGAATTGGTCATTAAAAAAGGGGCAATCATGCGACAAGAGACACCCTTGAATAAAGATGGTTCAGTTGGTTTTGCGGCAAAGTTTGCTTTGACGTTGCGTCAGGAACAAGCGGATAAATACGATACAAACTTTGTCACGAAAGAAGATGTTGTCTTAAAAAGTGTCAATGAAGTCGGCCATTTTCTATACTTTGCCGGAACCAACAGTTGGTTACAGCTAAAAGATTCAGATGGAAAGACCATTGACGAGTGGACAGTAGTGAAATAAACCAATGAGACCGAAGTATCAAGCAGACCAGAAAACCTAGAAGTTTTGTCAAACGGTTGGATTTTCTGGTCTGCTTGATACTTTTGTCTCACCGTTTGCTACAAGTGCACAAAAGCCTATCACACTCGCTTTTAGCCGCCAATCGTGGATTGAACAAATTGAACTACGGTACCATATGCAAAAATCTCTAAAAATGTTGAACCATCTGGATGCACTAAATGCTCGTGTTCAAAATGACAGTGAATCACTGCATTGGCGCCATAAGCATCTGCTTTTTCGCGCAAACGATGTGAAATATCCGCCAATAAATCATTTGGATCGACTCGTGGATCAAATAGATCAACTTCCAGTTTTTCTGAAGCAAATACAATGTCTCGCACAATGTAGGGGCGATCGATGTTTCCAGTGGAAAGAATAATCTCGCGAATACGACGACGTTCTTCTTCTGTCTGATTGTCTTTACGAAATAAGCTCATAGTATCAGCACCTTTCAGTTTTTTTAAGTGTACCGTGTTTTTAAGATTCGTGCAAAGGACAGTGAAAAAGAAGCAACGAAACTTGTCAGTCATTAAAAAATATGCTACCCTATGACCAGAATAACGCGAACAAGCAGTCAAAGTGCAACGTTCACCTAAATGATAGGTGGAGTGGGCACTTTTTTTGTGCGATAAAATGAAAAGGAGCGAGGAAAGTGGCTGAAATTACGAAAGAATTTGATACGATTGCAGCAATTTCGACACCACCTGGCGAAGGAGCCATTAGCATTGTGCGTTTAAGTGGTGATCAAGCAATCGCCATCGCAGCAAACGTCTTTCAGGCAGGAACCAAACAACTAGCGGCTGTACCTAGCCATACGATCCATTACGGACATATTATAGATCCAAAGACAGAGCAGCTCGTCGATGAGGTGATGGTGTCTGTCATGCGTGCACCAAAAACCTTCACGAGAGAAGATGTCGTCGAAATCAATTGTCATGGCGGCATTGTCGTGGTCAATCAATTATTACAATTGCTATTACGCCAAGGTGCACGATTAGCAGAGCCGGGCGAGTTTACCAAGCGCGCATTCTTAAACGGACGGGTAGACTTGTCCCAAGCAGAAGCCGTGATGGACTTGATTCGCGCCAAGACAGACAAAGCGATGAATTTAGCCTTAAACCAATTGGATGGAAGACTATCAAACTTGATTCGTGCTTTGCGTCAGGAAATTTTAGAAACATTGGCTCAAGTGGAGGTCAATATCGATTATCCTGAATACGATGATGTAGAAGCGTTGACGAGCCAGCTATTGGTCGAAAAGGCGCACCACGTACAAGCGCAAATCCAAGCATTGCTACAAACAGCTAAACAAGGAAAAATTTTACGAGAAGGCTTAAATACGACAATTATTGGCCGGCCCAATGTTGGCAAGTCGAGCTTGTTGAACCATTTGTTACGCGAAGAGAAAGCCATCGTCACAGACGTGGCTGGTACGACGCGTGATGTGATTGAAGAATACGTCAATGTTCGCGGCGTACCGCTGAAATTAGTTGATACAGCAGGTATCCGTGAAACCGAAGACATCGTCGAGCGGATTGGTGTCCAACGGAGTCGTCAAGCATTAGCGAAAGCCGATTTGATTTTGCTAGTACTGAATCAAAGTGAGCCACTATCGGAGGAAGATCGTCAGTTACTGCAAGCGACCGATGCTACCAAGCGGATTGTTTTACTGAACAAAACGGACTTACCGAGCCAATTGGATCGATCGGCATTGGCTTCTCTCGTCGGCGATGCACCTGTCTTTGAAGTCTCAGTCTTAGAGAATGCCGGCCTTGATAAATTAGAACAAGCGATTGCTGATTTATTCTTTGGTGGTCAAACGACAGACAAAGATGCGTCGTATGTTTCAAATACGCGCCACATTGCTTTATTAGAGCATGCCTCTCAGGCGCTCTCTGACGTCATCTCAGGCATTGAAGCAGGTATGCCGGTAGATTTGGTCCAGATAGATATGACACGCTGCTGGGACGATCTAGGAGAGATTGTCGGCGATAGTGTCCAAGATGAACTGATTACCCAATTATTTAGTCAATTTTGCTTAGGAAAATAAAAAAAGGAGTAACGAAGCGATGCAAGAATATCAAGGAGAATCATTTGACGTCATAGTAGTCGGCGCTGGCCATGCCGGTTCAGAAGCTGCCCTTGCTGCTAGTCGAATGGGAAACAAAACATTGTTGTTAACAATCAATTTAGACATGGTCGGATTTATGCCGTGTAATCCATCTGTCGGCGGTCCGGCTAAAGGAGTCGTTGTACGTGAAATTGATGCACTCGGTGGCGAAATGGGGCGCAACATCGATAAGACCTATATCCAAATGCGGATGCTTAATACTGGGAAAGGCCCGGCAGTACGCGCATTAAGAGCACAAGCAGACAAGCATGCGTATTCAGCTGAAATGAAGCATACCATCGAACAAGAACCAAATTTGACCTTACGACAAGGTCTAGTTGAACGCCTGATTGTCGAAGATCACGTCTGTAAAGGAGTTATTACCGCTACCGGTGCACGCTATGCAGCCAAAGCCGTCGTCATTACTGCAGGCACAGCGCTACGAGGGGAAATTATTATTGGTGAGCTGAAATATTCTTCTGGTCCCAATAATTCTCAACCATCTGTCGGTTTGGCAGATCATTTGAAAGAACTTGGGCTAGAAATTGCCCGCTTTAAAACAGGGACACCACCACGCGTAAAAGGCAGCACGATTGATTATAGCGTGACTGAAATTCAGCCTGGTGACGATGAACCCAATCATTTCAGTTTTGGAACCCCAGATAGTGCTTACAAGCTTGAACAAGAACCATGTTGGTTGACGTATACGAATGAAAAAACCCATGAAATTATCCACAAGAATCTACACCGTGCGCCCATGTTTACGGGGATTGTGGAGGGTGTTGGAGCCAGATATTGTCCATCGATTGAAGACAAAATTGTGCGCTTTTCAGACAAGCCACGCCATCAGCTTTTCTTAGAACCAGAAGGCTTGCATACGGAAGAAGTGTACGTTCAAGGCTTATCAACTTCATTGCCAGAAGATGTGCAAGTGGCAATGCTTCGCTCGATCGCAGGCTTAGAAGAAGTCGAAATGATGCGTACAGGCTATGCGATTGAGTATGACGTTGTTGTCCCTCACCAATTGCGCCCGACGCTAGAAACGAAGCCAATCGCTAACCTCTTCACTGCTGGCCAAACGAATGGAACAAGTGGGTACGAAGAAGCAGCAGGACAAGGAATTATTGCCGGTATTAATGCTGGCTTGAAAGTTCAAGGAAAAGAGCCATTGATTGTCAAACGCAGCGATGGGTATATCGGTGTGATGATTGATGATTTAGTAACAAAGGGAACAAATGAACCGTATCGTTTATTGACCTCACGTGCGGAATATCGGTTGTTGTTGCGTCATGACAATGCAGACTTACGCTTAACAGAGATGGGTCATCAAATAGGACTGGTCAAAGAAGAGCAATACCAAGCCTTCTTAGACAAGAAAAAGCATGTAGAAGCTGAACTTAAACGCCTAAGAAACGAACGGTTGAAACCTACCCAAGAAGTACAAGCGATGCTAATCCAACGCGGATCAGCCGAATTAAAAGATGGCATTTTGGCTGCTGATTTACTAAAACGTCCTGAACTAATGTATCAAGACATCGTTCAATTTTTACCAGATACGCCTTCATTGACGAAAAAAGAAATCGAACAAGTCGAAATTCAATTGAAATACGAAGGCTATATTAATAAAGCACTCGAAAAAGTAGAAAAATTAAAACGCATGGAAGCCAAACGAATCCCAGAAAAAATTGATTACAGTGCAATCAATGGTCTCGCAACAGAAGCCAAACAAAAATTGCAAAAAATCCAACCAGAAACATTGGCTCAAGCTAGCCGCATTAGCGGTGTAAACCCAGCAGACATGAGCATTCTAATGGTCTACATCGAACAAGGAAAAATAGCAAAAGTAACAGAGGAAAAGGCTTGATATCAAGCCTTTTTTCTTGTTTCACGTGAAACCGAATTTTCCTTTGAATGCCATTTTGAATGCCATCAGATCTAAAATGCCATAAATTTTGAAAATTGTTCGACAGTTTCTTCTTGCTTGGCTTGCGTTACTTTTATATAAATATCCGTAGTAATTTTGGTTGAACTATGGCCTAGACGTTGAGAAACGTCTTTAATGCTTGCGCCACTTTCAAACAATAGAGAAGCATTCGTTTTTCTGAAATCGTGCACCTTTATTATTTTCATATCGGGGTAGTGCTTGCTTACTCGTTTCATGACATTATTCGGATAAGATTTATATAAGTATTGGTTTTCGTTGGTGTAGATTGAATTACTGAATACTAGCTTCTTACCGAAGTTTGTATCTCTTATGCCTAGCTTCAATCGGTTCTGTTTAATATGATTGCGCCACTCTTTCAAGATACGCATGGTATTGCTATCTACGCTTATTGTACGGTTAGAAGATTCTGTTTTCGGGTCTTGGATAATCGCTTTACCGCTTTGTAATTCAGCAAGGGTCTTACTCACATTGATAGTATTGTTATCGAAGTCAATATCTTCCCACAGTAGAGCCATTGCTTCACCTTTACGAAGTCCGACAAATGCCAGCACTCTAAAGAATGTATGCGCACGGTAATCTTTTAACCTTAATAGGCAACGTAGAAAGGCTTGTACTTCTTCTTTGGTGTAATAGCTATCAGAATCGCTTTTAACAGGCTTCTTCTTTGCCTTTGGTATGATTGTTCGTTCCATTGGGTTATCGTCCATGAGAGCGATTAAATTGGCATATTTGAACACCATACTTACGTAAGTTCTCATAGCCTTATACGTGCTGTATTTTTCCGACCAGGCATTTAATTGTTTTTGACAATAAAGCGGAGTTATCTCATTGATAAATCTATCACCAAACGCCTTTAGTATATGGTTATTAAAGAATATTTGTATGCGTTGTTGAGTAGTTGGCTTTATATCTTTCTTATGTTGAGCAAACCAAAGTTCATACAGTTCTTTGAATTTCATGCTTGATCGCTTTTCCAAGCCGTTTTTTTCAAAGTCCACTTGAAGCCTAGAAAGCGCAAGTTGGGCTTCTTTTTTTGTCTTAAAGTTGCGCCTGGTGGTCTTTACAGGCTTACCAGTAGCAGGATTTACACCGAGATAGGCTTGAAACTGCCATGCTTCAGTGCCATCTTTTCTGTTGTATCTTTTGAATGTTGCCATTGTTTTTCCCTCCAGTGCTATGCGTGGGGGCGTGAGTGAGGGCGAAGTGCTTCGATAACTATTATTTCAGAGGAATAGAAAACTAAATATCAAGTATTTTGAAGTTAGAAACTCTATTTTTCTTCCCGTTTTTAGATATATATATATCTTTGAAGCAGTGTTCCTTATCTGTTATTTTCAAACTATCCTCTTTGTTTTTTTTATATGAATAAAAAACACGTATACTTTGAGATTGTTTTTTTATTATTTCAGATTTATTTTTTTTACAAAATTAATAGTATCAGGATTAGGTGATTCAACAGTCGATGAGTATATATAGTCCGTTGTAAAATCAATATTGCTTATTGTATCAATAACAGAATGGGTAGGCACTAGAAAAGTAACAGTAACCACAAATTGCTCACTTTTAATTTCTCTCCTTAATTTCTCTTCTAATTCAGGCCAATAATCTAATGCTAAATTGAAGTGTTTGAAAGTAGAATCTACAAAAGAACTTTCATATTTTGGCAAAACCATATCAATTGATCGGTTAATTATAGGAAAGAACCTTCTTTCTGAATCAATTCGACCATTAAAAACTTCTTTTTTCATTTTTTTAGAAATTAATATTTCCACATCACGATTAAACATCAGGGTAAGACGTAGCATTAAATTAGTTCTCTTGTCTTCTGTTATACGAACAAAAATAGTTAGTAAGATGCCGATGTATCCATTGCTAATGTGTTTGAGTTTTGTTTTGTCTAGACCTTGTACTTCATAAATAAATGCAATTTTATATTCACAATCATCTTCTTCTACAGATATAAAGAAAAGTTTTGGATATTGAACAAACGGAATGTATTCTATTAAATCACTAACAGAACAATCTAGGCTTTCACATAAGGTATCTAAAGTTGTAAATTGTATGCCTTTGGTAACGCCATTGACCATTGAATTGAGTGTACTTCTTGATATCCCAGTTTGTTCACTCAGTTGAAGTATAGTAATCTCTCGTTTTTTTAAAAGTTCATTTAGCTTTAATGATATCATAAAATCTCCTCTCTCTCTGTTTTGATTATCGCACAATTTAGTATTGACATCAATACATATCAAAGATACAATTACATTGTACAAAAGAGTACGATACATTTAAGTATTGATTACAGTACAAATTTCTGTTTTTATGCGTATTTTCTTAGCAAAAACAGACAAATGTGAAAAAGCAGTTTTTTTGTACAGAAAGGAGGATATAACATGAATGTAGAACAAACGCTAATTGCTTGGCGAAAGGAAGAGTTTAGTCAAGCATACAAAATGATGAAGGAGGCTTTGGATGCAGCAAAAGAAGAGAGTGATATTGTTAAACAAAAAGATTGCGCATTATTCTTTAATGTTTCAGTAAATACTCTAAAAGACTGGGTTCGACAAGGAGCACCAGAAATTCGTTTAGAAAGCGGTTCTCCATACTATTCAAAAAAAGCCATAAGAGAATGGTTATTACAACACCAAAAATAATCGCATGCGTGGGGGCGTGGTGGTTAGTAGTCCGTTACTTAGTCAAATGTAGTCGCAATGGGTTTGAATAACAGGAGGTAAAGACATGGATTTAGAACAAAACAAGGCAGTTGAAAAAGCGTTACAGGGCGTTATTTCAAGAGAAGCTTCACACGAGTTGGCAAACTTAGAAGGTGAACCACTAAAGGAAGCATTCAATCTTATTTATGAACAAGCAAGTTTTCAAAATCTGCTACCGAAAGAACCGACAGTAAAAAGCATTCTGAATGAGTTATACGATTTAACGCAAGATAACTTTTCGGACACCTTCACGATTACGGAGCTTCAATATTTAATCTTTGAACAAGTCGAAATGTTGGCGGAGCTGCTAGGAATCGAATTGGAGTGACATTATGAATAAGGGCAAAAGAAAAGCCTTAACGTATCAAGCCGACCAAAGCAAACGTTAAAGGCACAACGATAGACAATATACGTCTATTCTTTTGCCCCAATTATACCAGAAAATGTTGGGAGCGAACAGAGATGAGAAAAAGAACACGTAGAATTTTATTTATTTTTGCATTGTTAGTAATAGTTAGTCCCTTACCAGTGTATTTGAAAGTAATCTTGGCAGGCAATGCAGTCACAATCTTAGCTTTAGACTTTGACGAATTTAACTATCAAACAAGGGGGATGAAATAATGGAAACGAAAGTATTAAAAATTAAAGGTGAAGATTTAACAAAGGAATATGCTTTAGATCGGGCAGTTGAACTTACCAGTCTTTATGAACAAACTCAATTGATAGTCAACTACCTTGATACAGTCAGCCTTTCAGTAAAACAGGGTGACGAGTTCGCAGGCACATATTTCTTGAAGTCTGGCGCTTTATCCAATGTTGTAGATAATTTACAAACGATCAGCGATAAGCTGGTTAAAATCAGCAATAGTCTTTGTGTGGACGAGTAGAGCTATCATAGAAAATTAAACAACTTACCTATTCAACAAAAATGTAAGGAACAATGTACCTATTCAAAAAATAGGGGTGGAAAAATGAGTTTAATGACTGACTATTTACAAGCAGGGTTCAAGGTATTACCGCTTCAATCAAATAAAAAAATACCTTTTACAACAGAAACATTCACAAATGGTTTTAAGAGCGCTACGAACGATATACAGGCGCTAAAAGAACATTGGGTGAATTATCCAGAAAGCAATTTAGGCATCCGTGTTGGCGAAGATACAGGCTTGATTGTCCTAGATATAGATGTTCATGAGGTAGATGGCTACAAGACGTTGTCAGCAATCGAAAAAGTGCATGAACCTTTGCCCAATACATTAGAGGTAGCAACACCAACAGGCGGTAAGCATTATTATTTCAAATTACCAGAAGGCATCCAAATAGAGCGCCAAATAAATCAGTTTGCGGGTATAGATATTCTAACTAATGGCTATGTAGTTGCGCCACCTTCTAGCATAGATGGTAAAAAATATGAAATTGTGAATGGGTCACTGAATGAAATAGCCATTTTCCCGACTTGGTTTCTGAAAGTGTTCGATACTAAAAAAATGAATGAACTACCTGTCAAACCATTCTTCACTGTCGGGAAAAAGTATACAGGAGCGTTCTTGGATGAACTGGTTGCAGGATGTGCTAAGGGTGGTAGAAATGATTGGATCATGCGCCAAATATCTAAGATGTTGAACCTGGGAGCTGATTTAACTACCATTTATAAGCTGATTCTAGTGGTGAATGAAAATTTCTTTGATGAACCATTACCAATTGATGAAATCAATGCAACGTTTAAAAGCCGAATCAAAAAACATACGAGTGGAGGGGGGAATCAATGAACGGAAGTATGGAAGAATTTTTGCAGAAGCAGCAGGCAAAGCTTAATGAACAACGTCAGATAGCTACCTTGAAACAACTAAAGACAAAGCTAAGCCAAGCTGGCCAAAATTGGAGAGAAGAACACCAAAAAATAATTGAAAAAACTGGAGAAATTAAAGTGTTCCCAGTGACTCCAAGAGCGGTAGCAGACATTTTAAAACGAGAATGTACTTTTATCTTGATAGACGAGGATAACCCAGAATTAGCACCATTAGCGGTATATGATCTTGATGCAGGCATCTATCAAAAAGGGGAACGGTTTATCAATCGGTTAGCTATGACGGTAGAACGTTCCTTGACACAACAAGCATGTAACACGATACGCCACTATTTAACCACTGAATGCGAGGAACGCCAGCGGACAAATGATAAAAATTTGGTAGTTGTAAACAACGGTATTTTTAACCGTTCCACTAAGCGATTAGAGCCGTTCTCAAGCGAATATGTATTTGTTAATAAGGTGGCAACTAACTACGTTGAAAACGCCAAAGAACCGCATTTTAAGGACTGGAATTTCTCAGAGTGGGTGAAAGAATTATCGGATGGAAATCCAAGCAAAGAAACACTACTATGGCAAATGTTTTCAGTAGCAGTAAACGCCAATTACATTTCAGAAGTAGCGGTTTTCTTCTTGAGTGAACAAGGAAGGACAGGAAAATCTACCTTTCAACAGTTAATGGTGAACTTGGTGGGTCGTCATAACACAGCTAGTTTGAAAATAAAGGAATTTGAGAGTGATTTTAAGTTGGCTAGTGCTTATGGTCGGTCATTAGTAATAGGTGATGACAATAATCCGAAAGATTTTAATGAAACGAGCGAGAATTTCAAATCAGTTGTTACCGGTGATAGTGTTCTGTTAAACCCTAAAGGAAAAGAACCATTTTCAACGAAGCTAACACCGTTTGTTATTCAGTCAATGAACGGCTTGCCGAGGTTTAAGGACATTACAGACGGACTTCAAAGAAGGCTAAGGGTTGTTCTGTTTAACCACTCATACAAAGGTGATAAGAACAATCGATTAATCAAAGAAAAATACATTTATGATTCACAATTACTTGAATATATTTTATCTAAAGTGATCAATATGGAGTTTGAAGAAGTTGAAGATACCGAAGAAAGCCGACAAGCTATCCATGAGTTAGTATTGGAAAATAGTGCAGTTCTCTCCTTCTTTGAAGATAAATTCTTGGAATTAGAATCAGAGCGGTTACCAGTTAAATTCCTGTTCAAGTATTTCCAAGCCTGGTGTGAACACGAAAACCAGCCAACTAACATGAGGCAACGAACATTCACCAAAGAATTTCGGTCAATCGTTGAAAGGAATGGATGGACATATCACAGAAACAATTTAGCACCACTTCATTTTTTCCACCAGTCTGATTTGAAGAAGCTTAAAGAGTTGGATATTCATTATAGATACACGTATGAAACTGATGAAAAAACAAAACAACCACTGATTGAGCGTAGCAACAAAGCGACAATAGGCGACATTTGATTTTCTTGAATGTTGCCTTCTGTAAATATTGATAAATCAACGATTCAGTTATAAAAAGCAACAAAGCAACATTATTTTTATTAATTTAAAGAAAATAAAAAAAGTAGAAGTTAATAATCATATATATATAATGTG
>NZ_GL622241.1:825900-832669 GCF_000185365.1 Enterococcus italicus DSM 15952
TTGCTTTGTTGCCTAAACATGGATAAACGTTGATATGGCAACGATAATAGCAGGCAACAACATAATAAAAATTAAACTAAAAGCAACTTTCTATTGTTGCTTCATGGAGGGAAAGCACAATGACTAGAGAAGAAATCAAGCGAAAGGTAATGAAATTAATGGTAAACCGAGTATATGAAGAATTTGCTGAAAGTGAAGAGTATGAGGCGATACTACTAAGCGATATTGAGGATAAGGATTCCGTTATCATTTTAGGTGTATATGATCGTGTATGGGAAGGGTTATTCGAAGAGAGACTAAGAAGCTTTGTAAAAAAAGTAAAATCGATAGATGACTTAATGGATGAAATTGTTCATTTGTCACGAGATATAAAAAGCTTCGAAACACAGTTATATATGCTGGCAAATAGAACAGAAGATGGGTCTTTGACAGGCGAAGCTATGAACGCTTATGCCGGATTAGTGCCAAATACGAACATGGAAATATTAGAAACTATTGAGGAGGTCGTTCTATGCAAGAACTAACAATTATTGAACAATCCGTACTAGAACTTATTCCGAGAGGTGGAGCGGTCAAACGTTCAGCTTCTGAAATTGCTTCGCTGGTAGGATTAGAAAGAAGAGATATTCAAGCGGTGGTCAATCGTTTAGTTAAGAAAGGCGTTCCTATCGTTGCAAAACGTGATGGGCGGTATATCGAACGGGGCTATTATATTGCCACTACGGAGGAAGAACGAACAAAGGGGCTAATATCTCTCAAACGTCAACAAAAGGACACAGAGGAACGCATAAAGCTAGTAGAGCATGCGGACTTAAAGAACTGGGAAAATAATTTGAAAAGGGCGGTGTCCGAATGAGCAAAGTAATTTTTATTGACAATAAAGGACAAGCAATGCAAACAGAAGTGGCAGATTATTGCAGTATCACGTTAAAAATCCAAGATGGGAAAGTAACGAGTGTAGATCATCATGAATCAGTAAGATTGCAGCCAATACTAGACCATCAAAAAAGTATGAAAAACGTAGCTAAAACGCACGAAAACATAGCTAAAACGTTGATTTAATAGCATTTTAATGGTATAATAGAGACAGTTAAATAGTAGGTATCTGACCGAAAAAATCGGAGGGTATGACGTAGCGAGTGGAAGCTTGTGGCGTTGTACCCTCCTTTGTTGTTCCTTGAAAACCGAATGAGCGCTTGTTTAACGACCGTCCTAGATGATGTCAATTCCAAGCTAGACCAACGACCATAAGCGCACAAGGCAACAAATATCGCAAAATATCAACAGATTAGAGCGACTGAGATAGAAATCGGCTAAATGTATGGCATGAAAGTAGAATCGCTTAGAACGCAAATTAGGTGGCAATTAGAGTATGCTAGTTAGTGGTGTGGCGCTAGTCGAATCTGACTAACATTACTGATAATTTTATCGGAAATGCAGTCAAACGAATATTCAAAAAAATGGTATAAATATCAAGTTTACATAATGCAAGTTATACCAAGTTAAGAACATGGCTTCCTTGAAATATAGGGCTTTTCTTGGTAATTAAACTACAATTTGTAAAATTATGTAAACGAAATAAATCAAAATTTTTGCATATTATTTTAATGGCGGAATTTCAGTCTCTCTAATCTGTTATTTTTTGGATATTTTGAACTTTTTATACAGGAAAGGAGAGAGCCAAAATGGCTGAATTAAATATACGGCAAGACAGATTTTTAAAGGCATTACTGCAATGTGCTTCGGTTGACCAGGCATGCAAAGAAGCGGGCATTAATCGAACAACAGGCTATAAGTATCTTAAAGACGAGTTATTTATGGACGAGTACAGATCATTGAGACGTGACGCCATGCAGCAGGTAACAGCGCAGCTACAAAAGAAATCAGAAGAAGCCGTACAGGTCTTATCTGAGGTAATGAACGACAAGGAAGCCCCACACGCTTCGAGGGTGACAAGTGCTAAAAACGTGCTTGATGTGGCTTACAGATCACTTGAGTTGGACGATTTGCAACAAGAAGTAGACAAGCTAAAAACGGCACTGGAGGCGGAACAATGACCAGTCAACGCATATCAATGAAAAAGGACATCGAAAAACTAAAACAGTTGGCGGTTGCCGCTGGGTTTAAACCAGTAGTCTTTCTTAGCAAAGAAGAAGCCGATAGTTTTGACTTTGATTCATTGGATAGCCGAACAATGGTGTTTATTGATGATCTAAAAGATGATGAGGTAGACGAATGATAACCAAACAAAAAAATAGAAAAGCTAAAGCAACTATACGAAAGAAAGTACACGAAAGACTTTGATATTTTCTTAGAAATAGAAGTGAAGTTGTATTGCGTTATAAAGGCCATAGAGGGCGATAGCAACGACTTTGAGGAAATAGATGTGAGTACATTACCAGAATCGTTAAGACGCAAGGCAATGCGTGATTGGAGCAAGAAAAGCTATGTTACCGATGAAACACTAGAAGAGATTTACGATAATCAATTTAATAAATAAAATCCATTAGAAGGAGAGATTATAGCGTGAAAAGAAAAGAATTTAGTTTTATGTTCAATAAACAGTATCAAGCGATTATCAAGGAAGCACAAAAGGAAATGAAACAAATAAAACAACTGATTGATTATGATTCGAAAGAAGAACGCTTAAATCAAGCGATAAGCGACTCAAAGAAAAATACCGTTAATGCTATCCAAGACTTTGTAAAATCCCAAAAGCAAGCCATTAAAGACCAACAAACGGCTATTGAACAAAGTTATGCGAAAGCAAGAAATACCTATAAAAACCCTACAGAAGAATTGTTACGTAGACAAGATTTTGATATGGAAGTTGGCTCAATGGATCAAAGTGAAATTGCTACCTTAGTTCATACGCCTGGGAGGACATTTACCACTTATGAATTGAATAAATTGTACTCATTGGACGTAGATAGTACCACAAAATCACTACTGAAAGCCGCCATCAATAAAAACAAGCATCCGTATAGGGAAGAAGAAAAATATCAATACTTACAGAAAGAGGCAGCAGAACTTGAACTAATTTCCAATGAATCAATTCAAAGGGCTATCTTATATTTACCTTCTGAATCAGCTATAGGATTTGAAACGATCAGCGTGAACACATTATTTTCTTTTAAGGATAACTATGAGTACGAACAGAAGAATCAAACGATAGAGAATGCTTTAGCAATTGTTCCCACAAATGAAACAACTCAAGTATACTCACGTCAATCATCTTCACTATCTGAACTTGCTGGTATTCGTGAAAAGCCAGAACGAGTGTATGAAGATTTTGATCCTCGAATTTTTAAATCATCAAGTAACTATGACATTACAGATCGATTCAAATATTTAAAAGAACGGTTTAATGAAAATGATACAGATCGGTTTGACGTAACAAAAGAGAACTACAGTATATATGATCACCTAGACTATTTAGAAGGCCAGCATGCTAAGAAACTGAAAACTGATACAAATTATCGTGAGGCATATCAGAAAGCTGAGAAGGCTGCAAATAATGCCGATAATGTACAGGTAGAAGAATAGATACAGCATAGTTTGAAAGGGGTGGTTCTATTGATTGTATAAATAGTTTTGACATGTTTAATTCAAAAACTAAAAAATCCTAAAATAGGTTAGCCAAAGAAGAACTTGGCTGCTTGCATTTTTCGTTCTGTATCTGTGTTGGTTGTAGACCACTCTCTTCGGAGGGTGGATTTTTTTTGTGTGCATGGTAATGTTAAGAATTGCTAAGTAAATTTGTGTGCTCAGAAGCGATTCTAAGGATTTTTTAAATGGTAGTTAGGTTGATACATTGCAATCTAACTGGTAAAATTGTAAAAAAAGTACTGGAGAAAATAATGAACAAAGGAAAATCTACCGATGGATTAATGAGACATATTAGGGATAAACATGGTATTGATATAAATGGAGGAGTGGAGAAACAACAACTTTTGAATATAGGTTATTATCATGGTTATAAGGCATCTAGGTATGTTAAGTCTCGGGAATCAACACAAGAATATTCACAATTCAAACAAGTAAAAGCGGTATACGATTTTGATCTTGCTACCAAAGCTATTTTTTATCCTATGCTTATTATTATTGAAACTTCTATAAAGAATCGTCTAATTGACTCACTTGTTACAAGGGATCAATGCGATATTGAATATATATATTCGAAGAAACTAAAAGACTATTCATCGAAGGACATTGGGAGTAAGGATTATAAAAAATATTTAAAAAAGAACTTAGAATTAAGGAAAAAAATCGATGAAACAATTTCTTATTATTATGGCAAAGGGCATCCCGCTATTCAACATTTTTTTCATAGTAATAAACCAATTCCGTTATGGGCTTATTTTGAGGTAATAACCTTTGGTGAATTGGGAAATTTTATTTCTTGCATGAATAAGGACCTTAGAATAAATCTAGCTCAAAAAATGAGTCTACATCATACTGGAATGAATCAAAATGGTAGAATGATGGAAAATATCGTTCTTTCTTTAACGGGACTTAGAAATGCTACGATGCATAATTCTATGATATTTGATTGCAGATTTGACAGATCAAATATTTCCGGTCAATTAAAACAATTCGTTGGCAACCAAACAGGGATTGCCAATATAACTTTTGACACTTTGACAGATTTTTTAATTTTACTAATTTTAGTTTTAAAGAAAATAAAAGTAACTAAGACAGATTTAAAAAGATACGTAAGAGACTATGAAGAGAATCGTGAATTTCTTTTTGAATCAATTCCATTTAGTGCGTATACTCAAATTATGGGTACCGATTCAAAAATTAAAATAAAAATTCTTAAAGAATTTATCAGTAAATAATTCTTTACATTTTTACTTTTTGATGATATGCTACTAATTACTAAATAGGGGTGTATTACTTCGGTTTGCACTTGAAGGAGCTAGATGCGTCTAGCTCCTTTTTCATGCACCATAGCCCCCACGCATAATGAGTTTTTTGAATGCCATTTTGAATGCCATTTGCTTGAAAAAATTTGATATTTATTGATATATGGCATTCAATAAATAGATGAAAAAATGTTGATTTATCAGCATTTGACAAGTGTTATTCATGAAATTTTGGTCTACATCGAACAAGGAAAAATAGCAAAAGTGACAGAATAAAACAACGCCTAGTACTACTCTTGTAAGAGTGTTGCTAGGCGTTGTTTCATGTGAAACAAAAAATACGTCTCCCAAAATAATTTGCAAACGATTTTTCGTTTTGTCAGCATATAAAAAAACGAATTGAAAGAAAGTTGGTTTATTATGGAAGATACATTTAATCTGATTGAGTATAAAAATGGTTATAGTGCGAGCGATGAGACAGTTCAATTTCTGTATTGTGAGCAGCAATATATGGTTGATGAAATTGTTGCGCTTGATGAAAAGCTAGTCACGGCCAGACATGCCATCAAAAAACATTTAATTGACCAACACGGAGGGCCACTTTTAGGTCTTTTAAGCCAGACTAAGGAACAATTAGGTGTGACACAAACGCAAAAAGATATTCTCGTGCTCTTTGCCTAACAATTAAGTGACACGACCATTGCTCAACGCTTGGAGATTTCGACATCAGCTGTCCGCAATCAACGATTTAAATTAAAAGAAAAAGAACGACAAGCCACGCAGTTTTTAAGTGTGATGAGTCTCTTAAAGAATGGCCACGATTGGCAAGTACATCGCGGTGCAACGATGATTGATGAACGTTATCAGATTCATGAAGAAGAAAGACAACATGTCTGTGATACGTATTTCGACGAGCAAGGACGGCTAAAACAACTTCCTAGCAAAGAAAAACGGAAAATAATTGTACTCCAAAAACTCAGTCAGCTGTTTGATTTTCAAAAAAATTATTCAGAACGTGCCGTAAATGATCTGTTGAAAATGAAAGTCGACGACTATGTAACTGTCCGCAGATACTTAATCGAGTATGGCTTTTTCAGACGAACCAAAGATGGTGCAACGTATTGGAGACAAGGATAGCTATCAAATACCTTTTCGATACAAAAAATAAGAATACGCAATCGGTAGGGCGATGACCGCAATAATTGGAATATAAATAAGCTTTGCAGCGAAGAAAGCTAAGAAAAAGACACAAGCCCCACAAACGAGAAACACTTTACCTGCAAAGCGATGCGTCATGTTCCAATTCTTCTCGCTATGCAAGGTCCAGGGAACTTTGATACCAATCGTCGTATTTTGTTTGGTATAAGGTAAAATAAAGCCAATAGCAAGGAAAACAAGCGCAATGAAAATCTCAGGAAAATACCGCAACGAAGCGAGATTGACACCCAATGCGTAGCCATAAATAGCTAACATACAAACAGATCCAATAATCGGTACCAGCCAATAGCTATAGCGGACAATCGTTTGGTTACGAGTATTTTGCGGGTCATTTTCAATAAAGAAAACCACAATCAGCTGAATAATAAGGAAAATTAAGGGTAAGCCAATGACAGTAAATGGCTTTGAACTCCAGCCATTAGGAACCCATTCACTAGAAAAATGAGTGGCTATTTGGTTAGGTAATTGGTGCCAAAAGAGCGCGCCTAATAAAGAAAAGAGAATGATTGGCAGACAAGAACGTAACAGTCGTTTGTATTTTTTTGGCATAAGACATCTCCTCAAATCGTCATTCATTACTGTTATCATATGTCGTATAGACCAAAGAAGCAACTCTTCATGGAGACTAAAACGTCAGGCAGCATCAAGGAAAGAGGAAAAGTATGACACGATTGTAAACAAAA
>NZ_GL622241.1:833951-841883 GCF_000185365.1 Enterococcus italicus DSM 15952
AAAATTAGGTGAACTTTTTTATGTTTATCGAAGAGCAGATCAAAACCAACGAACAGTTTTGTTTATTCCAGGATTTGGCGGGGATAGTTGTTATTATAATTTCAAATCGATTATTGACCGATTGCCTTCAGAATGTGGGTATTTAGCTATTGATACAATAGGAACGGGTCGCAGTATTCAGTCATACATGGAACGATCAACAGAAAATATTTTACAAAATTTAATAGCGGTCCTAAAAGAAGAGCAAATCACTAGTGTCACCCTTGTTGGCCATAGTATGGGAGGTAGTTATGCTTTGTTATTTGCGTATCGCTATCCAGAATTAGTAGAGCAGATACTAGTAATCGAACCAACCTATAATGGAGTGAAGGCATTAGTAATAGCTGAAACAAACGAACAGCAACACCAAACGCCAGAGAGCATTCAAAAAGCTAAAAACGAAGGCGAGTTAACAATTGAAGAGTTTTTAGCAGTTGTCAATCCCAATAATTTGCCAAGTGAACGCCTTGAAAATGCGACTATTTTTTTTGCTGCATATGGAAATCAGTCATTATTGTACGAAGATGGCCACGTACTAAAGGTATTGGAAGACTTAGAGATCGTGGAGCAAAATGTACCAAAGAAAAAAATAGTTATCTTAGCAACGAATGAGCGGCTTACTGAATACCAACATTCGCTGTTTCTAAAGTCCACTACTGTTCATCTTTATTCGGTCGCAGGGAATCATTATTTGCAGTGGAGCGCAGTGCCTTTTGTGAGTATGCACGTGAACCAGTTGCTGACAAGCGAGAAATAAAAAAACTCACTAGTTGGGGGCTAGCGAGTCAGGGAGAAAGAAATGAAAAAAAGTTTGGTTTGTTTGGGTATGAATGAAGTATAGCGAGTCGAACTTAAAGAAAACATAAAGCCAAAAAGAAAGAAAAAAACCTGCTAGTGGGGGCTAGCAGGTCAGGGAGAAAAGAAATGAAAAAAGGTTAGGTTTGTTTGGGTATGGATGAAGTATAAGCAAAAAAGATTAAAGGAGTACTAAGAAAGTTTGAAGAGTTTTTGAACATGTGTAAAAAATTCATGAACACTTGGTCTTTTTATCGAGCCAAATAATCAATAAAGGCAGGCTCTTGATTGATTATTTGGGTGAAGTTGAAAATGGCTGGTGAACGAGTTCATTTAAAATAGCTGGGCGTAGCTGTGTCACTTGCTCTCTGGGTAACCATTGCGATGTACAACCATCTTCACTTTTCGGATCTCGCTTTGTAGGATCACTAAGGTGCACGTCATAGACAAAAAGTAGTTGCTGATACGGCTGATTATTTATACAAAAGTGATTTTCAATTAGCGCTAATAGGCGATTTGGGATGACTTGTAAAGCAGTCTCTTCAAAAAATTCACGGACAACGGCATCTTCTGTTGTTTCGCCAACTTTAATCGCGCCAACATGTAAGGTCTGTGTTCCGTCATTTTCAGTGGAAACAAGGTAATCATCGCCGTTTCGTAACAAACCACACGCGCGAATATCAACTGAAACACCAGCAATTTTTGTTCGAATATCTTGCATAAATTCATCTCCTTATTAGTGTCAGTATAGACTATCAAGGGAGCAAATACCTATTTATATGAAAACGAATCGTAAGAGGAGAGTAGCGAGTGAAAAAACTACGTGGGTTAAAGCGTAAGTGGCGCCGTATGTTCGAAAATTTAGATACGTTAGCACACTTAAGTGGACAGGAGGATGAAATTTTTATTGCAGAGTCCTTTAGTTATTACAAAAGAAAAATCACACAAGCACATCAAGCGGAAGTATTTGATAAATTGGTAACCATTCTTCGCCAAAAACAGTGTACTGATTCTTCTAGAGAGTATTTGTTGTGGTATTTGCCAGAAGACGTTTTTGCATCAAGTATCTATATGTTTCCCTCTCTTTTTGAAGTCCAAACATTTTTTAATGAACGAAAAGCGAACCGTACTGATAGCGATCATTATCTACTCACAGTAGCACCAGCAGTTACGCTACCAAGTTATCTAGTGAGTCGGATAGAAGAACCAATTGAGGCAATCAGTGTGAAGGCTAGACTAAAAGCACATTCAGATGAGACCAAAGTGGTACTTATTGCGAATGAAAAGCTAATACATGTGGCAAAAAGAGAGTGAAACTAAAAAAAAACTCGCTAGTTGGGGGCTAGCGAGTCAGGGAGAAAGAAATGAAAAAAAGTTTGGTTTGTTTGGGTATGAATAGAGTATAAGATGGGAAGCTTAAACAAACCTAAAAAGAGTAAAACACCTAAAATTCACGATAAAAGGCTACGGCTTCTCCTTGATCACAAGAGGAGAAGCCCATTTTTTTGATAAAAATGCCGCGTGTCGGGTGCTTCTTCAGTGAGTAAAACTTTCTGCCGTACTTGTGGATAACTTTCAATCATTTTTTGCATTAACTGAGTGCCAATTGTTTGATTTTGGTAACTAGGTAGCACGAGTAGGTCTTGGATATATAAAATAGTTACGCCATCGCCTACCGCGCGTACCAATCCCACTAATTCGTCGCCGTTCCATGCTGATATAACAGCAATGGAGTGGGTTATGGCTGCTTGTAATTGCTCGGGATCCTGCGTATAAGCAGACCACCCCACTTGAGTGTAAAGGTTCATCAAATCAGGTAGAGCAATCGCAGCATCTTGTCGATAAGTAATCATTATCGGTCCCTCCTAATAATCTGTGGATAACTTTTCTGTTTATATGACAGTTACATTGTATAACAAATGCATCATTATGCAAAATAAAGTGATAAATACCCATGTATATTTATACATAAAAGCATATCGATTCACAAAAAAAGAAAACGCTTAATATTTTTGACGTTTGTCTCTTTCATTTCGTTTATAGAGTAAAGGAGTGATTAAATGAGACGACTAAAGATTACATTTGAGAACAAAGAGGGACGGCGGCACACATTTGTAACGCAGAACTTTTCTGAGTTATTATCGAATGAAGAAATTGTTGCGATTGTAACGGATTTTTTGGCACAGGAGCAGTTTGCAGGGAATGGGGAATTTGAAAAGATTGTCAAAATTCGTATTGTTGAAAAGAAGACACAAAAGTTATTTTCGTGCTACCACTATAAAAATGAACGATATTACATTGCAAATAAACGAATGATGGGAAAACAATCATGAGTTTTCCGGAAAAGAAGTTGTTTCACGTGAAACAACTTCTTTTTTGCTGTAATTTAAAAAACGCAATGATTTTTTAAAGGAATACACATAGAGGCTGGCATCTATTGTAAGAAGAGTGAATTTGCGGTAAACTTAGACTTAGTCTGTGAAACATTCAATCTGTTTCACAAAATTGAAAACGAGCCGGTTTAGGCTGCTTCGTTGAAAGGAACGATTCATGTTACCAGAAGAATTTAAGACTCAGCTACAAAG
The DNA here is from genome assembly GCF_000185365.1 of Enterococcus italicus DSM 15952. GTDB lineage: Bacteria > Bacillota > Bacilli > Lactobacillales > Enterococcaceae > Enterococcus_G > Enterococcus_G italicus. The sequence goes on from NZ_GL622241.1 coordinate 837,371, forward strand.
CCAAGGAATTCAGTTGACGGATGAACAAATGTATCAATTTAAACGGTATTTTGAACTACTGGTTGAGTGGAATGAAAAGATTAATTTAACGGCCATTACTGAAGAAAAAGAAGTGTACCTGAAGCATTTCTATGATTCAATTTTATTAGCATTTTCTGAGGATTTTGATGCCAATGCGAGCTTGTGTGATGTTGGGTCTGGAGCAGGATTTCCAAGTATTCCTCTTAAAATAGTTTTTCCAACGTTACAAGTGACGATTGTGGATTCATTAAATAAGCGGATCACGTTTTTAAATGAGCTTGTCCAAGAACTAGGACTAGAGCAAGTTTCGTTATACCATGATCGTGCGGAAACATTCGGACAAAATCGTGATTTTCGCGAGTCGTTTGATTATGTGACTGCCCGTGCTGTGGCGCGCTTGAATGTCTTGAGCGAGCTATGCTTACCGTTAGTGAAAAAAGGCGGTGTGTTCTACGCTTTGAAGGCAACGAAAGCTGAAGAAGAATTGGTAGAAGCCAAGCCAGCAATCGCACAACTAGGTGGAAAGTTCAAAGAAGATGTGGTTATGACGTTACCTATTACGGGTGACACACGTCATTTTGTAGTAATTGAAAAGAAAAAAGAAACACCAAAAAAATACCCGAGAAAGCCAGGGTTACCAAATAAACAACCGATTAAGTAGGGAGGATCTATCATGGCACGAATTATCTCAGTTGCGAATCAAAAAGGCGGCGTTGGCAAAACGACAACGACAGTTAACCTAGGCTCTTGTTTGGCCTATATGGGTCAAAAAGTTCTCCTTGTCGATATGGATGCGCAAGGAAATGCAACAAGTGGTATGGGGATTCGCAAACCTGATGTGGAGCAAGATATCTATGATGTATTAGTCAATGAAGTGCCTATTGCAGATGCGATTTTGCCAAGTTCACGTGAAAATTTAGATATTGTACCAGCAACGTTGCAATTAGCGGGAGCAGAGATTGAATTGACTTCCATGATGGCACGCGAGTCTCGTTTGAAAACAGCCTTAAGTGAGCTTCATGCAAACTACGACTTTATTTTGATTGACTGTCCACCTTCATTAGGACATCTGACCATTAATGCCTTTACGGCAAGTGATGCGATTTTGATCCCTGTCCAATGTGAATATTATGCACTTGAAGGACTGAGTCAATTATTGAATACCGTTCGCTTGGTTCAAAAACACTTTAATCCAAGTCTAGAAATTGAAGGCGTGCTGTTAACGATGTTTGATGCTCGGACCAATTTAGGGGCTGAAGTCGTCGAAGAAGTTCGTCGCTATTTCCAAGAAAAAGTGTACGACACAGTGATTCCGAGAAATGTCCGTTTATCTGAAGCACCTAGTCATGGGCTATCGATTGTCGACTACGATATTCGCTCGAAAGGTGCTGAAGTGTATCAAGCATTAGCAAAGGAAGTGTTGGCTCGTGAAAAATAAGGGCAAAGGATTAGGTAAAGGAATAGACGCATTGTTTCAAGATATGGCTAGCTTGGAAGAAGTTGACGTTCAAAGAGATGAAGTAATCGAAGTCCCTTTAAATGAACTACGACCAAATCCCTATCAACCACGGAAGACATTTGATGAGTCTTCGTTGCAAGAGCTAGCTAGTTCTATAGAGCAATCTGGGGTCTTTCAACCAATCATTATTCGTAAGTCAGCGGTCAAAGGCTATGAAATTATTGCAGGTGAACGTCGGTTTCGGGCATCAAAACTAGCCAAAAAAGAAACCATTCCTGCAATCATCCGCTCATTTGATGAAGAAGCGATGATGCAAGTCGCCGTTCTTGAAAACTTGCAACGGGAAGACTTGAATCCGCTAGAAGAAGCAGAAGCCTATGATATGTTAATGAAGAATTTAAAGCTGACGCAAGCAGAAGTGGCTGAGCGCTTAGGTAAGAGCCGTCCGTATATCGCGAACTATTTGCGCCTTTTGGCATTACCCAAGCTAGTCAAAGAAATGGTACAAGATGAACGCTTATCGATGGGACAAGCGCGTACGCTCTTAGGGTTGAAGAAAAAAGATCAAATGCTAAAAATGGCCAATCGTTGCGTGAAAGAAAATCTAACTGTTCGTCAATTGGAGCAGTTGGTTGCAGCAACGAATGAAGCACGAGGCAAGAAGAAAGTCCCACGTATGATCAAAGAAAAGCCCTACTATCTAAGAGAAAGCGAAGACCGTCTCATGGATAAATTCGGTACGAGTGTAGAGATTCGTGAAAAAGAAGGCAAAGGGAAAATTGAAATCGAGTATCTTTCGCAAAGTGATTTGACTCGTATTTTAGACTTATTAGAAATTCATTTTGATGAAGCATAGCAAAACGAGTTGGAGGAAAGAAGCATGTACGATTTTGGAGACATTGTCATGATGAAAAAACCTCATGCTTGCCAAACGAATCGTTGGCAAATCATTCGTATGGGGGCAGACATCAAGATTAAATGCGAAAATTGTGGACACATCGTGATGATGCCACGCCGAGAATTTGATAAAAAATTAAAAAAAGTACTAGAAAAAGCAGAGAAAGAGTGAAGAAAAAATGGCATTGACTGCTGGAATCGTAGGATTACCAAACGTTGGTAAATCTACATTATTTAACGCAATTACGAAAGCGGGCGCTGAGGCGGCGAACTATCCGTTTGCAACAATCGACCCAAATGTAGGGATGGTGGAAGTACCAGATTGGCGCTTGCAACGATTAACAGAGCTTGTACGTCCTAAAAAGACTGTTCCGACAACTTTTGAATTTACTGATATTGCTGGGATTGTCCGCGGAGCAAGTAAAGGGGAAGGATTGGGCAACCAATTTTTGAGCCATATTCGCCAAGTTGATGCAATTTGTCATGTGGTTCGTTGTTTTGACGACGACAATATTACGCACGTAGAAGGTCGGGTTAATCCATTAGAAGATATTGATACAATTAACCTAGAATTAGTATTAGCTGACTTGGACTCGATTACGAAACGCTACACGCGCGTAGCCAAAGTCGCTAAAACCAAAGACAAACAAGCAGTCGCTGAATTAGCGGTGCTAGATAAAATTAAACCAGTCCTAGAAGAAGGACTATCTGCACGTTCCATTGAATTTACTGAAGAAGAGCAAAAAATTGTCAAGAGCTTGTTCTTATTGACGACTAAACCAGTGCTGTACGTCGCTAATGTGGCAGAAGAAGATGTCGCTGATACAGAAGGCAATCATTATGTTCAAGAAGTACGTAATTTTGCAGCAAGTGAAAATGCAGAAGTCATTGTCGTATGTGCACGCGCTGAAGAAGAAATTGCTGAGTTAGAAGAAGAGGATAAGGCTGAATTTTTAGAAGCTTTAGGTATCGAAGAATCTGGCTTAGATAAATTAATCCGAGCAGCGTATGACTTACTGGGCTTGGCTACGTACTTTACAGCAGGTGAGCAAGAAGTAAGAGCTTGGACTTTCCGTAAAGGGATTAAAGCACCGCAAGCGGCCGGGATCATCCATTCTGATTTTGAACGAGGGTTTATTCGAGCTGAGACTGTTTCATTTGAAGATTTAGATCACTACGGCAATATGCAAGCAGCCAAAGAAGCAGGTCGTGTTCGTTTAGAAGGAAAAGAATACGTCGTGCAAGATGGCGATGTTATGTTGTTTAGATTTAATGTATAAGCGAGAGCAAGGGGGAAATAAGATGGAACCAGAAGTACTTCGTTCATACGTCAGTGAAAATAGAGAACTAGAAACACAACTGACCAAGCGCAATGAACAATATATCTTTGATTTAAAAAAATCAATGGTCGCAGCCAACCTTTCTGAAGAAGAACAAGCGAAAACATTACATGAAATGTTGCCAGTATTAGTAAGAGAACAAAAAACAGGGAAAACAGCTCGCCAATTATTTGGCACAGTCTCTGAAAAGATGGATCGTCTATTGGAAGAACCACCAGTCGAAGAAACAAAATCACCCTGGTGGATGTGGCTAGACAATACGTTGTTGATCTTTGGGTTATTTGGGGTTGTTACAGGCTTGATGAGTCTATTAACCAAAAGTGAGAGTCAGACATTTGGCTTTGTTACCCTACTTGTTACTTCAGCAGTAGGAGGATGGGTATTTTACCTGTCATACAAATACATTTACCAATATGAACAGCCCGGTGCTGACCGCAGTCAACGTCCGAAAATGTGGAAGACAATCTTGATTTTAATGGCTGCCTTTTTCGTTTGGTTTGCTCTATTGTCAGTAACACAGTTATTACCAGCACCGTATAACTTTACCTTACCATCCATTGTGACGATTGCATTGGGTGCCGTGGCCCTAGCTGGTCGCTTTTATTTAAAGAAAAAATTCAACATCGCCAGCAGTATGGCAACACAACGTCCGAAAAAATAATGAGTGGCAAAGTTCTTAGCCTTTTGCTGAGAACTTTGCTTTATTCGTTTTAAGGAAGCGGGTCATAAAGCAATTTGTGCTACTAAATCCAAAAAAACGACAAGCAAAAAGCCAGAACACCCAAAAGGTTGCAAT
>NZ_GL622241.1:844905-850339 GCF_000185365.1 Enterococcus italicus DSM 15952
AACAAATCCAAAAGGTTTTCTCAAACTTTTGGATTTGTTGGCTTTTTTATTGTGGCTATGTTCAAATTCTTTTATGAAATGGCTCGTTCATCAGTGGCACTAAAATACTCGTGATACGCTTTTTCTTGTGATTGTAACAGCTGATCGATGGTCACGAGTTGGTACCCTTGTTGCTTGAGCCAATGAATAATTTTTGGTAAGGCAGTGACGGTACTTGGCTGAATATCATGCATGAGAATAATGCCATTATCAATAATCGTTTGTTGAATTTGCGTGAGTGTTTTTTCAACATCTTTACTTGCCCAATCTCTAGAATCAACGTCCCACTGAATAATTGGTCGTCCTGCTGTTTGGGCTACGGTGGCATTCACTGCACCATAGGGAGGACGTACGAGTTTAGGTAGTTTGCCAGTAGCAAGATAAATTGCCTTGTCTGTATCTGTCAGCTCTTTTTGAATGGTAGCTAGTGGATAGCTTGGCAATTTGTAATGGTGATAGGTATGGCTGCCAATTTCATGTCCTTCATCCGCTACTCGTTTGACGAGTGTTGGGTAGCGCTCGGAGTTACTGCCTAATTGGAAGAAGGTGGCATGGACATTGTTATCCTTTAATGTGTCCAATATAGCGGGTGTTGTATTTGGGTCAGGGCCATCATCAAAGGTTAGGGCAATTTGTTTTTGATTTTCTTCGTTTTTTGGTGTCAACGACTGTGCCAAACTTGGATCAAGATACGATAAATCAAGGGCGGTCGCAAGTTGTGTAGTATAGGGTAAATGCACGGTTGTTTCTTCTAAGGCACCTTGCTTAGCAACTGTCACCGTCAATTCTTTGGGTGAATAGGTGATGGGCGTTTGCCATGTAAAAGCTGGGATTGCGAGCACGTCATCGAGTATGGCTTTTGGATTGCTTGCTTGATCGAGTAAGGCTTGTTGGGCCAACGTACGAATGACGGCTAGATTTTGTTCGTTATTTTGTAAGAGCAGTTGACTAGTAATGGGTGCACCTGTTTGTGCTTGAATGTAGATCGTCTTTATTTTTTTTTGCTGTTGTTGGACGAAAGCTTTTTTCCGAATATTCCATTGATAGTGTGTAATGCCGGCTTGGACTTTGCTGGCGTTTGGCGCATAGGACTGGACGTGGATATAAGAAAGCCAAAAATTATCACTGTTTTTATTCCATTTTTTGGTGATTGTTTGAAATTGACTGGTGATCTCTTCTTTGATATTGCTAGGAATAGCGGTATCACGTAAGTCGACAGCATAACTTTTTTCATCAGTAACTTGTATGGCCGACTCTTTTTGGAAATAAGATTGTTTGGCTTGACTAATCAGTTGAGATTTAGCAGCTGCTTGTTGTTTGGCGATGGTTTCTTGGTTGACTGTAGCAATTAAGTAAAAACTAGCAGGTAGAATAATCCCCAGTAACAGCACGAGTAATCCGATAAACGTCCATTTATTTGTTAAAAAAGCAACGGTTTGCTTTGATGTTGTCTTTTTGGTGTGGCTACGAAATTTTTCTGACATAATTTCCTCCAAAGTGAAATATCATAGAAATAATTGTAACATTTTTGTAAAATAAATACAAAAGACTTCATCTTTTAAGCGATTAAAAGCCAAAAGATGAAGTCTTTGATTATCTGGATAAATAGAAGCAGTCAGAAAAGCTAGGCTTAGGCTTCTTTAGTAATTTTTGTCAGTCCGCCCATGTATTTTACAAGTACGTCAGGGATTGTCACGCTACCGTCTGCATTTTGGTAGTTTTCTAAGACAGCTGCAACAGTGCGTCCAACGGCTAAGCCTGAGCCATTTAATGTATGGACATAGCGGATTTTACCATTGCTGTCGCGGTAACGAATCATGGCACGGCGCGCTTGGAAATCCTCGGTATTTGAACAAGAACTGATTTCGCGGTACGTATTTTGGGCAGGAATCCATACTTCTAAGTCATATGTTTTCGCTGCAGAGAAGCCCATATCCCCAGTAGAAAGGGCAACGACACGGTAAGGAAGTTCTAGTTTTTGTAAAATTTCTTCTGCATTTTGAGTCATTTTTTCTAATTCTTCATATGAATGATCCGCATCACTGAATTTAACCATTTCTACTTTGTTAAATTGATGTAGACGGATTAATCCGCGAGTATCACGACCAGCACTACCAGCTTCAGAACGGAAAGAAGGGCTTAGTGCGGTAAAGTAGATGGGCAAATCTTTTTCATCCAAAATTTCTTGACTGTAAAAATTGGTCAAAGGAACTTCAGCAGTTGGGATAAGTGTTAAGTCGGTATTTTCTAGTTGGAAGACATCTTCTTTGAATTTTGGAAATTGTCCTGTACCAAACATTGCTTGACTGTTTACAATATAAGGGGTAATCATTTCTGTGTAGCCTTGTTCATAGACATGGAGATCCAGCATAAAGTTGTAAAGGGCGCGTTCTAGGCGAGCACCTAGACCTTTGTAATAGACAAAACGGCTACCTGAAACTTTTGCACCACGTTCAAAGTCGAGAATACCAAGATCTTCCGCTACTTCCCAATGGGGTTTTGGTTCAAAGTCAAATTCACGCGTTTTATGCCAACGACGTACTTCAACATTGTCCTCTTCATCCGCACCAATAGGTACACTGTCATCAGGAATATTTGGCAAAGTAACAGCTATTTGCGTTAATTTTTCATCAATCGTCGCTAAAGTGCCATCAAGTTCTTTAATTTTTTGCCCGACTTGCTTCATTTCTTCAATTTTTTCGGTTGCGTCTTCTTTGGTTCTTTTTAGTTGGGCGATTTCGGCAGAGACATCATTACGGTGTTTTTTTAGTTCTTCTGTTTCGACCAATAAACGGCGGCGTTCTTCATCCAGTCCGACAAATTCGTTGATTTTGTCTTCAGCGACGCCTCTCGTGGCTAATTTTTCTTTTACTTGTTCAATGTTTTGACGAATCACTTTAATGTCTAACATTTTTGTTCCTCCTTAGCTTAATTGTATAAAAAAAGACTACTCCATCCCGAAAAAATTGCTTGGGACGAAGTAGTTATTCGCGGTACCACCCAAGTTCAGCCTAGTGCTGCCCTTGAAATCTCGTAACCTGAGAAAAGGATCTTTCTTTCAAAAGATACATACAATAGAACTGGATTCCAGTCTTGCTCAATGCTAATTTGCACCAACCATTAGCTCTCTTTAAAAGACACAATCTGTACTAGGTTCAATGTTGAACTATTAAATTTTCTCTAGCATAGCGGAAAATAGATTATTCGTCAACTATTGTCTTAGTGAGAGGCTTTGTCGCTTCAATAGGTAAATGAATAATGAAAGAAGTCCACTGCGGATTGGATGTGGCATAGATGTAGCCACCATGTAGGGCGACAATGCTTTGCGCGATGGCCAATCCTAATCCTGTGCCGCCTGTTTCTTGTGAGCGCGACTCTTCCACGCGATAGAAGCGATCAAACAACAGATCTAAGGACCGTTTTGGAATCATTTTGCCGTTATTTTTGACCGTAATGACCGCTTCGGTACCGACTTTTTCGACCGACATGATAATGGTATCGGCATTTTTCCCGTATTTAAAGGCATTCGTTAATAAGTTACTAAAGACGCGTACCAATTTTTCTGTATCGCCATCCATCATCATTTGCTCAGGATTGGCCACGGTCTGAATGGCGATGCCTTTTTTATTCGCTTCTAGTTCAAAATCAGCCGCCAATTGTTCAATGAGTTGCACCATATCAAATGAAATGACATGAAGCGGGTTACTTGGCTGTCTGACTTTCGTGTATTCAAATAAATCGTCTACCAAAGACTTCATTTGTTTGGCTTTAATATAGGCCGTGTGGGTATATTTCAATAAATCCTCTTCAGAACGATACTGGCGGTCTTCAATTAAACCTAAATAACCGATGATTGACGTCAGTGGTGTGCGAATATCGTGGCTGACATTGGTGATTAATTCATCCTTAGACTTTTCAATCCGGCGCTCATCTTCAATGGCAGCAACCGTACTATCCACTAGGCCGTTGACACTGGTCACGACACGGTTAAGGTCACCGCTTAGTTCAAAGGGGATGCGGTGGTCGTAGTTTCCATCAGCAATGTAGTGCAGTTCACTAATAATGTGACGTAGCTGCATTTGATGGTAACGACGGATCAAGCGCCAATACAGCACAATACCATCTAATAGTAGAAAGAGTGGAAATAAAATATAGCGAGCATTCAAAAAAATATCTGTCTTGAAGTTTTCCGCAAAGATAAACCGTGCTTGGAAGACCGCATCTTGTAAAGAGGGGGCACTATTTACCAAGTTTGAAAGAATGACGACAATTGCGACATTTAATAGTAGAAGTAAGACGATGGTCACGATTGCTTCTGCAAATAGCTCGCTAATTTCCTTGGAAGTTAATACGACACGTTTATGAGAATCATTTCGCATCAATTTTGTAACCTACACCCCAGACCGTTTGAATAATTTTTTCGCCACCGGTTGCTTCTTCAATTTTATCCCGCAGATGACTGACGTGAACCATCACTGTTTTTGCGGAAACGACACTTTCTTGTTTCCAAACACGTTCAAAAATTTCGTCCGCGCTGAAAACACGATTCGGATGAGAAGCAAGCAGGTAGAGAATACCAAATTCAAGAGCTGTTAATTGGATGTCCTTTCCATCTAATGTCTTTACTTCATGTGAATCACGATTAATAATAAGAGAACTTACTTCAAGTACATCAGGTTGATCCGCCGTTACTTGCATGGTACTGCGACGCAAAAGTGACTTCACGCGAGCCATTACTTCTAATGGATTAAAAGGTTTTGTCACGTAATCGTCCGCACCAGCAACCAATCCTTTGATTTTATCCATATCCGTTGTTTTAGCAGTTAGCAAAATAATAGGGAGTTGCGATTCTTTTCGTAAAATTTTTACGACCTGCATGCCATCTACTTCAGGCATCATGATATCTAAAATTAATAGTTCAATATCATTGATGGTTCGAACTTTCGAAAGAGCTTCACGACCGTTATATGCTTGAATTGGCTCATACCCTTCATTTTTTAAATAAATACTCAATAGTTCAACGATCTCTTTATCATCATCAGCGACTAAAATCTTCATGTACAAACTCCTCCTATATCATTGTTCCATTCATTTATGTATAGTGTATCATCAAAAGTAAGAATAGAAAAATTTGATTAAAAAATTTAAGAGATATTAATAAAAATAACAGTAAAGGTTTATTTCCGAACGAAAATTTCCATTCAAGTCTATAAGTTGACTATAAATAAGAAGAAAACGAATGAATGGAGAGGGAAACTTGAAAATCAAGAATGGTACACGAACGTTGGTCTATCAAGGATTTCAGTTGACTAATCTTAAAAAACTTGTTATATTAATAGACGTCTTAAAAAGAGAGCTTCATTTGAAATTTTATTTTTAAAAAGTGTTGACGAGC
>NZ_GL622241.1:853332-857343 GCF_000185365.1 Enterococcus italicus DSM 15952
AGTTTTTTTATTTGTTTTCATTAATTGAATTATCGGGAAGTAGCTCAGCTTGGTAGAGCACTTGGTTTGGGACCAAGGGGTCGCAGGTTCGAATCCTGTCTTCCCGATTCGTAAGACACCTAACAATAGGTGTCTTTTTTTGGTCTCACTGTGACTTTAAAAGTGTGTTACAATAGAAAAAAACAAGGGAGGTACTTGATTGAAAGGACAAATTCGAAAAGCATTGAGTGGCTTCTATTACGTTTATTCGGAAGGAAAACTCTATCAAACGCGTGCTAGAGGGAATTTTCGTAAGTTGAAAATTTCTCCATTAGTCGGTGATGAGGTAGTATTTGAAAGTACGAACCAAACGGATGGCTATATTTTAGAGATGTTGCCAAGAAAAAATGAATTGGTCCGCCCAGCTGTGGCAAATGTTGATCAAGCAGTCATTGTAACCAGTTTGGTAGAGCCTAATTTTTCCTATAATTTATTGGATCGTTTTTTGGTTACACTGGCGCATCAATCAATAGAGCCAATCATCTATCTAACAAAAGTTGATATATTCGATGAAGAAGAAAAGATTGATGAGATTGAGCATATTTATGGATCAATAGGGTACAAAGTCATTGTAGCAAAAGAGACTTCTGAAGCAATTGATGAATTAGAAGCACTCTTTTCTGACAAACTTACGGTATTCATGGGGCAATCGGGTGCGGGGAAATCAACACTACTGAATCAAATATTACCTGAATTGCAATTAAAGACGGGTGAGATATCGGATGCACTAGGTAGAGGTAGGCATACGACAAGACATGTGGAATTGCTAGAAATCGCGGGTGGCTTGGTCGCAGATACCCCGGGATTTAGTGCTATTGACTTTTTATCGATCGAAGCAGTTGAATTACCGAGAGAGTTCCCTGAATTTGTTGCTCGTTTGGATCAGTGTCGTTTCAGAGAATGTCAGCATTTGAATGAACCGGATTGTGCGATAAAAGCAGCAGTTGAGAGCGGAGAGATTGCTCAGTCCAGGTATGACAATTACCAACAATTTATGTCAGAGATTGAACAAAAAAGACCAGTCTATAAAAAGAAAAAATAAAGAGAAGAGGATATGCTAATGAAGATAGCTCCATCGATTCTGAGTGCTGATTTTGCCAATTTGCAAAGAGATATTGAATTCGTCGAAAAACATGGTGCAGATTATATCCATGTTGATGTGATGGATGGCCAATTTGTGCCCAATATTACCTTTGGCCCGGCTGTTGTACAAGCCATTCGACCGATTACAAAATTACCATTAGATGTTCATTTAATGATTGTCAATCCGGAACGTTTTATTCATGAGTTTGCTAAAGCGGGTGCGGATATTATTGGTGTTCATATTGAAGCAACGCCACACCTCCATCGAGCGATTCAAATGATTAAGGCTGAAAATGTAAAAGCAGAAGTGGTGATCAATCCCGGTACACCAGTCGAGGCTATCAAATATGTATTGCCGTTGGTTGACCAAATTTTAGTGATGACGGTGAATCCAGGATTTGGTGGACAAAGCTTTTTACCGGAAATGGCGGACAAAATCCGTGAGTTAGCCAAGCTAAAAGAGCAGTATGGGTATCACTATGACATTGAAGTAGATGGGGGCATTGATGATCAAACCATTAGGGTATGTGCCGAGGCAGGTGCCAATGTTTTTGTTGCGGGAAGCTACATTTATGGTGCACAACATCCGGAAGAACGAATTAACGCGTTAAAAGAGGCGATTGAGTAAATGAATATTTTACTTGTAGGCGGTGCGCCGAAAGAAACTTGGCCGCCATTAGAAAGAGCGTATGATTATACGATTGGTGTCGATCGTGGGGCTTTATTTTTATTAGAAGAGCAATCTCAATTGAACGCCGCCATTGGTGATTTTGACTCATTATCATTGGTCGAATTGAAACGAGTGAAAGAAAAAGCCGACAGTATAGAGCAATCAAAGCCTGAAAAAGACGATACCGACACGCAGCTAGGTCTTCTTCATGCGATTCAACGATTTCCTGAAGCTACTATTGATATGATTGGCTTAACTGGTGGGAGAATTGATCACTTTTTAGCCAATCTTTGGTTAGTACTGGAGCCGAGATTTCAGCCGTATGCCATGAATATTAGTCTACGAGACCGCATGAATACGATTCGCTTCTATCTACCAGGTACGTATACAATTGAAAAAGAAACGGGTATGAAGTATTTAGCCTATTGTTGCTTAACGCCGATGGAGCAATTAACGTTAACGGAGAGCAAGTATACATTGGATAAACAAAAAATTGATTATCCAATATCTTATGCGAGCAATGAATTTTTAACGAATCAAGCATCCTTTTCATTTAGTGATGGAGTTATGGCTGTAATTCAAAGCAAAGATTAAGATAAGGTTCCTGTGGGAAATGATTCAAAAAACATTAAACCACAGGGCCTTATCTTTTGTTTCATAGGGAAAAGTGGTACAATTTAGGGTATGAGTTTGAATAATATTGAGGTGCGCTTGTGAAAAAAATTAATCCAAATAAAAATATTATCATTGCCCTAATCATCGTGCTAATCGTAGTGACTGTCTTGAGTCTGACTATTGCGCAGCGGGCAACAGCAAAAAAATCAAATGTCGTGCAATCCGTGATCAATGATACCATTGCCTTTGTTGACAAGGCAATCCAAGCTCCAGTTAGCTGGGTTGAAAATACGGTTGATGCAGTTCAGGATTTAGCTTCTACTTATAAAGAAAATCAACAATTAAAAGCAAAATTGGACTCCTATGAAGAATTATCACAAGCAAACAAAAACAGCGAGAGAGAAATTGCTAATTTGAAAGAACAATTGGCGCTAAACACCACGTTATCAAGCTATGAAAAAGTCACAGCCAACGTCATTTCGCGTTCGCCCGATTCATGGCAAGATTATTTGGTTATCGATAAAGGATCGAAAGACGGTATTGAAGCGAATATGTCTGTGATGGCTAAAAAAGGGTTGATTGGCCGAGTGATTGAAGTCAATCGTTCTTCATCAAAAGTAGAACTTTTGTCTTCTGAAAATCAAACATCGAATCATTATCCAGTCAGAATTTCGACAGACAGTGGCGAATTGTTTGGGTTATTGAAAGGCTATGATGAGGACAAAAATGCACTAGTGGTCGAACAAGTAACTGGTTCAGCAACCTTTGCCAAAGGTGATGTGGTACAGACTTCTGGTCTGGGTGGGAATTCACCAGCAGATTTGGCGGTCGGTACGGTTCTAGAGGCACAATCAGATGATTTTGGTTTGGATAAAAAATTATACGTCCAGCCTTATGCGGACATGTATGACTTATCCGTCGTGACCGTTATCAAGCGTACGGTAGGTGAGTAAAGTGAATCAAAGTAAAACGAGCCGATTAACATTAGGAATTATTTTGTTTCTGTTGATGCTATTAGATGCGCATATTACGAGATTATTTGATTATTGGGACAAAGGGGCCAATGTCTGGCAATCACAGCTACTCTTATTAGTGGCCTTATTTGCGGCAAAAAGTTACTCCAAGCGTTATATGATTTGGATGGCAGTGGCGATTGGTATACTGTTTGATCTTTATTACTTGGGTATCATTGGTATCTATGCTGTCGGGTTCCCGATGGTTGTGTGGATGATGTATGTATTTCATTCGCTCTTTTATCAAAATATGACGACTATGTTTTTTAGTTGGGTGATCAGCTTGACTCTCTTCCAACTTTTTACACTAGGTATTCAAATCGGGTTTAAGCTCGCTGCTTTTGATGGTCAATTTTTCGTGGTGAAATTTTTAGGCCCAACATTATTGTTAAATATTTGTTATTTTTTTATTCTTATGTGGCCATTAAAAAAAGTATTCAAACTAAAACTCAGTTATTTTTAAACAAGATGAACAAATACAGGTGGTAAAAGGAATGTTGAGCTGCTAGACTGGAACAAACCGATGAAACAGAAGAAACTATAAGCAAAAAGATCAGAAAGTCTAAAAGTTTGAGCAATGGTGTGCACCCC
>NZ_GL622241.1:858894-908286 GCF_000185365.1 Enterococcus italicus DSM 15952
ACAATCACTTCCAGATTTTCTGGTCTTTTTGATTATAATTGAAGAATTTAATCTCAGATTTTGTATAAATGAAATATATTTGAAACATTTCATTTATTTTTATGACATATTTATGTGGTAAAATTTACCATGACTTATATAACGTGCGATTTTTAAAAAATAGGAATAAATTCTTGGAGGAACTAACTCGTGAAAAAAAGTATTGGGAAGAGCCTATTATTATGTACCTTATTATTGGCAACGTTAGTACCAATGAGTGCTCATGCCGATGATGTGGATTCAAAAATAAATGAACAGACCGAAAAAATTTCGGCTATTAAAGAGCAAAAAGAAACAACTGAATCACAGATTGCTTCATTAGAAAGTGATATTGCAACGATCTACAATAACGGAATGAAATTGCAAAAAGAGCAAACAGCACTTGAAGAAGCTACTGCGACTTTAATAAAAGAAATTAGTGATTTACAAACAAGAATTGAAAAACGGACAGAAACGATGAAAAACCAAGCACGAGACATTCAAGTGAATGGTCAGGATACAAGTTTTGTTGACGCGGTATTAAGTGCGGACTCGGTATCGGATGCTGTAAGCCGTGTTCAAGCGGTAAATACATTTGTCCAAGCTAATAATGAATTGATTCAAGCGCAAAAGGCAGATAAAGTTGCCGTTGAGCAAAAGAAAGCTGAAAATGAGAAAAAAGCAAAACGTTTGGCTGCAGCGAAAGAAGAATTGGATGCGCAAAGACAAGAATTGGTCTTGAAGCAAGCTGCTTTATCTGTAAAAAAAATCAGCTTAGCTGCGGAACAAGCGACAGCGGAGTCTATTCGTAATTCTCTCCTTGAGCAAAAAGCACAAGCTGAAGCCGAACAAGCAAGAATCGAAAAAGCACAGGCTGAAGCAGTGGCAAAAGCGAAAGCCGAAGCAGTAGCACAAACGACAAGTAACACTACGACAAAAGCGTCAGAAACGCAAGCAACTGCAAGTCAGGCAACAACAAGCTCAAGTCAAGAAACCAAAGCGGCTGAAACGACAAGTTCAAGCCAAGAAGCAAAAGCGACTGAGTCAACTACGCAAGCGACAGCGAGCAGTACCACTCAAACAAGTAGTAGTACAGAGCAAGCAACGACTAAAAAAGAAACATCTACAAGTACATCAACTAGCAACACCAGTACCACATCTGCTGATGCAACATTGAATGCTTTAAATGCGTTACGCGTTGCGAATGGGCTAAATCCTGTTTCTTGGGATGCTAGCTTAGCTGCAGCTGCATCAAGTCGAGCAGCTTTGATTAATGGCAATGGTGGAGCAATTCCAAGTGATCATTGGACGAGTGGAAATGAAGTGATTGCTATTTTATTCAGTCCTGGTTCCGATGTAATCAATGCATGGTACAACGAAACCAATATGATTACAGCAACTGGTTCAGGTCATAGAGATTGGGAAATGAATCCATCTATTACACGCGTCGGTTTTGGTTACAGTGGCAGTGTGATTGTTGGTCATTCTGCATAATCATTCACAATTAAGAAGCATTTGTTTAGAAAAAATCTAAACAAATGCTTTTTTTGAAATGTTTTTGTAACATACCTATTACTTAGTTGACATGATGCTATGGTAAACTTCATTTGTCTTTAGAAATAATTAAGAACTAGTAGAAAAGTGATAGTGGAGGAATAATTGTGAAGAAACGCATATTTGCTTCGATTTTTTTAAGCTCAATCATCTTGACAACTGTAGCGGCTCCATCGATTGCTGTAGCTGATACATATGATGATCAAATTTCTCAAAAAAATTCAGAGATTTCCAACTTAGAAAACCAACAAACAAGCACACAAGCACAAATTGATACATTAGAGTCACAAGTTGCGACAATTAATGCCAAAAGCGATGAAGTAGTCGCGCAACAAAAAGTATTGGCTGCCGAGTCAAAACAATTAAAACAAGAAATTGCTGATTTGGAAGTTCGTATCGAAAAAAGAACGGAAACAATGAAAAATCAAGCGCGAGACGTCCAAGTTAACGGCCAAGATACAAGCTTTGTTGATGCGGTTTTAAGTGCAGATTCGCTATCAGATGCTGTTTCAAGAGTTCAAGCTGTTAATACTTTTATTAAAGCGAATAACACGTTGATTGAGCAACAAAAAGAGGATCAAGAAGCAGTTAAAGCAAAAGAAGCAGCTAACTCAGAAAAAATTGAATCATATCAAAAATATCAAGTTCAATTAGATACTCAAAAAAAAGAATTGCAAGCGACTCAAGCAGAACTAGCAGTACTAAAGACTAGCTTGGCAATCCAACAAGCAACAAAAGAAGATGAAAAAGAAGCTTTAGTGAAGCAAAAAGCCGAAGCCGAAGCAGAACAAAAACGAATTTTAGCGGCTCAAGCAGCGGAAGCGGCAGCGAAAAAAGCAGCAGAACAAGCCGAAGCGAAAGCCAAAGAAGAAGCTGAAGCAAAAGCAGCAGAGCAAGCAAAAGCTCAATCTAACGCTACTACAACTAGCACAACAGAGAGTGCTGTGACTGAAAGTAATACTGCGACAAGCACTTCAAAAGCAACTACAACAAGTACCGTAGCAAGCAGCTCACAAGCGACTACATCAAGCTCAACTTCTACAAGTAGTGTAAGCACAACAACGCAAGTGACAGATACATCGAACACGTATCCTGTTGGTCAATGTACTTGGTTTGTTAAAAACCGCGCGACTTGGGTAGGCAATCGTTGGGGCAATGCGAACCAATGGCCAGCAAGTGCACGAGCAAACGGCTTTAGAGTAGATAATTCTCCAGAAGTTGGTTCGGTCGTTGTATTCTTAAACGGTGCCCAATATTCTGACGCTACTTATGGACATGTCGGTTATGTTATCTCTGTCGCAAATGGTGTCATTACGATTGAAGAAGGAAACTACGCCGGACAAAGTTACAACGTTCGTCAAATTACGACTGAAGGTACTGTCTTCATTCATCAAAACTAATAGACATAGAGGCTGAGACAAAATGGTTCAGCGCTAAGTAAAAACCAGAAAATCCAAAAGCTTTTCTTCAAACTTTTGGCTTTTCTGGCTTTTTTGTCGTTTAGCTTGTCTCTTTTTATAGCAGCTATCACTGTGCTATAAAAAAAGACAAGCACTTAAGCCGATACTTAAAAAGGGAACGAATGGTAGGTGTTTTGGGGGCTGACGCTTAGAAAAGAGAAACAGGAGATAATACAGAATACCGGTGCCACTGGCAAGAAAAAGTAAGAGATGAATTTGTTGCCAACGTAGCCAAGGGAACCAGATGAAAAATAAAAGCAAATCACCGTCTCCAATGAAGTACCAATGACGTTGACCATACCAATAGATACAAAAAAATAAAAGCCAGGTCCACCAAGAAAACGCGGCACGCTGCCATAGTAGAACAGCCCATAAGATGATAGCAAAAGGATATAATAGGTAAGGATCGATAATCTGGTAGAGCCAATCTGTAATACTTAGACTAAAAGCCATTGTAAACCAGACAAGTGCGACTAATTTAGTCTCCAACGTGGCGGTAGAAAATGAAAATAGATAGCAAAAAAACAACCCGTAGATCCATTCAGCGACAAAAATGTGTCGAGGGATGGCTTGATGACAATGACGACAATTCCCCTTAAGTGCAATGAATGAAATTATAGGAATCAAATCATAAAAGGCAAGGGGACGCTGGCAGGTCGAGCAGCGACTACGGTCAGACCAAAAATTCATACGTAACGGCAGACGATCGGCGACGACGCACCAAAAAGAACCCATCACAGCTCCAACTATAAAAGAAATCATTGTGTACTCCTTTCTCCTTTATAATTACATACGAAAACCATAAGAAAACCTGAGAAGAATTCTCAAATAGTTGTTTTTAGTGTACATTTTTATGAAATCTAGTATGCTTAAAGTATAGAAGTTTAAAGGAGGAATCGAATTATGAAATATGGGAAAACGAAAGATCTTTTAAATCAATTGGTCGCAGATTTAAGCCAATTTTCAGTGGTGATTCACCAAACACATTGGTACATGCGTGGACCTGAATTCCTAACATTACATCCTTTAATGGATACATTTATGGATGAAATCAATGCACAATTGGATGTTGTTTCAGAACGTTTGATTACATTGGATGGTGCACCATACTCTACTTTACAAGAATTTGCTGACAATACAGCGATTAAAGATGAAATTGGTACGTATGAACGGACAATTCCTGAACGTATGGCTAAATTAGTAGAAGGCTACCGCTACTTAGCTGACTTGTATCAAGAAGGAATTGAAATTTCTGGAGAAGAAGGCGATGATTGCACGCAAGATATTTTCATCGGATTCAAAACTGAGGTTGAAAAGAAGATTTGGATGCTACAAGCTAAATTAGGTCTAGCACCAGATGTTGCTTCAGATGATTCAGTAAAAAATCTATAAGATTAGCTCATACTATCAAAAACCCCCTAAATCCTCAAATTTAGGGGGTTTTATTTGTTTTACTCAGCGGCAGCTGATTTTAAATGAAATACTTTGTGTTTTAGTTCAAATACTTCGTCACATGCTTTGGCCACGTCGCTTTCATGAGTCACAATGATGATGCATTTTTGTTCTTCATGGGCCATTTCTTGGAACACTTTAACGATATCTGATGATGTTTCTTCGTCAAGGTTACCGGTTGGTTCATCGGCGACAATTAGTTCATGATCACAACAAATCGCACGAACGATTGCGACCCGTTGTTGTTGGCCACCGGAAAGGAGACCGACTTTTTTGTTGGCTAATGTTTCATCGATGCCGACTTTGGCTAGGCATTGAAGAGCATAGGTTTTCTTGTCAGAACGTTTTGATCCAGCAATTTCCATTGCCGTCAAAATATTTTGAAGGGCGGTCATATAAGGAAGGAGATTATAGGCTTGGAAGACAATCGAAATGTCTTTGCGGCGATAATTCCGTAAGCCAATCTTTTGAATATTTTCTCCATTGTAAGTAATGGTTCCTTTTTTCGGTGTATCGAGTCCTGAGATTAAGGAAAGGAAGGTCGTCTTGCCAGATCCACTTGCGCCGAGGATGGCGTAGACTTTTCCTTTTTCAAATGTTAAATTGACATCTTTGTATAGTGCATCTTGCTCGTTGGTATACCAATAAGCTAAGTCTTGGGTTGCTAACATGGATTTCCCTTCTTTCTAACCAATTAAGATTTTCTTCGGATTCAAGCGTAAAATACCAAATGAGGAGAGTAGGATCGAGAAGAAGCTAATCACGAGCCCTAAGCCAGCGAGGATAGCGACTTCTTTTGGTTGAACGGTGATATTTAAGTCATCAATTTCAGTTGAACCTTGTACGGCTGTATTGAAGCCACCCATTTGGCCACCACCGCCAGGGCCACCATTTTGGTTTCCTTGTTGGTTGTTTGCGCCTTGTTGAGTTTGGGTATCTGTTTGAGACGTTGTTGTTTCTTGTGAAAGTAGTTGATTCCCTACGACATTACCGACAATATTACCAGTAAACGTAGCAATCACTAAGGCAATCAGCATTGTCACAAACATTTCAGTAAAGAATTGGAAAATCATCTTGGCACGTGATTCACCCATTGACAATAGAACACCTATTTCATAGCGGCGTTCGCGAATCATGAGCATAACGATGAGTGTTAGGATAATGATCCCAGCAACGGCAACTAAAATCACAATGTTTTTGGCAAAGCTAGAAACATTTTCTAATGGTGTAATCATTGATTGATACAATTGATCATCGGTTGTTAAGTCATACGTATCTGTATCGATTACTTTTTCTGCCGCTTTGGTGAACGCAGTGACTTTTGAAGGTTCAGAAAGTGTGTAGATGGCAGAGTCGACGGTATCTTCATCAGTGTTACCAGATAGTGTATTGGCTAATGTGTAATAAGAGTAAATCGTATTAACTGGGTTTAGCATGCTGACCTGTGCAGCGATGCCTGATGCAGATTCAGTAGTAGAGTAAATTCCTTTGACGGTAACTGTCACTTTATTTTCACCGTCTGAATCAGTCAGTTTGAAGGTATCACCGACCGACAAGTCGTTCGATTCTGCTAGAGTTTTTTCAATCAAGACATTGTTTGTACCAGCATCATCAGCAGTCAATGCTTCACCGTCTTCTAATGTAGCTGTGCCGTCTGAGAAGCTTGAGTAGTTAGCACTAGATGAAACACCGGTAATGGTGAAGTCACCTGTTTGCATATTGCCACCCATGCCACCAGGTCCTTGTTGTATCACTACTTGTAATTGGTTCAATACCATCACCAGCTGTTGCGGTACCAGATGTCACTAAGACATATGATTTCACGTTGTCTAGTGCGGCAATTTTCTCAGCATCGCTGACTTTGACAGGTGTTGAAGTGAATTCACGACGTTCACTTGTTGAGTCAGTGGAAGATGAATCGGATGTACTTGTATCATTTTGGCCACCACCAAACATTGCTTCACGACTCGCAGCGAGTGTGACTGTTGCACCCAAACTGTTCTGTGCATTCTCTGTTGCTTTTTCTGCCGCACTTTTGATTGTTAGCCCTGCTAAAACAAAAATTAAAATAGCAGAAAAAACAGCACATAACAATAACGTGCGACCTTTTTTGGCCCATAAACTTAAGAGCCCACGTTTGATAAAATTCATATCTTCCTCCTGTTCGTGCGAATAAATACCATCCGCTCGTTAATCGATTTGTTACTAATGTAAGATAGCCAACGAACCTTAAAGCAAGGTTAAATGAATTTGAAGAAACTGTGAAAAGAAGGTTGAGATAGCGTTAGCGACAAAAACCATACAATCCAGAAGCTGTTTTTCAGACTTTTGGATTGTATGGTTTTTGTTTATAGGAATACAAACTGATTGTCACAAACGTTATTCACTCAGATGGGCTTGGTTGATCTGTGCGAGTACTTGATCAAATCCTGTCCCACCAAGCGAGTGGCGATTTTTGACAGCTTGCACGCTATCTAGTTTTTGGTAGATGTCTGCTTCGATAGTCGGCTCGATTTCTTGGTACTGACTAAGCGGGACATCTTGCAAGTAAATCCCATCTTCCATACAAGAAAGGATGAGCTTACCGACAATCTCATGCGCTTTTCGGAAGGGAATGCCCTTAGTCGCCAAATAATCGGCCAACTCCGTAGCATTTGAGAAATCTTGTTGGGTCGCTTGAAGCATGTTTTGTTCTTTGACTTTCATCGTGTCAATCATGCCAGCAAAAATTTCTAGCGAATGCATGACCGTAGAAACCGTGTCAAACATGCCTTCTTTGTCTTCTTGTAAGTCTTTGTTGTAAGCTAAAGGCAAACTCTTCATAATCGTTAATAGACCGAATAAATCCCCATACACACGTCCTGTTTTGCCACGGATTAATTCCGCCATGTCAGGGTTTTTCTTTTGCGGCATAATCGAGCTACCTGTCGAAAAGGTGTCCGTCAACTCAATGAATTGGTACTCATAGCTACACCATAAAATCAGCTCTTCGCAAAAACGAGAGAGGTGCATCATAATCAAAGAGGCATTGCTTAAAAACTCTAAAATAAAATCACGATCACTAACTGCATCTAGACTATTGGCATAGACACCGGCAAAACCAAGCTCTTGTGCAGCGTAGGAACGATCAATTGGGAAAGTCGTCCCAGCTAGTGCGGCCGCTCCTAATGGTGAAAGGTCAATCCGACTCAGACTTTCCGTGAGTCGTTCTTGATCACGCGTGAACATCTGATAGTAAGCCATCAAATGATGCCCAAAGGAAATAGGCTGTGCATGCTGAAGGTGCGTATAGCCAGGCATGACGGTATAGACATGTTGCTCGGCCTTTGTGACCAAGACTTGTCGTAAGGTTTTCAGTTGTGCCACAATTTGTTGGACGTGATCTTTTAAGTACAGATGCATATCTGTTGCTACTTGGTCGTTTCGACTGCGAGCAGTATGCAACTTGCCAGCGACAGGGCCAAGTAATTCATGCAAAAATACTTCCATATTCAGATGAATGTCTTCATTTTCTACTGAATAGTCCAACTCATTATTTTCGACCTTTGTGACTAAGGTCTGCAAACCAGCAAGAATGGCGTCAGCATCTTCTGCCGGAAGAATCGCCGTTTTTTTCAGCATTTTGACATGTGCGATGCTTCCTTGCAGATCATATGCCGCCAATTGTTGATCAAAGGAAATGGATGCACCAAATGCATCAATCCACGCTTCATTTTTTCCGTCGAATCGACCGCCCCATAATTTTGACATACTGTTTGCTCCTTTTATCCGATTGGTGTTAAAGGTGATTGTTGATTGGCTTGGACTTCTGCGTGCACTTTTGTTGGTAAGCCCCATAGCTTGATGAAGCCAACTGCAGCATCTTGATCAAATGTATCGGCAGAAGTGTACGTCGCTAAGTTTTCATCGTACAAGCTATTTGCTGACTTCCGACCTTCACAGATGACATTCCCTTTGAATAATTTTACACGAACCGTGCCGTTTACGACTGTTTGTGTGGATTTTAAGAAGGCAATCAGGGCATCTGTCAGTGGATTAAACCATAAGCCATCATAGATAACTTGTGCAAGCTGTTGTTCGATGACGGGTTTGAAATGAGCCAACTCACGAACAAAAACCAAATCCTCTAATTCTTTATGAGCCGTCATGAGCGTAATCGCACCAGGACATTCATAGACTTCCCGTGACTTAATCCCTACTAGACGGTTTTCAATATGATCAATCCGACCAATCCCATGTTCACCTGCTAGCGTGTTAAGCTTCATAACAATTGAAGCAAATGTATCTTCTTGACCATCTAGGGCGACGGGGACACCTTGCTTAAAGGTAATTTCTACAATGGTAGGTGTGTCAGGTGTTTCTTCTAATTCTTTGGTAATAGCGTAAGCACCTTTTGGCGGTGTTGCCCACGGATCTTCTAAGACACCACACTCACACGCCCGCCCCCATAAGTTTTGGTCAATCGAGTAAGGATTGTCCAAGTCAGCAGGGATAGGGACATTTTTTTCAGCAGCGTAGGCAATTTCTTCTTCACGCGACCATTTCCATTCACGCACAGGGGCGATGACGTTTAAATTAGGGTCTAAAGCAGCGATAGCCACTTCAAACCGTACTTGGTCATTCCCTTTGCCTGTGCAGCCGTGTGCGATGGTTGTCGCTTGTGTATCATGAGCCAATTCGACTAATTTCTTAGAAATCAATGGCCGTGAAAGGGCAGACACCAATGGATAAGAATTTTCATAAAATGTATTCCCTTGTAAGGCAATCAAGGCAAAATCGTCCGCAAACTCTTCGCGTGCATCAATCGCATACGATTCAGAAGCACCGACAAGCAACGCCTTCTCTTTAATCGCCGCCGTGTCGCGCCCTTCACCAATGTCTAGACAACAAGCAACTACATCGTAGCCTTCATCTACTAACCATTTAATTGAGACAGATGTATCTAATCCACCGGAATAAGCCAAAATAACCTTTTCTTTCATGAAACAACTTCCTTTCTATCGAAACCTACTTGATTGAAGCTATCATAGCAAATAAATATAAGTTAATCAAGCATAAAAATTATATTTATACATAAAATATTCTGATAAACGGTATTTTATTCAAAATAATGGCTAATCCTGTTTCTTTTATTAATCAAAAAGATCTGCGAGCGGGAAAAATAGTTACAAATTTAAAGGGAAAAACATTGACGTGCTACCTGATTCTGGGGTATCATACTAAATGGTATTGTTTACCCCATAAGAGCCCCGGAAACTCAAATGATTGTAAACATTCGAAATTGAATTGGAGGAAAAAATTGTGCGTACAACATATATGGCCAAACCAGGCGAAGTAGAACGTAAATGGTATGTCGTTGATGCAACAGATGTTCCTTTAGGACGTCTATCAGCAGTCGTAGCTTCTGTTCTACGAGGAAAAAATAAACCAACATTCACTCCTCATGTGGATACTGGTGATTTCGTCATCGTAATTAATGCAGATAAAGTAAAATTAACAGGTAATAAAGCTTCAGGAAAAATTTACTACCGTCACTCAAACTTCCCAGGAGGATTAAAATCAGTAACTGCTGGTGAATTACGTGCAAATAATTCTCGTCGTTTGATCGAAACTTCTGTAAAAGGTATGTTACCTAAGAACACGTTAGGTCGCGCTCAAGGAATGAAACTTCACGTATATGCTGAAGGAACTCATCCACATGCAGCTCAACAACCAAAAGTATTGGACATCACAAACTTAATCTAATAGGAGGGAATTTCATTGGCACAAGCTCAATATATCGGCACTGGCCGTCGTAAAAATGCTGTGGCCCGCGTACGTTTAGTACCAGGTACAGGTAAAATCACTGTTAACAAAAAAGACGTTACTGAATATATCCCACACGCTGACTTGCGTGAAGTAATCAACCAACCATTTGGCGTTACTGAAACAAAAGGCGCTTACGATGTTTTCGTAAACGTAAACGGTGGTGGATATGCTGGACAATCTGGCGCAATCCGTCATGGTATCGCTCGCGCATTACTAGAAGTAGACCCAGACTTCCGTTTAGCTCTTAAACAAGCTGGCTTACTTACTCGTGACGCACGTATGGTTGAACGTAAAAAACCAGGTCTTAAGAAAGCTCGTAAAGCATCTCAATTTTCAAAACGTTAATATCCTTTATATATCAACGTTTCTGGCACTTTCTGATTTTTGGAAAGTGTCTTTTTTTGTACGCTTAGGTACGAAAAAATGTACGAGATTTTGAATAGGCTGTTTTTAAGACCTAGGTTAGGAACCATATAATTGTTCTTTTTAAGTTGTTTAGTTGTTATTTTAAACTGTTATTTATTTCGCTTGGCGAGCTTCATCCAGACGTTTCTCGAATTTCTCATAGGTGGAAAGATCCACAACGTTCGGTGTATTAACGTATATCTCTGTCGTTTTGATATCCGAGTGGGTCAAGGCTTGAGAAATTTGAGCCATCGTTGCACCACCTTCACGAGCTAAGGTACTAAAGGTATGCCGCAGCTTGTGTGGATTTGTTTGAGTCAGTTCCTCATGTCTTCGGCGAATGGATTTTAGCCGATAATTTAAATAATCCACATGAACTGGAATGTTTACTTCGCCACTTCGATTGGCATAAGTGAAAAGAAACTGTTCTTTTGTCTGCTTAATCCCAAGCTGTAAAAGTTCTTCCTTTTGCTTTTTCTTCCATTCTTTTAAAAGTTCAATAAGGAATGTCGGAATCTTGAATTTCGTGGCTTTTCGACCTTTTGTGGATTTCAGATTGCCAAACTTATCCTTACTTTGAATCAAACTGACATAACCATTTTCAAAATCAATATGTTTCCACTGAAGGGCATAGGATTCGCTCTTGCGGTCACCTAGATTCAACGTCAGCATAAAGAGAACATAGTCTTGCATGATGAGGGAACCATTGCGATAATCCTCATTGGTTGCGTCTAACCAAGCAATCAATTCTTCTGCTGTCAGTGCTTCACCATTTAACTGACGTTCTGCTTTTAGTTGTTGTTTCTTAGGATCACCTACATAGCGAATGACTTTTTCGATCCGATTGTATTCGATATACTCTAATAATTCCGCGATATCAAAAACCTGATTGACATAACTTTTAATGATTTTGATATTGGCGTAGGTTTGGGATTTTTTCATCAATGTACGAAGCACAAAGTCTTTATTGTCGTTTAAAAACTTGATGGAATAATCCCCAAACATCGGTAGAATATGAAGACGGAAGACATCTTTTGTATTGCTAATGGTTGTAGCAGTCGGAATTTGTCGAGAACGACCTGTCGAACCAGCGATATACATATCCAACCAAACCGTTTGATAAAACTCTTTGAATTTGATATGGCCGTTCAGTTCAAAGGAACGAGCGCTTTTTTCGTTAAGGACACGTTGGATTTTTTGAGTAAGATCTTTTTCAGCCTGTTCTGCTTCTTTCTTTGTTCTGAATGTTTTGCGGTAGCGCTCGGTAGTGACACCGAGAATTTGTCGCACCTCCTTGGGGTAAAAGACCTCCAATTTGTAGTGATTGTTTTTCAATTTGGTAATTGCCATGTTACTTCCTACTTTCTTATACGCAAACCAGAACGTAGGAATGACTACGTTCTGATTATAAACCGCTTCTAGCGATTATAGCAACGCAGCCATTCATCCACGACTTGTCGATCAAAACGAACAACACCTTGAATCGTGATTCTCGGCAATCCTTGTTCGACCCATTTATCCAAAGTATTATTGGCAATGTGGAGATATTGGCAAGTTTCTTTTTTGGTTAAATAGCGCTTGTCGAGAGTGACGTCTTTTCGAACTTGATTCACACTATTCAGAATAAGTGTATAAACGCTATTTCCCAACTGCTTCATTTGCTCATCACTGAGTAAAAATTGAACTTCATTCATAGCTAACCTCCTTTCGTTAGTAAGAATCTTCATTTTCCAATTCCAGTATTTTTTGTTCGATAAAAGTTTGATCCGTTTCTGTAAATTTTTCTTTGCCCTTGGCTAATAATTCTTTCAAATAAACTTCCGCTTGATCTGGCCCATAGGCTTGTAGAAAAGCTTCATAAACCATGGCAAGAGATTTCGAGGTGGTATTCTCTAGCCAGAATTTCTTCTTGGAAAAAGTTGGCTTTTCCCGGACGACACGTAAGGGAATTTTTGGAATGCCCCCCACAAATTTGTCCCACCATTTCATATTGGGCCAACGAGCTTTATTGTGATAATTGACCGGTCCTTTGGGTTTGGTCTTGAAGCTGTAGTGGGAAGCTAAAATGCCACGAATGACCGTATTGAGTGGTATTCCTTTCGCAAGTTTTTCTATTGCTTGCCGGGCCTTTTGATCGGTTAATTCCATTTCCCAGCGAACCCATTCATTGACTTGGGCGATTTCACCTGTCTTATCTCGAATTTCTTGCTTTTTATCGTAAATCCGCAGTAGTTGAGGTTGAGCACCAATATAAAGCGTGTGGCCTGTCAGAATGCCATCTCGTAATTGACCACTATTCACTTCTCGAAAGTGGCGACTTTGAGAGCTGAGTTGGCCGTTCTTCACATATTTTTGCAAGGTAGACACTGGAGGAGAGGAGCCATCAAACAAGTCCATCGCTAAGTCTGCACGAGTGATGGTTCCTTTGGCTTTTAAAATGGTGGCTAAGAATTTCTGCCAATGCCAACCCTCAACGCTGGACATATATTCTTCATATTGGCGACACCCTTGCCCCGATAAGTTTACTAACAGATTGTTATGGTGGTCGCTTTGATGGATGATGATATCTGCAAAGGAATAGTGAGAATCGTAAGTGGGAAAAGGACTCCCTTTCTTTTCCGAAGTAAAGTCAGAAAGGGCAATTCCCAATAAATCCGCAACTTTTTCCATTGAAGCATCCGGCAATGAAAAGCGTAGAAAATCAATCAGACATTCGTTACTTTGCCGGTGTGTTTGGTTCATTCGCTTCTCCTAGCTGATAGGAGGTGGCGCTGATTTTCAACGCTGCAAATTGCCAGGTATCAATCATTGGTTGACCTTCTCCCACAAATGATTTTTTCTGAATTTTTCGGGGATAAACATTTAAACCAGTAAAACGAATGGGAATCAACTCGCCGTCTTCATAGTTATCTAAAATAGGCAGTTCTTCTTGATGCTCGACCACAATGGTGATAGGGGAGCCGAGTTCTGTTCCGCCGTTGTTTAGAACCAGTTCGACAAAAGCCCGATCATAGACTTTGAAGGTGAGGGTCATTAGCCCGGTTTCAACACGTTCGCCAACATGGTTCTGTTCACGTTCCATGCGCATTTGAATATCACTTTTGGCTACAACAAAACGTTGCGGGAGTTTGAATTGTTTGAGATCGAAACGTAGACTGGCTAGATTGACAGTTTCTGAATCGTTTAGTGAGATGCTGGTTCCTTTTTGGATCATTAATTTATTTGACATGTGTATTTCTCCTTTGATTTTGAATTTAGTCTTTGTTTTAATTGGTTGAAACAAAGTAGAGTGGGTGCACGAATCAGTTGCATAAAATTTCCTCCTTTCACTAACAAGAACAATTTGGAACTCCCTATTTTCCAAAAAATGTGGAATTTCTCATAATTTTCTTTATGGATGATTTCCCTTCCATTACTACTACAATCTGAGTAGGGTAATTTTTCGAAACAACAGACAATTGAATTGACTTGTAAGAGATTCTTAAGCTATTTGCTTCTTAATCGCCTCATTTCGAAAAAGTTTCTTTTTTGAGAAAACACAAAAAAGACGTGTAAACGAACTCTGCTCTGCCGCTGGCAGCCGGTCCGTTCACACGTCTTTTGCTTTTCTATTTAGCTAATTTTGACAAAAATTGAATCTTTGAAAAATGCTCATGAAGCCTTTTGTAGCAAGCTTAAGCGGGATTTCCAATGAGTTCGGTACCCCCGTGTTACTAACGGGGAATCCCATAGTGATAATTTGACTAAACTCCTTAGAATAAGAAAAATAGGACTTGTTTTATGAACCATATTGGATATGGCTTTCAATAGTCTCCTGTGCTGTATAACAGTCAAGTTTTTCAAAAAATAGAGGGCTCTGAACTTGTAGGAGTTCATCTATGATTTCTGGTGACTTAGTTTTCGAAATATCAAGATAGGATGTTAAGAAAGTTGAGAGTATACGACGTCTTTCTTTAAGTAAAGCTACTTGTTTCTTACCTGATGATGTTAAAAAAACACCTTGATAAGAAATGCGCTGAACTATATTTTGATTAACCAATCGATCCATTATTTCTGTAACAGAAGAAGGCTTAACCTCTAAGAAATCAGCAATTTGTCTATTTTTTACCAAGTGTTTATCTTCACTAAGCTTATCAATCGCTAATAGATACTTTTCTTGAGTCGGTGTCAATGTTGGGCCTCCTTTCAAGCAAAACCAGTAGCATCCTGAGTTATTAAATTTGAGCGTCCTTATGTAACCTAGCTAAAAATAATTGTAAGCAAAAATTTGGCTAAGTTAAGTAATAATGTATTTGTTGATAATATCTTATCATGATGAGGTATCTGTGAACCGTTCAAGCATCAAAAGTTTTCCCTCTAAATAAATTACAAGAATAATTACTTAGAGGGGAACTTTAAGATATCAATATATTTTTAGTATTGTTAAGCTAAACCATCATGAATTTTGTCTAGATTCCACTTCATCATCGTATAGTAGGTATCACCTTCAGTGCCTTCTTTTGCTAATGAATCAGTAAAAATTTTGGAATAGATTTCTAATCCCGTTTCGTCGGCAATCTTATTCATCGATTTAGGTGAAACAGAAGTTTCTACGAATAAATGTTTGACATCAGAGTTTTCAATTTTAGCTAAGACGGCTTTCATTTGTTCGGGAGTACCTTGAGATTCGGTATTGATTTCCCAAATATAAGCTGGCGTTACATGATAGGCTTTTGAGAAGTATTTGAAGGCGCCCTCTGAAGTGACCAACAAACGCTGTGATTCAGGAATATCTAGAAATTTTGATTGCGCTTCTTCGTGTAACTTTTGTAATTTTTCGATATAAGCATCAGAATTAGTTTGGTAATAATCTGCATTTTTTGAATCTTTTTCCTTTAATACTTTGGTGATCGTTTTAACGTATTGAATACCATTGGCTAAATCAAGCCATGCATGAGGATCTTCTTCTTCAACGTTGGTTGTTAAATGCTCCGGTGATACACCCTCACTAGCAGCAAAGACATCTTTATCGAATTCCTTATGAGCAGTGCTTACCAACTTCTTGAACCAACCACTACCGCCAGTTTCTAAATTCAGTCCGTTATGAAACAAAACTGTTGCATCCGTTGCTTTTGAGATGTCTTCAGGTTTAGGTTCATATTCGTGAGGATCCACGCCGCGTTGAACAATACTATATAGCTCAACTCGATCTTTAGCCACATTTTTGACCATATCTTCTAAAATTGAATTTGTGGTTACTACGCTGATTTTTTTTGCATCGGTTGTTTGTTTAGAATCGCCACTTCGTCCGTTGACAAAAAAGATTACTCCCGTCACAGCTACAATTACCACGACAATCGTTACTAATATTCTTTTCATATTTACGCCTCTTTTCTATTTTTGTGTAGATGTAACAAGTTTTGTTTTGGTGAGAAGATAAAGGAAATTAGGAATAACCCTGCAGCGACAATAACAATCGCGGGACCAGAAGCCCAGTTAAATGTGTAGCTGAAGTACAAACCACAAATTGATGCGACAACACCAAATATAGCGGAGAAAACAAGCATCACAGACAAGCGGTCAGTCCAAAAGTATGCTGTTGCAGCAGGTGTGATCAACATGGCCACTACTAAAATAATTCCCACAGTTTGTAATGCCGAAACAGTTACCAGTGTTAAGACGAGCATAAGGCTATAGTGGATTAGTTGGGTATTTAATCCATATGTTTTAGCGAAGGTCTGATCAAAGGAAGTGATTAACAATTCTTTATAAAATACTTGTACAAAAATAATCACAATTCCTAAAACAATTGCCGTTGTGATCATATCACTATTACTAACAGCTAGAATGTTTCCAAATAAAATATGGTGTAGATTGGTTGAGCTTTCGGCCATAGAGATTAAAATGAATCCCAATGCATAAAAGAAGCTGAAGACAACCCCTATTGCAGTATCTACTTTGATTTTACTATGAGAAGCCACGTAGCCGATTAACATTGCAGCTAGTACACCAAAAATAGATGCTCCAATCAAGATATTTATACCTAACATATAAGCAACAGCAACCCCTGGCAATACTGAATGAGAAATAGCGTCCCCCATCAAAGACATTCCTCGTAGAATGATGAAACTCCCAATAATCCCAGACATAATCCCCACCATTATTGCAGTGATTAATGCACTTTGAAGGAAATCATATTTTCCTAACGCTTGAAAAAAATCCGAGAGAGCAGTCATTCAATTTACCTCCTGAAATAGAACTGAAGATAAGTCATCACTGAATGCTTTACTGATATTCTTCGAATTGTAGACTTCTTGAGTTGGCCCAAAGTCAATGATTCCGTGATTCATAATGACTAATTCATCAAAGTAATCATAAACTTTATTTAAATCGTGATGGATAACGATAATGGTTTTTTGTTCGTCTCGCCATTGTTTTAAAATAGCCATGATGGCACGCTCACTTTCCACATCAATTCCAACAAAAGGTTCATCTAAGACAACAATTTCTGCCTGTTGTAAAATTGCTCGAGCTACGAATACCCGCTGTAATTGTCCGCCTGACAAATTACCTATTTGCCGATTAGCAAAGTCAGTCATTTTAACTTGCTCAAGAGCTGCATCACAAGCAACACGTTCGCTTTTTCCTGGAGTCTTAAACAATCCCAGTTTTCCATAACTACCAGTTAAAACCAAATCATAGACATTGATTGGAAAACTGAGATCTAAATCCTTTCGTTGCTCTACATAGGCAACCTTCTTTTTTACTGTTGCCATTGAATGACCATCAAGCGCGCTACTACCTGATTTTGGATGAATAAGACCCAATATTGCCTTGATTAAAGTAGATTTACCAGCTCCATTAGGTCCGATAATGCCAGTAATCTTCCCTGCATTAAAATGGACGGATAAATTATTGAATACCGGTGTATCGCAGTACGCAACAGATAATTTTTTTACAGTTAACAAATAAAAACCTCCTTTAAAAACTAAATTTTTCTAATTTTAGTTTAACCTATAAAAATATTTTGGTCAACCTTACTTTTTTCTCTCGACTATTTCAACAAAAAATCGTGAATATTAACAATGGTAATTATCATATAGATATATTTTTAACGTGTACAATTGATTCATTCCGATACAAATGAAATGAAGGCAAATAATATTAAATTAGGCGAATGTTTATTTTTTTTTAGGTTTGTCTAATATTTTGCTTTAATTTAATAAAAAAGAGGTGTATGCTTATGATGTTTTTAAAGGAAGGTGGAAATATTTTGAAAGATACAACAAGTCAGTCCGGTAAAGAGCACAAACCTCGATTAATTCAGCATGCGAATGGTCCCTCTTTAGAGGAAATTAACGGAACTGTCGAGGTACCCAAAGGCAAAGGCTTTTGGAAAATCCTGTTCGCCTATTCTGGACCGGGAGCATTAGTTGCTGTGGGATATATGGATCCAGGCAACTGGTCTACTTCGATTACGGGTGGGCAAAACTTCCAGTATTTATTAATGTCGGTCATTTTAATGTCTAGTTTAATTGCAATGCTATTACAATATATGGCTGCTAAATTGGGAATTGTTAGTCAAATGGATTTAGCTCAAGCAATTCGAGCGAGAACGAGTAAAAAACTAGGAATCATTTTATGGATTTTAACGGAATTAGCGATTATGGCAACAGATATTGCGGAAGTAATTGGCGCATCAATTGCTCTTTATTTACTTTTTAATATTCCGCTTGTCGTCGCAGTCTTTATTACGGTATTTGATGTTTTATTATTATTGTTGTTAACGAAAGTTGGTTTTAGAAAAATTGAAGCAATAGTTGTCTGTTTGATTTTTGTAATTCTTTTTGTGTTTGTTTATCAAGTAGCGTTGTCTGATCCTAATTGGGGGGATGTACTTAAAGGATTGGTTCCGACTGGTGAAACGTTCTCCTCTACACATTCAATTGGTGGTCAAACGCCTTTAACTGGTGCATTAGGAATTATTGGTGCAACCGTTATGCCTCATAATTTATATCTACATTCGGCTGTGTCTCAGACTCGAAAGATAAATCGTACGGATGAAGATGAAATCGCCAATGCTGTACGATTTTCAACATGGGATTCTAACATTCAATTGACTCTCGCTTTTTTTGTTAACTCCTTATTGCTCATAATGGGAGTTGCTGTTTTTAAAACAGGGGCAGTGAAAGATCCATCATTCTTTGGGTTGTATGAGGCTTTATCAAATCCGGATACATTGAGTAACGGAATTTTAATCACCGTTGCAAAATCAGGTCTTCTTTCTACATTATTCGCAGTCGCGTTACTAGCTTCTGGACAAAATTCAACGATTACCGGAACTTTAACTGGACAAGTAATTATGGAGGGATTCATTCATATGAGAATGCCAATTTGGCTAAGACGTTTAATTACGCGTTTGATTTCAGTTATCCCAGTGTTAATCTGTGTAATTATTACAAGCAGGCAAGGAACGATTCGGGAGCACACAGCGTTAAATACACTAATGAATAATTCACAAGTCTTCTTAGCTTTTGCGTTACCATTTTCGATGGTACCATTATTAATGATGACCAATAGTGAGGTGGAAATGGGAAGCCGGTTTAAAAATTCGATAGTTATTCGGATACTAGGATGGGGTTCAGTAATTGGATTGACATATTTAAATTTGATTGGATTGCCCGGCCAAATTGAAGGTTTTTTTGGTGAAAAGGTGACATCAAGCCAACTTGTACTAGCTGATTCTATTGCCTATGTCATTATCGTCGCAGTATTACTACTGTTAGCGTGGACAATTATTGAACTGTATAAAGGAAATAAAAAATATAATCAATTAATTAATGAAAGGTAAGATGCACTATGGAAGGATTTGATGAATTTAAAAATATTTTAGTTGGGGTAGATGAATCAGAAGGAGCTCAAAAAGCCTTTCAATATGCTGTAAAGCAAGCGAGTAAAACTGGAGCCGCATTACTGATTGCCTCAATTTTAGAAATTGAAGAGTTGAATGTTTATGAAGCGTTAGACCCTGAGTACTTGAGCCAGAAACAAAGTCAATTGTTACTTAATTTGGAAAAGTACAAACAATATGCAGAAAATAGCGGTGTAAAAAACATTCAGCTGTACAGTGGAGAAGGTGATCCGGCCGAGGAAATTATTAAGACGATTTTGCCAGCAACATCTGCAGATATGTTAATCATTGGCTCGCGATCAATGCATGGGATTAAAGGATATTTTGGTTCACATGCTACTTATATGGTTAAAAATTCTCCAATCTCAATCACGGTTATTAAGTAACTATTTCAGATAATATATTGGAATTTTTTCTTAAACCGGGGGGAGCTTAAGAGGAAAGGCTGGGAAGGAATTAAACTCCGTAAAGGTGATAGAGCATTAGTATTTAAGCAAAATGTGAATTGAGAGGATACCGTTTAGAATGATTTAAAAATCTAGTTTAGTTTTCTATGTGGAATTTTTCTTATTATCCAGTGAGCCCTTGAATCATGTTATATTAGGCAATAAGAGATTCAATAGGGAGCTGATGAGATTATGTCCGATTACAAATATTCTATAAAAAATACTAAGAAAATTGAGCGAGAAAAACTTCGAGATACTGCTTTGGCATACTCAGCATTAGATGTAGCAATGCCTTCCGAAGATACGATGAAATTAGTAGAAGAATATGTAGATGGAAATATTGAAATTGTTGAGATTTTAAAAATAGTCATTGAGAAATATCACTCGTCTGAGTTAGAAAGCTGATGAGATATAATGTTGTTTAAGGCGGCTGTAGAGAATTAATCTTGAATATTTCTAGGTATGATATGTCAAACATAAATAATTATTAGTTCGTTATTTATTTTGAGTAGTCGTGTTCTGGTTTGCGTATTTTTTTGATGTACGTTTTGATGTGCGAGTTGCTTGAAGTCAGTTTAAATTGATTGATATATAGATTTAGGAAAAATCTATAAAAACCTTGATATTAAAAGATAATCAAACTTATTGTGTTATTTATAAGCAAAACCAGGTCTTAAGAAAGCTCGTAAAGCTTCACAATTCTCAAAACGTTAATCAATTTGTTGTATTGTCAGGCTCAACTGCTACTTTCTGGTGTCAGTTGGTGTTAATTACTACGATAATTCATTTAACAGATTTAAAGCGTCAGCGTCTTGCTGGTGCTTTTTTTCTGGCATTAATTCCAAATAATAGTTTTGGGTAGTAAGAATGGAATTGTGGCCTAGACGCCTTGAAATGTAGTCAATACTGATTTCTTTTGAAAAAAGAAAGCTTGCATGGGTATCACGCAGACCGTGAAAGGTAGTTTTACTCAAATCGAGTTTCTTGAGCAGTTTTTGAAGCTGCCCGGCTTGTCGAAATCCGTTCCAATCAAATAGATAATTTTCTTTTTCCTTCGCTAATTTCTGTAAAGCCTCATACACATCTTGGTTAAAGAGAATAGGGCTGATGAGGCAGAGTATTTTGAAACGCTTGCTTTTTTTACTAATGTTCTATTTAAGTATTGTGGTAGTGATGAGGGAGTTGAAGAATTACGTCAATCAATTGAAGAAAATTTAATTAGCGATGGTAAATCCTCGCTTGTGAAATCTTTTCTTGATGAGGTCTGGGATCTGCGTACGTCACGTGAAATAAATAGAGACAGCTATACTGATAAAAATATGCCAGAAATGATTAAGTATTTCGAAATGTCTGATGATGAAGTGGAATATGCTTTAAATAAAGACTATAAAGTTGTGGACAGCATTTTTTCCGAAGAAAAGGTTAACTTGATAGAAAAATTTTCTGAAGAACATTTTGATGTTGAACAGAAAGAAGCTCTTTCAGAATTAATATCCCAGTTAAGATTAGGTAAGTTTATACCACAGATAAGGTTACGGTTAGAGCCGAAGTTCCAGAAGCTTTATTTTGAATAGAATAGATCTTCAAGTAACCTCTAGTGTTTTAGACCTAGGGGTTTTTCTTATACAACGAATAATGAGGCGGTTTTTAAAACATTCGATCTATCAAATATTTCTATTTCTTTTAAGCAGTCATTGTTCTAATATTAATGTATATATATAATTCTGGAGGTAACCATGGGCGAGAAAACAAGTCACACTTTTGATGATTTAATTCAGCAGATAAATCAAACTGCTGGAGATATACAAAGAGAAAGAGGCACACTGTTTGAAAAGTTAGTTCTATCTTATTTGCGTAATGAGCCAACATACCAACGGTTATACAAGAATGTTTGGGCGTTGGGAGACGTACCCGCTGAGTATGGTATTCCTAAAAAGGATACTGGTGTTGATCTTGTTGCCGAACAGTTTAACGGTGAACTAGTCGCTATTCAGGCAAAGTTTTACCAAAATAAAGTTGGAAAGAATGAAATTAATTCTTTTGTTGCTGAGCTAGGAAAGAGCTACTACCAACGTGGGTTAATTGTCTCTACAGTTGACGATTGGAATAAAAATGCGAGAGATACGATTGAGCGAAACGAAAAGGGTATTGAGATTATAGGGTTATCTGATTTACGGAATTCACAAATTGATTGGACTAAGTACCGTTTTGAACGTCCAGAAGTAGTTACGATCAAGGAACCTAAAAAGTTGCGACCTTATCAGGAAATCGCATTAGAGTACGCATTAAAGCATTTTTTAACAAAAGACCGCGGACAATTGATCATGGCTCCGGGAACAGGGAAAACTTTTACCAGTTTAAAAATTGCCGAAGCATTTGTAAAAAAAGAAAATAAACAGCTTAAAGTTTTGTACCTTGTTCCAAGTATTCAGTTATTAACGCAAACCTTACGAGGGTGGAATAATGATACTGAATTGAAAATTACCAGTATGGCAGTAACTTCTGATCGTGACGCTTCAAGAGGCGAAGATGGGACTGAAGATATTAAGGCAAGTGATATTGGGTACCCAGCGACGACATCTAAAGAAAAGCTGCTGAAAAACTGGGAGGATGTGAAAAAAACACAACAAACCGCAGATATGGTTGTTGTGTTTAGTACGTATCAAAGCATCGATGTTATTGGCGGTGCTCAGAAAGATGGCTTTCCAGAGTTTGATTTAATTATTTCTGACGAAGCTCACAGAACGACAGGGGCACATGAATCAAGTAAAGAAGCTAGTATTTTCTCTCGGGTTCATAGTAATACGTATGTTCAAGGGCGAAAGAGAATTTATCAAACTGCTACACCAAAAATTTATGGTGAAAGTGCAAAAAAGAATGCCAAAGAGAAAAGTATTCTTATATCGTCAATGGATGATGAAAGTAAGTACGGAGAAGTTTTCTATCGGATGGGCTTTGGACAGGCGGTCTCTCACGGAATCTTGACCGACTATAAAGTGATGGTTCTCGCGGTAGATGAAACTGCAATTCAAAAAGATATGCAGCGAACTTTGGCTGATCCAGAGAATGGCTTAAATATTGATGATGTCGGGCGGATTGTTGGTATCTGGAATGGGATGATGAGACGGAACGGATATAAGAATCCTATTAAGAATTCTCCTTATGACGGAGCACCATTAGAGCGGGCTATCGCCTTCACAAGAACAATTGCCGATTCTAAGAAAGTATCACAGCAGTTTGAAGAAGTTGTAAATGATTATATTGGATCAGAAATAGAGGATGAATCTATCCATCTATCAATGCGTCATGCTGACGGTACTATGAATGCTTTGCAAAAAGGTGAGGTATTAGACTGGTTGGCAGATCCAGAAAAGCCGTCAGACGAGGCTAGAATTGTTTCAAACGTAAGGTTCCTAACAGAAGGTATTGATGTTCCTACACTGGATGCAGTTATCTTCTTGGCACCGAAAAAATCTCAAGTGGATATCGTTCAGGCTGTGGGCCGTATCATGCGTAAGGCTGAGGGGAAAGATTACGGGTATATTATTCTTCCCATAGTAATACCGGCTGATGAGACACCGGAAACAATTTTAGACAATAATAAAAATTATGAAGTTGTCTGGCAGGTAATTAATGCGTTGCGTTCTGTAGATGAACGTTTTGAAGCTATGGTGGATAAACTTAATATTGCAAAACCTAAGCAATTGAAAGTTATTGGTGTGGGTAGTGCACCGACTAAAGGTAACGACTTAATCAATGAAGAACTTGATAATTCATATACTCAAACGAAACTTGACCTTGAATGGGACAAATTTGAAGGTGCTATTTTCGGGAAGATAGTTCAAAAGGTTGGGGATCGCAAGTATCTCGAAAATTGGTCAGCGGATGTTGCGAAAATTGCACAACGTCAAATTAGCTGGATTAAGAATAAGCTTAAGGATAAGAAAGATCCAATCACTATTGAATTTAAGAAGTTTATTTCTTCATTACAACATAATATCAATGAGAGTATAGATGAAAACCAGGCTGCGGAAATGCTTTCACAGCATTTGATTACTAAGCCAATATTTGAAGCTCTTTTTGAAGAATATAGCTTTGTAAATAATAATCCTGTGTCCTCTGCAATGGAGAATATTGTAAAAGAACTTGAAAAAGCTGGGTTTGCTAAGGAACAGGAGAACCTAGAACCACTGTATGAGTCGGTAAGAATGAGAGCAGAAGGTGTCGAGAAATCAGAAGACAAGCAAAAAATTATTATTACTCTTTATGATAAATTCTTCAGCACAGCCTTTAAATCAACTACTGAGCGTTTGGGTATTGTTTTTACACCAGTAGAAGTAGTAGATTTTATCGTTAAATCGGTAGACGATGTATTGAAAATACATTTTGGAAAGTCATTGGCAAGTGAGAACGTTCATGTACTTGATCCTTTTACTGGGACGGGAACATTTATTGTTAGAACATTGTCATACTTGAAGGAACAAATGGATGAAGGAAAAATTAACCTTGCTGATATAACTCGTAAATTTACTCAGGAACTGCATGCAAATGAAATAATCTTGCTGAGTTATTACATTGCTGCAATTAACATTGAGGCGACGTACGATGAAATTAATGGTACTGAAGAAGGATATGTTCCGTTTGATGGAATAGTTTTGACCGATACCTTTGAAAGTACCGAGGATGATAAGGTAATTGAGGATACTTATTTCATTACAAATGATGATAGATTGAAGGTTCAACAAAAAGTCCCAATTACAGCAATAATTGGAAATCCTCCTTATTCAATAGGACAATCAAGCGTTAACGACAACAATCAAAATTTAAATTACCCTAAATTAAATGCAAGTATTGAGATGACATATGCAAAGTATTCTAAGGCAAATTTGAAAAAGGCTGTTTATGACTCATATATTCAAGCTTTTCGTTGGTCAAGTGATCGAATAAAGGAGTTGGGAGTTATCGGGTTCGTTTCAAATGGGTCTTTCATCGATAGCCAGAGTACAGACGGTTTTAGAAAGGTACTATTTGAAGAGTTCAATCATTTATATATCTTCCACTTACGAGGAGACCAACGTACCCAAGGGGAGACTTCTCGCCGAGAAGGGGGGAAAATCTTTGGTTCTGGTAGTCGGGCACCAATTGCTATTTCTATTTTGATTAAGGATGGTAGCGATGAGCATAAAATACACTACGCTGATATTGGAGATTATTTAAGTCGGGATGAAAAACTTTCGATTTTAAAAAATACTGAATCTATTAAAGGTATTGATTGGCAGGAGATTACTCCAGATGAAAATAATGATTGGATAAACCAACGAGACAGTAATTATTTGAATTACGCTTCGTTATATGATGATAAAGATAAGGATAATTCGATTTATTTAGATCAATTGACTGGTGTGAATTCAGCAAGAGACGCTTGGGTAAGTGGATTTTCAAGAGAAAAAGTTATCAAAAATACCACAAAGCTTGTGGAGAATTATAACTCTGAGATAGAAAGATTAATAGAAAATAAAAATCCTAAAGAACGTACAGAACTAGTCAATAAGAAGGAAAATTTTATTAGCTGGACTAGAGGTCTTACTCAATCATTTGGAAAAGGAAAAGAGCTTTCCATAGATTCAAATAAAATAAGATTATTTATGCATAGGCCCTTTACAAAAAAATGGCTTTTCTATGATCGAAGTGTTATGGAAATGCCTAGTAGATATTATGATATAGCAGGAAACACCGGTAAGATTGTCTATCTACAGGGACAAGGGATGAATAAACCTTTCTCTTCTTTAATTACGGAATTGGTTCCAAGTTTCCAGTTTGTTGGAAATGGAAAAGGATTCCCTATGTATAAAGGGATGGATGACGGTGGAAAAATATCAAATCTTTCAAAAAGGTTTGAGAATAAAATTAAGCTTTCTAGCGATGATCTTGTATTTTATATTTACGCTGTTCTCCATGATAGAACCTATTTAGACAGATACAGTAGTGACTTAAAAAAAGCTTTTCCGAGAATTCCTATACTCAAAAATAAAGAAAAATACGTTGAAATAGGTCGTAAATTAACTGACTTGCATTTGAATTATGAAAACCAACCTAGTTGGGAAGGTGTTGACGTTCAAATTTCACATTCAGAACCAAGTTATAAGGTTACTAAAATGAAGCATTCAAAAAAAGACAAGCTTGATAATATTATTTATAATGAGAGTATAAAGATAGTTAATATCCCTGAGAAAGCTTACGAATATGTAGTTAATGGACGTCCAGCAATAGAGTGGATTATTGATCAGTATCAAATTAAGACAGATAAAAAATCAGGTATTACTGATGATCCTAATAATTTTAGCGAAGATCCTAAGTATATACTGAATCTGTTGCTTTCAATTATTACAGTAAGTATGAAGACGTTAGAATTAATTGATGAACTACCTGAGTTTGAAGTGATTGAACCTTAGAAAAGGCGGTGTGTGAATGGTGAATGAAAAAGAGAAATCTTATGAAGTATCTGAATCTATTAAAAGTAATATAGAGAACTTCCAATTGTTTACCTCACACACTGATAAGTGGACACAAGATATTTTTGAAATCAGTGATCCCTATGAATTTTTACTTCCAAAGTATATGGATGATCATAAATTTACTAAATTAGGCCAGCTTTTTAACCTAGATGGCTCAAGCCTTATTAATTTAATGGCAACTGGAACTAACCTAAAAGACCTGATTTTTAATAGTAAAAAAGGATTCGTCTACCAGCCCGATTATGATAATCTATCCGTTGAAACAAAGGAAGGATTAAAGTCTGGCGTCCTTAAAATCGGAGAATCTAAAAAAGTTGGTGGGAATAAGCGGGCAGTAATAGTTGATACAACGAATTCTAATCAACGTGTGGAAGATCTAACATTGAAAGAGGTTAGGACAGAACGCGATATTACCCGTAACTTAACGGATTTAGCTATTCAAGCACAATTAAAACAAATTTACGAAATTTTGCTTGATATGCAAGAAACACAAGAGTATCAGCTTCAATGGGATCGAAATAATAGTATATTACCACCGTTCTTCACAGCAAGAACTCAAATAATCAAGTTCTATAATACTGATGATTTAAATAGTAAAATCCAGTTGCTTCATGACGCTTCTCAAAGTATGGAACAAGCAGTGAGTGCAATTAAAGCTGACCTAATTTCAAATCGAGATCAAATTGAAAAGATACTAAGAAAACCGATACACGGGAAAAGTTTTCAAAGACATGCTAATTTTATTCTCTCTGATATCAATTTACTGTTAAAAATAGTAGGTATGCAAACGTATATAGATTTGACCTTGGAT
Organism: Enterococcus italicus DSM 15952; assembly: GCF_000185365.1. GTDB lineage: Bacteria > Bacillota > Bacilli > Lactobacillales > Enterococcaceae > Enterococcus_G > Enterococcus_G italicus. The sequence continues at coordinate 886,254 of NZ_GL622241.1, forward strand.
AATGAGTCAATGGCTAGAGAACGATTTGAGTCAGTAAAATATATTTTCGATTTATATTCCAGTCAGACTATCCCTGAACCAGTGCATGTTGTTTTAAGTGCCCTGCAACGCGTGCCAATCCTAGATAATCTTTTATCTAATTCTGAGAGAAATGAGCTTTCTAGTATGTTAGAGGTAATTCATGATAATTATAGATATTCTTCTACGAATAAAAATTTGTGGTTGATTATTAATGACGAAATGCAGGAAGGCAGTCAACTAAGCTTGTTAAGTGAAGGAGATTCAGATCATGAAGAATAATGAGAAGAAAGAAAGTCACTGCTTGATTTGTGGAAAGACGATTCGATCATCAAAAAAGATTAGGATTTGTCAGGATTGTAAAAACCGAGGTAAGGGTATTTCTTTAACGGCAATTGGGATAGTGGCAGCGGGACTTGGGATAAACAAAGTAAGTTCAAAAAAATGACTAGTCTATTTTATGGTGTTAATTGGTGTCAATTCTGTCCTCTTCTATCAATTTGTACCAGCAATCAAGTAATTTTAATTTGCTGAATTGTTGATATAAAAGGATATCTGAGGACTGAGTATTCTTCAATTTCCTTTTGGGAATTCTCAAAACGTTAATTGCTGGAGTCGTTGGCAATTTATTGCCTTACGAATACAGTATGGGACGGAGATTTCAAGGAAATCGAGTACCATTCATCACAACGATACGGACACTTTCCAATTTTTGGGAAGTGTCTTTTTTTGTACGCTTAGGTACGAAAAAATGTACGAGATTTTGAATTGGCCGTTTTTAAGACCTATGTCAGACACTATATAATCGTTCTTTTTATCTTGTTTGATTGTTATTTTAATTAGTTATTTATTTTGCTTGCTTGTCGCACTTCATCCAGGCGTTTCTCGAATTTCTCATAAGTGGAAAGATCGACAACATTCGGGGTATTGACGTATATTTCTATCGTTTTGATATCCGAATGGGTTAAGGCTTGAGAAATTTGCGCCATTGTGGCACCGCCTTCACGAGCCAACGTACTAAAGGTATGACGCACTTGTGTGGATTTGTCTGGGTTAGTTCCTCATGTCTTCGGCGAATGGATTTTAGCCGATAATTTAAGTAATCCACATGAACCGGAATATTTACTTCACCATTTCGATTGGCATAAGTGAAAAGAAATTGCTCCTTTGTCTGTTTAATCCCAAGCTGTAGCAGTTCTTCTTTTTACTTTTGCTTCCATTCTTTCACTAGTTCAATAAGGAATGTCGGAATCTTGAACTTCGTAGCTTTTCGTCCTTTTGTGGATTTTAAATTGCCAAACTTATCCTTACTTTGAATCAAACTGACATAACCCTTTTCAAAATCAATATGCTTCCACTGGAGGGCGTAGGATTCGCTCTTACGGTCTCCTAGGTTCAACGTTAGCATCAAGAGAAGTCTTGCATGATTAGTAAACCTTTGCTGTAATCCTCATTGGCTGCGTCTAACTAAGCGATTAATTCTTCGGCTGTCAGAGCTTCACCGTTAAGCTGACGCTCCGCCTTTAGTTGTTGTTTCTTGGGATCACCCACGTACCGAATCACTTTTTCAATCCGATTGTATTCGATATACTCTAATAGCTCCGCAATATCAAAAATCTGATTGACGTAACTTTTGATAATTTTGATATTGGCGTAAGTTTGGGACTTTTTCATCAAAGTACGAAGCACAAAGTCCTTATTGTCGTTTAAGAACTTGATAGAATATTCACCAAATATCGGCAGAATATGAAGACGGAAGACATCTTTCGTATTGCTAACGGTTGTGGCAGTTGGTATTTGCCTAGATCGTCCAGTAGAACCAGCAATATACATATCCAACCAAACTGTCTCATAAAACTCTTTGAATTTGATATGCCCGCTTAATTCAAATGAACGAGCACTCTTTTCATTAAGCACACGTTGAATTTTTTGAGACAGGTCTTTTTCAGCCTGTTCCGCTTCTTTTTTCGTCCTAAATGTTTTGCGGTAGCGCTCGGTAGTGACACCGAGAATTTGTCGCACCTCCTTGGGGTAAAACACCTCCAATTTGTAGTGGTTGCTTTTCAGTTTAGTAATTGCCATGTTATTTTCTACTTTCTTATACGCAAACCAGAACGTAGGAACGACTAAGTTCTGATTATAAACCGCTTCTAGCGAGTATAGCAATGGAGCCATTCGTCTATAGCTTGCCGATCAAACCGCACAACACCTTGAATCGTAATTTTTGGCAGGCCTTGTTCGACCCATTTGTCCAAAGTGTTGTTCGCAATATGGAGATACTGGCAAGTTTCTTTATTGGTTAAATAGCGTTTGTCAATCGCAGTATCTTGTCGTACTTGATTCACATTGTTTAGAAGAAGTGTGTACACACTATTTCCTAGCTGTTTCATCTGCTCATCGTTCAGTAAAAATTGAACTTCTTGCATAGGCAACCTCCTTTCTCTAGTAAGAATCTTCATTTTCCAATTCCAGTATTTTTTGTTCTATTAATTGTCTAACTTAATGACAATTAATACATCAAAAAAACCTCGACTATTAGCCGAGGCTATGACTTTTTATGTCATTGGGGAAGAACTCACAATACAGTTTAATTACTCGTCCTACGACTGAAGAAGAATGACACCACGGCAACGAGAATCACCGCTCCGATAATCGATGGTACCAATGCCATCCCGGCTAATGACGGTCCCCAAGAACCAAAGAGTGATTGTCCGATAGCGGAACCGACTAAACCGGCCACGATATTCGCAATCCAGCCCATCCCTTTTCCAGTGATGGCACCTGCCACCGCTCCGATAATCGCTCCGACAATTAATGACCAAATAAGACCCATATTAAATCCCTCCTCTATTAATTAGATTGCTTCTTTCCTAGCTTCACGACAACTTGTTTGTTTTTTCCTGTTTGCGATAGTCATCGTGTATTTCTTTGACCTTCAGCAACACCGGCAGCAAAGTCGCCACCAACGAGACAATCATCATGACTTTTCCTTGCTTTTTCATGTGCTTTCAAGTCCTTTCTATAAGTTGATTGCTTCGCCACCGGTTACCCCGTAAATTTGGGCGGTTACGTAGCTTGCTTCGTTGGAGGCTAAGAAAACATAGACTGGCGCTAATTCTACCGGCTGTCCTGCCCGCTCCATTAAAGAGTCTTGCCCGAAGACTGGTAATTTTTCTTCCGGTTGGCCTTCGTCTAGTTGCAAGGCTGTCCAAATCGGTCCCGGTGCGACACCGTTGACCCGAATGCCTTTTTTGCTCAACTGTTTGGCTAATCCCACCGTGAAGTTGGCAATCGCGGCCTTCGTTACCGCGTAGTCCAAGAGATGACCACTTGGACTGAACGCTTGCACCGAGGTGGTCGTGATAATGCTGGACCCTGCCGGCAAGTGTGGTAAGGCGGCTTTCACCGTGGCAAACATGGAAATAATATTCACATCAAAAGTATCTCGGACTTGCTCCATGGTCAACTCTGCTAAAGAAGGCTGAGTAATCTGTTGCGCCGCGTTTAACACCAGCGTATCTAATCCGCCTAGTTCTTTCACTGCTTGAACCACCATTTTTTCAGGTGCCGCAGCGTCGCGCAAGTCAAATGGTAGTAAGACGGCTTTGCGCCCCGCTTCTTCCACATACTTGGCCACTTGCTTGGCATCCGGTTCTTCTCCCGGATAAAACTGCAAAGCAATATCGGCGCCTTCTCGCGCATACGCAATCGCCGCCGCTCGGCCAATCCCCGAATCGCCCCCGGTAATTAAAACCCGACGATTAAGTAAGCGCTCATGACCAACATAGCTCTCTTCTCCACAGTCCGGCACAGGTTTCATCTTCTTCTGTAGGGCCGGGGTTTCTTGATCCTGTTTCGGAAAGTCTGATTCATAATATAACTCCCGTGGATCCTTTAACACTGGATCTGTCATATCCTCACTCCTAACATAATGTCGATGGTACAATTTTATGTTAAAATAAATTTCATTTTTTGAAAAGAATTACGCCTTTTTATGCAAAAACAGCACATCATTTGACGAAAAAAAAGCAAATGCTCTACCCTAGGATTCGAGGATGAAATGTTGTTATTTACTAAAAGTAAGCGTTTTCTCATCGTTGCTTATTTTATTTATTGCTTGTGGTCCATTGGTTAGAAATATTATAGGGGGATTAAGATGATTTCAACTTTTAAGATAACAGATTCCGGCATAGAAAAAGCGACCCAAGACGTAAGTAACTGGATTGTCTTGCAAAAAGCCACCAAAGTCGAACTCACCGAAATCGTGGAGAAATACGAATTACCAAAAGACATCTTTGTCGGCGGTGACGATGCAGAAGAAATCAACCAATATGAAAAAATGAATAACGACCGCCTAGGGGAGTTGACGATTCTTTCTTTAATGAACCTAAGCGACAATCGCGAGCTCCCCATTGAAAAACGCTTAGAACCGTTAATCTTGATTTTTGCTAAAGAAATGACCTTGACTTTTGTGGGAGATAATTCAGATTTTCTGACTTCTTTTTTGACCCGTTCCGCTCATAAAGTCACGAATAAAGAGCAACTCTGCGCCTATATCATCAAACGAACCTATGCGCATTTTCTAAAGGAATTAAAAACCATCAAAAAAATCATCGATGAGCTAGACGCAGCGGCTCGCACCACTACGAAAAACGAAGCACTCTTTCGCTTGGCAGACACGCAGCGGGATGTCGTATATCTGGACAACGCGCTGCAAGGCCAAAAAGAAACTTTGAATTACCTCTGGGAAGAAACCAATTTTGCCCAGCAACTAGGCGATGAAAATCTCGTGTACAACATCCGCTTGCGCCAAGCCCATGCAGAGGAACGAATCCTGATTTACCGTGATTTGCTTGAGACCATCGGCGGGTTGTTTTCCGATATGATGAGCAATCATTTAAACCGCTTGATGAAATTCTTGGACTCCGCTACTTTAGTCGTCTCCATAGCTGCTCTCGTTGCCGGCATCTGGGGCATGAATACCGGTGGACTCCCAGGCAAAGAGACAAAAAACGGCTTTTTCTTCGTGATGATCCTCGCGGTCGTTGTCAGTATCTTGACCACCATTTATTTAAAACGCAAAGACTTTACCAAATAAATCACCAAACAAGCACTGACAAAAAAGAGGTGAGAATTCGTGAAAGAAAGTGGGCGCACAAAAAATAAGCAAACCGCGCTTACACCTAGGGCTTCTCCTAGGTTTTGACTAGCACAAGTGCTGATTTTTTACAAAAGGAGGAATCCAGATGAAGAAATTTCTAAAAATTGCGGCGGTCATTTTGGGCATTCCCTTACTATATGTGTTAATGGCCCGCAAGCAAAACCAACAAAAAACGGCTCTTTGTCAAATGGTGTTGTTTTGATCAAATCAAACGGCAGGAAATGCTTCGGCATTTCCTTTTTAGCGTTATTAAATGATTTCACAGATGTTCTGCTGAATCAAGACACGCATCCGGAGATGACGAAAAATCCGAAATCCAAAGGCAATTCTTTTGGTTACTTTGATGAGGTTGTTCTTTCCCTCTGATTTTCCGTTTGAATAGGGATATTTTAAGGAGTTTATGATAGCTTCTTTGTGCTTTCTCAAATAACAAATCGCCTTTTTGAATCCATTATTCAAGGAATGTGGCAATGATTCAATGAGATTGAAGATTCCAATGAAATCTTTTGCATCAAAAACAGCTAATAATTCTTGATAGACTTCATAGCTTTGTCGTAGTTGGTTATCTATAGAAAGTAGATAATCAAGCACCTCCGACTCCGTTAAGTATTTCCTTTGGAAGAGGGGAAATTGCTTGAAGGAAGTGTAGTTTAGCTTCGTATTTTTCTTTAGGATTTTTCGCCAATACTTTTTCAGCTTTCGGTAATCCTTTTGAGCTTGTGGATCGCTTTTCTTTAGCTGCTTCATTGTCTGAATTCGTTGGTTATTAAATGCACGTGTCATTTGTTGAATGATGTGGAAACGATCGATAGAGAGTCGCGCATTGGAAAAGACTTCTTTCATCACTACATCGTAAGAGGCATTCATATCCATCACGATGTGTGTAACCCGTTTTCTGGATTTTAATGTGAACCGGTGAAAGTATGTCCGTAACTTGAAGTTGCGTCGATCATCTAAGATATCAAAGATTTTGCCAGTATCAGCATCACTAATAATAAAGCACATTGCCCCTTTACAATCACTCGTTCCTTTAAATTCATCAATTAGAAGATGCTTGGGAAGAGAAGTGATTTTTTTACGTGGCACCTCAAAGAAGCTGTCTAAGACACGTTCAACGGTTTTTGTGGAAACAAAATACTGCTGAGCAATATCTTTCATTGAAATTTTTTTCTTCAAATCCACAGCAATCGCAAATTTTAAGGCTTGTGAGATGTAACAATTTTCCGCTACATAATAGGTTTTTGCAGAAAACGTATGATGACACCGAGTACAACGAAAACGCTGTTTGTACAGGTGTAAATAAGTTGGTACTTCTTGATATGGAAGCAACTGAATCCAGCTATCATGATAGGCATGACGGATGACAGAATCAAACCCACAACATTCGCAACGATGTTTTTCTCCGGTAAATACATTGGCCATACGGCCATGAACGCTCTCTTTAGTAATGGCATCTTTTGAAAAGGTAATATGGGAATTCTTAATATTCAAGATTTGTTTAATGGAATGACTTGTCTTTTCATCCGTATATCAGCACCCCCTTGCCTTCGTTAAAAACTTGTATTAGTTGACGGTTTCTTTTGATGTCAGCTATAATTTTTATAAAGAACGCGGTTTCAATAATTTGTAATCGCTTTTAAAAAAGTGAGGAGATCAGGAAGATGAAGAAAATTATAAATAAACCAACGGATGTTGTAACGGAAATGATCGATGGCATGGTGGCGATCAATGGTGATTTGGTGCATCGCGTCGAAGGATTTGATATTATCGCGCGTAATACTGAGAAGACCGGGAAAGTCGGCATTGTCTCGGGTGGCGGTAGTGGACACGAGCCGACACATGCTGGTTTTGTCGGTGAAGGTATGTTATCGGCGGCTGTTTGTGGAGCGGTGTTTACGTCGCCAACGCCGGATCAGATTATTGAGGCCATTAAAGAGGCCGATGAAGGCGCGGGGGTTTTTCTAGTTATTAAGAATTATTCTGGCGATATTATGAACTTTGAGATGGCGCAAGAGATGGCTGAGATGGAGGGCATCGAGGTACAGAGCGTGGTTGTTGATGATGATATTGCGGTCGAGGATAGTCTGTATACGCAAGGTCGTCGTGGCGTAGCGGGAACGATTTTTGTGCATAAGATTCTAGGTGATGCTGCCCGTAACGGCCAATCATTGAGTGAGATAAAAGAGCTCGCAGATCGCTTGGTACCAACGATTCATACGGTTGGATTGGCGCTCACTGGGGCGACAGTTCCTGAAGTAGGGAAACCGGGGTTTGTTTTACCGGATGATGAGATTGAATTTGGTATTGGCATTCATGGGGAACCGGGGTATCGCCGTGAAAAGATGCAGCCGTCTAAAATGCTTGCCGAGGAGCTCGTTAATAAGCTCGTGACTTCGTTTGAGCCAAAAGAAGGCGAAGAGTATGCGCTATTGGTGAATGGGATGGGGGCGACGCCGTTAATGGAGTTGTACATTTTTGCAAATGATGTCGTGAACTTATTAGCCGATAAGCAGATTACTATCAGATACAAAAAATTGGGTAATTATATGACGTCGATTGATATGGCAGGATTGTCGTTGACACTGATGAAATGTGAAGATGCACAGTGGGTAGAAGCATTGGAAGCCCCAGTCATTACACCAGCTTGGTAGGGAGAGATGAAGATGGATGCAACAGTAGCATTAAAATGGATGAGTATCTTTAATGATAAGATTCAAACGAACAAAGACTATCTGTCAGAGTTAGATACGCCGATTGGTGATGGCGATCATGGTGGGAATATGGCTCGTGGAATGACGGCAGTGATGGAAAAATTGAATGCAGAAAAATTTGAGAATGCTGCCGATGTATTCAAAGTCGTGGCGATGCAGTTACTGAGTAAAGTCGGAGGTGCATCAGGGCCGCTATATGGATCGGCCTTTATAGGAATGACCAAGTCGTTTCAAACGAGTGATTCACTCGCTGACGCGGTACAAGCTGGACTGGAAATGATTGAAAAGCGCGGTAAGGCGACAGTCGGTGAAAAAACCATGGTCGATATTTGGGCAAGTGTGTTGGCCGATTTACAACAGGATCAATTAACAGTAGCGAGGGTTCAAGAGTATGTCCAAGCGTCGGCGGATCTGAAGGCTACAAAAGGGCGTGCTTCTTATGTGGGCGACCGATCAATTGGTCATATTGATCCTGGTACGTGTTCGTCGGGGTATTTGTTTGAAGCATTATTGGAGGCGAGTAAATAAGATGAACGATATCGGAATTGTCATTGTCTCACATTCAAAGAATATTGCACAAGGTGTTGTTGATTTGGTTCGCGAAGTTGCCAAAGACGTAGAGATTACCTATGTCGGTGGGACGGAAGATGGCGGCATTGGTACGAGCTTTGAGCGTGTACAAGCAGTCGTCGAGGCGAATAGTAAAGAAACGTTGCTAGCGTTCTTTGATTTGGGAAGTGCCAAGATGAATTTAGAAATGGTCACGGATTTTTCAGATAAGACCATTCATATTAACTATGTGCCGATCGTTGAAGGAACCTACACAGCAGCAGCCTTGCTCCAAGCGGGTGCTGAGCAAGATGCGATATTGGCTCAGTTAGCTGAGCTAAAAATGGAAAAGTAACAGATGAAAAGAGGAAAAAGATGCTAATTGCATTGATTGGTGAAAATTGCAGTGGGAAATCGACGCTGGCGGAAAGATTACAAAATTAACGGCAAGCGACGGTTTTTGTCGGCAAGGATTATTTGCGCATGGCAAAAAACGAAAAAGAGGCGGCCGAGTTATTTCGGCAGCGTTTGGCGACTATCAAAGAGCGCTTTGCTCAAAGGATGCATGGGCACTTGCCTGAGCCGGTGAGTCGGATGCTAGAGCAGCATCATGGGAAATTTGCCGATGAAAACGTGCTGGGCGTACTTGACACGACAATTACATCTATCGAGGAAAACTACGAACGCTTACTGGCATTGGTGGAATAAGAAAAAGTCGGAGCCGGCATTAGTGAAAACAGCCAGGACATCAGGAAGTTCGAGAGACAACTTTCAGATATCCTGGCTTTCACTTTCGCTGAGCAATTCTGCTGCAGCCTTCAAAACCCTAAATCTGTCCGAAGACTTTTCCTAAGCCAAAGATGACTAGGCAAATAATGAGCGTATAGATGGCGCAGAATTTCATGGCTTGTTTTAAAATGGTTCCTTCTTCGCCAACTAGACCAGTCGCACCCGTTGCGACGGCGATGCTTTGCGGAGAGATCATCTTGCCGGCTGTCGCCCCAGCCATATTTGCCGCAGCTAGCCAATATGGATTGACGTCTAGGCTAGTAGCTGCCTTGACTTGTAGCTCACCAAATAAGACATTGGCGGATGTGTCGCTACCAGTAATAAAGGTACCAAGTGCACCGATAATTGGAGCAATAAAGGGATAGAAACTACCGGTAACCATAACTAAGCTGAGGGCAATGTTGTTGACCATACCGCTGTAGCCCATCACTTTGGATAGTCCGACAATCGAAGCGACCGTGACCATCGTTTTGGTCATCTGCTTGGTTGTATGCCAAAGAATCTGCAAGCTCTTGCCAAAAGAAATTCCTTGGAAGAGACCGCCAATAATCGTAGCGACAATAATTAAGGTACCAGGTGACGTAATCCACGTGATGACATATGGTTTAGCATGCGAGCCTTGGAATATGGTGAAGGAGCTTTGCACCGTATTTAAGCGATCATGGATGGCAGGTACAAGAGAGGAAGACAAAATAATAAAGGCAAAAACGAGAATAAACGGCAACCAAGCGACAATTCCTTCTTTAAGCGAGACGGTAGGTGCCGTTTGTTCTTGGGTTTTTTTGGTCCGATGACTTTGACTAAGAGGATGATCGTCACGATACAAATCAATGACCCCGCAATAGATGGCAATTCCGCCCCGAGATACTTAGAAACGATGATTTCTGGAATGGAAAATGCAAGACCAGATGCCAAGGTAATCCAAAAGACCCCTTTAATGGAACGGAAGCTACCACCTGTCAACGTAACCAAACAAAACGGAATCAGAATAATCAAGATACTTAATTGCAAGGTGACGACAAAAGAAAGTTGCTTGACGTCAAGACCGGTGACTTGAGCTAAGGTCGTGACAGGCAGACCAATCGCACCAAATGCGGTCGGAGTCGTATTGGCAATCAGACAAATAATCGCCGCTTTGACCGGTGACATACCCAAGACAGCTAAAATACTAGCCGGAATCGCTACGGCTGTACCAAAGCCGGCAATGGCTTCCAAAAATCCCCCAAAACCCCAAGCAAGTAACAACACGAGTATGCGCATATCGCCAGTAATGGACGTCAGCATTTCTTTGATGGTATTCATCCCACCAGACTCGGTGCTGGCATTGTACGTAAAGACAGCTGCGATAATCACGTAAATAATTGGCCAAAAAGCCATGACAATTCCTTCTAAGGCAGCGGATAGACTTTCTTTGCCACTAAAATGAAAGCCGACCATACTGAGGATAATCGTCAGCACTAAGCCAATCAAACAAGCGAGATCTCCACGCATTTTAAAGACCCCAAGAGAGAGAATTAACCAAATAATAGGAATAACAGCAAGTAACGTTAGCAAACCTTGTGACATACATTTCATCCTTTCAATCCATTATTTTTGACTGCTAGAAAATTGACGAAAAAAATTCCTCCTCAGAAAATGCTTGAGCAGGGATGGTCGGTTTCTGGGTTATTGATTGTCAAAAGTGAATGACTTCGGCAAGGAATAAGAAGAGGACTGGCACACGGCTGCACAAGAATCATCTATTCTAGTTTAGAAACAATCTAATCTAGTTAATTATAGCATGCATGCGCTAAAAAAGTTTGTCATTTTTTCTCGAAAGCACCAAACTTTGCTCATTTTTTTGAATAAATAGAAACCATCAGATAGTCCGAGACTAGTCGTTGCACAAAGTATTCGAAATAGGTGGAAAACCAGAAACAGCCGAGCTTCATGGTATACTAGAATGAAGCAAAGTGAGAAAGTAGGGATTGTTATGAGTTGTATTGGAAATGTTATTTGGTTTATCTTTGGTGGTTTATTTGGCTGGATCGGTTGGATGGTTGCGGGCATTCTTTGGAGCATCACGATCATAGGGCTGCCGATTGGCTTGCAATGTTTTAAAATCGCGACGATGAGTTTAGCACCATTTGGCAAAGAAGTGGTCTACGAGCATACGAATACGAGTTTTTTATTGAATATTTTATGGATCATTCTTTCTGGCTTCTGGTTAGCGGTCGGACATCTGATTAGTGCAGTGATCCTATGCATTACGATTATCGGGATTCCTTTTGCTGGTCAATCATTGAAGCTGGCGCAAGTATCATTTATGCCATTTGGCGCGCGGATCGAGCGAGTAAGATGATTTTACTTGCGTAATAGCGCAAAAGTCGCTATGCTATTACCGGTATATGAATCAAAGGGAGGGGATCAGGATGGCAAACGCATCTTGTATCGTACGATCAAAGAACACTAGCACAAAATGACGTTCTTTGAAGAAAAGAGTTTCCTCAAAGGACTAGAAATGAGGAAAACAAATGAAAGAACAACTACAACCCTATGAATATTGGTATAGTAAGCAACAATTATCTGAATTGGTCAATGCCTACCATTCAGTCAATGATAAGAAAGTGATTCAGTCACTACAAGCATTAATGAAAGAGCGGACAGGTGAGCTCTTTCAGCGGCATCCTGACTTAGCAGCTTATTGGCCAGTCTTAATGGACAGCAAGTTGACGCGCAAGCAATTTGAAGCGGTATTTGATGAACTACAAGCATTTGTGGTGCCGATGAAGCAGCCATCTGCTAAGCAAATCGATAAAATATTTCGCAAGGTGAAGAAGATGTATTACCCACCGGTGGATAGCCTAGACTTTCGCACGATGACTTTTTTAGGTTGGAATGATCCGGGCACGAATCGCAAGTACTTGCTGCGCGAAAAAGAGGGCCGCTTGCAAGGTGTATACGGCAGCTTCCGCTCAGATGTACAAAAAGGACACTGTGCCATCTGCAATCAAATCAGTACGGTCGGCTTGTTTTTAGCTACGACGAAAGCCTCGGCAGACGGTACCTATACAAAAAAAGGCAATTACATTTGTAGTAACAGCGAGCAATGCAATCAACAAGTGACACAACTAGAAACGCTAGAGCGCTTTTGGGAGACGGTCACATACGAGAAGTAAACGGACAGGAGGTAGTGCAATGAGTGAAGGAACTAGTCCCATTGTCGGCTCGCTCGCCTATCTCCAGTGGTACCGCACCTGTTGCCTGAGCGAAAAGGAAAAGCTTGCACGAATGATGGAGCAACTAGGCGCTTGGATTGATGACGATGGCATGTTACAGCTGACTGGTCCAGGAAAGCTAGCAGAGCTGCCGCCACATAGTGAATGGTATGCGTGTTTACGAAAGAGTGTCCAACGCGCCTACAAAGGGGACCTAGGCTTAAACCAAGATGAGCTAGGGCATAAGCTGCATCTCTTTCGAAGCTATCTCGATCGGCAAAATATCCAGTACATTCGTCGCCACTATTCAGGCGCAAGTGACTTCGATAAGCTTGTCGCCTATGCCGCTCACACCAAGGTGGGTATTGATTTCTCGGTAGGGGCCAATTATCATAATCGTACAATGGGGCCCTTTGATTATCCGCGGAATATGAAAGTCTTGGTGCCCAAAAGAAACACAGGTGGCTGGCGGTACAATACTGCGCGCATGAGTGAATTCATTTTGGATAGTCAAACAGGGCGCTTTGTCAGTCAATGGAACGATCTGAAGCTTAAAGAAGATGGCTACGACGCTAATCCTAAAGCGTATCAAGTAAAGGAATGTGGCGATGTGGCGAATACGGAGTCGTTTAATTATGGTGTGCCGCACGGGTATCATCTCGATCGCGCGACATTTAGCAAAGCCCATCGCTATTTGGATGTCAATCATCCACCTGATCTGCATTTGCGGCGTATCGTTTGTCGAAAATGGAAGAGTGAGCCTGATTTCGACAAAGGTGGGCGCTATGCAGATATTGTCAAAAAAGGTCAAGTGGATCTTATTGCTTGGCGCCAAATCCCATTAGAAGAGAAGCCGACAGTCTATGAGGCATTTGTTCGCGACTGCCAGCGCCGCAGACGAAACGCCGGCTTTGGTAAGTATTGGCGCAGACAAATGCGACCGCGATGGCTACGATTTTGGGGAAAATAAACTATCTGAATCAGCAGAAGCAGACACGTATGTGAAGCTCTTGCATTTGGATAGTTTTTTGTTGTAAGTTCTTATCTAAGAAAAATAGAAAAGGGTTGTAAATTATTTAGGGCAAAGGAGAATTTTTAATGATTAATTATGAAATAGGAAATGATTTCGATGCTGTCTTTATTGAATCAGAGCTAGAATTATTTAACAATCATTCAAAAAGAAGTCCTCAAGATGAAGAATATAAAAAGTTCATAATTGTTGTAAAAAAAAATCAACAAATTATTGGTGGAGGAATTGCCTACTCTTCACTATATTATATTGGCTATATAGATACTTTATGGGTAGATGAAAAATTTAGAAATCAATCAATTGGAACCAAAATACTTTCTTTACTAGAAAGTAAATTAAGGGAATATGGCTGTGAATTATGTCATTTAGATACCTTTAATTTTCAAGCACCTGTATTTTATAAAAAGAATGGTTATGAAATTTTTGGAGAATTACATCATAAAAAACAGAACATTACAGAATATTTTTTAAAAAAAGATCTCTGTTAAATAAATAGATCCATTATTTGACGGTGATCGATCAAGCCCATAATCTTTTGTAAAATACTATTCAACGTTTTAACTGTTACTTACTGAATGCCGTTTTCAATTTTTAAATAGTTTGACACACCATTAAAAATTCTATTTTCCACTCTGCGTCGTTAGCAGGAACATATAACTTAAAGCAACCGTTCCTGAGAAAATAGTTAAGAACCGTATTGTTTAATAACAAAGGGGAGAATGAGTATGTTTGAAAAAGTTGTTGAAAAATTAAAACAGAGAAGACTAAAAAAAGCTGAACTGTTAAGGAGAAAAAATGCAAAAATGCGAAGCGAAGGTAAAGATCCCTTAAAAGGCTGGGGAAAAATGATTGATTCTGGAACAGGTGGTGCTAATAGAGCTAATCCGTTAGATACGAAATATTTTCATATAGAAGATCAGAAAAATTTAAGAGAGCAGATTAAAAAGAACAAATAAACTAATCTTTTATAGTACTACCCTTTTGGATCATATGTTATTTGATTTTGGGTTTCAGTAATAGAGTAAGCGCACACTACTTGTTAAAGTGGCAATAAGGGTTCTGTTGCAACTTTTATCGAAGCCTACGTACTGCCTCTACCCGGTTAAGGCATGGCAACCATTCGAACAATCTACAAAAAAAGCCGAAAAGAAAGAACGCTTTTCGGCTTTTCAGTACAATTGTTAATTGTACACTTCTCTACAATGGCCACTAAAACTAAAATCGTAATCGTTTCATCGGCTATATTTGCTAATAAACGATAATCTCCTATTCTATATCACCATTGACTACTTTTATTTCCTACCAAACCTTTCCCATGAACCCTAGGAGAACCGGTACCTTCTAAATTTTTAGAAATCCAAGATAATATAAGACGAGCTTGATGCTTGTCCATCTTTTTTACTGCTTTTTGAGCATTTTTTTCATATCGAACCGTATATGTTTTCTCCATCATAAACCTAGTTCTCGGAGCATATCTGGGTGTGAAATACTTTCGTCATTTAACTCATGATCTTTCATTGCTTTTTGGTACAAATTCATATCAACTTGATCTTCTAACACTTCTAATAATTTCGTTCTAGCTAATTCTGATAAACTTAATCCATCAATGGCTACGATTTTTGGGAAAATAAACTATCTGAATCAGCAGAAGCCGACACGTATGTGAAGCTCTTGCATTTGGGTAGTTTTTTGTTGTCGACAAATTATTTTTTTGGATAGTTACACAGTTGAAAATAATTAATGAACTGTCATAAATTAAGGTCACAAGTGAGTACGACAAAAGTCCAACATTTGTACAAGGATGTCCAAAATGCGTGCCAAAAGTTGATTGAATAAAAGGAAACGATTTCTTAAAATGGTAATGAAAGGAGGAAAGCGATGATGAAATTGCAGTCAGTCGATGAGTCGTTAATCCAAATAGATGTAGAAGCAGAAAATTTTGAGGATGCGGTTCGAAAATCAATGGAGCCTCTTGTGGCACAAGAATACGTTAAACCAAGCTATGTGGAAAAAATTCTCTCTATTTATCGTGAAACGGGTCCGTATATCGTGATTACCACGCATATTGCCTTGCCTCATGCAGACAGTGAAGCGGGAGCATTAAAGATGGGGATAGGATTTACCAAGCTGAAACACTCAGTTGTTTCTGGTAATGTTGCGAATGATCCTGTGAAGTATCTCTTTCCATTAAGTGCAACCGACAGCACAAAACATATTCAAATG
This sequence comes from Enterococcus italicus DSM 15952, assembly GCF_000185365.1. Lineage (GTDB taxonomy): Bacteria > Bacillota > Bacilli > Lactobacillales > Enterococcaceae > Enterococcus_G > Enterococcus_G italicus. Next base: position 901,932 of record NZ_GL622241.1, read on the forward strand.
TTATCAAAGTTGGCTGAATTACTGGGCAATCCTTCATTTGTTGAAGGCTTAGATACGGTGACATCCAAAGAAGAATTTATTGCATTATTAACTAAATATGAAGGGAATGAGCAACATGATGCATAAAGCATTAGTCGCATGTCGTGCTGGAGTTGGTTCTAGCTTGATGTTAAAAATAAAAGTCAACGAAGTAGTTAAAGAAAATAATCTTCAATTAGTTGTCGAACACTCATCTCTAGATGGATTAAATGGGTTTGATGGTGATATGGTTATTACCTTAATTGATGTGGCACAAGAATTAGAAGAAAAGAAAGTTCCGTATAAAGTTGTGGGTATTCGTAACATTGTTGACAAAGAAGAAATTAAGACGAAGTTACTAGAAGCATTAGCAGAGTAGGGGGTATTCTGGCGTTGCTCAAAAAAAGAGCCTTCTTTGCAAAAAAATGTGCCAAAGAAGCAAAAAACACTGGAACTCGCCAGATATCCTGCAATTCATCACCATCGAAATTCTTCGTTTTTAACTTAGCATTGTTAGGCAATAAGTGAATGGTTATTCACTATTCGTCGTTTCTGTCATTCTTCTCTTTCTTTGCTATTCTCAGGTGGCACGAAAGAGAAAAAATGTTCAACTAGTGGTTGGCCTAGTGCTAGCACAGTAGAATGAAAAGGTTATCAGCAGATCCAGTGAACGATTTCCTATTGTTAGGAAATCTGTGTAAAGGAAACCCTTACCTTTTCTGATTATACCATAATTCCAATCTACCACAATTGGTTTCTGCTGGTTTTTGGAGTAGGTAAAAATAAATTTATAGCGACGATGGATAGAAACCATTGCCTTTCACGACTGAATAACAAATAGCAGATAAAGCGATTGATTCAATCAAAAGGGGGTTCTTTCTCGTGAATGAACAAGCATTAAAAAATTATACACAGCATATTGAAACTGAAGTGACACAATTTTTAAAAAGTATTGATGAAGAACAATTAAATCGTGCGCGTCAATTGATTGGTGCTGCCAAAGAACAACACGGTCGTCTCCATATCACTGGAATCGGAAAACCAAGCCATGTCGCGGAATATATGTGTGCACTGTTTTCTTCCACTGGAACACCGTGTTATTTTTTAGATGGTACTGAAGCAGTCCACGGTTCAGCTGGCCAAGTATTGCCAGAAGACGTAGTGATTGCCATCTCAAATAGTGGCAATACCATTGAACTACGCAATACCGTTGAAGCCTTACAACGAATGGGGGTAAAAATCATTTCGGTCACAGGTAATCTTTCTTCTTGGTTAGCAAAAAATACAGAAGCTGTTTTATTTGCTGGTGTGCAAAATGAAGGTGATGACACAAATAAGCCACCACGACTTTCGATTGTTGCAGAAATCATTGTTCTACAGTGTCTGTCGATTCTTTTACAAGAGGACACAGCATTTACAATGGAAAAATATGCAATGTGGCATCCGGGTGGTGCGCTAGGTGCTCAAGCACGCGAAGAAATTGGACATGCCTAAGGAGGAAAAAGACGTGAGACTAAAAGGAATTATTACCGCAATGGCTACACCTCTAGATGAAAAAGGAGCAATTTCTGAAGCAGGTGTGGCAGCCTTAGCGGAGCATTTGATTACCAATGGTGTGGCAGGCCTTTTCGTTTTGGGAACGAACGGGGAATTTTATAGCCTAACCAAAGAGCAAAAATTAAACTTAGCCGAGTATACGGTCAAAGCAGCTGCTGGTCGGGTACCGGTATATGCGGGTGTTGGTGGTATCAGTACGAATGAAGTTGTAGAATTGGCCAAAGAAATGGCAACAAGAGGTGTGGATGCATTATCTGTTATTACTCCTTACTTGATCCATATAACACAAGAAGAGTTGATTCAACACTATGAAACAATTGCCGATGCGAGTCCATTACCAATTATTTTGTACAATATTCCAGCTAATACGCAATTAAATATCGAACCAACAACCGTTGCGCGGTTAGCAAAACATCCTAATATCATAGGAATGAAAGACAGCAGTGGTCATTTAGATCAAATGGAAACGTATCTTGCGCTAGTCAAAAAAGAAACGTTTGATGTTTTAGTAGGGTCGGATTCTCGTATTTTGAAAGCTCTTCAATTGGGAGCAACAGGTGCAGTAGCCGCAACTTCTAATGTATTGACGAAAACTGATGTGGGGATTTACGAAGCTTTTTTAGCAGATGATATTGAAAAAGCAGAACTGTTACAAGAAAGTATCAATGCATTCCGCGGTGTATTGAAACTTGGCAGTGTGCCTGCTGTTTTGAAGGAAGCATTAAACATGATTCAACTACCTGTGGGTAAACCCTGTCTACCTGTTCAACCGGTAATCAACACTGAGGACCGTGCTAAAATCAGAGAAGTTTTGGTTTCTTATCAAGAATCGGAAGGATTTGAGGTGAAATAATAATGGAAAAATTAACAACACTGAATCGCATTCATGAAGAAAAAATTATGGCCGTTGTGCGCGTGGAAACATTTGAACGCGGATCAGAAATTGTGGAAGGATGTCTAGCAGGCGGAGTTAGCATTTTAGAAATTAGTTATACCAATGCCAACGCAGGTGAAATCATCCAACAACTGAATCAAGCATACGGAGACAAAGTATTATTAGGAGCAGGAACAGTACTGGATGCACCAACTGCGCGCGATGCTATTTTACGAGGGGCAAAATTTGTGATTGCCCCAACCTTTAGTGCAGAAGTCGCTCGCCTTTGCAATCGCTATCAAATTCCTTATATGCCAGGATGTACGACCATGACGGAATTAGTTGAAGCACTAGAAGCCGGTGCCGATATGATTAAGGCTTTCCCAATCTCAAACTATTATGGCCCATCCTTAGTCAAAACCATTAAAACGCCGCTACCTTATGTCTCAATTCTTTCATCAGGAGGCGTAACATTGGAAAATGTTGACGAATGGGTTGAAAATGGGGTAGATTGCATGGGTGTGGGAAGTCTTTTGACAAAAGGTTCCAAAGAGACAATTGCTGCCAATGCAAAAGCTTTGCGGATAGCTGTTGAGAAAGCAAAGTAATAATAACGAAAGGAAGTGGGAACGATGCTTGATCGAAAATCGGTGTACATCATGAAAAAATGTGTTGAGGAAAAAGAGGTATCCCTCAATCAACTCATCCAAATGATGGACTTGTCAAAACGACAAGTATTGTATGCCATAGAAAAAGCCAATGAATTTTTAATCGACGCATCCGTTGCCCCACTTCATTTAGAAGGACGATTTCTTTCGCTATCAACTGAAACCAAAGACTATATTGTCCAATGCTTTTTAAATCAAACTATCTACCATTCTTATTTGCTAGATGGTCCTGAAAGAGAAACCTATATTTTCTTAATGCTGCTGTATCGTTATGAATCCTATGTAACTGTTCCGCATTTTTTGGATACGCTTGAAGTTGGAAAAACGACATTTCTTCAAGACATGAAGCATTTAGAAGAAACACTCGCAAATGAGAACATCGCGGTATTGAATAATCGGACCATCGGCTATTATTTGGCCGGTGATGAATGGCAAATTCGGGCTTTACTGATGCGCAACATTTTGATTGATTTTAACCAACCAACGGGCAGTTTTTTGTATGACTACTTCTTATTTCATGAAAATATTGCCGACTTTGACGGTCTGCAAAAAAACGTGGCCGATTTGCTTAAAAAATACCATATTCAACTGGTAGAAAATCGCCTACGTGAGTTTTGTTATACCTTTCAACTATTGCTTCCACGCTTAGGAATTACCAATCAAATCTCAAATAAAACATACCATCTTGAATTTTTTCATCAAATGAAAGAATATGATTTGGCAACCGAGTTATTAGCCACGTATCAAATTGAAAATGAAGAGGCCAAAAAATACATTTGTTCATGGATTTTGAGTTTATCTGTAGGGAATGTTCATGAACAAACCTTTGATCGTTCAATTATTTTGGAAATTGTCACAAGGATGACCAATCGTTTCGAGTTATTGTCAGGTATTCGTTTTACGGATGAGGAAAAAGTGATTGAGAAATTATATGGGCATTTTCGTTCCGTGTACTATCGCTTGTTTTTCCGTATTCCGATTATTAATTATTTTACAGAACGAATTCAAGCAACATACCCTGATATGATAAAAATTGTCGAGGAAGTGTTGAAACCAATCTCGGCACTTTTCGAAGATCCGATACCGGAAGAAGAAATTGCCTTTTTGACCATGCACTTTGTTGCGGCCATTCATCAATTTGAAGAAAAGAAGTCAGCTGGCAAAAATGTAGGAATCGTTGTCTGTCCGAGTGGTATTGGAAGCTCAGCAATTGTTTTAAATGAACTGAAATCGCTCTTTCCAGAGTTCGTTTTCTTAGGCCCTTTTGATACGGACATTTTAGAAACAATTCATGAAGAGTATGACTACATTTTTTCAACAGAGCCCAATGTGCGTTTGTATACGGCCAACAAGCCAGTCTTTATTGTAAACCCAATTTTGACACCAGCTGAGCGTTATCATCTGTTGCGAAGCGTCTATGCAACCACTCAAACGGCGATGCTTAGTTTTCCGAAAATCTCGGATTTGATGTCAGTGATTGAAAAATATGCAACAATCAAAAATCGCAATCATCTCGAAAAAGAACTGTCGGAACTGCTGATTAATGAACCTGTGCAAAAAGATGTTGTCTACGAAAAAGGCGAGTTGAATCTTTCAGATGTTTTAAAGAAAGCATTCATTCAATTTCATTTACCAGCAACGACCTATGCACAAGCAGTTCAACAAAGTGCTGCCCCGTTACTGACTGAAGGGATTGTTACAGAAAATTATTTGGCTGAAATTATTCATTCAGCAGCAGAGCGGAAAAGTTGGATGATGATTACCGATGGAGTAGCTTTGCCTCATACCAAACCAATGTATGGAGCCAATGAAATTGGGCTAAGCTTGGGAGTTCTTGAAACACCCATTCTATTAGAAAATGGGCGTGAAATGCGCTATATGATGGTGCTATCTGCCGTGGACAACCAGCAGCATTTAAAAGCCATTGCGCAATTGGTCCATTTTTTAGAAGACGGTGCATTCTTTGAATTATTGCAAACAACAGATAATCCTGAAACTGTGTTTGCCTATATTGTAGAGCATGAAAAAGGAGTTGGTGAAGAAGCGTGATTCAATTGGTCATATTTGATATGGATGGTGTGTTAGTTGATTCGGAACGTGTCCATTATGAACGGCGTAAACGTTTTTTTCAACGGCATCAGTTTCAACTAACAGATCAACAACTAGATAAAATGGTTGGTTCAAATGCCAATGATATTTGGCAAGCGTTGATTCCAACAGACACCGAAAAACGAGAACAGTGGTTAACCATCTATCGCGAAGATGTGCGAGCCCATTTGATGGACTATGATGCCATTCGTGATGCACAAATGATTCAATTTGTTCAATGGCTACACCAAAAAGCGATTGCCTGTGCTTTAGCATCTTCTGCTCCTCGTTTGTTGATTGAAAAATGTTTGGCGGATATTGGGTTAACGCAAACATTCGATGCAATCTTGTCTGGTGAGGAAGTGGCTTATAATAAGCCAAATCCAGATATTTATTTAAAGACTATTGAAAAATTTCCGCTGATTCCTAAACACGATATTTTGGTGATAGAGGATTCAACTATTGGCATTGAAGCCGCAAAAAAAGCGGGTTTAACTGTAGCTGCCAAAGAAACATCCTTTACCAAAAAAGTCAATATGGATCAATCGCAGGCGGATATTCGATTTATTCAGCCAGAGGAATTGGAGCATCATTATTTTCAAGAAAATTAATCTATGACAAGCAATAGAAAAGTAGGTAAAAGATCATGGAAGCATGGTCTTTTTTTGTATCAAGAAGATAAATGAGCAGCTAAGTTAAGTGACCTACAGCTGAAAAGCCCGCGACGACGATTTTTTCTGGATCCACTGTGAATTCCATCGCATGTTGACGGACATAACGGATCAAATGAGCCAATTGAAAAAGCTGCTTTGGATAAAATGACTCAGCATCAACGCTATATTGCAAAATGAATGCTTGATACCCTAATGCAAGCATCTGTATAGCGACGGGTTCCGATTCACGAGGAGAAAGGCGATGGTAACCACCACCTGGACAAATGATTATAGCTGGACGCCGGCGATTAGGATCAATTTCTGGGATGGTGTCCATCACGTATCCCATTGCATGAACGGTAAGCTTATTTTGGGTATCTTCCATAGTGATAGGTAAAATTTTCATTGTAGTAGTCTCCTTTTAAATCATAACCACCCTTCAAAAGGGTGGTTTGCTCTGAGGCTATAAGCCTCTGCTACTAGCCAGCGTCTCAAGG
>NZ_GL622241.1:908595-913494 GCF_000185365.1 Enterococcus italicus DSM 15952
GGTATTTGCACATCCACTTCGTATGGGCTAAGCTATTTGTTTTATTAGCCAACACTATCTCTTAAGTGTGGGGGATCATAAAATTGATCTATTTATCGTGTGTGTATAAATGAAATTCAAAAATATTTTATTTTACATAAGATACATTTCTACACTCAATTCACTTTTACTTCTTTTTCCAAAACGTAATGATAATATCTTCTCATAAGTTTCTGTTAAATCATCAATAAATCTCACATTAGCTGTTGCTTTATAGTTATCTCAAATGTCAAATTAAGTTAGACAAATCATCATCAGCTAAATAGCTCAAGAATACTTCTAACGGTGTCTTGTAATTCAATGATTTCCTTGGAATGTGATTTCTTTTTGATGCTACAGACTGAATAAACGTTTCATCCACTAAATGAAAATCCATTGCTTTTGATAAGCCGTCTTTTCGTAATAATCCATTAGAATTCTCGTTCAACCCTCGTTGCGAAGGTGTTCCGGGATCTGCAAAGTAGATATTGATATCGTTTTTATTCCTGATTTGTTTCCAATTTGAAAATTCTTTCCCGCAATCAAAAGTAATCGACTTGAACAAGTTTTTAGGTACGGATTCAAACCAAGCATTTAATCTATTTTCGATATCCATAGCCAGTCTACCACAAGGCTTCAATGTAATAATGACTTTAGACAAACGTTCAACTAAGGTAATAACCGCACTTTTGTGTTTCTGTCCTACGATAGTGTCACCTTCAAGGTGACCAAACTCTGCTTCAAAAGAAGTATAATCATTCGAACGTTCATGTATTGAACGTCTAAACGCTTGTTTACCGCGTTTTTCTTGGTGTCCATTGGGTTTTCGTTTCCCTTTCATTGGTAAAACAGAACAATCAAATATACCCCTTTTGAACATTCTATAAATAGTACGGACAGAACAACCAATAGGGAACTCAGCTCGACCAACAATCACATCTGGAGCCCACCCTTGAACAACTTTTTTTTGAATGTAACTTACTTGTTCTGCTGGTAAAACGATGGTATGTCTCCCGCATTTCGCCTTATTTTTATTGTAATTTTGGTAGTATTCTAATGCAGTATGTCCATCCTTAAAATAATCGTAAACAGTATAGATTGTTTGTCTTGAACGTTTCAACATCTGAGCTGTTTTCGCAACAGGTTGATGGGCTTTCGCATAAGCCTCTATCATAACGAGCTCGTCTGGTGTAAGATGGGTATAGGTCATTTGTATCCACTCCTTATAATTCTTTCGACGGAACTATCTTGAGTGTATCAAAAATGACTTTTTTATTTGCCTAGCTTAATTTTACAATCGGCGTTTATTAAGATAAGGCTCAATAATTTTATATTTTTTCATAGCAGCTATTCTATGCTGTTCTGAAAAACTAGTGAGCGTTTGTCTTTCCATCTTTTTCCTCCATTTTATCTAAATAACGGTAAATCGTTGTTCGAGAAACATTCCAACGTTCGGCAATTGTTTTAATAGGTGTTCCACTATCAACTAGAGTCTTTAATAATTCTAAGTCTTGGGTTTTTAATTTTTCAGGACGACCTCCAAAGCGCCCTCTTGCTCGAGCCGCTGCTCGTCCTGCTGCAGATCGTTCCAATATTAAGTTGCGTTCAAATTCTGCAAATGCAGCAAATAAATGAAACATGAGCTGACCAGTCGAACTAGATTTATCCATCGTAATGTTTTCTTGAAGACTATGAAAACTAACACCTCGCTCATTCAGTCGATTGACGATTGAAATCAAATCTTCCATATTTCTACCTAAACGATCTAAGCGCCAAACAACAAGTGTATCGCCAGAGCGAACAAAATCAATCGCCATTTCTAATCCTGGTCGATTACTTTTTGCTCCACTTATATGATCGGTAAAAATTTTTTCACAACTAAATTTATTTAGGCTGTCTTCTTGTAAATCCAAATTTTGTAAACCAGTAGATACCCGGGCGTATCCTATTTTCAAAAAAAATCACTCCTTCATTAATTTTATTGTAATATAACTTTATACCAACGGTATAAATGAACATAGATTTTGATATGGGTTTGTGAACATATAATAGAATCAAAATTATAGAAATAAGATAAAAAAATAGAGTGTTCAGAAACGCCTCATTTTATGAACATTCAAACATTCACTTGAATATAGATGGATGTTCTGATACAATACATTCAAACAAACATTTGAATGTAAAGGAATGATCGTATGAATAATGAAATTTGTGAAATAACTTGTATTCATGAAGACAAAGTTAATCGTGCTAAATCTAAACTAGCAAACTTTGATACTCCGTCAGTAAGTGGTTTCTTTAAAATATTGTCAGATGAAAATCGACTTAAAATTGTACATGCTTTAGTTCATGAAGATGAGCTATGTGTTTGTGATATTGCTAATATCATTGATGCTTCGGTCGCAACAACTTCACACCATCTGAACTCCTTAAAAAAATTGGGAGTAGTTGATAGTCACAAGGATGGTAAGTTAGTCTACTATTTTATTAAAAATATCAAAATCTTAAATCTTATGGAGCTTGGCGTAAATTTTAAAGAAGAGGTGCTAGCATGAGTGAGAAAATGACCGAAAAAACCTATCGAATAGAAGGATTAAGCTGTACAAATTGTGCAGGTAAATTTGAAAAAAATGTAAAGCAGTTGCCAGGAGTTACGAGTGCAACAGTAAACTTTGGTGCAAGTAAGATTTCAGTAGAAGGCCAAACAACAATTGAAGAACTCGAAGAAGCGGGAGCCTTCGAAAATCTTATCATTCGTGATGATCAAGAAAATGATGAACAAGTTAGATCAAAAGAGTCTTTTATTAAACGGAATATCGCTTTAATCATCTCTCTTGGTTTTATACTTGTTGCTGTGATTTCCCAACTATCATTGGGCGAAGATCATTTATTAACGAAAGCTCTTTATATATTGGCAATAATAATTGGTGGATTTGATTTATTTAAAGAAGGGTTCTCTGATTTGATCAAATTGGACTTCTCCATGGAATCTTTAATGACTATTGCAATTATTGGGGCCGCATTTATTGGAGAATGGGCCGAAGGTTCTATTGTAGTAATACTATTTGCTATTAGCGAAGCTTTGGAACGATTTTCAATGGATAAAGCAAGACAGTCGATTCGTTCTCTTATGGATATAGCTCCCAAAGAAGCTCTTATCAGGAGAAACAATGTAGAGCAATTAGTCAGTGTCGATAAAATCGATATCGACGATATTATGATCATTAAACCCGGACAAAAAATAGCCATGGATGGGCTTGTTATCAACGGTCATTCTTCAGTAAATCAAGCAGCAATAACAGGAGAATCGGTTCCTGTTGAAAAACAGTTAGATGATGAAGTGTTTGCAGGAACACTAAATGAAGAAGGTGTTCTTGAAGTCAAAGTAACAAAAAAAGTAACGGATACAACGATTGCCAAAATCATTCACTTAGTTGAAGAAGCGCAAGGAGAACGAGCTCCTGCACAAGCCTTTGTAGATAAATTTGCAAAATACTATACGCCATTCATAATTATTATGGCCCTTTTGATAGTGGTTGTTCCTCCGCTATTCTTTGGTGGTGACTGGAATAAATGGCTTTACCAAGGGTTATCCATTTTAGTTGTCGGATGTCCTTGTTCATTAGTGATCTCAACACCTGTTTCAATTGTTTCGGCTATTGGTAATGCAGCAAAAAATGGTGTTTTAGTAAAAGGCGGAGTCTATCTGGAAGAAATTGGTCATTTGAGAGCAATTGCTTTCGATAAGACTGGAACCTTAACAAAAGGAAAGCCTGTCGTAACGGATTTCATTGCAACCAGTTCTGAAACTGATATAAATTATCTATCGATTATTTCATCGTTGGAATCTCTTTCTCAACACCCATTAGCTTCTGCTATTTTAAACGAAGCGGATAAAACTAATGTGGATTACAAGTCAATACAAATCGAGGATTTCCAATCTATCACAGGTAAAGGACTTACAGGTATACATCAAAACATACGTTACTATATTGGAAGCCCTAAACTGTTTTCTGCATCAGTAATCGAAGAAACAGCGGTCAAAGTACAATACAGACAATTTCAAGAACAAGGGAAAACCGCCATGTATTTCGGTACTGACGAACAAATTTTAGGAGTAATTGCTGTCGCAGATGAAGTAAGAGATTCAAGTGCTGCCGTTATTTCTGAACTCCACAAGTTGTCAATTGAACACACTATTATGCTTACTGGTGATAATACTAAAACCGCTGAATCTATTGGTAAGCAATTAGGTGTGACTGAAATAAAAGGAGATCTAATGCCTCAAGAAAAATTAGATTCGATTAAAGCGTTACGGACAACTTATAATAAAGTAGCAATGGTGGGCGACGGCATTAATGATGCACCAGCATTAGCTGCATCGACGGTTGGTATTGCAATGGGCGGTGCAGGAACAGATACGGCTCTCGAAACTGCTGATGTTGCTCTAATGGGCGACGATTTACAAAAATTACCATTCATTGTTAGACTTAGCCGCCAAACTCTAAAAGTAATTAAGCAAAATATCACCTTCTCATTAGGTATAAAACTATTAGCTCTACTACTAGTCATACCAGGTTGGCTAACACTATGGATTGCTATTGTAGCAGATATGGGAGCAACGCTTTTAGTAACATTAAACGGATTACGATTGATGAAAGTTAAATAACACAACAAATAAAAGAAGGCATGTTTATAAGCGTGCCTTCTTTTTATGATACATTTTTAGTTTTTTTGAACGCTAGTTATGAAGCAAACTATGCGCCATTTAAATATTAAAATGACACGCTAGATTTTTCAACATAATATCAATGTGTATTTAGGGTACACTCTAAATAGACAAACGGTTTTTGAGTTCTAAAAGTTAAATAGTTTATAATA
>NZ_GL622241.1:913544-1001611 GCF_000185365.1 Enterococcus italicus DSM 15952
TTTCATTTGTCAAATTAAGTTAGACAAATCATCTGGTTTTATATTTCTCAAAAATATTTCCATCGGTGTTTGATACTTTAGAGATTTTCTTGGGATGTGATTTCGTTTGGAAGCAACAGCTTGAATAAATGATTCTGATACTTCATTGAAGTCCATGGCTTTAACTAATCCATCACAACGTAATAATCCATTTGAATGTTCATTTAGAGCGCATTGTGACGGGGTGCCTGGATCCGCAAAATAAATATCAATATCATTTTGATTTCCCATAGCTTTCCAATTTGAAAATTCTTTCCCACAGTCAAACGTAATTGATTTAAACAGATGTTTAGGAACCGTTTGAAACCAATGATTAATTCGATTTTCAATGTCCATTGCCTGTCTACCGGCTGGCTTCAATGTAATAATCACTTTTGACAAACGTTCCACCAATGTAATAACAGCACTTTTGTGTTTTCGACCGACAATAGTGTCTCCTTCAAGATGGCCAAATTCGTTTTCAAATTTTGGATGCTCCTTGATTCGCTCATGTATACTACGCCGAAAAGCTTGTTTCCCACGTTTTTCTTGGTGTCCATTTGGTTTTCGTTTGCCTTTCATAGGCAAATCACGCACATTAAATGCGCCAGTTTGAAACATTCGATACAGTGTACGGACTGAACAATCAAGTTTCATTTCCGAGCGGCCGACAATCATATCCGGTGTCCACCCTTGAACAACCCTCTTTTGAACATATTCTTTTTGTTCCTCTGGTAAAGCAATCGAGCGTCTACCGCAGCGTTTTTTGTTTTCTTTGTATTGTTGATAGTAGTTCAGTATCGTAGCACCAGTTTTCAAAAATTGATACACGTTATGAATCGTTTGTCGCGCACGTCCTAAGCATTGCGCAGTTTTGGCAACGGATTGATTATTTTTGAAATAAGACTCTATGATTACTAGTTCGTCTGTTGTAAGATGGGTGTAGGTCATTTGTACTCACTCCTTATTAATTCTTTGGTCGGAACTATTTTGAGTGTAGCACAAATGATCTTCTTAGTTGTCTAGCTTAATTTTACAATCGACGTAATAAAAAAAATCCAGAACAATTTAAATTAAAATATCAAATATAGGGTTATATTATTGTAATCCTATTAGGATTAGAAAAAAAGAGTTTTAGTACAACTTATCGAGATTATGTTAACTGGTTATTCCTTTAAAAAAATTTGATGAATTTTTGGTAATAAGTATTCAAAATTGGTATGATCATATAAAAATTAGTTGGAGGTAGAGATATGGTAAAAGTGTTATTAACTGGGATGTCTGGAGTTGGGAAATCAACTATTCTCAAACAAATAAGTAAATCCTATAGCCATAGTATAGATTTAGATTATGATGGTTGGATTCATATGGATGATATGAGTAATGATCGTAAAATGGATACAAATAGAATCATTAACTATATACAGAAGTATAACGATGAAGATATTTTCTTTTCCGGAACAACTATTAATCAAAAAGAAATCTATCCATATCTAGACTTTATTATTACGCTCACTGCACCGATAGAAATAATGCATGAGCGCATTTTATCTAGAGAGAATAATTCCTTTGGGAAAAGCAATCATGATTGGGAAAAAATAAAAAATGACAAAAGAGAATTCGAACAATTGATTATGAAAAGTAGCGATTTTGTAATCTCTACAGATAAAATAGCAAATGATATAGTGGATGAAATTTATAACCGTGTTGGATTAAATAACAATAATTTATAACTCAACATAACGTGATCTAGGTTAATCCCGATAAATTTTAAATAAAGTAGATATTTATATGGTAAAACAAATCTAAGGGCCGCAGAATCGATTCTGTGGCCCTTGCTCTTCACATAAGTTTGAGTATGTTAATCAATTGATCAATAGCAATGTAAAGGAGTACCAAACAATAAACGAGTGTGTAATAAATGAAAAATTATGTAGAGCGACCATAACGAAACACATTAAGAACGGAAGCAAAGCAAAAGACGGCAGAACCTTTACTACCTTCTAATTTTTTTCATATTTGTTTGTTATGCTTGTCATTTTTCTAGATAAATGGCATAAATTTTCAGCGCTAAGTGACAAAAGCAACTAATTTTTCATGATAGATTTTTAAATATCTCAATCTATCTCCAAAATTAGTTGCTTTTGTAGCTATAGTTGACTATGAATATAACAAATAATTAGAAAAAACTGTGCCAATTAAATATAAAAATGACACCTTGATTTTACTGGACCTCGGAAGCATAGTCAATACTCTTAAGTTGTGACCTGATTTGCTCTGTTAATTATGGTTCTATGATATTTGGTGTTTAAGTATAAGAATAGTGTTGATGAATTTTATCTATCAACACCAAATATCATAGGCCCCAAAATTGTCCGAACAGCGTCGGATTAATTTTACAATCTACCTTTCATGATGAAGTGTTTCGATGACAACGCGGTCTTCAAATGATAAAATAGTGGTGCCCATAAAGGTCCTTCTTTCTAGTGGAATGTTGTGATGACACCATTAAAGACCTTTATGGGTTTTTCTGTCCACTAATATGTTCAACTTAAATTTTACAATCTATCAATTTTACAATCTACCTAAAAATAAAACATTCACATTACATAGTCCCTAATAAAAAAAATAACCGATGAATCGACAAATGACGATAACGGTTATTTTTTAACAAACTTTTTATTTTAGTATTCGCCCCAATATTTAGACATTGTTTGTTTACCAACGCCAGGGTTGAAACTATTAGTTGGATCATTTTTCTTATAGTGCTTGATTAAGGCCGGTGCTGCCAAATATAGATGCCCAACATTGTGTTCGGCTGGATAAACAGCGTGACGCTCATCCAAAATTTTAAGCATTTCTTTTTTAAGTTCATGCGCATCGACGCCAGGTTTTAGAATATAATCCTGGTGCATAACGTGATCAAGTAAGTGACCATAATAAATTTTGTGTTCTATTTTGTCTTCAATCTCTTTAGGCAAATGCTCGAACCAATTATAATCATTACTTGCCAACGCGATATCTAGTGGCAAAATGTCAATACTATCCTGTTTTAATTCTTGATATCGAATCGCAACCCCAGCTGTTACATAGCGGTGAGTTTCCGCTTTACTGGTCTCATTGGCATCGGCTTCAAAGTAGTCGCCACTGGCTTTGTCAAAATAAGATTTGAGATACTCTCGCGCTTCTTCAATACCATTACCAGCCATTTTCAATTGTAGGTAATGGTCGTACTTTTCGTAATAATCATCTAACCGCTTTGGCATTTGATTAGGAAATAAATTACTTAATGTTTGAAGCAAACGATCTGGGAAATAAGGTTTGAAAAACGGAATGTGCTTCAAAAAGCGTTCGCCCCATGCTTTTAGCGCAAACATTTGGGGCAAATGACCCGTACCAATTTTTTCAATCACAATTAGTGAGTCTTTACCATATTTCTTGGCTAATTTATAAGCATTTTTATGCATATATTCACCAGAAACAGGCAATTCTTTGAATGTCGTCATAATATGGCGACGAATATCTTCCAACTCATCGGGATTATTCGTTCCAATGTAAAACGTTTGTGTTTTTTTATCCATTGGGAATGTATCTAAGCGGACAGCCAATGCCGCAACGTGACCGGACGATCCAGATACTTCATACAATTGTTTAGGATTTGCATTGTATCGAATAGGCTTATCAGATTCAACGTCACGCACAACCTGTTCATGATGGAACATTGAACCATGATGTTTAGTAGCTGGTACTTGATTCAAATCAAAATTGCGGTTCTGCAAATTAGTAATAATCTCTTCGGGCGTTTTGCCCAAATCAATGCCTAAATGGTTAACTAAGTGCATTTCGTCATGTTCATCAATCCAAACATACAATGATAGCTCTGTATAAGCTGGACCTCTTCTGATCAAAGCACCACCAGAATTGTTGTTAATACCACCAATGACCGATGCACCCAAATTAGATGAGCCAATGACTGAATGTGGTTCACGTTTAAGTGGTCGCAATTCATTTTCTAAGTGAAACAGTGTCGTACCGGGGAATGCTAGTACTTGTTCCCCATTATTGATTAACTGTAAATCTTTAATTTTCATGCCGTTCACAACAACTGCAGAACGGTCATAACCTGGGGCTGGTACGGATCCCTCAGTCAAACTAGTGTTGGCTGCTTGCATAATAATGATAATATTATTATCATGCAAAACATTAAGCACACGCCACATTGCCATTAAAGTGGTTGGAAATACGACTGCAACTGCATCGCCCTCACCTGAGCGGTACCCTTTCCTAAAACGTAAAGATTTTGCTTTGTTAGTAATAACATTTTTTTTACCAACAACATTGACTAGTTCTTCGACTAAGTCCATATTAACTTCTCCCCTCTATAACGTTTGTAAAAAACGTTTTAATCATTACGCTCTCAATGATACGCTTTTTTTGATATTTTGGTTAATAGATAGATTGTAAAATTAATCCGACGCTGTTCGGACAAAAAAGATCAGCTTCCCTTAAAATGGTGTTTACCACAAACACATCTTTTAGGAGCTGATCTTTTGTCTAGTATAACCTATTCTGAACGAATTAAAATCGAAACCTTTTGTGAACTAGGCCTGTCCAATATCCAAATGAGCAATCGCCTAAAACGATCACCTGCCACAATTTCTTATGAATTAGCTCGATGTGAACCTTACCAGGCCGAAGTGGCCCAAACAGATGCCGAATACAAGCGGTCACGATGTGGCCGAAAGACTAAATTGAATGACAAATTAAGGCAAATAATTTTAAACCATTTACGGCTAAGTTGGTCACCAGAAATGATAGCTCACGAATTTAAACTAGCGACTAAATCAATTTATAATTGGTTAAATCAAGGGGAAATTGAGTTTTCTTTAAATGATTTGCCTGAACATGGCTTCCTTTCGTTAACAATATGGCCTGAACAACTATATTTTAACGCTTAAGAAGAGATTTTTTTGTATAACTTTTTATCTTCCACCCGCATAGCAGGTGGTTTTTTGTTTCGCACGAGTTGCGAGCTCAACCGGGTCTAAAGACAATAAGAAAAAAGGAAAAGAAGCGGGGTACACTTCTTTTCCTAAAATCCATTGTTGGAAAAATTTAACCGCCAATATGGAATATATTTAGAATACCATTTAATAAGTTACCGATGACGTTGTAGTCGATGTTCGGGAAAGTTGACCCTTGGATACCAAGTGAACCGTACACTGGGTAAAGAAGCACTGGTAAGAATGCTAGTAATAAACCAACAGCAAATGATCCTGCGACAGCACCACGCCAACCACCAGTTGAATTACCAAATACGCCCGCTGTACCACCTGAGAAGAAGCAAATGTGGGCTGCTGGAATGATGACTACTGGGAATTTGAAAAGAACCATTATTAATACACCTAACAAGCCAGCTGCATAAGATGAGATGAAACCAACGATAACAGCAGTTGGAGCGTAAGGGAATACAGTTGGTACGTCCAATGCTGGACGAGAATTTGGAATAAATTTTTCAGAAACAGCTACAAAAGCGGAAGTGATTTCTGATAAGAACATCCGAACCCCTGTCATCAAGATAGACATACCGGCTGTGAACGTAAAGGCTTGAATTAGAGGGAACACTAACCAATGAGTGCTACCTGCTAGCTTTTTCACTTCAGCAGGACCAGCTTTAAGTGCAGATACGTAAAAAAGAACTAACATAACAATAGCTACGCCCATTAAGAAATCACGGAAGACAGACAACCAACCAGGGAAATTAATATGTTCTGTTGTTTTGTCTTTGTGTTTTTTGAAAATTTTGCCAATGTAACCAGACAATGCATACCCAACCATGTTAAAGTGTCCGATTGCTTGCGCATCGCCACCAGTTATTTTTCGCATGAATGGTTGACAAAGTTGTGGAAGTGCAGCTGATACGAATCCTAAAATTAAGCCACCAATGATAATTGCAGGAATATCTGCGATTTTGTGCGCTTTTAAGATCAATGAAAGTACACACGCAAAGAATAAACTATGTCCAGTTGTGAAGAAAATATTCTTAAATGGTGTAATACGAGCAAATACTAAGTTCATCACGAACCCTAAAATTAACGTACAACTTGTAACAAATGCAAACTGTGATTGGGCTAAGGCCGTCGCTGCTTCAGGTGAAGCAACAACCCCAACAATATGGAACCCTTTTTGGAACATCGTGTTGAAGTTTTGTAGTGCGCCAGTCATGATGGACCCACCAGAACTAAAAATCATAAAACCGATGATTGTTTTAAATGTCCCAGTCATTACTTCAGTGCCTTTTTTCTTTTGAGCTAGTAACCCAATAAAAGCCACTAATCCGAGTAAAACTGCCGGAGTGCTTAAAAAACTAATTGTAAAAGCCATGAATCAATTACTCCTTTCTTTGATCAACCCTGTAATGCGGCATCTAATTTTTCTTTGATCTCTTTTTTGTCCATTATATTACGAATGCCAATAATTTTTTGTGGAATCCCTTTTTGTTCTAGTTCTTCTGCGACATCAATTAACGTAATCACCATATCCCCGTCGAATCCATTTAATCCATCCAATGATGAATGTTCCACTTGAATAGGATATTGATTTTCTTTCACGACTTCATTTACTTTAATCTTGAGCATCAAACTTGATCCCACTCCTGCTCGGCAGGCTACCAATGCTTTGTGCATCTCCTTTTCCTCCTTTCTTCAATCTTCAGTAGAGGATTCAACTTCCTCCTCACACCTTTATTTTAGGGAATGCGTTTTCAATTCACAATGGACATTTGGTGCTTATTTTGAAAAGAGAAAAACAAAAAGTGAACTTAAGGGAGAGCGAATGAAAAAGAGATGCCTAAAGCAAAATGATAGTAACGAAAATCTTGAAGCAAATCCATATGTGTGATCTAATTATTATAAGTAAAAAAGTACGTAGAAAAATTTAAGCGATAAACACATGGGCGATGGAGGCGTTGCAAGAAGATGAAAAAGGAAATTAATGTCGTAGGTGCTGTTTTGGTTAAAGATAATAAAATTCTATGTTGTCAAAGGGGACCTGGTAGAAACTTGGCTCATTTATGGGAATTTCCCGGTGGCAAGATAGAGACTGGTGAAACGAAAATGGAAGCCCTTTCTAGGGAATTAAAAGAAGAATTAAAAATTTCTGTTTCCATCGAAAATACTGAGTTTGCGTTTTGCCAATTTGAATACGATTTTGGTGTTGTCAATCTCACAACTTTTGTTTGTCACCTTATTCATGGAGAGCCTAAATTGACGGAACACGTTGCAATTAAATGGTTGGCATCAAAAGAGATAAAAGAGCTAAATTGGGCACCCGCTGATTTACCAACTGTTAATAAAATAGTACATGAAGGAATTGGATAGTATGGATTTTTTAACTAATGCATTACAAAAAGCTTTTGTTGATAAGTCAGTGATCAGTGAAAAACTAAATCCGAAATTTATTATAAATGATCCTGAAAAAAATACTTACTTTTTAACACTTCTTCAAAATGATTTGACTAAATGCTCTTCTTTTTTCATTTCTGTTGCATTTATAACTCAAGCAGGTTTAGATGCTATAAAAACACAAATGGCTGATTTGGCAAGCAGGGGTATTTCTGGAAGAATATTAACTTCTACATATTTAGGATTTAATAATCCAGATGTTTTTCAATCGCTAATGCAAATTCCTAACGTAGAAGTTCGAATTTCCAAGAAACAAGGATTTCATTCCAAGGGATATTTATTTGATATGAAAGACTATCAAACCTTTATCATAGGAAGTTCAAATTTAACAATGAATGCATTAAAAATAAATTATGAGTGGAATATAAAACTAAATTCATATGATAATGGTGAATTATTATCAACTATTCAAAATCATTTGATCGAAGAATGGGAGCAAGCAGAGAAACTAACAGACACTTGGTTAGTGGGATTTAGAAGGTCTTTTCATCCTGAAATGAATATCCGTTATACGGCAAAATTAATCGTTGCTGACGAGAAAGATGAATCTGATTATATTCTCCCAAATAAAATGCAAAAACTAGCATTAGAAAATTTGCGTTTACTAAGAGAAGAAAAGAAAGCGACAAAAGGATTGGTTATTTCTGCTACAGGTACTGGTAAAACTTATCTAGCAGCTTTTGATGTAGCACAATTAAAGCCGAATAGAGTACTTTTTGTTGTTCATAGAGAACAAATATTGAAGAAATCTATGGAATCGTTTAAAAAAATTATTGGGGGAAATGACTCAGATTTTGGCATGTTATCAGGTACTGAAAAAAAGATTGATGCTAAATATCTATTTGCTACAATTCAAACTATTTCCAAAGAAAACTATTATAAGCTGTTCGAAAAAAATGCTTTTGATTATATATTGATTGATGAAGTTCATAAGGCAGGTGCAGCTTCGTATAATAAAATAATCGATTATTTTCATCCTCAATTTTTATTAGGCATGACTGCAACTCCAGAAAGAACAGATGGATTTAATATTTTTGAGTTATTTGACTACAATATTGCTTATGAAATTAGACTACAAGAAGCTTTAGAAGAAGATTTTTTATGCCCATTTCATTATTTTGCTGTAACAGACTATGAAAAAGATGGCAGTGTTATTCATGAAAACTCAACTATTTCACAGCTGACCAATGAGCAAAGAGTTCAGTTTTTGATAAATAGACTTAATTACTATGGTTGCTCTGGAAATACTCCAAAAGGTTTGGTTTTTTGTAGTCGAAAAGAGGAAGCAAAACAGCTAGCTATGCAGTTTAATATTCATGGAATTGCAAGCTCTTATTTATCAGGCGAGGATTCCATTATCGTTAGGGAAAATGAAATTAGACGTCTAGAAAATGGTGAAATAAGCTATATATTCACTGTTGATGTTTTTAATGAGGGAATTGATATTCCTAAAGTAAATCAAATTGTTATGTTAAGAAGTACAGAATCGAGTATCGTATTTATTCAACAACTAGGACGCGGTCTTAGAAAAGATAGTTCGAAAGAATTTGTCACGGTTATTGATTTTATTGGTAATTATAAAAATAATTATATGATTCCGATTGCGTTATCTGGAGATAATTCTAGAAATAAAAACAATGTCCGAAGAGATACAATCGACTCGACTTATATAAAAGGATTGTCTCTGGTGAATTTTGAAAGAGTAGCTAAAGAACGTATTTTTCGGTCGATTGACCAAGCAAAATTAGATTCGTTTGGAGAAATAAAAAATGAATATTTTCGTTTGAAAAATCGGTTGAATGATACCCCTTTTTTAGAAGATTTTCAGCGTATGGGGAGTGTCGAACCATCCGTTATAATTCGTAGAGAGAAGACCTATTACCATTTTTTAAAAAAGTTACGTGAAAATGATTCGCTTTTATCTTCGGCTGAAGAGAATGCTTTAAAATTTTTATCTAATGAATTCATTAGTGGAGTAAGACCGCATGAACTGGTCATTATGTTGGAGATTATTTCTAAAAGAAAATCAGCTATGGCTTTTGAAGAAATAACTGAATTACTAGATAGAAATAATTTAAAATACAATGAGCGTATGCTTGAAACAATTTATAAAGTTTTGGATTCATCTTTTTATGTATCTACGGTTAGAGCGAACTATGATAATATTCAGTTGTTTATAATTAACGGAACAAGATTAGAGATGACACATAGTTTTAGAGATATGATGAAACATGAATATTTCTTCAAATTAGTAGTAGACACTTTAATGGTTGGATTAAACAATGCATGGGAATTTGATAGTACAAAAGCTTTAACTCTCTATAAACGTTATCGTAGAAAAGATGCATTACGTGCTTTAAATATGGTATTTAACCAGAATGAGCAGAGCATCGGAGGATACACATACAGTAATAATCACTTTGTAATATTTATTACGCTAGACAAAGGAGAAGATTTTAAAGCTGCTCAGATGGTATATGAAGATGAATTTTTAGATCCAACAAGATTTAAATGGTTTACAAAGTCACCTCGTACTATTGATTCTCCAGAGGTTAAGTTACTAAAATCAAGTGAGGATTGGAATATTCATCTATTTGTTAAGCGTCGGTATAGTAAAAAAGATAATGAAATTGATTTTTATTATCTTGGTGAAATGACTCCAGATATTAAAACAATTAGACAATTACAGAAAATGACAACGCAAGGGATAAAGAGAAATGTAGTTGAAATGGAATTCAATTTGAAGGACACTGTTGAACCAAATATGTACGAATTTTTAACAGGGGAGTAAAATGTTCAATTTTTTCATATAAAACTAGTTTTTCATCTTATGTCGAAAAGAACAAAGATTGTATTCTTGTAGTGATTCAATGCTATACTTTTTCATATAACCAAACACATGAATTTCTCGTGTGTATCCCAAGGAGGTTTTCACATGTTAAAACGAGCAATTGGCCAAACGAGCTGGCAGGCGTCAGCAGTGGCTTTAGGAATTATGCGGATGGCTAATTTAGAAGTGACAAAGGCAGAAAAAGCAGTGCAAACAGCCATGGAGGCAGGTATTAACTTTATCGATTCGGCAGACATGTATGGTAATGGTCAATCAGAAGTAGTTTTTGGTGAAGTATTGAAGCGAGGATCAGTGAAAAGAGAGGAACTCTTCATTCAATCCAAGGGGGGCATTGTTCCTGGTCAACGGTTTGACTTTTCTAAGGAACATCTTTTGGCTTCCGTTGATGGAATTTTGCAACGAATGGGCATTGAGTATTTAGACAGTTATCTACTTCATCGTCCGGATCCATTGATGGAACCGGATGAAATAGCAGAAACATTTGATATATTACAGACTTCTGGTAAGGTAAGGCACTTTGGTGTGTCGAATTTTCATCCGGAACAATACAAGTTGGTACAGGAGGCCGTCCATCAAAAATTGGTCATCAATCAGTTGCAGTTTAGTATTATGCACACTGGAATGGTTGATGCGGGATTGCATGTTAACATGCTCGATTCACGGTCGATTGACCATGATGGTGGCATTTTAGAATTTTCTCGGCGTAAGGGTGTGACGATTCAAGCGTGGTCACCATTTCAATATGGTTTTTTTGAAGGTGTTTTTATCGATAATGAACAATTTCCTGAATTAAACATGTGCATGCAAACTCTTGCAGAGAAATACAATGTGACCAAAAATGCAATTGCGACTGCATGGATTTTACGGCATCCAGCACAAATGCAAGTGATTTTGGGAACGATGAACCCTGAGCGCATTGCAGATAGTGCGGCTGGAAGTGAGATTACCCTAACAAAACAAGAATGGTACGATGTGTATTTTGCAGCCGGAAATGATTTGCCTTAAAAAGTAGTATAAGGAGGGGTGGTTGTGTCATTTTTTGGAAACATAGATTTTAATCAACTATCTGATACTGATCGATCGATCTATCACTTTATGTCGAGTTCGAGTGACCGAATTCCATATATGAGAGTGAGAGATATAGCAAATGAATCGCATACTTCTGCTTCGTCAGTCATGCGCTTTATTCGAAAACTGGGTTATCAGAGTTTTACGGAATTTCGTACGCAATTTAAGGTCCCTACTAGTCAAAAATCATCATTGTTTGGCACATTTAATTTGCTAAAAGAAGAAAATTTTCCGCGGGATTTAGATACAAAATTAACGACAGTTTCTGAAAAACTTATGTCTGCTGAGAATGTCATTTTCTTTGGAATAGGCGCATCTGGAACCATTTGTAAATATGCTGCAAGACGGTTTGCAACATTGGGATTGAACACCTATGCACTTGTCGATCCAACCTATCCAATTTTTGCAAAATTGGAAAACACGAGTGAAAGTGTCATTATTGTTTTATCTGTAACAGGAAGAACGACCGAAATGGTGGAGATGGTTAGTGGCTTTTGTAACAAAGATGATTTTTTTGTTGTTTCAATTACGGGTGACCAATCATCAACTTTAGCTCAAATGTCTGATATTGTTTTAGATTATAAAACAGTTGTCCACCGAATTCATCAGTATGAAGATTTGACGAGTCAATTGCCAAGTGTTTTTTTGGTAGAAGCACTCTCTGAAAATTATCGTTTGTCTATAGAAAAATGAAACCAGTATGGTACATGTTGTACCATACTGGTTTTTTTTTCGAATTGATGGAACAACGACCATAATGAGCGTTACACATTGAAGTAAGCCTTCTCATTACCTATAGTGAAGAAAATGAGTATTAATTGAGAGGATGTAAAGTATGAAGATAAAATTTCCAGATTCATTTTTATGGGGTGGGGCAGTTGCTGCTCACCAAGTAGAGGGTGCGTGGGATGTCGATGGCAAGGGTGTGAGTATTGCTGATGTGATGACCGCTGGAGGAAATGGGATTGCTCGTAAGATTACCCAAGGTATTCTTCCTAATGAATACTACCCAAATCATGAAGCTATTGACTTTTACCATCACTATCAAGAGGATATCCAATTATTTAAAGAGCTTGGCTTGAAAGCTTTTCGAACATCGATTGCCTGGTCAAGAATCTTTCCGAATGGTGATGAAGAACAACCTAATGAAGCCGGACTTGCTTATTATGATCAATTATTTGATACCCTGCTAGCGAACGGCATTGAACCTGTCATCACCTTGTCACATTTTGAAATTCCCTATCATTTATATGAAGTATATGGTGGATTTACCAATAAAAAATTAATTGACTTTTTTGTTCATTATGCTGAGACTGTCATGAAACGATACAAGCACAAGGTGAAATATTGGATGACGTTTAACGAAATTAATAATCAGGCAGATGGGCAACATGACTTACATACTTGGACAAATTCAGCTGTGTTGCTAGAGGAAACCGACAATAAGGAGGAAAAAATTTTTCAAGCCGGACTAAATGAATTGATAGCAAGTGCAAAGGTTGTCGCGCTTGGAAAGAAAATTAATCCAGATTTTCAAATTGGTTGCATGATGGCGTATGTTCCTGTATATCCGTATAGCTGTCATCCAGATGATATGATGGCCTCCGTAAAAGTCATGGATCGCCGATTTTTTTATAGTGATATTCATGTACGTGGTGAGATACCAGCGTATGCAGTAAATGATTGGGAAAAGAAAGGTTATAAAATCCAGTACTCGCAAGAAGAACTGGATGCTTTAAAAGAAGGAACGGTTGATTATGTTGGATTCAGTTATTATATGTCAGGAGCTGTGACTACCTTACCAGAAACAAAAGGAGCAGCAATTCCTGACTATCCAAATGCCAAAATGGTCAATAATCCTTATGTGCAAGCAAGTGACTGGGGATGGCAAATTGACCCTGTTGGTTTACGATATACGCTTAATGTGGTTTATGAGCGCTATCAATTGCCATTATTTATCGTTGAAAATGGCTTTGGAGCATATGATAAATTAGAAGATCATCAAATTCATGATCCATATCGAATTGCTTATTTAGAAGAACATATCAAACAAATGGCTCTTGCGATTTCAGAAGATGGTGTTGATTTAATGGGGTATACTCCATGGGGAATCATCGATATAGTAAGTTTTGGAAGTGGAGAAATGGAAAAACGCTATGGCTTTATTTATGTTGATAAAGATAATCAGGGAAATGGAAGTTTAAAACGATTAAAAAAAGACTCATTCGCTTGGTATCAAGGTATCATTGCAAAAAATGAGGTATCTGTTGAATGAATGAAAAAAACTTGTTAGAGCTTATGAACAATCTTTCTATTGAAGAAAAAGTTGGCCAATTAATTCAAATTACACCAGATTTTTTTGATAGTGAGGGAGAAGTGACAGGACCAGCTCAAGCTTGGAATTTAGACAAGCGAACATTGTATCAAGTTGGATCAGTGCTAGGTACCCATACTCGAGAACAGGTCGAAATGATTCAAAAAAATTATTTGCAACGTAGTAAACATAAAATACCGCTACTTTTTATGGCAGACGTCATCCATGGATATGAGCATATTTTTCCCATTCCTTTAGCATTAGCAGCTTCGTTTGATGAGAAAGTTGTAGAAAAAATGGCTCACTATTCGGCAAAAGAGGCAGCCGACGCTGGAATTCACGTGACATTTTCCCCTATGGCTGATCATGTAACCGATGCAAGATGGGGCAGAGTGCTGGAAAGTAGTGGAGAGGACCCCAGATTGGCAGCACGCTTGACCGCAGCCTATGTTCGTGGCTATCAAGGGGAAAGTCTGAATGATCCCAATAAGATTGCCTCTTGTGTGAAACATTTTGTTGGATATGGTGCTGCTAAAGGCGGTCGTGATTACAATGAGGCCAACTTATCGGATGTTGAGTTGTATCAAAATTATCTACCTGCTTTTCAACAAGCAATCGAAGCGGGAGCAAAATTTGTCATGACGGCCTTTCAAAGCGTATCTGGTGTACCTATGACCGCAAATCGCCCACTTATTCAACATGTATTACGAGAGTTATTGAAATTTGAAGGGGTTGTCATTTCAGATTGGGGGGCTGTCCAAGAACTCTGTGCCCATCGTGTAGCTGAGAATAGTAGCGAGGCAGCTAAACTTGCATTCCAAGCTGGAATAGAAATTGAAATGATGTCCAACTGTTATCATGAACACTTAGAACATTTAGTAAGTGAAAATGGTTGGGAAGAGTTATTGGACCAAGTGGTTTGGCGTATTTTAACGGTAAAAAATGAATTGAATTTATTTGAAAATCCATATCGTTCAATGAATAGTCGTGTACAGTCGAATGAATATAGAAAAGTAAATAATGAAATAGCACTTCGGACACCTGTTTTATTAAAAAACGAACATCAAGTATTACCGCTCAAGAAAAATGAAAAAATTATTTTGTTAGGATCAAAGGCCGATTCGCAAGATGTTTTAGGAGCTTGGTCATGGATTGGAAAACAAGAGATGGCTATTTCTTTAAAACAAGGATTGGTCGATGGTGGAAATGATACATTGACATTCATTAAAGGAACACCATCTGAACGATTGCAAGATGCAGAAGTAGTGAAAGCTATTCAGGAAGCGGACAAAATAATCGTAGCAATAGGTGAAACGAGCGGAGAAACTGGGGAAGCTGCTAGCAAGGTTCATTTAAGAGTGCCTTTCGAAGATCAATTATGGTTAGATGAACTTCACAAAATGGGGAAAGTAACGATTGCGGTAATTTTTGCCGGCCGACCATTAGTTTTAACAGATATTGAACCAAAAGTTGATGGGTTAGTTATGGCTTGGTTTCCAGGCAGTGAGGCAGGACACATATTAGCACAATTACTAACAGGAGACTTTGATTTTTCAGGGAGACTACCGATGTCCTTTCCACAGAATGAAGGACAGCTTCCTTTGACATATCAACAAATGGAGACAGGTCGACCACTTACTCAAACAAATTATCAAGAAAAATATCTTTCGAAATATTTGGATTGTTCAAATGATCCTCTCTATGAATTTGGTTTTGGATTGCAATATGCCACAGTAAGTTGGAAGAATATTCAACTATCGACCAATCAGCTATCAGATGAATGCTCAACTAGATTAACAATGACGGTGAGTAATGATACAGATATTCAAACACACTCAATTGTGCAGCTTTATATGCGAGATGAAGTGACCACAGTGGTAAGGCCGATGATTGAATTACTAGATGTGAAAGTTGTAAAATTAGAACCCAACCAAAAGGTTATTGTTACCTTTACTATTGATAAAAAAGATTTGCAATATGTTCATGCTGATTTGACCAAACAAATTGAACTTGGCAAAGTGACCTTTTTCATTGGTGAAAGTAGTAAGCGTATCGTATGGAGTGCCCCGTGTTTTGTTGGATAGAATTCAAGGACATGCAAAGAAAATTCAGTCAGGTTGGTACAACTTGTACCAACCTGACTGTCTCTTTCAAATTGACGGAACGACAACCAAATTGATCGAGATTCATTGAATTTGAAAACGTTTTTATCTATACTTGCATAGTAAAAACGTTTTCAGTTAAGAGGTGTTCATGATGGGGCAGAAAATAACTATTCGGGATGTAGCTCGTGAAGCCCAAGTTTCCATTGCAACGGTTTCAAAGGCATTAAATGGTGTAGATGTTGTACGTCCAGAGACAAAAAAAAGAATTGTCGAAGCAGCGCAAAGTTTGCATTATGTACCAAATTTGAGAGGAAAGCAGTTAAAAGCGCAACAAACGAAAATGTTGGGGTTTTACACGCACACGATTGTGGGTCCATTTTTTAGCGTTTTAGTACAAGCGATTTCTCAAGAGGCGGAGCGTTTTGGTTATGGAGTAAGCATCATTATATCCGCAGATAAAAATGTACTGCGAAATCATATGTTTGGACACACGGTGGATGGTTTGATTGGATTTGAAGATATGATTGATGAGTCGGATTTAATTGCTATTAAAAGAGAAGGTTTAAAAGCAGTCTTTATTGACCGTTTGATTTGCGATGAAGGGATCAGTAGTATTACCTTTGATTCATTTCAAGCTGGAAAACAAGTAACTGACTATTTGGTATCGCTAAATCACAATAAAGTTGCTTTCTTTAAGGGACCGCAAGGTGTCTATGATAGCGAAGAACGTTTTCGTGGATATGTAACATCACTGAAAGAACATGGTATACCACTTAAATCTAAGTACATAGTAGATGGTGATTTTAATGAACAAACGAGCTATAAACGAATTATTGATCTTTTAGAAAAATTACCCAAAAAAGAGTATCCCACAGCCATAATTGGTGGCAATGACTTAAGTGCATTAGGGATTATTCAGGGCATCGTAGCTAAGGGGTATCAAGTGCCAGCTGATTTTAGTGTTGTCGGATTTGATAATATTGATGCATTACGTTACTTTAAGCCTGCACTTACGACAATCGATAATCCTATTGAAGAACAAGGGAAGCAAGCTGTTAAAGTTCTCTTAGGTTTAATTAATGAACAAAGACGTGGGGAAAGTTATCAGTTACCAACTCAGTTTATTGAGAGAGAAAGCACAAGAATTCTTGGATAGTTAATAGACTAAAAAATAAAACGTTTTTATTGAGAGGGGTAAGTTGAATGAAAGGAAAACAACAATCAGTAATAAATCGAGTACGACGATTTGGTCACGGTTTCCGAAAGCAATGGCAGCTACAAGGAATGGCACTTTCGGGTGTAATTTATATGATTATTTTTAATTTTATTCCGATATATGGATTAGTCATCGCTTTTAAGAATTATACAGTTATTGATACAATTCAGAACGCACAGTGGGTTGGTTTGGATAACTTCAAGGTAATAATGAATGATAAATATTTTTGGCAATCAGTAGTGAATACGTTAGGCATTAGTTTCTTGAAATTATTATTTGGTTTTGTTTTACCAATTATTATAGCGGTGATGATTTATGAGCTTCGCGATAGCATCTTTAAGCGTGTGGTGCAAACGATTTCTTATCTTCCACATTTTCTATCATGGATTATTCTAGGCGGGATGTTAATTACTTGGTTTTCTTCAAACGGAATGTTTAATCAATTATTAAGTTTTAGTGGTATCCATACGCAAAGCAACCATATGTTGGATGCAGGGAAGTATTGGTGGATTGCATCTATTTCAGATGTATGGAAAGAGGCTGGCTGGGGAACAATTCTTTATTTAGCTACAATGGCGAAAATTGATCCAACGTATTATGAAGCTGCCAAAATGGATGGTGCAAGTCGCTTACGACAAATTTGGAGTATCACGATTCCAATGATTCGAAATATCATCTCATTAAACTTAATTCTGACTGTGAGTGGTTTGCTTAACTCTAATTTAGATCAAACCCTCGTATTAATGAATTCTCAAAACCAACCCAAGTCTGAGGTAATTAATTCTTATGTTTATCGCATTGGGCTAATGCAAGGAGACTTCTCTTATGCAACTGCAGTAGGATTAGGTATTTCAGTAATTTCTCTTATTTTATTGATTGCAACCAATTTTGTGACAAAAAAATTGAACGACAATCAATCGGTATTATAGAAAAGGGGTGAGAAAATCAAATGAAAGCCAAAAAGAGTAGTTTTAAAAAACTAAAAAGCAAGGATGGTCAACTATTTAATATCCTAAATATCTGTTTACTCATCTTATTTACCATTATTATCATTGTACCTATTTGGAATATTGTCGCTTCTTCATTTGCCACAAGTGATTCATTGGCTAAAGGTAATTTTATTTTTTGGCCGAAAGAAACATCGCTGGATAATTATATTCGAGTGCTAAGTGATAGTAGTTTATGGTCAGCATTATTTATTTCAGTTTCGAAAACAGTGGTTGGTGTTTTGGCACACACGGCATTTTGTGCGGTTGTTGCTTATTCGTTAAGTAAAAGAGAACTAAAGGGAAGAAGTCTCTACTCCAGCCTTGGACTAATTACGATGCTTTTTTCAGGAGGAATGATTCCAACCTATTTGCTAATCAAATCATTAGGATTATTAAATACATTTTGGGTTTACATTATTCCATCTTTATTAAGTTATTATGATGTCATTATCTTGATGAATTTTTTCCGAGATGTGCCGACATCATTAGAAGAATCAGCAAAAATTGATGGAGCGAGTGATTGGGTAGTATTTAAAAAAATATTTCTACCGTTATCAAAACCAGCATTGGCTACAATTGCTTTATTTCATGGGGTATGGCAATGGAATGACTTTATGACAACCAAATTGTATGTCACAGATAAAGCGCTATATCCGTTACAAATGAAGCTGTACGAAATTATTACGCAATCACAAGCTGCTTCCTCACAAGGATTGAATGCAGCAATTGAAATAGGCACGACTTCTAAAGGGATTCAATTGGCTACGATTGTTGTTACGACTGTACCAATTTTAATTATCTATCCATTATTACAAAAGCACTTTATTTCAGGAATGATGTTAGGTGCGGTTAAAGAATAGGAGGAAAAATAGTAATGAAAGCAAATTGGAAAAAAGGATTACTTACTTTGGGGCTGGCGAGTGGATTAATAGTGAGTTTAGCCGCTTGTGGCAGCAAAAAAGATACTAACGAAAGTGGTTCGGCGAAGTTACCATCGATATCCAAAAGATACAAAATAGACAAAGAAACACCAGCATGGAAAATCGATACAAAAAAAGAAACAACGACACTAACTTGGTATGTAAATGCTGACTGGTGGAATACTGAGTTTGGTAAAGATATGGTAACAAAAAAATAAAAGAAGATTTGAATATTAACATCAAATTTATAACAGGTGATGATACAAAATTAAACACGTATTTTGCTGGTGGAGATATGCCGGATATTGTGTCAGTCTTTGATTCCAACTCTTCTGTGGCACGTAAAGCAAACACCTGGGCATATTCATTACAAGATTTAGCTGATAAATATGACCCATATTTTTACAATGTAGCAAGTAAAGATACACTTAATTGGTATAAATTATCTGATGACAAAACATATGGCTATCCAGATTATTCTAATACACAAGCGGATTACGATAGTGGGAATATTTATACTCGCGATGCGTTTATTATTCGAAAAGATGTATACGAAGCCATTGGTAAACCAGATATGACAACACCAGAGAACTTTGTAAAGGCAATGAAATTAATTAAGGAAAAATTTCCTGATTTGATTCCTTTTGGCTTTAATGACTTTGCTTCGGACGGTTCATCAAATGGATCGATGGATGGAGTTGTCCAAGATATGTTGGGTGTTCCATATACAAAAGATGGAAAATACTATGACCGCAATCTGGATGAAGACTATATCAACTGGGTCAAAGCATTCCGACAAGTACATCAAGATGGAAATATAAGTGATGATTCTTTCACTGATGATGGAGATAAATTTAAAGAAAAAGTTCAAACGGGTAAATATGCAACAATGATGATGGGTTCTTTCGTCAATCAAGGGGTCGCTCTGCAAACGTTTGCTTCATCAAATCCAAACTCCTCTTATATTGCAGTGGATGGTATTCAAAGCACAAAAGGACGTAAAGCAACACTGTCACAAGCGGGAATTTCTGGGTGGATGATTAACTACATTAGTAAACAAAGCAAAGATCCAGCAAAAGCTATGCAAGTATTCACCTATTTACTTAGTGAAGAAGGTCAAATGTTAACGAACTTTGGTATTGAAGGACAAACTTATACTAAAGATGCTGATGGTACGGTTCACTGGACTGAATCTGCTAGCCAAGTACAAAGTAATGAACCCGAAAAATGGCAAAAAGAATACCGAATTGGCGAATTTATTCAATTTGGGCACGATCGATACAAAGCACTAAATCCAGATTCTTATGTATCTGCCGTGAAACAAATGCAAGAATGGGGTACAGGAAAGTTAAAATCTCAATTTACAACAGAAAATATTGGACCGGATTCTGGAACACAAGAAGCACGTGCCTTGAGTGCAGTTCAAACAAATTGGGGAACCACTCTTGTGGGAATGTTACGTTCAGATAACGATGAGCAATTAGAGTCAATTTTGAAAAAATACAAAACATTCCAAAAGGATAACGATATTGAAGCAATTAATAAAGTAAGAAATGAAAAAATAGCTGAAAATAAGAAAAAATTGGGTTTAGATGAATAAGATATAAGCAATGGAGGAGGAGAAGAAAGAATGAATGGCTGGTTTGATTCAAACGGGAAAATATATCAGATAATGCAACTGTGCAGTGACTTATTAGTACTAACCATCATTATGATTCTTTCTTCCATTCCTTTGATTACGATTGGTGCAGCTTTGACTGCTGGATATACAGTAGCATTTGGCATAATCGAACAAAAGGGACAATCAATATCAAAAGAATACTTTAAGTCATTTAAAAAGAATTTCTGGAACGCGACGAAAATATGGTGTAGCTATTTAGTTGTTATTTTTTTACTGATAGTTAGCATTCCTTTTGTTAGCAAATTTAGTTGGATTCAATATCCAATGCTACTTTTATTTACCATTTTCATGATGACCTGTATGATCGTATTTCCACTTCTTTCTCGATTTGAAAACAATGCTTTTATTACCTTAAAAAATTCTTT
Source organism: Enterococcus italicus DSM 15952 (assembly GCF_000185365.1). Lineage (GTDB taxonomy): Bacteria > Bacillota > Bacilli > Lactobacillales > Enterococcaceae > Enterococcus_G > Enterococcus_G italicus. Next base: position 934,535 of record NZ_GL622241.1, read on the forward strand.
CTTTCTTGTTTTGCAATATGTTCCTTCTGCAATTTTAATTTTTGGAGTATGGTTCTTGTATTTTATAGGTGGTATTTTTGTCCATAAGCTCTTTCTAGTGTGGCTTTTTTGGGGTTTAGGTACGTGTATAGTGGCAAATTCATGGTTATTTCAACAAATAATTAAACGATACGAGTTAAATGAAAAGAGGTAAGTGTAGTGTTTATCGGGATAGATATAGGTGGAACAACCATTAAATACGGATTGGTGGATGATCAAGGGAGAGTGTCTACTAAAAATTCAGTTCAAACGAGTCACATAAAGGATGACTTGATTCACCAACTAGTGACCATTATAGATAATTATAAAGATGAAGAAATTGACGGAGTAGGAATTAGTGCCCCCGGAATCATTCAAAAAAATGGATTGATGACCACAGCTGGGTCTATTCACAGTTTATATGGAACAAATTTAAAAATGGTATTAGAGGAGAAGGTGAATCTTCCTATATCAATTATTAATGATGCGAATGCAGTAGCTATTGCAGAAAAGTGGATAGGGAACGCAAAAGATTTCGAAAATTATTTATGTGTCGTTCTGGGTACCGGAATTGGTGGTGGAATCGTTATCGATGGAAAATTATTCAGTGGTGCCCATGGTATGGCTGGAGAATTTGGTTGGATGTTAATTGATCGTTTACCTAAAGAAGATATAGAAAAGGTTTCATATAATCAACGAGCAGCAGTCGTTGGCGGTTTGTGTCATCAATACAATCTTAAAAAACATCTGGAGAATTTAGAAGCTGAGGATGTAGATGTATATGATGCTTTTGAAATAATGAACCGAGCAAAAAATGGGGAAAAAGTTGCTCAGTCGGTATTAGAACAGTTTTATACCGATTTAAGTGTAGGACTTATGAATCTGATGTGCAATTTTGATCCTGAGGCTATTTTAATTGGCGGTGGAATCAGTGAAAATGAAGAATTCAGTAATCAATTGAAACAGCGATTAGAGGAATTATTAAGCAAACATGAAAGTTTTCATCGGCTAAAAAATATTATTCAGATTCCTATTATTCCAACTAAATTGCAAAATGATGCTGGAATGATTGGGGCAGTATATACGTTAAAACAATTTTTGTAGTGTATGTTGATGCGGTGGAGACAGTCAATTGACGACTCTACCGCATCATTTATTCTTATTTGGATGGTATACCTATATCTTCATAAAAAGCTCTGTTGCGTATACGATTGCCAACGCTAAGATGGCTGCAATTGCCGTAAATGCAAGTACAATACTAACTTTTTCGACAAAATATTTTCTATTATTTCTTTGTTTTTGCAATGTTTCTAAGTTTGGATTTCCTTCAGTAAAGGCAATGATTTCTTTTAGTGTTTTTACATTAGCTTTCTTCTTTTCTTTTTCTATTTTTAGTGCAAATACCATGCTGATTCCCCACAATATTCCAAATGGAAGGTATCCCTTTGCACCAAAAATAGTGATACTGGGTACTCCTACTATTAATGCCAGTAGAATAAAGAAAAGCATCCCCTTTGTGTTTTTGTCCATGTGTTCACTGTTGACCATTTTTTTCATCGTTGCCACGTCTCCTTTGACCAATTCATCTAAGGTAATATCAAAAAGAACGCTTAGAGCAATCAAATTGTGAATATCTGGATAGGTTTTATCATTTTCCCACTTAGAAATCGTTTGGCGAGTGACATAGATTTTTTCTGCTAATATTTCTTGAGAATAGCCATTCAGCTCCCGGTATTTTTTTAATTGTTTGCTAAAGTTCATTTTATATCCTCCTAGTAAGTGTAGTGTACATGGATGGTGAAGAATCGTCTGTCTATCCTGTGTTACATCATGCTATGAGTAGTGTATACGATTGTTTCCATGCTTGTAAATATAGCAAAAGAGGGTGCAGTTTTGATGAAAACTATTCCTTCACATGATATGATGTGGATGAGGACGATCGATTGTCTAAAAGATAGGAGAAATAAGTGAATAATAATGATATATTAATTCGTTTGCGTTATGCGTTGGATTTCAGTAATCAGCAGATGGTGGAGATTTTTCGTTTAGGAGGCAGGGAGATGGATTTGCCTACGTTGGGGCAGCTGCTTACAAAGCAAGATCCTGAGGCGGATTTGCCGCGCGATGCGGTCTGTGATTCACGGACGTTGGAGCAATTTTTTAATGGTCTGATTGTCTTTAAGCGTGGGCCGCAGCCGGCTAAGCCAGGCGTGACGCCACCGAATCCTTTCCAAATAACGAGTCAAGCACATGTGAACAATGTGATGATCAAAAAGGTCAAAATCGCGTTGACTATGACTAGTGAAGACATTCAAGAGTGTTTGCACTTGGCGGGGCTTTATGTATCGCCTAGCGAGATTGGGGCGATTTTGCGGAAGGCGGGTCAGCGAAATTATATGCCATGCAAGGATAGTTTTGCTCGCAATTTCTTGAAAGGTTTGACGATTCGGGAACGAAAAATAGATACAACAGAAGCGTAGTTGGTGAAAAAAGAAGTTTTAATCAAATCGAGTAGCTAAAAGTAAAAACCAGACCAGCCAAAAGTGTGTGAAATCACTTTTGGCTGGTCTGGTCTTTTTGTATTCTGTCTCAGCCGTTTATTTTTTACGTATGATGTAGCGTAGGGCTGCGGCATAGATGAGCCACAAGAGGGCGCTAAAACCGATGATGATCAGCCAGGCATGCTTGTTGTGGGTCATGGGTAGTGGGACATTCATCCCGAAGAAGCCAGTAATGACGGCCAGCATCGCCAATAAAATCGAAATGATGGTTAAGGTGGTCATGTTGTCATTCAGATTATTGTTTAGAATGTTGTTGTACGTTCCGGACAATTGCTGCAAGACTTGTGCGTTAAGTTGGGTCATACTGGATAATTGTCGTGCTTCGATGATGGAGTCTTCGAGTTGTTCACGCTCGACGTCATCCATGGTTTTGTAGACGAATTGTCCTTTTAGTTGCTCGAGCAAAATGACGTTTTGGTTGGCTGCCGAGACCAAATAAACCATTCCCGTCTCGATATCAGATAGCGCCAATAAGTTACGCTTGGTCGTCTTTTCTCTGAGTTTGCGATTGAATTCATCTTTGGCACGGTCCATCTTTTCGACGTAAGGGAAATACGCTTCTGAAATCAAAAACAAACTGACAAATAAAAATTTATAGACAGATATTTCGGGATTGCGTGCTAAGTAGCGCTTCATCCGCTCGATAATATAGGCGTTCTCGTGGTTATAGATGGTCAATAAGCGGTCGCGTTTGGCCACAAAGGTCATCGGGATCGTCTCATAGTGATTGTCATCTTTGGTCTGGTTTAAGACATTGAAGATGACAGTCAGGGTATCCGTATCAAATTCGTACTCGGTATGGGCGCGTTCATTTTTATCCAGGGCGTAAGAAAGTGTCTCAGGATCAATCTCGTATTCTTCGTAGACATTGGAGGAATCGGCTAGGCGATCGGAATCGATCGTAATCCATAGACAGTTTTCTCCGAAAGGGGTTCTTGTAATCATTGTCTTATCCTTTCGTTTTTTTTTAACTATAGCATGTCCAATGACTGGTGACTAGAAAAAAATACCCCGGCTGGTCTGGCCAGTCGGGGTGTAGTCGGCGATTAGTTAATCGCTTCGCCACCTGTGACGCCGTAGATTTGGGCGGTGACATAGCTGGCTTTGTTTGATGCTAAAAAGACATAGACGGGTGCTAGTTCGACGGGTTGACCGGCGCGACCGAGTAACGTGTCTTGGCCAAACTCTGGCAGTTCTTCTAATGGTTGGCCACCGTCTAGTTGCAAGGGCGTCCAGACTGGACCGGGTGCGACGCCATTGACGCGGATGCCTTTTTTAGCAAATTGTTTCGCCAAGCTGATGGTCAAGCTGCGGATGGATGCTTTGGTCGCGGCATAGTCGAGTAAGTTCCCACTAGGGTTAAAACCTTGAGTGGAAGTCGATGTCACGATTGCACCTCCCGCTGGTAAATAGGGCTCGGCGGCTTTGATGAGGGCAAACATCGAGACAATATTGACCGTAAAGGTGTCACGGACTTGTTGGATCGGAAGTTGGGCGATGTCTTCTTGGCTAATTTGTTGGGCGGCATTTAACACTAAGGTATCTAAACCACCTAGTCCCGCGACGGCTTGTTTGACTAGCTTTTCTGGAGCGGACTCCTCTCGTAAATCAGCTGGCAATAGCACGACTTTGCGGCCGGCTTGCTCGATATAGTTCGCGACTTCTTGGGCATCTTTCTCTTCACCGGGTAAAAAGTGCAAAGCAATATCGGCGCCCTCACGTGCATAAGCGATAGCGACTGCGTGACCGATGCCAGAGTCTGCACCTGTAATCAAGACGCGGCGGTTTTCCAATTGATGTGTCCCTTGGTAGCTTTCTTCACCGCAGTCAGGGGTGATGGACATCTCATCCTGCACGGCAACGTCTTCTTGGTCTTCTTTATTGAAGGTCCCTGTATGGTACAATTTGCGTGGATCGATTAGCACTGGTTCTGTCATAGCTGTCACTCCTTTTTCTTTGATACATTTAGTATACGCTAGGAACAAGCACGCCCCAAATAGAACGGTGCATATGGAATGCTAGGGACGCGCTTTTTGCTTCTTAAGGGTATTCCTTGTATAATGGTCATGATTTTTGACAAGTCGGCAACACTGATTGCCAGAACGGAGCAGAAGGAATGGAGACAAATTTTTGGGCCGAGTTACCAAAGCCCTTTTTTATATTGGCACCAATGGAAGATGTGACTGATGTGGTCTTTCGCCATGTCGTGCAGCAAGCCGGTGCGCCAGATGTGTTTTTTACGGAGTTTACGAACTCGGATAGTTATTGTCATCCGGATGGCATCGAGAGTGTTCGCGGACGCTTGGTCTTTACGGAAGATGAGCAGCCGATTGTTGCGCATATCTGGGGGGACAAGCCAGAGTTTTTCCGTCAGATGAGTCTTGGGATGGCGGAGATGGGCTTTAAGGGAATCGATATTAATATGGGGTGTCCGGTCCCTAATGTAGCTGAGCGTGGCAAGGGTAGTGGCTTGATTCTACGGCCGGAAGTGGCGGCAGAACTGATCGACGCGGCAAAAGCGGGTGGCTTACCAGTCAGTGTCAAGACGCGCTTAGGCTTTGAAGAGTTAGCCGAGCATCAAGACTGGATCGAGCATTTATTGCGTCAAGATATCGCCAATCTGTCGATTCATCTACGTACCCGTAAGGAAATGAGTAAGGTGGCAGCACATTGGGAGATGATTCCTTTGGTGACTGCTATCCGTGACCGGGTCGCTCCCCAGACAACAATTACGATTAATGGCGACATCCCCGATCGTGCGACAGGGCTGGCTTTAGCGGAGAAATATGGGGTCGATGGCATTATGATTGGGCGTGGGATTTTTAAAAATCCGTTTGCCTTTGAAAAAGAGCCTCGTCAGCATTCTGCGAGTGAGTTGCTTGATTTATTACGTTTGCAATTGGACTTACAAGATACGTACAAAGAGCGCGTGCCGCGGCCGATTGTCGGCTTGCATCGTTTTTTTAAAATTTATGTCAAAGGGTTTCCAGGTGCGAGTGAGTTGCGTGTGCGCCTAATGGGAACAAAATCAACAGCGCAAGTGCGCGAGTTGCTCGATGCATTTGAGCAGGGTGCTTTTAAGCCAAACTCTAGTGAAACACTGATAGAGTAAAAACGGAGGTATTACGATGACAACAGTCTTTGCGAATTTTCCAGTAACAGATTTGCCACGTTCGATTGTGTTTTATGAAGCATTAGGATTTCAAAAAAATGAAGAATTTTCTAATGAACAAGCCAGTGCGTTGGTGTGGGATGATACCTTTTGGGTGATGTTATTGACGACGCCTTTTTACGAGGAGTTTTTAAGCGCGGGCAAAGTTGTCGCGGATACCAAAAAAGTGAGTGGCGCCCTCGTAGCATTTACAGTGGACAGTGTCGAAAAAGTCAAAGAACTAGGTCGACTAGCCGAGCAGCACGGAGGTCGTGTCAGAAGGGTGAATCGTGACATCCCTGAAGAGCTGATGTATGAGCTCGAGATTGAAGATCCAGATGGCAATCAATTGGAGCCTTGTTGGTTGAAAAGCTAAAAAAAGGTTGACGATAGGGGTGGCTATGTGTATAGTAGACCCATACAATTCAGAGGAGGACTTCAGATGCAAACGAAAAAAGCGATGAATCAAGTACGATTTTATTACTATGCTTTTTATAGATAATGTTTGCATCAAGTAGGTGCAAACACCAGTTGTTTGTATCTATGAAGAGCTTGTTTTTGATGCCTGCATAGATAAATATCTAATGCGGGTTGTCAGCTTACGTTTTTATTTTTTTAAACGATTAGTCAACGGCATTAGATACGTCTAATGCCGTTTTTTTTGTATGAAAAAAAGGAAAGAAGGAATAGAAATGAAGGGAAAAGGGAAGCAGCACACATGGCTAAAATGGGGGATGGCGCTCCTTGCGTTCGTCATCAGCTGGCAGCTGTCAACAACGGTCCATGCACAGGAGAAACAAGTCGTCATCGTCGGGACATCTGGTCAGACAAAACCCATGGATTACTTCAATGACAAAAATGAACTGACAGGCTTTGAAATTGATGTCTTAAAAGAAATCGAAAGTCGGTCAGATACGATAACTTTTCAATTTGAAACGGCGGAGTTTGCATCATTATTTGCCGGCTTAGATTCGAAAAAATTTGACCTAGTAGTCAATAACTTAGGCGAGAGTGGCGACCGACGCAAAAAGTACTTATTTTCTTTATACCCATATATCGTCACGCACAATGTCTTAATTACCAAAACCGATCAGCCGGATAATCTGACTGTCGCTGACTTGAAAGGAAAATCCATCGCCGTCGTTCCGGCTTCACCACAATCACAGTTTCTCGAAGCGTGGAACAAAGAAAATCCTGACGACGCAGTCACGATTCAATACGTGGATTCTGATCCATCGCAAATTATCCGCGATGTCTACAGTGGGAAGTTCGATGCGACTATCTATGCAACGACGTACGTTCATGATGTAGAGCAGACTTTTGGCATTCAATTAAAGCAACACACCATCGAAAATGAAGACCAAATACGACAACCGGGTTCTTATTTTATTTTCCGCAAAGATGAGTTGACGCTAAGGAATGAAATGGACGAGATTTTAGCAGAAATGCGTGAAGACGGGACACTCACGAAAATTAGTATGAAATACCTTGGTCAAGATGATATCCAGCTAACAAAAGCATTAATCGAAAAAAATGACAAATTGAATGAAGAGAACGCGACGACCTCAGACAGTGATACCGCACAAGCAGAGACGAATGAGACAACAGACGGGAAACTATTTGTCCCCTCGTTGATTCCGTCAATTATCGCTCAACTGCTACCCAAATTACCGATTACGTTACTAATGACGGTCGTGTCCGCAATTATTGGTCTGGGATTAGGCTTTTTGATTGCCGTGGTGAAAATCCGCAATACCCCAGTCTTAACACAAATCTGTAGTGTGTTCGTCTCCTTTATGCGTGGGACACCACAGCTTGTGCAATTGTTCTTATCGTTTTATGGCTTTCCAATTTTAGTCGAATGGCTTTCCCAACAAATGGGCGTGACCGCAAATGTCAACGCCATCCCAGCGTTGGTGTATGTCTTTATTGCCTTTGGGTTAAATGAAGCAGCCTACACCTCAGAGACCTTCCGTGCAGCCTTACTATCGGTCAATAAAAATGAAATCGAAGCGGCACGCTCAATCGGCTTGACCAATGTGCAAACGATGATGCGCATCATCTTGCCATCTGCCTTGATCGTCGCACTGCCGAACTTGGTGAATAGCTTTATTAGTCTCTTGAAAGCAACGTCACTGGCCTTTACGGTAACGATTATCGACATCATGGGCCAGACTAGAATTATCGCAGGGGCGAACTTGCGCTTTTTCGAAGCCTATATCGCCGTAGCTCTTGTCTATTGGGTGATGTGTCTCTTGATTGAACAAGTAGCCAAACGCATCGAGCGCAAACTAAACGTCGACTTATAAAAAGGAGAAGGTCATGTTAACATTAAAAAATTGGAACAAATCATACAAAGAAAATCATGTGTTAAAAGATATTGACTTAACAGTTGGGACTGGAGACGTTTTGACGATCATTGGATCAAGTGGTTCTGGAAAATCGACCTTGCTACGCTCCATCAATTTTTTAGAACCAGCCGATAGTGGTACGATTCAGATTGGTGCTTTGACACGGGATGTTCAAACAACGACCAAAGCCGATATATTAGCGATTCGTCGGCAAACAGCGATGGTCTTTCAAAACTATGCATTGTTTTCCAAAAAAACAGTCAAAGAAAATGTCATGGAGGCGCTAGTTGCCGTAAAAAAAATGCCCGTAAAAAAGGCAAAGGTACTCGCTGAAGAACAACTAGAGCGTGTGGGAATGGCTGATCGAATGGACTTTTACCCGAATAAACTATCCGGTGGTCAGCAGCAGCGTGTAGGCATTGCGCGTGTCCTTGCTATTCAGCCAGAGGTAATTCTATTTGATGAACCAACGTCCGCACTCGATCCTGAGCTGGTCGCAGGTATTTTAGAACTAATCAAAGGTATCGCACATCAACAGACGACCATGATTATGGTAACTCATGAGATGAAATTTGCAAAAGAAGTCTCAGATCAAATCATCTTCCTTGATCAAGGCCGCATTCTAGAGCAAGGGACACCAGAAGAGCTCTTCTTCCATACAAAAGAAGAACGCACGAAGCAATTTATCCAAGGATTTCAAGCATAGAGTTATTAGGACGGGCACTCAAGTAACGCTTTACCAGGTATCAATGACTCGTTGATTGCTTTTTCTGATAAATAGTTCATAGTCAGTAGTATCTGGAAAGCGAGGAAATCAAATGGACATTGGTGAAAAGATTCAATTGTTGAGAAAAGAAAAACAAATGACGCAAAATATGGTAGCGGAGGTACTGCATGTCTCCACTCAAGCAGTTTCAAACTGGGAACGTGGAAAAGGGTACCCTGATATTCAAAATATTCTCCAACTTTCTGACTTGTTTGATGTGTCATTAGATGAATTAATTAAGGAAGACGTGGATTTTAAAGATGCGTTGCTTACAAAGAAAGTCAATGGTTGGATGGATTTGCTTTTTTATGGCTTGACTTTTGTTATTGGCTTGCTTTGTATTGGTTGGCAGATAAGTAAATGGGTGACCGGTGGCTTTCAACAAGTGAGTGTCTTTGTATTTGCTGTTGGTATGATTATGTTTGGGGAATCCTGTTATTTTTGGTACAAAAGAAGGTTATCAAGAGGATAGTTAGGAATCAGTGAATGCATGAAATAGCAATAACCCAGCTGAACAGTCAGCTGGGTTATTTTATAAAAAAAGTTAACGAGACTTTTTATCCAGTGCTCTAGCAGTTGGCTTCCTATAACTAAAGAACATAATTGCGTACAATAGTGCAGTTAGGGCTGTGATGGTGAGGGCATTGTTGATCAAAATACCAATAAAAATCAATGACAACCCAACTAAGGCACAGCCACTAAAAATTAAATGGCGCGTGTTGTGCGTGCGTTTGGCTAGTACAAAGGCAGCAATAGTCAAAATCACCCAAGTCAGCAACACAGTATATGATAGACTGCCCACTAAGTAACCAAATAATTTCTCGCCGATAAAGTAAGAGACAATCACACCGATATACAGTGTACCGGTACAAAAGATTACAGCATTTTGTGGGACTTGATGATGATTGAGTGTCGTCAGTTTCTTTGCAAAAAGACTTGGTCGTTCTTGTAGACGGAAAAACAGCGTACGCGAAGATGCATAAACACCGGAATTAATCGAAGAAAAAAGCGCCAAAATAATGACAAAGTTGACAATGTCTGCAGCATAAGGGATGTGCATTTTTTCAAAAATAAGCACAAATGGGCTGACCTCACTCGCAGCCAGTGTTGTCCAAGGATAAAGAATCAACAATAGCAACATAGGAATCAAATAAAACGACACGATTCGTCCCATTACACCACGGATGGCACGAGGAATTGCTGTCTTAGGATCCGCCGTTTCACTGACCGTCACGGCAATCAATTCTGATCCACCGTATGAATAAATGACCACCAACAAAGAGCTAATCATCCCTGACAAGCCAAATGGTGCAAAGCCGCCATGCTGATTCATCGCAGAGACAGTAGGAATCAAGCCTTGTGCAAGTGAGGCCTTACCAATTAAAAATAGGCCAAACAAAATCAGTAACACGATGACAGTAATCTTGGCCAGTGCTAACCAATATTCTGTTTCAGCGAACAAGCGGACTGAGTATAAGTTAATCAGAGTAGTCAATACCGCTAGACCGAAAACAAATACCCATACCGGAATCGTCGGAAACCAGACTTGCATAAAGCTAGCTAGTGCGACCGCCTCGGCAATAATATTAATAATCCACATCGACCAGTAAAGCCAATCAATAAAGTCTGCGGCATGGTCGCCTAAGACCGGCTGAACCACACCTGACATGCCGCCTTTTAGCTTGTCATGCGATAAGACCAATTGTCCTAACCCAGTCATTACGACAAATAAAATCAAGCCACCCAATAAAAAAGCCACCAATACAGATGGCCCAGCTAAGCCAATGGCACCACCACTTCCCTTAAATAGTCCAGCACCAATGGCACCACCAAGCGCCAACATCGTAATGTGACGGGTAGTCATTTGTTTTTGTAAATTTGTTTCCATATAAACCTCTTTCTCAAACCAGTTCCCATTTCTTTTCGAATCATTTTATACTATCAGACAATTCAAAAAATGGGTAAATAGTGTGAATTTTCTAATGTTACATTCGTTTTACGATGAGTGATAGTTTATCAGCAGTCCCATTCGTAGTAAGATAAAGTCAGATTTTATCAAGGAGGAATGGCAATGAACCAAACAATCAAACAATTAACCGACCACGTATCCGTGCGCGCATTTAAGGATACACCATTGACTGATAGCCAAAAAGAAACATTAGTGACAGCTGCTCGTAGTGGCTCGTCCTCGAATTTTGTTCAAGCGTTTTCGATTATTGACATTTCAGATGCTGCCTTACGTTCTGAACTGGCGGCTATTACCAATAGTGCTCCTTATGTGAATCAGACAGGTGTCTTTTATGTATTTGTAGCGGATTTGTATCGCCAAGCGACACTATTAGAGGCCAACGGTGAATCGTTAGCAGGCATCCAATCGATGGAATCATTGATGGTAAGCATTGTTGATACGACAATTGCCGCGCAAAATATGGCTGTAGCGGCTGAGTCACTGGACTTAGGTATTTGTTACATTGGTGGTATCCGTAATGATATCGACAAAGTGGCAAAATTATTAGACTTACCGCCATTTACGGTTCCTGTTTTTGGTCTGACAATTGGGCATCCTGTATCCAAAAATAATCCAAAACCACGCATGCCTCAGAAAAATCAAGTCGCAGAAAACCACTATCCTCGTGAGCAATTCGCGAATCTAGGTGCGTATGAGGAGCAAACAGCAGCTTATTATGCCAAGCGCGGAGTGAATGCACAAGAAACGAGTTGGAGTGAAAAAAATATTCTCTTTTTCAAAGAGGTGAGACGTCCGGAAGTGGCTGAGTTTTTAAAGAAGCAAGGCTTTTTATTGGCTTAGCTATCTAATCTTTCAAAGCGTACAAATGTGGTATTTTTTGCTATGATGGAAAAAAAGATAGAAAAGAGGATGAGCGATGAAAAGCAGCAAATCAAAAGTAGCCATCGTGGGTAGTGGGCTAGTAGGTTCTTCTACGGCATTTAGCCTAATTACGCAAGGGGTATGTGACGAAGTATTGATGATTGATATCAATGAAGAGAAGGCAGCTGGTGAAGTACGCGACTTGCGTAACTCGATTCAATATCTGGATCGTAATGTGCACGTCAAGACAGCCACGTATGCGGATTGCCATGATGTAGATATTCTCGTGATTACGGCAGGCGCACCGCCCAAGCCAGGACAATCCCGTTTAGATACATTGGATATGACTGCCAACATTGCCAAATCAATCGTGGAACCAGTCATGGCTAGTGGGTTTGATGGCATCTTTATCGTGGTATCCAATCCAGTCGACATTATGGCATACCTTGTCTATAAATTGTCAGGATTACCCAAGAATCAAGTGATTGGCTCGGGCTCATCTGTGGATACGGCTCGATTAACGAATTTTATTGCGGATTTGGTAGATGTGGATCCGCGGAGTGTCTATGCCTATGCGATGGGTGAACATGGCGACTCATTGATGGTTCCTTGGTCGACAGTGACGATTGCAGGGAAGAAGTTTTTAGACGTTATTCATGACAATCCCGAGATAGTGGGCGATGTCGATCTAGCTGAACTAGTGACAAAGACGACGCGAGAAGGCTGGGAAATCTATAATCGAAAAGGGACGACGTATTATGGAATCGCATCGGCTTGTGTCGGTATTATTAAGGCGATTCTCTTTGATGAGAATAAAATTATACCTGTATCAACCCTCCTAGAAGGAGAATACGGAGAGAAAGATATGTTTGCGGGTGTGCCGGTGATCTTAAATCGCCAAGGAGCAAGCGATATTTTAGAAATTCATATGACTGAAGACGAACAGACCAAATGGCAGGCATCGACTGATGTGATCAAAGAATTTACAAATAAAATTCGTCATTACTATCAAGAGTAAAGACTCACTCGATCAAATGTGTTCATTTGGTCGAGTGTATTTTTTTTTTTTTTTGTAAAAAAATGTATATCCTAAGAAATTCCTAAGCTTTTTGTGCTACGATACAAGACAAAAGAAAGACAAGGAGTCAAAAAAATGCGGAAAGTTCCTCCTATTTTGAAACCAATAGCACTATTAACCATTTCAATCTTGATCGCGACTGCCACGACAGTCGTCAATAGCTCAAGTTACCGTCAGCCGACGACTACCACCACGACACAAACAACCATTAGTCAGTCTGAAAGTCGATCAACGACAGAGACGACAGACTCGATGGAATCGACAGAAGAAACAACCAGTGACTCAGCACCGATGACAACAGCAACTACTAGCCAAGATACGACGTCACAAACGGACGCAAGTATAAGTGATGATTCGAGTGCATCTAGTTCGTCCAGCTCGTCTAGCTCATCAAGTTCCACAAGTTCGTCGACGACAAGTACCTCGAGTGAAAATGATACTACAAATAATGCACGAACCAATCAAGGTGCAGCCGCAGACACAGAAACAACAGAGACGGTAGGTGATCAACAATGAGTGTCATACTAGATATTATTAATGGTATCAATAAATTTTTAGGTTATTTAGATATTAGTCCGAAATACTTAAATCGTGGGTACACCATTTTGAGTCTCTTCCCGACGTTGTATATTTTACGTATCGTGTACGGTATGTACCAAAATGGCAATTATGTGCAAGGAATTATCTATGCGCTGATTTTTGCTGTATTGATGTATTTTATCGTGTTAAATGTGTTTTATTATTTTTTAGACAAAAATACTAGATTAGATATCACACAATTGTTTGTCAAATATTTGCCAGATGATGCGTTTAATATTCAGCAAGAGAAAAAACAGGAACGGGCGATGAAAGCCATCGATACCGAAGAAGTGATGATTGATTTTTATGAAGATTATCAGTTGCATTTGGCGAGTTACATGCAAGAATTAATTCAGCAAAACGTCATTCCAACGAATGATTTATCAAAAAAAGAAGGCTACTTAGTCGAATGGAATACCATTTATCCGTATTATTTTGTCAAAGCATACGGACAAGGGGAGTATGAATTGCTGATTGGTAAAACCTATCATGATCTAACACCCATCGGTAAGATTCATTACACCAAAGAAAAGCAATTACAGCCTGTCGGATTGTATATTGTTGGTGGCGATTTTGTGAAAGATGGTTTTCGCTACCACGAGCCGTATCGCCTAAAATTATTAGCTAAACAAACCAAAACCGAACAGATTACTAGAACACAACGACGCTCACAGAAACATTAGAGCGCGCGATAGAATTAGCTAGTAAGAAACGACCAAAAAGTCCAAAAGTTTGAGAAATAACTTCTGGATTTTTTGGTTTTTTGCGTTTAGCTGCCCAATTTTGTCACAGTTTTTTATTGACAAAGATTGAACCAACTGGTAAAGTCTTCCTGTTCAAATCGTAACCATTTCGTTTTAAAGTGGATAAAACGAAACAAATGAAGGGAGTGTCATTTATCGCAAAACGATCAAAACAAGTCAAAGTGACGAAGCAACAACAGATGATAGCCAAATATGCTGATCTCAGAGCACAACTAAAAGAAACAAAAGATTACGAAGGGCTAAGGAGGCTACCAAGGAGTGCTAATCCCAATCGCTACCGCAACCGTGATCCACTAGATGGCCGACCTCGCGGATATATGCGCAAATTTGGTCTGTCGCGTATTCATTTTCGTGAATTAGCTTTACAAGGGAAGATACCTGGAGTGAAGAAAGCCAGTTGGTGAGTTAATGGGGGATGCAAAATGGCAGTACCAGCACGTAAAACAAGTAAGGCAAAAAAAGAGCGCGTCGAACGCACCAAGTCATCAAAGCGCCGAATCTTTCATTTGATTTGGCTTCTGGTGAATACCGAAGAAGCCACCATGTTTCTCTAAAAGGCTATTATAAAGGTCGTCAAGTAAAGGAGTAAAGCCTGTGGAAATCATTTATCCTCCATTAATTGGGCAAGGAGTGGCCTTTTTTCATCCTAAGTCTTCCAAAACAATGTCTATGAAAGCAAAATCGATAAAAGATGGGTCATCGATTTTTATGAAGCAGAGCACCTGACCTTTGCGGAATTTTTAAGGTTATATCCAGTTTTTAGTCAATATGAGGAGACGGTATTTAAGCAAATCGATGGATTTTGGGAAGTCCCAGTTGATTTTTTAATATGAGAAATGAATTCCCAATCATTTTTGTACGATGAACGACTTCAGATTGAAGCGTATCTATCAGAACGCACGTAGAGAGGAAGAAACTTAATGAGACAATCAATTATCTTAGAATGTGTGGAGACAGGTGAGCGAATCTATTTAACGAGTAAAAATAAACGAAACAATCCTGAAAGATTGGCGTTAAAAAAATATTCCCCAAAATTGCGGCGAAGAGCCATTTTTCGTGAAGTGAAATAAGGAGGATTATATGGAAAAAACAGATTTAGCCAGCGCGTATCGTCGTTTGAAAAGTCCAAATATCAAAACAAAGAAACGCGCATTAAAAATCATTAAAACATACAAACGAACGAAAGCAGGGATTCGTTAGAAAGTGAGAGACTGATGAAAAAAAGTTGGAAATATTTGGGGCTAAGTATGCTAGCACTAGGGATACTAGGAGCATGTGGTACTGACAACGCTACAAAGAAAACAGAAAAAGCATCGGATAAATTATCTATTGTGACGACATTTTATCCGATGTATGAATTTACCAAACAAATCGTAGGTGACGAAGCGAATGTGACATTGCTCGTTCCTGCAGGGCAAGAACCGCATGATTATGAGCCATCAGCCAAAGACATCGCCAACATCCAGTCAGCAGATGTCTTTGTCTATCATAATCCCAACTTGGAGAACTGGGTGACTAAAGCTTCCAAGAGTTGGCAAAAAAATGCACCGCACATCATTGAAGGTACCAAAAATATGGTCTTATTGCCAGGAACAGAAGAAGAGGAAGGACATTCTGAAAGTGAAGAAGGTCATTCACATGAATTAGATCCGCATACTTGGTTGGCACCGAATTTGGCTATGAAGGAAGTCGAATCCATTAAAAATCAATTGGCAAAACTCTATCCGAAAAAGCAAGCTGTCTTTACAGCGAATGCAGAGAACTATTTAACCCAATTAACAGCTTTGGATAAAGAGTACCAAACAACGTTGAGTGCTGCGAAGCAAACAAGTTTTGTGACGCAACATGCAGCATTTGGTTACCTAGCACTAGAGTATGGCTTAACGCAAGTACCAATAGCCGGTTTGTCACCGGAACAAGAACCAAGCCCGACTAGATTAGCAGAGTTAAAAGCATATGTGCAAACCAATGGCCTAAAGTACATTTACTTTGAAGAAAATGCCAGTGACAAAGTGGCGCGTACGTTGGCCGATGAAGCAAATGTTAAATTATTGGTATTAAATCCACTGGAAAGCTTAACGAAAGAACAAATGAAAAACGGTGAGGATTATCTTTCTGTCATGAAAGAAAATCTAACTGCTTTGGAAAAAACCGTTTCCGTTGCCGGTAAATCCGCCCAGCCTGAAACAACGATGGAATCAAAACACACAGTGGCAAATGGCTATTTTGAAGACAGTGCAGTCAAAGATCGGACCTTGAGTGACTATAGTGGTGATTGGCAGTCAGTATATCCATTATTGCAAGATGGCACCCTTGATCAAGTGTTTGACTACAAGGCGAAATTAAACAAAGATATGACCACAGAAGAATACAAAGCCTATTATGAAACAGGCTATAAGACAGATGTCAATCAAATTATTATCAAAGACAACACGATGGACTTTGTTGTGAATGGGGAGCATCATCGCTATACGTATCAATACAAAGGCTACAAAATAGTGACTTATAAAAAAGGCAATCGTGGTGTTCGCTATTTATTTGAAGCGACAGATGCGAATGCCGGCAACTATAAATACGTTCAATTTAGCGACCATGCTATTGCACCTGTGAAAACAAGCCACTTCCATATTTTCTTTGGTGGCGAAAGCCAAGAAAGCCTGCTCGATGAAATGGATAACTGGCCAACTTATTATCCAAATAGTCTGTCAAAACTAGAAATTGCTCAAGAAATGATGGCACATTAAGCTAGATGCAGCGACACGAAGCGCTATCCTTTTTGACAAAAGCCATGCTACAATACCTACAACACGAGTTTTTGCAAGAAAGAGGTCAAGGCAATGTCGATTATTGATAAATTATTTGTTGATTATGCGAACTTCTCGACAGTAGAGATGAAGATTGCAGATTATATTATAAAGTCACCCCAAAAAATTCCCAATATGACGATTGCGGAGTTAGCAGAAGAAAGTCAAGTCAGTGAAGCCTCGATTAGTCGTTTCTGTCGCAAGTTAAAATTAGTTGGGTTTCACGCATTGAAGATTGAGTTGGCGCAAGCGACCTTGCCAGAGACGGATGAAAAAGGGACGCTAAGTGCGTATCAGCAACGTCTGGCACATATCCAAGCGAATAAATTAGCGGAGGTCGATCAGACTTTCCAACAGCTAGATGAAGCGACAGTTTCCTTGATTTTAGAAAAGTTTCGTACAGCGCCACGTATTATTTTTTTAGCTTATGGCAATACGATCCCCGTCGCGATGGATGCGGCCTATCGCTTTAACCAAATAGGGATTGCGGCGAGTGCATTTGATATTTGGGATACGGCTGCGGCCTACTTATTGACGATGACTGAAGATGATTTGGTGGTCATTATTTCTAATTCAGGCGAGACACGGCCGTTGATTCAGGCGGCTCATTACTGCAAGGAGCAGCACTTGTATCTTATTGCGTTGACGAATAATCGCCAGTCGCCAATTGCGACCTTGGCAGATTTGCATGTGACGACAGCGACTCGGGAGCGCTTGTTTCAAAAAGATTATTATTTTTCCCGTATTTCAGCGATGTTGGTCATGGAGACGTTCTTTTTGTTGCTTGCGTTTGAAGACCCTGAACGCCTCGAGCGGATTCGCCGGCATGAACAGATGATTTCTGATAGTAAAATATAAAAAAGACCGTTTGCCTTTCATCAATCGAAAAGCAGACGGTTTTCTTTTGACGAAATTTAATTTCATAGTTATAATTATTATGAAATTAAATTCAAAGGAACCGTTCGTTGGTGAATTGGAGGAATAGGGATGAAGAAACGGTGTGCCCAATACGCGCTTGATTACATCAAACCGCATAGCATCATTGGACTAGGCGGAGGGAGCACAATTGCTTATTTGGTGGAAATGATTCAAGCGAAACAACTAGACGTTACAATTGTCACGCCCTCTGTGACGACGGCCAAACTTTGTCAAGCAGCTGAGTTGACGGTCGTGCCGATGAGTCAAGTCGATCATGTGACTGTAGCATTTGACGGGTGCGATGAGGTCGATGGACATCTCAATGCCCTGAAAAGTGGTGGTGGTATTCATACGAAGGAAAAAGTAATTGCAACGATGGCGGATGACTATATTTTGCTAGTCGATGAGTCAAAAGTTTCAGACACTCTTTCGTTCAAGGTTCCATTAGTGCTGGAGGTCTTGCCCCAAGCGTTGGCCAAAGTGAAAGCTGACGTGCTGCGTCTGGGCTATCAAGTCACCGCTCGTATGAGTGCCACGAGCGATGGCTACACCTATACAGAAAATGGCAATCTATTGCTTGAGGTCACAATTGATAGTGGCACGTGTGAAGCAATCGCGCAGCAATTTTCGGCCATCGTCGGGATTGTGGAGACCTCTCTTTTTTATCAAATCGCAACGAAAGCAATTGTCGTAACGACAGAAGGAAAACGAATCATCGAAAGGAGTCAAATAAAATGAGCTTCCAATGGGGAATAGTAGGAACGGGCGTCATCGCTAATGAAATGGCTGCTGCATTGCATGCATCGGGACGAGAAATCTATGGTGTGACAAGTGGCAGGGAGGAACAAGCCCAAGCATTTGCTGAGAAATACAATGTGGAGCAGGTATTTGCAACATTTGAGGAATTGGTTGCTGATGACACGGTCGACATCGTCTACATCGCCACACCGCACAATTTGCATGCACAAATGATTCGCCAAGCACTTTTGGCCGACAAGCATGTCTTTTGTGAAAAGGCAATTACAGTCAATGATCGTCAGCTAGAAGAATGTGTGGCATTGGCAAAAGAGCGGAACTTAGTATTGTCAGATGGTGTGACGTTGTTTCATATGCCATTGTACAAAGAACTCCGTCGCATCGTCGCAAGTGGCAAACTAGGTGCAGTGAAGATGGTTCAAGTGAACTTTGGTAGCTGCAAAGAATATGATGTGAACAATCGCTTCTTCTCTAAAGAATTAGCAGGTGGCGCCTTATTAGACATCGGCGTATATGCGGCATCGTTTACACGTTTCTTTATGACAGCAAAACCAAATGTGGTCTTAACAACAGCAAATTACTTTGAAACCGGTGTGGATGAAACGTCAGGGATTTTACTAAAAAATGAGGTCGGTGAGATGGCCGTCATTGCCTTAACTATGCGAGCAAAACAACCCAAACGCGGCGTGATTGCTTGTGAAAAGGGCTTTATTGAAATTAGTAACTATCCTCGCGCTGAAAAAGCGACCATTACATATACGGAATCTGGACAAGTCGAAACAATAACGAGTGGCGAGACAGACAAGGCCTTACAATATGAAATTCAAGATATGGAAGAGTACATTACCAATCAATCCGGCGAAGAAAATTTGACGATGATTCGCGATGTGATGGGAACATTGACGAGTATTCGCTCGCAATGGGGCCTAGTATATCCATTTGAATAGAAGAGAGTCTTTTTCAGAACATTCTGTCAAAAACTTGACAAATCGAATCAACGTGATATGATGCTATCAATTAGCATAGTTTGATTCATTGAAAAGGAAAGTAATTCGCTTTTGGCGCATAGAGAGATGTTGGTTGGTGGAAAGCATCGAATAAAAGCAAATGAAGATGGCCTTTGAGAATCTCTTGGTGATAGGTAGTCAAGAGCGGGTGTATTCCGTTATCAAGTAACCTGATGTATTCAGGAAGAGTGGGGAAAGTCTATTTCCCAAAAAAGGTGGTACCACGATTATTCGTCCTTTGATAGCCAAGTTTGGTTATCAGGGGGCTTTTTTATTTTTAGAAAAGGATAGGTGAACGAATATGACAACAGAAACAAAACCATTTCGAGTGGATCATGTCGGTAGCTTTTTGCGACCACAACGATTAAAAGATGCGCGTGAGGCGTTTGCTAATGGTACGATTGATAAAGAAGCGCTACGAGCAGTAGAAGATGAAGAGATTGTTTCATTAGTAGCGAAGCAAAAAAAAGTAGGACTTAAAGGAATCACTGATGGCGAATTCCGTAGAGGGTTTTGGCATATTGACTTTTTAGAGCAGCTGACCGGGGTCGAAGGCTATGTACCCGAACAAGGATACAATCAAATATTTCATGGCAAAGCCGCTCCTTCTTACAATATTCGGTTAGTCGGCAAGCTAGCCTTCCCAGCTGATCATTCCTTTTTACGGGATTTTGATTTTTTAAAAGAAGCAGTCGGACAAGATGGTGAAGCAGTCGCAAAAGCAACGATTCCAAGTCCAACGATGATTTTACGTCAAGAAATTTTGGCCAATGATGGCTCTTCAAAATTGGCAGAAATCTATCCAAATATCGCTGATTTTTATCATGACTTGGGCCAAACCTATCATGACGCTGTCCAAGCCTACTATGCACATGGCTGTCGTTATTTGCAATTTGACGATACCAACTGGGCCTTCTTGGCAGATGCAAGCAAGCGAGAATCCTTAAAAGAAAAAGGGATTGCCCCAGATGAAATTGCCCAAGTATGTACGCAAATCATCAATGCAGCATTGGCAGACAAACCAGCCGATTTGACGATTACGACACATATTTGTCGTGGCAATCACGCGTCTTCTTGGCTGTTCTCAGGTGGATATGAACCGATTGCCAAAGAATTATTTGCCACACAGTATGATGGCTTCTTTTTAGAATATGATTCCGATCGCGCAGGAGATTTTGCACCATTGCGTTACTGGGACAATCCTGATAGCCGCGTCGTTCTAGGCTTGATTACTTCAAAATTCCCAGAGTTAGAAGATCGCCAGGCCATCGAAGAACGCATTCAAGAAGCAACGGAATATGTGCCTTTAGCGAATTTATGTATTAGCCCGCAGTGTGGATTTGCTTCAACAGAAGAAGGAAACAAATTGACTGAAGAGCAACAATGGGCAAAAATTGACTTATTACAAGCTATCGCAAAAGACGTGTGGCAATAAACACTGCCTATTTTTAAAGGCCGAGACAGAATGAGTTACCAACCATTCTGTCTCGGCCTTTGTTTGCTATTTTCCTTTTGTAAATAACCCTTTTTTAAGTACGGTATAAAAGATACTTGCACACAAGACACCACAAATAAATCCCAACGGTGTATAGCTGTTTAATATGTGTGCCATTGTTAGCGCGCCAACCACCAGTAACACCACCCACTCAACTACTAGCACCCAGCGCAATAGCTGAGGCGACATATGCCATTTAGGCGCTATTTTTGTTAATCCATTGCGTTCATGTGTCAAGATTGATAAGATGCCCACATTCAATAATAGAGTAATCACCACTACTATTTGAGCTCCAAATCCTAATTGAAACCACTGCCGTTTAAAAATTGCGCCCAAGAAAAAGAGCAGCAAAAACATGATGTTAATGAGATAAGACAAGCGCCACATGGTCTTTGTTTTGCTTAGTTGCTCGTTTCGTTTTATTTCTTCAATCATACCCGTATCCTCCTTTAGTAAACGATCCAATGAAAGATTGTAGTAGTCACTCAAATTTAGCAAACTGCTGATATCCGGATAGCTACGCTTGTTTTCCCAACTGGAAATAGTTTGGCGTGAGACGTGCAAGGCATTGGCTACCTCCTCTTGTGTTTTTCCAATTTGACTTCGTGCGCGCTTCAGCTGTTCCCCGATTTTCATGACATACCGACCTTTCTCGTTCACTATAGAAGTATAGAGATTATTATACTAGCTAAGCTTCTAAGCAGGAAAGAAATCTCTAAAAAAAGCTTTGCTAAGAATCCAAGCATACTGATAGAACAAGGATAAGAGCTGAAAATGGAGTGTGACAAAAATCGGTCACACTCCACTACAATTGATTTCTTATAAAATTTTTGCACACTACACAAGAGACTAGCCGCGTAAGTCGCTGATCCATTCACTTGGTGGTCTGCGCTTACCGGTGCTTACTTTTGCATCAGGATCGCGATAGCCTACACGATAATTGGCGATGAGGGAGTAATTGTCAGGGAGACCAATTTTTTTGGCAAAGTCAGGCTCTAATGTGAATGCCGAAGATGCCCAGAACCCTACTAAGTCATGCTCAGCCAAAAGAAGCGAAAAATTTTGAATGAGCGCAGCGGTCGCTAAGGCCGCATCGGATGTCAGACGCTTCTTGTCGGGATAGACCTCGTGAGCGAATAGAAGTGTCGCGGGAGCGTTTCGAATCAAACGATTCATTTTGGCCGTCAGCTTCTCGCGCGATTTTTCATCATGAATGACACCAGATTCTTCATAAAATTGAATGATACGGTCATATAGAAAGTCTTTTTCTTCAGTCGTCGTAACGAGTTTGACGAGCCAAGGTTCTTTTTTATGATAAGGAGCAGCACTTGCTTGAGCGAGTAAATCAATTAATAAATCTTTTGCGACCGGTGTAGCTAAGCTTTGCTTTGATGTGCGCCGCGTCGTGATACTTTCTTGTATTGATGTCATACCAACCCTCCAGATAGTGAGAACACTTCTCATTTAGAGACAGTGTAGCGAAAAGCTGGCGAAATTGCGACTAATTTGACTGAACAGTTTTAGAAAAAAAGCCGAAACAATGCCAATGAAGCAATGCCGACAAGCACAATGACAAATAAATTTTTGCTTATAATGGCACTTAACACAGTCGGTAGCGATACGAGGACATATGACCACTTCACTTGTGGCAGGTGACCAAGCTGCGGCTCGAGGAGACTATCAAACCATAGTGCCGCCATAATGACAATCGGTACAAACTGCAAGTACTCGACGAAAAGTTTCGGTAAAGTTGCTTTTTTCAAGAGTACAAATGGAATGATACGAGAGAGCCAGGTGACAAGACCGCATCCAATAATGGTTAAGAGAATATAGCTAGTTGAAGGCATGTTTGATGACCACTCCTATTCCGCAGACAATTAAGGTAATGACTAGTACAAGTAATGAATGGGGAATAATGATCATGCCAAAATAAATCCCCAAAAAGGTCAGACCGATTAAGCTTAGTTGTAAGGCAAGTGACAATTGCCGATTGGTGGCCACTTGCAAATAAAGCAGTCCAATAAACATCGCAACAATCGCAAAATCTAGTCCGAGTGACTCAGGGTTAGGGATGAAGGCGCCAATCAAGGCACCCACTAATGTCGAACCCACCCAAGTGCCGTAAGACAATATATTCGCAGTATTGAACCAAGCGAAGGATAGCTGATGGTCGGTGGCGATTTGTTTGTTCATTCCTAATGCAAAGCTTTCATCTGTCAAGAAGGTACCGATGAGGATATTTTTAAGCAATGATTCTTGCTTGAAAAAAGGAGCGACGGTCATGCTCATCAAAATCATCCGCGCGTTGACTAAAAAAGTGGCCAAAACAATGGACAGAATGGGTGTGCTTATGGCCAATAGACTAACGGTAATGAATTGTGCCGACCCAGCATAGATAATGAAAGACATCAAAAAAATGATAAGTGTCGAAAAACCAGCAGCCTTACCGACGACCCCAAAGGCGATGCCGATACCGATATACCCCAACATAGTGGGGAAGGTGTCTTTGACGGCGGCTTTGGCTGTTAACTGTGTATTCATTTGTAACCTCCCATGATGGTGTTGTTTCTATTATACCGAAATTTTTTAGTATGGAAAGAGAGGGTTTTGATTTGACAATCATCTTCTTGGTGGTATAGTAAATGTATAAACTGTTTACTGTTGTAAACGTATGATGAGAGAAGGGATTGCATTGAAAAAAGAGCAAGATGAATTGGCTAAGGTAAAACAAGCGCATGTATCAATGTCAAAAGAAGAACAAATGGCTCACTCAATGGATGAATCGATGAGTCACATGGATCATAAGAATATGGATCACGCGATGCATGAGGGTATGAACATGGATCATGACATGCACGGTGGCATGGATCACAGTATGCATATGGGAAATTTTAAGCAAAAATTTTGGTTGTCATTGATTGTGGCGATTCCTATTGTGTTGATGTCGCCTATGATGGGGGTCACGTTACCATTTCAATTTCAATTTCCAGGATCAGACTGGCTCGTACTTATCTTGGCTACTTTTTTATTCTTTTATGGCGGGCAGCCATTTTTAAGTGGCGCCAAGTCGGAAATAAAACAAAAAAATCCCGCAATGATGACGTTAATCGCCATGGGGATTACTGTCTCATATGTCTATAGTGTCTATTCCTTTATTGCTACGACCTTTTTAGGAAAAGATGTCATGAACTTTTTTTGGGAATTGGCAACATTAATCGTCATTATGTTATTGGGACATTGGATTGAAATGAATGCCGTAATGAATGCCAGTGATGCATTGCAAAAGCTGGCGGAGTTATTGCCAGATCAAGTGACTCGTGTCACCGATGGCAAGGAAGAAGTCATTTCTTTACAAGATGTTCGTAAAGGCGATACGTTAGTCGTCCGCTCTGGAGACAAAATGCCGACCGATGGCACGATTGTAGCTGGTCAATCGATAGTAGATGAGTCAGCAGTCACCGGTGAGTCAAGAGGAGTGAAAAAAGGAGTCGCTGATGCAGTCATCGGTGGGTCAGTCAATGGTGAAGGAACGCTCACCATTCAAGTCACTGGGACCGGTGAAGAAGGCTACTTAGCAAAAGTCATGACGATGGTGCGACGGGCACAAGCCGAGAAATCAAAACTAGAAGCTCTGTCAGACAAAGTCGCAAAATGGCTCTTTTATGTTGCATTGATCGCGGGTCTTTTTGCCTTTGTCGTTTGGCTTATTGCGGCCGACTTGCCGACTGCACTAGATCGGATGGTGACGGTCTTTGTGATTGCTTGTCCTCATGCACTTGGATTAGCCATTCCACTCGTTATTGCTCGTTCGACTTCTATTGCGGCTAAAAATGGCCTCTTATTGAAGAATCGCAACGCACTAGAAAATTCACATGATTTGTCGATGATTTTACTTGATAAAACAGGCACACTCACACAAGGAACCTTTGCTGTGACAGGTGTAGAACAATTTGATAATCAGCTTTCCAAGACAGAATTTCTGCAATACCTTGGTGCTCTTGAGAAGACAGCGAACCACCCAATCGCTACTGGAATCATGCGGTACATTCATGAACAAGGAATAAAACCTTTGGAGGCTACAGACACAAAGGCCGTGACTGGTGTAGGGTTAAGCGGTACGGTTGCAGGCAAGGAATTGACGATTTTAAATGAGAAAGCTTTGACAGATGAAGAAAAACAAACGCTTGATGCCAAAACTTGGCGTCGGTATCAAGAACAAGGAAATACGATAAGTTTCTTAAGAGTAGCGGGCAAAATTGTCGGATTAATTGCACTAGGCGACGAAATCAAGCCAGAAGCCAAGAACTTTATTAAGGCCTTGCGTGAACGGCAAATCGAACCAGTGATGCTTACTGGGGATAATCAAGAAGCGGCAGCTAAAGTAGCAAATTACTTAGGCATCACACAATTTCACGCGGCATTGTTACCAGATGGCAAAGAAGAAATCGTGTCGAAATTTGTTAGTGAAGGCAAACGTGTGGCAATGGTCGGCGATGGCATTAATGATGCGCCAAGTTTAGCAAGAGCGACTATTGGTATTGCGATTGGCGCAGGGACTGATGTCGCCATTGATTCAGCTGATGTCGTCTTAACCAATAGCAACCCTGAAGATATTTTGCACTTTTTAGACTTAGCGAAAGCTACCCGTAAGAAAATGATTCAAAATCTTTGGTGGGGCGCGGGATACAATATTTTCGCTATTCCGCTAGCAGCAGGAGTCTTGGCACCAATTGGGATTGTCTTGAATCCAGCTGTCGGTGCGATTTTGATGTCATTTAGTACCGTGATTGTAGCAATCAATGCGATGACTTTGAATCGTACGATGAAAAAATAAAATTGAGTCGTGTAATTCGTCAATTTAGGAGACGAATTACACGATTTTTTGAGTAACTCATTCATTCAAAAGCAAACAAGTGTGCGCTAGTGACCTTTCCATTGTTCTTTCTCTCGCATATTGGTAGAATGGACAAATAGTGAAATTTTAAGGAGTCGTGTAGGATGGAAGAGGCAAAATGGCATCAAATTTTATCGAAAGTTGCTACAATAACGGCAATTTTAATGTATGTATCGTATGGACCACAAATTTATGGAAACTTAACCGGTAATCCCACTGGGTATTTACAACCGTTTGTAGCAGCGATTAATTGCTCATTATGGGTTGTATACGGTTACGGGAAACGCAAAAAAGATTGGCCCGTTATTTTAGCGAATGCGCCGGGCGTTATTTTTGGATTATTAGCAGCAATCACTGCGTTATTGGCATAAACAGCAAAGTCGGACATAGAAGCAATGATTCTATGCGTTCGGCTTTTTTTTCTCTATCATCTTGGCGTATACTAACAAGGAATAGAAAGGGGCAATTATAAAATGAAAATTGTATTTGCAAGTGATCACGCAGGAGTCATATTAAAAAAAGAAATTATCAAACTTGTTGAAGAAATGGGGCATGAAGTGCAAGATTTAGGTCCATACACGGAAGAGGCCGTTGATCTTTCTGATTATGTCTATCCGGCAGCTTTAAAAGTCGCAACCAAAGAAGCAGAGCGGGGTATTTTTATTGATGGTGTAGGCTATGGTAGTGCTCTGATTGCTAATCGGATTTTGGGTATTGATGCAGTAGTCTGCCAAGATCCATTTTGTGCCAAATTAGCACGCGAGCATACCAATAGCAATGTGTTGTGTTTAGGTGGAAAAATTATCGGTTCGGCGATTGCCCTAGAGATTGTTAAAACATGGTTGACAACGGACTTCTTAGCAGAAGAAAAGTACATTCGTCGCGTCAAGAAAGTGCAAGCTATTTCTGAGAAACATCTAAAGCCACTATCAGAAATATAAGGAGGATTATATGGTTGAGCAAAAGTCAAAGGGAATGGGTTCGGTCATAGCGGCATTGATTGCCAATATATTAGTAGCAATTAGTAAATTTGTCGGCTACTTTATTAGTGGTAGTGCAGCGATGTTAAATGAAAGCATTCATAGTGTTGTCGATTGTAGCAACCAAATATTGTTATTATTTGGTGATCGACGGTCCAAAAAAGGACAAAGCGATTTGCATCAATTTGGTGAAGCTCGTGCGAAATATTTCTTTAGCACGATTGTCGCAACAATGCTATTTTTTGGTGGTGGAATTTTAGGTATCATGGAAGCCATCGAAAAACTATTCCATCCCAGTCATGAAGTCAATAACCCGTGGATTGTTTTATTGATTTTGGTATTTGGAATTGTCGTCGAAGGATCATCTTTACGGGTTGCACTGAAAGAAATCAACGAATTGAATACAGAAAATCAAGCGATTTTGACCTTTTTAAGAGAAAGTCGACATAGCGAAATTTTGATTATCTTTACCGAGGATTTTTGTGCGGTAATCGGGCTAGGTTTAGCAGCTATCGGAACGGTGGCAACCATGTTGACCAATAACCCAATGTTTGATGCTTTGAGTGGGTTATTGATTGGATTATTATTGACAGGTGCGGCAATCTTTTTGGCCCGTGAATTTTATAGTTTGATTGTTGGTGAGAGCGTTACGGCCAGTGATCTAAAGAAAATCATGCTGGCGTTTAATCGTGCCGATGTCGAGCGACTAATTGATATCAAGACCATTCACTTAGGTCCGGATGAAATTATGATTGCTGCCAAGATTGATTTATTGGATACGCAAGAGGCGAGAGGCTATGCAATTATTAATGAGATAGAAGCAGTGATTCGTCAAGAGTTAGCTGGGAAAAAAGCATATATTTACATTGAAACAGACAAATACAATCCTAATTACCATCGAGAATAAGTCGATATAAGTGACATAATTTTGTGTTGCTCAATCTGAAGAAAACAGCGAGACGGAATTAGCTATAAGCAACAGTCAGAAAATCCAAAAGTTTTGAAACCAACTTCTGGATTTTCTGGCTGTTTGCTTGTCACTAAACAATTAAATTGAGAACCAATTTCTGGAATTTGTGAACTTACTGCTCGAATCTAATCGCTTTAGTCACGACCTTAATAAACGGTGTTCCAAAAGCAGATTCTTCGGCAATAAGTCAAAAATCCCAAAAATTGAGAACCAATTTCTGGAATTTGTGAACTTACTGCTCGAATCTAGACGCTTTAGTCACGACCTTTTTCTTTACATAATTTTTACATAAATACAAACCAATCCTAATGAAAGATGTGTATAGTAACGAGTGGATAAGGAAATGAGAAGTAGGATAAATATTTCGTGTCGATTAGAAAAAAAGAATTTAAGGGAATTCTTATCAAAACAGGAGCTAATTCTCATGAAAATATAATACAAAATCATTGATACTATCCGATTATTCATTTATAATTTAGTAGCGATTGTTCGTATTTAATTGCAAAACATTTACTAAAGGGGAATAAGGATGAAAGTTTGGAAGAAATTGGCAGCAGTTGGCTTGAGTTTAGCTGCAGCAGTTACATTAGCGGCATGTGGGAGCTCTAGTTCATCAAGTTCTTCATCAAAAGATGGAAGCTATGAGCCAAAAAAATTAACGGTACAATTCGTTCCTTCACAATCTGCTGAAACATTGGAAGCAAAAGCGAAACCATTGGAAAAATTATTGAGTAAGCAATTAGGCATTCCAGTCACTGTAAGTGTTTCTACTGACTATAATACCATTGTAGAAGCAATGGGTTCTAAACAAGTGGATGTTGGTTTCTTACCACCAAACGCATATGTATTGGCTCATGAACAAAGTGGTGTGAAAGTTCTTCTTCAAGCACAGCGCTATGGCATTTCTCAACCTGGTGGAAAGAGTACAGATAAATTAGTAGATAGTTACCGTTCAATGATTGTTGTGAAAAAAGGAAGCAATATTAAAGATGTCGATGATTTAAAAGGCAAAAAAATTGCGACTCAAGACGTAACATCTTCAGCGGGCTATGTGTGGCCAGTTGCTGAGTTGAAGAAAAAAGGAATTGATATTAATAAAGATGTTATAACAGTGCAAGTGAAAGGTCATGACCAAGCTGTTCTTTCCGTTCTAAATGGAGATGTGGACGCAGCCTTTGTCTTTGAAGATGCCCGTAATACAGTGAAGAAAGACTATCCACAAATTATGGATGAAGTAGAACCAATGTATTTCACTGAACCTATTCCAAACGATACAATCAGTGTTCGTTCGGATATGAGTGAAGAGTGGGACAAAAAAATCCAAGATGCCTTTATCGCAATCGGGAATGACCCAGAAGGAAAAGAAATTATTTCTTCTGTTTATTCTCATGAAGGATATGTGAAATCAAAAGACAGCAATTTTGATATTGTTCGTGAATACGCAAAAGAAGTTGGACAATAAGCAGCTGTTTCTATAAAATAGACAAAGGGTATCGAGTGTTGCCGATACCCTTTTGCATTGTGTTTTTTTATTTTTATCAAAAGAAAGTAGGAAAAAAAGTGACAGAGGAAAATCAATCGATTATTTCGTTTAAAAAAGTCGACAAAGTTTATCCAAATGGGGTACACGGGTTGCGTGATTTAAACATTGATATCAAAAAGGGAGAATTCGTCATTGTTGTCGGATTGTCTGGTGCGGGTAAGTCGACTATGTTGCGAGCAATTAATCGCCTGCATGAAATTTCAAGTGGTGAAATATTAATCGACAATCAATCAATCACCAAAGCAAAAGGCAAGGAATTGCGATTAATTCGTCGGGATATAGGCATGATTTTCCAAAGCTTTAATTTAGTGAAGCGTTCAAGTGTTTTACGTAATGTATTGACTGGACGAGTGGCATACCATCCAACTTGGAAGATGTTATTGGGATTGTTTCCAAAAGAAGATAAAGAACGTGCGTATCAATCATTGCAACGTGTGAATCTAGCAGAAAAAGTCTATACAAGGGCGGATGAACTTTCTGGTGGCCAACAACAGCGAGTATCGATTGCACGCGCCTTAACACAAAAACCAAAAATTATTTTAGCCGATGAACCGGTCGCATCATTGGACCCGGTAACGACGGAAAAAGTAATGGATGATTTGAAACGCATCAACCAAGACTTTGGCATTACAATTGTTGTCAATCTGCACTCAGTTGAATTGGCACGCCAATATGGTACGCGTATCATTGGATTACGCGATGGTAGTCTTGTATTTGATGGTCCGGTAGCAGAGGCGACAGATGAAACGCTAAGAGCCATTTATGGCGGAGAAATTTTAGAAGAAAAAGCACAAGGAGCGATCGTCTAATGAATTCACAGACTCTACCAAAACGTGGAGGACTCTGGAAAAATATCTTGTGGCTAGTCATTTTTATTCTTAGTTTGATTGTAAGTGGTGATATCTCTGGTGTCGACATTCCTCGTTTTTTGATGAATGCTGGGCAGATGAATATTATTATCGAAAAAATGGCGCGTCCGGATTGGTCCTATGTTTCAATTATTGTTGATCCGATTCTAGAAACGCTAAAAATGGCGATTATTGGTACAACCATTGGAGCATTAGTTGCGTTTCCATTTTCTCTTTTTGCAGCTCGAAACGTCGTACATAGTAAATGGATTACGGGTGTCTTTCGTTTTGTGTTAAATATTATTCGAACCATTCCTGATTTGATGTTAGCGGCTCTGTTTGTAGCAGTTGTCGGGATTGGACCGGTAGCTGGGGTTATATCTTTGGCCGTCTTTACCTTTGGGATGGTATCCAAATTGTTTTTTGAATCTATTGAAACAATTGATGATGGACCGATTGAAGCCATTATTGCTTCAGGTGGATCAAAATTAGATATTATTCGTTATGCCGTTTTACCACAAGTCATGAGTCATTTTTTAAGCTACTTACTTTATGCATTCGAGATTAATATTCGGGCATCGACAGTACTAGGGTATATCGGTGCTGGGGGAATCGGGATTTACTTGCAACGTTCACTCAGTCAGTTCCGTTACGACCAAACATCAATTATTGTAATCGTGATTTTTGCGGTCGTATTAATTATTGATACAATTAGTAATAAGTTAAGGGAGCGATTAATATGATGCCGGCTGAACCAAAAAAACATCTGGTAAGAAATTGGCTGATTGCTCTATTGTTACTAATTATATATATATGGGCATTCTCTGGTATTCCATTTACAGGTGTCAAAGAAAATGTAAAAGAAATTGTAGGATCAATTTTTCAAGGATTAACCCATCCTGATTGGGCATATGTGTACACAGGTGATGGCGAAGATTTGGTGTCCTTGATGATTCAAACAGTAGCGATTGCCTTTTTAGGAACGTTTATTTCTTCTTTATTGAGTATTCCATTTGCCTTTTGGGCTGCGCGTACGAAACAGGGGAATCGTTTTGTCTCAGGAAGCGGAAAAATTATGCTAACAGCAATTCGTACGTTTCCAGAAATTGTTTTAGCCATTATGTTTATTAAAACAGTCGGACCAGGTTCATTTGCAGGGGTATTAGCAGTGAGTGTCCATTCGATTGGTATGTTGGCTAAGTTATATAGTGAAGCCATTGAAAATATGGATCATGGTCCATCTGAATCAGTCGTCAGTGCTGGAGGGAATCATTGGGATATATTAGCCTATGCGACATTGCCTCAGCTTGTACCTGAATTTATTTCCTTCACGCTGTATCGCTTTGAATTAGCGGTACGTTCTGCTTCAATCTTAGGGATGGTTGGCGCTGGTGGGATTGGTACACCAATGATTTTTGCCATCAATGCACGAAATTGGAGTCGGGTTGGAATTATCTTAATTGGAATAATTATAACTGTTACAATAATTGATTTTATTTCTGGTCAGCTAAGAAAACGATTAGTATAAATTAGAAGAAAACGCATGAGAACAAGCTTTCTCGTCCGTTTTCTTTTGTTTATACAGATTATTCTTTCCGTCAAAAAAAGGTAATTTTCTTTTGAAAGGTATTTTGAAAAGGAGTATACTGAAATTATTCTAATGTAGGAGATGACGATCATGAAAGTGAGTTTATTTACGAGTTGTGTCGTAGATGCCCTTTTTCCAAATGTATCGATAGCGATAGTAGAAGTTCTTGAACGCTTTGGCGTTGAAGTAGTATACCCTGAAAATCAAGTTTGTTGTGGCCAACCCACATTAAATAGTGGGTATCGAGAAGAATCACGAAAAGTATTAATTAATCAATTGGAAGCATTTAAAGATGCAGACTATGTCGTAGGTGCTGCAGGAAGTTGCACAGCCTCTATGAGAGAATATGCGGAGTTCTTTAAAGATGATCCCATCTACTATGAAGAAGCAGTAAAATTACACGATAAAACATATGAATTTACGCAATTTTTGTACCATGTCTTAGGATTAAAAGATGTTGGTGCTACCTTAAACAAAAAAGTAACTTACCACCGTTCTTGTCACATGACTCGACTTTTAGGTGAGCGCGAATCACCTTTTGAATTAATGAAATATGTAAAGGGACTAGAATATGTAGAAATTCCCCATATCGAAAATTGCTGTGGTTTTGGTGGTACATTTTCCGTAAAAGAACCAATCATTTCCAATGCGATGGTGACCGAAAAAATGAATGATATCATTGACACTGGTGCCGAAGTATTAATTAGTGCGGATATGGCTTGTTTGATGAATATCGGTGGGAAATTTAACCGTGAGGGTCAACCGATTACAATCATGCACATTGCAGAAGTCTTAAATCACGATATCGATCCGACACGAGTAACTATTCCAAAAAAGGCGTTAGCATAGGAGGACGGATACATGGGACTAAAAACGAGTACCTTATCTTTCGATGAACGATGTACAGAAAACATCGAAGACAAACAAATGCAAGCCGCTTTAAAAAAATCTCAAGATGCTCAATGGATTAAGCGTGAAGGTGCACGAGAGGAATTGGGAAATTGGGAACAATGGCGTGAGCTAGGCCAACAAATCCGCCAACATACGTTGAACCATTTACCTGATTATTTGGAACAATTTAGCGACAATGTCGAAAAACAAGGCGGCCATGTGTTCTTCGCAAAAACAGAGGAAGATGCCCAAAATTTTGTGCGTAAAATTGTTTTAGAAAAAGAAATTAAAAAAATTGTGAAATCAAAATCCATGGTAACGACAGAAGTTGGGCTGGATCCGATGTTTGAAAAAATGCCGGGGGTCAGTGTGGTGGAAACTGATTTGGCAGAATTTATTTTGCAAATGGATGATTGGGATGAACCTTCGCATATCGTATTCCCCGCTGTTCACAAAAATCGCCACCAGGTGAAACAAATTTTCGAAAAATTAGGCTATGTGGGTTCGGATGAGCCTGTGGATTTGGCAAAGTTTGCTCGTAAAATATTGAGAGAACGATTCTTAGAAGCTGATTTAGGTATTTCTGGTTGTAACTTTGCAATTGCTGATAGTGGCATGATCAATTTAGTGACCAATGAAGGAAATGCTGATTTATGTATTAGTATTCCTAAAACACAAATCGTCTTAATGGGGATGGAACGGATCGTCCCAAGTATCAAAGAAGCAGAAGTATTAGACAATTTGCTTTGTCGCAGTGCGGTTGGCCAAAAATTAACGAGCTATGTGACGTTTGCTGGTCGCAAGCATGAAGATGAATCAGATGGACCAGAAGATTTCTATGTCATTATTGTCGACAATGGTCGTTCCAATGCATTAGGCACACAATTTCAAGAAATGCTGCAATGTATTCGTTGCGGTGCTTGCCTAAATGTGTGTCCAGTCTATCGTCATATTGGCGGTCATGGCTATGGTTCAATTTATCCAGGTCCAATGGGGGCTGTTTTGTCACCAATCTTAGGTGGCTATGAAGAATTTGGGGATTTACCTTATGCATCTAGTCTCTGTGGCGCATGTACGGATACATGTCCGGTCAAAATTCCATTGCATAAACTGTTGATTGAACATCGTACCGTGATGACAAATGAATTAAAAATGAAGCATGGTATTGACGATGCTACAATGAAAATGATTGGTCGTGTAACGGCATCGCCAATTGTCTTCAAAATGGTCGAAAAAGTCGATCATGCAGGCTCAGCGCTAGTAACGAAGAAAAAAGATATGAGTGTCAATAACCTATACAACCATGATGGCTACTTAAACAAAGCACCTGCGATGGCTAAAAACTGGACAGATTACCGTGATTTACCACGTCCACCAAAAGCCAAAGACAACTTCCGTCATTGGTTTAAAGAACATCAAAAAGCTAAAGCGCAAACGGGAGGGAAGTAAGATGGTCACTACAACCAATGAAAACAAAGAAAACTTTCTGAACCATTTGGCTGATTGTTTAAGCTATGAACGCCATAGCTTAACAGATCCAGAAGTACCCTTTATGAATAATTTGCCGCATGAAACATTAAGTGATTTGACACAAATGGAATTACTTGAGGTGTTAGAAAAGCAATGCGCGGTCTTGCATTGTCATTTAGTGACGACAGTTCGTTCAGACTTGCCAGCTACTTTGGCAGCACAAGTGAAAGAATATGGAGAAGGATCGATGATTTTGCCAGACGATGATCGATTTGAAGAGTATGGACTGTCAGAATTGTATCAACGACCTGACACGTATGTTTGGCAAAAAGGGGCCGATAAGCGCGAGAAAAATATTTTTGAGGCCCAACGAGCAAACATTGGGATTGCATTTGCTGAATATGCTTTGGCAGAGTCAGGTACGGTTGCTCTAGAGTCATCGGCAGGCCAAGGTCGCACATTGCACTTTTTGCCTACCAATTATATTGCCATTGTTCCGATTAGCAAGCTTGTTCCTCGGATTACACAGGCTACAGATCAATACGCAGCAAAAGTCAAAGCGGGTGAAACGACAGGTTCTGCCTTGAATTTCATTTCTGGACCGTCTAACTCGGGAGACATTGAAATGGTGTTAGTCGAAGGGGTACACGGCCCATTAAGAGTGACGTATATCGTAGTCGAAGATTGCTAAGAAAGATCTCCTGCATGGTATAATGTAGGAGACCCTTTGAGACCCTTTCTTTTTTTCTATTCGTGAGTAATCTTAGTGAAAAAAAGAGGCGCAAAGATTGCATTTATTTGAAAATCGCCTATTATAATAGAGAGTAAGTTTCAAAAGAGGTTAGGTCATTTCACTGCTGTATTCGTGAAAAATGCCACTTAAAAGGATTGTTGGTTGCAAGTTTTTATCGTACATTGTGTACAAAGTTGATTGGAGGAATTAGAAATGGATATTGTTACATTAGCTCGAATCCAATTTGCTATGACAACCGTGTTTCACTATTTCTTCGTCCCATTTTCGATTGGGATGGCGTTTGTTGTTGCAATTATGGAAACTCTTTATGTAACGAAAAAAGACGAAGTGTATAAAAAGATGACCAAGTTTTGGGCTCAAATCTTATTATTAAGTTTCGCAGTTGGTGTCGTAACAGGTATTATTCAAGAGTTTCAATTCGGTATGAACTGGTCAGATTACTCTCGCTTTGTAGGTGACATCTTTGGTGCACCGCTAGCAGTAGAAGCGTTATTAGCATTCTTTTTAGAATCAACCTTTTTA
This sequence comes from Enterococcus italicus DSM 15952, assembly GCF_000185365.1. GTDB lineage: Bacteria > Bacillota > Bacilli > Lactobacillales > Enterococcaceae > Enterococcus_G > Enterococcus_G italicus. The sequence goes on from NZ_GL622241.1 coordinate 970,073, forward strand.
GGGTTATGGATGTTTACTTGGGATCGGGTGAAACCAGGCGTCCATGCATTATTCATTTGGTTAGTTGGCTTTGGTTCAGTCATGTCAGCCTTTTGGATTTTGGTTGCCAATAGTTTTATGCAACATCCGACTGGGTATACGCTAAATAATGGCCGGGCAGAAATGACTGACTTCGGCGCAATTTTAAAAAATCCCCAAGTGTGGTATGAATTTTCTCACGTCATTGCGGGTGCTATTGTCACTGGTGGGATTGTAGTTGCGGGTTTATCTGCATTCAAGCTACTTAAAAAGCATCAATTAAGTGAAATGACACAAACCATCTACAAAAAAACGATGCGTGTCGGTTTATGGGTGACACTTGTTGCTTCGGCTTCGGTATTATTTGCAGGAGACCTACAAATGAAAGCATTGGTTGAAGACCAACCAATGAAATTCGCTGCAACGGAAGGCCTATATGAAAACTCAGGAGATCCAGCCGCTTGGACAGTGGTCGCTTGGGCAAATGAAGCGAAAAAAGAACGCGTATTTGGGGTTGAAATTCCATATATGCTAAGTATTTTATCTTATAACGCTCCAGAAGGCGCTGTTAAAGGGATGAACGAAATCAATGAAGAATTAACAGCTAAATATGGTGAAGGTAATTACTATCCACCTGTCAATACCTTGTTCTGGAGTTTCCGTATAATGGCTGGTTTTGGTACGTTGATGCTGATTACAGCGATTGTGGGCTTAATTATGACGCGTAAGAATAAGCAAGCACTATTTGAGAAAAAATGGCTACTATGGATTTTTGGATTTATGACTTTTTCACCGTTCCTTGCAAACACATCAGGTTGGTTAATCACTGAGCTTGGTCGTTATCCATGGACTGTATATGGTCTTTTCAAGATTGAAGATAGTGTCTCACCAAATGTATCAGTCACTTCATTGTTAATCTCGAATATTATTTATTTCTTATTATTTACAGGATTAGGTGCGGTGATGGTGTATCTTGTTATTCGTGAATTGAAGAAAGGTCCTGAGTATGTGGATCATCAACACGAAGAAGATAGCAAGCCGTCAATCGACCCATTCGATGGAGGTGCATTCTAATGTCTGGATTACAATTAATGTGGTTTGTCTTGATTGGTGTTTTATTTTCTGGCTTTTTCTTCTTAGAAGGATTCGACTTTGGTGTCGGCATGTCCGTACAGACACTTGCGCACAATGAAAAAGAAAAAGATCAAATCATCAATACCATCGGACCTGTCTGGGATGGAAATGAAGTCTGGCTATTGACTGCTGGAGGTGCGATGTTCGCATCGTTCCCATATTGGTATGCCTCTTTATTCAGTGGTTACTACTTAATCTTGTTTATTATTTTGTTTGGCTTAATTATCCGTGGGGTTTCATTTGAATTCCGCCACAAAGTCCCAGAAAAGAATAAAAATTTCTGGAACTGGACATTGAGCATTGGAAGCTTTATCGTGCCATTTTTCTTTGGCCTATTGTTTATTAGTTTGGTACAAGGAATGCCAATTGATGCGGACGGCAATATGACAGCGACCTTTACTGATTATGTGAATGTCTTTTCTGTAGTTGGTGGGGTGGCGTTGACATTACTTTGCTACTTACATGGATTAAATTATATTTCCTTGAAGACAGAAGGACTGGTCAGAGAGCATGCCCGTAACTACGCAAAATTATTGTATTATGTTTTGTATGTGGGATTAGTTTTATTCGCGGTCTTGATGTATTTCCAAACAGACTTCTTTGCAAAAAATGCAGTGCTAACAACTGTCTTAGTCGTAGCAATTGTGCTGCTAACAATTTTTGCAAATGTTTCAGTCTTTAAAGAAAAAGAACTCGCTGCCTTTTTAGCGAGTGGGTTAACATTGGTTGTTTTGGTCGTCTTATTATTTACTGGACTATTCCCACGTGTGATGATTAGTTCATTAGGTAGTCAATTTGATATTTTAATTAAAGATGCTTCTTCTACACCGTATACTTTGAAACTTATGACGTATATTTCCTTTACGTTGTTGCCATTTGTTTTAGCTTATACAGCGTGGGCATATTATGTATTTAGACGACGTGTGACTTTAGATGTGAAAGGATACTAGAATGGTTGATAAAGCGATTATGCGCTTGCCGAACATTCAAAAAATAATGGGGGTGCTTGCAGGATATGCTATCTTGCAAGCCCTCTTTATAATCGGGCAAGCTTACACCTTAGCAACAGTCATTACGAATCTTTGGGAAGGTCAGGGTCTATCTTCTCAGCTAGCGATGGTAGGACTATTTTTTCTTAGTTATAGTGCGCGCCATGGTGTGACATTTTTAAGAGATAAGTTACTAGATACCTATGCACAAAAACAGGCCCAAGAGTTACGAAGTCAATTATTGGCGAAGCTCTTTCGTCTAGGGCCGGTGGTTGTCCAAGAGCAAGGAACGGGAAATATGATTACGATGGCCTTGGAAGGAATTTCGCAAGTAGAAAATTACATTCATCTCATTTTGGCTAAAATGATGAATATGATGATTGTTCCTTGGCTTATTTTAGCGGTCATCTTTTTGCTTGATTGGGAATCTGGCGTGACGTTGTTACTGATTTTTCCGTTGATTATTATTTTTATGATTATACTGGGCTACGCTGCACAGGCTAAAGCTGATCGTCAGTACAAGGCGTTTCAATTGTTGTCCAATCATTTTATCGATTCACTGCGAGGAATCGATACGTTAAAAGTCTTTGGCTTAAGCAAAAGATATGGCCGCAGTATCTATAATACGAGCGAGGCGTTTCGTAAAGCGACCATGAGCACATTACGGATTGGGATTCTTTCGACGTTTGCGTTGGATTTCTTTACGACGCTTTCGGTAGCAATCGTTGCGGTATTATTAGGGTTGCGATTGATAAAGCAGGAAGTCTTTTTATTTCCAGCCTTAACGGTCTTGATTTTGTCGCCAGAATATTTTCTACCAGTACGTGACTTTTCGAGTGATTACCATGCGACACTTGACGGTAAAAATGCGATGACAGCGGTCCGTGAAGTATTGGAGCTACCTGAGCGAGAAGAGCAACAAAAAGCTTTGCCAAAATGGACCAGCACCACGTCATTAATGCTTGAGCAAATGAGCTTTTCTTATGACGGTCATACTGAGACGATTCAACCGTTTGATTTTGCGACGACGGGATTCAAAAAAATCGGTGTGATTGGGATGAGTGGCTCTGGTAAGTCGACATTCATCAGTGGGTTAAGTGGCTTTCTCACTCCGCATAGTGGCGCTATTCAGGTGGCGGACCAATCGTTGACTTCGTTTGCCCAAACAGATTGGCAAAAACAAATGAGCTACATTCCACAAAGCCCGTATCTCTTCCAACTAACTTTGCGTGAAAATATTGCGTTTTATACGCCTGAAGCGACAGAGGCTGAGATTTTAGAAGCAATCGAAGTAGTAGGGCTCAATGAATTAGTCGCTGAGCTTCCAGAAGGCATCGATACGCCGATTGGTCAAGGAGCGCGAGCGCTAAGTGGGGGACAAGCACAGCGGATTGCATTGGCTCGAGCATTTTTAGATAAAGAAAGAAAAATCTTGCTCTTTGATGAGCCGACTGCGCATTTAGATATCGAAACGGAAGTGGAAATCAAGGAGCGCATGCTGCCATTGATGGAAAATAGGCTGGTCTTTTTCGCGACGCACCGCTTGCACTGGATGCACCAAATGGATCTGATTTTGGTTATTGAGCAAGGCAAAATTGTCGAGCAAGGGACCTTTGCTGAGTTGACTGCTAAGCAAGGACATTTTTATGATTTAACGAAACAAATGAGGAGGGAAGCCGATGTTTAAAATCCCACTTTTTCAATCGCTAAAGCATGATCAATGGGTCAAACCATTTTTACATCACTACAAGCGAGTCTTGTATTTGGCTCTTTTTCTAGGGTTTATGACCTTTTTCTGTGCGGGTGCGTTGATGTTTACGTCTGGTTATTTGATTAGTCGCTCGGCATCTTTACCCGAGAATATTTTGATGATATACATTCCAATCGTGTTGACGCGAGCATTTGGGATTGGTAGACCGGTCTTTCGTTATGTGGAGCGCTTAACCAGTCATAATTGGGTCTTGAAAATGACATCTAAGTTGCGCTTACAACTTTATAATACTCTAGAAAAAGATGCGATTTTCTTTAAACGGACCTATCGGATGGGGGACATCTTGGGCTTGTTGGCTGAAGATATTAATCATATTCAAAATCTTTATTTACGGACCATTTTTCCGACGATTATCGCGTGGGTTTTGTATTGTTTCGTAGTGATTGGGCTAGGATTTGTTTCGCTGTGGTTTGCCTTGATGATGCTGGTCCTTTTTTTAGGGTTGGTGGTCGTCTTTCCATTAGTCTCAGTGTTACGCAATGGTGCAAGACAAGAACGAGAAAAGCAAGTGAAAAATGCACTATATGTAGACTTGACGGATAATGTGATGGGTGTCTCTGACTGGATCTTCAGTCAACGATCACAGGAATATGTCGATACTTATTTAGCCAACGAGCAAGAACTTTACGATGTGCAAAATGAGTTACGTCAATTTAACCGTCGACGAAATTTTCTTTTCCAGCTGTATATTGGGTTGATGGCGGTTAGTTTGATTCTTTGGACGAGTCAGCGCTTTGTTGGCAATCATGGGGGTGCGGCCAATTGGATTGCGGCCTTTGTCTTGAGCCTTTTTCCACTGATTGATGCCTTTGCCGTGTTGCCAGATGCAGCACAAGAAACCAATGTGTACAAAGATTCTCTCGATCGTTTAAATGCACTGAATGGCAAAGACCAGCCCGAACCAAAAAAAGTAATGGTTGATTCGACAGATATTCATCTTAGTGATGTCTCATTTCACTATGAAAATGAAACCAAAGTCGTGTTAAATCAACTAAACTTAACCATTCCACAAGGACAACACGTGGCGATTTTGGGTCGAAGCGGCTCCGGTAAAAGTACATTGGCGACGTTGATTCGTGGTGATTTGACCCCTACTGCTGGTTCTTTGACATTAGGTGGCGTTTTGACGAGTTCGTTTGGTGATCAGATGGCCCAATACATTGGGGTGATTCAGCAAACACCGTATCTTTTTCACACGACGATTTTAAATAATTTACGTATTGGAAATGAAGACGCATCTGTCGAAGAAGTCTGGCACGTGCTTGAACGAGTAGGCTTGAAAGAATTGGTTCAGCGCTTACCGGATGGGTTGCAGACAATGGTCGATGAAGCGGGCTTGCGTTTTTCTGGAGGCGAGCGTCATCGGATGGCATTGGCACGGATTTTGTTACAAGATACGCCGATTGTCCTATTAGATGAGCCGACTGTTGGTCTGGATCCGATTACCGAACAAGCGTTAATTGAAACCTTTTTTGATGAGTTGGCAGAAAAGACAGTCATTTGGGTGACGCATCATTTGCAAGGAATTGATCAGATGGAGCGGGTCATTTTTATCGAAGATGGTCAAATTGAGTTATCCGGTAGTCCAGCCGAATTAGCTGCGACAAATGCACGTTACCAACGATTAAAAGCAATCGATGAAGGACGCTAATAGAGGTTGTGACTAAAGCGATTAGATCCGAGCAATACGTTCAGAAATGCCAAAATTGATTTTCAATTTTGCGGATTTTTGACGTAATGTCGAGGGATCTGCTTTAGACACACCGTTTAAATAGAGGTTGTGACTAAAGCGATTAGATCCGAGCAATACGTTCAGAAATTGTTGAGTAATTCGCTACAAAAGGGCCAGGAAATCCGAAGTGTTAAACTTCTGGATTTCCTGGCCCTTTTGTAGTTAATTGTCTTAGCTTCTTTTTAATGATTTCGTTTTAGTAATTGTTTGGTTAGGCGCTCTAATTGCTCACGTGCTGCACCTGCAGGTAATTCTTGAATACCAGCCAATGCTTTTTCGGTATAAGATCGAGCGAAGGCTTTTGCTTGTTCGACGCCTTGGTAATGAACGACTAAAGCGGCGACTTCTTTGGCCTCAGCTTCGGTTAAGTTTGCTCGTTTTTCTAAGAGTGGTGCAAAGGCAGCCGGATTCTTGGTTTTTGCTAATAGCAAGGGGATGGTGTAGACACCTTGCGTCAAGTCTTCTAAGACCGGTTTTTGTAAGATTGCTTCGTTAGCAGTGTAGTCCAAGATATCATCATAAGCTTGAAAGGCAATCCCGATATTTCGGCCAATTTCACCGGCTAAAGCTTCAATCTGCGGAGAGGTCTTGCCAAAATGGGCGCCCTCAAGGCAAGCGAGCCAGAAGAGTTCTGCTGTTTTGCCATTGACGCTTAGCAAGTAGTCATCAATTGTTTGATTGACATTGTAGCGTAAGTTCATTTGATCTAGCTCACCTAATAGCAAGCCTTTCATCGCTTGGGCATTTGTCGCCATGAAAGGAGAGCCGTTCATCACATCAATCAAGACTTCAAAAAATAAAGTGAACAATAAATCGCCGGTATAGACAGCGATATCTTTGCCATAATGAGCTTGAACAGTCAGTGTCCCGCGGCGTAGCGGTGAATCATCTATAATATCATCGTGTATGAGTGTCGCCATATGGAGCAACTCAATCGAAGAAGCTACTTTGATCAATTCTTCTTCATTTTGTTTTTTTGGATCACCAAGTTCAGCAAATAAAAAGAAAAAGGCAGGTCGTAAATACTTGCCACCAGCTTGACTGAATTCAACCAAAGCATCTTGAATGTCTTTGTTGCGTACAGTCAGCTGTTTTTCTAAAAATGAGCATACGACTTGGAGTTTGTTTTGAATCGTGGGATAATCGTTCCAGTGTGAATGCATAATACAGCCCTTTCGATAGTCAGAGTCACATAGACACATTTTACCCTATTTTCTATCGAATTGGCTAATTTTATGCAAGTTTCTTGGAAAGGAGGATGTTATGTCACTAAAAGTTTTTTTAGAGCTTGTGGAGTTTAAAGCGAAGACTGCGAGCGTATTGCCGTTTTTGATAGGTATTTGCTATAGTTGGTATCAATTTCAGTCCATTCATTTAGGATTTGTTCTTATGTTTTTTATTGCAATGTTTTTATTTAATATGGCTGTAGATATTTTAGATAATTATAATGATTACCATCATGCGACAAGTGTGCATGATTATAAAGAAAAGACCAATATCATTGGCCGGGAAAATCTTTCACTGCGACTGGTGTTTTGGTTAATGATCGGTATGATTGTCGTATCGGCGACGATGGGGATTTTACTGGCGACTGTGGTTGGTTGGCCGCTGCTATGGATGGGCCTTTTCTGTTATTTTGTGGGTATTTTTTATTCGTCTGGTCCTAAGCCACTTTCGAGCATGCCAGTTGGTGAATTTTTCTCAGGTTTTACAATGGGCTTTATGATTACGCTCATCTGTGTTTATTTGAACACGTACCAAGCATTTTATTGGAATTTTTCACAAATTTTCAGTATCTTTATAATTGCATTGCCTAATACATTATGGATTGCAAATCTAATGTTAGCGAATAACACGTGTGACTTGGAAGAAGACGAAAAAAACAAACGGTTCACATTGGTGCATTACCTAGGTAGAAAGCGAGCTTTGGTTTTGTTTGTGAGTAATAATGTTTTAGCTTTTATTGCTATTTTTGGTGCGGTGTTGCTAGATTTGGCGCCTTATACAGTGCTTTTGACCTGTTTAGTCGTGCCATTTGTCTGGAAGCAAACAAAGCTGTACCTCGCAAAGCAAATAAAGAAAGAAACGTTCATTTGTGCGGTTCGGATTTTGGCAGTTGGCTCATTTGTACAAGTAATAACATATGCATTAGGAATAATGATTGATTTTTAGAAGAAAGAAGGAACGAATCGTGAAAGAAGTTACGATTTTGGGTGCTGGCTATGCCGGTTTGCGTGCATTACGAGCATTACAAGAAAAACAAGGGTCGTTTCATATTACATTGGTGGATCAAAATGATTACCACTACGAAGCGACTTGTCTGCATGAAGTAGCCGCAGGAACACAACCAAAGGAAAAAATTACGTTTCCAATTAAAGACGTAGTGAAAGGTTCTACGACATTTATTCAAGATTGCGTGCAAGCAATCGACACTGAAAAACAAGAAATTACGTTGGCCAACAATGCTCCTTTGCATTATGATTACTTGATTGTTTCACTAGGATTCCGTTCTGAAACATTTGGTATTCCAGGTGCAAAAGAAGATGCCTTGCAAATGGTAAACATCGAAACAGCAGAAAAAATTCATCAACATATTTTAGCGATGATGGCAAAATACAAAGAAACCAAAGATAAAAATTATTTGAAATTAGTTGTCTGTGGCGCTGGTTTTACTGGGATTGAATTGGTCGGTTCTTTAGTAGAAGCTCGTCCACGTTATGCCAAAATTGCAGGTGTTCAACCAGAAGAAATCGAAATCTATTGTGTCGAAGCTGCACCTAGCATTTTACCAATGTTTAATGACGACTTAACAAACTACTGCTTGAGCTACCTAGATAAATGGCAAGTAAAACTAATGACTGGTAAAGCAATCAAAGCAATCAAACCAAACACTGTTGTCTACCAAGATGGAAAAGAAGACACTGACTTGGCTGAATTGCAAGCAGCGACGATCATTTGGACTACTGGGGTTAGTGGTAGTGAAGTCATCACTAAATCTGGTTTCTCTGAACGTCGTGGCCGTGTAATGGTCAACGAAGATTTGACCGATCCAAATCATGCCAATGTCTACCTAATTGGTGACGTGTCTGCAGTGATGGATAAAGAATCAAATCGTCCTTATCCAACAACTGCACAAATCGCGACAAAAATGGGTGCGCACGCGGGTGAAAATATCTTGCGTCAATTAGCTGGTCAGGCACCAACACCATTTACGTATCAATCACAAGGTTCTGTGGCATCTATTGGAAACACGCATGCTTTTGGGGTAGTAGGTAAAGGCAGCAAGCCAATGAAAGGTTACCCAGCATCAGTCGTGAAGAAGATGATTGAAAACAAATCATTACTTGAATTAGGTGGGTTTAAAGAAGTCATGGCGAAAGGCCGTTTTGACTTGTACCATTAAGCAATAGCCAAAGTCTTAGTATCAGCACTCAGCGATGAGTAGCTGTTACTAGGGCTTTTTTTTGTGGAATGATGCAAGAAATTATCGTTGACAAATGTAAACACAAGTAATAAAGTGAAAGTAGCAAATAGGATAGGAAGGGATCGAAATGAAAGAGACGTTAGCGATAGAAGGGATGACGTGTGCTTCATGTGCACAAACAGTCGAAAAAGCAGTCAAAAAAGTTTCCGGCGTGAATGAAGCTTCTGTAAATTTGGCGACTGAAAAACTACAAGTAACATTTGATGAAACACAAACGACTATTCCTGCAATTGAACAAGCTGTCAAACAAGCGGGATATGGCGTACAACATACTCAGGAAAAAGAAACCTTTGCGATAGAAGGGATGACGTGTGCTTCTTGTGTGCAGACAGTCGAAAAAGCAGTCAGTAAATTAACTGGTGTAGCCGCAGCGCCGGTGAATTTGGCGACGGAAAAAATGACCGTCACCTTCGACCAAAATCAAGTGACCACCCAAGCAATTATTGCAGCGGTAAAGGCAGCTGGGTATGATGCCAAACTGGTAACAGGCGAAGATTCCGCAAAGGATAGTAAACAAACTCATACGCAAGCCATGTGGCATCGATTTATCGGTTCGGCAGTCTTTACCATTCCACTATTGTACATGGCGATGGCTGAGATGGTTGGCTTGCCACTGCCTTCATTTTTAAGCCACGCGGGTCATCCAGTAGCTTTTGCAACGGTACAGTTGCTCCTATGCGTGCCGGTATTAGTATTGGGTCGCTCATTCTTTTACACAGGCTTTAAAACATTAGCAAAAGGACATCCGAATATGGATTCATTGGTCGCATTGGGTACGAGTGCTGCCTTTCTCTATAGCTTATATGGGACAATCGAGGTCATCATGGGTAGTCACCAGTATGCGATGAATTTGTATTACGAATCAGCAGCGGTCATTTTGACCTTGATTACATTAGGAAAATATTTTGAAGCAGTCTCAAAAGGGAAAACATCGGCTGCCATGCAATCACTGCTGAACTTAGCACCGAAAAAAGCCAGTGTGGTAAAAAATGGTACGGTACAAGAAATCCCAGTCGATCAGGTCGAATTAGATGATTTGATTGTCGTGCGTCCAGGCGAAAAAATCCCAGTCGACGGAGTGATTGTCGAAGGTGTATCAAGTGTCGATGAATCGATGCTGACAGGAGAAAGTCTGCCTGTTGAGAAGACAGTGGGCGATGAAGTAGTCGGTGCTAGCTTAAATAAGCACGGAAGCTTTCGATTTCGTGCCACGAAGGTCGGCAATGACACCGCACTGGCTCAGATTGTCAAACTAGTGGAAGAGGCGCAAGGATCAAAAGCACCGATTGCTAAATTAGCAGACAAAGTTGCGGGCGTCTTTGTGCCGATTGTCATTGCTTTGGCACTGGTATCTGGTGGTCTTTGGTTGTTCTTTGGTCAAGAGTCTTGGGTATTTGCTTTGACGATTACCATCTCAGTCTTGGTCATTGCTTGTCCATGCGCATTAGGCTTGGCGACGCCGACAGCGATTATGGTAGGGACAGGTAAAGGGGCTGAAAATGGCATCTTAATCAAAAGTGGGGATGCGTTAGAAATGACGCAAAAAATCCAAACAGTTGTGTTAGATAAAACAGGAACGATCACAGAAGGTAAGCCCGTAGTGACAGATGTATATGGGTACAATAACTGGCAAGAAGCAGACATTTTACAATATGCGGCGACAGCTGAAGAACTATCGGAACACCCTCTCGGTCAAGCAATTGTCGATGAAGCAAAGAAGCGTACGATTGCTGTCCTTACAGCGGAACAATTTACAGCAATCCCTGGTTTTGGGTTACGAGCTGTAGTTGACGGCAAGCTGCTATTTTTAGGCAATGAAGCCTTGATGAACCAACAAGCGATTGACGCTGATGTGGCCAAAGCAGCGGCACAAGGACTAGCGCAAGACGGTAAGACGCTGATGTTTTTAGCAGTCGATGGCCAATTAGTGGGTGTGATTGCCGTTGCCGATACGGTCAAAAAACATAGTCGCCAAGCCATTCAGCAATTACAAGCGCGTGGGGTCGAAGTCGTGATGTTGACAGGGGACAATCGACAAACAGCTCAAGCAATCGCTCAACAAGTAGGGATTAGTCGCGTACTAAGTGAAGTATTACCTGAAGACAAAGCCAATGAAATAAAAAAAATCCAACAAGAACACAAACGCGTGGCGATGGTCGGCGATGGCATTAATGATGCGCCGGCACTGGTGCAAGCCGATATCGGTATGGCGATTGGATCAGGGACAGACGTTGCCATTGAATCGGCCGATATTGTCCTTATGAAGAGTGAGCTACTCGACGTGGAAAAAGCCATTCACTTAAGCCAAGCAACCATGAAAAATATCCGCGAAAATCTATTCTGGGCCTTTGCTTACAATGTCTTAGGAATTCCAGTTGCGATGGGTGTGTTGCATGTATTCGGTGGACCACTATTAAATCCAATGATTGCCGGTGCAGCGATGAGCTTTAGTTCAGTATCAGTCGTTTTAAATGCATTACGCTTAAAACGATTACGACTAAATAGAGGTTGAATCAAAAGCGGTTAGCTCCGAGCGATAAGCTCAGAACTCTCGAAAATTGATTTTAAATTTTTGAGAATTCTGACTTATGGTCGAGAGAGCTGCTTTTGTACCACCGTAAATAGAGGCTGAATCAAAAGCGGTTAGCTCCGAGCAATAAGCTCAGAATTTTCGAAAATTGATTTTAAATTTTAGAGAAATTCTGACTTATGGTCGAGAGAGCTGCTTTTGCATCACCGTAAATAGAGGTTGAATCAAAAGCGGTTAACCACAAACAAAAGACCAGAACATCCAAATCGGATATTCTGGTCTATTTACGTATAGTTGCACACTACAGTCTAGTGTACGAATTCTTCTGTTATTTCAAGGAAAGTAGTAATATCGGCTAATACCATATCAATACCTGCTTGCCAAAAATCAGGCTGGGTCAAATCAACACCCAAATGTTTTTCGGCTAACTCTTCTGTCGTCATTGAAGCTGTATCACGCAAGAGTGCGATGTAATCATCTTCAAAGCTTGCGCCTTTTTGAGATGCATACGCATAAATGCCCATGCTAAACAAGTAACCAAATGTATATGGGAAGTTGTAAAACGGAATGTCATCAATGAAAAAGTGCAACTTAGCAGCCCAAAAATGAGGATGATAAGAAGCCAATTGATCAAGGTAACTTTCTTTTTGCGCAGCGAGCATCATGTCAGTGATTTGTTGCGGAGAGACTAGACCTTTTTGACGAGCAGTGTAGAAGTTATTTTCAAAAATAAAACGAGCGTGAATATTTAGAAACATCGCGACAGCATTTTGCATTTTTGTATCAAGTAAGTTGATTTTTTCTTCGACTGTTTGTGCTTCTTTCAAGGTCGCGTCGGCAACGATTAATTCCGCAAAGGTGCTTGCTGTTTCGGCAACGTTCATGGCATAGTCTTGATTCATACTAGGTAAGTCCCAAAGTACGCTACTATGGAAAGCGTGACCTAGCTCATGTGCAAGGGTCGCTACTTCATTAACTGAGTTGCTATAGGTCATAAAAATACGAGATTCTTTTGATTCTGGTAGACCCGTACAGTAGCCACCAGGACGCTTGCCAGGACGGTCTTCTGCTTCAATCCATGCTTTTTCAAAAGCCATTTGCGCGAAGTCTGCCATTTTTGGACTAAATGAGGCAAAGTTTTTGGTAATAAAGTCCGCCGCTTGATCAAATGAATACGTCTTTTCTTCCATATCCCCCAGAATAATAGGGGCATCTTGGTCTTGCCAAGGCATTTTTTCTTTGCCAAATAGTTGTGCTTTACGTGTTAAAAAGTCCATCATTGGTTGTTTGTTTTTTGCAATGGTCGCCCACATTGTATCAAGAGTTTCTTTTTTAAGTCGATTGTATTCTAATGGCTCTTTTAAGTAATCCGTGACACCGTGTAGTCGTTGTGTCGCAATTCGGAAGCCATCTAGATGATTGAGCGTATCGGCAAAGAGCGCTTCTTTTTCACCCCAAGCTTGCTCCCAAGCAGTGAACAATGTTTGGCGCACATCTGCATCAGGATCGCCCATCATTTTGTTAAAGGCTTGGCCAGCCGATAAGGTGATTGTTTTGCCTTCTTTATCAGTGAAAGGAATCGCAATTGTAGCGACCAACGTATCGTAGTGTTCACTCCAAGCATTCAAGCCGTCTAGAGCAAGCGTGTGAATAATATTTTCTTCTGATTCAGCTAACAATTCTTTTCCATCACGGCGAATTTCGCTTAAACGAAAAGCAACGGGTGCTAATGCTGAAGACTGCATTAATGTTGCCCAATCGGCATCAGAAATGGCCGTTAATTTTTTTGAAAAGATGGTCGCAGCTAATTGAAAAACAGGGCGCTTGGCAGCTAGTTCACCCATTAATAATTTCGCTTCTTGGTCATTGACATTACTAGAAAGCAAGGCAGTAATAAAGCTACCGCATTGGCCAAAGCCATTGGTACATTTTTCTGCAAGTTGCAAAATAGTCGCTAATTCTTCCGGTTGTTTTACTGAGGGAGTCCATGCTTCTATGGCGCGATGGTATTCAGCAATCTCCGTCGATAGTTGTGATAAACGAGTCTTTAGGGTCTCAGATTGGCTTCCACCAGGGAAGATGCTTTCTAAGTCCCAATTTATTGCATAAGTCATTGTGTTCATTCCTCCTTCTTTTCCTAGTATAGCATAGCTTTTCATGTTGGTTTGAAATGAAATCAGAAAATGGTAAGATAGAACAGGATAGGAGTGGCAGTAGATGAAACAATGGCAAAAAGATGGACGCTTATACTTAGCAATCGCGTTTGCAGTGATGGCGATATTGTTTTATAGTTCTTCGCAAACGTATGCACAGCAATCACAAATCGGATTGCTAGAGCGCGTGTTAAAGAATCAACCTTTTTTGGATCAATTGCAGACAATCTCGTTTGTCTATGCGGGCAAAGAGATTAGTATTGCAGCAGATGGCTACTTCTCGTTTGTGGAATTTTTCGTACGAAAAGGTGCGCATTTTGGCACGTATTTGGTGATGGGAGGTAGTTTGTTTTTAGGACTGCTACCGAGAATGAAGTCTTATCCGCTGACAGCGGTAGTGGCTTGGTTAGCAGCGGTCGGATATGCTGGTTTGGATGAATTCCATCAGATGATCACTGGTGGACGCACACCACTCTTTCAAGATGTTATGTTAGATGCTTCAGGAGCAGGCACGGCCATTATTCTTTGTATGATTTGGTCATTCATTCGAAAAAGAAGAACTTTTTAGGAGGAATACACATGTCAGGACACAGCAAATGGAACAATATTCAAGGGAGAAAAAATGCACAGGATGCCAAACGTGGCAAAATTTTTCAAAAGTTGTCGCGTGAAATTTACATCGCTGCCAAGGCTGGCGGTGGAGAAGTAAGTATGAATCCTGGGCTGCGCTTAGTTATTGATAAAGCCAAGGCAGCCAATATGCCTAATGACAATATTGAGCGCGCAATCAAAAAGGCAACCAGTGGCATAGAAGGTTCTAATTACGAAGAGCTCACGTATGAAGGGTATGGTCCAAATGGTGTGGCGATACTCGTCGAAGCGCTCACTGATAATCGCAATCGTACACAAACCAATGTCCGCGTGGCGTTTACCCGTAATGGTGGCTCATTGGGTGAGACAGGCTCAGTTAGTTATTTGTTTGAACGGCAAGGGTATTTAGCTATTGCGCGCGAAGGGATAGCACTTAGTGAGGAGCAGATGCTTGAAGCAGTGATCGATGCTGGAGCGGAAGATTTACAGATGCAACCAGAAGTAGTTGAAATCTATACGGATCCCGAAGATTTTTTGGTGGTAAAAGAAGCCTTAGAAGCTCAGTTTACACTCGCTCAAGCTGAATTAACTATGGTGCCTAAAACGACAGTCGCGCTCAATGACGCTCAGTTAGAGCAGCTGTCGCAACTAGTCACGAAGCTAGAAGATGACGACGATGTTTCAGAAGTATATACAAACCTAGCAGAATAAAACAGCAGCACTAGCTACAAGCAAAAAGACCAGTAAATCCCTAAGTTTTTTCTAAAACTTTTGAATTTACTGGTTTTTTTAAGTATAGCGCATTCTATCTTTTTTTATTCTAAAATAAATCAACACAATGGTTCAAAAGCTTTGTGTTAATTTATTTTTTTTCTAGCTTGTGCGTCTTCTTTTTCTAGTGCTTCAAAGGCAGCATCAACAACTTCTTTTAATTGTTTTGCGGAAGCAACCATTTTGTCTTGTTCGCTATCTGATAATGGGATTTCAATAATTTTTGCTACCCCATTGGCATTGACAACAGCTGGAGTACCAATGTAGATACCATCTAAGCCATATTGTCCTTCTAAGTAAACAGATAAAGGTAAAACAGCATTTTCGTTATCTAAGATAGCACGAGTAATTCTTGCCAAGGCAACGGCGATACCATAGTAAGTAGCACCTTTTTTCTCGATAATGGTATAGGCAGCATCACGAACACCAAAGAATAAGTTAACCATTGCTTCTTCATCTACTTCAGGGTTATTTTTTACCCATTCATAAATTTGTAAGCCGGCCACGTTGGCATGAGACCATACTGGGAATTCAGAGTCACCATGTTCACCTAAAATATAAGCATGGACATTACGTGCATCCACATCTACTAACTCAGCTAATGCTTGACGGAAACGAGCTGAGTCCAAAGAAGTACCAGATCCGATGACACGTTCTTTAGGAAAACCAGAGAATTTCCATGTTGCATAAGTTAAAATATCTACTGGGTTAGCAGCTACTAGGAAAATACCATCAAATCCTGATGCAACGATTTGTGTGACAACTGCACGGTTAATTTTTAAGTTTTTATTTACTAAATCAAGACGAGTTTCACCAGGTTTTTGTGCTGCTCCTGCAGTAATAACTACTAAATCTGCATCGTGAGCATCAGCATAAGTTGCAGAATAAATTTTCTTAGGAGAAGTAAATGCTAGCGCGTGTGAAAGGTCAATGGCATCACCTTCTGTTTTTTTTGTATCAATATCAATAATCCCGACTTCTTGCGCGATGTTTTGCGTAACTAATGCGAATGCATAACTTGAACCAACTGCGCCATCTCCAACTAAAATGACTTTTTGGTAATTCTTTTCAGTAGTTGCAACCATTTGAATCCATCCTTTTTCGTTTTTTTTTTACTAAAGTCTATGTTACCATCTTCTGGTCGATTTGTCATGTGATTTACTAAACAATGTAACAGTTTTTTTTGTGTGTTTTCTTGTAAATGCTTTCTAAAATGGATTTGCAGTATATTATATGAAACAGTTGTAAGTGCTGTCATAAAATGATAAAAAAGAGAAAAGAAATTCACGAATTCACTCTTTTGGCTTGAGATGTGCTATAATTTTAGTACCAAATAATTTCCGATACTGGACAGCCTTAAGCTGCCCAGCATTTTGTGTTTGGAAAGAAAATTGATGGAGATTGTATCGCATGAAAATGATAGTAGGATTAGGCAATCCTGGAAAAAAATACGAGCAAACAAAACACAACGTCGGGTTTATGGTTGTTGATCAGATTGCCAATCAAGAAAATAGTGTTTTTAAGAAAACTGCTTTCGAAGCAGAAGTAGCTGATTTTTTTAGTAATGGTGAAAAGATATTACTTGTGAAGCCTCAAACGTTTATGAATGAATCAGGACGAGCTGTCGGCCCGTTGATGACATATTTTGGTGTATATCCAGAAGAATTAGTCGTTGTTTATGATGATTTGGATTTGCAAGTAGGAAAGATTCGATTACGACAAAAAGGCAGTGCTGGTGGACACAATGGGATTAAAAGTATTATTTCTCATCTGGACTCGCAAACATTTAAGCGTGTGAAAGTCGGCATTGGTCGCCCAAAAGGAAAGCAAACGGTGGTACAACATGTGTTAAGTCCGTTTGATAAAGTAGATGCACCATTGATTCAAGAAGGAATCGCACAAGGTGTAGATGCGACGGTAGCGTGGATGCGTGGAGAAGATTTTGTCATGGTTATGAATCAGTTTAATAAAAAAGGGGCATCTGAATGAATATAGTAGAATTAGTGCAAAAGACAGAGCCGGTTGAAAAGTGGCTTCGTCAATTGCAGGAAGGACTGTCGCGTCAGCTCATTACGGGGCTTGCTGGTTCGGCTAAGAATCTGGCCATTGTCGGAGCGTTTCAAAAGCTAGAGCAATCCGTGGTCGTTGTCGTACCCAATCTCTATTACGCCAATCAACTAGCAGAAGATTTGCGTCACGTACAAGAGCAAGTATATGTCTTTCCAGTTGATGAAGTTCTCTCAGCTGAGATGGCGTTTGCTTCGGCGGACGCCAAAGCAGAGCGTGTGGCAACCTTGACTGCAATCGCGGCTGAAGAGAGAGGCATCTACATTTTACCAGTTGCAGCATTACGTAAAAGACTACCCAAAAAGCAAACTTGGCAAAATGCGCAACTAAGTATTGCACTAGAAGATGAGCTTGATTTAGAGCAACTGCCAAAAAAATTCGTACAAATGGGCTTTGTGCGTCAAGCAATGATTGAAAAACCAGGTGATTTTAGCATTCGTGGAAGCATCGTAGACATCTACCCATTAAATCAAGTACATCCTGTACGGATTGAATTATTTGATGTAGAAGTCGATTCAATTCGTTACTTTGATGCGCAAACGCAACGTTCACTGGAACAAGTAGAAAAAATTGCCATTCAGCCAACGACTGAACTTATCTTTGCGCCAGAAGATTTTGAACACGGTAAGGAAACATTGCGCGAAATGCTAGAAAAACGTCTGGCAGTGACACAAGATGAGACCGAGCGAGCATTTTTGACAGACTATTTTGGTCAGTTGATGCAATCATGGGACGAAGGTATTGCTGGAGATCAGCCACAGTTTTACACAGATATGCTTTATAAAGATACGGTCACGGTGATGGATTACTTCACCGACTCTTATTATCTGATGGTGGATGACTATGCACGTATCATGGAGACCAATCGAGAAATCGAGCGGGAAGAAGGTGAATGGCATACTCAAAAGATTGAAGAGTTGCGCCTCTTTGCCGATCAGACATTGGGGTATGATGTGCATGCCTTTTTCCAAAAAACGCATGTGCCGACTACATTTTTTGCGTTGTTTCAAAAAGGGATGGGAAATTTGCGCTTTCAAGCAATTGAAACCATTCAATACCGACCGATGCAACAATTTTTTGGTCAGATGGGCTTATTAAAAGCTGAGGTGGATCGTTGGGAGAAGCAAGCACAGACGGTCGTCTTTGTCGTTCAGTCGGCAGAACAACAAAAAAAATTGGAACAAGAATTTCGTGATCATGATATTTATGCAGTACAGACGACACCAGATCGATTATTTTTAGGGCGCTCACAAATTATACATGGGACGTTGCAAGCTGGGTTTGAGTTACCGCATGATCAAGTGGTGGTCGTCACGGAACGGGAGATTTTCCAAAAAGTTGCGAAGCGTCGTGCGCGTAGACAAACAGTGTCCAATGCCGAGCGCTTAAAAAGCTACAACGAGCTAAAAACTGGCGACTATGTAGTACATGAAAATCATGGGATTGGGAAATACATCGGTATGGAAACCCTTGAAGTAGATGGGGTTCATCAAGATTATTTGACAATTATTTACCAAAATGATGACAAACTCTTCATTCCAGTAACGCAGCTGAATATGATTCAAAAATATGTCGCCTCAGAATTAAAATCACCAAGAATCAATAAACTAGGTGGAAGCGAATGGACGAAAACCAAACGCAAAGTATCTGGTAAAATTGAAGATATCGCGGATGATTTGATTCAGCTTTACGCACAGCGGGAAGCGGAGAAAGGGTTTGCCTTTGGTCCAGATGATGGCTATCAAAAAGAATTCGAAGATGCCTTCCCTTACTCGGAAACAGAAGACCAGCTACGAAGCACGTCTGAGATAAAAAAAGATATGGAAAAAGAGAAACCAATGGATCGGCTGTTGGTCGGTGATGTTGGCTTTGGAAAGACAGAAGTCGCCTTACGAGCAGCGTTTAAAGCCATTCGTGAAAGCAAGCAAGTCGCAATTTTAGTACCTACGACAATCTTAGCGCAACAGCACTACGAGACCATGGTCGATCGCTTCCAAGGTTTTCCAGTCAATATTGGTATTTTGAGTCGCTTTAGAACCAAAAGCCAACAACAAGAGACCATCGAGCAATTGCGGCGCGGACAAATCGATATTGTAGTAGGGACGCATCGCCTATTATCAAAAGATATTACGTTTGCTGATTTGGGTTTATTGGTGATTGATGAAGAGCAACGTTTTGGGGTCAAGCACAAAGAGCGACTGAAGGAATTACGCTCGCAAGTCGATGTGTTGACCTTAACGGCGACACCGATTCCTCGTACGTTGCACATGTCTATGCTAGGTGTGAGAGACTTGTCGGTCATTGAAACGCCACCTGAAAATCGCTACCCCATTCAAACCTATGTGATGGAGAGTAACCCTGGTGCTATTCGGGAAGCAATCCTACGAGAGATGGCTCGCGGCGGCCAAGTCTTCTACTTGTACAATCGCGTCGATACAATCGAGCGGAAGGTGGAAGAGTTGCAAATGCTTGTTCCTGATGCACGTATTGGCTATGCACATGGTCAAATGACCGAAATCCAGCTAGAGAATACGCTCTTTGATTTTATCGAAGGAGAGTATGATATCTTGGTTACGACGACCATTATCGAGACTGGGGTAGATATTCCTAATGCAAATACGTTGTTTGTGGAAAATGCTGACTACATGGGGCTGTCTACATTGTATCAATTACGCGGGAGAGTCGGACGAAGCAATCGCGTCGCCTATGCCTACTTTATGTACGAGCCGCAAAAGATCTTGACCGAAGTCAGCGAGAAACGACTACAAGCTATTAAAGACTTTACGGAATTAGGTTCAGGCTTTAAAATTGCGATGCGTGATTTGTCCATTCGTGGGGCCGGAAACTTATTAGGTGCCCAGCAGCATGGCTTTATTGATTCGGTTGGGTTTGATATGTATGCGCAGATGCTACAAGAAGCAGTCGAGCGCAAGCAAGGGAAAAATACGCAATTACAAAAAACCAATGTGGAAATTGATCTAGGCATTGATGCCTACTTGCCGGCTTCTTATATAGAAGATGAACGACAAAAAATTGAAATCTATAAACGAATCCGTGAATTAGAAAGTATGGACGCGCTAGATGAGCTGCAAGATGATCTGCTTGACCGGTTCGGTGACTTTCCAGATGAAGTATCGCATTTGTTAGTCATTGGAGAAGTAAAAATGAACGCTGACCGGGCGTTAGTCGAAGTAATTCGTAAACAACAGCAGACCATTACCGTATTACTCAGCAAAGTCGGTACCAAAAACTACACAGTTGAACAATTATTCGAAGGGTTGGCAGCGACGAAGCTAAAGGCGACAATGGGAATGGAAAAAGAAAAAATGGCGATTCGTCTACAAGTGCCAAAAGACATGAAGGCGATGGTTTGGTTGCAAGAAGTGGCTTCATTTATGCGGGCATTACGTGCCATTCGTTACCAAGAAAAAGGACAAAAATTAGCCGCCCAATCTTAGAAAGGGGACAAGAATGGCGAATAAAAGTATGCATTCATTGGTCAGAGGGGCATTTATTTTAACGTTAGCTTCTTTCTTTGCCAAATTGCTGAGCGCAATCTATCGTGTGCCTTTTCAAAATTTGGTGGGTGATCGAGGGTTTTATGTCTATCAGCAAATTTATCCGATATATGGGATTGCAATGACGATTGCGCTGACTAGTGTGCCACAATTTCTGTCAAAATTATTAGTCGGCCAGTCACCGTTAGAAAAGCGAACGCAGTTACGGACTTATTTTTCGTTTATTTTTGGTTTGTCTGTTTTGGCTTGGTTATTTTTGTTGCTTACGAGTGACTGGTTAGCGCTAGGTATGGGAGATAAGCAATTGGCACCTCTCATCCGAGTGACGTCCTTTACGTTTTTGTTGATTCCGTTTCTTTCGTTTTACCGCGGTAGTTTTCAAGGAGATTTCTATATGGTGCCGACTGCTGTATCACAAATCATTGAACAGGTGGTACGTGTTGGGATTATCTTGTTGGCGGCACTGGGCTATGTGACGCTGCATTATTCTATTTACCGCGTGGGTGCCTATGCGCTCTCGGGGTCGTTGTTTGGCGGAGTCGTTGCTTGGATGGTGTTGGTGCACTATAGCAAGCAGATGAGTGGCAATACGCTTTCCTTTTGGCGTTTTTTGCAGATTAAGCCACCGAGTAGAGCGGTTCGCATGCGTTTTTACCGTGAAGCCGGGATGTTGACGGTCTTTAGCTCATTATTGATCCTATTTCAGTTAATGGATTCGTTTTTTGTGGTGAATGGATTAATCATTGCGGGGATGCCCAAAGATTTGGCACAATTGGCCAAAGGGGTCTATGATCGCGGACAACCACTCGTTCAGTTAGGATTGGTCGTTGCTGGTGCATTAGGCACAAGCTTTCTGCCGGCTTTGACAGAACACTTGCGGTCGCATAAGCTAGTGAAGTTTCGTTTCTCAGCGATTATGTACTTGCGCTTAACGGTTTCACTGTCGCTAGCAGCATCGATTGGGTTAGCGATGTTGATGCCTTTTGTGAACTATACGTTGTTTAAAGATTTCCAAGGAACAAAGACGTTGCTTTTGTTTGTATTTGCGATTGCATTGATGGCAATTATTCAAGCTTTTCAAAGTATCGAACAGAGCCGCAACAAAGTATTGGCTTCTTTTAAAGCAGTTGTTTGTGGCTGCATCGTCAAGTTTGTCACGACAGGAATCCTGACAGCCGGTATGGGGACAATTGGCGCGAGCCTGTCGACGTTGCTCGGCTTAGCAGCGGTGTTAGCGACATTTTTGCATTTTGATGAATTGCAGTTGCATCAATTTTGGACACAGCGAAAGTTTGGTTGGCGCTTGCTTGGGGCGCTGGCCGGTATGGTGGTGATGTTAAGTGGGTATGATGCCTTATGTGTAGCCCTTTTAGCAACACAGTGGCATCGCAGTCTGACACTGGTGGTCAGCCTTGGCGGTGTTGTGCTTGGGGCAGCGGTGTTTTTGTTACTTATTATAAAATTAAAGGTTTTTACCGTACGGGAATGGTTATTCATTCCGTTTGGTGAGAAGTTACTACGAATAGGAGAGAAAAAATGAGAATTGATAAATTTTTAAAAGTTTCACGTTTGATTAAACGTCGGTCGGTCGCAAAAGAGGTTGCAGACAAAGGAAGAATTCAATTAAATGGCAAAATCGCTAAGTCGGGTACAACAGTCAAAGTTGGCGATGAGTTGCAAATTCAATTTGGTAATCGGACAGTCAACGTTCGTGTTGAAAAATTACAAGAGTCTACCAAAAAGGAAGATGCAAGCTCGATGTATACGCTTCTTTCAGACGAACGAGTGAACGCTTAAAAAATGCGCACGTATCAAAGTTGTTTGTAATATTGTTAGACAAGTGATTCTGATGTTGGTATAATGAAAAAGACAATCAAGAGACTGGGGCGAGTGGATTGAAAAAGCAAAAGAAAAACAAAGTAGCTTATCTGCCAACAGATTTCGCCAAAGAGCAATATGCAACTTACGCAAAGCAAAAGCGGCAAGTGATTTTTCGTCGTAGGCGTTTGGCTGTTATCTGTACAGTCGGTATTGTGGCGTTCATTAGTATCGGGTATAGCTTGGCAAGAGATTATGCACGTTTAGCCACGCTAAACACGTATAAGCAAGAGACGTTGGTTGAGCAAAAGCAAGTAAACAAACAAGTAAAACAATTGAAAGCTGATGTCGCATTATTAGAAGACGATGACTATGTAGCCAAGCTGGCGCGCAGTCGGTATTTCTATTCAAAAGACGGCGAGATCAATTTCAAAATACCGGATTCAGATAGTCAATCACCGACTGAGTCTAGTGATAAATAGGTCATCATGACGCGTATGTGTCAATGGAATATAAAAGGGTAATAAAATAGGAGGAACACATTTTTTATGTCAATCGAAGTTGGAGCAAAAGTACCAGGGAAAGTTTCAGGAATTACTAATTTTGGTGCATTTATTGATTTGGGAGCGGGCAAGACGGGCCTTGTCCATATTAGTGAAGTATCAAATGGCTTTGTCAAAGATATCAATGAAGTATTGAAAGTCGGCGATGAAGTGACTGTATTAGTAACGAATATTGGAGCAGATGGCAAAATCGGCTTATCTATTCGTAAAGCAGAGGATCGTCCGCAAGAAGAAAAGCGCGAGTTCCCTAAAAAAGATTTCCATAAAGCGGGACCAAAAAAACCGTTTAACCGCAATCAAGGAAATCAAAATGCAGCAAATAATTCGAAACAAGACTTCGATTCATTGATGTCTTCTTTTTTGAAAGATAGTGATGATCGCCTTTCTTCTTTGAGAAGAAACACTGAAGGAAAGCGCGGCGGTCGCGGCGGTCGCCGTAGCTAGTCAGTATATTGAAGGTTGAGCCTTGCGCAAGGTTCAACCTTTTTTGATTGGAGGGATCACAATGGATGTGCAGCGCATGCAACAAGAATTTCAAATCCGACAATTTGCAAACCAAGATGTCTTGCTGGCAGTATCGACAGGGGTTGACTCGATGGTTTTGCTCGATTTGCTGATTTCATCAGTGACGGATATCCAGCGAATAGCGGTGGTCCATGTGAATCATGGGTTGCGACCAGAGAGTGAAAAAGAAGCTTGCTTTATCAATGCGTATTGCAAAGAACACCAGCTAGATTTCTTTCAAGCCAATTGGACACCGACGTCTAGCAATATCGAAGCCAATGCACGCCAGTTTCGGTATGACTTTTTCAAAAAAATAATGAATGAACAAGGCTACAAGGTACTGCTTACTGCACATCATCGCGATGATCAACTCGAGACAATGCTGATGAAGGCGATTCGGGATGGGCAATTGACCGCGCTAAAAGGAATTGTAGCAAGTCAGCCGTTTGCCAATGGTCAACTTGTTCGGCCGCTACTACCTTATGACAAACAAACACTTTATGACTATGCCAAAAGGCGTGAGCTAACCTATTTTGAGGATGAGACAAATCAAGACTCGCTTTATTTCCGTAATCGGATGCGTCAGCAAGTCGTCCCGCTCTTAAAAAAAGAGCATCCCCAAGTAACGGAACACTTTCAACAGATTGCCAAGCAAGTCGAAGACAACGAGGCCTTGCTTGAAGAAGTCCTCTGGGAACAAGAAAAAGGGATGTTTAAGAAAACTACTACTGGTTGGTCACTGGATTTGTCTTTATTCCAAAAAAGATCGCCGCTGGTAAAAAAATATTTACTGGAAAAAGCAGCCCAAATTGTTCGTTCGACAGGGACAGTCGCGCTCTCGCAAAAACAAATCAATCAAACGCTCACTTTGCTTGATGAACACAAATCCCAATGGCTACTCAACATCGCTCATGGTTGGGTCATTCGCCGAGCCTATCAGACATTGGTTTTGGAGAAAAAGCCTGAGCAACAAGAACGGCAAGCCGTCACTTTAATGGAAGGCACACAGCTCTATTTATCAGATCATCAATGGATTGGGCTCTTCCAATCACCTGTGGACGAGAGTTTACTGCCCCCAAAAGTTCAGACTTGGTCGACTATGTCTGTGGCTTTTTCGGATGAACTAGCCTTGCCGCTTTCGGTTCGAAAGCGGCAAGATGGTGACCGAATCGCCCTGACTCCTGAATTGACGAAGCGACTTTCTCGCTGGCTAATTGATCAAAAAATCCCGCAAACACAACGCGAAGATGCTTGGTTTGTTTTAGATTCTACTAAGAAGGGTTTGGTTTTCTTTCCTTTTCTTCATTCCTATTTGAGTATTGCGAAAGAAACTGATAAAATACGGTACGTACTTCTGTATAAATGTCAGAAGTAACTTTGAAAGGAGAACGGTATGTTAGATAAAGATATTGAAAAAATACTTATCACACGAGAGCAAATTCAAATGCGTTGTGCAGAATTAGGAAAACAATTAACGGAAGAATATCAGGATAAAACACCGCTTGTGGTTGGTGTATTAAAAGGAGCTGTTCCTTTTATGGCGGATATTGTTCGTGAAATGGATTGTTATTTAGAAATAGATTTCTTAGATGTTTCTAGCTATGGAAACGCGACGGTATCTTCCGGAGAAGTGAAGATCGTGAAAGATTTAGATACAAATGTTGAAGGTCGCGATTTATTAATCGTGGAAGACATTATCGACAGTGGCAGAACGTTGGCTTATTTAGTTGACTTGTTTAAATACCGTAAAGCGAAGTCAGTGAAGATTGTGACGTTACTGGATAAACCAGAAGGACGCGTTGTACCGATTGAAGCCGATTATGTTGGTTTTGATGTGCCGAATGAGTTTGTGGTCGGCTATGGACTAGACTATATTCAACAATACCGTAACCTCCCTTATGTGGGTGTGTTAAAACCATCTGTTTATCAATCGTAAACTATCATAAATTCTATTTAAATATGATACAATGAAATGGTCAGATAAAGACAAGACGACAAGGAGGGCCCGCATGAATAAAAAAGGAAATGGTACGGTCAAAACGACCTTATATTATGTACTCATTTTGTTAGCCATGGTAATGGTTGTCTATTACTTTTTTGGTAACGGCAGCGATCGTTCGCCAGAAATTGAGTATTCGACTTTTACAGAGCAATTAAAGAATGGCGAAGTTGAATCATTTACGGTTCAACCATCAAATGGTGTGTATCGCATTACTGGGCAGTATAAAGATGCACAAAAAGTAGACAATGACAGTGGATTGAGCGTATTCGGCACAACGTCTTCTACCTCTACTTCATTTTCAACGATTGTCTTACCAAATGATTCCACATTGAATGAGATTACGACATTAGCGAGTGATCAAGGAGTCAAAACAGAGATTGAACAAGAGTCAAATAGTGGGATTTGGTTGTCACTATTGGTTAGTTTCTTACCTTTAGTGATCATCATCTTTTTCTTCTATATGATGATGGGTCAACAAGGCGGCGGCGGTGGCGGCGGAGGCCGCGGCGTGATGAACTTTGGTAAATCAAAAGCCAAAGAAGCAGACAAAAAAGCCAACCGCGTACGTTTTTCTGACGTAGCTGGAGCGGAAGAAGAAAAACAAGAATTAGTTGAAGTGGTCGAGTTCTTAAAAGACCCACGTCGTTTTTCTGCGCTTGGTGCGCGTATTCCAGCAGGGGTATTATTAGAAGGCCCTCCAGGAACAGGGAAAACATTGCTTGCAAAAGCAGTAGCTGGTGAAGCTGGCGTCCCATTTTATTCTATTTCTGGTTCAGATTTTGTTGAAATGTTTGTCGGTGTCGGTGCTAGTCGTGTACGTGACTTGTTCGATACTGCGAAGAAGAATGCGCCTGCGATTATTTTCATTGATGAAATTGATGCAGTCGGACGTCAACGTGGTGCCGGTATGGGTGGCGGACATGATGAACGCGAACAAACTCTAAACCAATTACTAGTTGAAATGGATGGCTTTAACGGAAACGAAGGCGTGATCGTGATTGCTGCGACAAACCGTTCGGACGTATTGGATCCAGCGCTTCTTCGTCCAGGTCGTTTTGACCGCCAAATCTTGGTCGGACGTCCAGATGTGAAAGGCCGCGAAGCTATCTTAAAAGTACATGCTAGAAACAAGCCATTAGCCGATGATGTCGACTTAAAAGTGGTAGCACAACAAACACCTGGCTTTGCCGGTGCAGAATTAGAAAATGTCTTAAACGAAGCAGCGTTAGTCGCAGCTCGTCGAAATAAAACCAAAATCGATGCATCTGACATTGATGAAGCAGAAGATCGGGTGATTGCTGGGCCAGCGAAGAAAGATCGCGTGATTAGTAAGCGCGAACGAGAAATGGTGGCCTACCATGAAGCAGGACATACGATTGTCGGTTTAGTTCTTAGCCGTGCGCGTATTGTCCACAAAGTGACGATTATTCCTCGCGGTCGCGCGGGCGGATACATGATTGCCTTGCCGAAAGAAGATCAAATGTTAATGACCAAAGAAGATATGTTTGAACAAATTGTTGGTCTACTTGGTGGACGGACAGCAGAAGAAATTATTTTCAACGTTCAATCAACAGGTGCTTCCAATGACTTTGAACAGGCGACTGGCTTAGCACGTAGTATGGTTACAGAATATGGAATGAGTGACAAATTAGGTCCTGTTCAATACGAAGGAAACCATCAAGTGTTTGTCGGCCGTGATTATGGTCAAACAAAAGCATACTCTGAACAAGTGGCTTATGAGATTGACGGAGAAGTTCGTCGCATTCTCGTTGAAGCACACGCGAAAGCACGTGAAATCATAGAAGAACATCGTGCGCAACACAAATTGATTGCAGAAAAACTATTAGAGTTTGAAACGCTAGATGCCAAAGCAATCAAATCTTTATTTGAAACAGGTAAGATGCCTGAGGGAGTGGAAGAAAATCCTTTCCCAAGCGAAAAAGCAGCATCTTATGAAGAAGCAAAACGAGCATTGGAACAAAAAGATGCGGAAAAACAAGCAGAACAATCAGAAACTGAAACGAAAGAAATCACACCTGATTCAACTGATGACAAAACTGTATAATGTTTTGACAAGAGAGCCGTTCATGGAATGACTCTCTTGTTTTTTGATGGAACGAGCGAGGCAGTTGAAAAAATTACGCATTCTCGGTATGATGCAGTAATGAAAAAGAAAGAGGAATTGGAAATGGCAAAAGATTATTTAGTAAAAGCATTAGCATATGGTGGCTATGTGCGTGCGTATGCAGTTTGTGCGACAGATGTCGTAGCAGAAGCACAGCGTCGTCACGATACTTGGAATACAGCGACAGCAGCACTTGGTAGAGCAATTGTCGGATCACTTCTATTAGGAAGCACTGTAAAGGGCGAAGACAAATTAACCGTAAAAATCCAAGGAAATGGACCGGCAGGCTTAATTATGGTCGATGCGAATGGTAGCGGTGAAGTAAAAGGGTACATTCAAAACCCAAAAATTAGTTTACCGTTGAACGCTCAAGGAAAATTAGATGTACGAGGCGCAGTAGGGACAGAAGGTATTTTCACAGTGATCAAAGATTTAGGATTAAAGGAGCCGTTCTCTGGTCAAACACCGATTGTCTCAGGTGAGCTCGGTGAGGACTTTACTTACTACTTAGCGGCTTCTGAGCAAGTACCTTCAGCTGTAGGCTTGAGTGTATTAGTTGATACGGATGATTCTGTGCGCTCGGCAGGGGGCTTTATGCTACAAATTATGCCAGGTGCATCCGAAGAAATGATCGCAAAAATCGAAAATCGTCTTCAAGAACTACCAAAAGTTTCGACTTTGCTTGATCAAGGCAAGACACCCGAAGATATTTTAGATACCATTTTTGCTGGCGAGTCAGTAATGATTTTAGAAGAAATGCCAGTTGAGTTTAAATGTGATTGTTCAAAAGAAAAATTTGCTTCAGCTATTTTAACGCTAGGATCCAAAGAGATTCAAGATATGATTGATGAAGACCATGGCGCAGAAGCTGTTTGTTCATTTTGCGGGAACAAGTATTTCTTTGATGAGCAAGAACTGACAGAGATTAAGGAAGAGATTACTGGAGGAGCAAAGTAAAATGTCTACATCTTGGATGATTGGTCAAGTGGAGATTCCCAATCGTGTCGTTGTGGCACCGATGGCAGGTATTTCAAATGCCGCATTCCGTGTGACAGTGAAAGAAGCTGGTGCGGGACTAGTCGTGTGTGAAATGATTAGTGACAAAGGGATTCAGTTGCGCAACAAAAAGACATTAGAAATGTTGTACATCGACGAAACAGAGCATCCGTTGAGTTTGCAAATTTTTGGTAGCACAAAAGAATCACTCGTTGAGGCGGCTCAGTTTGTCGAGAAAAATACGACGGCAGATATCATTGACATTAATATGGGCTGCCCGGTAAATAAGATTATTAAAGCCGAGGCGGGTGCTAAATGGCTGCTTGATCCAAACAAAGTATACGAAATGGTACAAGCAGTTGCTTCGGCAGTATCCATTCCTGTGACGGTAAAGATGCGTACGGGCTGGGATGAGGAGCATTTATTTGCTGTAGAAAATGCGTTAGCCGCACAAGCAGCTGGTGCCGCAGCTGTTGCGATGCATGGAAGAACGCGTGTACAAATGTATGAAGGCAAAGCTGATTGGTCCGTCTTGAGAGAAGTGAAGAAAAAACTCTCGATTCCTCTCATGGGCAACGGCGATGTACGCACACCTGAAGATGCGCGGCGTATGTTTGAAGAAGTCGGCTGTGATGCCGTCATGATTGGTCGAGCAGCCTTAGGTAATCCGTGGATGATTGGGCGTACCAATCACTACTTGCAGACCGGCGAATTGATTGCTGAGCCGACACCAGAAGAGAAAATTGCGATGGCTAAGCTTCACTTTGACCGACTAGTAGCTCTAAAAGGAGAAAGAATCGCAGCAAGAGAGTTTCGCCAACATGCCGCCTATTACTTAAAAGGCATTTCAAGAACGGCTAAGCTAAAGGCTGAAATTAATAAATCAGAAGATCGTCAAACTACCATGATGTTACTCGATGATTTTTTGGCAAACCAAGTAGTGGCTGGATAATTGTTGCAAATCAAAGCAAGTCGGAGTAGAGATTCGGCTTGCTTTTTTGCCTGAAGATTGGCATTATAAGAAAGAAGCATATCTGAGAATGGAGGAAAACTCGTGACAGAGGAACGACAAACACAAGAAGAATTAAATGATCAAATGCTGGTTCGTCGCCAAAAAATGGAGTCATTACGTGAAGAAGGGATAGATCCTTTTGGTCATCGTTTTGAGCGCACACATCAATCAGCAGAACTACATGAATTATTTGATCCTCGTACGAAAGAGGAATTAGAAGAGATGGGTCTGACTGCTAGTGTGGCTGGACGTATTGTAACCAAGCGCGGTAAAGGGAAAGTCGGCTTTGCTCACTTGCAAGATCGTGAAGGCCGCATCCAGATTTATGTCCGTAAAGATCAAGTAGGTGATGAGCCCTATGATGTCTTTAAGCATGCTGACTTAGGTGATTTCTTCGGTGTGACTGGTCAAATCATGAAGACCGATACTGGTGAAGTAACGATTAAACCAACTGAAATTACCATTTTATCAAAAGCGTTGCGTCCATTACCTGACAAGTATCATGGGTTAACGAATGTTGAGCAACGCTACCGTCAACGTTATTTGGATTTGATTAGCAATCAAGAAAGCTTTGATCGTTTTACAAAACGAAGCAAAATCATCAGCGAAATTCGTCGCTATTTAGATGGGTTAGGCTATCTTGAAGTGGAAACACCAGTATTGCATAATCAAGCAGGTGGGGCAGCTGCACGGCCATTTATTACACATCACAATGCATTAGATATAGATTTGTATTTGCGCATTGCGTTAGAATTGCACCTAAAACGGCTAATCGTAGGTGGCATGGAAAAAGTCTACGAAATTGGACGAGTATTCCGTAATGAAGGAATCGATACGACGCATAACCCAGAATTTACCATGATGGAATGTTATACCGCGTATACAGATTATCGTGATGTAATGGACTTGACAGAAGCAATTATTCGGACTGTCGCTGAAAAAACACTAGATACAACAAGTATCACGTATGGTGGAGCACCTGTTGATTTGGGTTCTGACTTCCGACGCGTACACATGGCAGATGCTGTAAAAGAAAAGACGGGCGTAGATTTCTGGCAAGAAATGTCCATTGAACAAGCACGTCAATACGCGAAAGAACACAATGTTGAAATTACCGATGCAATGGCAGTTGGCCATATTTTGAATGAATTTTTCGAAACATTTGTTGAAGAAACATTACAACAACCGACATTTGTTTACGGTCATCCTGTTGAAGTATCACCATTGGCTAAGAAAAATCCAGAAGACCCACGATTTACTGATCGTTTTGAATTGTTCATCGTTGGCCGTGAATTTGCCAACGCCTTTACTGAATTAAATGATCCAATCGATCAAAGAGAACGTTTTGAAGAGCAAGAACGTGAAAGAGAAGCAGGAAATGATGAAGCACATGGCGTGGATGAAGATTTCTTGGAAGCTTTGGAATATGGTATGCCACCAACCGGAGGGCTAGGGATTGGAATCGATCGACTAGTGATGCTTTTGACGGATGCACAATCAATCCGTGATGTGTTGTTATTCCCGACAATGCGTTAATAGTAGTGTATTAACCAAATAAACTGAATAATGAATGAATTATTTGTTATAAAAGAGCTGGAAGACGAACGTTTTTCAGCTCTTTTTTTCGAATGAAAGTGTTTAGGAGAAGAACTGAAAAACCACAAAAAAAGATTGACCTATGGCAAATTACTTGTTATATTAATAGAGGTCTTAAAAAGAGAGCTTCATCTGAAATTTTATTTTTAAAAAGTGTTGACGAAT
>NZ_GL622241.1:1001661-1011741 GCF_000185365.1 Enterococcus italicus DSM 15952
AGGACGTCGCCATGCTAATTATTCCGGCATAGCTCAGTTGGTAGTAGCGCATGACTGTTAATCATGATGTCGTAGGTTCGAGTCCTACTGCCGGAGTTCTCAATAGAGAAAAAGAGTAAGAAAGATGTTTCTTTCGTCCGGAGAGTTGTCCGAGAGGCCGAAGGAGCATGATTGGAAATCATGTAGATGGCTAAAGCTGTCTCAAGGGTTCGAATCCCTTACTCTCCGTTAATACAATGGTCCGTTGGTCAAGCGGTTAAGACACCGCCCTTTCACGGCGGTAACACGGGTTCGATTCCCGTACGGATCATATTATTGAAATATTGGAGGTTTAGCTCAGCTGGGAGAGCATCTGCCTTACAAGCAGAGGGTCAGCGGTTCGATCCCGTTAACCTCCATAGAAAAAAGGTTCCGTGGTGTAGGGGTTAACATGCCTGCCTGTCACGCAGGAGATCGCGGGTTCAAATCCCGTCGGGACCGTATTTTCAAATATTTCACTAATAATAGCATAGAAAATTTGGCTCGGTAGCTCAGTTGGTAGAGCAATGGATTGAAGCTCCATGTGTCGGCAGTTCGATTCTGTCCCGCGCCATCTGGAGGAGTAGCGAAGTGGCTAAACGCGGCGGACTGTAAATCCGTTCCTTTCGGTTCAGTGGTTCGAATCCACTCTCCTCCATTAAATATTTAGGGGCATAGTTTAAAGGTAGAACAGCGGTCTCCAAAACCGTTAGTGTGGGTTCAATTCCTGCTGCCCCTGCCATGGCGATCGTGGCGAAGTGGTTAACGCACCGGATTGTGGCTCCGGCACTCGTGGGTTCGATTCCCATCGTTCGCCTTTATAATTGGGGTATAGCCAAGCGGTAAGGCAAGGGACTTTGACTCCCTCATGCGTTGGTTCGAATCCAGCTACCCCAGTTGCTTGAAAAGAGCAAAAATTGTATAATGGCGGTATAGCCAAGTGGTAAGGCAGAGGTCTGCAAAACCTTCATCACCGGTTCAAATCCGGTTACCGCCTTAGTACAATATATACTTTTAACAACAGGCCGGCGTGGCGGAATTGGCAGACGCGCTGGACTCAAAATCCAGTGCCCGTTGAGGGCGTGCCGGTTCGACCCCGGCCGCCGGTATTGACTAAGATGAGTCATCGTCTTAGTTTTTTAATTTGTCTTTGTAATATGGCGATCGTGGCGAAGTGGTTAACGCACCGGATTGTGGCTCCGGCACTCGTGGGTTCGATTCCCATCGTTCGCCCTTTTTATTGGGGTATAGCCAAGCGGTAAGGCAAGGGACTTTGACTCCCTCATGCGTTGGTTCGAATCCAGCTACCCCAGTCATTTAAAGAGTACAAGTGGTTCCTATTTGTTCTTTTTAAAATAGTGATGATTTTAAATAAATATTGAAAAAGAGCATGCTTGGACAAGCTCTTTTTTGTAATGTTAATTGATTCATTTGATCACATGTTACTTGCGAAATAAAAAACGCCTTCCACGCGAGTGAGGTAGTCAGATACAGAGAAATGACAGTAGAAATGGCTAATAAAGCGATATAGCTCATACAAAGTGGTTATGGAGATACTATAGCTGTTTCAAAAAAACTTGTCGCTTGTTTAGATGCTAGATAATTGGAGTGTTTTATAAAAAATTAGTGTTCTTACTTATTAAATAAGAACACTATTTCGGTTTACGTATTATCTTTGTAGTAGTAATTGATCGTCAACTAATTCAGCCCCGCTATTTTTTTGGAATAACGCCATTAGTTTTGGAACGGTAAGTTGGTCTTTGTCGGCTCCTTGTATATCAACGACGATAGTTCCTTGATGAAGCATAATTAGTCGATTTCCATAACGAATGGCATCTTCCATATCATGAGTAACCATAAACGCTGTTAATTTTTGTTCTGTTATTAATTTTTGAGTTAATTGCATCACGGTTATTGATGTCTTTGGATCTAGTGCAGCTGTGTGTTCATCTAAGAGTATCAATTCGGGGCGTTCCAAAGTGGCCATGAGTAGGGTAATTGCTTGACGCTGCCCTCCAGAAAGCAGTCCGATTTCAGTAGTTAAGCGATTTTCTAGTCCTAAATTCAGCATTGAGAGCTGTTTTTTAAAATAGTCTTTATCTTTGTTTTTTACCCCAGATGCAAAGCCTCTTTTTTTGCCACGTTTCATAGCTAGCGCTAAATTTTCTTCGACAGTCAATCGTACGGCTGTTCCTAATTTAGGGTCTTGAAATACACGAGAAATGTCTTTCGATCGCTTCATGACGGATTGTTTGGTGATGTCTTTACCATTTAAATCTACCGTACCAGAAGTAATCTGATGGGTGCCTGCGATACTGTTAAGCAACGTAGACTTCCCAGCGCCATTGCCCCCAATAATTGTGATGAAGTCACCGGGATGGATCTCTAGATTAATGCCTTTTAAAACATGGTTTTCATTAATTGTGCCTCGTTCAAAAACTTGATGAAGATCATGGATAGATAAGACAGGTGTCATGTTAATTCACCTCTTTCTTTGCGTTCTTACGTTTACCTGGGAATCCGTGAATGCCTAATTTAGACTGTACTTGCGGTAATGACAAACAAATAACTAAGACGATGGCAGAGGCAATTTTTGAATCAGAAGGCTCAACATTGAATTCAAAAACAATCGCTAATATGAAGCGATAAATAATTGAACCAGCCACGATTGTTAATAGGCGAATAAGAAGAGGCTTATTTCGTAACAATACTTCTGCAATAATAATGGATGCTAAACCAATAACGATTGTTCCGACACCGGAGTTCAAATCGGCAAACCCGTTATTTTGAGCGATAAGTGCTCCCGATAATGAAATGCATCCGTTTGAAATCATATAACCGATCATTTTCATATTGTCGGTATTGATTCCATTTGCTTCACTCATGTCTATGTTGTCACCGGTAGCACGTATGGCTAGGCCGATTTCGGTTTTGAAAAAGACGTAAAGAACTGCAATGACGAGTAGGGCTACGATAAATCCAACGACAATGACGGCATTTACTTTTGTTAAGCCTAAGTCTTGAATCCAAGTGAAAATAGTAGATTCACCTAATAGTGAAATATTAGGTGCTTTTCCCATAACACGGTTGGTAATAGAGTAGAGACCGGTCATGGTAATAATTCCTGCTAGGAGAGCAGGAATTTTTAGTTTTGTATGGAGCAAGCCAGAGATTAGACCAGCTAAAACACCACCACAAAAACCTAAAATAGTTGCAAGTACTGGCGAAAAGCCATTTGTGAT
Organism: Enterococcus italicus DSM 15952; assembly: GCF_000185365.1. Taxonomy (GTDB): domain Bacteria; phylum Bacillota; class Bacilli; order Lactobacillales; family Enterococcaceae; genus Enterococcus_G; species Enterococcus_G italicus. The sequence goes on from NZ_GL622241.1 coordinate 1,004,922, forward strand.
AGAGATTGCTGCAATACCTGCTCCTAAAGGAAAACTTCCTTCAGCAGTCAGGTCAGCAATATCTAAAATACGAAATGTGAGGTAAACACCAATCGCTAGTAAAGACCATAGTACACCTTGCGATGTTGCAGATTGAAAAATTGTTAAAAAGTCACTTATTGTCATAATAGTCATTCCTTTATTAGTTAAGCATACTATTCCGGTAGTTTGATTGAATCAGGGTCGATACCTAGTGCTTCGGCCATTTCTTTGTTAACAGTTAGTTTTAGATCGTTTGCTGATTCGACAGCAGTGGTACTTAGCTTGGCATCTCCATCTAAGATTTTAGCTGCCATGATACCTGTTTGTTTACCTAATGCTTCATAGTCTATACCATATGTTGCTAATCCGCCTTGTTCGACTTGTTCGACAGAACCAGCTACGATCGGTGTTTTCGTTTCTTTTGCAACTTCACCGACAATTGTCGCAGCTGAGGCAAAGGTGTTATCAGTTGGAATGTAGATACCATCCACGTCTTTAGCAAGAGAGGTAGTTACTTGTTGGACGTCGTTTGTAGTATTGGCTGTCAAAACTTTTACCGCCACTCCAGCTTCTTTTAATTCTTTTTCAGCTAAGTCCGCCTGAATTTTTGAATTTGATTCGCCAGCGTTATACATGATCCCGATTGTTTTTGCATCAGGTACGATACTTAAAAGAAGATCGATTTGTTTCTTGATAGGAACCATGTCTGTGGTACCAGTCACATTGCCACCCGGTTCTTTTTCTGATTTTACTAATTTAGCTGCTACTGGATCAGTTACTGCGGTAATAACGATTGGGATATCTTGAGTTTCATTTGCCAATGATTGCGCGGAAGGAGTGGCAATTCCTAGCAATAAATCTGGTTTTTCTTTCACTAGTTTTTCACTCATACTTTTTAAGTTGTCTTGATTGTTTTGAGCATTTTGGTAGTCAAAAGTAACATTTTTTCCTTCGGTGTACCCTCCTTCAGCTAGACCTTCTTTGAATCCTTTATAGGCCGCATCGAGGGATTCGTGTTGCACGACTTGCAAAATCCCCACAGTTTTTGTGTCAGATGACTCACTAGAACTCTTTCCACATGCACCTAAAGCAAGTAAACTCACTGCTAAAATTGAAGCTGTAACCATCTTTTTCATTTCTTCTCCCCCTTTATAATTGCTCTAAAAAACCCATCCAGACAAAGTCCAAATGGGTTACATAATCTTTTTTTGTAAGATTCAGCCATTTGGATGTGTCCACTGGCTAAAATCAGAGCGAAATACTTTAGCCATTCTAGATAGTACATGGGTACTTGTATCCAGAATGCTGCATACAAGTCTATCTAAAGTAGCTAAAGTAATACGTATTCAATTGTGTGAGTTGTGATGTTTTGTTCATCATGGAACATTCCTTTCACATTGAATTGTATTTAGTATAAAAAAAGGCGGAATAGATGTCAATAAGAAAAGAAAAAATATTCAGAAAAATCAAAAGAAAGACAAATAAAACAAGCTATCTGTTAAAGAAGTTAGTAGCAAAAAAAAAGCTAGCCCACTGATTGGCACTAGCTTTTTATGATTATTGACGATAAAAACGGATGTAGTCTTTGATTTCGGTTATGCTGAATGGTTGATCATCTTGAAATTGACTATATTTTGTCATGTCCAATGTATCATTGAATAGCTGTTCATATTCAGGAATATCTAGCTTGATTCGTCGCGATAGTAGTTGCGTATGCAACTCTTCGTGTAGATGATGTTTATAGCCGTCTACTAAATGCCCTGTGAAAAATTCAGCGACACTGCCTGAGCCGTAGCTAAATAGGCCAATTTTGTCACCTGATTTTAAAGCAACACTTGTTTCGAGCAATGAAATTAGACCTAGGTAGAGAGACCCAGTATACAGATTACCGACTTTGCGACTGTAATGAATGCTCTCTTCGTAGCGTTCAAGTAACAATTCAGCGATTTCATGAGGTGCTGTCTCTAATTTAGATAATAACGCTTTTTTCCCCATCTTGGTGTAGGGAACATGAAAACATAATGCAGCAAAATCTGCAAAAGATTGCGAGTAGCGCGTGGTGTATTCGTCCCAAATTTTTTGGAATGACGCGATATACGTTTCATTGGAAAGTGGTCCATTCACTTCGGGATAGAGATTGCCGGTCGGACGCCAAAAGTCATAAACATCTTGAGTGAAAGCGACGGTCTCTGACGAAAGCTCTAAGATACGAGGGTTGGCAGAAAGAATCATAGCTACAGCACCAGCTCCTTGAGTGGGTTCTCCCCCGGAATTTAGACCATAGCGTGCGTTATCGGTCGCGATGACCAAGACTAGGCTGTCTGGATGAGCGGCTATGTGGTTACGGGCGATTTGAATCCCAGCCGTAGCTCCATAACAAGCTTGTTTAATTTCAAATGATCGTGTAAAAGGGCTCAGACCCAATAAGCGATGTAAAACAACAGCGGAAGCTTTTGACTCATCGGTACTGGACTCCGTTCCTACAATAATCATATCAATTTTTTCTTGATTTTCTTTAGTGAGTATTTGTTTAGCGGCATTGGCTGCGAAAGTCACAATATCTTGAGTTTTCGGCGCAATAGCCATCTGGGATTGTCCAATCCCAATAATGTATTTGTTTGGATCGACGTTACGAGCAATTGCAAGTTCGGGCATGTCCACGTAATAAGGGGGTACAAAAAATGATAGTTGATCTATACCTATCGACATCGGTTTCTCCTTTCAAATTGAAAAAAATTTTGCTACGTATAACATAACATATAAAGGAAAAGATATGCTTGTAATGATAGAATTTTAAAGATTGTTAAAGAATCCTGTAGCGAATGATGTTAGCTATTGGTGAAGTATTCTTTTTTTTGTGTATCCATGCTATATTTTTTATGGAGGTGGCCAAGTGGAGAAAGTAGTAATCATTGATGCGTTACGCACACCAATTGGAAAATATCACGGTGAATTAGCAGTGTATTCGGCCGTTGAGTTAGGAACCATTGTGACAAAAGAACTATTGGATCGACATAAAGGAATGGTAAACGATATTGATTATGTCGTTTTTGGGAATGTCTTACAAGCTGGAAATGGCCAAAATCCAGCGAGACAAATTAGTCTGAAGGCTGGGTTAGAAGTAGCGGTACCGGCTGTGACTGTGAATGAAGTATGTGGGTCAGGCATGAAAGCTATAGCGCTTGCACGGCAAATGCTCCAATTAAAAGAAGCAAACATTGTGCTAGCTGGTGGGGTAGAGAGTATGACCAATGCACCATCTGTTAGTTATTTTGATAAAGCAACAAAGACTTATTCGCAGCCTGAACAAGTCATGTTTGTTGATGGGTTAAAGGATGCATTAAGTGGGCAAATGATGGGAATGACGGCTGAACTTGTGGCCGAACGCTATGGTGTCTCAAGAGAAGCACAGGATGCGTTTGCCTATCGTTCGCAACAAAAAGCAGCCCATGCCCAAAATAGTGGCTGGTTTGAGCAAGAAATCGTGCCAGTTCCTTTAGCAGATCAATCGCTAGTAACCAAGGACGAAGGCATTCGTCCGCAAACAACGACGGAAAAATTGGCGACGTTAAAGACCGTATTTAAAGAGAATGGCACGGTAACAGCAGGAAATGCTTCGACTATTAATGATGGGGCAGCGGCACTCCTACTATGCACCAAAACGTATGCACTAGCCAATCGTATTCCATACCTTGCTGAGATTGAAGACATGGTAGAAATTGGGATTGAGCCAGAAGTGATGGGGATTTCTCCAATTCAAGCGATTAAAAAATTAAGCCAACGCAACCAGCTGGCACTTGATGACGTAGATTTATTTGAAATCAACGAAGCATTCGCAGCTTCTTCCATTGTTGTCGAAAACGAATTAGGATTGGACGAGACGAAAGTTAATATTGCTGGTGGCGGAATTTCTTTAGGCCATGCGATTGGTGCGACAGGTGCTAGAATTGTCACGACACTGGTTCATCAGCTTCGTCGCACGAAGCAAAAGACAGGTATTGCATCGTTGTGTGTAGGTGGTGGACTTGGATTGGCGTTGCTTTTACGCGTACCAGACCAAGAAATACTCGATCAGGCGGATCTTCCTTTTTATAAGAAGACACCAGGCGAGCGACGGGCTGACTTGGTGGAGCAAGGCATTTTAACAAATGAGCAAGCGGAATTATTGTCACAGCAAGAACTATCTGAAAGTATTAGCAATCACTTAATTGAAAACCAACTGAGTGATTTTCCGCTGCCTTTAGGTGTGGCCAAAAATTTACTAATTAATGGCAAAGAATACATTGTTCCACTCGTGACAGAAGAGCCATCTGTCATTGCTGCTTGTAGCAATGGAGCGAAAATGGCCAAGACGACTGGTGGCTTTGTTGCCAAGGCGACTGAACGCTTGTTGCGGGGGCAAATTATTTTTACTCAAGTAGCCAGTCTCCAGTCGTTCGTCCAAGCGCTTGAGGAGAAGAAAGATCATTTTTATCAGCTAGCAAACGAAGCATATCCGTCGATTGTCGTCCGTGGCGGTGGCGTGCGCAAGATTGAAGTGCGGACCTTTGCAAATACACGTGATGTATCATTAGATGTCTTTATGGACACGCAAGAAGCGATGGGCGCAAATATGCTAAATACGGTTCTGGAAGCTATTGCCAATGAAATAAAAGAGCAGTTTACTGAACAGCTACTTATGAGCATTTTATCGAATTATGCGACAGAGGCAGTGACGACCGTCTGCTGCCGCATTCCTTTTTCAAAGCTATCAAAAGGAACAAACGGTGAACAAATTGCAACGAAAATTACCGAAGCAGCACGCTATGCGAAAGTTGATATCTATCGAGCAACGACGCATAACAAAGGAATAATGAATGGTATCGAGGCATTCGTGCTAGCGACGGGTAACGATACACGTGCAGTAGGGGCGGCTATCCACGCATATGCGGCACGAAATGGTTCATATCAAGGCTTAAGTGACTGGTATATAGAGGAAGGTGAGCTTGTAGGTGAACTAGCAGTCCCTATTCTCATGGCGTCTGTCGGTGGTGCCACGACCATTTTGCCAAAAGCGCATGCAGTTCATGAGATGCTAGGAAACCCATCGGCACAAGAATTAGCGTATATAGCCGTTGCAGTAGGACTCGCGCAAAACTTAGCTGCATTAAGAGCGCTGGTTTCAGAAGGAATCCAGCAAGGACATATGGCCTTGCAAGCACGATCGCTGGCTATGAGTGTTGGTGCGAATGCAGAAGAAATAGACACGGTCGTAAAAAAAATTACACAAGGTGAAATGAATCAAAATGCGGCTCGCTTGTATTTGCAGCAAATTCGACAAGAAACCATAAATGAGTAAATAATATGAAAAGAATATTCGTATTTTAAAGAAATCATAGAAAATTTTTTGATTTAGTGGAAATCGCTTTATTTTTTTCAAAGAATAGCATAAACTAGAACTTGTAGGTATTTTATAATTGAAGTGTTGGTTAGGAGGATATACGGTATGACAGAATTTGATAATAATCAAGTGGAAAATGTGAATGTTTCAATGGAAGATGCTCTAAACAGCTTTAAAGAAGTGAGTGTCGGCGATGTAGTCAAAGGTGAAGTACTTGCGGTAGAAGACAAGCAAGCAATCGTTGGCATTGAAGGTGCTGGGGTGGAAGGGGTCGTTCCTGTTAAAGAACTTTCGACTTTACCAGTAGAAGACATCAATGAACTAGTTAAAATTGGTGATGTTTTAGATTTAGTTGTCATCTCAACCATCGGCAAAGACAAAGAAAATGGAAGCTATTTACTTTCAAAACGTCGCTTAGATGCCAAGAAAGTCTGGGCAGACATTGAAAAAGACTTTGAAGATGGTAAAATCCTTGAAGCACCAGTAACGAATATTGTAAAAGGCGGCTTAGTGGTCGACGTTGGTGTACGTGGTTTTGTTCCAGCATCAATGGTTGAAGATCATTTCGTCGATGACTTTGAAGAATACAAAGGCAAGACACTAACGCTAAAAATTATTGAAATTGAACCATCTGAAAATCGGTTAATTTTATCCCATAAAGCAGTAGTAGAAGCTGAAAAAGAAGACAAAAAAGCAGAATTATTGGCTTCTATCAAAGAAGGCGACCAGTTAGAAGGAAACGTGGCTCGTTTGACGAATTTTGGTGCATTTGTAGACTTAGGTGGTATTGATGGCCTAGTTCATGTGTCTGAGATTTCACATGGTCATGTCGGTAAACCGAGTGATGTGCTAGCTGTTGGCGATACAGTCAATGTAGCGGTCCTTTCTATTGACCCAACAACTGAGCGTATTTCATTATCAATTAAAGATACATTGCCTGGCCCTTGGGACAACATCGAAGAAAAGGCGCAAGTGGGTGCCACTTTAGAAGGAACAGTGAAGCGATTGACTAGTTTTGGAGCATTTGTGGAAGTCTTCCCTGGCGTCGAAGGCCTGGTACACATTTCCCAAATCTCGCACAAACACATTGCAACACCGCATGAAGTGTTACATGAAGGTGATACCGTACAAGTGAAAGTATTGGAAGTAAATCCGACTGATCATCGAATTGCCTTAAGTATCAAAGCTTTAGAGGAAAAGCCTGAAGCAGAAAAAGCCGAAAAACCAGAAGAATCTTATGAATTACCTGAAGAGTCAACCGGCTTTACGATGGGTGATATCTTAGGTGATGCGATGAAAGATGCAGAGTCTGAAGAATAAAAAATAATTCGATTTTTATAGAATAAAGAATAGACATGAAGTTACCGAAAGAAGGCAATGGCGAACCATTACTTTTGATTGGGATTCATGTCTTTCTTT
>NZ_GL622241.1:1013791-1083626 GCF_000185365.1 Enterococcus italicus DSM 15952
TTATAAAAAAATATTTGATGTCACTACTCTATTTGAGTAACAACACCAAATATTATAGAGCCCTTTCTTTTTGTCAGTGAAAAAAGGACAATTGAAACGTTCGCAAGCCAAGTTATTGAGAAGAGATACATTTAAAAATCATTCAAAAGATGCTAAAATGAATAGATAAGTAAATTTATGAATACATACAAGGAGTTAATAAAATGACTAAAAAAATACTTTTGGCAACAATTTTTTCACTATCGATTCTTATTTCAGGGTGCGCCAAATGGGTAGATCAAGGAGAGTCTATCACTGCTGTCGGTTCATCTGCTTTGCAGCCACTAGTGGAATCCGTTGCCGAAGAGTTTCAATCCAACAATCCTGGGAAATTTATCAATGTTCAAGGTGGTGGGAGTGGTACTGGATTGAGCCAAGTGCAGGCAGGTGCGGTAGAAATCGGTAACTCAGATTTATTTGCTGAAGAAAAATCAGGCATTGATGCGACGAAATTGGAAGACCACCGTGTAGCAGTGGTAGGTATTACACCGATTGTCAATCCAAAAGTAGGGATAAAAAATATATCCTTAGCTAACTTAAAAAAAGTTTTTACTGGTGAAATCACAAACTGGAAGGAACTGGGTGGAACAGATACCCCAATTGTCTTATTAAACCGAGCATCTGGCAGTGGAACGAGAGCGACTTTCGAAAAATGGGTGATGGATGGTCAAGAAGCCAAACAAGCTCAAGAACAAGATTCAAGTGGAATGGTACGTCAGATAGTGAAAGATACCGCGGGAGCGATTAGTTATGTTGCATTTTCGTACGTTACAAGTGATGTCCAAACACTGTCAATTGATGGAGTGAAACCAACTGATGAAAATGTAATGGACAATAAGTGGATCATTTGGTCATATGAACATATGTATACCAAGAAAAGTCCTGATTCACTTACGCAGTCATTTATTGAATACATTTTATCAGATGAGATCCAAGAAAATTTGGTGACTAAGTTAGGGTACATTCCAGTATCGAAAATGACTGTCCAACGAGATTGGGAAGGAAATCTAATTAATTAAGCGTTATTTACAAAAAATTTACAATCTTAATCATTCCCTTACAAGACGTTTAATAGAAATTGATGTTGAACTATTACACTTAGTCTGAGAAAAAAGTTTTGAGGAGGACCCTCTTGTGGAAGATGTAAAAAAAGTGTTAATGAAAAAATCAAAACGTTCTAAGATGGAGCAGTTTGGTAAAGCAATCAGTTTTCTTTGTATCGCATTGATTGTTGTGGTTGTATTGTCAATTTTTTATTTTGTAGCAAGTAAAGGATTGGCCACTTTCTTTGTAAATAAGGTCAACGTATTTGATTTTCTATTCGGATCAAAATGGAACCCTAGTGTCGTCGGATCAGATGGTAAAGCATTAGTCGGTGCATTACCGATGATTTTGGGCTCTTTTATCGTTACATTACTATCAGCTATTCTAGCGACACCATTCGCTATTGGTGCCGCTGTCTTTATGGTTGAAATTTCCCCTAAGCAGGGTCAAAAGATTTTGCAACCGGTTATTGAATTGTTAGTCGGTATCCCTTCTGTTGTTTATGGGTTTATTGGACTATCTGTCATTGTTCCTGCTATCCGATCGGTATTTGGTGGTACGGGATTTGGTATTTTAGCAGGTACTTTTGTCTTATTCGTGATGATTTTACCGACAGTAACGACGATGACTGTTGATGCATTAAATTCAGTCCCTAGATATTACCGAGAAGCCTCGTTAGCATTGGGTGCAACTCGGTGGCAAACAACGTACAAAGTCGTCCTTAGAGCGGCTGTACCAGGTATTTTAACAGCGGTCGTATTTGGAATGGCACGCGCATTTGGTGAAGCCCTGGCTATTCAAATGGTTATCGGAAATGCTGCTCTTATTCCAACTAGCCTAACAACGCCAGCATCCACCTTGACTTCTATTTTGACGATGGGAATCGGAAATACGATTATGGGGACGTTAGAAAATAATGTCTTGTGGTCATTAGCACTGATTTTACTCTTGATGTCATTATTATTTAACATTATTATTCGCCTAATCGGTCGGAAGGGGGCAATGAAATAATGAATGCAAAACGTGCAGATAAAATCGCTACAGGAATTCTTTATAGCATAGCAGGTGTCATCGTCATTATTTTAGCTGCCTTATTGCTATACATTTTGGTTCGTGGCTTGCCTCATATTTCATGGGAATTTTTAACCCAACCATCTAAGGCTTACCAAGTCGGTGGTGGGATTGGTATTCAGCTTTTTAATTCATTTTATTTATTAATTGTAACGATGATTATTAGTTTTCCAATTTCATTGGGAGCTGGTATTTATTTATCAGAATATGCGAAGCAAAATTGGCTGACAGATGTGATTCGTACATCGATTGAAATTCTTAGTTCGTTGCCTTCTGTTGTGGTTGGTTTGTTCGGTTTCTTGGTCTTTGTTTTACAATTTCAATATGGCTTCTCGATTATTTCAGGTGCATTAGCGCTGACATTTTTCAACTTGCCTCTTTTGACAAGAAATGTTGAAGAATCATTACGAGCTATCCCAGCAACTCAGCGTGAAGCAGGCTTAGCTTTAGGTCTGTCACGATGGGAAACAGTATTACGCGTGATTGTTCCTGAGGCTACCCCGGGTATTTTGACGGGCGTAATTTTAAGTTCTGGTCGAATTTTTGGTGAGGCCGCTGCGCTTATTTACACAGCAGGTCAAAGTGCACCTGCATTGGATTTTAGCAACTGGAATCCATTGAGTGCTGCAAGTCCACTGAATATCTTCCGTCAAGCGGAAACGTTAGCTGTATATATTTGGAAGGTGAATTCAGAGGGGACAAAACCTGATGGCGATGCGATTTCGGCAGGTGCTTCAGCAGTGTTGATTTTAGCAGTACTAGCGTTTAACTTTGGCGCACGTGCAATAGGCAAACGCCTGTACAAAAAAATGACTTCGGCAGCATAAGGAGAAGAGTATGAAAGAGTATAATTTAGCAGATCGTCATATCATCGAGTTGAAAAAGCCCGAAGAAATTATTATAGAAACCAAAGATCTTCATGTTTTTTATGGCAAAAATGAAGCGATAAAAGGGGTAGACCTCCCCTTTGAAAAAAATAAAATTACAGCCTTAATTGGTCCGTCTGGATGTGGAAAATCGACTTACTTACGTAGTTTGAATCGTATGAATGATGAAATTCCTAACACGACAGTAACAGGAGAAATTATTTATAAGAATGTTGACGTAAATTCAAAAGAAGTGGACGTTTATGAAATGCGTAAACGAATCGGAATGGTGTTTCAACGTCCAAATCCATTTAGCAAATCTATTTATGAAAATATTACCTTTGCACTTAAAAGACATGGTGAAAAAGATAAGAAAAAATTGGATGAGATTGTTGAAACGAGTCTGAAGCAGGCTGCACTATGGGATCAAGTAAAAGATAGTTTACATCAAAGTGCTCATGCTCTGTCAGGTGGGCAACAACAAAGATTGTGTATCGCCCGTGCAATTGCTATGAAACCAGATATTTTATTATTAGATGAACCAGCGAGCGCGCTCGATCCAATTTCGACAAGTACTGTTGAAGAAACGTTAATTAATCTAAAAAAAGATTACTCCATCATAATCGTCACCCATAATATGCAACAGGCGGCACGGATTAGTGATTACACAGCCTTCTTCTACTTAGGCTATGCGATTGAATATGATGATACCCGCAAGATATTTACGAGACCAAAAATAAAAGCGACGGAAGACTATGTTTCTGGACATTTTGGGTAGATGGAGGTTAGCAAAATAATGACAAAACCAATGATTAGTTCAAAAGATTTGCATTTGTACTACGGGAAAAAAGAGGCATTAAAAGGGATTGACCTGGCAATTTACCAAAATGAAATTACGGCGATGATCGGTCCGTCAGGTTGTGGGAAATCGACTTATTTACGATGTTTAAATCGGATGAATGATTTGATTCCTAATGTTACGATAACTGGTAGTATTGTTTATGGTGACAAGGATATTTATAGTCCGAAGATGGATACTGTTGAACTACGTAAAGAAATTGGTATGGTTTTTCAACAACCCAATCCATTTCCTTTTTCAGTCTATGAAAATGTTGTTTATGGCTTACGTTTAAAAGGTGTAAAGGACAAGCAGTTACTTGATCAAGTTGTAGAAGAAAGCCTCAAAGCAGCTTCTGTCTGGGAAGAAACAAAAGACAATTTGCACAAAAGCGCACTGTCATTTTCTGGTGGTCAGCAGCAACGGATATGTATTGCTAGAGTTTTAGCCGTTAATCCGAAAATTATTTTACTTGATGAACCGACTAGTGCCCTGGATCCAGTTTCATCAGGCAAAATAGAAAATACATTGTTGGAATTAAAGAGCAAGTACACAATGGTCATCGTGACGCATAATATGTCACAAGCTTCTCGTATTTCAGATAAGACTGCTTTTTTTCTGAACGGCAGTCTGATAGAATACGATGCAACCAAGAAAATATTCTTGGATCCTAGCAAGCAAGAAACGAATGATTATATTTCAGGCAGATTTGGGTAATTAGGAGGAGAAAAAATGTTACGTTCACAATTCGAAGAAGATTTACTTAATTTGCATAATCAATTTTACGAGATGGGTATGATGGTTAGTAGTGCGATTCATAAATCGGTAAAAGCATATGTCAAACATGACAAACAATTAGCAAAAGAAGTGATTGCATATGACGACCACATCAATGAATTAGAAATTTCACTTGAAAAAAGAAGTTTTGAAATGATTGCATTGCAACAACCGGTAACGACAGACTTAAGAAATATTATCACTGTAATGAAAGCTAGCTCTGATTTAGAACGTATGGGAGATCATGCGGTTTCGATTGCAAAATCAACGATTCGTGTCAAAGGGCAACAGCGCATTGCAGAAGTAGAAAAAGAAATTTCTGATATGTCTGATTACGTAAAAAAAATGGTAGATAATGTATTGGTTGCATATGTGAAGACAGATCAAAAAGATGCACGGATGATTGCACAGATGGATGAAAAGGTGAATAAATATTATAATGATATTTATTATATGACAATTGATTCTATGAAAGAAAATCCTGAGACAGTGATTAGCGGTACGGAGTATTTATATGTAGCGCAATATCTTGAACGTATTGGTGATTACGTAACCAATATTTGTGAATGGATAGTGTATTTAGCAACAGGTAAAATTACTGAGCTTGGATCAAGTCAAGAACCAAAAAGAGAATAACCCTAGTAGTTGGACTTTAGCTACGTTTCTGCTACTAAACCAAAAAGGCTTGAAGTAGAGTTACAAGTAAAAAAGCCATAAAATCCAAAAGTTCGAGATAAAACTTTTGGATTTTATGGCTTTTTTACTTGTAGTTGAACAGTGTTGTGTCAGATATAAACTTTTATCTTTCAGCTAATGGCACTGCTGCATAGGCATCAATAACTGGGATGACTTCTAGTTTTAGCTTGTATTTTCTTTCCAATGCGGACTCAATCACCCGTGTGTTTTCTTCTACTTTAGATACGGAAGCAAGCAAGCGAGGTTCTTTCGCTGTTTCTTCATAGATTTCTAGTGAAGTATCGGATTCTTTAACAGTGAATTTAGGGAAGCTCTCGATTTCTTTAATGAATGCTGTCGTTTTTTCACCATCTGTTGTTGCAATTGTTGGTGTTGATCGTGTTTGTTCTGGAATCCAATAACTTGCCACTTCTTCTACTAAATTAGCACTAAAACGATCCAATAAGCCTTTTTCTTGGTTTTGGATTCGTTTTACCACCGTTGTAAAATTTTCATCCAGTGGTACTTTGATTTGCTGATCGCGTTCGGTTGGTTGCAGCAATTCAATGCGCATCTCATGACCTTCCGTACCATTTAGGAAAACACGAAGATTCAATTGATAGTCTTCTTGTGCTTTCTCTTCCATTTTATGGAAAAGTTGTTGCCGAGCATCCGTAAAAGATGGGCGAAATTGTTGTTTTAATTTAGCTAATTGTTTCTTTTTCATGATGTTCCCCTTTCAATACCATTTGATTATATGAAAAAAAAACTATTTGAACAGATTTTTTTTAGATAATGAAAATTTAATGAGAATCAAATTCTTTTTTTAAAGATGTGATGGTTTGATATCTGGGGATGATTAAAAGTTTGGTTTTTTGTGCATTCCAACAAATCAAATAATTATGCCAACTAGAACTTTCATAATTCGGGCCTAATTGCCGCTGAATTTCGGCGAGAATTTGGCCGGCCTGCCATTGGCGAATAGGAAAATGTTGGATTATGTCCTCATTTATCAAAAAAATAAATGATGGTTGCAATGCTTGTTTGACTTGAGTGGGGATGTTTTCTAGTCGATTTTGAATATTCATCGTAATCACCTCTAAAGAAATTGTATCAAGGAGATAGGAGAAAAGTCAAAGGATGTAACGAAATTGTAGATGGAACGTATGGTATAATGATGTTTATTTCATAGAAGGAGAGAACATGTGTCATGATTTACTTAAAGAGTGCCTACTTACACGTGATTGATCGTGAAGCAGGCCTACCTATCTTTTCTAGTGTAGCGTTAGATTTATCCAAAGAATTTATTAGAGAATTTATTGAGAAAAAAATTACGAAGATTAGCAATGCTAAAGCACAGACGGGGTATTTATCACCTACTAGTATTGTTAATGAGCTGATCATGTCTAATCAGGACAATTTTGCCGCATTAAATCAGCAAGTAGTCGAGCGTTGGTATCAGTGTTATGTAGAAAGTGAAGGAGCGCCAAGCTGTGATGTTCTTATTGTGTCATTTGAACGAGAAGAGACGTCCCATCTAGCATTTCTAAAAATGGATTATCAAACGGGCTTCACGCATGCGATTGAATCCAATGAGCAAACTTTTTTTACGGATTTACTCATGCATCGTGCTCTTATTCCTTCTCTTTCACAAGCGGCTAGTGAAGGATTTTTACTTGAGTTGTCGACGAAACGATTTGAACTAATCGAGAAAAAATACGAGTTTTCTGGTAAAAAGATGGCATATTTAGCTGAGAAAGTCTTGCAGTCGCCAGTCGAATTATCCTTTACTCAACAAGTAACCGTTCTTGAAAAAACAGCAAAAAAAGTTGGTGAAAAATTTTCTGAAGAGGGTGTTGCATTTCAGGCGACAGTTCAAGATGTGTTGGCGACCTCCTTTGTTGAAGAAGAAGAGACGTCTGTTGAAAAAATTGCGCAACACGTTTTCCAAGACAATCCAATTGCGCAAAAAGCATTTATAGAGGAAGTCGCTGAAAAAGGTGTCCATGACGATATACCGACCATCCACAATATTGAAAAAGTTTCTGCGAAAAAATTTGAGAAGCAAAAAATTAAATTGGCTAATGGAATTGAAGTAATTATCCCAATGGAATTATATCGTGATCCGAACGTCGTCGAGTTTGTCCAACAACCGGACGGAACCCTCTCTGTGATTTTAAAAGATCAGATTGTGCAAGATTAAAAGAAGTAGCGTGTCAGCACTAAAAAGGCCATCCCATCCGGAAGATGAGGTGGCCTTTTTACGACTAGTTAATTATTTTTTTAAGGAGTCATCGTTTTTTTGATTGTCGACGATTAATAAGGCAATAATCACATACAAAATCCAACTATCTCTTGAATACAATGTATATCTAGGATTCCATAAACTGGCATATTTTGACTTGTATTCTCGTAGTCCTTGGAATGAATACAATTCAGAACCAAATTCGTAGACGAACGCTGCTATGCGCTCTTGAATAAAGCTACTACGGTATTTGCCGACATTGGATAAGGGCGCCATACCTAAGTTAAAATACTGAATGTCTTCTTCTTTTAAATACTCAAATAGATGGATAAATAGAAAATCCATGCTGCCAGCAGGGGCATTCTCCTTATGGTGACGCATCAAATCGATGGTGGCACTTTCTTTTGTATATGTTGGAATAATATTTGCAAAGGACACAATCTCTCCCGCTTGATTTTTGACTAAGGCAATTGGATTTCGTTGCAAATAGGCTTCATCAAAAAATCCTAAAGAGAATCCTTTTTCTTTGCGCCCTTCAAGCCAGCTATCTGAAATTGCTTTAAGGGCTTGCATGTTCTCAGCAGAAAAAGGTGGTTGAACCACTTCGAACGCGTACCCCTCTTTGGTCAAACGATTCATTAAGGAACGAGCACCTCGTTGTTTCTTACCTGCGAGAGAAAAACTTTGCAAATCAACCAAGGCTTCTTCGCCCATTTTGATAAAATCGTAACCAAATTCGTGCATAGTGAGGACTGTCTTTTCGCTAACTTCGTAAAACACAGGTAAATATCCTAACACATCGCAATCAAATATGAAGGCCTTCAGAGCGGCAGTGAAGTCGTCTTTTTTCCCAGATGGATTGCCCATTACGATACATTTATTATTTATCGTACGAAATTGCAGAAAGACTGTCGGCTCATCGTCTTTGTAGTAAGTATACATTTCTTTGTCTCGTAAAAAGATTAATTCACTATCTATATTGCCACCATATGTAGTTAAAATTTGACTTGCTACAGCTTCATTTAATGCAGTACCGACTTTTTTCTTCTCTCCTCTTAAATAGCGCGTGAACAACGATAGGAAGACAATTACGACCATAATGGCAATAAATCCTGAAAACCAAGCTTTTTCAGAAGGGAAGAGTAAAAATGAGCCGGGTCTTAATATATGATGACGCTGGAAATGATTGGAAAAACTAGGTAAATTATAAAAGCCAATAATCAGATATAGAACGGTCAAAATACCATAGATTAACCCGTCCATAGTCAACCACTCCCATGAATACACCAATTGCTCACGATACAGCTCAGATTTAGAAACAATGACCAAAATGAGAAGTAAAACAAAGTAGCTAACAGTAAAGAGACTAAAGTCAGTTATGAAGGCATAAAAAATTGTCACAACTAAAAGAATAATCGTCGGCCAATAGGCTCTCTTGACTCTTGCAGCCATCCCACGGCCCATGATTAAGAGTGAAAAGCCTAATAAGATACTTGGGAATTGAGCGATGATATGGAGACGGAAAGGATTCAAATGTTCCAACCATTTGTTGGTGGTAAATGCCTCTGGAATGGTCGCGACTAAAATCATTAACATACCAGAGAAGTAAAGCAGTCCGACAATTAATTTATGAAACAGTTCTACAGCTAATTGAGAAGGAACACTGTTATATTTTTCATCAAGTTTAGTAAATAAGTGCTTAGAAAAGAGTAAGGCACCTAATAAAAATGGCAAGAAATAATAAGCGACCCGATACAAAAGCAACCAAAGCACAACAGTCTCACGAGGTAACCCCATTGAAGAAAAGCCAAGAATGATCATAACATCAAAGCTACCTAGTCCGCCTGGAATCATGGACACAATCCCAATTACAGTTGCTGCAATAAATAACGGAATGGAATCATTTAAAGGTATTGGACTATCCAAAAAATAACCAATAACCGAGAAGGTCACAATCATCCCTGTCCATTCAAAGAAAGAGGTTCCGATTAAACGCCACCGATTTTCTAAAGATAGTCCTGTTAATAGACCGTCTTTTTTCCTACGTGCAATTAAAAAGACAATCGGGAAATAAAGTCCTGCGCCCAATAACCAAATCCAGTACTGTTTGACATAGTCAGAAAGGGCAAAAAATTGTGTCAACACGAAGAAAAATAAACTATAAATGGATAGACCAGATAGTACAAATACTAATATTTTTGTTAATGCCCCAATAATTCGTTGATCTTTTGCTCCTTTACGGAAGAATTCATTCCGTAAACCAACGCTCACCAATCCTCCAAAACCGGCTAAATTATTAATGGTATTAATAATCCAACTCGCTTCGAAAATATAGCGTTTTGAATAGTCAAGTTGGACCATTTTTTTCAAAGTAAAATCATAGCCAGTCATCGGTACAATCGAAAGCAATCCGACGAGCAAAATAATAACAAATTTCCACCAACTTACATTATCGAGAATGGATTGGAATTTATCGATAGACAGACTGTTAAAAATAGACAATAACTGCGCCACAACGAGGACCGATACAATTAAAATAAACATTCCTTTTAAAAATTTGGCATGCTTGTTTATCACTTGTATTGCTTTTTTCAAGATGATTCTCCCCCCACTAAAAAGTGCAAAACTTCTTCATTAAAAACATTTGGTAATTTCTTTGCTAATAAGTGCCCTTGATTTGGAATGAGCACAAAGGTCGCCTTTGGTATCGTTGAGGCGATAGCCATTGAGTGCTCAATTTTGATAATATCTTTTTTGCCGACGATTACTAGTGTATTGGCAGTAATTTTTTTTAGCATCTCTTTCGATAGGCCGGTTGGGGCTACCATCAAGTGAACGATATGTTTTCTTTTTTTGAAATGGGATGAAAAAAGTCCCAGAAATTTGACCAAGGCGTACTGCATGTCCGTCAAAATTCGAACACCTAGTTTGACACCGGAAACCGAATAATTACCGGCATTTAAAACAAGCTTGGTGACTTTATTTGGGTAACTCGCGCTAAAAGCCATGGCGACATTCGCTCCATCACTAAATCCTAAGATATAGGCCTGTTTCAAATGTTCTGCTTGAAATAATTCATATAAATCGTTTGCCATCAATCGATAAGAGAGTTGACTCAGTTCACCTGTCGACTTCCCATGACCGCGGCTATCTACGACAATGACCTTAAATTGCTTGGCAAAAAAAGGAATTTGATTGGCAAAATAGGTACGATCATTGCCGTTTCCATGTAGTAAGATAAAGGGGAAGCCGGTTCCGAAAATTTCATAGGCTAATACACTTTTATCTGATAGAATGATTGACTTGACTATGCCATGCTCCATAATAAAACTTCCTTTTACTAAAATACGATTATCTAAATTGAGGATACGTTTAGTATAGCGATTTTTTCCGAGGAATAACAGCATGAGTGGCGAACATTATCGTAAGATATGGTATAAGGCCTTATTTTTTTTATAAAGATTATAAGTGAAAGGAGAGAAATGATAGACAGAGCTCTTATTGCAAGGTACCCTATAAAAAGTGTATAGCGAAACAAAAAAGGTTGGTACAGTGTTTTGAAGAAAAAAAGCAAACAATTTATTGTCCGAGGTATTCTTTTCCTCTTGGTGATTAGTGTCAGTGCAATTGGTTATCGAAACTATAAAATTTTAAAACAAGTTCATACTTTTGATGAATTGGTGACGACAGAGACTAAAGCACATGGTATTTCAGAATACCGGGATCTGGCGCTCAGTATTATTTATACGGAGTCAAAAGGTCTTGGCAATGATCCGATGCAGAGTTCTGAAAGTCTGACGAATACAGCAGGAACAATTACTGCCTCAGAACAAAGTATCAAACAAGGTGTACTTTTTTTAGCCAAAGCAATCAAACAGGCCAAAGAAGCAGATGTCGATATTTGGACGGCTGTTCAAGCCTATAATTTTGGATTGGATTACATTTCCTATGTGAAAGAAAATGGTGGGAAAACGACGGTTGAGTTAGCTGAAACGTATTCAAGAGATGTTCTTTCACCAAAATTGGGTAATGAAGAACAGACGAAGTATCGCTATTACGCTTGGCGATCCTTTATTTACAACGGTGGCTATTTATACCATAATGGTGGTAATATGTTTTATGCAGATTTAGTCCAATGGAATCTTTATAAAATACAATGGACGACTATCTTTTTTTAAATCTTGTTAGGGGGAAATTATGAAAGAGCAAAACCATAAGAACGATTGGGTGTTACGATTTATCAAGGGGATGTTTATCGGATCAGGATTTATTCTACCAGGTGTGAGCGGCGGGGCACTCGCAGCTATTTTTGGCATTTATGAACGCATTATTTCTTTCTTAGCGCACATTACACGAGACTTCAAAGAGAATGTTCGCTACTTCTTACCAGTTGGTCTTGGTGGGATTGCGGGTGTTTTTGTTTTGTCTTTTGCGGTAAGTTTTTTACTAGGAAATTATGAAACAATTATTTTATGGTTTTTCGTCGGCTGTATTGTTGGAACTGTTCCTTCTTTATGGAAGGAAGCAGGCAAGAAAGGACGAACGAACCGCGAATTAATTATTTTTGCAGTAACGTTTTTTGTCGGTTGGTTGTTTTTATGGAAAGGAGCCGCACTTTTTGGAACTGTGGAGCAAAATACCTTTACATGGGTGATCGCCGGTGCCTTAATTGGATTGGGGATGATTGTTCCAGGTCTAAGTCCTTCCAATTTTTTAGTTTATATGGGGATGTACAAAGCAATGTCCGATGGAATTAAGACGGTCAATCTAGGCGTTATTTTGCCTATCGCTGTAGGTGGCTTGGTAACTGTTTTAGCATTGTCAAAAGTGATGGATTATATTTTTAGTAAAGCATACGCCCAGCTGTTTCATTTTATTTTAGGAATTGTTTTTGCATCTACGGTTATGATTATTCCTACGAACTACGCCGGAATGAGTGCACTAGGCTATCTAAGTTGCTTTGTGTTGTTTCTTTTAGGTTGTCTATTAGGAAGTTGGATGAGTCATTTGGAAGAAACCTATAAATAAGAAGACATTAAGCAAAAAAACTTGCCACTTGTAAAAAATATGTTATGATAGAAAGAGTAAAAAAAACAAACGATAAATCGCGCTAATTTGATTAGTGCGATTTTTTACCGAAGTTTTTCTATGTATTTCGAGTTGGATGGAGGTGATTTTTTTGGCGAAGATACCTTCGACTGTCGTTGATTCTATCAGGGAGCAAGCCAATATTGTTGAAATTATTGGTCAATATGTCCAGCTAAAAAAAGCAGGTAAAAATTACCTAGGTCTATGTCCATTTCATAATGAAAAAACGCCTTCTTTTAGTGTTGCAGAAGACAAGCAAATTTTTCATTGTTTTGGTTGCGGAAAAGGAGGCAATGTTTTTCGCTTTATCGAAGAAATTGATCATCTTTCTTTTGCTGAAGCCGTTTTAAAAGTAGCTGATCTTGAACAAATTCCCATCGACCATGCTTTACGCGTATCGCAGCCAGGTACAGTTGAATCGTCACCCTTACTGGTACTGCATGATAAAGCAATGCAGTTTTATCATCATATTTTGGTGAATACTGAAGTGGGGCAGCAACCATTAGACTATTTGCATCAAAGAGGGCTGACGGATGAATTAATTCAAGAGTTTCAAATCGGTTTTGCGCCACCACAACGAACATTTTTGGAGCGCATTTTTCGAAATGAATCGTTAGCGCCTGATGCTTTTCCTAATTCGGGTCTTTTTGTAGAAAAAGATGATCACTCTTTAATCGATCGATTTTATCAGCGTATTATGTTTCCAATCCGAAACCCACAAGGTAAGACGATTGCCTTTTCGGGAAGGTGGTTTGAATTTGAAAATGAAGAGATCTCCGATCAGCCAAAGTATTTAAATTCTCCTGAAACATCGATTTTTAACAAAAGAGATGTCCTCTTTAATTTAGACAAAGCGAAGGCAACCATTCGAAAAGAAAATACGATCGTATTGTTTGAAGGATTTATGGACGTGATTGCAGCTTGGCAAGCTGGGGTTACAAACGGCGTAGCGTCCATGGGAACCAGTCTCACCGAACAACAGATCCGTCAAATGGAGCAACTCGCAGCGCAACTTATCTTTTGCTACGATGGCGATCAGGCTGGTCAAAATGCAACTATGCGAGGGGTTCAGTTATTAAGAGAGCATAGCCGGCTAAAGCTAACCACTCTACTACTTCCTGAAAAGCTAGATCCAGATGAGTATATTCGTAAATATGGCGGCGATTCATTTGTACAAGCAATGAAGCATCAGCAACTGACGCCTTTTCTATTCACGATGGATTACCTCGCAACACAATTTCATTTGGAGAATGAACAGGAAAAATTGTCCTATTTGGAGCAGCTTTTAAAAGAGCTTACGTATGTCGATTCAATTTTAGAGCAAGATGGCTATCTGACCAAAATTGCTAACCAGTTTGACATTCAACGTGCGACCCTAGTCCAACAATTGCAAGTAGTCAAACGAGAAAGCCGAAAAAAAATGGCACCACAAAGTCATACTGGTGCACAGTCAGTTCCTTCGCAAAGATCTATTCAGCAACGGAAAACGCAATTACAAAAAGCCGAAGAGCTACTATTATTTCGGATGACAAATGACAGTTTGTATCGCACCAAGTTTAAACAACAAGACGGTGTATTTCCTGAGGATCACTATCAAGAACTTTTTGTTCTTTTAGATACTTATTTAGATGTAAATGAGACGTTTGATTTTGCAAAATTTTTAGATTTTTTGCAAAAAGATTCGTTAAAAACATTGATGATTGCCATTGGCTCAGCCAATCTTTCAGAAGAAGGTTCCGAACAAGAATTTCATGATTTGATGAGGCAGCTTAAAATGGCTGCATATCAGCAACAAATCAATCAAAAGCAACAAGAGTTACGACACGCATCAAACGTAAGTGATGCACAATTGCAAGTAACACTAGCAATGGAGATTATTGATCTCACCCGTAGATTAAAGAACGTAGATTAAGCAAGCACCGAAGGGGGCATCTTTCATGACAAAAGAAACAAACGCAACGTATGAACAAGCAGTAAAAGAATTTATTCGCAAAAACAAGCCGAATGGGCAAGTTGTCTATGATCAATTGACCAATCAACTAGCAACACCTCATAATTTAGATGCAGATCAAATGGATCAATTGATTCAAAAAATTGAAGATGCTGGAATTAGTGTTGTTGATGAAAATGGCGAACCATCTGTTCACAGCTTGAAAAATGCAAGCAAACAAGAAAAAACTGTCCAACAAGAAGATTTATCGGCTCCAACTGGCGTGAAGATAAATGATCCTGTTCGGATGTACTTAAAAGAAATTGGTCGTGTGCCACTTCTAACTGCCGCAGAAGAAGTAGAACTAGCCCTAAAAATTGAAGAAGGCGATCAAGAAGCAAAGCAACGATTGGCAGAAGCCAATTTACGTTTGGTTGTAAGTATCGCCAAACGCTATGTTGGTCGTGGTATGCAATTTTTAGACTTGATACAAGAAGGAAATATGGGTCTAATGAAAGCTGTTGAAAAGTTTGATTACCGTAAAGGATTCAAATTCTCAACTTATGCTACTTGGTGGATTCGTCAAGCCATCACTCGTGCGATTGCCGACCAAGCTCGCACTATCAGAATCCCAGTCCATATGGTAGAAACTATTAATAAATTAATTCGTATTCAAAGACAATTATTGCAAGATTTAGGTAGAGAACCAACACCGGAAGAAATCGGCGCAGAAATGGATTTATCTACAGAAAAAGTAAGAGAAATTCTAAAGATAGCACAAGAGCCTGTGTCACTTGAAACGCCGATTGGTGAAGAGGATGATTCACATCTAGGGGATTTCATTGAAGACCAAGATGCAACTAGTCCAGCAGAACACGCTGCTTATGAATTACTAAAAGAACAATTAGAAGATGTGTTGGATACACTAACAGATCGCGAAGAAAATGTGTTACGACTACGTTTTGGTATTGACGATGGCCGGACAAGAACGTTAGAAGAAGTTGGAAAAGTATTTGGTGTAACAAGAGAACGGATTCGACAAATCGAAGCCAAAGCACTAAGAAAATTACGCCATCCTTCTCGTTCAAAACAATTAAAAGATTTTCTTGAATAGTTTGTAAAGAAGCTAAGACAGACTCAGCTAAACGCAAAAGATCAGAAAATCCAGAAGTTGTTTCTCAAACTTTTGGATTTACTGGTCTTTTTGTCTTAGTAACTACTCTGACCATTTTGTCAAATTATCCGGACAAAACGATTGATGTCACATGATATGGTTTTAAAGTAAAAAATGTAACACAATCAAAATTGGTGAAAGGCCCATCTTTTACTGCCCTGTTTTTTAGTGTATGATAGGATTATTAGTAGTTTGCTAAAGGAGTGGTCCAAAGAGTTATGAGTAACTACCCAAAGGAAGAAAAAGAGAAACAAGAAAAAAAGAATGATACTGCTAAATCGCCCGACTATCAATCAGAAAAGCAAAATGATGATATCAACTGGTCTGATTTAAAAGACCTTTCGCTTGGCGAGGTGATGGAGCAATTAGATAAATTTACAGATTCCAGTCATACTGATGCAATGGACGAACAAGCTTCAGATTCAATGGAGGAGTCAGTTGAAAAATTATTTGAAGATAACCCGATTCTAGCGACCTATTTACGTGGCCATAAGGAAGGGACTCAAGTCGAGGCCTTAAAGAAAATTGAAGAGCTAGTCAAGGAAAAAGAAACCGCAGAAAAAGTGACAGATTCACCTACTTCATTGGATGATGATCCAAAAGACGCTATCATTATGTCAAACGAAGATGCTGAAGAGTACCAAGAGGAACTGCAAGCTGAAGAAACTATTGTGGAACCAGATGAAGAAGCAGATGAAGAAACAACAAACGAAGATGCTAGTGAGCCAACATTACCAACTGTTGAGGTGGAGAGCGATTCTCAGCAAGTGGAAGCTGCTGAGACAGCCGAATTGGAGGCACCCGCTGAATCAACGGTTGAAGAAACGGTAGTCAATCAAACTGCTGTAGCTAAAAACGAGCAGCCGATTGCAGAGCATCAAGTTAGTGAACCAGAGACAGAAAGAACGCGCCAATCACTGCAAAAGAAAAAACATCCAAAGCGTAAATGGTATGCTTTGGCAGCAGTCTTAGCAGTTGGAATTACTGGTGGAGCGTATTACAACCATGTTCAAGCAGTCGCGCAAGCAGAGAGGGAGCAAGAAGCCAAAGAGAAGGCTCAATTAGCTAGTATTGCCTCTGAGGTTACTGAATTATTTACTGATGATCAACAACAATTGCTAAAAGATACCACCACTGCCACTCAAATTTCCAATTTAGACAATCGATTAAGTTTACTAAAAAAAGTAGCAGGCTATAAGGATATCAAACAAGTGCTAGCAGATGCGCAAGAAAAATTAACACAAGTCGAAGCTTTGAATGAAAAATTTACGAGCCCTATATTGGTTAATGGCGAAATTCAGACAGATGCACATGTAAAAAATGTGGATACCGCTACATTTTCAAAATTAACTGGGAACTCTACTTTTGAAGAGACATACAATAAAGCCGTTACAGTCGCTGAAAAAGAGATCGCAAATGCGAAATCAGTCATGGCAAATGTCACTCACTTAACCGATCAGTTATCCAATGGGACAGTAGCAGCTACGGTCAACCAAACAAGCTATGACGATGTCAAAAAACAACTAACAACGTTGTATGATGAGGACCTAAAGGCGAAGCTACAAACCCAAATTACACCCGTGCAAACTGCGCTAACGAAACGAGCTGCAGCTGAGAAAACTGCCCGTGAAAAGGTTGCTGCTGAGCAAGCCGCTCAAGAGCAAGCAGCCAAACAAAAAGCAGCAGAGGAGCAAGCCGCTCAAACACAAGCCACTTTACTAGCTAAAATAGCTGCCAATACAACCTATAGTGAATCAACGCAGATCTTAAGTACAAATACCGCGACCAATAAAGAAAATCGCCCGATTATTGATTCTCGTAAAAGTGATTTGGCTAATTCTTCTAGCTCTGCCTGGAATTGGGGAGCTGGGATGTATGATTTCGTCATTAATCGTGCTATTGCAAAAGGGTATATTGTTCAAAATGGCTTTTATTTGGAACGAGTTCGAATTGAAAACGGCGAAGGGTATTACAACCTATACGCCATGAATAATGAATCATCACTAATGAAAACGATTAGTGCCAAGGCGTTACCTATGTATATCGCAACAATCAATGCAAAAACAGGCTATTTTAAAGGCAATGGATCAAATTAAACCGTTAGCTAGTCTTAAAAGGAGAAAACTATGAGTGAGTTAGTAGCTACAGTATTTAGTGGCATGATTATTGACGAAAATGAGCGTGCATACTATGTTCAAAAAAATGGTGTGACCTTTCGTTTGCCAAAAAGTGAAGGGGAACATAAATTAGGGGAATTAGTGGAAGGTTTTGGTTACCAAAACCAAAACCAAGACTATTGCATGACAACAACAGTGCCTTTAATTGGCAAAGGCCGATTTAGCTGGGCAGAAGTCAAAGAAGTTCGCAGAGACTTAGGTGTCTTTGTGGATATTGGTTTACCAGATAAAGATATTGCCGTGTCACTTGACGAGCTCCCGCTGATGAGAGAGCTTTGGCCTAAAAAAGGCGATCGCTTAATGGTTGAATTACGCACGGATGAAAAAAATCGTATTTGGGCGGGAATTGCTGACGAAAAATTATTTCAAGCGATGGCGCAAAAAGCGACAATTGAAGAAAAAAATAAAAATATTACTGGCACCATCTATCGGATAAAGTTAGCAGGTAGCTTCTTAATCACCGATGATCAACATTTAGCCTTTATTCATCCGAGTGAACGGTTTCAAGAGCCGCGACTGGGTGAAATCGTCCATGGTCGAGTGATTGGTGTACGTCCAGATGGAATTTTGAATGTTTCATTAAAACCGAGAGCTCATGAATCGATCTCGGATGATGCATTAATGTTGATTGCCTATTTAGAAAGAGCCAGCGAGCATAAAATGCCATATACTGACAAGTCTTCACCAGAAGATATTAAGCAACTCTTTGGCATCAGTAAAGGTCAGTTCAAACGCGCACTAGGGCATTTGATGAAACTGAGAATGATTGAACAAAAAGATGGGTATACGACACTAATTAAAAAATCTAATTGAGAATGCTTGAATAATATTGGATGATAAATTATAATAACTTTAGATTTAGTTCTAATAATTAGGTGCTAAATTAAAATAATTGTAATCAAGGTAGGTTTTTTCATGAATACTGTGGCAGCATTAAAAAAAACAAAACAACAATTGCATGATTCTGGTTTTAAGCTAACCCCACAGCGGGAAGCAACTGTATTAGTTTTGTTAGAAAATGAAAAAGAACATCTATCTGCAGAGGAGATTTATTTCTTTGTAAAAAAGAAAAGCCCAGAAATAGGCTTGGCCACAGTGTATCGAACGCTTGAAATTCTTACCGAACTAAACGTTGTCAACAAAGTCAGTTTTAATGATGGTGTGGCTCGTTATGATTTAAGGAAAGAGGGAGCAAAACACTTCCATCATCATTTGCTTTGTCTTGAATGTGGCAATATCGAGGAAATTGAAGAAGACTTGTTAGGCGAGGTAGAAGAAGTCGTTGAGCGTAGGTATCAATTTTTGGTCAAAGATCATCGCTTGACGTTTCATGGAATTTGTCATTCTTGCCAAGAAAAAATGCAAGCTAACAAAGATACGTTGCTTTCTAAGTGAAAACAGAAATGTTCTCATTTAGAAAGTTTTTTTATTGAGGATTAGAGTCAGGTAATGGGTTCAGAACTATCTATTTAGCTGGAAATTTGTTACTATTAGACAGTGAATGTAGAGGTGAGTAGAAATGTACGAACAGATAGAAGACTACTTGCATTTTTTGACGATTGAGCGAGGCCTATCTCTCAATACTCGTTCAAGTTATGAAAGAGATTTAAAACAATATTATACGTTTGTGCAAACAAAACAAATTACTAGTTGGCAGCAAATTGACCGCTATACTATTTTGGCTTTTTTGGAGCAATTAAAAAAGGAAAATAAATCGACCGCTACGATTACTCGTATGATTTCTAGCTTACGCCGCTTCCATCAATTTTTAAGGCAAGAAAGGCATACCGATCATGATCCAATGCAACACATTGATACGCCCAAAAAAGTACAAAAATTGCCAGATACGTTAAGCTTAAAAGAAGTGGAACGCCTGATCGATACACCTGACACCCGAAAAATATTAGGGATTCGGGATCGAGCGATTCTTGAGGTCATGTATGCGACTGGACTGCGAGTGAGCGAATTAATTCAGTTGCAGTTAAGTGATATTCATCTCAATATGGCCTTATTACAGACAATCGGTAAAGGAGACAAAGAGCGTATCGTTCCCTTAGGAGATATGGCGATTCATTGGCTGGAGGTCTATTTAAGTGATGCGCGACCAATACTTGTTAGCAAACAACCGAATGAAACGGCCTTGTTTGTAAATAGTCATGGGAAAAAATTGACCAGACAAGGAATTTGGAAAAACCTAAAAGAAATTGTGCGAGCAGCTGGCATCCATAAGACGGTGACCCCACATACGTTGCGCCATAGTTTTGCGACACACTTATTAGAAAATGGTGCAGATTTGCGTACGGTTCAAGAGTTATTAGGTCATGCAGATATTTCAACAACGCAAATCTATACGCATATTACAAAGAAACGTATGACAGATGTCTACAAGCAATATTTCCCAAGAGCATAGAATTAGGAGTTAATGGATGAAGGAAATGAATTTGAAGCTAGCTGTATTTGAAGGGCCGCTTGACCTTTTGTTGCATCTAATTCAGCAATATGAACTGGATATTTATGATATTCCCATTTCAGAAATTACTGAACAGTATATGAGTTATATCCATGCAATGAAGGACTTGCAGCTTGAAGTAGCGGGCGAGTATTTGGTGATGGCTGCGACCTTGATGTCGATAAAAAGCCAAATGCTTCTACCGACAATGGAGGAGGAAGAGGAGTTTTTCGATGATTTCTTTGAAGAAGATCCTAGAGATTTGTTGGTAGCTCAACTGGTTGAGTACAAAAAGTACAAAGCGGCTGCCCATCAATTATCCGACTATGCAGATCAACGCCAGCTTTTTTTCAGCAAAGAACCGCTAGATATGGATGAGTATAAAGAAGTCAATCAAGAACTACCAGACAATCAAGTCAATACCATTGATTTATTTTTAGCATTTCATCAATTACTTGAAAAAAGGAAAAAGCGTGCCAAGTTTGAGGCTAGTATTTCCAATGATAAAGTAACAATTGAAGAGTGCATTAAAACAATTGAAACGCGTGTTCACTTGTTAACGGATAAGCAAGGCTGTCCTTTTGATTCATTGTTTGATACAGGAAGCAAAGAGGAAATTGTCACCACGTTTATGGCATTATTAGAATTATTGAAATACAAAAAAATTAAAGTAGTTCAGGAAAACAGCTACGAACAAATTATGATTTTTGCAGGAGAAGGTACAAATGAGGTCTTATTGTGAGTTAGAAGCATTATTGTTCATTGCAGGTCAAGAAGGAATAGGGTTGGACGAGTTAAGCTATGTGCTAAAAGAACCCACAGCAGATGTATTTGCAGCCATTCAATTGTTAAATCAGCAATTTGAAGAAGACAGTCACTCCCCTTATATTATTTTGGAATTGGGCAATCAATTTGTCCTATCAACAAAAAAAGAATTGAGTCCCTTACTAAAGGAATATGCGCAGTCACCACTATCTGCAAAATTGTCACAGGCTGCGCTTGAAACATTGGCTATTATTGCCTACAAGCAACCCGTTACCCGTACGGAAATTGAGACAATTAGAGGGGTAAAGACAACTGGTTCAATTCAAAAGCTGATTGCGTTACAGTTTATCCAAGAAATGGGAAGAGCTGATGGACCTGGTCGGGCAATTTTATATGGCACGACGGAGTATTTCATGAATTATTTTGGTATAAAAAATTTAACCGAACTCCCTGATTTAGAGCAAATGTCGGCTGATTTAGCAGATGATAGTACATTTGATTTATTTGATGGAATAGTAGATGAGGAATTAGACGAAGGAGAATAGAAATGGATCGATTGCAAAAAGTAATTGCCCAAGCAGGGATTACCTCGCGTAGAAAAGCAGAAGTTTATATTTTAGATGGACGTGTCAAAGTGAACGGGGTTGTTGTAAACGAATTAGGAACAAAAGTATCAAGCAAAGATACCATCGAAGTCGACAATGTGCCAATTAGTCAAGAAGGCAGTGTCTACTATCTTTTTTATAAACCAAGAGGGGTCATTTCAGCTGTATCAGATGACAAAAAAAGAAAAGTTGTGACAGACTTTTTTACTGAGGTATCAGAGAGAATTTACCCCATTGGCAGACTGGATTACAATACATCTGGTTTATTGTTATTGACCAATGATGGTGAATTTTCGCAATTATTGACCCATCCAAAAAATGAAATCGAGAAAAAATATGTAGCCAAGGTAAAAGGTGTTGCCCTTCCTCATGCTCTAAAACCGTTGACAAGAGGGCTGAAGTACAAAGGCGAAAAATATGCTCCTGCCAAATATGACATTCTTTCTACAGATACACGTGCGGAAACAAGCATTGTTCAATTGACCATTCACGAAGGAAAGAACCACCAAGTAAAAAATATGTTAGAGGCAGTCGGATTACCCGTTCAAAAGTTAAAACGTGAACAGTACGGTAATCTAACCCTTGGTAATTTGAAGCCTGGTGAATACCGACCACTACTAAAAAAAGAAATCAATCAATTTTTCTCTAAATAAGAGTAATAAGTTGTAAAATTTAAAATCAAGAGTATAATGAATTTATAAAAAATTAAAGGTTCGTCTTCAGGGACAGGGTGAAATTCCCGACCGGTGGTGATAGTCCACGAACTATATGAGCAATCATATAGCCGAATCGGTGTAATTCCGATACCGACAGTAAAGTCTGGATAAAGAAGATAGGGCGTATTTGTTTTGTTCAAAATGACAAAGTAAATACCCTATTTTTCCCTGGGAAAAATAGGGTATTTTTTATTTTGGAGCAAACAAATGGCTTGAAGATGTTTCCTAACTATTAGGAGGATTTTTTTATGAAGAACAACAAGGTACAAAAAATGGTGGCAGTTTCGTTATTTGCAGCAATGGGGTTAATTTTACAGTATGTCGGTTTTCCAATTATTCCAGCTTTTTCTTTTATGAAGGTGGATTTTAGTGACATTCCTGTATTACTAAGTATGTTTCTTTACGGCCCACTAGCTGGTATTGTTACTGCATTGATTCGCTCGGTACTACACTTGCTTACGACAGGTGTCGGTGATCCGGCAAACTTGGTTGGAGATGTAGCAAGTTTTATGGCGACGACTAGTTTTGCATTACCCATTTTTTATTTTTTCCAAAAGGGTAGTCAGGTGAAAGCCAAACGAGTAGTCAATCAATCAATAGGAATCTTGACAGGAATTTTGGTTATGAGCATCTTTATGAGTATTGCCAATTATTTTGTCATTACACCAATTTATCTTGCGTTTTTCGGCATGAATGCCAATCAGTTCTTGGGGATGTCACTAGCCAAATATGTGGTGATTGGCGTATTACCATTCAATCTCATTAAAAGTGCGCTAGTCAGCTTCGTCTTTGTCGTATTGTATGCGAAGTTATTACCTTGGCTTTCAAAAAAACAAGTGGGAACAATTAGACATCAATCATTATAAAATGTTAAAAGGAAGTGTGACGGACGTTTGTCACACTTCCTTTTTTGCGTAATTAGTGATAGATAGTTATTCTTTTTCAATGAGAATTGCACGAACTGGGCATTTTTGATAAGCTTTCAGAGTAGCATCATACTGATCGTTGGCGATATATTGATGAGTTGATGTTGGTTCTTGTGTGAATAAGACAATGCCTTCTTCATCATAGTCAAAAATTTCAGGAGCATAGACAGCACATAACCCACAAGCGATGCATCGTTCTTTCACTAAAGAACAAGTTAGTGAAGACATAAATAGACCTACTTTCTTGAGGTGATTTAATGGAACAACTTATTTTAGCGATATTACGAGAAAAGGACAAGCTGAAACTATCGACACTCTACCAAATTTTGATTGGCAAGCGGACTTCATCAACGATTTGCTATGCGTTTTTCCATGATTTACTCGCATATTTTGGTTGTTTGACGCAACTAGAAGAAGAATCATGGTATCACACGTGTCAGAAGTTAGCAAAACGTGGCAAAGTGGAGCTAGAAGATGGACATATTTCATTGACGGGTCAAATGAATGAAAACCGAGCGGATTTTGTATTGCCGGGCCATATAAATTTTTATCGGTTCGGCAAAGTTGACGGTGTCGGCTGGCGCTTGATGCAGTTTTTTGTGCAACAGGTGACAACGAATGGAGAGCACCGGTCACTAGAGAACGGCTCATTCTATAGTTATGAAGTACAAAAGTTACTTGCATCACGAGTCGGTCAAGCGAAAGAAGAAGTATACGTTGAATTACAGGAAGCTTTTCAACATTTCTCAGATTCCGAGGCGAATCTACTCGCGCGGACACTCACTGGTAATAAACAAATAGGAGAAACATTTTATCAGATACTGGATGATGACCTAGACACTCTTACGAAAAGACTGCTACAAGCAAATGCTACACATCAGTTTTATCAGTACTTTTTGCAAAGACCCGATTCACTCATCCATGAGTTACTTAAAGATTGGTATCGCATGGGCTTGAATCAGAGCTTACTCCTCACTAGAGAATTGTTTCTTGCTGGGGCTAATGTTCAAGAAATTGCCGCAAGACGGCATTTAAAGGAAAGTACGGTGCGTGATCACCTAATAGAATGGGCTGTCAATGACCCAAATTTTCCATTTGATTCCTTTGATTTTTCAAAAGTAGCGTCTCAGCTAGACCCACTACCGTTGTCCGTTTGGCTACAAAATTATAAAGAAGTGAATCAAAGAGAACGGATTGATTTTCTATCCTTTCGCTTATATCAAATAAAAAGGAAGCATGAGCATGGAGCTAACCAATGAATTGCAGCGTTTATTTGGCTTAACGGCATTTCGCCCTGGTCAACAAGAATGTATCGAATCACTTTTGGCAGGCCATGATACACTAGCACAACTGCCAACAGGGACTGGAAAAAGTTTGTGCTACCAGCTGACAGGGTATCTAAAGGACGGACTGGTAATTGTTGTTTCACCATTGATTTCTTTGATGGAAGATCAGGTGAATCGCCTGCTAGAACTCGGCGAGACGCGAGTCGTATGTATCAATAGTAATTCCTTGCCGGAAGAAAGAAATGAGTTTATTCGGCGATTGCCAATGATCAAGTTTTTGTTTTTGAGTCCAGAGATGATTCAAAATAAAACGATAGTCACTCATCTCAAAAGACAAAAAATTGCGTTGTTTGTCGTCGACGAGGCGCACTGTATTTCCCAGTGGGGGTTTGATTTTCGTCCAGAGTATCGTTTATTAGGCGATGTGAAAAAGGATTTAGGCAATCCACTGACGCTTGCACTGACGGCTACTGCTACAGCGAAAGTGCGAGCGGATATTAAGCAGGTGCTTTTGACAAAAAAAGCCAATGAATATGTCTTTTCAATTGATCGTCCGAATATTTCTCTATTCGTCAAAAAAAGTGAAAATAAAATGGCGGACTTAGCGGATTTATTGGCAAAAATTGATCAACCAGCGATTATTTATTGCTCCACTAGAAAAAAAGTGGAGGAACTCTATGCTCAATTTGCCAAGCAATTTCGCATTGGCTACTATCACGGAGGACTCAACACGGGTGAAAGAAGTCTATTGCAAAGGCAATTTAAAGAAAATCACTTACAAGTATTGATTGCTACAAATGCTTTTGGTATGGGGATTGACAAACCGGATATCCGCTACGTCATTCATTATGATTTACCAGATAGTGTGGAAAATTATGTGCAAGAAATGGGCAGAGCGGGGCGTGATGGGCAAGAGAGTTTTGCTATTCTTCTATATGAAGAAGGGGACGAACGCATTCACTATTATTTCCAAGAACAGGCTAAAAATGACTGGCAAAAAAGAGTAGACAATGATGATATGACAAACGAAGCAAAGAAAATCAGTCAAGCTCAACACACAGTTGAAGCGCATCAATTCGAGAAAAAGAAAAAACTACTGGACATGCTTGACTATCTGGAAGAAAAAAAGTGTCGGCGACGTTATTTGCTTCGCTATTTTGGTGAAACGATGAGTGAGAAGCCAGAAGTTTGTTGTGATTTGGATGGTGCCCAAATACTCCTTGGCACGAACCGCCAACGAAGAAAAGCCAAGTCTGAGGAAAGTTGGCAAAAAATTTTAGAAAAAATTTTTAAAGAATAATAATTGGTACGATTTTCTTTTCCACTCCTACTTTCCCTATGGTATAATGATTCGGAAAGCTTAGCAGGAGGGAATCAAATTGAACAAACGAAGCAACCGTAATCAAAAAGACAATCTCAATTCAAAAGAACCTTGGGATCAACCCATTTATGACTCCGAGTCATCAGAGTCTTATTCTCGCTCTTCTCAACATCGACAAAAAAGAGGGAATACGTTATTTCTTTCTGTGGTTTTATTTATTCTGTTTCTGTGTGTAGCGATACCAACAGTCGTTGGGATTTGGATAGTCCAACAAAAGAATGAAGCAGCCTCTGCTATCAGCTCAACAGCATCAAGTCAAACAACGCAGACTTCGGTGACAGCAACGACCACATCTGCATCGACTTCATCTTCAGCTTCTGAGACAATTGAATCATCAACAGCTGCAAGTTCATCGACTGATTCTGCATCTTCAAGTACGACTAGCGAAAGTCAAGATACATCAAGTAGCACGTCGGAAGCTAGTGGAGATACGATTACAGTATTATCAGGTGAAGGACCGAATCAAATTGCGGCACGTGCTGGCATTTCGGTCGATAAATTATTGGAATTAAACGGTATGACATTACAAAATTATTTCTTTTCACCAGGTCAAGAAGTAAAAATCAAATAAAAACCGCCACTCGCGGTTTTTTTTAATGGCAAAGAAAGGTGATTAAAGCTTGAAAAAAATTAATATAGCAATTGATGGTCCGGCCTCTTCAGGTAAGAGTACCGTTGCTAAAATTTTAGCAAATGATTATGGATTTATTTATACAGATACAGGTGCGATGTATCGTAGTGTCACTTTGATGGCTATTAAGGCAGGGGTAGCGTTCACTGATGAAGATGCATTGGTTCAACTGATTCATGAAAATGCCATTTCATTCAAGCAGACCGACCAAGGTCAATTGGTCTTTATTAATGACAACAATGTCACAGAAGACATTCGCCAACCCGAAGTGACCAATAATGTTTCCGAAGTCTCTGCTCATGAAGCGGTGCGACGGGAGCTCGTAAAAAAACAACAAGAAATTGCAAAAGCAAGCGGCGTTGTCATGGATGGACGTGACATCGGGACAGCAGTCTTACCGAATGCTGAGGTCAAAATATTTTTAGTAGCAAGTGTCGTTGAACGAGCCGAGCGAAGATACAAAGAAAACCAAAGCAAAGGCATCATGACAGACTTTCAAACATTAAAAGAAGAAATCGAACACCGAGACTTATTGGACTCAACAAGAAAGATTTCGCCCTTGAAAAAAGCAGCTGACGCTGAATTACTTGATACAACAGGTATGACAATTCAACAAGTAGTGACAAGCATCAAAGAAATCGTCGAAAAGAAACTAGCCGAAATCGTGAGTTAATGATTTTGGATGATAGTTGCTAATAAGTCCACTTTAAATGGTGAGGCAGAAAAAATAAGACCATAAATCCAAAAGTTTGAGAAATAACTGCCGGATTTGATGGTCTTTTGTCTGTAGATAAGAAATTGACCCACTCTCTTTTATAAGTTGGTACTTAAGACCTATGTCAATTGTCTTCTTACTTGGCATAATAAGGATGTAAGAAAGATATACAAATTGATAGGAGGCATTTCCATGAATGAAAGAGAACGTATTTTAGATTTAGTCAAAAAAGGTGTACTCTCGACGGAAGAAGCCTTAGATTTACTTGAAAGTATCGCAAAAGAAAAAGATGCTTCACAAATCAAAAGGGCTGCAGAAGAAGTTAAAGCAAACAACAATGCAAGTGATAAAATAGCAGATAAGACAATTGAAGAGTTGGAAATGGAAGACAAAGAAAACTTGGAGGCCATTTTAGAATCTTTGACACAAAAAGCAACGCAAGCATCGGCAG
Organism: Enterococcus italicus DSM 15952; assembly: GCF_000185365.1. Classification (GTDB taxonomy): domain Bacteria; phylum Bacillota; class Bacilli; order Lactobacillales; family Enterococcaceae; genus Enterococcus_G; species Enterococcus_G italicus. Next base: position 1,041,641 of record NZ_GL622241.1, read on the forward strand.
AACTAGATGAGCTTTCTGTTGAATTAGACGGAATAGCTAAGGAACAAGCTGAGGTAGCGGAGCAATTGATGCAACTAAATACCAAAGAAGAACTTGGTGAATTAACCGCAGATGAGCAAAGACAACGGCAAGCGCTAGAGCAAGAAAGCAAAGACTTGACAGAAGCTGCTGAAGAGCTAAAAGCAGAAAAAGAAGCGGTTGAAGATCAAGTCAAATCGATTCGGAAACAACAATGGAAACAAACCAAAGAAAAAGTAAGCCAAAAGTTTGATATTCCAGATGATTGGCGTGAACAAGCCAATGAAAAATTAAATCAAGCTAACGAGACATTGAATCAAGTCAGCGACAAACTGCTAAAAAATGGGTCGAAATTAGGCAAAACATTTATCAAAACTATCCAAACATTGACGGATACGATTGGCGAAAATGTTGAGTGGAAAAATATTCACGTCAAAGTTCCTGGAGTGGCAGCAACGAAATTCGAAAAAACCTATGAATTTCCAGCCTCAGAAGCGACTCTGATCGACATGAAAGTAGCTAATGGGAAGATTGAAGTAAAACAATCACTTGATGATACTGTCAAGATTGAAGCTGCGATTAAATTATATGGAAAACTAACAGGTGAAGATCCAGAAGAAGTCTTTGCCAATCGCAGTCAGGTGTCAGTCGATGAAGAACGAATCAGTATCCAAATTCCGAACAAACGCATTCGAGCAGATTTGGTCATCTACTTACCAGCAAAGACGTATGATCATGTATCAATCAAAACGTTAAATGGTGAACTTGATATTAAAGATTTAGAAGCCAAAGATGTCTATTTTAAATCGACTAATGGCAACATTAACTTGCAAGAACTCTCGGCAACAATGCTTGAAATTGAAGGAGTTAATGGTGAAATGAATGTGCAATCTGGAACAATTCGCGATATGGTGATCGAGTCAGTCAATGGTGGCATTTCCATCACGACAACACCAGAAACAGCTGCTATTTCATTAGTGAACGGCGATATTAAATGCTCATTTTCAAAAGAGAGCTTACGTCAATTAAAGGCAACTTCAGTCAATGGTAATATTAAATTAGCTGTGCCCGTGACTATTGGATTAAATGGTACAGCCAAAACAAGCATGGGCTCTATTCAAAGTCGCCTGACCCACTACGAAGTGATTCGTGAGAAGAAAGAAAAAATGAATCAATTACTAGATTTTGAACGAGTAAATGAAGAGATGGCTACGATTGATTTAGGCACGACAACAGGAACAATCTATCTAAAAGATACCCAATCATTATAAGCAAAAGAAAGGTGAAAGATATGAAAAAAAGATTAGTGAAATCCTCTGATAATAAAGTCATCTCAGGTGTATTAGGAGGAATTGCAGAATTTTTCAATATCGATCCAACCATTGTACGTGTGGTTTTCGTGATTCTTGCAGTCTTCTCTCGCTTGTTTCCGGCATTTCTCATTTATGTCTGTCTAGCTTTGGTGATGCCTAGTAAACATACGCGAACTGGTGGCTACGGACATGACAATGAGTATTATCAAAAAAATGATCCGACTAGAAGAGCAAAACGGAAAACAGCTGAAAAAGTAGAAGAAGATGATGATTGGAGTGATTTCTAGTGACTTATTTGCAACGACTGGTTATGAATATGTTAACATTCATTTCTTTATCCGTGTTGTTGCCGCAAATGATTCACGTTGAAAGCATCATGACGGCATTGGTGGCAAGCTTTATTTTATCGATATTAAACGGATTCATCCGTCCAATACTATCGATTCTTGCCTTTCCTCTGACATTGTTAACTCTCGGTTTGTTTACCTTTGTTGTGAATGCTGCGATGCTACAGATGACTGCGAGTGTAATGGGTGATAGTCGCTTTGGCTTTTCTTCATTCGGCGCGTCTATCTTGATTTCAGTAGTAATGTCTGTTATCAATATGATTGTGACAGAGCATCATTTAGAAAAACTAACTAAATAAACCATTCCCCTAAAAAGCTGAATCAGAATTGTTCAGCTACAAAAAAGACCAGGAAATCCGAAAGTTGTATCTCAAACTTTTTTGGATTTCCTGGTTTTTTTATAGTAATTAATTTTATGTTGTTCTAATGTAACGGGACAGAATGATGTCTCTAGGCTAATGTCTCTTCAGATACTCCACTTAAGTAGTCTTCCACTGCGAGAATTGTTTGATCAAGGGCACCTTTTTCAAACGGCGATTGCAACTTACCAGTAGCCAAAATCTCAAGAAATGTTTGGGTACCGCCGACTTTACAAATAGCAAGATAATCATTCCACGCAGTATCTTCTTGGTCAACATGGAATTTTTTCCAAAATTGGAAAGCACATACTTGCGCCAATGTATAATCGATATAATAAAATGGAGAGTTAAAGATATGTCCTTGACGATACCAATACGTTCCACGATCCAAATCACTTAATTCACTGTAATCTCGTTCAGGACAATATTGTTTTTCTAGTTCACGCCAGCAGTTTTTGCGATCAGCTGCGTGCCATTCTGGGTGGCTATAGACTTCTTGTTGGAAGTGATCGACTAACACACCATATGGTAAGAATTGCAATGCACTTGCCAAGTGAGCAAATTTATATTTATCTGTATCTTCTTTAAAGAAGCCACCCATCCAAGGCCAAGCGATGAATTCCATCGACATCGAATGAATCTCACATGATTCATAATTAGGGAATACGATTTCTGGTTCTTTGATCCATCGTGATTCAAAACATTGGAAGGCATGACCGGCTTCGTGCGTCAAAACATCAACATCATGTGACGTGCCATTAAAATTAGCAAAGATAAATGGTGATTGATAGTCCTGGATAAATGTACAATATCCACCAGATTGTTTGCCGCGTTTGCTTAATAAGTCTAATAACCCATGATTTACCATAAAGTCAAAGAATTCACCGGTCTCAGGTGAAAGTTCATGGTACATTTTTTGCGCGTGAGCGACTAATTCATCCGGTGTACCTTTAGGAGTAGCGTTCCCACTTGGGAAATCTAAGCTTAAATCATAAAATTGTAGATGGTCAAGTTGGTTTCTTTGTGCTTGTCTCGCGTATAATTTCTGAGTCACAGGGACCACTTTTGTCAAAATCTCATGGCGATACGTTTCGATCATCGCACGATCATAGTCCCAACGATTCATCATGACATCGGCAAACTCTACGTAATTCTTAAAGCCTAATGTATGGGCAATTTTTGTCCGGACATGTACCATCTCATCATAAATGCGATCAATTTCTGCTTCGTTGTCACGATAAAATGCTGAAATTTTGGTTTGTGCTTGTTTACGGACTTCTCGTTCTTTTGACTGTGCGAAGGGAGCCATTTGTGGCAATGTGTATATATTTCCCTCAAACTCAATTTGGGCAGAAGCAATTAATTTGGCGTATTCTGAAGACAGTTGGTTTTCCTTTTGCTTAAATGGAATGACGGATTCATCAAAGATTTTTACGCGGCTCTCTGCAAACAAAAAGAGCGTCTCAGGATATTTCTCTTTTAGTTCAGGCAAAAGAGGAGAAGAGAGCAATGCTTGATAAAATTGAAAATCCAATGATTCAAAATGAGGTGTGTATTCATTCCAGAAATCATCTTCCGCTTGGTAGAAAGAATCATTGGTATCAATTGAATAGCGGATACTCGCCAAATTGGCAGCCGTATCTATCGTACCTCTAAATATATTTAAAGTATCTAGTGCGTTTGAAGCTTCCTCTAAAGTCGTAGCTTCTTTGAGTGTTTGCACGCCAGCTAAGTAGTTTGTTTTGTATTGTTCATAGTCTGGTCTTTGGTAATTGTATTCTGAAAAATTCATAGTGTTTGACGCCTCCTTTATAGGTAAAATGATAGCATAAAATGACAAATAATTGATAAGAATATAGGAATTTAAAGATTGTAATGATAAAATAAATACGAACATGTCAAAAGAAAAGAGGGTTAGGAATGACAGAGTCTGTGAAACTAAGTGAATTAACACAAGCATTAAACTTGGAAATTGTTACTGGAAATGACGAAGCAATGGACCGTTCCGTGTTTACTAGTGATATTTCAAGACCTGGATTAGAATTAACTGGTTATTTTTCGTATTATTCAAATGATCGCCTACAATTATTCGGGAACAAAGAGATTACCTTTGCCCAACGTATGATGCCAGAAGAGCGTCTGATGATTTTGCGCCGGTTGTGTTCTGATGAGACACCTGGCTTTATTGTTTCAAGAAATTTACCCGTACCTGAAGAAATGATTCAAGCTTGTCAAGAGCATCAAATTGCCATCTTACGGTCGAAAGCATCGACTTCAAGATTACTAGGTGAAATGTCTAGCTACCTAGATGAGCAATTAGCGACTCGTACCAGTGTGCATGGTGTATTGGTAGATGTATATGGGCTAGGTGTTTTGATTCAAGGAGACAGCGGGATTGGTAAGAGTGAAACGGCACTTGAACTAATTAAGCGTGGCCATCGGTTGATTGCCGATGATCGCGTCGATGTATATAAAAAAGACGATTTAAACTTAGTCGGGGAACCACCAAAAATTTTGGAGCACTTAATTGAAATTCGTGGGATTGGTATTATTGATGTCATGAATCTTTTTGGTGCGAGTGCAGTTCGTGGTTCTATGCAAGTCCAATTAGTCGTATATTTGGAAAATTGGGCGAAAGATAAAAAATATGATCGCCTGGGAACTTCTGATGAAACTGTCAATATTGGTTCAGTTGATGTTCCTCAAATCAAAATTCCTGTTAAAACAGGTCGAAACGTGGCAATTATCATTGAAGTTGCGGCGATGAATTACCGTGCACGATCCATGGGGTATGATGCAACGAAAGCATTTGAAGAACGCTTGAGTCGTTTGATTGAAGAAAACTCTAGCAATTAAAGGGAGAGACGTGAAATGTTGTCATATGTAAACCGAGTCGCATTTGAGCTTTTTGGATTATCAGTTTATTGGTATGCGATCATCATTGTTTCCGGAGTTATTTTGGCTATTTTTTTGAGCTCGCGTGAAGCACAACGAGTGGGAATGAGACGAGACGACGTTTCCGATTTTATGTTACTGGGCTTGCCACTAGCGTTTATTGGTGCCCGCTTGTATTATATTTTATTTGACCTACAGCCATATTTACAAGATCCGATCCAAGTATTTAATATTCGTTCTGGTGGTCTAGCAATCTATGGAGGGTTAATTGCTGGTTTTTTATGGTTGGTTTATTTTTGTTACCGACAAGTGATTCCTTTGTGGACTTTTTTAGATATTGCAGCACCAAGTGTCATGATTGCTCAATCAATCGGACGCTGGGGGAATTTTATGAATCACGAAGCATATGGTGGCAAGACGACCTTAGACTTTCTACAATCGATTCATATTCCTAATTTTATTATTGAAAACATGTATATTGACGGAGCTTACCGTCAACCGACCTTTTTATATGAGTCATTATGGACATTCATCGGCTTTTTTGTTCTGATATTTTTACGTAAAAAAACCGGTTTACTTAAACAAGGTGAAGTAGCGATTAGTTATGTGATTTGGTATAGCTTCGGTCGGATGTTTATTGAAGGTATGAGAACAGATAGTCTGTATTTGTATGGTGATATCCGAGTTTCACAATTATTGTCACTGCTTTTATTTATTGGAGCAATCATCGTTTTTATCTGGAGAAGAAAAAAAACTACGTTAAAACCATATCTTCGCAGTTATGGACCGGATGAGTGGTTAGTATAGAAAGAGGGAAAACATTGGAAAAACAACGTATTGCAGTCTTAGGACCTGGTTCATGGGGCACAGCCTTAGCACAGGTCTTAGCTGAAAATGGTCATGAGGTAACTATTTGGGGGAATAAACCAGAGCAAATTGCAGAAATCAATGAACGACATACCAATGCTCATTACTTACCAAATCTTCAGATGGCACCGTCCATTCGGGGGGAATTTTCTTTGGAACGTGCCATTGATAGAGCGGATGCTATTTTATTTGTTTTGCCGACCAAGGCCATTCGCTCTGTAGCAAAAGAAGTCAATCAATTGATTCAAAACCAACCCCACATTGTCCATGCATCGAAAGGACTTGAACAAGGGAGCCATAAGCGCATCTCAGAAATTTTGGACGAAGAAATTTCACCAAAAAATCGTGCAGAAATTGTTGTCTTATCAGGACCAAGTCACGCTGAAGAAGTATCTGTGCATGATATTACAACGATTACGGCAGCGAGCGCGGAGCAAACAGGCGCATTATATGTGCAGTCGTTATTTATGAATGATTATTTCCGAATTTATACCAATACCGATGTCATTGGTGTTGAGACAGGAGCAGCGTTGAAAAACATCATTGCAATTGGGGCCGGCACTTTGGCTGGATTGGGCTTTGGCGATGATGCCAAAGCAGCCATCATGACTCGCGGTTTAGCGGAAATTAGTCGTTTAGGTGTCGCAATGGGCGCCAATCCGTTAACTTTTATTGGTCTGAGTGGTGTTGGTGATTTGATTGTTACCTGTACAAGTGTTCATTCGCGTAATTGGCGTGCAGGAAACCTTTTAGGTAAAGGTCATACATTGGATGAAGTCTTGGCCAACATGGGAATGGTAGTCGAAGGTGTCTCCACTACAAAGGCGGCCAAAGAATTAGCGGATATGCTAAAAGTAGAAATGCCTATCACAGAAAGTATTTATCAAGTGCTCTATGAAGGAAAAGATATCCAACAAGCTGCACGTGATATTATGTTACGTGACGGAAAAATCGAAAATGAATTTTCAATCGAATGACAAAGGAGTAGACAAAATGAAAGTAAAGAAAGCAGTTATTCCAGCAGCTGGGTTAGGTACACGATTTTTACCAGCTACCAAAGCAATGGCAAAGGAAATGTTACCAATTGTCGATAAACCAACGATTCAATTTATTGTTGAAGAAGCATTAAAGTCAGGCATCGAAGATATTTTAATTGTCACAGGCAAAGGCAAACGCCCGATTGAGGATCATTTTGATGCGAATCTTGAGTTAGAAATGAATTTGAAAGAGAAAGGCAAAGAAGATTTACTAAAATTAGTAGAAGAAACCACCGATGTCAATCTTCATTTTATTCGTCAATCGCATCCATTAGGATTAGGCCATGCCGTATTACAAGCCAAAGCATTTGTCGGTAATGAACCTTTTATTGTTATGTTAGGCGATGACTTAATGGACGATACCATTCCATTAACCCAACAATTGATTAATGATTACGATGCTACTCACGCTTCAACGATCGCGGTGATGGAAATTCCGCATAAAGACACTTCAAAATATGGCATTATTAATCCCGGAGAACAAGTGAATCCAGGACTATACAATGTGAAAAATTTTGTTGAAAAGCCAGAGCCTGATCAAGCACCGAGTGATCTAGCAATCATCGGTCGTTATTTGTTAACACCTGAAATTTTTGATGTTTTAGAAAATCAAAAACCTGGTGCAGGCAATGAAATTCAACTAACGGATGCCATTGATACCTTGAATCAGACCCAACGAGTATTTGCCCGTGAATTCAAAGGCAAGCGTTACGATGTGGGTGATAAATTTGGCTTTATGAAAACAAGTATTGAATACGGCTTAATTCATCCAGAAGTAAAAGAAAAACTACGCTCGTTCATCATTGAGTTAGGAAAAGAATTAAGCGCAGAAGATCAACCAATAACTTCTTCTAAGGATAACGAATAAATGTTAAACACCCTACATTGAAAAATTGTCGGGTGTTTTTTTGTAAAAACGATTGATTTGTTATCGAGTGAAAGATGATTGTTGAAATAGAAAATGTTTGTCTAATGATTTGGGAAATGCTATGCTTATAAAAAGAGTAAGTTTGGAAGGAGCGTTAGTATGTCAATTGGTGGACTTGCTGCGATGATTGCAGCAATCGCGTTTGCAGTATTGGTTTTATTTTTAGTTAAGGTGCTTTTAAAAGTATCAAAAACAATGGATCAAGTGAACCGGACTGTTGAGACGGCAAATGAAACAATTACCATTATTACAAAAGATGCAGATATTCTCTCAAAAGAGGTCGAAGGCTTACTAGTAAAGAGCAATGCGTTGTTACTGGACGTCAATGAAAAAGTGTCAACCATTGATCCTCTTTTTACAGCAGTCGCTGACTTAGGGACTTCAGTATCTGATTTGAATCAATCTAGCCGCAATTTGGTGACGCGTGTCGGCTCTTTAGGTAGAACGACGGCAAAAGCAACAGTGGCCGGTAAAGTGGGGCAGGCAGCCTCTAAATACTTCTCAAAACGCAAATCATCAACAGAAAGTGAAACAACAAAAGCATAATGAACTATTAAGGAGGAAATAGACATGGGTAAAACAGGAGGTTTCATATTAGGTGCAGTCATTGGTGGAACAGCTGCTGCTGTCACCGCGTTATTATTAGCACCCGAATCAGGAAAAGAATTACGTGGAAAATTAGCGAAGCAAGTCGATGACTTATTAGATGTCGCATCGGACTATTCAGATATTGCCAAAGATCGCGGCGTTGATTTTGCCAACCTAGCAAAAGAAAAAGCCAATCAATTTGCGCAACAAGCCGATGATTTAGCCGGTACAATCAAAGACAAATCATTAGGTTCAGTGAACGATATTCAAGAGAATTCAGCGGACCTTGTCGATACGTTAAAGCAACAAGCCGACGATTTGTCGAATCGCTTGAGAAAAGCGACAAATAAAGTAACCGATAAAGTCGCAGAAGGCAAAGCAGAAGTGGCAGATCAAACGGAAGATATTATTATTGAAGTGAAAGATGCCCAAGCTGACGTTAAAGATGCAGTAATTGACGCTAAAGAAGAAGTAAGTTCACAAGCACAGTCTACTATAGATGCGAGTAAAGCAGACTTAGCAAAAAATAAAGACGACGTAGCAGACAAAGCAGCAGAAATGAAGCAAGATGCCAAAGTGACTGCAGAAGAAACCAAAAAAGAGGGTCAAGAAATTGCGGATCTCTTAAAACAAGAAATTAAAGAAGAAGTCAACAAAGAGTAAAAAAGCCCAGAAAATCCAAAAGTTTGAAGCTAACTTTTGGATTTTCTGGGCTTTTTGCTTAACGCTGATCGGTTTAATGTAACGTAAGTAGTTTTTTGGAAGTTTTGGTAAAAGGTTCGCAGCCATCTGAGGTGACATGAACACAGTCCTCGATTCGGACACCTACTTTGCCAGGAATATAGATGCCAGGTTCCAATGAAAAACACATGCCTTCTTCAATTATTAAGTCATTTCCCGCAACTAATGAAGGATACTCATGAACAGACATGCCCAATCCATGCCCCAAACGGTGGGTAAAGTATTCTCCATAGCCGGCTTCTGAAATTACCTCACGGGCGACACGATCAAGATACTCGGCAGTCACGCCAGACTTCACGGCTTTTTGCGCAGCGAGCTGGGCATTTAAAACTACATTGTATACTTCTTGTTGTAAGGAGGTTGGTTCACCAAATGACACGGTTCTAGTTGCATCAGAGCAATATCCTTTCCAGACAACCCCTAGATCAAATAGAACAAGTTCATTTTCTTTGACCTGATTGGCTCCAGGCGTTCCGTGAGGGTTTGCAGCATTTGTTCCTGCTAAGACCAACGTATCAAATGACATTTGAGAAACGCCACGACGCTTTAATTGGTATTCAATTTCAGCTACGATTTCTTGTTCAGAAACGCCTGCCTTAACTGCGGAAAAGCCAATTTCAAAGGCAACATCAGCCCAATGACCTGCCTCAAGTAGCGTAGTGATTTCGTCGGCTGTCTTTTTGAGTTGCATCGTTTCAATAACTGGTGTTAAATTAGCTGAAAAAGAAACGTTTGGAAACAAATCAGTCAGAATTTCGTAACGATCTAAAGAAAGCGATCCTTTTTCTAAACCGATTGAATCAAGTGAAGGATAGCGATGTAGCAATTCTTTCTTAATTTTTTCATAAGGATTTTCATTATCCAAGTAGCCGATTACATCATATTGCCAAGAACTATTTTTAGCTGGTTCAGCATCCAGAGCAGGTGTAAATAAAAAAGGATCAGTAGTTGCCGAGATAAATAAGCCTAAAATTCGTTCATGCGGGTCGCTTTCAAAGCCGCTCAGATAGGCGATGGTTGTAGGGTTTGATAGATAAGCAGCACTAATGCTGTTTGCTTGTAAATAGGATTGTAATTCAGTAAGCTTTGTACGATTCATGTTCAGTCCTTCTTTCTTAGAAATCACTTTATTTTATCACTTCTTATATTTAATTCAAATTGAGAGCAAACAAATTGTTTCATGGAAACTAGAATTAAAACGGTTGCATATTAAAGCTATATTTGCTATTCTTATTTAGAAATGTAAATAAGATTTTCTGAAAAAAAGCAGAATGGAGCAATAATGATGGAAAAGCAAACAATTACTATTTATGACGTTGCCAGAGAAGCCAATGTCTCTATGGCTACAGTCTCTCGCGTTGTAAATGGCAACCCTAATGTTAAACCAGTAACACGAAAAAAAGTATTGGATGTAATCGATCGCTTAGATTATCGACCGAATGCAGTCGCACGAGGATTGGCTAGTAAAAAAACAACGACAGTCGGAGTAATTATCCCAGATGTAAGCAACATGTTCTTTGCTTCTTTAGCACGTGGGATTGACGATGTCGCAACAATGTACAAATACAATATTATTTTAGCAAACTCAGATGGCGATAGCATAAAAGAAGTCAATGTATTAAATAATTTATTAGCTAAGCAAGTGGACGGAATCATCTTTATGGGTCACCGTATTACGGATGAAATTCGTGGCGAATTTTCTCGTTCGAAAACACCAGTTGTCCTAGCAGGTTCGATTGATCCTGATGAGCAAGTAGGTAGTGTCAATATTGACTATACTTCAGCCACTCATGATGCAGTTGCGACTTTGGCAAACAATGACAATAAGAAGATTGCGTTTATCAGTGGTGCGTTAATTGATCCAATTAACGGTCAAAATCGCTTAAATGGGTACAAATCTGCCTTGAAAGACTCAGGTATTGAATACAATGAAGGCTTAATCTTCGAAGCGCCATATAGCTTCAAAAATGGGTTAGATTTAGTCGATCGAGTGCTAAATAGTGGGGCCACTGCAGCCTATGTGACGGATGATGAATTAGCGATTGGTTTATTAGATGGTTTAATTGACCGTGGCATTACAGTACCAGACGAATTTGAAATTATCACAAGCAATAACTCTTTACTGACAGATGTCTCTCGTCCGAGACTGTCAAGCGTGAGTCAACCACTGTATGACTTAGGTGCTGTATCCATGCGACTTTTAACAAAGATGATGAATAAAGAAGAAATCGAACAAAAAACGATTACTTTACCATATAGTATTATTACAAAAGGTTCATCAAAATAACTAAACTTATTTTGAACTACTAAATTCGTATCAAAAAGCGGCTAGAATTTGCTACTTCAACAAAAAGCCATACAATCTAAAAAGGTGAGAAATCACTTCTGGATTGTATGGTTTTTTTCTTATAGCTGATCATTTCATTCTATATTAGTTCGTGCTACTTTTTCGTTGATGTGGCCCCTTTTTGCCAAGCGCTCAGATAATTACTATCCGTACCGCCAATACCAAACTTAAATTGAGAATCACTAACAGCTGATTTTGCCCAATAGGAAGTTGTTGTAGCAGTAGGTAGGGTATACGTCGTGCCATTAAATGTCACTGTTTTGACATTCTTTTCACCTGTAAACGTATTGACTTTTTCTTTTTTCACAGATGAATCAAGTGTGAATTTCTTCGTGACCCCAATCGTATCAGGTGATGATTGATAGATGGCATTTGCAAGATTCGCCATATACGTAGCCTGACGTAAGCTAGCACCTTCATCAGACGCTGTTCCATCGTCATGGCCAGTCCAGCTACTTAACGTTATAGATGGTGTCGATACGACTAACCAAGAGTCCTTGTAGTCATTGGTCGTACCAGTTTTTCCTACCCAATCCGCATTTCCTAACGTGCTATTCAAAGCAGTTAATAATGGTTTATATTTTGATGTAATATTACTTGTAAGCACGCTACGCATCAAATCATTCATGATTGATGCAGTTGCTTTTGAGTATACTTGCACTGGATCTTCTTCGTGTTCATAAATGGTATGCCCACTTGAATCGGTAATCGATGAGATCATATAAGCATCTTGATATACACCACCGTTGGCAAGGGTCTGGAAGCCACTTGTTTGCTCAAGGACAGTTAAGTCGACTACTCCTAATGGTGCCGATGGATAGGTCCACTGATCAACATCTGGATAATTCATTTTGGCTAAATAATTATCATAGACGTAGCTTGTGGAGCCTTCTTTATTTAAGGTGTTTTGATAAATTTGATAAGCAGGAATATTGTTTGACCAAGAAATTGCTTCCCGAACAGTCTGGAAGGTATTCATATTGTATTGAGTAGCATTGACGACCTGTTCATCACTGTCACTACTTGTGCCGCCCCAAGTCGTCGCGTAGTTTGATACCCGTGTCTCGGTACCAATCAAGCCTAAATCTATCGCCGGTGCGTATACGAGTGCCGGCTTAATCGCTGATCCGGCTTGACGCTCAGCTGAGAAAGCGTGGTTGAACTGATTGGTTGAAAAATCTCGTCCTCCGACAAAGCCAATGATGCGACCAGTTTGATTATTCATTAATACATTTCCGACTTCGACTGTTCCATTGCCATCATCCAATTGATACCCATAAGTGGCTGCTGCATCTTGCATCGCTTGATAGATGGTTTTATCAATTGTAGAGTGAATGGTGTAACCGCCATTAATGATTTTTTGCTCTGCTAATGTTTCATAAGCTTCTTTTACTTCATCTTTGGCATATTCTTTTTCACTAATTTTGGCTTCTTCGGCTAATTGTTTACCCAAGACGGATTTTGCTTCATCCATTACGGCATAATACAAAAAGCTTTGCTCATTTGTATTTGCTGCTGCTTGAGGTAAGAAATCACTTTTAAGATCATATGCCTTAGCTTCTTCGTATTCTTTTTTGGTAATCGCATTGTTACGATACATACTAAAAAGAACAAAATCCTTGCGTTTTAATCCTAACGATACATCGTCTTTAATGGAGCCATCACTATTATATGGGCTATAACTGATAGGACTTTGTGGGAGTCCCGCAATAAATGCAGCCTGTGCAAGGTTCAATTTACTCGCATCCACACCAAAAATCCCTTTGGCCGCTTCTTGCACGCCGGCGATGTTTTCTCCTTTATTGTTTCTTCCAAAAGGGGAGACATTTAGATACATGGTAAGAATTTCATCTTTGGAAAAATTCTTGTCAACTAAGTGAGCCAAAATAATTTCATTGGCCTTGCGCTTAAAGGTCGTCTCATCTGTCAGCATTTGTTGCTTTACAAGTTGCTGTGTTAAAGTCGATCCACCACTGCTACCAATGCCGGTAACTTCTGATACAAGTGCTCGAATAACGGCTTTTGGAACATAACCTTGATGTTCATAGAAGTTTTCATCTTCAGTAGAGACAATTGCTTTCTTTAATAGATCAGAGATTTGATCAGATGCCACTGTTTTTCGCTGTAAGTCTGAATTGACGGTAGCGATTGCTGTATCATCGGCATAGGTTAAAAGGGAAGTCTGGGAAAGATTCCCAAGCTCCTGATTCATCGTCTCTTTAGAAGGTAACTCGGTATCTTCTACTAAGTAGGCAAAATAACCAGTGCCGATACCAAGGCCAAATGCGCCTGCTAAGACAATCAGGCTAACAATAACCAAAAAGAGTGATTGGAGAACACGGACGACCACGTTCGTATAAAAGAGAACGCCGTGTGTTGCTGATTGCGATTTGTTGTTTTTTTTAGGTTTCTGGGCCAAAAAAGTCACCTCAGTTTCAATTTATTCTGTCCAATTATAACAAAAAAATGAGAGAAAGAATAGGTAGAGTGTTTTAAGCAAATTGAAAAATCTGCTTAAAACTCTTTGCAACGGCTAAATTATCAGTTAATATGTGTAATGAGTATGTATTTGGGAGGAATGAACATGAGTTCTGATTTTTTTCAAGAACTAAAAGATCGTGGTTTGGTTTTCCAAACGACAGATGAAGCAGCATTAGAAAAACAATTAAATGAAGAGTCCGTGAAATTATATGTAGGATTTGATCCGACTGCAGATAGTTTGCATATTGGACACTTGTTACCAATTCTTATGTTACGCCGTTTTCAACTTCAAGGACACGTGCCAATCGCATTAGTCGGTGGCGGAACTGGGATGATTGGTGATCCCTCTTTTAAAGATCAAGAGCGTCAATTGAATACCTTATCGATTGTCCAAGAGTGGTCCCAAAGCATCAAAGATCAATTGTCTCGCTTTATTGATTTTGATGATGAAAAGGCTCCGGCTGTCCTTGCGAATAACTATGACTGGCTTGGATCAATTTCGTTGATTGATTTTCTTCGTGATGTCGGTAAAAACTTTACGATTAATTATATGATGAGTAAAGAAAGTGTCAAACGACGAATTGAAAGTGGTATTTCTTACACTGAGTTTGCCTACCAATTACTACAAGCGTACGATTTCTTAAAACTTTATGAAAACCATGGCTGTTTATTGCAATTAGGTGGTAGCGATCAATGGGGAAATATTACTTCAGGGATTGAATTGTTGCGTCGTGAGAAAGAAGTCCAAGGTTTTGGTTTGACGATGCCACTAATTACCAAAGCAGATGGCACAAAATTTGGTAAAACTGAAGGAAATGCAGTTTGGCTAGATCCAGAAAAGACGACGCCTTATGAATTCTACCAATTTTGGATCAATACTGATGACCGCGATGTCATCAAATTCTTGAAATACTTTACGTTTTTATCTTTAACTGAAATTACGGCTATTGAACAAGAATTTACCGCTGCACCTGAATCGCGTGTAGCGCAAAAAGCTCTTGCCAAAGAAGTAACAACTTTGGTTCATGGAGAAGAAAAATATCGTCAAGCAGTTCATATCTCACAAGCGCTATTTAGTGGAGAACTAAAAACATTATCAAGTGAAGAAATCTCACAAGGGTTTAAAGGAGTGCCAAGTTATGAAATCACGACCGAAGATGGTTCACAACTATTGGATTTATTAGTTGCATCAAAAATTGTTTCTTCTCGTCGACAAGCACGCGAAGATTTGCAAAATGGGGCCATCTATGTCAATGGTGACCGCATTCAATCAGTGGATTACGAGTTACGTGAGGAAGACAAATTATCTGGGAAACACACGATTATTCGTAGAGGGAAAAAGAAATATTTCTTATTTACTTTTGCCTAAGAATGGTCTGAGAACAATGGAGACGAGTAAAAGAGAATGATTATTTTCTTTGCTCGTTTTTTTTAGAATGGAGGAAAACGATGTTAATTGGGTCGCATGTATCCATGAGTGGAAAGAAAATGTTATTGCAATCAGCAGAAGATGCGGCAAGTTATGGTGAATCTACGTTTATGATTTACACCGGAGCGCCGCAAAATACACGGAGAAAACCAATTGAAGAATTAAATATTGAGGCAGGGAAAGCTTACATGGCCGAACACGGCTTAAGTAATATCGTTGTTCATGCACCGTATATTATTAATTTAGGCAATACAACGAAACCGCAAAACTTTGGCTTTGCCGTTAATTTTTTAAGAGAAGAAATTGTGCGCGCAACGGCATTAGGTGCCAAACAAATTACCTTACACCCAGGTGCGCATGTCGGTGCTGGCGTCGACGCTGGCTTGACACAAATTATCAAAGGACTAAATGAAGTACTTGAAAAAGACCAAGTACCTCAGATTGCGTTGGAAACGATGGCTGGTAAGGGCACCGAATTGGGAAGAACCTTTGAAGAATTAGCAACGATTATCGACGGTGTGACTTTAAATGAAAAATTGTCAGTTACCCTCGACACTTGTCATACACATGACGCAGGGTACAATATTCGTGAGGATTTCGATGGCGTCCTAGAAGAGTTCGATAAAATTATTGGCTTAGATCGGTTGAAAGTAATTCACGTCAACGATTCAAAGAACCCTCAAGGATCACATAAAGATCGTCACGCCAACATTGGCTTTGGTACGATTGGCTTTGACGCGCTGTGCAAAGTTGTCCATCATCCGAAATTAGCCGAGTTGCCAAAAATTTTAGAAACGCCTTTTGTAGGAGAAGATAAAAAAGATAAAAAGCCGCCGTATAAATACGAAATTGCGATGTTAAAGAAAAAAGAGTTTGATCCACAACTCTTAGAAAAAATTCTCGCAAACGAACAATATTGAAAGCTTGTGCAATAGCACTTGCTTTTTTTTATTGGTTTGATACGCTTAAATAGAAAGAAAGTGGGGAGTCTATGGAAAACATCCTAGAAGTGCAAAATGTCCAAAAGAAAATTGGCTCAAAAATCATTATTGATGAAGTAAGTTTCCATGTACCGAAAGGAAAGATTGTCGGATTACTCGGACCAAATGGAGCTGGCAAAACTACTCTTATTCGGATGATTGTCGGTTTAATGCGTCTGTCACAAGGTGAAATTATCATCGCCAATCATTCATTGAAAAAAACTTACCGCCAAGCAATTGCCGAAGTCGGAGCGATTGTGGAAAATCCTGAATTTTATAATTATATGAGCGGCATGGACAATTTAATGCAATATGCACGCATGTCCAAAAAGAAAGTCATGCCTGAAGAAATTTTAGCCATTATCAAACAAGTTCATTTAGAAGATCATATTGGAAAAAAAGTAAAGACGTATTCATTAGGGATGCGCCAAAGATTGGGTGTCGCACAAGCGCTGATTCACCACCCCTCACTCCTTGTATTGGATGAGCCGATGAATGGCTTGGATCCGATGGGGATGAAGGAATTTCGAGAAATGATTCGTGACTTAAAGAACAAAGGGTTATCGGTCATTCTCTCTAGTCATCAACTCAGTGATATTGAACTAGTTGCCGATGAGTTGGTTATTGTCCAAAACGGCAAAGTCACACACCAAGTGTCGATGAATGAGTTAAAAAATCAACAGCTAACCATGATTATTGAGTCGCAAAAAACGGAAGAAGTCATTCGCTTTTTGCGACAAGAAGGAGTAGCCGTTGAACAACACAGTAAGCAAATTTGGGTGACTTTGGAGCAAGACATTCGCGTCTCTCTACTGAAAGACTTGGTCGAAAACGATTTGGCTATTTCTGCCTATTATCCAAAAGTAGCTTCACTAGAAGAGGTCTTTTTGGATTGGACAAAAGAGGGGGGATTATAATGGGCTCATTACTAGTAAATGAATGGCTTAAATTAGCCAAGAAAAAATCAACCATTTTTTTGTTTCTATTTTTAATTGTCGCTACATTTGGCATTACCTATCTGATGAAGCTTGCTCAAGCTTCAGTTGACGGACCGCAAAGTTTTGCAGAACTATCTGGGGTTAGCTCCTTTTTAAATTTAGTCATTGTCATTCTGGCGGCATCTACTGTGGCAGAAGAATTTTCAAAGGGCACGATCAAATTTTTACTCATTCGACCGTTTACAAGAAGTCAGATTTTGTTCTCTAAATGGCTTGTATGTATGGCATATGGCCTAGTAGGTACGATCATTTTAGGAATTAGTAGTTTTTTTGCGAGTATTATTTTCTTAAAACAAGGCTCTTATACTGCTAGCATGACAAGCTTTGGAGGGTGGAATGCGATTGAAGTTGCTCTTTTATATGGCGCAACCAATTTGTTAATGTTGGTTTTTTATGTATCGATTACTTTATTTATTTCAGCGGTGATACGGTCACAGGCACTAGCGGTCGGGCTAGGTATTGGTGTTCTTTTTGGCTCGTCGATGATGAATGCTCTCTTATTTATTATTATGGCAAAGCATTCTTGGTTACGCTGGAATCCATTCAATCTCTTAAATATTCGCGAGCTCATTCTTGATTTTATTCAAATGCTTGGAGGAACAAAATCATGGACGAGTGCATCTGATATGTATCTTTTGACCTATTGGCAGATGGGAATTGGAATTTTGGTAATTAGTGCAATCATTTATTTCATCACCAATTGGTTGTTTACGAAACGAGACGTCGCTTTAAATTAAGATTAAATGGCAAAGTGCAAGAAGTCTCTTCTTTAAAATTTTGCCATTTGTCTTTTTTTTTGACGACACTTCTAGTAGAATGGGTGGGAAGAGATTGTTTAGAAAGGAGTTCGAGTCACTATGATGTATGTAATCGTCGCTATTATTGCATTGGCTGTCGGAGCAATTGGTGGGTTCTTTTATGCACGTAAATATATGAAAGATTACTTAAAGAAAAATCCTCCTGTCAATGAGGATATGCTGCGTTCAATGATGATGTCAATGGGTCAAAAACCATCTGAAAAGAAAATCCGTCAAATGATGCAACAAATGAAAAATCAAAACTAAGTCGCTATGACTATTTGAAGTGAACATGCGACATAACCCAAACAAGATAGAATGTTTCGGCGTTCTATCTTGTTTGGTTATTTTGTTGTAAAAATGTTTTGCAAGAAGGGAGACGCACAGTGTCAATTTTCAAAAAGTTAGGTTGGTTTTTTAAACAAGAGAAAAAACATTATGCAATCGGCGTTTTCTCTTTGGTTGTGGTCGCAATCGTCCAAGTATTACCACCCAAAATAATTGGTTTGATCATTGATGAAATTGATCAGAAACGATTAACAAGGCAAACGTTATTGATTTGGATTGGTGTGCTCATACTAGCTGCGTTCACACAATACGGGTTCCGTTTTATTTGGCGCACAAATATTTGGGGCAGTGCCGCTAAGTTAGAACGGTCTTTAAGGAGTCAACTGTTTCACCATTTTACAAAAATGGATCATCTTTTCTTCCAAACCCATCGAACAGGAGACTTGATGGCTCATGCGACCAATGATGTCAGCGCTGTGCAAAATGTTGCTGGAGCGGGGATACTGACATTTGCTGATTCATTAATCACAGGGATATCGACCATTGTTGCAATGGTTTTATTTGTTGACTGGCGCTTAACGATATTAGCGATGATTCCACTGCCACTTTTGGCAGTGACTTCGCGCGTGTTGGGATCAAAAATTCATGTCGCTTTTCGCGATGCTCAGGCGGCGTTTTCAGATATTAATGATAAAACGCAAGAAAGTATCACGGGCATGAAAGTCATTAAAACGTTTGGTCAAGAAGAAGAGGATATCGCTGACTTTGAAGAGAAAATCCAACGAGTGGTTCAAAAAAATCGCAGAGTGAATCGGTATGACGCGTTGTTTGATCCATGTATTACAGCTATTATCGGAATTTCTTACGTCCTGACGATTTGGTTAGGTGGGCGCTATGTCATGGCTCATACGATTTCGGTCGGGCAGTTGGTCTCCTTTATTAGTTACATTGGTATGCTCGTATGGCCGATGTTTGCGATTGGTCGCTTATTTAACGTCCTGGAGAGAGGAAATGCTAGCTACGATCGAATTGAAGAACTACTATCAGAAGAAACCCATATCATTGAAGAAGAACATGGCATAGCGACTCGTGCCAAAGGGGATATCGTGGTGGATATCAAGTCATTTGCCTACCCAGACTACCCAGACCAAGTTGTGTTAAAGGATATCGCCCTGAAATTGGACGAAGGTAAGACGCTGGGGATTGTGGGAAAGACGGGTGCTGGTAAAACCACGCTATTAAAACTTTTTTTACGTGAATACGATGACTATCAAGGGTCGATTTTGTTTGGTGAGCATGACATTAAAGCCTACCGACTGCAGGCTTTATTAGCAGCGATTGGCTATGTGCCACAAGATCACTTTTTATTTTCGATGACCATTCGGGACAACATTCGGTTTGCTGCGCCCAAATCTACGCAAACGATGGTCGAAGAAGTCGCAAAACTCGCCGCAATACATGAAGACATTCAGGCATTTGTGCAAGGGTATGATACCTTGGTTGGTGAACGAGGCGTCTCGCTGTCAGGTGGGCAAAAACAGCGAATTTCCATTGCGCGTTCATTAATCACAAAACCAGAATTGTTGATATTAGATGATGCTTTGTCAGCTGTAGATGCGAAAACGGAAGAAGCCATTTTGCAGCATCTTCAAGCACGCACGAAGCGACAAACGACCATCATCACTGCTCACAGATTAAGCAGTGTAATGCATGCAGATGAGATTATTGTCATGGATCAAGGTACAATCGTTGAACGAGGGACACATAGTCAATTATTAACGAATCACGGATGGTATGCACAAATGTGGAGCAAGCAACAATTAGAAGCAAAAATAGAGCGAGGTGAAAAATAATGCAAAAAAGCGAATGGTCAAAAGAGTTGACGCTTAAAGAACAAGTGACCATCATTCGGCGTATGTTGCCTTATGCTAAGCCTTATCGACGATCATTTTTTGTTGCGATTGGTTTGGCTTTAGGAGTTTCTATTGTGAACATCTTATTGCCTAAAGTCCTCCAATATTTGATAGATAACTATCTGACTTCTTTTTCTGCTACTGGTCAAGTTATCTTTGGATTTGGCTTGTTGTATCTTTTTGGGACAATCGTTAAAGCATGTATGCTATTTTTTCAAAGTTATATGTATGCGAATGCTTCTACGCGAACATTGAATCATATTCGTATAGAGCTTTTCAAAAAAATCCATACGTTAGGGATGCGCTATTTTGATCAAACACCGGCTGGCTCGATTGTCTCACGGGTATCAAATGATACGGAAACCTTGAATGAATTTTGGTATGTCTTTATGACGGTCATCACAGGTATCTTTGCAGTTGTTTCCTCATTTATTGCCATGATACAAATCAATATCAAAATTGGGCTTGCGATGCTCGTATTTTTACCGATTTTGTTGTTTATCATTGGGTATTATCAAAAGTACAGTTCACGTATCTATCGACAAATGCGGGAACGACTGAGTGATTTAAATACCAAGCTAAATGAATCGATTTCCGGTATGGCGATTATTCAACAATTTCACCAAGAAGCACGGCTAAACCAAGAGTTTGACGAAACCAATAATGAGTATCTAGCAAGTCGGTATGCGATGATTCGTACGAACTCATTACTATTAGCGCCAATCATCAATCTTTTGTATGCTCTAGCAGTGGCTGCTTCGTTGTCACTTTTCGGAATCAACGCTACGCACCGTTTGGTAGAAGTGGGTCTAATTTATGCGTTTGTTACGTATGTTTCGAGTTTTTTCAATCCAATGACGCAAATGATGGATTCATTAAGTGTCTTTACTGATGGGATTGTTGCCAGTAGCCGCATCCTAAAAATTATGGATCATCAAGAATTGGCTCCAGCTGCATTTGAAGATGCCACTGATTCGATAGTCAACGGAAAAGTTGAGTTTCGAGATGTCACGTTTGCTTATAACCCAGGGCAACCAGTCTTAAAGAATATTTCGTTTGTTGTCAATCCCGGAGAAACAATGGCGTTTGTCGGTCACACTGGTAGTGGCAAGAGTTCCATTATTAATAGTTTGATGCGTTTCTATGAAATTGAATCTGGCCAAATTTTACTCGATGACAAAGACATTCGTTGCTATCCAATCGAGGAATTACGCAAAAAAATTGGCTTGGTCTTACAAGATGCGTTTTTATTTTATGGAGATATTACCGATAATATTCGCCTTCGAGATTCTTCCATCACGCAAGAACAAGTCCAAGAGGCTGCTCGTTTTGTTCAAGCAGATCAATTTATTGAAAAGCTACCGGGATCGTATCAGGCCAAAGTAATAGAACGCGGGGCCAGTTACTCGAGTGGTCAAAGGCAAATACTTTCATTTGCCCGCACGATTGTCACGAATCCCAAGATTTTAATTTTAGATGAAGCGACAGCCAATATTGACACAGAGACCGAATCAGCTATTCAGGAAGGACTAGAGAATATGCGAAAGAATCGGACAACGATCGCCATTGCGCACCGCCTATCAACAATTAAAGATGCTAATATGATTCTAGTATTAGATAAAGGCATCATCGTCGAACAAGGGACGCATGAGACGCTACTTGCTCAAGATGGCTTATATGCGGACATGTACCGACTGCAAAGCGAAGAAATCTAACTATCACTTATTCCTTACAGAGAGTATTCTATAAGGATCAGAAAAAAGACCATGAAATTCAAAAGATTGAGAAACAACTTCTGAATTTTATGGTCTTTTTGTGTATAACTACAGTCTTCAATGTATATCATTTTAGTCATGTAATAGTTTTTCAATCATTGGTGCTGCTTCAAGTGGTGAAGTCTTCGGACCGTAACGATTAACAACAGTGCCGGTCTTATCAACTAAAAATTTCGTGAAGTTCCATTTGATGTCTTTGGTTAAAACACCTGGTTGCTGCTCCTTTAGGTACGTAAAGAGTGGATCAGTGTCAGTGCCGTTGACAGCTATTAGTTCATGGATGGGAAACGTGACACCATAGTTTAATTGACAGCTTTCTTTTGCTTGTTGGCCATCAGTCAGTTCTTGGTGAAATTGATTGGAAGGAAAGCCCAGCACGACGAATCCATCGTCTTTGTATTGTTGATACAATGCTTCCAGTTCTTTGAATTGACCGCGCAAGCCACATTTTGAGGCCGTATTGACAATCATCAGCGCTTTGCCTTGATACTTTTCTAAAGAATACTCTTTGCCAGAAGCTAGACGAACTTGAAATTGATAAATCGACATAATCAGCGCCTCCTTTTTGACAATCATACCGCGATTAAGCCAAATCGACAATGGATTTTTCCTCAGCAGTCACGACGGCCTTGGACTTCCAGACACCAGAACGCCAACGATTAATCATCAGACAACTCCTTAGAAACTCATCTATCGCATACGCAATCCACACACCGACTAATCCAAAGCCAAAACGAATTGCCAAAAGATATGAAAATGGCAAGCTGATTAGCCATAAAACGATTAAACTACAGATTAATGGAAACTTCACATCGCCGCTAGCATTTAAAGAACCGACTAGAATCATATTGACTGAGCGAACTGCTTCTAAAATAATCTCGACTAAGAAGACTTCTTTTGAGATGGCAATAACTTCAGGATTGGTGGTGAAGATTCCCATGATTGGTTCGATAAAGACATAGGTCAATACACAAATCATAATCGAAGCCAATACACCAATGACAGTCGAACGCATGCCACGCTTGTACGCACGCTGAAATTCTCCTGCGCCAACGCTGCGACCAATCATTATCTGATTCCCTTGACTAATTGCTGCTGCAATTAGATAGACAAATTGGGAGATTGCTGTAATGTATGATTTTGCAATTAAGACACTGGCACCTAGTGAAGCGACAATCATCGTCACGACTACTTGTGCTCCTTGATAGGATAAGGACTCACCAGAAGAAGGGAGACCGTATGTTAATATTTGCTTGATTCTCGCTCCTGAAAAATCTTTGAGGGAGAGGTCACGAATGGAAAAGCGAATGTGTTTCTTTAATAATGAGAAGGCAATAATCAGGCCGATTATATTACCAATCACACTGGACCATGCAAGTCCGCTTACGCCGAAATTCGGTAAGCCAAAGGGACTATATAGCGCTACATAGTTTCCTATGACAGCAAGAATACTTGCGACCATTGGTACAAGTAGGGCAGGCTGAGTATAGCCGTGCGTACGTAAGATGGCGATGATGACAGCTGAGACAGCTGAGACAAACAAGCTACCACCAAAAATTTGTAAATAACTTTTGCCAATTGTAATCAATTCAGGTTCAAGATTCATAAACTGCAAAAGCTGAGATGAGAAGAGAATGAAAACAAGGCTAATCAAAAAGCCAATCCCTAGCGCACCGAACAATGAAGTGTTGATGACTTGTTTGACGGACGCTATTTTTTTGGCACCTAAGTACTGTGCAATCAAAATTTGGGTCCCGACTGTGACAAAGCCATATACAAAAATCGATAAATTCAGTAGTTGATTCGCTGCTCCAATCGAAGCGACAGCAGGTTCAGAGTAATGTGAAATCATCCAGACGTTAATATTTCCGATAACAACGCGCAAGAAAAATTCAATAAAAATAGGCCAACTTAAAAAAAGTAACTCTTTGTCAGAAGGCGTGACTAATTTTGCTCTTGTCAAAAGTAAAAACCTCTCTTATAGTTTAATAATTATAACGTCTAGGAAATTTTACCTGACTGAAAAGCAAAGTCAATAATTATGAAAGAAATGTTAGTATATTTAAGCAGATTAGTTGTAAATTTTACTTTAAATAAGTAAAGTTGGAAACAGAAATCAATTTGGAGGGTACAAAGATGAACGATGTAATTATAATTGGAGCGGGGCCTGCGGGAATGACAGCCGCACTATATGCCGCTCGTGCCAATTTAACAGTAGTGATGATTGAACGTGGCGCACCCGGTGGCCAAATGAATAACACAGCAGAAGTAGAAAACTATCCAGGATTTGATTCAATCTTAGGGCCTGAGTTAGCATATAAAATGTATGAGAATGCGACTAAGTTTGGCGTAGAAAATGCATACGGTATCGTAAAAGAAATCAAGGATTGTGGCTCTTATAAAGAAGTCGTGACCGATGACCAGACGTACCAAGCAAAAACAGTCATCATTGCGACTGGTTGTGACCATCGTAAATTAGGCATACCAGGTGAAGACGAGTATGCTGGTCGTGGCGTTTCTTATTGTGCCGTTTGTGATGGTGCCTTTTTCCGCGAGCGAAAATTAGTTGTTGTTGGTGGTGGAGACTCTGCTGTAGAAGAAGCTCTATATTTAACTCAGTTTGCATCAGAAGTGGTAATTATTCATCGCCGTGATCAACTACGAGCACAAAAAATTATTCAAGATCGGGCCTTTGCCAATGAAAAAATTTCCTTTATTTGGGATTCCGTTGTCGAAGAAATTACTGGTAACGATCGTGTCGTAGAATCAGTGAAAATTAAAAATGTTCAAACGGGTGAAGAATCTTCAGTAGCTGCTGGCGGCGTATTTATCTATGTTGGCCTAGATCCATTAACAGAGCCATTTCAATCAGCGGGTATATTAAATGAAAATGGCTGGATTCCTACAAATGAAGAGATGGAAACAAGCATTCCTGGTGTCTTCGCGGTTGGCGATGTTCGCGAGAAGAACTTACGACAAATTACTACAGCTGTTGGTGAAGGAAGTATTGCTGGACAAAACGTTTTCTCTTATATTGAAACGTTAAAAGATATGCAAAAATAGTATCACTCGGCTGCCATCATTGGCAGTCGTTTTTTTATAGGACGGAATGAAAATCAGTGGTATAATAAGCATGATTAAATGAGAAAGGGTGTTTTATATGACTTGGCAAGATGTCTATCAACAATGGAATAACGAAGCAACATTAGAACCCACCTTAAAAAAACAATTGGAAGAGCTAGCGACTGATCCTGAAGCTTTAGAAGATGCGTTCTATGCGCCGCTTGAATTTGGTACGGCTGGGATGCGTGGGGTATTAGGTCCTGGTATTAATCGAATGAATATCTATACTGTCAGACAAGCAACAGAAGGTTTGGCATTATTTATCGACACGCAAGATGTAGAAACGAAAAAAAGAGGCGTTGCGATTGCTTATGATTCGCGTCATTTTTCAGAAGCATTTGCCATGGAAGCGGCACGTACGTTAGCCCAACATGATATCCCTTCATATGTCTTTGAATCACTAAGACCAACACCGGAGCTTTCATTTGCTGTAAGAGAGTTAAAGGCATTTGCCGGTATTATGATTACAGCTTCTCACAATCCAGCTGCTTACAATGGCTACAAAGTATATGGTGAAGATGGCGGTCAAATGCCACCGCAAGATGCAGATGCTTTGACAACATTTGTTCGTGGTATCGAAAACCCATTAGAAATTCCAATCTTATCGGAAGAAGAAGTGGAAACGAGTGGCTTGATTCAAATCATTGGTGAACAAGTCGACCAAGCATACTTAGAACAAGTTAAAAAAGTAACGATAAATTCTGAATTAGTAAAAGAAATGGGCAAAGACTTAAAGCTTGTCTACACACCACTACATGGTACAGGTAGAATGCTAGGAGAAAAAGCATTAAAACAAGCTGGCTTTGAAAAATTTGTGATTGAACCCCATCAAGGTATCCCTGATCCAGACTTTTCAACAGTAAAATCTCCTAATCCAGAAGAGGCTGGGGCATTTGAATACGCCATGAAATTAGGAAAAGAAGAAAATGCAGATGTATTAATCGCGACTGACCCCGACGCTGACCGTCTAGGAGCTGCAGTCCGTATGCCAAATGGTGACTACCAAGTACTAACCGGAAACCAAATCGGTGCCATTTTCATCCATTATATTTTAGAAGCTCATAAGCAAGCCAACACATTGCCAGAAGATGCAGTGGTTATTAAATCGATCGTATCTAGTGAATTACCGACTGCTATTGCGAATCACTATGGCGTTGAGATGCTGAACGTCTTGACTGGTTTTAAATTTATTGCAGAAAAAATTCAACAATTTGAAGAAGACCATTCGCATACTTTTATGTTTGGGTTTGAAGAAAGCTATGGCTACCTGGTGAAATCTTTTGTTCGTGACAAAGATGCCATTCAAGCTTTGGTCTTATTAGCAGAAGTAGCAGCATATTACAAAAAAGCGGATAAAACATTGTATGATGCGTTACAAGAAATTTTTGAAACATATGGTTACTACAAAGAAAAAACAATTTCTGTAACGATGAGCGGGCAAGAGGGGGCAAGTAAAATTGCTGCGTTGATGACTCGTTTCCGTAACGAAGCACCAAGTGAATTTGCCGGTGCTACAGTAGAAGTTACCGAAGACTTTAAAGAATTAACAAAAGTAAATCACCAAACCAATAGCACTGAAAAAATGACAACACCACCTTCTAATGTATTGAAATATATCTTAGCAGATGGTAGTTGGATTGCTGTACGTCCTTCTGGTACAGAACCCAAAATTAAGTTCTATATTGGTGTGAAAGCATCCTCACAAGCGGAAGCTGAAGAAAAAGTAGCTAGTTTAGAAGACGCAATTAATGAAATAACAAACGCTTAAAGGTATAATCTATATCACGTTGACAAAAAGTGATAAGGAGAACGAAATGAAAGAAGTATCCGACAAAGAATTCGAACGTGTCAGTCAAATCTATAAACTATTAAGCGATGTGACTAGACTCAAAATTTTATTATTATTGGAAGATGGCGAGTTAAATGTGACAGCCATTGCCACTCACTTGGCAATGGAGCAATCTGCCGTATCCCATCAATTAAAACTGTTACGTGAGAATCAAATTGTAAAAAATCGTCGTGAAGGTAAAACAATCTTATATAGTCTTGATGATGGTCATGTTTTGGCAATCTTGACGAAGACATTCGATCATGTGCGCCACAACTGATAGAGTAAAGAAAACTGGGAATTTTATAAAAATTCCTAGTTTTTTTTGAAGAGTTTGGTATGCTAAGTGAAATTATGAGAAAATGATGAAAGTTATCAAGATGACTTTCAGTTAGGAGTTAATATGGAAGGCAAGAAGTTACGCATCGCAATGCTTGGTCTCGGATCTGTCGGTAGTAAAGTGGTTGAATTGGTCACGAAAAATTCTGAATACCTTTATCAAAGGACCGGTGTCCAAGTGGAAATCGTCTATGGACTAGTTCGTTCCATCTTAGAAGAAGATAAGAAAAAGTTAGCAAAAAACTATCAGTTTCAACTGACGGATTCATATGATGATATTTTGTCTGATGACTCAATCGATGTTGTCGTTGAATTAATCGGTCGCGTGTCACCGGCAAAAGAATACATTGTTCGTGCCCTAAAAGCAAAAAAACACGTGGTGACAGCGAATAAAGATGTGATGGCTCAATATGCTCATGAGCTATTACCACTTGCCAATCAACATGGCGTGACGATTGGGTACGAGGCCAGCGTGGCAGGGGGAATCCCAATTGTCAATCCATTGAAGACACAATTTTCTCTGGATACAATCACTAGCATTCGCGGAATTTTAAATGGGACGACGAACTTCATCTTGACTAAAATGTTGAATGAATCTTTAAGTTATGAGGAAGCGTTGACTTTAGCACAAGAATTAGGTTTTGCCGAATCTGATCCTACAAACGATGTAGAAGGAATCGATGCCGCCTATAAAGTAATGATTCTAGCCCAACTTGCTTACCATGTTTATCCTAAGATGGAAGACGTTCAAATCGATGGAATTACGGCCATTCACCCCGCTCAGTTAGCAGTAGCCAAGCAATTTGGCTATAAAATCAAATTATTAGGTGAAGTAAAAGCAATAGGTAATGAGCTTAGTTTACGAGTAGCTCCTGCCTTGGTTTCAGATCAAACATCTTTAGCTTTGATTGACAATGAGACCAACGCTTTACAAGTCAATAGTACGCAGATTGGGCAATCTTTCCTTAGTGGACCTGGAGCGGGAGCAGCTCCGACAGCTACGAGTGTCTTAGCAGATATTCAAGCCCTAATTGAAAAGAAAGAACTAGGGACAAGCAATCAATTTGCTCCTGTATTTTTTGAAAACCTAGAGTTTACCTTTTTAGCTGAGTCACCTGCAGAAAAAATGGGGATTGTCATGAAGAAAGCCAATGCTTCTCAAAAATTCACCAATGATCAACTCGCAGATATTCAGTCCATTCATCATGTGAGCATAGCAGATGATGCATATGAGTGGCTCGTGACGAATCCATTAACTAGTGAACAACTTCATGACTTACTAGAAAGTTTAAATCGAATGGGCTCAGTTTTGGGCGCCTTACCGTTTGTAGACTAGCTTAAGAAAGAGGGTAACAACTTTGATAATTCGTGTTCCTGCGACGAGTGCCAATTTAGGTCCTGGGTTTGATTCTTGTGGTATCGCGGTCGCTCGTTATTTGACGATTGAAGTAAAAGAGCAACAAGACAGTTGGTTCATTGACCATCAGCTAGGAGCTGAAGTACCCACAGACGAAACCAACTTGTTACTAACGACAGCATTAAGTATTTGTCCTGCAATCGCACCACATCGACTTGTGATGCAATCAGAGATTCCGTTAGCGAGAGGGTTGGGGAGTAGTTCATCGGTGATTGTCGCCGGAATTGAGCTTGCCAATCAGCTAGGAAATCTAAATCTTACTCCTCAAAAAAAATTAGAATTGGCAACGGCAATCGAAGGACATCCGGATAACGTCGCTCCGGCTATATTTGGTGATTTTGTGGTTTCGACTTACTTTCCAAAGCGGAGTGAACGAACGGTCGTTTCTGTGAAGCACCAGTTTCCTGACTGTGGCGTGATTGCCTACATTCCAAAGGTTGAACTGCTAACCAAAACTAGCCGCAATGTCTTGCCACAGACATTTGCATTTAAAGAAGCGGTCGAAGCAAGTGCGATCGCCAATGTCATGATTGCGGCAATTATTCAAGGAGATTTAGCAGTTGCTGGTGAGATGATGTCTGCGGATCGTTGGCATGAACCGTATCGCAATTCATTGGTTCCACATTTACAATCAGTGAAAGATAGCTGCTTAGCTTTAGGAGCCTATGCCTGTTTTTTGAGTGGTGCAGGACCAACCGTCTTAATCTTGACGCCGCTTGATAAGAGGGATACGATTGTCAAAAAGTTACAAGATTCGGCTTCTGATGCTGCTGAAATTGCACCATTATCGATTGACCGGATAGGGGTTCATGTAAGGTAAATAAAGACGATCTTGCGCTGTTAAACAGAAATGTGTTTAACGGAGCAAAATCGCCTTTTTAATTTTCTTAGAAAGGGTGGACAGCATCATCATTATCAGAAATATAATAACTATGATCTTCAAGTTTTAAGGCATTTAGAATCATTGAGGCTGTTTCTTCAATCGATAGAGTGGCGACGTTGATTATCACACACCCAATTTTTTGATAAAGCTCATTAGCAAATGCCAATTCTTCACGGATTTTGTCAATATTGGCATATGCTGAGTCAGGATTTAAGCCATAGCTGATCATTCGTTCTTTACGAATCGAATTTAACATATCCGGATCATTGGTCAAGCCGACAATTTTTTTAGGATCGACTTCCCAAATTTGTTTCGGGATATGAGCTTGAGGAACAATCGGTAAGTTTGCTACTTTTAAATTCTTATTAGCTAAAAAAAGACTCAATGGTGTCTTTGATGTGCGAGAGACACCTAATAAGATAATGTCAGCTTCGAGAAAGCCGCGAGGATCTTTGCCGTCATCATATTTAACTGCAAATTCCATCGCCTTGATTCGGCGGAAATAGTTTTCATTTAGATGATGAAGTGCGCCTGGTTCCCGACTTGGGAGGATCCCTGTTCGACGAGTCACTTCGTCTACAGTAGGCGTTAAGACATCAATATTATACAAACCACTTTGCTCACAAAAGTCATTGGTCAGCTCGACTAAATTTTCGCTAATCAACGTATGAAGGATGATACCATTGACTTCTTTTGCATCGGCTAATGTTTTAATGAGTGCCTCTCTAGAACGGATAAAAGTTCTTCGATACAAACAAAAATTCACTGATGGAAATTGCGCCATTGTAGCTTGTGCTAGTTTTGTTGCTGTTTCACCTGCAGAATCAGAAATGACGAAGAGATTAATTGTTTCTTTGTTTTCCATAAAATCGCCTCACTTGCATTCTTTTTCCATCTATTATACCATAGCTTTAAATTTGTGAAACGTAAGCATTATGATTTAGAAAATACAGAGGTTAATTTATGGAAAAACAGATACCAGCCATCGAACACGCATGGCATATTTTAAAAGAAAAAGGCTATAAGTATACTAAAAAAAGAGAGGCGCTACTTTTTTATTTGGCGCAAAAAAATCGCTACCTACCTGCTAGAAAAGTTTATGACGAAATGAGTGAGCAATTTCCTGGCTATAGCTACGATACAATTTATCGCAATTTACATGATTTTTCTGATTTAGGTATTCTAGAGAAGACAGATTTAAATGGTGAAATGCAATTTCGTTTTCATTGCCAACATCATGGTATTGGCGAACATCATCACCATTTTATTTGTTCCGTCTGTGGCAAGACCAAAGAATTAGATGCGTGCCCAATGGATATATTTGAAGAGCAATTAGCTGGTTGCAAGATCGAAGGGCATCGTTTTGAAATCTATGGGCGTTGCGAAGAGTGTCAATAAGCACCAAAGATAACACCATTTAATAAAATTCATGTTTTATTGAAAACAATACCAAAGAACAACTTGACAGAAAAACAGTCTTTCGTTATAATTTTTTAAGGACAGTGTGCGTTATTGAAACTATTTCAATAACAAAAACGGTTACTTTTTAAGCTCGGAGGGAGGGAATTTATATGTCAAAAACAGTGGTTCGCAAAAATGAATCTCTTGACGATGCTCTTCGTCGCTTCAAACGTTCCGTGTCAAAAGCAGGTACTTTACAAGAATCTCGCAAACGTGAATTCTATGAAAAACCAAGTGTGAAACGTAAGAAAAAATCTGAAGCAGCTAGAAAACGTAAAAAATTCTAAGTTTGCTGCGAAAGAACTGGAGTTGGTAGTGTGTCACTACTAAATACGTTGAATGATGACATGAAAACGGCGATGAAGGCGAAGGACAAAGAGACATTAACCGTCATTCGCATGTTGAAAGCATCACTACAGAATGAAAAAATCAAGATTGGCCGCGATTTGAATGATGAGGAAGAGTTGACAATTCTTGCAAGAGAAATGAAACAACGTCGGGACTCATTAACTGAATTTGAAAAAGCAGGCAGAGAAGATCTTGTTGAAAAAGTAAAAAGTGAAATTACGATTGTTGAACAGTATCTTCCAGAGCAATTGACTCTGGAAGAGATTCACAGCATTGTCGCACAAGCTATCGAAAAAACAGGCGCCAGTTCCGTCAAAGAATTCGGTAAAGTGATGGGAGTAGTTATGCCACAAGTTAAAGGCAAAGCTGATGGGAATCAAGTAAATGCCGTTGTGAAAGAACGTTTAGACAAGTAATATGACACGCCGCAGACATTTGTTCTGCGGCTTTTTCATGTGGGTGTGGTTAGTTGATAGGAAAAGTAATCTCTTTTGAAATAAGATATGGTATGATGATACTGAATAAATTTAGAACCAAAGGAGCGATTTTTTTTTGCAAGATAACCAATACTCAAGAGAAATTCATTTACAGTCGACTGATGATTTTGCATTGTTAGTTGGCACGCATGACAAACATGTGAAGTTAGTTGAAGAAAATACCAATACACAGATTCGTGCTCGTGGGGAAATTGTTCAAATAATCGGTACCGAACACGATGTAGCAAATGCAGAACAAGTCTTCCAAGTCCTCTTAACACTAATCAATCGAGGAATTAACATTAATACAGCAGATGTCGTTAACGCATTAAATTTTATGAATCAAGGGAAGTTACCTTCCTTTCTAGCGATGTACGAAGAAGAGATTATGAAAGATCGCGCCGGAAAAGCGATCCGAGCAAAGACAATTGGTCAATCACATTATATTACCGCTGTTCGCCGGCATGATGTTGTCTTTGGAATTGGACCAGCTGGGACTGGGAAAACATTCTTGGCTGTTGTCTTAGCTATTGCGGCTTTAAAAAAAGGTCAAGTCGAAAAAATTATCCTCACACGACCAGCTGTAGAAGCTGGTGAAAAATTAGGCTTTTTACCCGGCGATTTAAAAGAAAAGGTCGATCCATATCTTCGTCCCGTGTATGATGCACTCTACCAAGTGTTCGGTATCGATCATACCAATCGCCTGATGGAGCGCGGCATAATCGAAATTGCCCCTCTTGCCTATATGCGTGGACGGACACTAGAGAATGCCTTTGTAATTTTAGATGAGGCCCAAAATACGACAATTGCTCAGATGAAAATGTTTTTGACACGGTTAGGTTTTCATTCAAAGATGATTGTTAATGGTGATGCTAGCCAAATTGACTTGCCACGAGGAGTAACGAGTGGCTTAATTCATGCACAACAAACATTGCAAGGTATTAAGCAAATTGACTTTGTTCACTTTGATGCAGAAGATGTTGTGCGTCATCCAGTGGTAGCAGAAATTATTCGAGCATATGAAAATGAAACAACGGAACAATTGTAACAAGAATAGGAGGAAGCAGTCATGCTAAATCAATCGCTAGAAAAAATGAACGAGCGCTTTGGAAAGTTTCTTGTACCAATCATTCTAATCGTCTTTTTCGTTCTAACGCTCGCGATCCTCTACCCAAGTATCAAGCCTACTGCAAATAGCTACAAAGAAGGGCAAGTTGCAGAGACCAATATACGGGCAAATAAAACGATTGAAAATTCGACGGCTACTGAACAAAAAAGAAAATTAGCTGCTGAAGCAGTTTCGCCGGAATATACGTACCAATCTGATCTGGCAACAAGACAACATGATCTTTTGGCTAATCTGTTTACCTTAATCTTAAAAGTTAAAACAAGTGCAGATGAAGCTTATCAAAAAAATACCCAAGCTGCAAAAGATAAGTCGACAGTCTCCAAGCCGACGACAGAAGAATTAATTAGTCAATTAAAAAAACAATTTGAGACTGTTGATACAGATGATTTGGATTTTTATCAAGATTTGACAACAAACTTTTTGACAACGATGTTTTCACTTTCGACCACAGAAATTACGAAAGTAGAACAAGTTACCCTGAATCTAGTTGATGATCAAATGAAAGCTCAAATTAAAGAGAGTGATGTCACAAGTGTTCGTCAAAAGGCGGAAAG
Source organism: Enterococcus italicus DSM 15952 (assembly GCF_000185365.1). Lineage (GTDB taxonomy): Bacteria > Bacillota > Bacilli > Lactobacillales > Enterococcaceae > Enterococcus_G > Enterococcus_G italicus. Next base: position 1,075,300 of record NZ_GL622241.1, read on the forward strand.
TGCCTTAGAAGCGAGCGATGTATCGACGAGCCAAGCAGAAGCTGTGCGATATTTATTATCGAAAGGTATCGTTGCCAATACTTTTTTGAATGAAAAGAAAACGACTGAACTTCAAAATGAAGCCAAAGCTTCCGTACAACCTGTCATGATCTATCAAGGCGAAATCATTGTTCGTGAAGGATCTCAAATTGACAGTACAGCGATTGAAAAGCTGCGAATATTAGGTTTGACCAATCAGTCAGTAAATTATTATCCGTTACTTTCACTTGTTTTTACGATTTTATTGCAGATTGGCATGCTGGCCTTTTTTGTTCACCAAATGGAAGAACAGTCTAAACGGTTAAAGTGTTATCTCTTTTATGCTTCAATGATGATTGTCAGTTTATTGATTATGAAATTTTTCCAATTGTTCCAAACAAACGCAGCACCTCACTTATCACTCTTTTATCCAGCAGCATTTGCGCCACTTGTGCTAAACTTCTTTATGAATCGCCGTTCTGGTTTGTTAGCTGCACTTTTCCAAGTGGTCTTTGCATTGTTTATATTTAGCAATACGGCTGCAGATGTAGGATTGAATGTATTGGTCTTCTTACTGATTTCATATCTTTTTTCTGGTATTATGGGGACTATTGTCCGACAACAACGTATTTCTAACCAAGGATTTAATGCGTTGATGTGGTTGGTTGTTTTCCCTCTATTGATGAATGTCACGCTCATTCTGTTCCAAGAGATGAGTTTTACCAGTGGGCAAACATGGATTGCACTTGTCTGTGGATTAGCAGGTAGTCTATTGTCACTGCTTTTAACGGTAGGACTCCACCAATATATTGAACTACTCGTGACTGATGACAGTGTAATTGTTTTAAATGAACTTAGCAATCCCAATCATCCCATGCTGAAACGACTATTAGAGGAAGCTCCAGGTACGTATCATCATAGTATGATGGTAGCCAATCTGAGTGCCAATGCAGTAGCTGATATCGGTGGCAATTCCCTTTTGACACGCGTGGCATGTTACTATCATGATATTGGGAAATTAAAGCATGCGAATTTCTTCGTAGAAAATCTACCCGCTGGTGCTGAAAATCCTCATAATTTTCTTTTACCCGAAGATAGCCGAGATATTATCTTTGGCCACGTGATCGATGGAGCCAAGGTGTTAGAAGCTGAAAAAATGCCCCAAATGGTCATAGATATTTGTCGCCAACATCATGGAACAACGTTGATGCGCTTTTTCTACGTTAAAGCAAAAGAACGCAACGATTCAGTCAAAGAATCGGATTATCGCTATCCAGGACCTAAGCCACAGACAAAAGAAGCGGGGATTGTTAGCATTGCTGATAGTTGTGAAGCTGCCGTTAGAGCAATGGATCAACCTAGTAATGAAAAAATTAAAACGTTTGTCTCAAATCTAATCAAAGACCGTATATTAGATGGTCAGTTGGATGAGTCGGGCTTGACATTAAATGAGTTACGCATTATTGAAAAATCATTGATTAATGGCTTGTGTTCGACGTTCCATTCAAGAATCAAGTATCCAAAAATGAAATCAGAAGCAGAGCAAATGAAAGAAGAACAAGAGAAAAGAGAGGAATAAGGAATGGAAATAGCATTTATCGATGAAAATGAACGTGTGACGGCTAAAAAAATGCAAGAAATCGATGATCTTTTGCAATATGCAGCTAGCCATCTGGATTTACCAGAAGATACGGAAATGTCCATTACATTCATGGATAATAACGAAATACAAGAAATCAACCGTGTCTATCGCAATAAAGATATGCCGACTGATGTTATCAGCTTTGCGCTAGAAGAAGAGGGAGAGGACGAGTTGCCAATTATTTTTGATGAAGAATTTGACGATAGTCAATTTCCTCGTAATCTTGGCGATTTAATGATTTCAGTTGAACGAGCAAATGAGCAAGCCGAAGAATATGGCCATTCGGTCGATCGTGAGTTAGGCTTTCTTGCACTGCATGGTTTCTTGCACCTAAATGGCTATGACCATATGACACCTGAGGATGAGAAGGTAATGTTTGGATTACAGAAGGAAATTTTAGATGCCTATGGACTCAAAAGATAAAAAACAAGTTGAAAAAAATAAATCGTTTATTCAGTCATTGGATTTTGCAATTACTGGCTGGAAAACCGTCTATTATGATGAACGAAATTTTCGAAAACACGTCAGAGTGAGCTTTTTAGTCATTGTGCTTGGTTTCATATTTTCACTTAATCTGTCTGAATGGTTGTGGTTATTAACGAGTATCTTTTTGGTTTTATTTGCAGAGATGCTCAATACCACCTTTGAAAATATTGTCGATATGGTGACAGACTATCACTTTGATCCACTCGGAAAAAAAATTAAAGACGTTGCTGCAGGTGCTGTTTTATTGACAGCTTGTTTTGCTGTAGTGATTGGCGCATTGATTTTTCTTCCCAAAATGGTACACCTATTTTTTTACTTAAAGGAGAGCTTATGACAGAACATAAATCAGGATTTGTCGCACTTGTCGGTCGCCCGAATGTCGGTAAATCAACATTATTAAATCGTATCGTTGGCCAAAAAATTGCAATTATGAGCGACAAAGCACAAACAACACGAAACAAAATACAAGGTGTCTATACGACAAAAGATGCCCAAATCGTCTTTATTGACACACCAGGAATTCATAAACCAAAATCTCGTTTGGGTGATTTCATGGTCGAGTCTGCTTTTAGTGCCTTAAATGAAGTTGATGTGATTTTGTTTATGATTAGTGCCGATCAAAAGCGCGGAAAAGGCGATGATCTTATTATCGAACGCCTAAAAAAACAATCTGTGCCAGTCTTCCTAGTTGTCAACAAATTGGATAAAGTGCATCCGGATGCCTTACTTGAAGTGATTGCGGATTACTCTCAACAAATGGATTTTGCAGAGGTTGTGCCAATCTCGGCTACTGAAGGAAATAATTTTCCAACTTTGATGGCAACCATCGAAAAAGAACTTGAAGAAGGACCGCAGTATTTCCCAGAAGATCAAGTGACGGATCATCCAGAATATTTTATCGTATCAGAATTAATTCGCGAAAAAGTATTGCAATTCACCCGTGATGAAGTGCCCCATTCCGTTGCCGTTGTTGTGGATTCAATGAAGAAAAACGAAAATGAAAAAATCGCCATTCAGGCAACGATCATCGTGGAACGTGATAGCCAAAAAGGCATCATCATCGGTAAAGGCGGCAAGATGTTGAAATTGATTGGCACCAAAGCACGGCTAGATATTGAGCATTTGTTAGGGAATAAAGTATTCTTAGAACTCTGGGTGAAGGTGCAAAAGGACTGGCGCGAAAAAGAACGCTATCTGACTGATTACGGCTATCGTGAAATGGAGTAAGAGTAGGATAAGGCAAGTAGTGAGGGTTAGTTATGGCAATTGTTGAATCAAAAGGGTTAATCCTCTTTGCAAAGAACCATAAGGAAAAAGATAAATTGGTCAAAATTTTTACAGAGTCGGCAGGCAAGCAAATGTTTTATGTGCGGGGTGCGCATCGGAAAAATAATCCCCTGCAGCCAGCCATCATGCCATTTACCGAAGCGACGTATATTAGCCAGTTTTCTGAGCAAGGACTTTCGTTTTTACATGCGGCGAAACATATTCATCCGTTTCGCCACCTACAAGAAGATATCTTTCTTGCAGGGTATGCGACGTATCTTTTAAATTTGGCTGATGCAGCGATTGAGGATCGAGTATACGATCCACATCTCTACCAATTTTTAAAAGAAGCATTGCACTTCATTGATGAAGGCAAAGATGCTGAGATTATAACTAATATTTTTGAGGTTCAAGTCTTGCAACGGTTTGGTGTACAATTTGAATGGCAGCACTGTGCAATCTGTGGTGAAACGCATGGAAAATTTGATTTTTCAAGTAAATACAGTGGTGTGCTTTGTGAACGGCATTGGTCGTTGGATGAGCGACGATACCATGCTGATCCAAAGGCAATCCATTTTTTACGCCTGTTCCATCAAATCGACTATCAAAAGATTGATACCATTCAAGTGAGTACCGAGACTAAGCAAGTAATTCGTACTGTTTTAGATGAATTGTATGAGGAATTTGTAGGGATTCATCTGAAGAGCAAAAGCTTCATTGATCAAATGAAGTCCTGGCAACAAATAGTAAAGCGTGACGAGCAATAGCCTTTTCGATTCGTATATTGACAAACAATCGAAACATCGCTATGATGTCATTGTTAAGAATTAAATAGTGTGTGATGAACATCAAAAGAAAGAATTGATACTGATAGCGAGTCTGAGTTGGTGAGAGCAGATAGTTGATATGTTTCTAGGGGCAATGGGAGCACAAGTATGAAAGTGCCGTAAAGAATGGCTTTACGGAAGTAGGGTGGAACCGCGAGCGTACTCGTCCCTATATCTGTCTTTGTACAGATATAGGGGCTTTTTTTAATGTAAAGGAGAGAATACTATGGCGAAAAAGTTAACTGTTCAAGAAATGATTTTAACGCTACAAAAATTTTGGTCAGACAATGGCTGTATGCTGATGCAAGCCTATGATACAGAAAAAGGTGCCGGTACGATGAGTCCGTATACCTTCTTACGAGCAATTGGCCCAGAGCCATGGAATGCAGCCTATGTCGAACCATCAAGAAGACCGGATGATGGCCGTTACGGTGAAAATCCCAATCGTTTGTATCAACACCATCAATTTCAAGTAGTTATGAAACCCTCACCAGAAAATATTCAAGAGTTGTATTTAGAAAGTCTGCAACTACTTGGGATTAATCCTCTTGAACACGATATCCGTTTTGTTGAAGACAACTGGGAAAATCCATCAATGGGCTGTGCAGGCTTAGGTTGGGAAGTTTGGTTAGACGGGATGGAAATCACGCAATTTACATACTTCCAACAAGTAGGTGGCTTACAATGCCATCCAGTCACTTCTGAAATTACATATGGTCTAGAACGTTTGGCTTCATATATCCAAGAAGTTGAAAGTGTTTATGATTTGGAATGGACAGATGGCGTGAAGTACGGTGAAATTTTTAATCAACCAGAATTTGAGCATTCAAAGTATTCTTTTGAACTTAGTGACCAAGAGTTATTGCTTAACAATTTTAATAATTTTGAAAAAGAAGCAAAACGCTGCATTGCAGAGAAATTAGTTCATCCAGCTTATGATTATATTTTAAAATGTAGCCACAATTTTAACTTACTAGATGCTAGAGGAGCTGTATCTGTGACTGAACGTGCGGGATATCTAGCTAGAATCCGTAATATGGCTCGTGAAGTAGCCAAAATTTTCGTTGCCGAACGTGCAAGACTGGGCTATCCGTTATTGAGTCGTGAGGAAGCTGCGAAACTTTTAAAGGAGGGTGAATAAGATGGCGAAAGATGTATTAATTGAGATTGGTTTAGAAGAAATGCCGGCTCATGTCGTTGTTCCCAGTATGAATCAATTAGAAGCAAAGGTAGCAACTTTTTTTGAAGAACAACACTTATCGTATGATAATATTCGTGCTTACTCAACACCACGTCGCCTAGCTGTCCTTATCGAAGCTGTTCCTGAGCGTCAAGCCGATATTGAAGAAGAAATCAAAGGACCTGCTAAAAAAATTGCTCTAGATGCAGAAGGAAATTGGTCAAAAGCCGCCCAAGGATTTGTACGCGGACAAGGACTAACAACGGATGATATCACCTTTAAAGAATTAAATGGCGTTGAGTACGTCTATGCAACAAAGAAAACGACAGGTAAACAGACGATTGATGTCTTGACCGGATTAAAAGAAGTCATTACAAGTTTAACCTTCCCTGTCACTATGCACTGGAACAAATATGATTTTGAATACATTCGTCCGATTCATTGGGTAGTGGCTTTGTTTGGCGAAGAAGTCATTCCATTTGAAATTTTAGATGTGAAAACTGATCGTCATTCAAGAGGCCATCGATTCTTAGGACATGAAGTCACATTTAAGAGGGCGCATGACTATGTCGAGACATTAGCAGAGCAAAGTGTTATTGCTGATTCAGCAGAGAGACAACAGCTTATAGTCAATCAAATTTCAGCAATTGCTGAAAAAAATAAGTGGCAAGTTTTCTTAGATGAAGATTTGTTAGAAGAGGTGACGAATTTAGTCGAGTATCCGACTGCGTTTGTCGGTAATTTTGCCAAACAATATTTGGAAATCCCTGAAGAAGTCCTTGTTACATCAATGAAAGAGCACCAACGCTATTTTGATGTTCGGACGGAAGATGGACAATTACTCCCTCATTTTATCTCTGTCAGAAATGGAAATGATGTTGCCATTGAAAATGTCATTAAAGGGAATGAAAAGGTACTGACAGCTCGTCTAGAAGATGCTGAGTTTTTCTATCAAGAGGACCAAAAACTAACCATCGCTGCATGTGTTGAAAAATTAAAACATGTTGCCTTCCATGAAAAAATTGGGTCAATTTATGAAAAAATGACTCGTGTAGGCGTCATTGCACAAATTATTGGTGAGACTGTTGGTCTATCATCCGCTGAATTGACTGATTTACAGCGTGCAAGTGAAATTTACAAATTTGACCTCGTAACAAACATGGTCGACGAATTTCCTGAGCTGCAAGGCATTATGGGTGAAAAGTATGCACTATTACAAGGAGAAAAAGCGAGTGTGGCAGCAGCTATCCGTGAACATTATTTGCCGATTGCTAGTGAGGGTGAATTACCTAAATCAGTCGTGGGTTCAGTCTTAGCTATTGCCGATAAATTAGATAGTGTCTTGACGTTCTTTGCTGCTGGTATGGTTCCTAGTGGGTCAAACGATCCGTATGCGTTGCGTCGTCAAACATATGGTATCATTCGCATTATCGAAGCGAAACAGTGGCATTTCCCATTTGAAAAATTACAACGGGCAATTCAAGAAAAAATCAATGAAGATCAAGCAACATATGGCATTATGCTATCTGATGAAAACAACTTGGTCAGCGACTTTTTAAAAGCACGTCTGCGTCAGCATTTAGCTTCCCGAGATATTCGTCATGATGTCATTGAAGCCGTCTTAGCATCAGAACAAAAAGATGTGAGCCGATTGTTCCAAGCTGCAGAATTAGTGTCCCAACATTTGGCCGATCAAGAGTTTAAGCCGTCAATGGAAGCTTTGACGCGTGTGATGAACTTAGCGAAAAAACAAGAAACGAAAAATTCAGACATTCAACCAGAACTTTTTGAAAATGAAGCTGAAAAAGCATTGTTCGAAGCGGTCACAGAAGTTGAAGCGAATTTTGCTACAAATACAATGGCAGAAAATTACCAAGCACTAGTTGCACTCCATCCGGCGATTGAAGCATACTTCGATCAAACGATGGTCATGGTAGATGATGCGTCGATCCGAGCAAATCGCTTAGCCTTATTAGCAAAAATTTCAAAAATGGTTCTAGCGATTGCAAGTCTGGATCAGCTAGTTACAAAATAAAAAATAGACTGCTGTCTATGCGTTGCTAAGAGCTTGATTCAGGCTCTTAGCGACACTGGGATGCAGTCGCTTTTTTTATAAGGCATAGATAATTTTTAGTAATACAGGGATATACAATAAGTAGATCAATACGGAATAACCCAAACTTGATGCTGCAAATTCCTGATCAGCTTTGTACGCGCGCGCTAAAATAGGCACAGAGTTTTGGACAGGCATAGCTGACTGAACCATAAATACGGCTAACATCAAGGATGATACAGGAAAGATAAAGCCTAACAACCAAACAATTAAGGGTGATAAGAGATAGCGACCAAGTAGAACGCCAACGATATCACGATTTAACTTCAAATTTTTAATGCCATTAAAGTAAACCATAATCCCAATCGTAAACATCGACAATGGCGTAGTCAGATCGGCTAAATAATTTCCGAATTGTTGGAGAAATGAAGGAACTTTCACACCAGTAAACATCCACACCAAACCAATCATAAATCCAATTAAAGCCGGAGAAAAAATTTTTTTCAGCGCAACGAGCGGATGAAAAGTCATGGTCGTTTCATGAAGTTGGGAGTTGTCTTTGGCGATTTCATAGATACCGATTGTCCAAAAAATAGATGTATTGACAATGTAGTAAAGCAATACGTAAGGTACCGCTTTTTCGCCAAAAATGGCAAGGTTTATCGGTAGTCCAATAAAAATCGTATTTGAGCACGTAAACATGGTCGTAAACGTTCCTCGGCGGGTTTGTTCGACGTTCATCAAGGAACGATACGCCAAACTAGTCAAGTAGGTTATCGTCATTGAGACTAAAGGGATGATCATGCCACTAAAGAGCGACAAAAATTCACTCTTATTAAAGTTTGCTGTAATATT
>NZ_GL622241.1:1084280-1102227 GCF_000185365.1 Enterococcus italicus DSM 15952
TTTAAAAACATACTAAATGGCAAAGATAAGTTTAATAAAATTTTTGAAAAAACATCGGCTGAACGATTGCTAAACCATTGTTTAAAAGATAAAAAATACCCCAAAAACATTAACGAAAAAATAATGAAAATATTTACATATGCTTGTATCATTTACTCACCTCTTGGGTTCAACTATACTCATTTTAGAGTGACACTGCAACCACGCTTTATTGGGATTGTCCCACCGCTTGTCGAACTACAGGCAGCTGGTGTGGGCGTCCATATTGGTTACGACAATGTGTATGATTCTTGGTCTCCGTTTGGTACAGGAAATATTTTGGAGAAATTAAACCATTATTGCGAAATCTTCGGCAAAAAAGGCCAAAGAGAATTGACTGATTCCTTGTAATTGATTTCCTCAGCCTATAGATGAGAAGATGCAGCCTTGGCTAAAAGCAGGGATGGATGCGACGTTTGTTTTAGTCGATGCATCTTGTTCGACGGAATTTATCGTGCGTATGAAGCCGGTAAAAGCGAGTTACTCCAAGGGGAAAAATATTTTTGAATTGATTCAGTAAGTGTATGTTTAGCCATATTTCAGCGAGTTGTTACTTCAGTGGAACACTCCGAAATATGGCTATTTTATTTGAGCAAATCCATTTACTTACAATTAGTAAGTGTGTATACTGATGTTGTTGAAAGGAAAGGGAGGACAATAGATGTACCTATCAAAATGGTCTTATCCAGAAAATTATAATGAACAAACGCCGATTATCGTGACTGCTCACGGTATGGGATCTAACTATGAAGACTTACCACCAGTCGCAACAAAAATTGATAACAATGCGATTCAATTAAATATTCAAGCTGATTTATCTTTTGGACCAGGCTTTGCATTTTTCGTACCTGATTTTAGAGAAAAGTCAGAAATAGAAGTCATCGAACCAGTCATTCATGCTGTACATGATTTTATCGAAACGAAAGTAAAAGAAGAGAACTTAACGAATAATCCGCTTATGTTTCTTGGCTTCAGTCAAGGGGCAATGCTTGGTTTAGGGTTAACCTATCTCTATCCGAATTGGCTAAGTCAAGTATTTTTATTTAGTGCACGGATGCCTGCCTTTTACCAAAAGCTAGCCGATGAAACAATTACTGATGAAAAATCGAAAACAGCAGTATTCATTTCACAAGGCTTAACGGACCAGCTGTTCCCTAGAGAAATTGGTCAATCATATGCCAAATTTGCCAAGCTAAAACTAGAAACGGTCTCATATAATGAATACCCAGTTGGACATGGCATTCATTATAAAGCAATCAACGATGCCAAAGAATTTTATCAATCAAACGAAAAGAGGAAAATCAAATGACAGTAAGAGTACCAGAATTTCAATTAGCAGAAACAACACATACCGGATTAGTAACATTAAAAGTAGCTGACTTAGAAAAACAAACTGCTTTTTATACAGAAGTGATTGGATTAAGAGTTTTAAGTAAAATAGATGATGCTATTTCTTTTGGGACAGAAGATGGCGTGCCATTATTGATTTTGACTAAAGTGGAAAATCCATTACCATTATCAAGAAGAACTGGACTCTATCATGTCGCGTTTCTTTTACCTAGTCGTCAAGCTTTAGGTGACGCCTTGATTCATTATCTCTCGATTGATGCGCCGTTAGTCGGAGCAAGCGACCATGGCTATAGTGAAGCATTGTATCTGAGTGATCCAGAAGGAAATGGTATTGAAGTGTACCGCGACAAACCAGTCGATCAATGGGATATTCGTGAAGACGGTGAAATTATCGGTGTGACTGAAGAGATGGATGCACAAGGCGTTGTCAATGAAGCGACGCAAAAATGGAATGGCTTTCCAAGCGGAACAAAAGTGGGACATGTTCATTTGAAAATCGCTGATCTGCAAAAGACAGAAGACTTCTATACAGATATCCTAGGCTTATCATTAAAAAATAATTACGGCAACCAAGCAAAATTCTTTGCAACAGGAAACTATCACCACCATATTGGCTCAAATATCTGGATGGGTAGAAATGTACCGGCTATGACTGAACATGATTTAGGATTGGCCTATTATTCTTTCTATGTGACTCAAGATGAAGAGCTCGCTCGCATTGAAAGCCACTGGGCAGAGCAAAAAGTATCATTTGAAAAAGATGAACAAGGAAGCTTATGGATTCTAGATCCAAATGGCATCTTAATCAAATTTGAAAAAGAAGCTAGGCTATAAACGAGTTGGCTGAATAAAAGTGATCGTGATATAAATGACAAGTTGAGAAATTCCGACTAACACGATAAAAAGACCCAAAAATCCATCTGGACTTTTGGGTCTTTTTACTTGTGGCTGGAAAATTTTAACTCAGCCTATTATTTTCTTTGTTTCCCAGCATTCCGACCTTTAGTTGGGTTATTTTTTGTTGCTTTTTTGTTTGTGCAGTCGGTGTCACATCTTTAACGATTGGTGTCACAACTGTTTTCGGTGGATTTAATCGCATTTCTTCTTCAATTTGTTTTTTGATTCTTGGTTTCATTAGGACATTGGTAATAAACGTTTGGAAACAACTAAATATCCCACCAATTACCCAGTACAGCGTTACTCCGGCTGGTGCTTTTAACGACATAAAGACAATCATCAATGGAGAGACAATCATCATACTCCGCATGGTCTTCTTTTGCTCTTCAGGAATACCAATGAGTGAGAGGTAACTTTGTCCGACATAAGAAAGTCCAGCTAATGCCACGAAAATCAAATTGGCTTTTCCAAGATTGACACCCATAAAGGTCGCCGTGTTAATCCCTTGCGTGTAACTTACAGTGAAGTACAAAGCAGAGAAGATGGGCATTTGAATTAGTAAGGGTAGACAACCAATTCCGCCTAACATGTTGACATTATTTTCTTTATAGATTTTTTGCATTTCTGTTTGTGCTTTTAATTGTTCTTCCCGTGTCGTTGCTTGTTTTAAGTTTGCTTGAGCAATATCCATTTGTGGTTTTAAGTATTGCATTTTTTCTGATTGAACCATTGCTTTTTTAGACTGGCTAATTCCCATTGGCAACAAGATAATTCGTACGACGATAGTTACAATGATAATCGCCCAACCAAAGCCCCAGTTGAAATTGGTTGCTAAATAGGTCAAGAAGTCACCAAGAGGAACGACTAAAGTTTTGTAAATAAAACCATCCGGGTCAGGAACGCGCGTGTTGTTCGGTCCGGCAATCGTCTTCACACACCCTGATAAAAAGAATACTAAGGCAAAGAGCCCACTACCCATAAGCCAATTTTTTTTATTTTTCATTTATTTCTTCCTTTACTTCAAAATTTACACAAAACCAACTATACTAGACTTGGACTGCTTTTTCAATTATGATTCATGAATTTGAAGAAAAATGCAAACAATCTAGTATTCATAGACGACTTGAAATGAGGAATAGTCAGGTAGCTCATTTTCCTCAGTTAATTCAAATTGAGTCACACGTCCTGCAGGTGAGGGCGAGTGCTTTACTTTTTGAATAAAGGATGCCATTGCTTGTTCTTCACCTGTCGCTAAAATAGTAACCGAACCATCCGATTCATTCTTCACGCTGCCACCGATTTGCAATTGATCTGCCACCATCTTTGTCATATAGCGAAAGCCAACGCCTTGCACGCGTCCAGCGACATGTATTCGTACTTTACGCATCTTGTCCAGCCCCTTTCATCTCTTATATTAGCATATTTGAATCACTTGTTTCATGGTATAATGCCTATGAGGTGGGAGAATAATGGAAATGCAGTCGACAAAAAATACCTATGTAAAAGAATTAAAAAAACTACACCGCAAAAAAGGACGTCAGGATCAACAACGCTATCTTTTGGAAGGATTTCATTTGGTAGAAGAGGCAGTTAACTCACAAGCAGAAGTCGTGGATATTCTCATCAGTCCGCGAGGTGCCAAAGAGTGGGCCGCATGGATTGAAGAGCAAGCGCTTGATGTGACGTATGTGTCCGAAGAAGTGATGGCAGCCATCTCTGAACAGCCAACGCCACAAGGAATTATGGCTGTAGTTGCGTTACCACGTGTGAAAGAGATGCGTGTGAAAGGGAAATGGTTACTCCTTGATAACGTCCAAGACCCTGGGAATGTAGGGACAATGATCCGTACAGCTGATGCTGCCGGTTTTACAGGCGTTTTTCTTGGCGAGGGGACAGCAGATATTTATAATTTAAAGACGTTGCGTAGCATGCAAGGTAGCCATTTTCATATCGAAATTCAAAATGGCACCATTCAAGACATCTGTCAAGTATTCAAAGAAGTGGGCATCCCTGTATATGGATCAGAGCTAAATGAGCAGGCTGTAGCGTATGATACTGTTGAAAAGACAGATCAGGTAGCGCTGATTATGGGAAACGAAGGCCAAGGAGTTGCAAAAGAAATTCTAGCTCAGACCGATGCCAATCTTTATATTCCCATTTACGGCAAAGCTGAGTCATTAAACGTCGGGATTGCGGCTGGCATTCTCATGTATCATTTTTCCTAAGAAATCGTTAAGTCTTGCAATTTTGTAAGAATATCGCTAGAGTCGTCAAATAAATCGTGCTACACTGAAAAAGGTACAATTGTACAAAAACTTAGAGGTGGCGTTCGAATTTATGACAGAAAAATGGCAAGAGGATACGGAGTACATGTCTTATGTAGGTGATTTGCTTGAAACGGAAGAAGTACAACGATTATCAGAATTCGTTCAACATCTTCATTCCACACGGTTAGAGCATTCAATTAGTGTCTCTTATCGTAGTTACTTAATCGCAAAAAAAGTTCATGGCGATGCACGGGCAACAGCGCGCGCAGGATTACTCCATGATTTGTTTTATTATGATTGGCGTACAACGAAGTTTGACGGAGGAAGTCATGCGTATATGCATCCGCGGATTGCTGTGAAAAATGCAGAAAAAATTACGACTCTCTCTCCACTTGAAAAAGACATTATTATTAAACATATGTGGGGAGCAACAATTGCTCCACCGCGCTACAAAGAAGGCTATATCGTAACAATGGTGGATAAATATTGTGCAGTAAAAGAAGCGATGACGCCATTAACTTCCAGAATGAAGCGTCGAGTAGTACAAAATGCACATCACAATTAAAAAAACACTTAGCGAGTTGTAGGAATTCGCTAAGTGTTTTTTTCTAATTAATTAAATAAAGCAGAGTAGAAATGGCAAAGTACGCGGTAATCAGTGCTACAACAATCGTGTGTAGCCGCTTATGCATGACTAAAATTGCCGCAAATTCGCGTAATGTAGCATTCGGTAAATAATACAATGCGGTCTTACAGCCAATGCCTTCTGCCGATAATTTTGCCTGTCTCGCAAAGATGCCCGCTCGGAAGATATGATAGTTATTGGATACAAAAATAGCCTTTGGATCGTTAACGGCTGATTGTTCAATTAATTCTTTTGAAAAGCGCATGTTTTCATAGGTAGTCGATGAGTTCGCTTCGAGTAATACATCGCTTTCGGGTACCCCTTGTTCACATGCATATTGCTTCATGGCGACTGCTTCAGGTACTTTCTCATCGGCACCTTGCCCACCAGACATAATTAATTTTAATGGATGGCCAGATTTCGTCCGCTGTGTGTGGTAAAAAAGAATTGCGCGATCAATTCGTTTAGCAAGTAATGGAGTCACTCGCTCGCCATTTATTAACCCTGCCCCAAGTACGATGAGGAAGTCTTGATTGTATTTCGGATAATAAAACTGGTAAAGCAACGTAGCTGTCAGGAAAATTATAAAATTCATCAATAGATAGCCAAGAACAATGGATAAGTACGTAAAGGGAATCTTGATGTACCATGGTGACTGTGGCTGCAAGAAGAAATCAAAGATTAAGTATATCGTCAAAAAGAGTGCCAGTAAGAGAGTTAATAGATTCGCTACATTGCGGGATTCTTTTTTTAAGACGATGGCGGCATTCCAGTAAAGGAAGATTAAAAGGCCAATTAAACCAAATGCAGCGATCAATACAAAAATACCCAATGCTACAACAAACAGACCTGCAACCAATAAATCTTTCGTCAAATAAAAATTATAAAGCAAATAAATACCAAAAATCACTAAGAAGAATTGGAAAAACAGACCATTTCTTAAACGTGCACGATTGTTGCGATAAATAAAATAAAAGAGCAAAAAGAAGGCCAAAGGGATAAAAAAGTAAGCCGTTCCTTTCAATACTTCCAGTGTTCCAGTGTAAAGAACAATCGCTAATAATGCCCAAGCTGCTTGAAAATAGAAATGATCCGGTTCGTTTTTCTTTCTTCGCCAAAAAAAGATTGCCGCAAAGCCGATACTATAATAGAGAATGAATAAAAATAATGGTAAAATAGACATACGTTCAACTCCTTATATTGAGTATAACGAATTTTATAAAAAGTTACATTATTTGATAGGATTTTTTTAGTTTACGAGGTGTTTTTAGATGGAATTTTCATATCAACGTGTCAAAAAAGATGACCGAGCCATCATAGGTGTGCAAGGGATAGGTGATGTTTTGACAAGTGAAGAATGGGTCCCAACACTTTGGTTTTCTTTAGAGGAGAAGCTTCCTGATATTTTGGAACAACTAGCGATACCTGAAGAATCGATTCCTTGTTGGGGAATCATGTCTGATGCGAAAGAATGGCTTTCCCCTTGGATTGATGGAGAGGGTTTGTATTTAGCAGGAATTGATGTCCCGCTGCAAATGACTTGTCCGCCAGGCTGGCACCGGTCTATTCTACCAGCAATGGAATACATTGTCATACGAACGACGATTCCCCTTGTATCTGAAGCTGTGCGTTTTTTATTTGAAACAGTCGTACCTGATGAAGGCATTGAAATTATCGGAGCAATCCAGGAGTATTATGGTCCAGATTATTTACCTGGAGAGATTTCATTGTATGCGCCGATTAACATGGGTTAAGAGCGAAAGGAGAAAAAGCTATGATTAAGTTAGGGGTAATTGGTACCAATTGGATTTCTCATCAATTTGTGGATGGAGCATTGAGTTCTGGAAAGTATCAGTTAACTGGGGTGTACTCACGTAAAAAGGAGACAGCAGAGGCGTTCGCTAGACAGTATACAAGCTGCTTAGTTACTGAAGATCTTCAAGAACTCGTTACTTCCACAGTGATTGATGTTATCTACATCGCATCGCCCAATAGCTTGCATTACGAACAAGCGAAAGCCGCACTGTCTCATGGGAAAAGTGTCATTGTAGAAAAGCCCGCTGTATCAACACCCGAAGAGCTGGCAGACCTAATCCAGCTTGCAAATGAAAACAACGTCTATTTCTTCGAAGCTGCTAGAAATATTCATGAGGCAAACTTTCAGCGTGTGCGAGATGCGTTACCTCCAATCGATCAAATTCAAGGGGCAAGCTTTACATATATGAAATATTCCTCTCGCTATGATGAGGTACTAGCAGGAAATGAACCGAATATTTTTTCGCTAAAGTTTTCTGGAGGCTCATTGATGGATTTAGGGGTGTACTTAGTCTATGCGGCTGTGGGGTTGTTTGGAGCGCCGCGTGACGTTGATTATTTTGCTCAAAAGATTGCCACTGGTGTTGATGGTAGTGGCTACGGCTTGTTGCATTATGATACATTCGATGTGGTCATTCATCACGGAAAGACAGGGGACTCTTTTGCGAAGTCGGAGATTTATCTGGCAGATGGTACAGTAGAATTAGATGGTGTGAACGCCATTAAAGAAGTGGTTCATTACAATCGGATGACCAAGGAAACCAATTTTCTAGATTTAGCAAAAAGTCACGAGAATCCTTTATTTGAAGAAGCAGTTGACTTTGCGACAATTCTACAAAATCCCACGAAAAAAGACCGCGAGCGCTACGAAAGCTGGCTAGATAGCGCGCGAACTGTTCACCAAATTTTATACAAACTAAGACAAAAAGCTGGCATTGTTTTTCCAGCAGATCAAAAAGAATAGAGGAAGTACATGTTAAACAATGAAATCCCTGCAGTATGGGAGAAACGCTGGTTAGAAAATAACTTTACCGAGCCGACTGCCATTCAACAGGCGGTATTTGAACCATTAAGAAAGCAACAATCGATCATGGGTATCTCACCGACTGGATCTGGCAAAACACTGGCATACTTATTGCCGACATTATTAGGTATAAAAAAAGGCGAAGGCAATCAAGTTTTGATCGTGACAAGCTCGCAAGAATTAGCGATGCAAGTGCTTGAGGTGTCAAAAACTTGGGCAGAAGATCTTGGTATTGCTGCTCAATCAGCTATTGGCGGTGCCAATATTCAGCGCCAAATTGAAAAGCTAAAGCACCATCCGGAATTAATTGTCGGGACACCGGGTCGTATCGTTGAATTGATTCGAGCAAGAAAAATGAATCCCTTTTTGATTCAAACGGTGATATTCGATGAAGCGGATCAGCTGATTAACAATGATCAACAAGGCTTAGTAAAAGAAATCATCCAAACCGTTGGAAAAAAATCAACATTTGGCTTTTTCTCTGCGACTGCAGATGCTGCGCTATCCCCAATTAAAAAAATTGTTCCTGATCTATTAGTGATTGATGTGACACAAGTCGATACTAGCCAAGGTGCTGTCGCCCATCAATACATTATGATACCAGCTAGAAAAAAAGTAGAAAGCTTGCGACGTCTGGCACATACACCTGATTTTCAGTCATTGGTCTTTTTTAATCGGCTCAGTGAACTCGGGATGGCGGAAGAAAAGCTGCAGTTTCACCATATCCAAGCAGCATCGCTCGCTTCTGATCAAAACAAACAACTTCGAAAATTGGCACTGACGGCCTTTCGGGAAAGAAAGATTCAGTTATTGTTAGCGACCGATATTGCTGCCAGAGGATTAGACATTGACCGATTACCATTTATCGTCAATGCAGAAGTTCCTTTAACCAAAGAGAGCTATGTCCATCGAGCAGGTCGAGTCGGGCGGATGGGAGCAGATGGTCGTGTGTTGACACTGGTTACAGAGCAATCTATGAAAGACTTAAAAAAATTGGCCAATCAGCTAAATCTGATACTAGAAGAAGTCTATCTCGTAGGGGGAGCTATCCAAACGGAGAAGTCTGAAAAGAAAGAACCAACGACTAAAGAACTTGGAAAAGTCAAAGAAACCAAGAAAAAAAGTGTGAATAAAGAAGCTGTTCATCCCAAAATGGCAGATGAAATAAAAGAGCCAATCCGCAAGAAACGGACAAAAGTGAAAACCAAGAACAAAAAGAATAAAGGCAAACGCAAAGAAAAATAAAGGACACCATTACTTACTACGAAAAAGACCAGGAAAACCAAAAGTTTGAAAACAACTTTCGGATTTCCTGGTCTTTTGGGTTGATAGGAATACTTCTTTCCTAATAGTATCTTTTTACGTCCCCGACTGGAATTGAACCAGCGACCTATTGCTTAGGAGGCAATTGCTCTATCCTACTGAGCTACGAGGACAAAAACGCTCTGTTTGTTATTTTAACGCGTAATTGTACCAACTTCAAGCGGGAATTTCTTTTCTTTAATCTTAAACTTTTTTAATCGTTTTACTTGGTAGCAATATGGCGTCGTGATACACTAAAAGTGCAACAAAAGCTAGAGGAGGAATGAAAATGACAAAAATTGGAAAAGAATTACTTAGTCAGTTAACCTCAGAAACCGAGTCCGGCCCATTTGTTACAATTATGTTGAATACGCACGTCGCCCATCAGGAAGTAGAAAAGGATCAGCTTAAGCTGAAAAATTTTGCGAAAGAAGCAAAGAAACGCTTCGAAAAAAAATATCCTGAAGACGATTGGTCAGCTTTTCAAGGGCAGATTGATCAATTAATGGCAAGTCAAAATTTTTGGCGGAGTGCAACGACAAGTGTCGCGTTGATTTTTACACCAGAGAAGACGTTTGTTCATCGTCTAAGCATTCGGGTCGATGATCAATACTACGTTGGTGATGAGCCATATCTTTTGGCTATTATCAAGAACAGTCAATTCAACTATGATTATTTTTTATTAGCATTGAATCGTGACAGTTTTTCACTTTATGAAAATCGTAATCATAACTTAGTTTCCATAGATTTACCGGCTTTTGCGCCGACGACATTAGAGAAAGCCTTAGGAGAGGAATTGGATAAAAAAGCAAGCTTGACTCATTCAAGTGGAGAAGGCAATACCTTTCATATTACGGTCGATAAAGGGGAAGAAGAGGAAATCGATCATCGCAACTACTACCAAGCAATTGATGCGTTCTTTCGCGATGAATGGCAAAATGAACGTCGAATTCCTTTGTACATGATGGGACTCGCAGAAAATGTCACGCTCTTTGCAAAATTAGCAAAGAATGCCTATCTGAAACGAGACGTGCAAATCAAACGCTCGCCTAATCAACTTACTAAGGAAGATTTGCAAGAAAATTGTAAGACCATCGATACCAAGCTAAGTGAACAGGAGAAAAAGGAATACCAGAACTTGGCCAATCGTAAGTGGATAGAACAATTAGCCGATATTAAGCAAGCGGCATCTCTCGGACGGATCTCGGATTTATTTATTTCGACAGCTAATTTAGTCGACGGGTATGGCGATAATCCCGAGCAAGAATATGACTGGCGGCAAGAGTTAAATCATTTGGCTAACGAGGTTATTCGGATGAGCGGATCGGTCTACTTGTTAGACACAGAAGATATTCCGATGGGCAAAAAAATTCTTGCTATTTTACGCTATTAACACCGATGAGCAACTACTTTTTTGAAAGGTAGTTGCTTTTTTTGTGGTTTCAAAGACTTGGTTTCATCCGCTATTCTATAGTATAATGCAACAGTGCAAAAAGGAGATTTTTGATGACGACATATGCGATTGTAGATATTGAAACAACGGGGACCAATCCAAAAGAAGACCGCATTTTCCAATTTGGCTGTGTGTTTGTAGAAAATGGTGAAATTGTCGGGCGTTTTGCAACAATGATTCATCCGGGCCGTTCAATTTCACCACAGATTCAACATTTGACCCATACAACAAACAAAGACGTGCGTCATTCCCCATACTTTGAAGATGTGGCGCCTACGATATATGAGCTTCTTTCGGGGACTGTATTCGTCGCCCATAATATTCATTTTGATTATCGCTTTTTAAATGCTGAGTTGGAGCGGTGCGGCTGCGAACGACTGCAACTAAAAGGAATCGACACGGTCGAGTTGGCGCAGATATTATTTCCGACCGAAATTAGTTTTCGCTTAAGCGATTTATCTGAAAGCCTGGGCTTAGCTCATGAACGACCACACCAAGCAGATAGCGATGCTGAGGTAACAGCGCAATTATTTATCGCATTGGAGCAACGATTGGCTTCATTGCCGCTCTGTACAATAAAAGAGCTGAGTCGCCTTAGCAAAACGTTAACCATGCAGACAGGTGAGTTTATTGCTAAATATGTTCAATACAGTAAATTGCCGAACCAATTTCCTGAATTGATTGAAATAGAGAAGATTGCTCTACAAAAACAGCATCTCGCGCTTTTTGACTATACACTACAAGAATCGAATTACCCAAAAAGTAAACAAGCAAAGCAAAAGTGGGTGAAAGGCAAACTAGAATACCGAGCGTCTCAGCAATCCTTGATGAATGCGATCTATAAGCACTATACAGAAGAGACGCCACCCAAAGACTTAATTATCGAGTCGGAAACAGGTAGCGGGAAAACAATCGGGTATTTGTTTCCAGCAAGTTTTGTGGCGACGCCTGAACAGCCATTAATTATTAGTACTGCCTCGATTTTATTGCAGCATCAGTTATTGCAACAAGATATCCCTAAAGTGAATGATGTGGTACCACAACATTTACGTGCCATTATTATGAAAGGGAAGAGTCACTATCTAGACTTAGAAAGGTTCGCCCAGTCGTTAAAAGAGCCTACGCCAGTCAAACAAGTACAGCTTTTCCAAATGATGCTCTTAGTATGGCTCACAGAGACCAAAACCGGTGATCTGGATGAATTAAATTTGCTTAGTATCAATCATCCGTATTTTGAAAGTATTTCACACCGTGGAGTCGAGCACTTACAGCCAGAGAATCCGTTTTATGAAGTGGACTTTTTGCGCTTTTTATACGCGCAAGCCAAACAAAGCAATGTCTGGATTACAAATCATTCCTTCTTGGCTTATGAAAGTCAGCGTGAAGTCCCACTATTACCTGAAACGCCGTATCTGCTAATTGATGAAGCTCATCATTTACCAGATGCATTAGAGAAGACTGCGACCAAACAAGTGAATACAGCCCAATTATTGCATACCATTCAAGCTATCGACCAAAACAACTGGCTCAAAAAATGGGCTGAAACTGACGTGTTGGACACTGAAGTAGTGTATGCAGTCGATTTATATGAGCAACTATTGGCGCAATTAAGTGAGTCGATCGAAGACTTGAATACGTCGTTTTACGCCGACAATCGCTTTATCGTAGACGAATTTATTTTAACCAAAGAGTTTCGCGATACCTTGTCAGCAACAAAAGAGCGAATGATTCAAAAACTAATGCAAACACTAGAGGATTGTCTCGTGATTCAACAGCGAATCATGCAAAGTACAGCAAATAATAAGTCGCTTTACTTGGCGCATGAACTAGAAGAAATCGAGCGCATCCGTGCCTTGTTTCAATTGATTAGTCAAGCGGCGGATGTATTTCAGCAGTGGTTTTATCAGTGGCAGCCTACCGTCGTTCATCGCTTAAGTGTACGGAGCAGAAGTAAGACCTTGTCTTATGAATTGATTGATTTTGAAGCATCAAAAGTCCGTCAGACAGTTTGGTACAAACGAGTAAAACGGATTGTTTATCTAGGAGCTACGATGACTGTACCGGGCGATAAAAAGTATTTAGCACGAAAGTTAGGCATACTCGATGCCCAAATCAAAGTCATGCCCGTCGCCTTTGACTACCAAACGCAAGGTGCATTGTTTGTCCTCTCGAGTCCAGAAGAAGAGACAGGAAAGGTCGTTTCAATTACGGAAGCGATTCGTTCGATACTTATGAACTACAAAGAATCAGTGCTAGTCTTGTTCACCTCTCATCAGCAGCTTCAAGAAGTGTACCAAGCGCTCCATTTTGAACTGTTACAAAATGGCCGTGAGATATTCGCGCAAGGAATTGGCGGCTCACGACAAAAATTGTTAAAGAAATTCACACAATCAAAATCTGCCGTTTTATTTGGCGCTGATAGTTTCTGGGAAGGACTGGATTTACCGGCTGATCAGCTAAAACTACTCGTTGTAACCAAACTACCATTTGAAAATCCAAAGCGACCCTTGGTGTCTGCGCGCTATCATTATTTGACGAAAGTAGGACAAAATCCATTCAAGCAAGAAAGCTTGCCAAAAGCAATGATTAAGCTGCGCCAAGGGTTCGGCCGCCTGATTCGTTCTTCAACTGACCGAGGAATGATGATTGTTTTGGATGAACGTATGGATCAGGCAAAGTATGCATCTAAGATCAAGCGAGCATTTCCACCAGAGCTAGTGATTAAGAGCGGAAATTTGCGCGAGTTAAAGCAGGCGTTAGCGGATTTCTTCAATCATGAAAAAAAGTAGAAAAATTGTAAAAACTGGTCAAATCTTTGCTATAATATGAACCAGAAATAGAAAGGAAGAGTCCTTTGTATAGAGATTTAAAAAAAGAGTCCCGAATCACAATTATTTTGTTGGTGTGTATTGCTTTGTTATTATCTATCTCGGCTCTTTTTTCGGTCACTTACTTTAAAGCAACCCAGCCGATGAAACAAGCTAAAAAAGAAGCAACGGCATTGGCTGAAAAGTATGGTGATGTCACGCAGGTCGATGCGTTTTACCGCTACACTCGAAATGGCACGTATTATGCTATTTTTGGTGAAAACAAAAACGATCAATCAGTCATTGTGCTCATTCCTTCATCGGGTAAAAATGTGCAAGTGCTGAACCAGTCTGATGGCTTAAGTATGCAACAAGCAAAAGCTGTTGTTGCAAAGACAGCACCAAAAGATACCTTTGAGCGGGCGAGTCTAGGGATGAATGAGAAACAAATCGTATGGGAAATCGTTACAAAAGATGAATCAAATCAATACCATTATTACCTCGTTCAATTTTCTGATGGAAAATTAGTGAGTGAAATTTCTTAAAATTGGAAGGAATGAAGCGAATGGAATTGTCAAAACGAGCATTGAAAATGGAACCTTCTGTTACTTTAGCGGCATCAGCAAAAGCCAAAACACTGAAAGCAGAAGGAAAAGATGTCTTAAGTCTAACAGTTGGGGAGCCAGATTTTGCAACACCAAAAAATATTCAAGAAGCTGCAAAAAAAGCGATTGAGTTTGGTGAGACAAGCTACTATACCCCTACAGCAGGAATTCCTGCCCTACGACAAGCAGTCGTAGATTATATGCAGGATAATTACGATTTGACCTATAAGGTGTCTGAAACCATTATTACAAATGGTGCGAAATTCGCTTTGTACCTATTATTCCAAGTGTTATTAGATGAAGAAGATGAAGTAATCATTCCTACACCGTATTGGGTTAGTTATAGCGAACAAGTAAAGTTAGCAGATGGGGTGCCTGTTTTTGTCGAAGCATTAGAAGACAATGATTATAAAGTCACCGTGTCACAACTCGAACAAGTCAAAAGCGCAAAGACAAAAGCTATTTTACTGAACTCACCATCGAACCCGACAGGCATGATTTATACGAAAGAAGAATTGCAAGCAATTGGCGAATGGGCTGTCGCAAATCAATTAGTGATTGTTGCGGATGATATTTATGGTCATTTTATTTATGGGGATGCTGAGTTTACACCGATAGCGACTCTTTCCGATGCGATACGCGCGCAAACAATTATCATTAATGGTGTATCAAAGACTTACTCAATGACAGGTTGGCGAATCGGCTTTGCGATTGGTGATCAAAAAATCATCCGTGCGATGACCGATTTAGCTTCACAAGCCTCAAGTAACCCAACGGCAGTCAGCCAATATGCAGCTATCGAAGCATTAAGTGGTTCACAAGAGAGCGTCGAAGTCATGCGACAAGCATTTGAAGAGCGAATGGAAAAGACCTATCAATGGCTAAGTGAAGTACCGGGAATCACCGTACGAAAACCACAAGGAGCCTTTTATCTATTCCCGAATGTGCGAGAAACAATGACGATTTGTGGCTATGAAGATGTCAATGATTTTGTAGAAGCATTATTAGTTGAAGCGAATGTCGCTGTCGTTACCGGTAAAGGCTTTGGTGCACCAGATAACATCCGACTAAGCTATGCGGCTGATCTAGCAACACTAGAAGAAGCAGTAAAACGAATCAAACATTTTGTTGAAAAAAAGCAGCAAAAGTAATATCCTTGGCTATTGAAGGATTGAAAGAAAGAGATTGGAGAGAATTTCGTGAAACAAATTCAAATTATTGATGCAAAAAACCATGTCGGTGAAACCGTAAAAATCGGCGCTTGGGTTGCTAATAAGCGATCAAGTGGGAAAATCGCCTTTTTACAATTACGTGATGGTACGGCTTATTTCCAAGGGGTCGTTGTTAAAAATGAAGTGTCAGAAGAAGTATTTCAATTAGCTAAAAGTCTGACACAAGAAACATCTGTCATAGTGACCGGTGAAATTCGTGAAGACAGTCGGTCAAAATTCGGGTACGAGCTAGGAATTTCAAATGTCGAAGTAATCGGGGAAAGCCAAGATTACCCAATTACTCCTAAAGAACATGGTACGGACTTTTTAATGGATCATCGTCATTTATGGTTACGTTCTTCCAGACAGCATGCTATTATGCAAATTCGTAATGAATTAATTCGTGCAACATACGAATTCTTCAATAAACATCATTTTGTTAAGATTGATCCACCTATTTTGACAGGTTCTGCACCAGAAGGAACAACAGATTTATTTGAGACTAATTACTTTGATCAAAAGGCCTATTTGTCTCAATCTGGTCAATTGTATATGGAAGCCGCAGCAATGGCATTCGGAAAAGTTTTTTCATTCGGGCCAACATTCCGTGCTGAAAAGTCTAAAACACGTCGTCACTTAATTGAGTTTTGGATGATTGAACCAGAAATGGCCTTTATGCACCAAGAAGAAAGTTTAGAAGTGCAAGAGCAATATGTCGCTTTTCTTGTTCAAAATGTTTTAGATAATTGTGATTATGCATTAGACGTACTTGGACGAGATCGTGCGGTATTGGAAAAATATACCAATCTGCCATTTCCAAGAATCTCTTACGACGATGCAATTGATTTATTGATTAAAAATGGCTTTGATGATATTCAATGGGGCGATGACTTCGGTTCTCCGCATGAAACATTTATTGCCAATTCATTTGATCGCCCGGTATTTATTTTGAACTATCCAAAAGCGATTAAGCCATTCTACATGAAGCCGCATCCTACTAGAGAAGATGTCGTAATTTGTGCAGATTTGATTGCGCCAGAAGGATATGGAGAAATTATCGGTGGATCAGAACGTGCGACAGATTATGAATTCTTATTAGAACAAATTAAAAATCATGGGTTAAGTGAAGAAGAATATTCTTGGTATTTAGATTTAAGAAGATATGGTTCTGTGCCACATTCTGGCTTCGGTTTAGGACTAGAACGAACCGTAACATGGATTTCCGGCATTGAGCATGTCCGTGAAGCCATTCCATTCCCACGATTGTTAAACCGAATTTATCCATAAAGTAATGAACATTCGATATTTTTTAGCTATATTAAAAATACTGATTATTAAGTTTTTTACATTAAGCTAATAGTTGTGAAGAATTTTTAGTTCTATTTGTTAGCCAAACGGCAAAATAGTTGCTGATGAGTTTGAGGATTTTTCATATAAAAATGCATTTTTCCCTTAATTTATTGGGAAAATGCATTTTTTCTTTAAAAAAAATTATGAAAGTGCTTTTATTTACTGTCTAAATATATTAAGATTATACGTGGTATAGCAAAAACCGGTTTTTGAACATTTGGGGAAGAACATTAGCCTGAAAAAAATATACGAGAGAGCTAGGGGATTTGAATGAAGTTGGAAGTAATTGATAGGGAAGAGTATGGTAATTTTATCATGACAAAGCATCATAGTTTTTTACAGACACCGGAGATGGGGGATGTTTTTAAAGAACGTGGTTTAGAAGTAATTTACTTAGCTTTAAAAGACGATGGAATAATGTGTGCAGCATTAGTAACATCTATAAAAGTATTTGGAGGAAAAAAATTTGAAGTAAATTTTGGACCTATACTATCGGATGAAAAAAATGAATTTAATCTGTTGAGTGAATTTTTTTCAAAATTAAAAACGTACATAAAAAGAAACGGTGGGATCCAGCTAGAAATTAGTCCAAATATAGATTATAAGATATATGATAATCAATATAATGTTTCATATGAAAATGATAGCGATTTAATTTATACAATGAAAAAATGTGGATTTAGGCATCAAGGATTCCCTGTTGGATATGAAAAACAACAGTCAATTGCTTTATGGCAATATGTGAAAAATATATCAAATTTTACTGATGAATCGCTAACTAGTTCTTTTGAAAAGGATGGAATTTATTCATTAAAAAAAGCCAACAGTTTTGGTATCAAGATTCGCAATCTAGAATATAATGAATTAGACAGTTTTAAAAGCTTGACTAGTTCTTCTGCGCAACTCCATAATTTTCATGATAAAGAATTGGAGTATTATCAATTATTTTATAAATACTTTGGTGAAAAAGCGGATTTCTTAGTTGCAGAAATTGATTTTTCTGTATATAGAAATGAGTTGATTGAAAAAATCAAAGAGTTAGAATTAAAAATTAGCGCTAGTACTTCATTAAAAAAAGAAAAAAAACGCAAAGAATATGAAAATCAAATAGCTTCACACAAAAAGAGATTATCTGAAATTGAGCAGATGATAAAAGATGAAAAAAAGGAAAAAACAATATTATCAAGTGCAATTATTATATA
>NZ_GL622241.1:1102957-1123900 GCF_000185365.1 Enterococcus italicus DSM 15952
TATAATAAATTTGAAACTACGTATTTTATTTCGGGGACGAATGATAAATATCGAAAATTATATTCTCCATACCTTATTCAGAATGAAGCCATGAAGAGAAGTATAAAAAAAGAAATTGCTACTTACAATTTCTATGGAATTTCTGGTAATTTCGACGGTACAGATGGAATTTTAAATTTTAAAAAGCATTTTAATGGACACATTGTTCAAAAAATTGGGACATTTATTTATTATCCCAATCCAGTAAAACATCAAACGATTCATACCGTAAAAAAATTATTTGGAAGAATGTAGAAAAGTTGCTATAAAAGTTAATAAATTATTTGCTATTATACTCAAAGACAGCTATTCTTGTGGTATTCTGATGTTTTTTCACAATTAAATATAATTGGAAAATTGCAATAGCTTCGTTCAAATTCAATAAAGGTAATATAAATCATGTAAAAAGTCATTTTAATTGGATACCTTTATTTTGATGTGTGCATATTTTATCTAGAAAATAAGGTTCTAGACTTAAGGTCATTATGGTTAGATTCTTTCCATGATTTTAATAAGAGTCATTGTATTTAACGACATTTAAAAGCAACTTATTATTTATTGGAACACTGATTCTTTTTACATTGTTAACCAAAATTTCATAGAGAACTACGGATGAGTCTTTGTTTTGAATTTTGTTTATAAATAATCTGAGATATCAGCAATGGTTTATCATAACTTTGAAAATGGGACGAATTATTGTCGTAAAAATAACTTGCAAATGTAAAAAAACGTATCTAATTATTTAGTAGTTATTAATTGTGTTAGATGGTTTGGAAAAGAGGCGTGTAAATGGCAAGTGCACAGATTTTTAGTGAGAATGATGGAAACATGCGCCAAGTATTAAATGTTACAAACTACGATCAATACGCGCTTGGTGCACCAACTGGCTGTGAAGGGGCATCCTTACTACAGGCTTTGCAATTTAAAGGAAAGCTAACCAATATGGATTTAGTCTCCTTTCTAAGAGAAATACCCCAAACAACAAATGGAAGCCCGGAGACGGGATTTGTTGGGAGCCCTTTTGAAGAAAACGATTGGACCTACACGGCTATTTATCCGGGGCCATTAGCAAAGTGGGGACAAACATATGGGGAAGTGAGCGATATTTCAGGCTGTTCCGTAAATGAGTTATTGGACCAAGTCGGTAAAGGAAATCCCGTGATTGCTTGGGTCTCCATTGATTTTGAACCATTACGATGGGCCGAATGGTCATTCGGTAGAGCGGCCAACAACAACCATGCTGTTACGCTCGATGGTTTTGATCGAACCACCCAACAAGTTCATGTGTCAGATCCAATAAGTGGCACCTATTGGCTTCCATTAACGAAATTCCAAGCCATTTACGACGAACGAAAATTTGCGGTTGTAGTTCGTTCATAATTTCCAACAACATTTTCCTCTATTTGGGGTTTAAAGAAGAAAATGCTGTTTTTTTTACAAAATTGACTTGTCTATTTATTCAATACATGTTAAAACTAATAAGAAGACAAAACAAAAAAGAGGGATGCTTAGATGGTAAAAGATATTCAAGAGATTCAAATAGGTGAGCGTTATGAAGTGAAGCCAAAAGGATTTCACCGTGCAATCAGAGGAAAAGTTCAAAAGGTGACAGCGGATAAAATTTATTTTGAAGTGGAGCACTGCGAACTTGTTGACAAGCCCATTGCATCTGAAACCCCGCTTGTTGAAGCAGAGATTTTTGATATCAAAAAATCGTTAACTGAGCATTATTTCTTTAGTTAGACAACTAGGAAGAAGAGTAGCCCCATTCTCGCGAAAGTGATCTTTAGGAGAATGACCCGCTACTCTTTTCTTATGTTTTTGCAAATTTTTCTTCTTTTCCCGTTTTTTAAAAAGAACAGAGGGGCAATATGGTATAATACCAGAATGTAGAAGACAAATTAAAGATAAGGATTGACCCCATGGAACCAATAATCATATCAATTGTGACACATAACAGCAAAGATATCTTTCGCACGCTGGATCAATTTGCTTCCTTTTTACCAGATGCTGCTTATCAAGTGGTTATTTTTGATAATGCATCCGAACAAGCCTATGTTGAACGAATAAAAACCTATTCTTTCGTCAAAGTCATCCAATCATCCGAAAATCGGGGCTTTGGCTATGGACATAATCAAGTGTTGCGAAACGCAAAAGGGACAACTGCTATGATTTGTAACCCGGACATTTTAGTTGATAGGCAGACATTAGAGGAGCTAGCCAATCTTGTTTATAACAATCCGCTTTCTCGTAAAACGGCTGTTGTTTCACCAAAAGTGCTAAATGAAGATGGCACGACGCAATTTTTAGTCCGCCACAAGTTGACTGTTTTTGATTACGCCTTACGATTTATTCCGTTTCAATTTATCAAAAAAAGATTTGATCAGCGTTTGGCAGATTATGAGTGTCGCAATCTATCTGATCACAGCTATTCACTTATCCGCATGGGATCTGGTTGTTTTATGGCGATAAACTTAGCGGCATTTCAAGCGATTAACGGATTTGACGAGCAATTCTTCATGTATTTTGAAGACAATGACTTGTGTTTGCGATTTGAGCAAGCTGGATACAAAATCGTCTATACACCGTTCGCTACGGTTACCCATCTTTATGGCAAGGGAGCCCATCGCAGTGGCAAGTTATTTTTAGTTTTTCTGCGTTCAATGGCGCAATTTTTTTAGAAAATGGGGGTGGAAATTCTATTGAGCAAACCCAGTTTACAATTTGTTCTCGTTTTGTATCGCCAAACATGGCCAGCTGTGGCCAGTAACAAACTACTGAGTACCTTTTTACGAGAATATCCAGGAAATCATTTACTAATTATTGACAATAGCCCTGAAATGCAGGACGTCCCAATAGTCGGCGAAGCCAACATTACTTATCAACAGTATCCCGAAAATCCAGGACTAGCGCCAGCGTATAACCTGGCACTGGCAGAAGCCAGCAAGCATCATCATGATTGGTTGGTTTTACTTGATCAAGATACCACGCTTACAGAGGACTATCTGGCGGCTATCCTTACAGACAAACAACCATTAGACGAAGTTGTTTGTCGGGTACCGCAAATGTTTGCTAACCAAAAACAAATTTCTCCGTTATTAGCCGATGCCTATATTGATCGCCATTGGCATTGCCCTCCAATTGGGGTAACCAATCGTCGGGTAATGGCAATCAATTCAGCGAGTGTTTGGCGAGTCAATTTTTTAGAAAAAATAGGTGGTTTTTCGTTGGAATTTCCGCTAGATTTTTTGGATCATTGGTTGTTTTATCAAGTGCATGTTCATCACAAAAAGATAGAGGTACTCCCTATTTGTTTAGAACATGACCTTTCTGTTCTTCATTATCAAACCATGACCATAGAACGTTATCAATCGATTTTAGCAGCCGAGGCACGCTATTATACAGAAGTGGAGATAGAAAAGAAGCAACGTCATTTGCAGCAATTGCAGCGGCGAACAATTAAACAGTTTTTATCAGTTGGCAATCGTTCGATTTGGCGTGCCACATGGAAAAGTTATCAAAATTTGCGGAGGAAGAGGAAATGATTTCAGTTTGTATGACGACTTACAATGGCGAGCGTTTTCTAGATCAACAATTGACCAGTATCCTCCAGCAGTTAAAACCTGAAGATGAAGTCTTAATTTCGGACGATGGGTCAAGCGATGGTACAAGAACGTTACTGCAGCAATTTGAAGCACAGGATGCACGCATCCATTTATTCGATGGACCACAAAAAGGGGTAATTGCCAATGTCGCGTTTGTCCTAAGCAAAGCACGAGGGAATATTCTTTTCTTGGCCGATCAAGATGATTATTGGCTACCAAATCGTGTCAAAAGCATGCTTGCAGCATTTGACAGTCACCCAGACGTCCAAATTGTCCTGGCTGATTTAGCCATTGTAGATGATCAAGGAACGATCATTCATCCTTCCTATTTTGACTTGCGACAAGTAAAAGTTGGCAAATGGCAAACGTTAATAAAAAATGGATTTATCGGTGCAGGGATGGCCATCACCTCACAACTCCGAGATAAAGCCTTGCCATTTCCGCCAAACATTCCAATGCATGATATGTGGCTTGGGATGCTTGCGGACAAAAACGTGTATCTTTTAAAGGAACCACTTACGTATTATCGCCGGCACGCAAATAATGTCAGTGAAATTGCCACAACGGCTTCTTTTACCCAAAAGTTTCGTTGGCGTTGGCATTTGTTTTGGGCATATGTCGGTCAAAAATCGAGGAAAAAATAAAAAAAGGGTTTTTTTTCGTGACAATTATCGGTAAAATAGCAAGTGAGATGCCAAAAAATAAAGGAGCTTATGTATGAAAGGAATTATTTTAGCAGGGGGATCGGGAACACGTTTATACCCATTAACCCGTGCCACTTCAAAACAGTTGATGCCTATTTATGACAAACCAATGATTTATTACCCAATGTCAATTTTAATGTTGGCTGGAATTAAAGAAATCTTAATTATTTCAACACCGGATGATACACCACGCTTTGAAGAATTATTTGGCAATGGTCACGACTTAGGTATTCATATCGAATACAAGGTACAACCTAGCCCAGATGGATTAGCACAAGCGTTTATCTTAGGTGAAGAATTCATTGGCGATGATAGCGTCTGTTTAGTTTTAGGAGATAATATTTTCTATGGCGGCGGCTTATCAAAAATGTTGCAACGAGCAGCACAGAAGGAAAAAGGCGCAACCGTGTTCGGTTATCATGTGAATGATCCAGAACGTTTTGGTGTAGTTGAATTTGATGAAGAAATGCATGCCTTATCAATTGAAGAAAAGCCATCAAAACCAAAATCAAATTTTGCAGTTACTGGCCTGTATTTCTATGATCATGATGTCGTGGAAATTGCCAAAAACATCAAACCATCCGATCGTGGTGAATTAGAAATTACGGATGTGAACAAAGCCTATTTAGAACGTGGCGACTTATCAGTGGAGGTTATGGGACGTGGATTTGCTTGGTTAGATACCGGAACGCACGAATCACTTTTGGAAGCTTCAACTTTTATTGAAACCATTGAAAAAAGACAAAATTTGAAAGTGGCTTGTTTAGAAGAAATTGCTTACCGCATGGGCTACATTGATCGGGAACAATTGGCAAAACTTGCCCAACCGCTTAAGAAAAATCAATACGGTCAATATTTATTACGACTGGTACATGGAGGAGACTCATGGGAAAATTAAAAGTTACAGCCACAAAATTAACAGATGTCAAAATTATTGAACCGGTCGTTTTTGGCGATCATCGCGGGTTCTTTACTGAAAGCTATTCAGATAAAGACTTTAAAGAAGCCGGCATCGACTTTGACTTCATTCAAGACAATCATTCACTTTCAACGGAACCGGGAGTCCTTCGTGGCTTACATTTTCAAAAAGGACAAGCAGCGCAAACCAAATTAATTCGTGTGGTAACAGGCGCAGTTCTTGATGTGATTGTGGATATTCGTAAAGGCAGTCCAACTTACGGAGAATGGGAAGGCTATATCTTATCAGCCTCTAATCACCGTCAATTGCTAGTACCAAAAGGATATGCACATGGCTTTGTGACCTTGACAGATAATGTTAACTTTTTATACAAATGTGACAACTATTACAACGCAGAGGCAGATGGAGGCATTGCCTTCGATGACCCTGAATTAGCAATTACGTGGCCAATTGACCAGTCCAAAGCTATTTTATCTGAAAAAGACAAACATCACCCAACCTTGAAAGAGTTTGAAGCAGAAAATCCATTTGTTTATGGAGAAATCTAAGGAGAAAACCATGAAAAATATTATTGTAACGGGTGGCGCAGGCTTTATCGGCTCAAACTTCGTCCACTATGTCGTAAATAACCATCCAGATGTTCATGTAACGGTACTTGATAAACTAACTTATGCTGGAAATAAAGAAAATTTAGCTGGTCTTCCTGCTGACCGAGTGGAGCTAGTTGTCGGAGATATTGCCGATCCAGAAATTGTTGATCAATTGGTTAAACAGACAGATGCTGTCGTTCACTATGCGGCTGAATCGCACAACGACAATTCATTGAAAGATCCATTTCCTTTTGTTCAAACGAATATTGTTGGAACGTATACCTTATTAGAAGCTTGTCGTAAGTACAATGTACGCTACCATCATGTTTCCACGGATGAGGTATATGGCGACCTACCATTACGAGAAGACTTGCCAGGACATGGCGATGGCCCAGGTGAAAAATTCACCGCCAAAACACCTTATAATCCATCAAGTCCCTATTCGTCGACCAAAGCAGGTTCTGACTTATTGGTTCGAGCTTGGGTACGTTCATTTGGATTACAAGCGACCATTTCAAATTGTTCAAATAACTATGGACCATATCAACATATCGAAAAATTTATTCCACGCCAAATCACCAATGTTTTAAGCGGGATTCGACCAAAATTGTATGGCGAAGGAAAAAATGTCCGAGACTGGATTCACACCAACGACCATTCTTCTGCCGTGTGGACGATTTTAACCAAAGGCAAAATAGGAGAAACGTATCTTATCGGTGCTGACGGCGAAGAAGACAACAAAACAGTGATGGAATTAATTTTAGAATTAATGGGACAAGACAAACATGCCTATGATCATGTAAAAGATCGTGCGGGACATGACTTACGCTATGCGATTGATTCAACCAAACTAAGAGAAGAATTAGGATGGAAACCACAATTCACAAATTTCCATGATGGCTTAGCTGATACAATTCAATGGTATCAAGACCATGAAGAGTGGTGGAAAGCAGAAAAAGATGCCGTTGAAGCAAATTACGCCAAAAATGGTCAATAAACGTGAAATCGCGTTAACGTGGATACACACTTGAAAGGCAGGACGCATCCTGCCTTTCTTTCGGATAAGAGGAGGAACAAACAATGATTTTATTAACAGGTGGAAATGGGCAACTTGGTACGGAATTGCGCCATTTACTAGATGAACAAGGACATGCATATCTTTCAACAGATTCACATGAAATGGATATCACGGATGCCGAAGCGACCATGGCAAAAATTAAAGAAATACAACCAAAAGTCATTTATCACTGTGCCGCCTATACAGCTGTAGACAAAGCAGAAGATGAAGGAAAAGAACTAGACGAATTGGTAAATGTCAAAGGAACAGAGAACGTCGCCAAAGCAGCGGAAGCAGTGGGAGCAACTCTCGTTTACATTAGTACGGATTATGTTTTTGATGGCACATTAAAAGATGGAGAATACGCAACCGATGCCCCAACAAATCCATTAAATGAATACGGACGCACAAAATTAGCAGGTGAAGAAGCTGTGCAAAAATACATGAGCAAGTATTATATCATTCGTACTTCTTGGGTCTTTGGAAAGTATGGACATAATTTCGTCTTTACAATGCAAAAACTAGCCCAAACACATCCAACATTGACTGTTGTAAACGATCAATATGGCCGGCCAACTTGGACTCGTACCTTAGCGGAATTTATGACCTTTGCCACAGAAAAAAAGATTCCCTATGGTATCTACCATCTATCAAACGACCATGCTTGTACGTGGTATGAATTTGCCAAAGAAATCTTGAAAGACACCGATGTAGATGTTCAGCCGGTCACTAGCGACCAATTTCCACAAAAAGCGCACCGCCCTCAATATTCAGTGATGGATCTAAGTAAAGCAAAAGCCACTGGGTTTACGATACCTACATGGGAAGAGGCATTGAAGATGATGTTGGAGAGTGTGGAGTACAATTAATTTTATAAATTTAACTATTGCGTATATTTGAAGAACTAGTTTAGGAGATAGTTTATGTACAATATGTTATTAAAAAAAATTTTACCACATCCGGAAATAATTTTTTTAATAGTATCAATAAGCTTTGGAATACTATTTTCTCTTATTCAACCCCTTTTCATTGAACCAGATGCGGTTTACCATTTTGATAATGCCATGTATATATCTGATACCGTAGTGGATAGATCTGAAGTTGGCGTGACATCAGAAGATTATGGGTCAAAGCCAATTCCATTCACTTTAATAAGTGAAATGTATAAAAATGATTTATATTATAAAAATCTTTTTTTAAAAAGTTACCTCTTATACCAAAATACAAAGCAGATAAACGTGTTAGCGGAAATTATGGAACAAAAAATGATAAAACATATTTTTCAGATATAATGCACGTTGTTCCCGCAATTGGCGTAAAGCTTGGATATTTTATTTATCCATCTATTGGAAGTATGATTCTGACAGCTCGAATATTAAGTGTAATCTTTTTTAGCCTGTGCATTTTTTTTATTATCAAAGCATCTAAAGTCTATAAATATATGTTTTTGATGATTTCATTGACTCCAACAGTTATGCAGATTGTTACAAGTTTAAGTTATGATACATATAATTATTTGGCATGTTCTTTGATGATTATGGTATGCATCAATATGGGAATAGATATTAAGAAAAAAGAGAAGATTTCAATAATAGATTTCTTTATTAGAATCCTAATCCCGTCTATAATCCTTTATTATTCGAAGATGAATTCAAAATTACTTTATCTTATTCCTTTTGTAATTCTATTATATTTGATAAAACAAAAAGTAAAAATTAATTTTAATAAGGGAACAATTATTTTGATATCACTTTTTGCAATGTTTGTTTTTGGAGGAATAGTACTCACATTATATTTTGAGCAAACAGTTTTTATTACAAAAAAAATTGTTTTTACTTTGCTTGAACCTTACTACACAGTCTTGTCAACAGAATTGATTAGTGGCACTACTACAGCGGGCATTCCAAATTGGTTTTATGGTATACAATTTGCTACGTTGATTCTTTTATTTTTGTCGTATAACAAAGTAGATTTACCTTGGTGGTTTACCGCGTGCGCTTTAATTGTATTTGTACTTAACTTTTTTGCAATTATGATTTCTTACGCGGTTGATAATAATTTTTCTGATTACGCAAATAGAATTATTACTGGACCTCAGGGAAGATACTTCACCCCTTTTATTATTTTATTGGCACCGATTTTTTCTAGAATTGCAAAAAAGATTAGTGTTAGTTTTAATAAGTGGTTGATTTTATTAGTTCTAGTAGTCATTGTTGTTTCTTTAATTTTAAATTTGTCCATTACATCATTGAAATTTTATGTGTTACAGATACCAGCTGATGAATGGCGATCAGGAATTCATCATTACATTTTTAAATAAAGATAATTCGTATGATTTGATGAAATACAAATTACAAGTACATGGTAGATATCTAGTGATAAAAACGTGTTATTAATTAATACTTTTACAGGTTAATATAGTTTAGTAATTTGATTTAAATAGGCTTTCAGTTTTTTTGAAATTTTTCAATTCATAAATCCACTTTTCCCTTAAAAAATTTGATAAGTTGACGTTTATCAAACTATAAATGTTTCGCCTTGTTTTAAGCTCAATATTTTTCATAGTAAAATATTTCTTATTAACTTGTGTTGTAATCTCAAAATACACGATTCTTTGTATTGTCTGAGAACTAGCTGAGTTCGTTTTACAATATGAAATACAAGGTATATAAAGAGTGTATTTTAAACAAGGAATTTTTTTATTTTATTCATTCCAAAAAAATGTAGAAACAGAGTTTACTAAATATAGAATAAGAGCAGTTGCTTTTTTTAATTAATGTCTACTGAACAGTAAAGTTTCCTTGATATAACAACATTTTCCTCTTACTTTTGATATAATAGGTGCATGATTTTTTTCGGATTACTGGCATAAATCGTGCACTTCACTCAATTTTGGAGGCTTTTCATGTATAAATTACAAACAACCGTTCAATTGGCTTTTGAAGATTTCAATCAACCGATAGGTCTCAAAATGAATCCGTCTAACCGTTGGATTCAAAAAGCAGAGATCATTCCATGGACTGAACTTGAAAAAGACTACGCTAAAAATTTTCGTAATAAAAAAGGAAACGAAGCAAAACCCTTTCGCATGGCCTTCGGAGCTCTGTTGATTCAAAAGGAATATAGCTATAGCGACGAAGAAACGGTCTTACAAATTCAAGAAAACCCGTATTTACAGTTCTTCATCGGTTTACCGGACTATCAAGATGCCAAGCCTTTCGATGTTTCTACAATGGTCTATTTCCGGAAACGCTTGGACGAAATAACGTTGATAGAAATCAATGAAAAAATACTCGTCTTCAACAAGAAAAAAGACGATAAGAACAATGATTCTCATGATGATTTCAATTCCGGAACATTGATTTTGGATGCCACTTGTGCTCCATAAAATATCAAATATCCAACCGATACAGAATTGTTGAATGATGCCCGTACCCATGCCGAGAAAATCATCGATGTTGTTTGTGAAGGGGAAAAACTGAAAAAGCCCAGAGTCTATCGAAAAAAAGCTCGAAGTGTGTATTTAGGCATTGTTCGTCGTAAGAAAAAAGCCAAACGATGGTTGCGTGCTGAAATTCGCAAGCTCCTTTCTTTTGTGAAAAGGGATATCAAAATGATCAAAGAATTTATAGAACAAGGAATCCTCATTCCGCTGGTCCTGCAGGGAGACTGGGAAAAGCTTCAAAAAGTTTATGAACAACAACAATTCATGTATGACAACAAAATACATTCCGTTGCAGAGCGTATTGTGAGTTTCCATCAGCCTTGGGTTCGTCCGATTGTGAGAGGAAAACAAAAAGCAGCCGTCGAATTTGGAGCCAAATTCGATTTGAGTATCGATCAAGGATTTGGCCGTACCGAAAAAAGCAGCTTTGAAGCCAATAACGAATCGGAAGTATTAGTTGGTGCCGTAAGGCACTACCACGACCGTCATGGCTGTTATCCAGAGCGAGTATTGGCGGATAAAATTTATCGAAACCGCGGCAACCTCAGCTATTGTAAAGGTCGGGGCATTCGACTATCTGGTCCAGCCTTAGGAAGGTCTAAAAAAGACGAGGTCCGAGAGAAAGAACAAGACTACAAAGATAACGTTTACCGAATAGAAGTGGAACGAAGCTTCAGTAAAATGAAACGCTGTTTTGGCGCCAATCTCATTACCACAAAGTTAAAAGAAACGACTCTTACGAGCATAGATCTAAGCGTTATCGCACTCAATCTGTCAAAATTGACGGCAGATTTTCTGCACACTTTTTTTGGGAAAAATCAAAAATTTTATTTTTGGAAACAATTAGCTGTATTCAAAAGACTTTTAGAGATGCGCTATTTGTTCAGTAGACATTAATTAAAACTCAAGAATCAATTGTTTGGTTGAGTTTCTATCTACAGTCGAGTATAATTTTTTAAGAATTGTAGAAAAAATTTAAAAATAATGGAGGACTTGTTTTGCAAATCTTTGAGAAAAAAAATAGAGTTTTGCTAAGAGAATTAGTTAAAACGGATTTTAAATTGCGATATCAAGGAAGTTTAATGGGTTATGTATGGTCGGTTTTAAAACCGTTAATGCTATTTGCTGTAATGTATGTAGTATTTGTACGATTTCTTAAATTTGGAGCAGATGTTCCTCATTTTTCTGTTGCTTTGTTGTTAGGAACAGTGTTATGGGGCTTTTTTAATGAGACAACTAATTTGTCAATGTCCAGTATCGTTTCTCGAGGGGATTTGATAAGAAAACTCAATTTTCCTAAACAGATAATAGTTATATCAATCTCTTTAAATGCTATGATAAACTTATTAATTAGCTTGATGATAGTTATTTTGTTTGGAATAATCAACGGTGTGAATATTTCGATTTTTGCTTTTTTAGCACCGTTATTACTCTTAGAATTGTATATATTTAGTTTAGGAATATCGTTTATATTAGCAACTATTTATGTCCGTTTTAGAGATATTGGTCCTATTTGGGAAGTTGTACTGCAGGTATTGATGTATATGACACCGATGATTTATCCAGTGAGTTTGGTAATCAATTATTCACCTAAAATAGCTAAAATTCTGATGTTAAATCCGTTAGCTCAAATAATGCAGGATTTAAGATATTTATTGGTAAGTGATAAAAATATTACAGTTTGGATGTTAATTAGTAACCATTTTATAGTTCTTATCCCGTATATTTTATCCATAGCCACACTATTTCTTGGTTATGCTATGTTTACTAAGAATTCAAATAAATTTGCGGAGATGATCTGATTATGGTCCAAGATATCGTTGTTAAAGTGAATAGTGTGAAGAAGTCTTTTCGATTGCCTACAGAAAATACGAATAGTCTAAAAAGAACTATTGTAAACTATTTTAAAGGGATAAAGGGATACAGGGAACAGCATGTTTTAAGAGATATATCATTTTCAGTTAATCGTGGAGACTTCTTGGGTATAGTTGGAAGAAACGGTAGTGGGAAATCTACCTTACTGAAGATTATTTCCCAAATTTATTCTCCAGACTCTGGTTCTGTTGAAGTGAACGGGAAATTAGTTTCTTTTATAGAACTGGGTGTAGGTTTCAACCCAGAATTAACTGGTAAAGAAAATGTATACTTAAATGGTGCACTTATTGGTTTCTCACCAAAAGAAATAGACAGAATGTATGAAGATATTGTGGATTTTGCTGAATTACATGATTTTATGGGGCAAAAGTTAAAAAATTACTCGAGTGGAATGCAGGTACGATTAGCTTTTTCGGTAGCTATTAGAGCAAAAAGTGATATTCTCGTGCTTGATGAAGTTTTGGCAGTCGGAGATGAAGCATTTCAAAGAAAATGTAATGATTATTTTATGCAATCTAAAGAAGAACAAAAAACAATTATCCTTGTTACTCATTCAATGGAAGCTGTAAGAAAATATTGCAATAAAGCACTATTGATTGATAAAGGAAAAATAAAAATATATGGGACGCCTGATGAGGTAGCTAATCAATATTCTTTGGACAATGTTTTTCAAGAAGGTGCATCAACAGTCATTGAGAATAACGAAATAGCTGAAAGCAAAGAAAAAGAAGAAATAACTAAAGAAGAGCTATCAGTTATTTCTAATTTTAAAGTTAGTCTTATTTCGGATGAGTTGGTGGAATCTAGTAATAAAGTGATAGAATTTGATGTTGAATATGAAGTTCAAGATAACATAGAAACATATATTGCCTTTTCCTTAACAGATATTGACAGAAATTTTTGGATGTACAATGATAACTCATTTGACAATATGACAGATGGGTTGGGTAAAAAAAAATACCGATATCGTTGTTCATTAGATAATATAAATCAATGTAAATTACAATTAATTGTTTCAGTAAGGAATAGCAAACATGAGCCCTTGGCAATTGCTAGTGGAATACATGCTCCAATCATCATCATTTCTCCTAAGCCAAATATGAAACAAAGTGAAAGAGATTCCAGTACTGGTGTGATAACAAGGAATGGTAGCTGGTTAAATAATTATTAATAAGCTGTGCTATTAAAAAAATTTAGTGGAAGGAATAATTTAAATATGGAGAATTTAGTAACGGTTGTTGTCACTTCGTACAATCATTCGAATTATATTGAAGAATGCATTCAAAGTATATTCAGTCAAACGTTCTCTAAGCTTGAACTAATAATTATAGATGATGCTTCCACGGATGACTCTGTAGAAAAAATTAAGAAACTCCTACTCAACTCACCATTTCCTGCCGAAAAAATTTTTTTAACAAAAAATGGTGGATTGGTCAATGCGAGGAATATTGCATTATCAAGAAAACTATCCAAATATGTATTATTTGTGGATAGTGATAATTACTTACCTAGAGATTATATTGAAAAGTTATATGTTTTGGCAGAGAAAACAAACAAAGATATCATTTATGCAGACTTAAAGGAGGCTAACTCTGATAAAACTTTCATGAAAGCCAGAGAATATTCTTTGGAAAGTCTTCTTTTGGGTAACTATATAGATAGTTGCTCTTTAATTCGAACTGATATAATTGGAAACATTCGTTATGATACTTTTTTAAATTATAAAAAATTAGAGGATTATGATTTCGTTTTAAATCTAATCATAAGAAATAATGCTCAGTCACTATATTGTAAGGATACTTATTTAAATTATCGCGTTTTATCAAATTCTCTTTCGAGGCAAGGAAATCATAATTCGGAACAGTACTATTACGAAATTTATTTATATATAATAAGTAAATTTTTAGATTTAATACCGAATGAAATTAATTACACATTAAAAACGACTATTTTGGGTATGGAAAAGAGAATTTTCGATTTGGTGACCCATCTTAGCGATGTTACTAATTATGTTTTGGATTTAGAAAAAAATAATCAAACTCTTGACCAGAAAAATATTACACTATCTGAGAAATATAAAGAGGAAATTGAGAATCATAGGGCTGAATTGATCAATGAAAAAATAAGCTTAAATTATCAAACAAAAAAAATGAAGAATTGTCAAATCTATTAAAAGCGAAGCAAGATGACTATGTAATGGTAATAAACTCTACTTCCTATAGAGTTGGTAATAAAATAGTTAATTTTGTCAAACGGACCATTCAGATCGTTAAGAATCCAAAGTCATTAGGGAGAGCAGTCTATCATTTGTCATTGAGAGTTATTCGAAAAATAAAGAAACAATTACGATTCAAGCGACTGATATATACACAATTGCGGAATTTTGAAAGAAAAAAAAATGTGTATAGCGATCCAAAACGTATAATGATTTTCGTTATCTATGAAAATGGTTCACGTATTCAAAAATATAAGTTGTTTTTCTTAGATAAAATTGCAAAGTTGGTAGACAAAATAGTCATCGTATCAAATACTCAGCTAGATACAAAATCTTTAAACGAATTGAAAGTGTTTGGCGAGGTCCATATCAGAGAGAATACTGGATATGATACAGCAGCATTTAGGTATGGTATCAATTTGATAAAAGAAGAGTTAATTGAAAACTATGATGAATTACTACTAGTGAACGATACGAACGTCGGTCCTTTTTTTGAGTTAAGTAAAATGTTTGATAAAATGGAAAAACGTCAACTTGATTTGTGGGGGATCTCTTACGGTGAAGAACAACCGGATTTCACTGGAATGAATCCGTATGGCTATATTCCTAAACATCTTCAATCTTTCTTTCTTGTAATTGAAAAATCTCTTTTTTCAAATAAAAAGTTCTTTGAATATTGGGATTCGTTAGAGGACACAAATTCTAGAGAAAAAGCCATTGGAAAACATGAAACAGTTTTTACTAGATATTTTGAAGATTTAGGTTTTAAACAAGGCGCTGTTACAAATTATAACGAAGATAGTCCTATGTATATACATCCGTTGAAAATGATTAAAAAGGGTGTACCAATTGTTAAATATAGTGCTTTTTCCAATTATGATGATGATAAGTTTCTGTGGCAAGGCTTGGTTAGAAAAACAGAGATTCCAGATTTAATCGAGTATATTAAAACAGAATCTGACTATCCTATATCCATTATTAATGATATTGTTAATCAAGAAAAAAAACGCACGCATAAAAAATATATTTTGATTATTGATGGGGTAGAAAATGTTATACCACAATTGACAACTTATAGAGTCAATAACAAAGTAGAGCAGTTAAGATCATTAGGGTATAATGTTTGGAAAGTAAACGCCTCTTCTTTTGAGATGGGATATGCCGAGAATGCTAGTCATATTATTATTTATCGAGCCACTTATTCTGACAAGCTATCCTTAATGGTTCAATTAGCGAAAAAATATGGCAAACCTGTATTGTATGATATTGATGATTTAGTAATCGATACTAAATATACAAATCAATTAAGCTATGTGAAAAATCTTTCTCCAAATGAAAAAAGAAATTATGATTTGGGGGTTCGAGGATATGAAAATATGCTTAAACTATGTGATGGTGCAATAGCCACAACAAAGGCTTTAAAAAAAGAAATGGAAAAGTACAAACCAAAAGTATTTATAAATCGAAATTTAGCAAGCAATGAATTAATAAATATTTCGGAAAAAGCCTATTTGTTAAATAAGAAAAAACTGTCAAATATAGTCAAAATCGGATATTTTTCTGGATCAATTACACATAATGAAAATTTTAATCTTATCAAGCATGCAATTTTGAAAATTTTAAATGAGTATGAAAATGTTGAATTACATTTAGTAGGGCATATAGATTTACCAGAGGAATTAAAAATTTTTAAAGGTCGGGTAGTAATTCATGCATTTGTTGATTGGAAAGAACTCCCTTACCTTATATCCGAAGTTGATATTAATCTTGGTCCATTGACAAAATCGATTTTTAATGAAGCAAAGTCGGAAATAAAATGGATCGAAGCTTCACTTGTGAGAGTGACGACTGTGGCTAGTAAAATTGGCTCATTTGAGGAAATGATTAAAAATGGAGAAACTGGATTTTTAGTGGATGATCATGATTGGTTCAATACCCTTTCATATCTTATCAATCATTCGGATAAAAGAGAAAAAGTAGCTGAAAATGCATATGATTATGTACGACTCCACTGTTGTACTAAAAAACACGAAGATGAATTAACTATGTTTTTAGGAGGAAATTAAAGTAATGAAATTGATTGAACCCTTAATTAAGTATAAAAATAAGACTGTTGTCTTTTTCTTCCTCATTTCACTTTTTTTTGCACAGTTCATTGTTCAATATCAACAAACAATGTGGCCTAAATTGTATCTTTTAATAGTGTTTAGTGCGATGATTTGCCTCTTATTGTTTAGTTCTTTAAATAATGAAAAAAAAATAGCGTGGAATGCATTCATTTGTATTATGATACTAGGTGGAGCCAATGCATTAATTATG
The DNA here is from genome assembly GCF_000185365.1 of Enterococcus italicus DSM 15952. Taxonomy (GTDB): domain Bacteria; phylum Bacillota; class Bacilli; order Lactobacillales; family Enterococcaceae; genus Enterococcus_G; species Enterococcus_G italicus. Next base: position 1,119,726 of record NZ_GL622241.1, read on the forward strand.
CCTATTCGATACAACTTAGATGAAAATACGCATTATTATCATGTATTGCAAATAGCTGATGGGAATTTTAGAAATCAATCGGATGAAAAAAACTTTTTGATGATCTCTCCTGACTTTTTAGCTGTAACTAAATTACCAAGTAAGCAGGAATATAATTCTCCGCTAAATACAAATTTATATGATTCACAATTTAGAAATCTGAAGAACATTCCTGCTGAATACAATTCAAAATGGACAAATGATAAGAGTGGAAAGATTAATAATCCTGCATATTATCCATCTGCACTTGGGGTTTTTATTGGTAGAAAAATTAGTGATCGTTTGATGGTATCTTATTATCTAGGTAGGTTCTTTAATGTAGTTTTTTATGCACTTTTAGTTTTTCTTGGTATTTCGATTAGTAAGAAGTTTAAAATTCCCTTATTCATTGCATCCACAATTCCGTATACGTTATGGATAACTGCTGGTTTTAGCTATGACTCGCTCTACTATGGTCTGACTATTATTGTAATTTCTTTGTTTGTTAATATGTACACATCTAAAGAAAAGACAATACGTGTGAAAGATGTATTGGTTTATTCTTTGGTTTGTTCCGCTTTTGTTCTTTGCAAGGCTCCTGTTGCTTTACTTTTATTCTTACCAATGTTTATTCCAAAAAAAAATATTTTTCATCCAAAGAAAAATATATTTCCTTGTTACCAATGTTACTAGGTTGTATTCTGGTTACTATATGGATAAAACAAGAGACACTTCTAAATTTTCTTTTTTCAGGAGGAGCAAGTGCTGGTTCTTCTGCTGTTGTTAATACCTTAGTTCCTGAAAGACTTATGTTTTTTATTAATCATCCATTTTATACACTTGCCTTATTACTCAGAAGTTTTTCAGATGTGTTTGTGACATTTCAAAATTCAATCAGTAGTCCATGGCCATTCATAAGTCCTTCCCAGTTAATATCAAGTATTAATTTTATCTATTTTCTTATATCTTTATTGCTTTTGAGTGCAACTTTGAAAATACAGGTTAACAATTTCTTTAGATGGGGCATCAGTATTCTTTTCTTTGTAATTACGATTGGAATTTTTTATGCAATATCAGGTGACCCTAGAGTATACAAACTAGGGGATTTACATATCGGAGGTGTTCAAGGGAGGTACCATTTTTATATGATTCCCCTATTACCATTGCTATTGTCACCAAGCATACAGAAATTAAATCTAATAAATGATTTGAATGAAAGTAAGCTGTCTGTATTTTTTATGAAAACATCATATATTTTATTGTTTTTAAATACTTGTGTTGGTATGTACGCTTACTTATAAAGAATGGGGTTGAAATAAATTTGAAAAACATATTGTTTATCTCACCCACAGGAACATTGGATAATGGGGCTGAGATTTCAATTTCTAATTTAATGATGGAATTGAAGAGAGAAGGATATAAAATTTTAAATATTGCACCTGGAAATAAAGAAGCAAATAGACAATACTATGACTTTTTTTTGAATAAGGAGATTGAGACAAAGTTTGTGTCACCAATTAAATGGTGGTGGGAGGATGCACCAGGAACGTTGTTTGGGACAGATGAGGAACGAGCCAATTCGTATAGAGAAACAATATTGGAAATTACGAAAATTATAAATGAATTCGAAATAGATTTAGTAATTAGCAATACTGTAAATGTTTATTTGGGTTGTTTAGCCGCTGCATGTGAGTCCATACCACATTTTTGGTTAATTCATGAATTTCCCAAAAATGAATTCGCATACTATAAAAATAAAATAGATTTTGTTCAAAACTTTAGTAATGAAATTTTTGCAGTTGCTGGTGAACTTTCAAGTGAATTGCAGCAAATGATGAATAAGAAAATAAAAAGCTTTGTTCCTTATACTAAGGTAGAAAAAACTGAAATTGCCAAAGGAAACTACTCTAGAATAGTTTCAGTTGGAAGAATAAATGAAAGAAAAAATCAATTAGAGTTAATAAAAGCTTCGTTAAATTTTCTCGATAAAGGAAAGGAATTGGTTTTAATAGGCGACTGGGATGATGAGTATAAAGCTGAATGTGATGCATACATTAAAAGTAATAAAATCAAGAATGTGATCTTTACTGGTTATAGAGAAAACCCATGGAAAGAAGTAACCAGTAGAGATATTTGTGTTTTTCCTTCAAAAAATGAAACTTTTGGATTAGTTTATGTTGAAGCCATTTTAAATGGAATTCCGACAATTATTTCTAATAATTTAGGACATATGTCAGCATATAAAATTTTCAAGGCAGGGGAGTTTTATAATAGTGGTGATATTGTTCAACTAAAAAATAAAATCCAACAAACGTTAACGAACCAAGAAGAGTTATCAAGGAAATTAATAGCCAAAAAAGATGACCTTCATGCTTTATATCAACCAAAAACTTGTTATGAAGACATAATAAAAACTATAAATACCAATAATGAATATAGTGCGAATTCAATCAGGCATGTTAAGAATTTGTTAATGTATAATACAAAAAGAAGTAAACTTGCAAGTCTTGAATACCGTATACGTCTTTTTTTAAGTAAGGCAAATTATAGAATTAAATATATGATAAGAGGAGTAAAATAGTGATCATACATACGTTTGTAATTTGTGCCTATAAAGAGTCTTCATATCTAGAAAAATCTATTAAATCTTGTATGAGCCAAGTTACAGTAAAAAACAATCAATCCAACGTTATTGTGTATACTAGTACACCCAATCGGCATATTTTTGATATTTGTAAGAAATATAATCTAGAATTATTTATTGGAAATCGAAAGAGTATTGGTTCGGATTGGAATCAAGCTTTGGAAAATGTAAAAACGCCATATGCAACAATTGTTCATCAAGATGATATTTATTTTGAAAATTATGGATCTTTGGTTTTACAGCAATTATTGGAATGTAAAGAAACCAATATAGTTTTTACTGATTACGTTGAAAGCAATGAAAAGGGTGAAATCAAGCCAAGAAATTTGAATTTAAAAATTAAAACATTTGGATTAAGTGTGCTATCTGTTTGTAAAATTAAATGGTTTCAAAGAAGGGTGTATGGATTTGGAAATTTCATATGTTGCCCTGCAGTCAGCTATAATATGGTAAAATTAAGAAAGTATGATTTTAAGTTTAATGAAGATTTAAAAATGGTAGTTGATTGGGATGCATGGGAAAGAATTATGTCTTACCCGGGAAACATAACCTTTTTGAAAAATAGAGCGATGGCGCATAGAATTCATAAAGAATCAGAAACAACGGCAAATACTCAAGATCATAATAGAGAAAAAGAAGAATTGATGATGTTTAAAAGGTACTGGTCTACTTTTTTTGCAAAGCAGTTGATGAATTTTTATGTCTATAATCAAAAATCCAATAAGTGAGAGAAAAAAATTATGGAAATAAAAAAATACTTTTAATAATACCAGCATATAATGAATCGGAAGGTATTATTAAGGTAATTGAAAGAGTTAAGAAATATTGTTCAGAGTCAGAATACAACATCGACTATATCGTTATAAATGATGGTTCAACAGACGATGAACAGGAGATATTGGAAAAAAATAAAATTAATAACATAGAATTAATCAATAATTTGGGAATCGGTGGTGCAGTGCAAACTGGATACTTGTATGCAATGAAGTCTAATTATGACATCGCTGTTCAGTTTGATGGTGACGGACAACATGATATTGAATCTTTAAATAATCTAATTGACCCAATTATAAAAAATCAGTCTGACTTTACAGTTGGTTCAAGATTTATAGAAGATAGTACTTCTGATTTCAAATCTAGTGTAGCCCGGCAACTTGGAATAAAGCTTTTATCATCGTTAATAAAAAGTTTAACAAAGTTTGAGATAAAAGATGTAACTAGTGGCTATCGAGCGGCAAATCAAAAAGTAATTAAACAGTTTGTCGAGCGCTATCCTTCTAAATATCCTGAACCCGAAAGTTATATTTATTTATTAGCCAACAATATTCGAGTTAAAGAAGTAGGAGTCAAAATGTTTGAACGAGAAACTGGTAAATCGAGTATTAGTTTTCGAAATTCAGTATCATACATGGTAAATGTGTCTTTATCGATAATTTTTGGATTTTATATTCAAAAAAATATAAAAAAAATAAGTAATGAGGAAAATAATATGCCAATTCAATTACAAATTATA
>NZ_GL622241.1:1123999-1131172 GCF_000185365.1 Enterococcus italicus DSM 15952
TTATATTCGCTGCCTATTATTTTATTATGACAGTTAAACTCATAAAATCTGATAGCGCTGAGATATATCAAATGAATAAGTGGTTATTTCTATCCGTAATTTTAGTAATAGGAGCCTTATTTCCTGGATTTGGTACTTTTGTTGCGCATATACTTGGAGTAACAACATTAACGTCTCTGGCATTGTATATTTTAACCGCATTTCTAATAATCGTTTCACTGGAATATCAAATAGAATTGAGTAAGAAAAAAAAGCAATTGAAGAAATTAACACAAGAAATTTCAATAATGAATAAAAAAATATATTAGTATAAACAAAAATAGGGGTATGGAATGTATCATTTTTTTATTAATCAGAAAATGTCGTTACTGAAAAACACCGTTTGGTATTCTATTGGATCACTATCCTATTCTTTATCATCGTTTATCTTATTGATTATTGTAAGTAGAAAATTAGGAAGTTATAGTACAGGAGTGTTTTCAATTGGATGGGCAATAAGCCAATTAGTATATGCAATAGGTCTTTTTGGTTTAAGAAATTTTCAGGTTTCTGATAATTCGGGTGGATTCAGATTTGAAGATTATTTGTTTACAAAATTTTTTTCAATCGTGTTTATGTTTCTTGGCACGATTGTAAATTCTTTATATTTAGGACTTTCTTTTGAAAAACTTACAATTAGCATGCTACTTACTTGCTTAATGGTTTCAGAGGTATTAGCTGACTTATTTGCAGGATATTTTCAGACTACAGAAAAACTATTTATTGCTGGACAATCTTACCTTTTTAGAGTTATAGGGTATGATATTATCTTTTATATCAGCATTGTTTTCACTAATAATCTAAAATTCTCTTTACTTATGGCAATATTATTTTCTTTTGTATGGCTTTTTTTATTTGATTTTCAAATTATTCTCAAATTACAAAAAATCGTTTTCGTAATTGATTTGAAAAAGTCAATACTTATTTTACGTAACTGCTTTCCAATATTTCTAAGTGCCTTTTTAACAAATTATATTGTTAATATTCCAAAAAATAATATTGAGCTTTATTCATCAGAAAATGTTCAAGCAGTCTATAATATACTTTCCATGCCTTCATCAGTCATTACACTGATGGTTTCCTTTATTATGGTTCCTCTCTATACGAAAATCACTTCTCTTTGGAACGAAAGGAAGAACAAAAAACTTAATTCAATGATAATAAAGATGACGTTTTTAATTTTTTTAATTTCAATAACAATAGTAATTCTAGGGAATTTTTTTGGATTATATATTATGAGTAAGATTTTTGGGATAAATCTGGTTAATTTTTCTGTTGAATTTACAGTGTTATTAATTGCTGGAGGAATAAATAGTTTAATTAATTTGTTGGTGTTTTTGATAACCGTATACAAAAAACAGTCATTCCTTAGTTACGTTTATATACTTGCAGTAATAGCTGCTTCATTATATACACCCTATCTAGTAAAAACTACTTCGATATTAGGTGGAGCTATAAGTTACTTTTTATCTGTAAGCTTAATTTTATTTATATTAATTGTTATTGTGATAAATAATAATAGGAAGATAAGGGGATAATCTGTGGATAATAATAAAGAAAAGCAAATACAAATAAGTGTTATTGTACCAGTATATAATGCTGAAAATTTTATTAATCGTTGTATAGATTCAATATTAAAAAATACCTTCAATAATTTTGAATTATTAATTATTGACGATGGATCTAGTGACAAAAGTTTAGAGAAGATAAAATTAATTAGGGATGAACGTATTCGTTATTTTTCTCAACAAAATCATGGTGTTGCGTATACACGAAACAGAGGGATAAAGGAGGCTAAAGGAAAATTTGTTGTTTTTATCGATAGCGATGATTATGTTAAGCCTGATTATTTAGAAAAATTATTAGAAGGCATCGGTGATTCAGATATTGGAATTAGCGGAATAGTCTTTTTAGATTCAGAAGAAAATATAGTAAATATAAGAAATTCTAAGAATACTGAATGGAACAGATTTAATTTACCTTTATCAGGCGGAAAAATTTATAACAGAAAATTCTTGATTAGTAACCACATTTTATTTTCCGATTTTATAATTGGCGAAGACTTAATTTTTAGTTCAACATGTTATTCGAAAACAAATCGTGTTTCAAATATTTTATATATGGGATATAATTATGTCGAAAATTTTCAGAGCAGCACTCACAAAAATTACCGCGATTTAAATGTTATATCCATCGTTTCTGAGTTAAAAAGATTGTTAGAACAAAATAGCAGTTTAAAAAAAGAGTTTATTATTTTTTTTCTAAGAAAAACACTGATTGATTTAACTTTTTATACTTACGATAATAATAGGGAAAAATCATTAATAATATTGAATGAAGGCTATTCATTGATTAAAGGAAAAGTAGTTCTTTTTAATAAAAATGAAACAATCAAGATGAATATTTTTGTAAATCTGACCAGTATAATGGTCAAGCTAAAACTTGGGTTTATACCATTATATTTGATGAGAAAATTAAGAGGGAGAAGCTAACCCTTTATGAACAATTATTCACCTGAATAATTCACAGTATTTAACAGTAACCCTTCTGCTTGAACAGTTTTTGCAAATTATTTTTTTCACCCTTTGGGTGTAAAAAAAGGAACTCCTTATGGTATTGTTAAGTCAACCAAAACGTCACAATACAAGCAAGGAGTGCCCATATGTCGACTTTACAACACAAACAACTAACTTTCAATAAAAATATTACACTTGCCAACGATGGTGAAAAAATTTCTTCAGATAGTGGTCTTATTCTGATAAAAGAGTTTATGAACCGGATTGGGTTTTCAAGCATGCTTGATGAGCAGGTAAAACTAACTGACAGCCGAAGAAACCCAGATCATACGTATAACGATATAATAGAGCAGCTACTTTTACAGCATATCGCTGGCTACTCAAAAGTTGTCGCAGCGAATCGATTACGACTAGACCCCATTTTCAAAACTATATTTTCCAGCAAAAGCACTCTGGCATCATAACCAACGATTAGTCGCTTTTTCCAAGCAATCACAAAAGAAACTATCCCTCAGTTTATGCAGGTGGCCTAGCAGTTGGCAGATATGCAGATTGCTCAAAATAACATCCAAGGCATGGTGATTGATCTTGATTCTACTCATTCGGACACATACGGAAATCAAGAAATCGCAGATTTCAACAACCACTATCAGACTAATGGCTATCATCCTCTTGTCGCTTTTGATGGCTTAACCGGAATGTTTCTTGGCGCAGAATTACGTCCAGGTAACGTTTATACCTCAAGGAATGCCGAGACCTTTCTTTCAAATATTGTCACTCATTTTTCAAAACATCCTTGCAATATGAATAGTATGGTTCGTGGTGACAGTGGTTTTGCAAAACCAGAAATTTACAATTTTTGTCATGAGAACGATATCCGTTTTGTGATTCGCCTGAAGGCGAATAGTCGTCTACGTAGCGAGGCTGAGCGATATGTCCTTTATAGTGATGAAACTGATTTCAGGACACATGAGGTACAGTATTTCTTTCTCACCTATCAAGCAGCGAGTTGGAAAAACGCAGAACGCGTTGCAGTTAGAGCTACCCGTGATGCTGGAAGTTTTCTCTTTACAAGGTTTGAGTTTGTTCTCTCAAATTTCAGAAACGTATCGCCAGAAACTGTCTTCGCTCTTTATCAAAAATGGGGAATTATGGAAAATTTCATTAAGGAAATCAAAAACGGCTTTTATTTCGATAAGACTGATAGCTCAACTTTCACTGAAAACTCTGCACGAATGGCGTTAGCTTGCATATCCTATAACTTGATTCAACTATTTAAAAAGACTGTACTTCCAGATTCAGAAAGAAATTCAACAATCGCCACGTTACGCTTTAAGTTGATTCATATTGGCGCAAAGGTAACAAAGCACGCAAGAAGAATAGCGATTCACTTGGCCTCATCAAATGTTTATGATGGTTTATTTTGGACTGTATTCCAGAGGATACAGTCGTTTAAATTGTTGATTTAGCAGTCTTTTTCTAAAAATAGACCGACAAATTACTGCCTAGAATTAACCCATTTTTTAGAATAACGTACGATTTTTATTTAGTGGCACGTCATGAGAGGATCTCGCCCGTTTTTCTGATCTTTTTATTGACTCAACTGCCTATGAAACGACGGAAAAAGTATTTCATGAATAATTCAGGTTAAGATTATATCAAAAAGTTTTTATCTAATTTCCAAAATTTCAAGGCATACGAATAAAGAAAGAGCTAATATCAATGTGAATGATTATGGGGGTTCGGTTCTAAACTAAATTGAACAGTTTTCTATGGATAAGAATGAACTTCATTTCACACGTTTTAGACATTATTAAAAAAATAATGAGTAAAGGAGATTTCTATGACATTGGTGGCAATCTCAAAAAAAAATATCTCGAAAAAAAGCATTGTTCAAAAAATAATGATACTAACCGCCTTATACATATGTTTCACATCAATTCTTATTTCTGTAAGCTTACCAGAAGATATTGTGACAAGTTCTGTTGAAAAAATTCAACAGTTCATCAATATTCTTGGAGGAATAGGTGCATCATATCTAGTGCTTGTTGTCATTTTTTCTAATTCATTTGAAAAGCTATTTGTACATATAATAAGAATCTTAGCAACATTGATTTTATATTTTTTGTTTCATTTCTATTTATTAATTATGCATACATTAAATAGTCGGCCATTTGAAAATATTAGTAAAACTGTGTTTGATAGTAAAGATGGCGAAAATTTTGATCTTGTGTTAATTATTACAATTTTCTTTATTGTTTTAAGTGTTCTTAAGGGAATAAAAAATTTCCGGTCTTCTTCAAGTTCGAAGAGAGAGGCGAAACTGAGTGTAAATATCTATGCATGTTTTTTTATTCTTTTATTGGCATCAGATAAGTTTGTGTCAAAATTAATTTTTGATTTACAATTTGCACCATTAGACTCTGGGAAAAGTTTTCGTTATTTTATACCAGAAGAATTTGGTAACGTTGATTTATTTCATCTATATTGTGGGGTAAGTTTTGTTTTTATTTTAGTAGCAATTGTTGTTTTTGCGCTATTTTATGGATTTTCTAATTTTATGAATAATAAGAATAGTCTCTCTTTAGACTTTTCTGCCAGTCTGTTTTTGGCTATGGTTTTTAATTATTGTATTCAGCGTAGTATGGTTGTAAATAATTCTGGAATAGTTCCTGTGGTCGGCTCAACAATGTTTCAAGTATCTATTTTAACACTGTTCTTTTTCATGCTTTACTTGATTATTAATCGATTTATTCCAACCACAATGTTTATTGTGATTGTTTGCAGCATTTATAGTATTGCAAACGGAGTTAAGTTTTCAATGCGTGGCGAGCCTATCTATGTTTCGGAATTTTCATGGTTAAAAAATCCCAAATTGCTTCTTTCTTTTGTTAATTTAAAAATAGTAATGCTAGCCTTATTTGTAATATTAATAGTGGTTTTAATCACAACTTTTTTATCAAAAAGATTTTTTAGAAACAAACTAACCTCTTTAAAATTACGTATAGGAACAATAGCAGTAATTGTAGGGATGTTTGGAATAATTTCTCAAAATTTTAAAAATTTTACAACTCCTGAAGAACGCATTAAAATTCCTTTAGTAACCAATTTTTTAGATATGTCAAATGGAGATATTTTATGGCGAGGTTTACCAATTACTGCAAGATATAAATCACAGATATTTATCAATTTACGTCAGTATTTTGGAGAAATTATGGATAAGCCGGAAAACTACAATCAAAAAACGATAAAAAAAGTTGCTAAAAAATATGAAAAAATTTCTGCTGAAATGAATGAATCAAGAACTGAGAATATTGGGGATCAAACTGTTATTTTTATTTTAAGTGAATCGTTAGCCAATCCTGCTCGAATTGATGGAATTGAACTTTCGAAAAACCCTTTGGCTAATATCGATTCAATTAAGGAATCAGCAACTGGAGGATTAATGTATTCAAATGGATATGGTGGAGGAACGGCGAATATGGAGATACAATCTCTTACATCGTTGCCAATGATTAATTTTTCAACAAATGTATCTATTATTAATTCTGATGTGATTCCAAAAATGAACTATATTCCTTCTATTTCCAATCAATTTCAATATAGAGTAGCAATTCACCCTGAGAATGCCGGTAATTATAATCGAAATTCGATATATAAAAAATTTGGGTTTCAACATTTTTATGCATTATATGGGACAAGCAAAAGCGATACTTTAACGAATCAAAAGCTTCTGAGTGGAAAGGTTTCAGATGAGCAAACCTATGAAGATATTCTAGAAAGAATTGATACACAAAAAAATCAATTCTTCAGTGTTCTTACCATGCAAAATCATATGCCCTATGATGGACAATATATACATGATCCGGACTTGTCTGTGACAGGTAAGGACTATGATGAAGGAACAAATCAACTGTTATCAGACTATACACAGAAAATCAGTATGACTGATCAAGCAACTAAACAATTTTTAGAAAAACTTCAACAATTAGGTAAGAAGATATCGATCGTTTTTTATGGTGATCATTTGCCGGGTTTATATCCTGTTGAAAAAGCATTTGCAAGTAATCCTTTGAAACAGTATGAAACGGACTATTTTATTTGGAATAATCAAATGAATAAAATTAACAAGCAGCAAAACGTGAACTCTGCTGAGTTCGTTCCGCTACTACTTGAAACACAAAATGCAAAAGTTTCTCCTTATCATGCTTTAACAACAGAAATTATGAATCAATTACCGTCAGAATATAATTCAGTATTAGGGAATTCAGTAAAGTTAAATGGGAAGCAAAAAGCTCTTTTAAGTGATTTAAAATTGATTCAATACGATTTGACGCAAGGTAAGGGATATTTAAATGACTCGAAAACATTCTATCGATTTCCTAAATGAAGTAGTCCGCATTGTAAATAGCTAATGCTATAGTAGGTTTCAAAAAGATAGCTTATAATATTTTTTTAATGACAAGAATAGAAATGAAACACTTTTACATATTAGAAGTAAGTATTACTACCTGAATAATTTTTTAAAAATGATTGCATTCAAAAAAATAGACCAAGGAATGACTATCCAGACGATTCGTTTATATTTTCTTAAAATTGCTGGAAAGCTTGTTCAAAC
>NZ_GL622241.1:1131272-1240887 GCF_000185365.1 Enterococcus italicus DSM 15952
ATATTACAAATTCATTAAATTTCTTGAAATTTTTCTGATTGAATTGCACTTGTCATTTTGTTATGGCAGAATCTTTACTGTGCGAGATAAAATGAATTGAGGTGCAAAATGCAAATCTTTCGAAAAATTTTGGTAGGTGTATTTGCTATCGGTATAGTGATTGTGACTGCAGGAACAGTATATGCTGCTCACTTATTTCAGACAACCTCAGATACTTTTGATGAAATTACATCAGGCCGTATGTCTGATATGCGAAGTGAGGATGTCAGCATTGCTGATAGTGAACCATTTTCTATTTTGCTCATGGGTATTGATACTGGAGCATTAGGTAGGACAGAGCAAGGTCGTTCCGACAGTATGATGGTTGTTACTGTGAATCCAACAACCAAGCAATCAACTATAGTGAGCCTAGATCGTGATATTTTAACAAACATGGTTGGCTATGAACCAAATGGTACTGCCTATTTTGACAAGTTAAATCACGCCTATGCCTTTGGAAGTGTAGATATGGCGATGGATACAATAGAAACTCTGCTTGACATACCATTAGATCATTATGTTTCCATAAATATGGAGGGGTTAAGTGATTTAATAGATGCTGTAGGTGGTATAGAGGTTGATAATAAAATAGACTTTTCATTAGACGGCGTTCATGTGCCAATCGGTAAACAAACATTGAACGGTGAGACTGGGCTTGCCTATGCGCGTATGCGACATGAAGATCCTGATGGAGACATTGGTCGTCAAAAGAGGCAGCGCGAAGTTGTTGAGAAAATTTTGCGAAAAGTTCTTAGTATGGATAGTGTAACAAATTACCAAAAAATACTAAAAGCGGTTAAGAGTAATGTACTCACAGATTTATCATTTAATGAAATGTTGACGATAGGAAAAAATTATACTGCTGCATTTGATTCTGTAAAGAGTTATCAGCTGCAGGGTGAAAGTCAAACAATTAATGATGTTTACTATCAAATACTTGGTGTTAATGAATTGCTTTCAATTCAAAACACATTGAAAAAGCAATTGAATTTGACTGAAAGTGCGAAGCTAGTCATCAATCAAGATTTTTACTATTCTACGAACGGACTTTTAGGCGATCAGTTCTACGATGATACTGATTATACTAGTGCCTCGGAATACCCGTATGAATTTGGAGATAAGTCTTCTAACAACTCAACGACAGCAACCTCTGATTCAACATCGCAAGATTCTGAAGAAGTAGTAGATAATACGAATCAATAATAAAAAAGTGCTTGAATTCGTTCAAGCACTTTTTACTTTTCCACATAAAAATTTGCTAAAAAAATGTTTCACAGTGGAGTGCAGATTTTTTACGAAAAAATCAATGTTTATGCTATTTTCTAAACAGGTGGAGCGTAAGGTCTATTTTCTCGTGAAACATATACAAGAAAATTCTATGAAGATTTCTTAAAAAATGCTATTTTCCCTCCATATTCTTTTTTTTCTGCTAAAATGAAAAATGACGAAAGTAAGGAAGGAATTATCGAATGAAAAAGGGCAAGAAAAAACAACAGTCATCTTCAATGAAAGAAAAATTACTCCAGGCAAAAAACGGACCATTGATACGAAAAGGTCATATTCCATTTCGCTTAAATTTCTTGTTTCTTGTTATTTTTTTGTTATTTGTAATTTTAATCATTAGATTAGGTAATCTCCAAATCGTAAACAGTGAGAAGTGGTCAGAAGAAATTACATCTGGGACTGTAACGACGATTAAACAAAGTACGCCACGGGGGTCCATTTATGATGCAAAAGGGAACTTATTAGTGGGAAATCAAGCCAATGCGGCGATTACATTTACGAGAACATCGTCTATGGGTGCTGAAGATTTATTAGCTATCGCAACAAAATTGAATAAATATATTGATGTTACGGTTGATGATAGTTTAACTGAGCGTGATTTAAAAGATTTTTATTTGGCTCATACGAAAAATCTTGAAGCAGCACAAAAAAAATTAAGTGCCAAAGAGCAATTATTATCTAGTAGTGAACAGTACAGTAAAATGATTGAAAATGTATCTGAAGATCAGTTGAATTTTAGTGAGGAGCAATTAAAAATTGCATCTATCTTTACGCGCTTAAATGCAGGACAAAACTTGAAAACAACTTTTATTAAAAACGAAAATGTGACTGATGAAGAATTAGCAACAGTTGCAGAGCATGCCTCAGAACTTGCAGGCGTCTCGACGGGTACAGACTGGTCACGTCAAGTAAACACGACTAGTGACGCGCTGAAGAGTATTATTGGAACAGTTTCTACTTCTAAACAAGGATTACCCGCGGAAGAGGCTGAAGAATATCTGAAGAAAGGCTACTTTAGCAATGATCGTGTTGGAACTAGTTATTTAGAAAAACAATATGAATCGCAATTGCAAGGGACAAAATCTGAATACAAAGTAACGATGAATAACAAAGGGACAATCGAGAGTACCAAAGAAGTATCTGCCGGAAGTAAAGGCAGCAATTTAAAATTGACGATTGATTCAGCATTCCAAGAAAAATTGGATTCAATTGTTAAAACTAACTACCAACAATTAATTAATTCAGGAGCTGCACAATACTCAGATGGAATATACGCGGTAGCTATGAATCCTAAAACGGGTTCGATTTTAGGTATATCTGGGTACTACCATCAGGCTAACTCGAAAGAAATTCAACAAAATGCTATTGGCGTATTTCAGGCTGCGGTGGTACCTGGTTCGGCTATTAAGGCAGCGACAATCACGACAGGATGGGACAATAAGGTGATTAGTGGAAATCAAGTGATTTTAGATCAGCCCATCTATTTACAAGGTTCAGCTGCAAAAGCCTCAATTTTTAACCCGACAGGATCTAATAACCGATACATTAATGCCGCTAAAGCTTTAGAAATTTCTTCAAACTCATACATGATTCAGATTGCATTGAAATTAATGGGTATCAACTATCAAGGCGGCTATATCAGTATTCCAGCAATTAGTGATCAAACAAAAGCGTATGAAGAACTACGAGCTGGTTTTGCTCAATATGGTTTGGGTGTGAAGACAGGAGTTGATATTCCGAATGAGCAGACTGGTGAAAGTCCAGCCGTATCAACCTTATCAGAATCAAATGGCGATGGCGCAAAAGTCCTCGATTTAGCGTTTGGTCAGTTCGATACGTATACACCTTTGCAAATGGTACAATATATTTCTGCTATTGCTAATGGTGGTGAGCGAGTAGAGCCTCATTTTGTAGAAGGAGTCTACAATAATGACGAAAATGGGAATTTAGGTACATTAAAAGAAAGCATCGCAACCAAAGTGTTAAACAAAATTGATATTACTTCTGATGAATTGCAAATATTAAAAGATGGATTATATGATGTCGTTCACGGGACAGATGCATATACGACAGCGAGACCTTTAGCAAGTAGCAAAATGACCGTATCGGCTAAGACTGGTACTGCCGAAACAAGTATTACGACTGAATCGGGTCAACTAGTCGAGCTAAATAATCACAATGCAGTTGTATACGGACCTACGGATGATCCAGAGATTGCCATCGCAGTAATGGTACCAAAAATCAAACAAACAGATACCACTTATCCCAACTTAGTCATTTCTAAGCAGATTATGGATGCCTATTACGATATGTATATGGCAAAATGATTTTCTAAGCCACTGATAATTGACCAGATTCAAGTAATTTGGTATATATAAATCAGTGGCTTTTTTTTGTTGCTTTTTTTCTTAATTAGGGTATACTTTTGTATTTGTGAGAACTTGAATTGTGTTTATAAGGAGTAAACGAAAAATGACAACAGAATTCGAATTGAAGCTAAAAATGCTTCATGAGCAATATGGTAATTTGACTTTAGAAGAACGTAAAGCGATGAAGGAGTGTTTGAAAAAACGTTATCCTCTAACTTTTAGAAAAACGGAAAATCTAAAGCATGATATATTACGTTTGGAAACCAAACGTTGCCAACTTGAATTAGATCCTACTCATTATCAAGAGTTAGCTGAAGTTGAGAAAAGAGTATTAGAAAAGAAAGAGGCCTTCTTCAAATTATTAAATGAAGTGAAACAAAAAGAGAGTAGGAGATGATGCAATGGAAATCATTGAGCTATTGGTCATTATTGCCATAGCCATTACTTTCTCAAATGTATTTAGTAAAGTGGTACCGACCATTCCCATCTTTATTGCCCAAATTATTTTGGGTGTCTTGTTAGGTATGACAAAATTTGCAGAACTTATTTCATTCCAGCCAGAAATTTTTTTAATTATGATTATCGCACCGCTGCTCTTTCGTGAAGGGGAAGCGGCGGATGTACCAGAAATTCTTAAAAACTTCTCAATGATTCTATTTTTAGCATTTGGCTTAGTGATTGCTACACTGGTCGGTGTTGGGTTGACCTTAAAGACCTTGATTCCATCCATTCCACTTGCTGCTTGTTTTGCTTTTGGAGCGGCGTTGGGGCCGACAGATGCAGTCGCTGTAGGGTCACTGGCTAAGCGGCTTAAAATTCCGCCACGAGTCCTTCATATCTTAGAGGGTGAAGGGTTACTAAATGATGCTTCTGGTGTAACAGCCTTCCAGTTTGCCGTTGCGGCACTGGTTACTGGCTCGTTTTCGTTGTTTCATGCATCGGTCAGTTTAGTCATCTCTAGTCTTGGGGGTGCGCTGGCAGGTTTTGTGGTCGTCTGGGTGAAGAAAAAAGTGATTCGTATGATTGAGCGTGCCTCGGCCCAGGATGTTATCGTCTATCTTTTAATTGAATTATTGTTGCCTTTTGTGGCCTATCTATTAGCCGAAGTATTCCACTGTTCAGGAATTATTGCTGCGGTGGTAGCAGGTATCTTGCAATCGATGGGTTATCGAAAAATCACTTTATTTGATGCAGAATTAGCAAATGTTTCTGAGAGTACATGGAAGACGATTAGTTTTACGTTGAATTCCCTGGTATTTCTATTTTTAGGAATTGAACTTTCAGTGGTATTTTCGCCGATCTGGCTGAGTCAAGAGTATGCAAATATGCACTTGATTTTTACCATTCTATGTATCGCAATCATTTTATTTGTTATTCGTTTAGTCGGTATTTCATTCTTCTTTGGTGTATCAAAAGGATTTAAGAAATTGCCAACTGCGTTTAAAGAAATTTTGATCTTAACGTTCGGTGGGGTCAAAGGGACCGTCAGTTTAGCTGCGATTTTTATTTTACCAGTGACGGTTAACGGTGTGGAGTTTAGTCAGCGCCCATTGTTGTTATTTTTGACAGCTTGTGTCATTATGGTGAGTTTGCTTGGTGGGATGATTGCCTTACCTTTCTTATCTGAGGGGGAAGCAGAGAAGCCCATTGACCGCACTGAGGTGGCCATTCTTAATGAAGTAATCGAAAATCTATATTTGGATATTGAGACGCAATCCATGTCTGAACAAGAGGAGATAGCCATTGAGGCTGTCATTGATCATTATCACTCACGAGTGTGGGAATTGTATACAGAGTCAATGACTGAGTCCGAGCAACAAGAAGTTCAAGAGATTCAATCACTAATTCTATCAATCGAGCAAGACGGCTTAGATGAGGCGTATCGTAAAGGTGAAATTTCGATGAATGGGTATCGTCTGTATACACGCTTTTTAAAGCGTTATGAAACATCGATTCGTCGGCAAATTTTTTCGTTCATTAGCTTTTGGTTACTTTTTTGGCGAAGAATGTTAAGAATTACGATGCATCCTAAGCGCTTTTGGCAAAGTACGCGCCAAGATAGTCGTGTGACGATTATCCGTCGAGATATACATGATGTACAAAAGGTCTTTTTGCAAAATAATATTTTGGTTCAGCAAAGTTTGAAAACTTTGGAGGATTTATATGATCCGACGATCGTGCAATATTTTTCTCGTAGACGAGAAGATATGAAAAAGCAAATTCATCACGTTGACTTGCCATTTTCATTTATGGTTCAGCAAGAGCCAGCTTATGCGAAAAAAATTTTACGAGGGTATTACCTAGAGCGTAAAATTATTGAGGAATACGAAGTTGCAGATCGGGTATCGATGTTTGCGGCCAATGAATACCGTCAAAAAGTGAATCTATTAGAATCATATGCGTTAAGACAGTTACAAGATGTGTAAAAAAATCGTTCGCTCTCTTTTGATAGTGAAACGATTTTTTTTGTGTGTTAAAATAGCCAAGATAGGGAGGGAACTCTTTGAAGGAATTAAAAGTGAGTAATTTAAACAAAACATTTGGCGAAAAGACTCTTTTTCAAGACTTATCGTTTTTGATTCATGAAAAGGATCGCGTGGGTTTGATAGGTGTCAATGGAACAGGGAAGTCCAGCTTGCTACGTATATTGGCAGGAATCGATGCGGGTGATGGCGATCAACAGACCATTTTTGCAGCAAAAGATTATCGCATTGGCTTTTTGGCGCAGGAGACAGTCATTGATCCGTCGTTGACTGTACTGGATGCAGTGTTTCATGGGGAAAGTGAATTGGTGCAGACGGTCCGTGCGTACGAACAAGCATTGCTGGCTTTAAGTGAAGAAGGCGAAAGTCCGACGATCCAGGCCAATTATGCTCGGGCGGAACAAGTCATGAATGAAAAAGATGCGTGGCTTGCCGATACGAATGCCAAGAGTATTTTGCATCAGCTAGGCTTACATGACCTACAACAACGCGTGTCTGAATTATCTGGTGGTCAAAAGAAACGGCTTGGGCTCGCACAAGTATTAATCGATGAGCCGGACTTATTGCTATTAGATGAACCGACTAACCATCTGGACTATGAAGCCATCACGTGGTTGGAAAGTTATTTGGCACAATACAAGGGAGCTTTGATGATGGTGACCCATGATCGCTATTTTCTTGATCGAGTCGCCAATCGGATGTTTGAACTTAGTAATGGTGCGTTGACGGAGTATATAGGAAATTATGAAGCCTATGTTGCACAACGAGCCGAGCGTGATCGGGTGGCTCAAGAGCAAGAGACCAAGCGTGTTCAGCTTTATAAGCAAGAACTCGCTTGGATGAGAGCGGGTGCGAAGGCGCGCTCAACTAAGCAACAAGCACGCATTCAGCGTTTTGAGAATCTAGAGGAGAATCTGCATCAAGTTCAGTCGAAGGAGTCGATCGCGATTGATCTTGAAACCAAACGATTAGGGAAAAAGGTTATAGAATTAAAAGATGTCGACTTCTCTTATGAAAACAAAGCTATTTTACATGATTTTTCACTCCTTATAAAATCGAAAGAGCGGCTAGGTATTACTGGGGAAAATGGTGCAGGTAAGTCGACATTGCTTGCCATTATGAGTGGCGCTATTGAACCGCAAAGTGGTGTCGTGTCGATTGGTGAGACTGTCCGACTAGCTTATTATCAACAACAAGGTGGCGAGATGGATCCTGATAAACGGATGATTGCCTATTTACAAGAAGTGGCCGAACAAGTACGTCGGACGGATGGCACGTCAATTAGTGTGACCGAAATTTTGGAACAATTTCTGTTTCCGCGATACATGCACGGTACGAAAATTGGCAAGTTATCTGGTGGTGAACGACGACGGCTGTATCTCTTGCGTCTATTAATTGAGCAACCAAACGTTCTTTTACTTGATGAGCCGACCAATGACTTAGACATAGATACATTGACGGTGCTTGAAGATTACTTAGCTACCTTTGCTGGGGCGGTCATTACAGTTTCTCATGATCGATACTTTCTTGATAAAGTAGCCGAAAAGCTGTTGATTTTTAATGGACAAGCAATGATTGATACGTATTATGGCTCAATCAGAGAATATATCGAAAAGCAAAAAAGTGACGCTGCAGTAGTACAAGCGACAAAAACAGTCAAAGCAGTAGCGGAACCAATAACGAAAGAAAAGAAAAAGTTAACGTATCTGGAACAAAAAGAGTGGCAGACCATCGAAGAAGATATTGCTACGCTAGAAGAGACCATTGAGCAATTAAAAGAAGAGATGTTGCATCAAGGATCAGATTTTACTAAGCTACAAACGATTCAAACGACAATTGATCAATCTTCAGAGCAGCTGGAAGAAAAATACGCTCGTTGGGAATATTTAAGTGAGTTTAGTTAACTAAAAAGGAGACCAATATGGAACAAGCATACTTAGACTTAGGTCGTAAAATTTTAACCGAGGGAAACAGCAAATCAGATCGAACTGGTACTGGTACAAAAAGTATTTTCGGTCATCAGATGCGTTTTGATTTGTCAGAAGGTTTTCCTCTATTGACAACGAAGCGAGTGCCATTTGGTTTAATCAAAAGTGAATTGCTCTGGTTTATTAAAGGGGATACCAATATCCGCTACCTATTGCAGCATAATAACCATATTTGGGACGAATGGGCATTTGAAAAATATGTAGCGAGTGATTCTTATCATGGACCTGATATGACGAATTTTGGCCGAAGAAGCTTAGAGGACGATGCCTTCAACGAAGTGTACCAAAACGAATTGGCTCAGTTTTGTGAGCGAATTGTTAACGATGAGCGATTTGCTGATGAATTTGGAGATTTGGGGCATATCTATGGGTATCAGTGGCGCCATTGGGACACAGCGCAAGGTGGCTTTATTGATCAATTGCAAGATGTGATTCACCAAATTAAGCATACACCAGACTCTAGACGCATGATTGTATCTGCTTGGAATCCAGAAGATGTCCCAAGTATGGCTCTGCCACCCTGTCACACGATGTTTCAATTTTATGTTCATGAGGGGAAATTGAGTTGTCAGTTGTATCAACGTAGCGCAGATGTCTTTTTGGGCGTGCCATTTAATATTGCTAGCTACGCATTGTTGACGCATCTTATTGCCCATGAGACAAACTTACAAGTGGGCGAATTCGTCCATACACTGGGTGATGCTCATCTGTATATGAATCACTTTGACCAAATGACAGAGCAGCTGACTCGTTCAGTCAGACCAGCACCGAAGTTAGTATTAAACCCAGAGAAGCAATCAATTTTTGATTTTGATGTTGCGGATATTACACTTGAGGGATATGACCCACATCCGACAATTAAAGCACCGATTGCAGTATAGAAAAGGAGTATTGTCATGTTAGTAGCTTTATGGGCACAAGATGCAGATGGCTTGATTGGTAACCAAGGCACGTTACCGTGGCACTTGCCAAATGATTTGAAATTTTTTAAAGAACAAACAATGAATCACACGATTGTCATGGGGAGAAAAACTTTTGAAGGAATGGATGGCAAAGTCTTGCCAAAACGAACATCGATCGTCTTGACAAGTGACAAGGCCTACCAAGCCCCGGATGGCGTCATCGTGATGCATACTCGCCAAGAGGTATTGGATTATGTAGCAAAAACGAACGAGCCAGTCTTTTTAATCGGCGGATCTGGTGTATTTGAAAGCTTGTTAAGTGAGTGTACGGATCTCTATCGAACATGGATTGACCATCGTTTCTCTGGCGATGTCTATTTTCCGGAGCATGCGATTGATTGGAATGACTGGACACGGACGAAAGTCATTGAAGGAAAAGTAGACGAAGCGAATCCCTATCCGCACCGTTTTGAATTTTATCAACGAACTAAATAAAAAAGCGGATGTGAGAATTCAAAGAGGCTGAGAAAATTTTTCAGCTTTAAAAAAAGACCCTCACATTCAGAAGTTATTTCTCAAACTTTTGGATGTGAGGGTCTTTTTGGTGTAGTGGATCAATTAATCGCGCTGCTTTTAGTCAAGCTTAACAGAAAAAAATATAAAGAAACGGAATGCTCTCAGCTTTTGAATCAAGTAAAAAATAAAATGGAAAAATAAATAAAGCCAGCACCTGTCATGACAAAGAGATGCCAAATCACGTGCATAAAGCGGATATTTTTCAGACTGTAAAAGAAAGCTCCTAACGTATACGAGACGCCACCGAAAAATAACAATAAGGTTCCCGTTGTTCCAAGTGAATGGATGAGTTGAGGTGTTGCAAACACGCACAGCCATCCCATCACAATATAAATCAGGGTCGATACTTTTGAAACGGTCTGTTGCTTATGGAGGGTGAGGGACTTATAGACGATGCCTACTATCGCCATCAACCAAATAATTGAAAAGAGCGTCCAACCACGCCAACCGCCAATACTTAATAAGCAGTAGGGAGTGTAGCTTCCGGCAATCAAGAGATAGATCGAAGCATGATCGAAAACTTGAAAAACTTTTTTGGCTTTGGTGAAAATCAAGCTATGAAAAAGCGTCGAGAACAAAAAGAGTAAAATCATCATCGCGCCATATAAGGCGTATGAAACGACATGCATAGCAGAGTGCGCATGGGCTCCTTTGATTAATAGGATCACAAGTCCGGCAATGCTCAATCCTAAGCCGATACCATGCGTGCAAGCATTCAAAACTTCATTTAAGATCAGATAAGTTCGGGAATATTTTGGTGATTGCATAAAACCATCCTCTTCGTAGATCGTAATAAAATAGGTGAAAAAACAATAGTTGTCTGTTATACTGTTTTTATATAGTGCCTATCTGTAGTGTACACGAAAATAGGCTTTTTTTAAAGAGAGAGTGAACTTAGATGCGAAAAGTTAAAATTGTAACTGATTCATCTTGCACGATGGAAAAAACGACGCGCGATGAATTAGAAATTCATGTTGTTCCGTTATCGGTAATGATTGATGGCGTATTGTATACAGATGACGATCGTTTATCTGGCGAAAAATTTATGAGCATGATGAAAGAAGCCAAAGAATTACCAAAAACGAGTCAACCGCCAATCGGAAAATTCGTTGAATTATACGATGAACTAGGTGAGGACGGTAGTGAAATCTTGTCGATTCATATGACGACAGGTCTTAGCGGTACGGTCGAAGCGGCTAGACAGGCTAGTAATCTTTCTAAAAGCAAAGTGACTGTGGTCGAAACGAATATGACTGACCAAGGCTTGTCATTTCCAGTTATCCGAGCGGCACAACTGTCTAAAGAAGGCAAATCCTTAGAAGAAGTCTATGCGGAAATGGAAAATGTCTTGAAGCATACGCATTTGTTTATTGGGCTTTCTACCCTTGAAAATCTTGTAAAAGGTGGTAGAATCAGTCGAGCAACTGGGATTTTATCGAATTTATTGAATATGCGCGTGGTGATGGAATTTCGCAATTCTGAATTGGTGCCTGTCATCAAAGGGCGAGGGGCGAAGACCTTTAGTAAATGGTTCGATGAATTAAAAGACGAGTTAAAAAGTGTGCCAAATGTGAAGCAAATCGGAATCTCCTATGCAGGCGGATATGAGCAAGTCTTGAAATTCCGCGATGAACTAAAACAAATGTTCCCAGCGATGCATATACCCTTGCTGCAAACAACGCCGATTATTGCAACCCATACTGGTGAAGGTGCGTTTGCTGTTATGTACTACAGTGGAGAGTAACAACGTGAGATTATTTTTGATGTGAAAGTAAAAAGTGTATATTCGTATACACTTTTTTTGTTGAAAATATGCATTCAGGCAGAGTAGTCACATCACTTGCAATCTCTAGCAATTTTGGTAATGTAAGGAAACAGAGGTGAACGTATGAGTAAGAAAAAATCTCTCTTTGGATGGTTGTTTTTTTTCGTCTTTGTTACAGTGGTGGCTTTTTTAGCTACGAGTTGGTTGTTACCAAAGGAAACAACGAAACTTGAACAGGCGACAGCTGAAAAAGTCCAAGCAAGCAATCAAAAGACGAGTATTCACTATGTAGCAATTGGTGATTCTTTGACGCAAGGTGTAGGTGATGAGACACAACAGGGTGGTTTTGTTTCATTAGTGGCCGATAAACTAAAGGATCAGTATGGCCTAGCGACCGTCCATGCTCAAAATGAGGGTGTTGCTGGAGAGCGTAGTGATCAAATTTTAAAGCGAATCAATCAAGATGAAGCATTGCAAAAAGAAATTAGCGAGGCTGATTTTATTACCGCGACTTTTGGCGGTAATGACTTGTTAAAAGTAATTCAAAAAAATATCCTTTCTCTTTCAGTGAAAACGATTGAAAATTCCGAGGCCAGTTATCAAAAGAATAGCCTAGCGTTACTTGAGCGCATTCGGGAATTGAATCCGACTGCACCAGTCTATGTCTTAGGTATTTACAATCCATTTTATTTGAATTTTCCGGAAATCACAGCCCTACAGACCGTCGTCGATAATTGGAACGAGGCCACAGAGGAGGTTATTGATGACCAAAGCAATATGTACTTTATTCCAATCAATGATCTTTTATATAAGGGTGTGGATAATAAAGTCGGCATTACCAAGACTAGTGAATCAGAGACTTCATCAAGTAGTGAGACGACCAGTGATGAAACGAGTGTTACAGTGGAAAACAATGCCTTATATGAAGGGGATAAGTTTCATCCGAATGCGATTGGCTATCAACTGATGGCCAAAGCTGTGAAGGATAAATTAGTGAAAACGAAGTCCCATTGGCTAATAAAGGAGTAACCGATGAAGAAAACAAGAATCAGTCAAACCAATAAGAATCAAACGACGAGTAAATCATTTTCATTTAAAAAAATCAATGGCTGGATGGTCGCTTTTTTCGTTCTTTTAGGTGTCGTAGTAGGATCAGGAATTGTGGTTGCCAACCGCGTATTAGAGCCTAGAGAGGTGCTTACGAGCAACTCAGCCAAATTAGTCGAACGCGATGGCAGTCCCGTGGTCACGATTGAAAGTACGAAACAACAAGTGAACGAACTTATCGCCTTTTACCTTCAAGATTACAGTGAAAAATCTGGTTTAGACTACACTTTCACTTTGGAAAACCAAGCGTTGCTGAATGGGCAATTCAAAGTGTTAGGGATGCCGGTGAACTTTTATTTGTATTTTGACCCTTATGTCATGGAGAATGGTAATGTCCAACTAAAGGCGAAAAGTCTATCGATTGGGACGTTAGGCGTGCCAATTAAAGAAGTCATGAAATTGGTTAAGCGTAGCTACAAATTGCCTTCATGGATTGAAATCAAGCCGTCAGATGGCACGGTATTGATTCGATTGGATCAATTTCGCATGCAAAATGGCTTGTTTATCAAAGCTGAAAAAATTGATTTAGTTGACGATGAAATAAAGGCAAGTTTATACTTACCAGCATCGGATGAAAAATAGGAGGAATGAACAATGGAACAAGCAATATTTGCGGGTGGCTGTTTTTGGTGTATGGTGAAGCCATTTGATGAACACCCAGGAATTTATTCAGTCGTATCAGGTTACACAGGAGGACACGTACCTAATCCTACCTATGAGCAAGTCTGCACACATACGACAGGTCATACAGAAGCTGTCGAGATTGTATTTGACCCAGCAGTTATTAGCTATGAGGAGCTTGTGACGATTTATTGGCAGCAAACGGATCCGACCGATGCATTCGGTCAATTTCAAGATCGTGGTGACAACTATCGCCCAGTTATTTTTTATTTAAATGAAGAACAACGAGTTATCGCTGAAAGAAGCAAACAAGAGCTACAAGCGAGTGGACGTTATAGCCAGCCAATCGTGACTACGATTGAACCAGCTGCACCTTTTTATCCAGCTGAGATGTATCATCAAGCGTATTACAAAAAAAATCCAGCGAATTTTGCACGCAACCATGCCTTACGTGCGCAGTACTTAGAAGGAATTTGGGGCCATGACTAGAAGTTTTTACCATTATATTCTTACGTTGCGTGGAAATAATCCAGACGATGCGCTCCAAGTGCTTGCCCATGACATTGCTTGTGATCAACAATTTCCCAAGCAGAGTGAGGAGTACCATGAAATTTCTAGTTACTTGGAGATGAATGCTGATTATTTGTCAACGATGACTATCTTTGATCAGGCATGGGAGCTATACCTTGATCATAATCAAACGTAAGGCTAAGAGAAATTCGTTTCGCTAAACGATGAAACAAGTCGAGAACTTTTTATCTGTTTCGTGGCAAATGACAACAGACAGATAAGAAGTTCTCTTTTTCTTTTATTTCACGCGTGGTAGTATAGTAAAGAAGTCTGGTGTTGGGAGAGTGAATGGTATGGTTAAGAAGGTATCTTATCGGGTGTTTTTAGGATCGTTGGTCGCAACGGCAGGATTGTCTGCGGGTGGGATGTATGTTTATATGGATAACCAGGCTGAGCAAACGCAAGTCACGACTGAAAGTCAAGGGGAGCTTTCAAAGGTGCAGGCACTGTATGAGTTATTGCAGACGAGCTATTATCAAAAGGTCGACACTACGGCCTTAATTGACGGTGCATTAAAAGGGATGACCGATTCATTGGATGATCCTTATACCACATATCTAGAAAAATCAGATGCTAAAGATTTATCGCGGTCTTTAGCGGATAGTTTTGAAGGAATTGGTGCGAAGTTGACATTGGTGGATGGGGTACCGCAGATTGCACAGGCACCGATTAAGGGCAGTCCAGCTGAAGAAGGCGGCCTTCAAGCCGGCGATTTCATTCTTTCAGTGGATGGCAAGTCCACCTCGGGCCAAACACTGACCGAGGTCGTTAGCAGTATACGTGGAAAAAAAGGGACCGATGTTGTTTTGGTTTTACAACGAGATACCGAGCAATATACCGCGACCTTAACCAGAGATACGATTCCGATGACGACGGTCACAAGCGCTATCGATACAAAAAACCCAACGATCGGCAAGCTGTTTGTCAGCACCTTTGCAGAAAAAACAGCCTCAGAATTCAAAGAAGCCATTATTGCGTTGAGAAAACAAGGCGCGACACAATTTGTGATTGATTTAAGACAAAATCCAGGCGGACTACTCGATCAAGTGGAACAAATGGCAAGTATGTTTTTAAAAGATCAAGCTGTCATTTTACAGCTTGAGGATCGTTCTGGAACTAGTGAAAAAGTAGTCGCTTCAAGTGAACTCGATGAAGGATTTAAAGTGACAGAGCCGTCTGTTGTGTTAGTCGACAAAGGGAGTGCTTCAGCCTCTGAGATCTTTGCCGGAGCCGTAAGTGAATCGGCGGACGTCCCACTGGTTGGAACGAAGACTTTTGGTAAAGGAACAGTCCAAACCATTAGTCAATATTCTGATGGTAGTGAAGTCAAACTAACCATCAAGAAATGGCTGACACCTAAGAAAGAATGGATTCATGAAAAAGGTATTACCCCGAACTATGAAGTCGATTATCCGGCCTATGTCTATGCTACACCATTGCCGACAGATATAGAGATGGCATTAGGGCTTGAGTCCAGCAATGTAAAAAGCTTAAATACGTATTTAGCTGGGTTGGGTTACAAAACGAGTGGCGACAAGTACACAGAGGAAACCCAAGCGGCTGTAAAAGACATTCAGAAGAAAAAGCAACTGACAGTGACCGGCATCGTGGACAAGAAAACAGCCGAAGCAATCTCACAAGCTGCAGCGGATCAATTAAAAACAAACGATGACATGATGAACAAAGCGATTGACGTATTAAAGAACGAATAGAAAGGAGAATCTGATAATGAAATGGCCAGTGAAAGTAGATCGGTTTTGGTTCTATTTTAAATTTAGTTTGTTAGCATTAGCCATTGCGCTTGTTATCAGAGGATTCTTACTCATTCCGATTCAAGTTGAAGGGAAGTCCATGCAGTTGACGCTTAAAAAAAATGACTGGGTGGTCGTAGAAAATGTTACGACGATTCACCGCTTTGATATTGTAGTCTTTCGCTTAGCTGATGGAGATACGTATATTAAGCGCGTGATAGGTTTACCGGGTGAATCGATTGCCTATGTCGATGATCAACTGTATGTCGATGGGAAAAAGATAGACGAACCTTACTTAGCAGAAAATCAAGAAAAGATTCACGATCAAAATCCTTATACGAATAACTTTTCGTTGAACGATTTATTAGATGTGAAAAAATTAGGAAAAGATAGTTATTTTGTGATGGGGGATAATCGGCGAGTTTCCAAAGACAGTCGCTCATTTGGCGCTGTGTCTGCTGACGATATTATTGGCAAGGCAGTCTTTGTCTATTATCCACTCCCTGATATAAAATGGGTACATTAGGAGGAACATACATGGCAATTCAATGGTTTCCAGGGCATATGGCCAAAGCCAGAAGAGAAGTAGGAGAAAAAATAAAGTTTGTTGATTTGGTATTTGAATTGGTGGATGCTCGTTTACCACTTTCATCTCGAAACCCAATGCTCGATCAAATTGTGCAACACAAGCCACGCGTTGTTCTATTAAATAAGGCTGACTTAGCAGATGAGAGTCAGACAAGAAAATGGCAGGCGTATTTTGAATCACTAGGGTATGAAACATTGGCTTGTAATGCCAAAGAAACCAATACCACCAAAGCAGTCTTGGCGAAAGCCAAACGGACATTAAAAGAAAAACGAGCACGTGATTTGGAGCGAGGCATCCAAGCACGCGCCATTCGAGCGATGGTATTGGGTATTCCTAACGTAGGGAAATCGACGATCATGAATCGCTTGGTAGGGAAAAAGATTGCCCAAACTGGTAACAAGCCAGGGGTCACCAAAGGGCAGCAATGGCTAAGGGTCGGTAATGAATTGGAGTTATTGGATACCCCAGGGATATTATGGCCTAAATTTGAGGACCAAGAAATCGGTAAAAAATTAGCGTTAACAGGTGCGATTAAAGATCAATTGCTCCATCTAGATGATATAGCCTTATATGGGCTGGAGTTCTTTACTACCTACTATCCTGGCCGTATTAGTCAACGCTATGGTTTGAAGATAGAGGATGAGCAATTGCCGGTACCAGACTTACTGATGAGTGTGACAAAGAAAATGGGCTTAAGAGAAGATTATGAACGGGCGAGTGAGCGCTTTTTATTAGAAGTTCGTCAAGGGAAGCTGGGTCGATTTACGCTAGATCGAGCAGATGAACAAGAAAGTGAGTCCCATGATGAAGCAATCGATTGAGCAAATCAAACAATACTTTCAAGATCATCCGTTACTTACTGATGATAAGCTAGCTGAACTCGCAAACGATGAACGCAAAGGTGTTCAAACACTTCTTTCTCGTTATAATAAAGAACAAGCTAAAAAGCAAGCACTAGTTGATCGCTTCGAGCGGATGTCGGAATTTGAAAAAATCGCTTGGAGCAAAGGTGCCCAAGCGGTGGCAGGGATTGATGAGGTAGGTCGGGGACCATTAGCTGGGCCAGTCGTCGCTGCTGCTGTGATCTTACCGCCAGCTAGGCAATTCTTAGGGCTAAATGACTCAAAGCAAGTGCCAGAAGCGCAACGTGAAGCACTCTTTCAAGCAATTAGCGAGCAAGCGATTGCGATTGGCATTGGTATTATTTCCCCACAGTGCATAGATGAAGTGAATATTTATGAAGCAAGTAAGTTAGCGATGATGGAGGCGATTGAACACTTGTCAACTCCTGCTGATTACTTGTTAATTGATGCCATGACACTGCCAATCAATCTTCCTCAAGAGAAGTTAATTAAAGGCGATGCACGCTCAAATTCAATCGCAGCAGCCAGTATCATCGCTAAAGTCACGCGTGACCGGATGATGAAGCAATACGCTATCGAGTATCCAGGCTATGACTTTGAGCATAATGCTGGCTATGGTACCGCGAAACATCTTGCAGGATTAAAAGCTAATGGGATTACGCCAATCCATCGTAAAAGCTTCGCACCAGTCAAAAATTATTGTTAACATTCTCCATTTTGCGTAGTTATTTATGAATAATTATGTGAAAAGGAGTTTTTTTGATGAAACGGACACTTTCGCTTGAAAGAAAATTATTATTTAAGTTGGCTTTGTGTGAAGGGATTGGATTAGTAGGAAAGAGTCGGATTTTTAATATAGCTCAAGAATTAGAGACGACAGAGTTTACGATACAAGAATTATGTCAAATAGCGCAACTGACAAAAAGCAAGCAAACATTCCAGGCAAGCTGGTCGCGACTAACAGATGAGTGGGTGGACGAACAAGCACGCAACCAGCCCTTTATTACTATTCTTGATAATGTGTACCCAAATCAACTGAAACAAATGGCGTATCCGCCACAAGTTTTGTTTTATGAAGGACGTTTGGACCTGTTGAATCATCAGCGTTTACTGGGATTTGTCGGTGCACGTGCAGCCACTTCCTATGCGTATAAAGTGGTCCACTCCTTATTACCGCCGTTGATTGATGCCAATAATGTCATTGTGAGTGGCTTAGCTAAAGGTGTGGATCAATGGAGCCATCAAGCGACAATTGCTGGCGGAGGACATACAATCGGCGTGATTGGTACAGGTTTAGATTACTGTTATCCTAGAGAGGCATTTCCGATCTTTTCAGAGATGAAAAAGCATCATTTAGTCATCAGTGAATACCCTGTCGGTACACCACCAAGAAAACATCATTTTCCAATGCGTAATCGGATCATTGCTGGATTAGCAGATGCCGTAGTAGTTATTGAAGCAAAAGAACGCAGTGGCGCACTTATTACTGCTCAATTGGCGATGGAATTTGGTCGTGATGTCTTTGCTGTGCCAGGAGATATTTTATCGGGCCAATCACAAGGCTGTCATCAACTAATTTTAGATGGTGCGGTTTGTATGACAGATAGTAAAATGCTGCTCGATGAAGTCCGATTTTTCCGAGAAAAAGCAGAATGAACAGAAAAAAACAATGGCGCTATTCTTGACAAACAGATTTCTAATGGATATGATAGGCTACGATTTATCGCTATGAGCAAGTGGTCCATTATATAGTAGAAATTTTTTATGGGAAGGAGCCATTTTTTTATGGCATATAAGTACTTAGTCATTGTAGAATCACCAGCTAAAGCCAAAACAATCGAAAAATATCTCGGTAGAAACTATAAAGTCGTAGCTAGTGTCGGACATATTCGTGACTTACCTAAAAGTAAAATGGGGATTGATGTGGAGAACAACTACGAGCCTCATTACATTTCGATTCGTGGTAAGGGAGATATCATCAAAAATCTGCGAAGCGCAGCTAAAAAAGCACAAAAAGTCTATCTCGCAAGTGACCCGGATAGAGAAGGGGAAGCCATTGCTTGGCATTTGGCGTTTTTGCTCGGCTTGGATTTGAATGATAAAAATCGGGTAGTATTCAATGAAATTACGAAAGATGCTGTAAAAGCAGCCTTTAAAGAGCCTCGCTCCATAAATTTAAATCTTGTTGACGCACAACAAGCGCGTCGGGTGCTGGATCGTTTGGTAGGGTATTCAATTAGCCCAATCTTATGGAAAAAAGTCAAAAAAGGCTTGAGTGCTGGTCGGGTACAGTCTGTAGCGTTAAAAATGATTATCGACCGCGAGAAAGAGATTCGGAAATTTGAACCAGAAGAATATTGGAGCATTGACGGTAATTTTAAAAAAGAAAAGAAAAAATTTAAAGCGAACTTTTGGGGTGTGGATGGCAAGAAGCGTAAACTAAGCACAGCTGCGGATGTGAAAGAAGTGACGCAAAAAATCACCTCTAAAGACTACGACGTTACCAAAGTTGAAAAACAAGAGCGCAAACGCAATCCAGCAGCACCGTTTACGACAAGTAGTATGCAACAAGAAGCAGCTCGTAAGTTGAATTTCCGGACGAGAAAGACCATGATGGTAGCACAACAACTCTATGAAGGAATTGCATTAGGAAAACAAGGGACTGTCGGCTTGATTACTTATATGCGTACCGATTCTAAGCGTATCGCGGACTCAGCGAAACAAGAAGCAGCGACTTTTATTGAAGAAACGTATGGCAGTGAATACGCAGCACACTCAAATAAGGCGATCAAAAATGCGCAAGGTGCACAAGATGCCCATGAAGCTATTCGACCAACAAGCGCACTCCGGACACCTGAGCAAATGGAAACATATTTAGACAAGGATCAAATGAAATTGTATCGGTTAATTTGGTCACGTTTTGTGGCTAGTCAAATGAAACCAGCAATTTTGGACACAATGAAGGTGACGCTTGTTCAAAATGGTGTGACGTTTATTGCCAATGGTTCTAAAATAAAATTCCACGGATTTATGAAAGTCTATGTCGAAGGACGAGACGATGGCAAAGAAGACAAAGAAAATATTTTGCCAGAGTTGCTCGAAGGAGACAAGGTTCAATCTGTTGATATCGAGCCAAAACAACACTTTACCCAACCACCGGCCCGATTTAGTGAAGCGACATTGATTCGTACATTGGAAGAAAATGGTGTCGGTCGACCATCGACCTATGCACCAACTTTGGATACCATTCAACGACGTTACTATGTCAAATTAGCTCAAAAGCGCTTTGAACCAACTGAACTTGGCGAAATTGTAAATGGGCTAATTGAGGAATTTTTCCCACGTATTGTAGACAGTCATTTTACGGCTGAGATGGAAAAAGACTTAGATAGTGTGGAAGAAGGCAAGGAGCAATGGATCAAAGTTGTAGATCGTTTCTATCGACCGTTTGAGACAGAGTTAACCAAAGCCGAAGAAGGTATTGAAAAAATTCAGATCAAGGATGAACCGGCAGGATTTGACTGTGAACTATGTGGGCATCCGATGGTCATTAAATTAGGCAAATATGGTAAATTTTACGCTTGTAGTAATTTCCCAGATTGCCGTAATACAAAACCAATCATCAAAGAGATTGGAGTGGAATGTCCAGTCTGTCACCAAGGTCAAGTAGTTGAGCGGAAATCTAAGAAGAACCGAATTTTCTATGGTTGTAGCAATTACCCGACGTGTGAATTTACGTCATGGGATAAACCAGTGGGGCGTTCTTGTCCAAAATGTGACCATTATTTAGTTGAGAAAAAAGTGAAGGGCGGCAAGCAAGTCATCTGTCCTGAAGGGGATTATGAAGAAGCAGTCCAAAAATAGAAAGTATGAGGAGTTATCTATGGAAAGTGTAAATGTTATTGGAGCCGGACTGGCTGGAAGTGAAGCTGCATGGCAAGTAGCCCAAGCAGGTGTACCTGTGCGCTTATATGAAATGCGCCCAGTGAAGTCAACAGAGGCTCATCATACAGCAAATTTTGCGGAATTGGTTTGTTCCAATTCTTTACGTGGCAATAGCCTAGCAAATGCGGTCGGTGTTTTGAAAGAAGAGATGCGTCGTTTACATTCGGTCGTAATTACTTCAGCCGATCAAACAGCTGTGCCAGCTGGCGGAGCGTTAGCTGTGGACCGCGATTCATTTTCTGAATTGATTACTAAACGCGTCAAAGATCATCCGCTAGTGACCGTCATTAGTGAGGAAATTACTGAGATTCCAGCAGGCTTAACGATTATCGCGACTGGCCCACTAACTTCAGCACCACTAGCCCAAGCAATTCGTGAGTTTAACGGATCGGATGGATTTTATTTTTATGATGCGGCGGCACCTATCATAGACAAAAACTCCATCGACATGAATAAAGTCTACTTGAAGTCAAGATATGATAAAGGGGAAGCTGCTTACTTAAATTGTCCAATGACCAAAGAAGAGTTCGAGGCTTTTCGTGAGGAACTCATTCATGCGGAAGTGGCACCTTTAAAAGAATTTGAAAAGGAAAAATATTTTGAAGGCTGTATGCCAATCGAAGTGATGGCTAACCGTGGTCCGAAAACAATGTTATTTGGACCAATGAAACCGGTTGGATTGGAAGATCCTAAGACAGGCAAACGGCCATATGCTGTCATTCAATTACGACAAGATAATGCGGTGGCTTCACTGTATAATATCGTTGGCTTCCAAACACACTTGAAATGGGGCGAACAAAAGCGGGTCTTTCGCATGATTCCGGGCTTAGAAAATGCCGAAATCGTTCGCTATGGCGTGATGCATCGCAATAGTTTTATGAATGCACCTGAATTGTTGCAACAAACGTATCAATCTCGTTTGCGGGATGACTTGTTCTTTGCTGGTCAAATGACAGGAGTCGAAGGATATGTAGAAAGTGCAGCGAGTGGACTAGTAGCTGGGATGAATGCTGCTCGTCTTGCTAAAGGGCAAGAGCCGATTATTTTTCCACAAGAGACAGCAATTGGTTCAATGGCGTATTACATTACGCATGCTTCTGGCAAACATTTCCAACCGATGAATGCCAACTTTGGTCTATTTCCTGAATTACCAGAGCGGATTCGCGACAAAAAAGGTCGTTATGAAGCATTGGCTAATCGGGCATTGACTGCATTAGAAGAAGTAACAAAAGAAATAACGGCTACAAATCCTACTTGGGCGATGCATGACGATAGGAGTGTAGAGCAATGACAAAACTTGATTTTGTCGGTCAAGATTATTTATTTGATTTTGGAGAAAACGCAAAGTATTAATTATATTTTGAGAATGAAGACGAGTTAACTGTGACAGTTGTAGAAGATGCGAATTATGCTGCACGAACGGTGAATCACTTTAAGCCACAAATCACCCATTTACAAGATACGTTGTATTTGATTACTTGGGTAGAAGAAGATACAGGCAATACAGTGACGCATATCGATGCTTTTGTTCGTGGTATTTCTTATACGAACATCACAGATTTGGCTCCAAAAAGTTTTTGGTGACTAAAAGGTTTGATCACAAAGGAAACTAGTATCGTTCATCACTACAGGAATTGTTTTAAATTCAAAAATAACCACAGGAATCGCTTCCTGTGGTTATTTTTTATTTTTTGATACTCCTTGTCATGGAACGTGGCTTAAGCTATGATGACTATATAGAGAGGACTGGGATGCACGATGATCGAACAACTAATGAATTCGCTTAACCAACTGACTGATACTGCGAGATATGGTGCGTATGCTATTTTGCTAGTGACCGCTTTGATACTTTTTTCGCTCATATTGATGCCGTTTATGTATCTTTACAATCGGCTGACCGACAAAAATCAATCGAATGTGTTGGCGCAAAAAGATTATGTTATTGGGGAATTGACGGAAAGAATTAGTGGAGATTCCTTTGGGGAAGTACGTGAAATCGGAAGTGGGGATGCATCGAGTGTCTATCCAGCACGATTCTATAGAGAAGAAGATCGACAAAAGCAACAAGGCTTGCCAGTTGGAACCAAAGTACTAATTATTGATTTTGATCAAGCTGGTGTGGCATTGGTAGTAAAAGCAACTAATTATTAAGGGAGATGAAAGTACATGGTATTTGATTTGTTAGAAAGTCCGATTTTTTGGGTAGTGTTACTTGTTTTAGCAATTGTCGCATTTTTAATGATTCGCTATCGGATTGGGAAGCCGGATGAAGCATTAATTGTGACGGGGTCATTTTTGGGGAAAGATGGCATTAAAATTTTAAAAAATAGTGGAACCTTCGTGATTCCAATCGTGCAAAAGGCTCATACACTGAGTTTATTGACTCACAAATTAGAGATTGGTACACCGGAAGTTTATACGGAACAAGGCGTACCGATTAAAGCAAGTGCTACTGTGCTAGTAAAAATTGGCAACAGTGTCGAAGCAATTAAAACGGCTGCTGAACAATACTTAGGGAAATCCACAGCCGAATTAGAAGATGAAGCCCAAGAGGTATTAGAGGGTCATTTGCGCGCGATTCTAGGGACAATGACCGTTGAAGCTATCTACAAAAACCGTGATGACTTTGCTGAACAAGTCCAAGAAGTCGCCTCTACTGACTTGAGAAAAATGGGACTTGAAATTGTCTCATTTACGATTAAAGACGTGAGTGATCCGAATGGTTACTTAGAAGCTTTAGGTCGCCCTCAGATTGCTGAAGTAAAGAAAAATGCAGAGGTAGCTGAGTCAAATGCGCTAAGAGAAACACGGATCAAACAAGCGGCAAATGAGCAGTTAGCACAACAAGAAGAAATTCGCCGTCGGACAGAAATCGCCGAAGCCAATAAAGACATGGCGCTAAAAGAAGCACAGTACAAGCAAGAGCGTGAAGTGGCCGATGCGAAAGCA
Source organism: Enterococcus italicus DSM 15952 (assembly GCF_000185365.1). GTDB lineage: Bacteria > Bacillota > Bacilli > Lactobacillales > Enterococcaceae > Enterococcus_G > Enterococcus_G italicus. The sequence goes on from NZ_GL622241.1 coordinate 1,155,074, forward strand.
GAGCAAATTGCCGTCGTCGAAAAAATGAAAGTAAACTTAATTGAACAAGATAAAAATATCGAAATTCAGTCAAAACAAGCAGAATTGACTGAAAAAGAATTGACAGCTACCGTCAGAAAACAAGCCGAAGCTGACAAATATGTCGTCGAACAACAAGCTTTGGCAAGTAAAGCACGAGAAATTGCCCAGGCCGAAGCCGAAGCAGAAAAAGTCCGCTTAGCAGCCCAAGCCGAAGCAGAGCGAATTGCCAAAATTGGGGAAGCAGAATCTGAAAAAATCATCAAGGTCGGTTTGGCCGAAGCAGAAAGCCAAGAAAAAATGGCTGTCGCCTTACAAAAACTGAACGAAGCTGGGGTATTAATTGAATTTATCAAAGTCTTACCAGCGATTGCAAAAGAAGTCAATGCACCAATTAGCAACATTGATAAGATTGTAAGTTTTGGTAATGGAGATGGCGTGCATGAAATGGGACAAGCTGGTTTGGCGCGAACGTTTGATACAATCAAAGAAACTACTGGTCTAGATTTAGTTTCATTGATTAATGATTCAATGGCCGTTAATAAGGGAAATAAAGAGTTAGTTGAAGCTGTCAAAGAGCATCAAGCAACTGGCTCTGAGGTAAAACAAGAGCAAGAAACGCGATAAAAACAGTTGAGTCCAAAAATAAGCGGTTTAACTGATTATCGAATCATTTATAGTAAGAGAGTGTGACGAACGGTTGTCACACTCTTTTTTTCATAAATCTGATAGTAAACTGGCAAATAGCAGCCGAACCCTCTGCAACGCTACGTCTTTTTATGCTGAGTGAAAGACACTCATCAAAAAAAGAGCTTATCGCTTGAGAGCTAACCGCGCTCGATCTGCTTTTATCGATGACTAGCAGCTCGAGCGAACCCTCTGCAACGCTAAGACTTTTTTATGCTGAGTGAAAGACACTCATCAAAAAAAAGAGCTTATCGCTTGAGAGCTAACCGCGCTCGATCTGCTTTTATTATTAGATTTTTTTCATGGAGTTCTTAGCGTATTTTTTTAAATTGTAAGCAAATGGTGAACAATTTATTAAATTCTGACAATTTATTTGTTTTTTTTGAAACCGTATGCTACATTCTAAACAATCGGATATCTCTCAACAAGATGTCAGAAAGAATAACAACAAGAGTGGATGAGGTGTGATGAATAAAGAGTCATTTGATGAACAAGAAAACACTCCGTCAATTCAATGGTTTGATGAATTTTCGCAATACCTAATCGTCGAGCGAGGCTATTCTGAAAAAACACAAGCCGCATATGCGGAGGATTTTTTTCAGTTTTTAGACTTTCTTGAGCAGTCAGGTAGTCGCGATTTTTTAGCGATTGATTATCGAGATGTGCGAATTTATTTAAGCTTTTTAAATGATCAAGAGTATAGTCGCAACAGCATTAGTCGCAAGGTAGCTAGCTTGCGTTCATTTTATCAATATTTATTGAAGCGGATGGTATTGACTGAAAATCCATTTGCCTATGTGCATTTAAAAAAGAAAAATCAAAAATTACCACGCTTTTTTTATGAAGACGAGTTGCAACAGCTTTTTGACAGTGTCAAAGGCACCGAGCCACTTGAGCAAAGGAATCTGGCGTTACTAGAGATTTTGTATGGGTGTGGGTTGCGGGTGAGCGAATGCGCCGCGATTACACTAACATCGATTGATTGGGAACATCAGATTTTACTTGTGTATGGGAAAGGAAGCAAAGAGCGGATTGTTCCATTTAATGAGCATGCTAATAAAGCAATGAGCCACTATATACAAAATGGTCGTAAAGAATTACTTACTCAGTTTAAAAAGGAACACGATTACTTATTTGTGAATCATTTAGGGTCACCAGTGACGGCGACAGGTATCGAATATATCTTAAACCAACTATTAAAGAGAAGTCAGTTGGATAGTGAGATTCATCCTCATAAGTTGCGCCATACATTTGCCACACATTTGTTAAATAATGGTGCAGACATGCGAACGGTGCAAGAATTATTGGGGCATGCGAATCTATCCACGACGCAAATCTATGCCCATGTGACAAAAGAATCATTACAAAAAAATTATCGAAAATTTCATCCTAGAGCATGAAAGAGGAGGATCATTAAATGGAATCAATGTTTCATTCAACAACAATCTGTGCGGTTGAAAAAGATGGCAAATTCGCAATGGCGGGGGACGGTCAGGTGACGATGGGCGAACAAATCGTCATGAAAGGGACAGCTAGAAAAGTACGCCGCATTTATAATAATCAAGTAGTTGTCGGCTTTGCCGGTAGTGTTGCGGATGCCTTTACCTTAGAGGAAAAGTTTGAAGGAAAACTCAATGAATACAACGGCAACTTAACTAGAGCAGCTGTGGAATTAGCGCAAGAATGGCGCACACAGCAATCCATGCAAAAATTAGAAGCGATGTTAATCGTGATGAATGAAAAAGAGATGTTGCTCGTCTCTGGTACGGGTGAAGTGATTGCACCTGATGATGGCATATTAGCGATTGGTTCGGGTGGAAATTATGCCCTTTCTGCGGCTAGAGCAATGAAAGCTTACAGTCCAGCACTTAGCGCGAAAGAAATTGCCGAAAATGCGCTAAACATCGCAGCGGACATCTGTGTATTTACCAATCATAATATTATCGTTGAGGAGTTTTAAGATGAATCAAGAAAAAACACCAAAAGAAATTGTGCAAGAACTAGATCAATATATTATTGGCCAAGAAAAGGCGAAAAAATCTGTTGCTGTGGCCTTGCGTAATCGTTACCGCCGTTTGCAATTAGATGAAAAGATGCAACATGAAGTAACACCCAAAAACATCCTAATGATTGGTCCAACGGGAGTCGGCAAGACTGAAATCGCACGCCGTTTGGCAAAAGTTGTCTCTGCGCCTTTTATCAAGGTCGAAGCGACAAAGTTTACTGAAGTCGGCTATGTGGGGCGGGATGTCGAATCGATGGTCCGCGATTTGGTTGAGAATGCCATTCAAATCGTTCGTAAGGAACAATACAGTAGCGTCTACCAACAAGCGGTAAAAAAGGCCAATCGCCGCTTAGTCAAAGCACTTGTTCCAGGAATCAAAAAGGAGCAAAAGCAAAGCACCAATCCTTACGAGCAAATGATGAGTATCCTTAATACGGCCAATCAGCCCGTCGAAGAACCAAAAGAAGAATTAACGGATGAAATCCGCTCGAATCGGCAAGCGATTTTTGAGCAGCTGGAACGCGGTGTCCTAGATAACCGTGAAGTAACAATTAAAATTGACGAGCCCAAAGCCCAAGCTGCTCCAATGAACAATGGACTAGAGCAAATGGGGATTGATTTAAATGAAACATTGGGTGCATTAAAACCCAAGAAAAAAATCGAACGCACAGTCACAGTCAAAGAAGCTCGTGAGCTATTGGTACAAGAAGAATCATCTAAGTTAGTGAATGATGCCGATATCCATAGCGCCGCCTTAAAACTTGCTGAAGCGAGTGGGATTATTTTTATTGATGAAATTGACAAAATCACCTCAAAATCTCAAAGTAACTCTGGTGAAGTTTCTAGAGAAGGGGTACAGCGTGATATTCTCCCAATCGTAGAAGGCTCACAAGTAAATACTAAATACGGCACGCTGCAAACGGATCACATCTTATTTGTCGCATCCGGCGCATTCCATTTATCAAAACCAAGCGATTTGATTCCTGAACTACAAGGTCGTTTTCCAATTCGCGTAGAGTTAGATGATTTGACGGCAGAGGATTTTGTTAAAATTTTGACTGAACCCAACAATGCTCTAATCAAACAATATATTGCTCTACTAGGAACAGAGCACGTCTCAGTTATTTTCACGCAAGAAGCCATTGAGCGAATTGCTCAAATCGCCTTCCAAGTGAACCAAGAAACCGATAACATCGGAGCTAGAAGACTACATACTATTTTGGAAAAATTATTGGAAGATTTATTATTTGAAGCAGCAGATATGCAAATGGCTGAAATCACCATTACGGAAGCCTATGTAAACGAAAAACTAAATGATATCGCCCAAGATGAAGATTTAAGTCGCTATATTTTATAAGGAGGAATACCATGCGTACATTATTAGAAAAAACAAGACAAATCAATGAGTTATTGCAACAAAAGAACACGTTTAATATGAAATCTGAGCTTCCTTATAATCAAATGGCTTTAATTTTAGGGGACATTTTGGATAGCAATGCGTATATTATTAGTAGTAATGGGAATTTACTTGGGCTAAATGAAAAACATGACGTCAATAATGACCGAGTGAAAAACATGCTTGTCGAAAAACAATTTCCGAAGACATACACCGATATGGTAGATCATTTAGGTAGCACATTAGCCAATATTCCAATTAGCAATGATATGACGGCCTTTCCAATTGAAAGCCGTGAACTGTATCCTAATGGCTTGACGACAGTTGTTCCAATTTATGGAGCAGGAGAACGTCTGGGTACAATTATCCTTTCACGGATTGAAGAAACATTTAGCGACGATGATCTGGTACTTGCGGAATATAGTGCGACCGTAGTTGGTATGCAATTTCTTTATCAACAGTCTCGTTCTATCGAAGAGGATGTCCGTAGTCTGACAGCTGTACAAATGGCGATTGGTACTTTATCTTATAGTGAACTAAAAGCGGTTCAAGCTATTTTTGAGGCTCTGGATGGCGATGAAGGTCGACTAACTGCCTCAAGCGTAGCAGATAAGATAGGAATTACCCGTTCAGTGATTGTCAATGCTCTACGTAAATTAGAGTCTGCCGGTATTATTGAATCACGTTCACTTGGAATGAAAGGCACCTACTTGAAAATATTAAACCAACGCTTTAAAGAGGAACTTGAAAAAGTATAGATAAGAAAATTTGAATCGTTAGGGGGAGTAGTAGTGATGATTATCTTAGAAAATGAGCAGTATCGGGCAGAATTTGCAACAAAAGGGGCAGAATTACAGCATTTTATCGCAAAGAAAACAGGGATGGAATACATTTGGCAAGCAGATCCTGATAAATGGGGGCGACATGCGCCAATCTTATTTCCGATTGTCGGAGCATTAAAAAACGATCAATATCACTATCAAGATAAGAGTTATACACTTCCTAGGCATGGCTTTGCTAGAGACAAGGAGTTTCAACTCGTTACGCAAACGCAAACGACAGCTACTTTCCGACTGACAGATGACGAAGAGACGCGCAGTGTATACCCGTTTGCTTTCCAATTGGATGTCACCTACACACTTGTGGGCAATCAGTTGACAGTACATTACCATGTTCAAAATCCAGGCGAGGACACATGCTATTTTTCAATCGGTGCGCACCCAGCATTTCGTGTGCCATTGGAGCAGGATTTGGACTTTTCGGATTACTTTTTTACTGCGTACCCCGCTAAGTCAAGAACCATGATTCCGTTAGCAGGAAATTTAGTAGATTATGCCAATCGTACACTAGGACAAACCAATGCGCCCATTGATTTGACGCATGAATTATTTAAAAATGATGCATTAATATTTGAGACAAAAGGCCACAATGAATGGACCATCGAGTCAGAAAAATTACCGCATAAAATCACCCTCTCGTATGAAGGATTTCCTTATGTGGGTTTATGGTCGGCATATCCAAAACAGGCGGAATTTGTCTGCATTGAGCCTTGGTATGGTGTAGCAGATGCTTTAACGACAACGAGTAAATTAGAAGATAAGTTGGGTATCTGTCGATTAGAACCAACTGAAGATTTCCATGCAGAATATACTATTTCCGTTGAATAAGTGGGAAGCTATTTAGAAAAAAATCCGGACCAAGCCGTGTTGTAAATAGGGATTGGTGTCCGGATTTATTCTTTCTTTTTAGCGGCTTGGAGGCCAAATGAGACTTTGCTTTCTGTACCATTTTTGATGCGGGCAATGTTTTCTTTGTGACGGTAAAAAATGAATGCTGATACCCCGATGGCAATAATTGTTAATAACCAATTATGTGTTGGCAAAATAGCAGGCACCCAATAGGGTAAAATGATGGTCGATAGCGTAATCAAGACGGCCGCAATCATGCTTGTCAGACTGACCGTGCTCGTTAGAAAAAGGAAGATAACAAAAATTGCTGACGAATAAAGAAAAAATAGCGGATTGTACGCCAGTAACATCCCTGCACTCGTCGCGACCGCTTTTCCACCTTTAAAATGAGCAAAAATAGGGAAGGTATGGCCGATAATGGCGAACACACCAAACCATAGTGGATTAATCACTGTACTATGAAACAATACCGGTAGTAAAGTGGCCAATGTTCCTTTGGAGATATCCATAATTAAGACAATAATCCCTGCTTGCTTTCCTAGCACACGGAAGGTATTTGTAGTACCAGTATTGCCGCTACCAAATTGGCGGATATCTTTTTTATAAAAAAGTTTCCCAATCCAAACACCTGATGGAATTGATCCTAATAAGTACGCACCAATAAATAATAATAGAATTTTAAACATAACTTCGCTCCTTATCTCTAAGTCAAATTTTATCATGAATTCATGTTTCTAACAATTTTTCCTACAAGCTTCTCATAAATTCATTTGAAACTCATAGGACAAGTAGGGTATGGCTTTTTTTTTTAATTTAGATAGAGTATGATAGGAGATGTTGCGAAATTTTAAACGATAAAGGAGAGCTGACTTTGGTAAAAAAATCCAATGAATATAATGATGCTTCAATCCAAGTATTAGAGGGGTTAGAAGCAGTTCGTAAAAGACCAGGTATGTATATCGGGTCGACAGATGCGCGCGGCTTACATCATTTAGTATATGAAGTCGTAGATAACGCAGTGGATGAAGCCCTCTCTGGATATGGCGATGAAATTAAAGTAATCATACATAAAGATGGTAGTATCAGTGTCCAAGATTTTGGTCGAGGGATGCCGGTCGGAATGCATACTTCAGGCATACCGACAGTCGAAGTGATTTTCACCGTCCTACATGCTGGTGGGAAATTTGGTCAAGGTGGCTACAAGACATCAGGTGGTCTGCATGGTGTGGGTGCCAGTGTCGTAAATGCCCTGTCCGAATGGCTTGAAGTGCGAATTGTCCGCGATGGAATAGAGTATCGCCAGCGCTTTGTTAATGGTGGTCATCCAGAAGGGACATTAGAAAAAATCGGTAAGACCAAAGAAAAAAATGGGACGACTGTGCGCTTTCTACCTGATAAAGGGATTTTTTCAACGACGAAATTTTCTTATGATACGCTAGCAGAGCGATTAAGAGAGTCGGCCTTTTTACTACGGGGAGTAAAAATTTCTTTTACTGATTTACGCGAAGACGATAAAGAAGATGTGTTTCATTACGAAGAAGGCATTAAAGAATTTGTCGAATATTTAAATGAAGAGAAGGATGTTTTGACGCCAATTATTTATTTTTCTGGCGAAAAAGAAATGATTGAAGTTGAAGTGGCGCTTCAGTACAACGATGGTTTTTCGGAAACGATTTTATCGTTTGTTAATAATGTCCGCACAAAAGATGGCGGAACGCATGAAGCGGGGATGAAAGCTGCGTTAACCAAAGCTTTAAATGAATATGCCAGAAAGGTCGGTCTTTTAAAGGAAAAAGACCGTAACTTAGAAGGTAGTGATTTTAGAGAAGGCTTGTCAAGTGTGTTATCGATCCGCGTTCCGGAGCATTTGTTGCAGTTTGAAGGTCAAACCAAAGAAAAATTAGGAACACCTGCTGCTAGAACAGCTGTGGACAATGCTATTAGCGAGCAGCTAGGCTTCTATTTACAAGAAAATAACGAAATTAGTCAATTATTGGTTCGTAAAGCAATCAAAGCTCGCGAGGCTCGCGAAGCAGCACGTAAGGCGCGGGAAGAAAGTCGTAATGGCAAGAAAAAGAAAAAAGGTGAATCTTTACTTTCAGGAAAATTGACGCCAGCACAGTCCAAAAATCCAAAGAAAAATGAATTGTATTTGGTCGAAGGAGACTCTGCGGGCGGATCGGCAAAACAAGGCCGTGATCGCAAGTTCCAAGCGATTCTGCCACTGCGAGGAAAAGTAATCAATACCGAAAAAGCGAAAATGCAAGATATCTTGAAAAATGAAGAAATCAATACGATGATCTATACAATTGGTGCAGGTGTCGGTCCAGAGTTCTCCATTGAGGATTGTAACTATGACAAAATTATTATCATGACGGATGCTGATACCGATGGAGCACACATTCAAGTCTTGTTATTGACGTTCTTCTATCGCTACATGAAGCCATTAATTGAAGCTGGAAAAGTCTACATCGCCTTGCCACCATTGTACAAAGTATCTAAAGGCACTGGCAAAAAAGAAGTCATTGAATACGCGTGGACGGATGAAGAATTGCAGACAGTTACAGAAAAAGTCGGTCGGGGCTATATGTTACAACGCTACAAAGGTCTTGGAGAAATGAATGCCGATCAGTTGTGGGAGACGACGATGGATCCCGAGACGCGGACGTTGGTGCAAGTCAGAATTGATGATCCGGCTCAAGCTGAACGACGCGTGACTACTTTGATGGGTGATAAGGTCGAACCACGAAGAAAATGGATCGAAAGTCATGTGCAATTTTCTTTAGAAGAGGACGGTAGTCTCCTTGACTCGGTCGAAGAAAAACCAGTGAATCGGCCAGCATATTCTGTTGAGGATATAAGTTTATTTGAAGGATAGGAGCTGATTTTTTGGAAAAAAAACACAGCATTCAAGAATTAACATTAGAAGAAGTGATGGGTGATCGTTTCGGTCGCTATTCAAAATATATTATTCAAGAGCGTGCATTACCTGATATTCGCGATGGCTTAAAACCAGTCCAACGCAGAATTTTGTTTGCGATGCATCAAGACGGCAATACCGCTGAAAAGAGCTTTCGGAAATCAGCTAAATCAGTCGGAAATATTATGGGAAATTACCATCCTCATGGTGATAGTAGTATTTATGAAGCAATGGTCCGAATGAGTCAAGATTGGAAATTGCGCAATGTGTTAATCGAAATGCATGGAAACAACGGGAGTATGGATGGTGATCCACCGGCTGCGATGAGGTACACGGAAGCACGACTATCAAAGGTAAGTAGCGAGCTATTACGAGATATTGACAAAGAAACAGTCGAATTTGTCTGGAATTTTGACGATACCGAAAAAGAGCCGACTGTTTTGCCATCAATGTTCCCTAATTTATTGGTTAATGGCTCGACAGGGATTTCTGCGGGGTATGCCACGGAAATTCCGACTCATAATCTGGGTGAAGTTATCGATGGGACGATTTACCTTATTGATCATCCCGATGCTTCATTGGAAAAACTAATGACCTTTATTCCTGGACCTGATTTTCCGACAGGTGGTATTTTACAAGGTGCCGATGAGATTAAAAAAGCGTATGAAACTGGTAAAGGGAAAGTTATTTTACGTTCTAAAACACGAATTGAAGAGCTAAAAGGCGGCAAACAACAAATCGTCATCTCTGAAATTCCTTATGAAGTGAATAAAGCCAATCTTGTCAAACGTATGGATGAAATTCGCATCAATAAAAAAATTGAAGGAATTGCCGAAGTGCGTGATGAAAGTGATCGCACCGGTCTTCAAATCGTTGTAGAACTAAAAAAAGAAGTAAATGCAGAAGGTATTTTGAATTATTTGTTTAAAAATACCGATCTACAAGTAAACTATAACTTTAATATGGTCGCGATTGATCAGATGCGGCCCAAACAAGTCGGCTTAAAGCAAATGCTAAGTAGCTACGTCGCCCATCGACAATCAGTCATCTTGCGTCGCAGTGAGTATGATTTAAAGAAAGCTCTCGCACGTCAACATATTGTCGACGGTTTGATCAAAGCGTTATCGATTTTAGACGAAGTGATTAAAACAATCCGTAAAAGTAAAGACAAACGAGATGCCAAAAACAATTTGATTTTGGCGCATGCCTTTACTCAAGAGCAGGCTGAAGCCATCGTTACTTTACAGCTCTACCGTTTAACAAATACAGATATTACACAATTGCAGCAAGAAGCAGAAGAATTATTAGCTACGATTGCTGAATTGCAAAAAATTATCCAAGATTCAACTGAATTGTTCAAAGTGATGAAAAAAGAATTACGAGAAGTGAAGAAACAATATCAGTCAGAGCGCTTGACCGTTATCGAAGCAGAAGTAACTGAACTGACGATTGATACCGAAATATTGGTCGCTCAAGAAGATGTGATGGTGGTCGTTACGCGTGAGGGCTATGTGAAACGTAGTAGTCTGCGCTCATATAGTGCATCAAACAATGAAGAAGCCGGGATGAAAGAGTCGGATGTCGTTGTCTATAAGGGGCAATTAAATACCTTAGATCACTTGTTACTTGTCACCGACAAAGGCAATATGATCTATCGGCCAGTTCATGAATTGCCTGATTTGCGATGGAAAGATGTAGGGGAGCACCTATCGCAAGCTCTAACTACATTAAAAATTGAAGAAAATATTTTGACAGTTCTACCATACAAACAATTAAGTACAACACAAGAATTACTTATTTTAACTCAAGCAGGGATGATTAAGCGCACGAAATTAAGCGAGTTCACCCCTTGGCGGACGTACAAAACACGACCACTGCCTTTTATCACCTTAAAACAAGAAGAGGATAAAGTTATTTCGGTCATGGTGATTGAACCACAAGAAATCGCTACACAAGATATCTTTATGGTATCCAATCGGGCGTATGGCTTGCGATATGCTGTAACGGATGTACCGGTAGTTGGCCCGAGAGCTGCCGGTGTGAAAGCGATGAATTTGAAAGAAGACGATGCCACTGTCGTACAAGCTATTTTAGTACATACAGACGGTGATACACCTGTCGTGATTATTACCCAAAGAGGTGCAGCGAAACGCATGTTAGCACAAGAATTGCCTCAAACATCGCGTGCGCAAAGAGGGATAATGGTTTTAAGGGAACTTAAAAATCATCCGCATCGGATTATCTATATGGGCCTTGGTGATGAAACAGAATTACTCTTGACCAATCAAAAAGGCGACAAAAAAGAAGTACAGGCCAATCAGTTCCCAATTGCTGATCGAACGTCTAATGGCTCATTCGTACTTGATGAAAAATCAGGTGGCACTATCGTTTCTGTCGATGAGCTACCAAATAAACTGTTATAAAAATAACGAAACACTAGCAAACTGTTGCAAAACAGATTGCTAGTGTTTTTCTCATATTGTGATTGATTCACGTGTATTTTTCTTGTTTTTAAATAAGTATTTCACAATCATAAACGCTGATAAATAAAGGTTTCTAAAAATAAACTATAAAAAAAGCCTTAAAATGTTAAAAAATCACGTTGAAAACACTTGCATAAAAGGGGTTATGTGTTATACTAATCACGTAAAAGCTGTTACACAAAAACAGTTATAAGGAGGACCAGAAAATGGCAGTCGAAACAACTAATGTAAAAGCAACAAACAAAGCATGGGATGGTTTTACAGGCGGACATTGGCAAAATGAAATTAACACACGGGACTTTATTCAAAAGAACTACACAGAGTACAAAGGGGATGACAGCTTCTTAGAACCTATCGCGCCAAGTACTGACAAATTATGGACGAAACTGCAAGAATTATTCGAAGTAGAACATGAACAAAATGGTGTTTATGATATGGATAACAATATCCCATCAACACTTACTTCACATGGAGCAGGCTACTTAATTAAAGAAGAAGAAAAAATTGTTGGTCTACAAACTGACAAACCTTTGAAACAAGCATTCCAACCATTTGGTGGTATTAAAATGGCAAACAATGCGTTGACTTCAAATGGTTATGAAGTTGATGAAAACATGACAAAAGTTTTCACTGAATGGCGTAAAACACATAACCAAGGTGTATTTGATGCGTACACTCCAGAAATGCGTTTAGCACGTAAAAACAAAATTATCACTGGCCTACCAGATGCATATGGCCGTGGTCGTATTATTGGTGATTATCGTCGTATCGCATTATATGGTATTGATTTCTTAATGGAACAAAAGAAAAAAGATCATGACAACTGCGGAAGCAACGTTATGCTTGACGATGTCATTCGTCTACGTGAAGAAATTTCAGAACAATATCGTGCTTTAGCTGACTTGAAGAAAATGGCAGCTTCATACGGATTTGATATTTCACGTCCAGCTGAAAATGCACAAGAAGCAATCCAATGGTTATACTTTGGTTACCTTGGTGCAATCAAAGCTCAAAACGGTGCGGCAATGTCTATCGGTCGTATCTCAGCCTTCTTAGATATTTATATTCAACGTGACTTAGAACGCGGTGACATTACTGAATTTGAAGCGCAAGAATTAGTTGACCATTTAATTATGAAATTACGTATGGTGAAATTTGCGCGTACACCAGAATACAACTCATTATTCTCTGGTTACCCAATTTGGGCTACATTATCAATCGCTGGTATGGGTATCGATGGACGTTCATTAGTGACAAAAAATGATTTCCGTATCCTTCATACATTGACAAATATGGGGCCTTCTCCAGAACCAAACTTAACAGTATTGTATTCTTCACATTTACCTGAAGGGTTCCGTACTTACGCAGCAAAAATTGCGAAAGAAAGTTCTTCAATCCAATTTGAAAATGATGATTTGCTTCGTGCAAATTGGGGATCTGATGATTGCGCCATCGCTTGTTGTGTATCTGCAACAGTGGTTGGTAAAGATATGCAATTCTTCGGTGCCCGTGCAAACTTAGTGAAAGCTGTTCTTTATGCAATTAACGGTTGCCAAGATGAAAAAACAAAAATGCAAGTTGGTCCACGTTTCCGTCGTATGGAAGGTGAAACCCTTGATTTCGATGAATTCATGGAAAACTACAAACAAACATTAGACTGGTTAGCAGAACTTTATGTGAACACATTAAATATTATTCACTACATGCATGATAAATATGCATATGAAGCTGCACAATTAGCTTTAATGGATACTGATTTGAAACGGACATTTGCTACAGGTATTGCAGGTATTTCTCATGCGACAGATAGCATCATGGCAATCAAATACGGTAACGTGAAAGTGATTCGCGACGAAGACGGCATGGCTGTTGACTATGTACCGCAAAATGAGTTCCCAACTTACGGAAATGATAATGAAGAAGCAGATGCAATGGCTAACTGGATTCTTGATTACTTCATGACTCAAATCAAACGTCAACATACTTACCGTAACTCAACACCTACAACTTCATTATTGACAATTACTTCAAATGTTGTTTATGGTAAAGCTACAGGTAATACTCCTGACGGCCGTCGTGCAGGTAAACCATTAGCACCAGGTGCAAACCCAAGTTACCAAGATGGCAAATTTTTAGGTGAAAAGAATGGTTTATTAGCATCATTAAACTCAACTGCGCGCTTAGAATATGAACACGCACGCGATGGTATCTCTAATACTCAAACAATTAATCCTAATGGTTTAGGTAAAGATGATACAACTCGTATTAATAACTTACGTAACGTTTTAGATGGCTACTTTGATAAAGGCGGTTACCATATCAACGTGAACGTATTTACAAATGAATTATTATTAGATGCACAAAAACATCCAGAAAAATATCCAAACTTGACTATTCGAGTTTCAGGATATGCTGTGAAGTTCCGTGACTTAACACCTGAACAACAAGCAGATGTTATTTCAAGAACATCTCATGATCATATGTAAGAAGAGATGGGGTGGCAGTCTTGTTGATTGTCACCTTCTTTTTTAGAGAAGAGGGATTTTTATGATTACCGAAGTGAAAGGTAGAATTCATTCAACTGAAAATTTTGGGACGGTAGATGGACCAGGAGTAAGATTTGTGATATTCTCGCAAGGTTGTCGCATGCGTTGCCAGTTTTGCCACAATCCAGACACATGGAAGATAGATGATCCAAAAGCTTCACTGCGATCTGCGGATGATGTGTTAGCTGAAGCGCTAAAGTATCAGTCCTATTGGGGTGAAAAAGGCGGCATCACAGTCAGTGGGGGTGAACCTTTGTTGCAACTGGATTTCCTCCTTGATTTATTTAAAAAGGCGAAAGCAAAGGGAATTCATACGACCATCGACACTTGCGGCAAACCGTTTACAAGGGAAGAACCATTTTTTAGTAAATTTGAAGAGCTAATGAATTATACTGACTTGCTTTTGTTTGATATTAAACATATCGATAACGAAGCGCACAAAAGATTAACTTCGCTAGGTAATGAAAATATTCTCGAAATGGCGAAATATTTATCAGAAATCAACAAACCAGTCTGGATTCGCCATGTCCTAGTTCCTTTTCGAAGTGATTACGATGAATTTTTAATTCGTTTGGATGCCTTTATTAAGACGTTGAACAATGTTGATAAGGTAGAAATTTTACCGTATCATACGATGGGAAAATTCAAGTGGGATGAAATGGGGTTAAAGTATCCATTGGAAGGAATTGAACCTCCTACTGATGATCGTGTTCAAAATGCGAAAAATTTGCTCCATGTGAATGACTATCAAGGATATTTAACAAGATAAAGTGCAACAAGATAAGAAATGCTATTTTCTTATCTTGTTTTTTTTGCTATCATTAAAAGCGATAAGAAAGAATGGAGAGATCGTCATGTCAAAAACTTTAGTCTTCGGGCACCAAAATCCAGATACCGATGCAATCGGAGCGGCAATTGCTTTTGCCCATTTACAAAATGCACTAGGAAAGGATGTTGAAGCTGTCGCATTAGGAACACCTAATGAAGAAACACAATTTGCATTATCAACATTTGGACTAGAAGCACCTCGTGTGATTACAAGTGTGAAACCAGAGGCCGATAGCGTGATGCTAGTTGACCACAATGAATTTCAACAAAGTGCAGTCGATATCGCTGATGTTGCTATTTTATCTGTTGTGGATCATCACAGAATTGCTAACTTTGAAACAGCCAATCCTTTATACTATCGTGCTGAACCAGTTGGATGCACAAGTACGATTGTCTTGAAACTATACAAAGAAGCCAATGTTTCTGTCCCTAAAGAAATCGCAGGAATCATGCTATCGGCTATCGTGTCAGATACATTATTATTTAAATCACCCACTTGTACGCCAGAAGACGTTGCTGCTGCAAAAGAATTAGCAGAAATTGCGGCTGTCAATGTAGAAAGCTATGGCTTAGACATGTTAAAAGCGGGTACGAATTTAAGTACGAAATCCGTTGATACATTATTAGAGCTTGATGCAAAAAGCTTCCCAATGGGCGATAAAAAGGTTCGTATCGCGCAGGTGAATACGGTAGACATCGCAGAAGTATTAGAGCGTCAAGCAGAATTTGAACAAGTCATGGCGGCTGAAAATGGACGTAACGGGTACGACTTGTTCTTGTTAGTCATTACCAATATTTTAGATAGCGATTCAGAATTGCTTGTTGTCGGCGAACCCAAAGCTAACGTGGAAGAAGCATTTGGTGTGACACTAAATAACAATCGGGCCTTTTTACCAGGTGTAGTTTCTCGTAAAAAACAAATCGTTCCACAATTGACTGAAACATTTTAATAGATTTAATTGAGTGAATACGATAGTTTAATCGGGTGTGATGAATCAATCTAAGCGTTTGCTTACTGGGATTGATTCTCACGCTTTTTTTATGAATGAACTGGAGGTGTCCGAATGAAATTAATAGTAGAGGATCATTGGCAAACTGATCAGAAACTTATCGATCGTCTTTTTTTTGAACAACTCGTTAACTATTTAATCAATAAAGCAGAGCAATTGCCGACATTGCGTGATATTAAACAAGCCTTTCCTACTGTGAAAGTCGATCGCGCGATGGAAAATTACATTCGTCTCGGTCTGATTGCTAGGTCAGAGCGGCGATATAAATTACTGGTACCCATATATCTGCAAGCTGAAACGGATGATGTAATCCGATCGAAATTTGAGCAAGCAAAGGTGATGATCGCTCCATGGCCGAAAGAGAAAAGAAGAGCGTGGTTTTTCTACCAAGGACAACAACTAGCGACTCATCCGCAACTATATCTGACAGACAGTAACAGCCCGCTATTCGTCTTTCGAGAGCTAATTCATGAACAGCTTAAGGTCTATGAACTATCTGATGAAGAGTATGATAAGACGATGCCAGCCTATTTTACAGCTATGAGAAGCGGGGCAGAGAATCGCTATGAGCAGTTTTCTTATCTGGGCGATGTTGATCCATCATATTACTTAGATCAAGTAGCAGTTTTATTTGAAAAATTGCGTACCAATCCCAAACGAATACGTCCGTCGATCTTTTTAAAAAGTCTAGTTGATTTCGGCTTTTTGACAGAAGACTGTCAGCTTGTTGCTAGTTCTCCAAGTAAAACAGGTGCTCCATCTCAAGAGGATGAGATACTAGCGGATTGTTCACAATTTGAACAGCGGAGCATTTTAGGTCAGCTCTGGCAATTTTTTGAGGAAGGGGCCTATTCAATCGTCGAACAAGGCGACTATCAGTATGCCACGAGACTATAATTAATAAGAAATTTTCAGCAAATTTTTGCTATTCATGCTATGATAGTGAAGAAAAATGATACTTTGGAGGGAGCAAGTCAATGGCACACTATTCTGACATTAAGCGAAAGAAAGAAAGATTTCCGGCTTTTTCTGATGAAGAAGGTGTGAAAAGACGGTCGAACGAAGACTCGTTGACACGCTTTGCATCCGATGATAGCTGGATTATTACCGAACAACAAACAGAATCGCTAGTAGAAAAACCAAAAACGATAGTTGAAGAAAAAAACTATCGTCGTCAGCCAAGCGGCGAATCTGCTCAAAGTGCGTTCCATAATCAAGAGCAAGAAACCCTTGAACGTTTCAAAAGAGCACTACCGACTTATCGTCAGCATGCAGTCAGTGAAACGAAGAAGACAGGAAAAAAAGTACTTTTCGATCACCAAAGAACAAATCATGAGCAGTCAGCCAAACAATATGTAGCACCCCGTGAAGGACAAAAGAAGCAGCCAGTTTCAACTGTTAAAAAGGAATATTCAGGTGGTCGTTCTTACTTTGTACCGAAATTTGTCCCCGCATCACTAATTCCTGATGATCCTGAGCAAAAAATTGCTCCAGCGACACTATACGCTTCGATGAAAAAAGAACAAGGGAATTATTTATTGTTTGATATAAATGCAGATTATCAAGAGAAAAAACCGGGGGATCCATCTGTTAAACGCTTCAAAAAAACGGAGCAAATCACAATGACAAGAAATGAATACAAAGCTGCAATCAAGTCTAAAGATAAAAAACGCAGTATTTTGGATCATTCATTAAATGGCTTAATTCAAGATGGAGAAAGTCAATTTAAAGAAAATGGGTATTTTAAACCAACAAAGAAGTAAAAAAATGTGAGAAAAGGGGCTATTGAGATAGTCAGAATTGCCATGATGCTGCTTTTCACAGTTTACGAGAGTGTGACGGAAATTTATTACACTCTTTTTTTATTTCAATAATAATGTTATGTAAACTTTTAGTTGTGTAAAAAAACACCACGCCTATAGGAAGCGTGGGGCTGCTAATGCGGACAATGGGACTCGAACCCACACGACCTAAGGCCATACGCCCCTCAAGCGTACGCGTCTGCCAATTCCGCCATATCCGCAAATGTTACGACTTAGAAATGGTATCGTTTTTTTTAAAGTTTGTCAATGTGAATAGGAAAGATTACTTAAAAATATTTTTCAATACAAATTGCAATTTTTAAGAAGATGCCTTAAAGTTGAAACAAACCATTAATTCTGAAAAGAGGATCTGCTATGAGAAACTTTGAAAAATCATCAAAACTAGAGGGCGTAAGCTATGATGTTCGTGGTCCAGTATTAGAAGAAGCAGAGCGAATGCAAGAAGAAGGCGTAAGCATTTTAAAATTAAACACCGGTAATCCAGCGACATTTGGCTTTGAGGCACCAAATGAAATCATTCGCGATTTAATTATGAACGTAAGAGCTTCAGAAGGGTATTCTGATTCGAAGGGAATTTTTTCTGCTCGCAAAGCCATCGAGCAATATTGTCAATTGGCTAATTTTCCAAACGTGACAATCAATGATATTTATACAGGTAATGGTGTAAGTGAATTGATCACAATGAGTATGCAAGGACTGTGCAACAATGGCGATGAGGTGTTAGTTCCGATGCCTGATTATCCGTTGTGGACAGCATCTGTTTCACTCGCTGGTGGCAAGCCTGTTCACTATATTTGCGATGAGCAAAGTGAATGGTATCCAGATATTGAGGATATTCGCTCAAAAGTAACTCCTAAGACGAAGGCGATTGTATTAATTAATCCTAACAATCCGACTGGCGCGGTCTATCCAAAAGAAATTTTATTAGCAATCGTTGAAATTGCCCGTGAGTTTGATTTAATTATTTTTTCTGATGAAATTTATGATCGCTTGTTGATGGATGGCCTTAAGCATGTACCAATCGCGACATTAGCACCTGATCGTTTTGTCGTGACATTTAGCGGATTATCAAAATCACATCGAGTTGCGGGGTTCCGTGTTGGTTGGATGGTGCTAAGCGGCAATAAAAAGAATGCGAAAGACTATATCGAAGGATTAAACATGTTGTCCTCAATGCGTCTATGCTCGAATGTCCTCTCGCAACAAATCGTTCAAACCGCATTAGGGGGCTATCAAAGTGTGGATAAGCTCTTGCTTCCTGGTGGTCGAATTTATGAGCAAAGGGAGTACATCTATAATGCGATTAATGACATACCTGGCTTAAGTGCCGTTAAGCCTAAAGCAGCCTTTTATATGTTTCCAAAGATTGATGTCAAACGATTCAATATTACCAATGACGAACAGTTCGTTCTGGATTTTCTCCACGAGCATCATATCTTATTGGTACATGGGGGAGGTTTTAACTGGCAACAACCGGACCATTTCCGTATCGTCTACTTGCCAAACTTAGAAGAGTTAAGAACGACTGCGACGTCCATGCGTCAATTTTTAGCAACGTATCGTCAAAAATAAATAGAATCCACGCTCATTCTAGCAAAACCCTTTCCCAATTGGCTTTGAAATGAATGAGCTGGATTCTTTTTTTAGTCATTAAGGTCGCTACAATTCTTTTTACTGATGACGATGCGACCATTGTATTTTTCAGTCAATTCTTGATTCGGATTACTCACACTAATCAAGTAAGAGTTTTCGTATTCTTTCTCCACGATACCATTATACACTGCATTTTCCCATGTAAAGCTAATTACTGTCTGCTGACTCATCCCAATCACTCCCTTTTTTCATCTAAAAAAAATAAATACGCTTTCTTTTTTGATAGTATGTGCTAAAATGAATAAAATAGAAAATGCGAATTCGCATATTTGGTGAGGGCTTATGACAAACGAAAAAAGTAGTCTCGGAGAAAAAATAAAAAGACTGAGGAAAACACGAAAATTGACACAAAAAATGCTGGCTGATGGTATCTGCTCACAAAGCGTACTAAGTCGAATAGAGAATGATTTAGAAATTCCCAATGTACTCGTATTGAAAAAAATCTGTGTGCGGCTGGGTATTACCATGGATCAAATGATGTTTGCTGAATTTAATGAAATTCATCGAATGCAACGATTCTTTGAAAAGGTGAATAATGCGTTGATTCATCAAGACTACGAACAAATGAATGCACTACTACGCAATGCTCAGATTGCCAATCAAATTTATTTAGATACCGATATGCAGCTGTATTTTTATTATCTGGGCACTGTCCAATTTTTTATCGATCAAAATCCTGATCGAGCGATCAATTCGTTGAAGCATAGCTTGTTGTTGACGTATACAGAGAACAAGAAAAGCAATATTTCACCGATTGAGATTCAAATTTTGGGCTGTCTTGGCCGGATTTATGCAGATACGAATCAGTTGAAAAACGCAGAACATTATTTATCGCTAAGTATTCAGTTGACCATGGATTTGCCAAAGGAGCATGCGAATTTTGAACTCTCTAAAATCTTTTATCATCATAGCCGCTTTTTATTTTTACAAGCTGATTTTTTAGGGACGATTGATAGCGCCCTGAAAGGAGTTCAATGGGCCATTAGTAAAATGAGCTATTATTATGTTGAAGAATTATTGCAAATTACGGGTGCTGCCTATGAAAAATTGCAAGAGTATGAGCGCGCACAATTTATGTATGAGAAAGCGCAGTCAGTTCAGATGTTCGCAAAGTTTGAAAATGGTGTATACCTTTCTTGATTTTCGAACCAAAAAAGAGTACGTTTATCGTATAAATTGTTTAAAGGAGCGATTATCGTGAAAGACTATATTTATGCGGACAAGTTCTTTTTCACTTCGGGAACAAAAGGGCCGGGCTATTTAGAACTTGTGGATGGCTTGTTTGGTGAGTATTCTGCAGAGTTACCTGAAAAGTTTTCTGGAGAAGTGATCGATTATACGGGAAAGTGGATTGCACCTGGCTTGGTGGATACCCACATTCACGGCTATGCCAACCATGATGTGATGGATAATGATGCGGATGGGCTAAAAATCATGTCGGAAAAATTATTGTCTTGTGGTGTTACATCCTTTTTACCAACGACACTCACTTCAAGTCAAGAACGGCTGAAAGAGGTCGCTGCGACCATTGCTAGCGTCAAAGCGGATGTTACTGGAGCCAAAATTCAAGGGATTTACTTCGAAGGGCCTTTTTTTACAGAAGAACACAAAGGAGCTCAAAATCCAAGCTATTTTGGCGATCCAGATCTTGATGTCTTTCATGATTGGCAAAAAGCAGCAGAAGGGTTAATAAAAAAAATTGCTTTGGCACCTGAACGTCAAGGGGTAAAAGAATTTGTCAAGACCGTGACGGATGAAGGGGTTGTCGTTTCACTTGGACATAGTGACGCGACATTGACGCAAGCCCAAGCCGCTGTCGAAGCGGGTGCAAGTGTCTTCGTCCATGCGTATAATGGCATGCGCGGTCTGAATCATCGTGAACCAGGCATGGTCGGTGCGCTGCTAACGTTGCAGCATGTCTATTCAGAATTAATTTGTGATGGGCATCATGTACACCCTAAAGCATGTGAGTTGCTTATTGATAAAGTCGGCGCTGACCATATAGCATTGATTACTGATTGTATGATGGCAGGTGGAATGCCAGATGGAAATTATCAATTAGGTGAATTTCCTGTTGTCGTAAAAGATGGTACGGCTCGCTTATCGGAAGGTAATTTAGCAGGTAGTATTTTAAAATTGAAAGAAGCCATTAAAAATGTCGTGGCGTGGGGATTAGCGACACCTGAGGAAGCAATTATGATGGGAAGTCTGGTTCCGGCAATGAGTTGCAAAATTGATGATGTTTGTGGTTCAATCAAAAAAGGACGCGCAGCGGACTTTATTGTTTTGACGCCGCAAATGGATCTATATGCAACCTATCTAGATGGAAGCAAGCGTTACACAGCTCAATAAGAGAATAGGCTGTGTAACAATCGCTTCGATCAACAAATATACGTAAATTTTTTCAAATATACGGAATGTTTGGCTTGTCGAGTGAGCTGTTTTGCCACACTATTTATCAAGGTTGAGACAGAATTGTAAAATTATAAAAAGACTAGAACATCTAGAGATTGTTTTTCGAACTTTTGGATGTTCTAACCTTTTGTCAATAGTAGCTAATTCGTTCGTGCCTTTTTACATATTTTTCAGAATAGGAATACTTCTTTACACCATTTTTTCGCGTTTAATCATAGGTAAGGGTCATTCCTTGAAGGTGGCCTTCTATGGTAAACTACATGTAAAGGATTGGAAGAGGGGAACGTCATGGCGTTGATTGAATTACATAATGAATCTAAGCATTACCAGATGGGTAGTACACTTGTTCAAGCGAATGAGAATGTTTCTTTTGAGATAGAATCAGGTAGTATTACGATCATCCTTGGCCCGAGTGGTGCGGGAAAATCAACTGTACTGAATATATTAGGTGGTATGGATGTCCCGACGAGTGGTCGCGTGATTGTCGACGAGACGGATATCGCTCAATTTTCGAATAAGCAACTGACACATTATCGCCGAGTGGATGTTGGGTTTATTTTTCAATTTTATAACTTGGTCCCGAATCTGACAGCTATAGAAAATGTTGAGCTTGCAAGCCAGCTCGTACCCGATGCATACGATGCCAAAGAGATGCTAGAAAAAGTTGGTCTCGGGCATCGGCTGGCTAATTTTCCCGCACAATTATCTGGTGGAGAGCAGCAGAGGGTAACGATTGCTCGCGCTTTGGCAAAAAAACCAAAGTTGTTATTAGCGGACGAACCGACTGGCGCATTGGACTATGAAACGGGTAAACAAATTTTGCAATTACTTGAGGACGCTGCTAGAAAAGATGGCACCACAGTAGTCATAATCACGCATAATAGTCAGCTGGCTCCGATGGCTAATCGTGTGATTCGTATGAATGATGGAAAAGTACAACAGATTTATGATCAGAAAAATCCTATATCCATACAGTCACTAGAATGGTAGGTGAATCGGATGAATAAGCAATTCTTTCTCTCGACATGGCGCGATATTCGTCAGACACCGGCGCGTTTTCTTGCCTTAGTCAGTATTATTTTTTTAGGCGTTGCATTTTTTGTAGGAATTAAGGCTACAGCACCAGATATGAAACAATCAGCAGACGAGTATTTTCGCCAAACTCACCTTGCCGATGTAACGCTGACAAACGCAGAAGGGGTTACGCAAAGCCAGATTGATACAATAGCGAAATTAAATGGTGTGAAAGAAATCGACACACAAATCAGTGCCGATACTACACTTACAGCCAATGGTGATGTGTTACGACTTACTGGCTATCAAGCAGCAGTCTCTTTGAATCAGTTGACACTGCTTGAAGGACGTTATCCGCAAGCAGCATCTGAGATTATTTTGGACCAATCGATAAAAAGTGAGCTAAATATTACTATTGGTGATACGATTCAACTGGATGAGAGTAATCAGTTGCGGAGACTGACCTATAAAGTGATAGGGTTTATTCAAAGTCCTGTCTATCTTGATAAAAGCAACCGTGGCACATCATTTATCGGTAGTGGGTCGGTCGCATACTATGGCTTCATAATGAAGGATAATTTTGTTCAACAACTACCTACTAGCTTAGTAATTCAGCTAGATGCTAATTATACAAACTACCAGACCTATTCCACTGCATACCAGAAGAAAGTGACACAATTTACAAGTAAATTGACGTCTATCGTTGATCAACAAACGACCGTTACGACTAGAGAAGACTTATCAGGCTATACAGAGTATAAGCAAAATGCCAATCGGATTGATTCATTAGCGACGGTCTTTCCGACCATATTCTTTTTAATTGCCTGTTTGATTAGTTTTACCACTGTCAGACGTATGGTAGACGAAAAACGATCAGAAGTCGGCTTATTCTATGCATTAGGGTATCGACCAACGGAAATCATGAGTAAATTTCTCTTGTATATTGGTTCAGCCTGTTTATTAGGTGTTGGGTTTGGTTTGGTGGTTGGCTTCACTTTATTTCCGAAAATTATCATTGAAGCTTATAATCAGGTCTATAGTATTAAAGGGTATCAATTGATTTGGCACCCCAACTTAATCGTCCTTTCGACCACTGTAGCGATTCTGTGTACAATCGGTGTCGCGGTTGGCGTTTTAATGCTCGAAGTAAGGCAACGTCCTGCTGAATTAATGCGACCAAAAGCACCTCAAGCTGGACGACGAATTTTACTTGAACGTTGGCAACCATTTTGGCGTAGACTGAATTTTCATTACAAGGTTTTGTTTCGCAATCTATTTCGTTACAAAGGGCGGATGTGGATGACAATTATCGGTATAGCTAGTTGCACGGCGATGATTTTGACAGGCTTTGGCTTGAAAGATTCGATTGGTGATATCGTTCCACTTCAATTTGATAAAATATGGAAGTATCAACTGGTAGTAATAGTAAAACAACCGGATTCCACACTGGCAGATGCTTTTTCTAAAGAGGTGGACACAGTGGTCAACGTCGCTACTAGTGAGCGAACTGCTTCAAAAGCTGGCTATCAAAACCAAAAGGTGACTGTTACGGTGCCAAAAGTAAACAAAGAATTAAGTGAAGTCCAATTATTGCAGTCGAGCACGTCAGAAAAAATAGTGGCTGTTCCTAAAAGTGGAGCTTTGGTATCTGAAAAACTTGCATCCTTGTATCATTTAAAGGTCGGTGATACATTGAGGGTACGATTAACAGATACGCATTCATCAAAAGTGAAAATTGCTGGAATCATCAAAAATTATGTCGGCCATGCCCTGTTTTTATCAAATGCCTATTATGAAGAATTGACAGGTGAGTCACCCGTTTATCGGACCTTTTTACTTTCCTTTCAAAAAGATAATCAAGCAGCTAGTGAAGCATTTGTAAAAAAATGGCAAAAAGATGACAATATTATCACTATCACGCAGCTGGATGAGACAAAAGAAAACTTGGAAACTTCTTTTGCTGTGTTAACAATTGTCGTTTGGATTCTCATCATCGCTGCTGGTATGCTGGCATTTATTGTTCTTTACAATCTAAATTCCATGAATATTGCCGAACGAATTCGAGAGCTTTCAACAATGAAGGTCCTAGGTTTTTTCTCTAAAGAAGTGACTTTGTATGTCTTTCGAGAAAATATTGTACTTTCGCTTTTTGGCATTATGTTTGGTTTATTCGCTGGCATTTTCTTGCATCATTTTGTCATTCAAACGGTCGAAATGGATACGACATTGTTTGTACAAACAATGCATTGGCAGAGCTACCTTTATGCGGGGAGCATTACGTTTCTTTTTACATTAGTTGTAGGAGTTGTAATGCACCACCAATTGCAAAAAATAAATATGTTAGATGCGTTAAAAGCAAATGAATAACTACTAGTGGAGGATTTATGCGAATTGGGTTACGTACGATAAAAACGGCTATAGCAAGCGTAATAGCTATGATGATAGCAGAATTTTTACAGTTAAATTATCCTACGGCAGCGGGTGTCATCGCGATACTAAGTTTAGGGAATACCAAAAAAGATTCTTTGTATACTGGCTTGGGGAGAATTTTTTCATTAGGATTGGCAACAGTGGTAGCATTTGTGTGCTTCCATATTATCGGGTACAATCCCTTTGCATTTGGTATCTATTTGTTACTCTTTATTCCACTTGCGGTTAAGTTAAAGGTGACAGAAGGGATTGTCGTCAATTCGGTTTTGGTGACGCACTATTTAGTTGAACAATCCTTTAGCGTACAATTGTTGATAAATGAATTTTTATTGCTGACGATTGGAGTTGGTGCAGCGCTGTTGTTAAATAGCTATATGCCCAATCGCGAAAAAATGGTCAAGGAAGAGCAAATCGTAGTGGAGGATCTTTTCCGCAAGCTTATCTGGGATCTATCAAAGTCCTTTCAGCAACTCGATAATACCCAGTTATCTGCCGATTGTGAAAAATTAATGAAAACCATTCGTTCAGCACAGACAAAAGCCAAACTACTGAGCAAAGATCGTTACTTTGATGTAAATCCGTATTTTGAAGAGTATTTTTTGATGCGTGGGTCACAAGTCAGAATATTGAAAGATATGATTGACTTACAAGCAAAAATTAGTCTAGATGCAAAGTACACCAAGCAGATGCAACTGTTGTTAGAAAAGACTGCACTGAGTTTTGATGAGGAAAATGATGGTACTCAGCTTTTGGAAGATTTAGATGCTATCTATATGTTTTATCAGGCATTACAATTACCTGACAATCGCAAAGAATTTGAGAATCGTGCAAGATTGTTTCAATTCTTGCAATCATTTCAATCGTTTATTGAATTAAAATCAGAGTTTTCAAATGTCAATCCATTTTCAAAAAATGCAAAGAATTAATGGGAGGAATGGAGTATGCATACTATCTATGTTGAGATTGTGTGTCAAGAAATTAAAGAAAAATACGGATCGGAAGCGAGCTTTGTCAGTAATACTTTAGGTATTGACTGGGCTAAATGGGAGGCGTGGAAGGAAAATCACACAGTTTTACCACCAGAAGTAAACCAAAAAATCAATCATTTATTTAGTGATTACGAATGGATGCTCGTACAAAAGGTATTAAGGCAAACAATTATTTATCCAGAAAAACGCTTGTTGGCACTAACTGAATACCGTAAAATGAAACTAGTTATCGCCAAAGATTGGATTGAACATCAATTGAGTCAAGTAGAAGTCATTCAACAAGAACAAGAACTAGACGGCAAGCAATGGATTAATTTAAAAGTAACCATTGCATACGGTGAGTGGGGCTTTGATGATGTCTTGACGTTTCGCGTACCAGCGGTCCTACAACATGCCTTATCCGGCGAAAAGCAAGCGTTACTCGAATGGATGGGTGAGTCGATCGATCAGTAAATGAAGAAAATAGCAGAAATAAAGAGGGTTTATGAAAAAAAGAAAAAGAAATCAACCAAATTGGGTACTCATTATTAGTGGTTTTTTTATTATATGTGGGTCATTTATTTTTTCTATTCGCCAGCTTTCAGATCAAATCACACCGACAACAATCAATGTTGAAAATCCTTCAAAAGTGACGAGGCAGGAATTTCTAGATACTATCGCTCCTCATGCTCAAGAATTGCAACAGGGATACGGTATTTTGCCAAGTATCATCCTCGGTCAAGCTATTCTTGAATCAAATTGGGGAACTAGCCAATTAGCAGCAGAGTATTATAATTTATTTGGGGTAAAGGCATATGGCAGTCAAAAGGCCATTCGTTTAGATACAAAAGAATTTGTTAATGAACAATGGATTACGATTAAGGGAAATTTTCGAGTGTATGAGTCGTGGGATGAGTCATTGGATGAACATACGCAATTACTAGTTAATGGTGTCTCTTGGAATCCTCAAAAGTATGAAAAGGTATTGACGGCAAATTCATATAAAGAGGCGGCTCTTGCCTTGCAAGAAGCAGGCTATGCAACAGATCCTGACTATGCGACAAAAATAGAATCGGTGATCGAGTCGTATCATTTAACAAAATACGATCAATAAGGAGCGGAAGAAAGTGGGAAATAAGTTTGTACCTGAAGTAACATCAGTTCTAAGACAAGATATCGTAAAAGTGCCGGAAGTCATCAAAGATGCGAGTGGCATTCGTGTCTTTGGGAAACGAATAAAATCAATTTTATTTTCAACGGATATTGCCATTATCTATAATACCAATGCTGATGCAGTCATCGCTGTGTACCCATTTACCCCACATCCAGGCATTACCAAAAGCATTATTGAAGCAGCAAACATCCCAGTCTTCTCAGGTGTAGGAGGTGGCTTGACACAAGGTCAGCGTTCGGTGTATATGAGTCTATTTGCAGAATCGCAAGGCTCGCTTGGAGTGGTCTTGAACGGCCCGACACCGATAGAAACAGTCCAAGCCGTCTGCAAAGTTGTCGATATTCCAGTTATTAGTACTGTCACAAGTATTTATACAGAGCTAGATGAGAAATTGGCAGCAGGGGTAAAGATGATCAATATTAGTGCCGGCAAAGAGACGGCGAATACCGTTCGTCATTTTCGGGCCAAATATCCTGATTTACCAATTATCGCTACAGGTGGACCGACTGAAGAACTCATTCGGGAGACAATCGAGGCCGGAGCCAATGCAATTACCTATACACCACCGACAAATGGCCAATTATTTAGTAAAAAGATGGAAAAGTATCGGGAAACTGAAAAAGAACGATATGAATCCGAACATTAGAGAAAAAAGAGAAAGAATGAGAATATTTCTTCTTGTATTTTTCACAACGAATCGACATAATAGTTAGTGAGTTTTTCATAATTAGAGTTACTTATATATCGTCGTAATTGGTCGACAGTTTCTACCTGATACCGCAAATATCGGACTATAAGTAAAAAAGGCTTTTTTTCGTGCGTCTTTTTTGCATTTTTTGCAGAGAAGACGCCTTTTTTATTAGAATGACTGAAAATAAGGAGTGGAACAATGAAAGAATTGACAGAACGAATCAAAAAGGACGGCCGGGTATTAAATGAGGATGTTCTAAAAGTCGATCGATTTTTAACACACCAAGTGGATCCGCATTTAATGGCCGCGATTGGCACAGAGTTTGCGACATTATTTGCCGATGAGGGCGTGACAAAAGTTGTGACATTGGAATCATCAGGGATCGCTCCCGCAATTTTTGCCGCACAAGCGATGAATGTGCCGATGATTTTTGCCCGTAAAACGAAAAGTTTGACTATGAATGAGGAATTATTGACTTCTTCTGTTTATTCTTTCACCAAACAACAAACCAATCAAATTTCGATTTCAAAAAAATTTCTAAATGAGGACGATCGCGTGCTGATTATTGATGATTTTTTAGCTAATGGTCAAGCAGCGAAAGGCTTAATTGAATTGTGCCAACAAGCAGGTGCATCTGTTGTAGGTGTCGGAATCGTGATTGAAAAGGCCTTCCAACCTGGTCATCAGTTGATTGTAGACATGGGTGTGCCAGTCTACTCATTAGCAAGAATCAAATCATTATCAGAAAATCAAGTGAACTTTGTTGAGGAGGACTAATCGTGAAGCAACCATCGAATGCTCAATCAGCAGTGATCGGCATGCAGCATTTACTTGCAATGTATGCAGGAGCTGTCGCCGTTCCTTTATTAATAGGTGCTGGATTAGGGCTGTCTAATAGTCAGTTAACATACTTGATCTCCATTGATATTTTTATGTGTGGTATCGCGACACTGCTTCAATTAACGGCGGGGAAATATTTTGGTGTTGGTCTACCAGTTGTTTTAGGCTGTGCGATTCAAGGTGTTGGTCCAGCGATTCTGATTGGAAAACAATCAGGGCTCGGCGCAATTTTTGGTTCAGTAATTTTTGCTGGTGCTTTATTACTGCTTTGTGCGGGAATCTTTTCAAAAATCAAACGGTTTTTCCCGCCGATAGTGACCGGAACAGTTATTACAACAATTGGTTTAACTTTGATCCCAGTTGCGATTGAAAAAATGGGTGGTGGCGATCAAAGTGCCACTACATTTGGTTCGACTGGATCCTTGATTCAAGCATTTGTGACGATTTTTTTAATATTATTGACCCAAGTCTACGCAAAAGGCTTTTTCCGATCGATTGCAGTGCTTGTTGGGTTAATTGGCGGTACGCTCGTCGCCGCACTGATGGGGGACGTATCAACAAAAGCCTTTGAGCAAGCCTCTTGGTTTCAACTGCCACAGCTATTTTATTTTGGTAAACCATCATTTGATCCAGTCTCAATCATCTTAATGTGCATTATTGTCATTGTCTGTATGGTTGAATCAACGGGTGTCTACTTTGCCCTAGCTGAGATTACAGACAAAACATTGACTGAAGATGATCTGAAACGTGGCTATCGAACAGAGGGTCTAGCGATTTTACTGGGTGGTTTGGTCAATACATTTCCACATACCGGCTTCTCGCAAAATGTCGGCTTGGTTCAATTATCAGGCATAAAAACAAAACGTCCACTTTATTTTTCTGCTATTTTTCTAATTATTCTAGGGCTATTTCCCAAAATTGGTGCAATGGCGCAAGTCATTCCTGATGCTGTATTAGGCGGTGGGATGCTCGTAATGTTTGGAATGGTTGCAGTAGCGGGGATGCGTATGTTGGCGAAAGTCGACTTTACGGATGATCGCAATTTGCTAACTGTTGCGTTGTCCATTGGCTTTGGTTTGGGATTTAATTTAATGCCTGGACTGTTTAGTAAGCTTCCAGCTACGATTCAAATGTTTACCGAAAACGGAATTGTTATGAGCAGTTTGACCGCTGTGTTACTAAATACATTGTTCCACCATAAACAATTATCAGACGAATCATAAATAAAATAAGATTGGAGCCGCCTTATGAAACGTGTAGCCATCGTGATGGGAAGTATTTCAGATTGGGAAACGATGAAAGAAAGCTGTTTGATTTTAGAAAAATTTAACATACCTTATACGAAACAAGTTGTCTCCGCGCATCGCAATCCAGATAAGATGTTTGAATTTGCCAAACAAGCGCGCAAAGATCATGCAGTAATTATTGCCGGTGCGGGTGGGGCTGCCCATCTACCGGGTATGATTGCCTCGCAAACGACATTACCCGTCATTGGAGTCCCTATCCAAACGAAAGCTTTACATGGGTTAGACTCGCTCTTATCGATTGTTCAAATGCCAGGTGGGATTCCTGTTGCAACGACTGCCATCGGAAAATCTGGCGCAATTAACGCGGCTTTACTTGCTACTCAAATACTTTCCATATATGATAAGGGAATAGAAGAAAAATTGGCAAGCTATCGCGAAGAAATACGCATAGTTTCTGAAGAAAGTAGTGATCAACTTGACTAGTCTTTTAATGCCTGGTTCAACGATTGGAATTGTTGGCGGTGGACAGCTTGGTAGAATGATGGCAATTAGCGCCAAATATATGGGATTCCGTGTAGGGATTTTAGACCCGACGAATGATTGCCCTGCAGCACAAGTGGCAGATTGGCACATTGTTTCGGCTTATGATGATACTCTTGCATTGATGGAGTTGGCAAAACGAAGCGATGTTATTACGTATGAATTTGAAAACGTGAGTGTTGAAGCGTTAAATAATTTATTACCCGAGGCTAATATTCCTCAAGGGACCGATTTATTGGCGATTACGCAAGACCGCTTATTAGAAAAATCATTCTTAGAGGCAAATAATATCGTGATTGCTCCTTATGCTACGATTATCAGCCCTACTGATATTCAGGATGCTATTGATAGTTTAGGCTATCCATGTGTTTTGAAAACAACGCGCGGCGGTTATGATGGTAAAGGACAGCATGTCTTGAAAAGCCGAGCGGACTTAGCAGAGGCGATGACGTTGCTTAGGGAAGGCACGTGTGAATTAGAGGCGTGGATACCATTTGAAAAAGAATTATCTGTGATTGTTGCAGGTAATGGCACAGAGTATGTAACGTTTCCTGTAGCGGAAAATATTCACCGCAACAATATTTTGTATCAAACAATTTCGCCAGCTCGAATTGCCGACGAGGTAGCTGAAGAAGCGAAGCGTGTGGCCATCGATATTGCAGAAGCATTGCAATTGCGCGGTGTATTGACTGTTGAGATGTTTCTCACTGAGTCTGGCAGTATTTATGTCAATGAACTGGCGCCAAGACCGCATAATTCCGGTCATCATACGATTGAATCTTGTTCGATGAGTCAATTTGATGCACATATTCGAGGTATTTGTGGTTGGCCACTTGCCCAAGTGGAGTCACTTAGTCCAGCGGTTATGATCAATATTTTAGGGATTGAATTGCAGCGAACGTATCGGATGATTGGACAAGAACCGAATTGGCATTTTCATTATTATGGGAAAGAAAAAGCCAAAGTCAATCGAAAAATGGGACACATTACCATCTTGACGAAAGATATTGAAAAAACACTTGAAGAAATAGCACAAACACGTATTTGGGAATAAAAATAGATTTTCAAAGGAGACAAACATGCTAGAACGCTATACACGACCAGAAATGGGAAATATTTGGACTGATGAAAACCGCTATCGAGCTTGGTTAGAAGTAGAAATCCTTGCCACCGAGGCTTGGTCTGAGCTTGGTGAAATACCGAAAGAAGATGTCAAAAAAATCCGCGAAAAAGCAGCCTTTGATACCGTACGTATTTTAGAAATTGAACAAGAAACGCGACATGACGTCGTAGCGTTTACACGAGCTGTCTCTGAAAGTTTGGGTGAGGAGCGCAAATGGGTTCATTATGGTCTTACTTCCACTGATGTCGTTGATACGGCATATGGCTATCTCTTGAAACAAGCCAATGATATCTTAAGAAAAGATATTCAACGTTTAACTGAAGTAATCGGTGAGAAAGCCAAAGCCTACAAGCATACCGTAATGATGGGACGCACGCATGGAGTTCATGCGGAGCCGACTACGTTTGGGCTGAAGCTAGCCTTATGGTACTCAGAAATGAAGCGAAATATTGAACGATTTGAACACGCTGCAGCTGGCGTTGAGGCCGGTAAAATTAGTGGCGCAGTGGGGACATTTGCCAATATCCCACCTTTTGTTGAAGCGTTTGTCTGTGACAAACTAGGTATTCGCGCCCAAGAAATTTCTACCCAGGTGCTACCAAGAGATTTGCACGCAGAATACATCGCAACCATGGCATTAATTGCGACTAGTATTGAAAAATTTGCTACTGAAATCCGTTCATTGCAAAAATCAGAAACTCGTGAGGTGGAAGAATTTTTTGCGAAAGGGCAAAAAGGCTCATCCGCAATGCCGCATAAGCGTAACCCAATCGGCTCTGAGAACATGACTGGTCTAGCGCGAGTGATTCGCGGGCATGTCGTAACAGCGTATGAAGATGTCACTTTATGGCATGAGCGAGATATTTCTCATTCTTCCGCTGAACGTATTATTTTACCTGATACAACGATTTTACTTAACTATATGTTGAATCGTTTTGCGACGATTGTTGAACAATTGACTGTCTTCCCTGAAAACATGAAGCGCAATATGGATGCGACGTTTGGTTTAATTTATAGCCAACGTGTCTTACTCAAATTGATCGATCACGGTATGACAAGAGAAGAAGCCTATGATTTGGTACAACCAAAAACTGCAATTGCTTGGGATGAACAAACACAGTTTCGACCATTGCTAGAGCAAGACGCGAAAATTATGAGTATTTTATCAAAAGAAGAATTAGATGATGCATTTGATTATCATTACCATCTAAAACAAGTGGATACGATTTTTAAAAGAGTCGGTTTAGAGTAAATCATTTACGGAGGTATGACAGTTTAAACTGTTATCCCTCCTTTTATACAGTCGTTTGACAAATAAGTTAACCTACCTTTTTGAGTTTGCTATGATTCAACCCAAAATTTCAAGAACAAGTTAGCCACTTTTTGAAAAATATTACGATACAGATGTGACACAAACAAATTAGTAAGACAAATTTGTTTCACTGATAGAGACTAGAGATTAAGACAGAATTGGTCAATAATAAGCAAAAGCCATAAAATCCAGAAGTTATTTTCCAAACTTTTGGATTTTATGGCTTTTTTGTTTTCATTGAGTCAAACTGATGCGGCTATGGCTATACTCAAGGATTTCAGACAAAAACTCTAATGAAACTTCACGAAAATTATAAAAAACTTTTAAAAGATGGTAGCTTTTAAAGAGATAAGAGGCTTCAATAGCTTGGATAATTAACTCTTGATTTTTTTGGTTTTGATATTGATAGACATTTCGATGACTAATAGTTGTCAATTTGTTCTCAAAAACCGCTTTTAAAAAAGGAGCTATTTGTGAATCTATTCCAAATTTTTCAGAATATAAAAGCTGTCGGATATCATTGAGGAGTGACTCTTGCGTTTCTACGGATAATGAATCATAGAAAATACGTGCATCATGTCTGAGTTGCTCTTTCATTTGTTCTTCCTCCAAAGTCATATTATCAATGAAACTATATCACAAACACATATTTATGTAAACGCTTATCTTTATTTTTCTATTCTTTAAATACGAACATTTATTGCTTTTTGTAATTAAATTATAAATAATTATTTGACTATCTTTTTTTGTTAGGTTTAAAATGAAAGCAAGAAATAACCAATAAATTAATGAGGTGAATCATGAATACGTGCGATGTAATCTATGAGGGAAAAGCGAAGAAAATGTATCGGACAGAAGATGAATCCATTGTTCTCGTAGAATATTTGGATCAAGTTACAGCATTAAATGGCGCAAGAAAAGATGAAATGGTTGGGAAAGCTGAGTTAAACAATACCATTTCATCTTTTATTTTCACATGGTTAAAAAAAAATGGCATTGAAAACCATTTTGTATCAAAAGAGGGAAAAACCGAACAATTAATCAAAAAGCTAGAAATGATTCCACTAGAAATTGTTTTAAGAAATGTGGCGGCTGGTAGTTTTTCCAAACGGTTTGCTGTTGCACAAGGCACAGTATTAACTAGACCGATTATTGAATTTTATTACAAAGCTGACGAATTGGATGATCCATTTATAAATGATGCTCATGTCGATTATTTTTCAATTGCGACTGAAGGTGAATTAAAGAGTATTCGTCAGCTAACATTGATGCTTAATGAAAAATTGATTGAGTTGTTTGACCAAATTGATTTGACGTTGGTTGATTTTAAAATTGAAGTGGGAAGAACCTCGGATGGGAAAATTCTTTTGGCAGATGAAATTTCACCTGATACGTGTCGCTTATGGGATAAAACAAGCAAGCAATCACTTGATAAAGATGTCTATCGTAAGAAAACAGGGGATTTACTAACGGTTTATCGTGAAGTTACCAATCGACTTGATGCACTTAAGGAGGAAAATTAGATGACACTTGCTAAAGTAATCGTAATGTACAAAGAATCGATCCTTGATCCTCAAGGTGAGGCAGTAAAAAATGCATTGCTGCGACTTGACCATAAAGAAGTAAAAGATGTCCGGATGGGTAAATACTTCGAAATTCAATTAGCAGAGTCTGTTGACCCGGAAGCTGAAATTGAAAAGATGTGTCAAGAGTTATTGGCAAATGTGACGATGGAAAGCTATCGCTATGAATTAGTAGACGAGGTGCAACAATGAAATTTGCAGTTATTGTTTTCCCAGGCTCTAATTGCGATCAAGATATGATATGGGCTGTGAATCTTTTTGATGGTATGCAAGCGACAGCAGTACGCCATGATGAACGCTCATTGGTGGGGTATGATGGCGTGTTGCTTCCGGGCGGCTTTTCTTATGGTGATTACTTACGGTGTGGAGCGATTGCCCGCTTTGCTCCAATTATGACTGAGGTGGTGCGTTTTGCACAGGAAGGTAAGCCGGTTTTTGGAACGTGCAATGGGTTTCAGATGTTGACAGAACTAGGTCTGTTACCGGGTGGTTTACGAAAAAATGAATCGTTGAAATTTATCAGTAAAGTAGTCCCAATCGTTGTTGAAACAAACAAGCATTCATTTACGAATCAGTACCAAGCAAAAGCAACTATCGAGCTACCGATTGCCCATGGCGAAGGAAATTATTACTGTGATGAGGAAACATTAGCTGAACTAGAAGCTAATAATCAAATCTTATTTCGATATGCTGACAAGGTGAACGGGAGTGTCGCAAATATCGCGGGCATTAGCAATCTAGCAGGCAATGTAGTCGGTATGATGCCGCATCCGGAACGGGCAGTCGAAGCATTATTAGGGTCAACTGATGGTCGTCCTTTTTTTGAATCAATGCTGACAAACTTTGTAAAGGAGAGCAATCATGTCAAATAAGGTGAATCTTGAGCCAACAGCGGAAACAATCCAACACGAAAAAATTTATCGACAATGGGGATTAACAGACGAAGAATATGATAAAGTAGTGGCAATTTTACATCGTCAACCCAACTATACCGAAACGGGCTTATTTGCTGTTATGTGGAGTGAGCACTGCTCTTATAAAAATTCAAAACCGATTCTTAAAAAATTCCCATCAAGCGGTTCTCACGTGTTACAAGGTCCCGGTGAAGGAGCGGGAATTGTTGATATTGGCGATGACTTGGCAGTTGTTTTTAAAGCAGAAAGCCACAATCATCCATCAGCGGTGGAGCCATATGAAGGGGCAGCGACTGGCGTAGGCGGAATTATCCGAGATATCTTTAGTATGGGCGCTCGACCGATTGCTATATTGGATTCATTGCGATTTGGTGAATTGACCAATTCAAGGACGAAGTATTTATTTGAAGAAATCGTCGCTGGCATTAGCGGATATGGTAATTGTATCGGTATCCCGACAGTGGGTGGTGAAATTTCCTTTGACGCGTGTTATGAAGGGAATCCGTTGGTCAATGCGATGTGTGTGGGTGTTATCGAGCATCGCCACATTCAAAAAGGCCAAGCGAAAGGAATCGGCAATCCAATCTTTTATGTCGGTGCAAAAACTGGTCGTGATGGAATCCATGGTGCGACATTTGCCTCAGAAGAATTTGAGGATGAAAAAGAACAAAATCGCTCGGCGGTTCAAGTGGGCGATCCATTTATGGAAAAATTATTACTTGAGGCGTGTTTAGAATTGATTCAAGAGCATCCTGAAGCAGTTGTTGGGATTCAAGATATGGGTGCAGCTGGGTTGGTTTCATCAAGTTCGGAAATGGCATCAAAAGCAGGATCTGGATTAAAGCTTAATCTAGATGATGTCCCTCAACGTGAAACCAATATGACCCCTTATGAGATGATGCTCTCTGAATCACAAGAGCGTATGTTAATCTGTGTCCAAAAAGGCCATGAACAAACCGTTTGCAACCTTTTTGCAAAATACGAGCTTGCCGCTGTTAATATCGGTTCAGTCACTAACGACGGTCAATATCGCTTGTATCACAAAGGGAAATTGGTTGCTGACTTGCCGGTCGATGCATTGGCGAGTGAAGCGCCTGTCTATTACAAAGAACAAGCTGTTCCGAAGAGACTAGAAGCATTTAAACAAATGCAACCTTTTGAACCGGTACTATACTCTGTTGAAGAAACGTTGACTGATTTACTTGCTCAACCGACAATTGCATCTAAGAAGTCGGTCTATGAGACCTATGATTCACAAGTCTTGACGAACACAGTCGTACGTCCGGGAAGTGATGCTGCTGTCGTGCGGATCAAAGGAACGAAGAAAGCTTTGGCGATGACGACGGATTGCAATGCGCGCTATTTATACCTTGATCCAGAACTTGGTGGTCAAATTGCTGTTTCCGAAGCCGCCAGAAATATTGTGGCCAGCGGTGGCCAACCATTAGCTATTACCGATTGTTTGAATTACGGCTCACCTGAGAAGCCAGAAGTCTTTTGGGAATTGGCACAGTCAGCAGATGGCATTTCTGCTGCGTGCCTAGCGTTAGGAACGCCAGTCATCTCAGGTAATGTTTCGTTGTACAACGAAACCAATGGCCAAGCGATTTATCCTACGCCAATGATTGGGATGGTTGGACTGATTGAAGATGTACAACACGTAACAACTCAGTCCTTCAAGAAAAGTGGCGACCTGATTTATGTTATTGGAGAAACGAAGGATGACTTTGCTGGGAGTGAAATTCAAAAGCAACAAACTGGTGAAATTGCGGGCACAATCAGCTTTTCATTAGAAGACGAAAAGAACAATCAAACACTGGTTTTAGCAGCGATCAAAGAAGGATTGATTCAAAGTGCGCATGATTGTGCGGAAGGTGGATTATTAGTAGCTTTAGCGGAATCAGCCTTCGATCATAATTTTGGTTTTTCAATTGATTGGCAAGGAACAAATGCACAACTCTTCTCTGAAACGCAATCACGATTTGTATTAAGTGTTTCTCTAGAAAATCAAGCGCGCTTTGAAGAACAATTTGGCGCAAACGCGACTTATCTTGGCGTGGTAACGGAAGAACCAACATATGTGATCAAATCAGAAAATGAGCAAGTGATAATTGATGGACTCAATGCGAAGCGAATATGGGAGGAAGCCATTCCATGCCTTATGAAGTAAAAAGCTTGAATGAAGAATGTGGTGTTTTCGGTGTCTGGCAATGTGAAGATGCTGCGCGCCTTACGTATTTTGGTCTGCATGCGTTGCAGCACCGAGGACAAGAAGGAGCAGGAATTGTCGCTAAAGACGAATCGGAACTTTCTGGCCATCGTGACCTGGGATTGCTTTCGGATGTTTTTTCAAATGAAGCGATTTTGGATCGACTTGAAGGTGATGCTGCGATTGGACACGTCCGGTATGCCACAGCTGGTAGAAGGAATCTTGCCAATATTCAGCCCTTTCTTTTTCAATTCGATCAGGAACAAATCGCTCTAGCGCACAATGGTAATTTGACCAATGCAAAACGTTTGCGTCGGTCGTTAGAAAAGGAAGGTGCCATTTTCCATTCTAGTTCAGATACGGAAATTTTGATGCATCTCATTCGTCGAAGTACCAAAAGTACATTGAAAGAAAAAATTATGGAATCACTGAATACAGTCAAAGGTGGCTTTGCGTATCTTTTGCTAACATCTGATGCGATGATTGCAGCTTTGGATCCAAATGGATTCCGACCGCTCGCCATTGGCAGATTGAATAATGGTGGCTATGTAGTAGCTTCGGAAACATGTGCGCTAGATACGATTGGTGCTAGCTTTGTTCGGGATGTCAATCCTGGAGAGATGGTCTGGATATCTGATAAGGGAATGGAAATTATCCCCTATACCACAGATACGCAACTTTCGATTTGCTCCATGGAATTTATATATTTTGCTCGACCTGACTCAAACATATACGGTGTTAATGTTCACACTGCACGTAAAACAATGGGTAAGCGACTAGCGCAAGAAGCACCGGTAGACGCCGATATTGTGGTGGGAGTGCCAAATTCTTCTTTGTCGGCCGCAAGTGGCTACGCAGAAGAAGCGAATATTCCGTATGAACTAGGGTTAATTAAAAATCAATACATCGCGCGGACGTTTATTCAACCTACACAAGAGCTTCGTGAGCAAGGTGTGCGGATGAAGCTTTCAGCTGTCAAAAAAGTAGTCGAAGGAAAACGTGTGATCCTGGTCGATGATTCAATCGTGCGCGGGACAACCAGTCAACGCATAGTGAGTTTGCTAAAAGAAGCGGGTGCGTCAGAAGTTCATTTGCGGATTGGCTCGCCAGCGTTGAAATATCCTTGTTTTTATGGGATTGATATCCAGACAAGAAAAGAGTTAATTGCTGCCAATCATACTAAAGAAGAGATGTGTACTATCATTGGTGCGGATTCTTTAGAATTTTTGAGTGAGCAAGGGGTGATTGATTCGATTGGTTTACCATTCGATGCACCTTATAGCGGTCTTTGTATGGCTTATTTTAATGGCGATTATCCGACGCCATTGTATGATTATGAAGAAGAATATTTGGCATCTTTACAGGGTGAAAAAGTGGTGCAAATGAACGAGGAGGTATTCAAGTGACAAATCCGTATCAAGAAGCTGGTGTGAATATCGAGGCTGGCTACGATGCAGTCGAACGAATGAAAAAGCATGTCCGTAAAACGGCAAACAGAGGTGTCATGGGAGCAATCGGTGGCTTTGGTGGCATGGTTGATTTAAGTGTGTACGAATTAGCTGAGCCAGTATTAGTGGCGGGCACAGATGGTGTCGGTACGAAGCTACTATTGGCTCAGGAAATGAACCAACATGAAACGATTGGCATTGACTGTGTGGCAATGTGTGTCAATGATGTCCTTGCCCAAGGAGCTAAACCTATCTTGTTTTTAGATTACATTGCTACTGGAAAATTAGACCCAATTGTTGTTGAACAAATCGTAGCCGGTGTTGCGGAAGGCTGTGTCCAAGCTGGTGCGGCACTGGTAGGCGGAGAGACTGCTGAAATGCCGGATTTGTATGCTGAGAACGAGTATGATCTAGCTGGTTTTACGGTCGGTGTTGCTGAGAAAAGTCAGTTAATCCAAGCTGATTCAATCCAAGAAGGCGACCTATTAATCGGGTTGCCATCGACTGGTATTCATTCCAATGGCTTTTCGTTGGTGCGTTCATTATTTTTTAAAAAATACACTTTTTCGTTAGATGCATCATTTTCAGACTATGGTATTGATCATCTTGGTACTACTTTACTGACGCCGACCAAAATTTACGTTAATGATGTCTTGCCTTTACTTGCGGATCATCTGATTCAGGGTGTTGCACATATTACTGGTGGCGGATTTTATGAAAATATCCCGAGAATGTTGCCGGAACACTTGCAAGCAGAAATCCATAACGGTACTTGGCCGGTCTTGCCGGTATTTTCTTTGATGCAAGAACTCGGAGGGTATACATCGCAACAAATGTTTGGCATTTTTAATATGGGTATTGGTCTCGTGTTGGCTATTCGCAAAGAAAACCTGGAACATGTAGAGGCATTGTTTGCGAAAGCGAACACACCATTTTATCAAATTGGCGTGGTGAAAAAACGGAATGGTGATTCGGTCGTCATGAAAGAGGAAGCTGAATGAAGATAGCTGTGTTTGCCTCAGGAACCGGATCGAATTTTACCGCACTCGTCCAAGCGATAAAGCAAGGACAATTAGCTGCGACTATCGAATTGCTCGTCTGTGACCA
This sequence comes from Enterococcus italicus DSM 15952, assembly GCF_000185365.1. Lineage (GTDB taxonomy): Bacteria > Bacillota > Bacilli > Lactobacillales > Enterococcaceae > Enterococcus_G > Enterococcus_G italicus. The sequence goes on from NZ_GL622241.1 coordinate 1,195,146, forward strand.
ACCGGATGCATTGGTACTGAAGCGAGCAGAAGCGGAACGAATCCCGATTGTCTGCTTAAAACCAAGTGATTTTGCTACTAAAACGGCCTATGAAGAGCAGGTGAAAGAAGCGTTGATTCTTCATGAAATTGAATTCATCGTCTTGGCGGGGTATATGCGTTTGATAGGCCCAACACTCCTCGAACCTTACAAAAACCGAATCATTAATATTCATCCGTCACTCCTACCCGCCTTTCCTGGGCGAACCAGTATCGCCGATGCCTTTGATGCTGGCGTGTCGGAAAGTGGTATCACCATTCATTATATTGATGAAGGCATCGATACTGGCCCAATTATTTATCAAAAAGCCGTACCGATATTGAAGACAGATACGTTCGCTACCTTTACCAAGCGGATGCATGCGGTTGAACACACCATTTATCCAATGGTGCTCGAAAAAATATTTCAAGAAGGAGCTTCTAATGAAAAAAAGAGCCTTAATTAGTGTATCGGATAAAACTGGGATTGTCCCATTTGCAAAGGAATTAGTTGAGAATGGCTATGAAATTATATCGACAGGCGGCACCAGAAAAGCATTAACTGACGCAGGAGTAAAAACTCTTGCGATTGAGGAAATTACAGGATTCCCTGAAATGCTAGATGGCCGCGTGAAGACGTTGCATCCGCGGATTCACGGAGGGCTTTTAGCAAAACTTGATAACCCGGAGCATGTGGCTACATTAAACGAACACAACATCGATCCGATTTCGCTCGTGGTCGTTAATTTGTATCCTTTTAAAGAAACCATTCAAAAGACAGCAATCACTGAAGCGGAGGCCATTGAACAAATTGATATCGGTGGTCCCAGCATGTTGCGCTCTGCTGCAAAAAACTTCGCTTCGGTGACAGTGGTTGTCGACAGCCAAGATTATCCAGTCATCCTTAGTGAATTAGCAGAAAAAGGCGAAACAAAGCTAACAACTAGAAAAAAACTTGCCCTAAAAGTCTTTCAACACACAGCCGCATACGACGCATTGATCGCTAGTTATTTAGCTGAAAAAGTAGAACAAACGGTATTTCCAGATGAATTGGTGCTTCAATACGAGAAAAAACAAGTATTACGATATGGAGAAAATCCACACCAAGAAGCAGCTTTTTATGTCCAAAGTCCAGCGCCAAGTGGTACGATTGCTAGCGCTAACCAGCTACACGGCAAAGAGTTATCTTACAACAATATTCGTGATACAGATGCGGCGCTTGGTATTTTAGCTGAATATACAAAACCAACAATTGTAGCAGTCAAACACATGAATCCGTGTGGAATTGGTTCAGGCATATCGATTGAACAAGCTTTTGACGCGGCGTATGCTGCCGATCCGGTTTCGATTTTTGGAGGGATTATTGCCAGTAACCAAAAAATCAGCTTAGCTGTTGCTGAAAAAATGAGTTCAATGTTTTTAGAAGTTATTATCGCACCAGCGTATGATCAAGATGCACTGCAACTGTTGATGAAAAAGAAGAACATTCGTCTGCTTACCGTTTCGGAATCGTTAGAGAAGCAACCCAAAGCCTGGACGTCCATCTCGGTCGGAGGTGGCTTGTTAATTCAAAGTAAAGATGACCTGCTTGAAGATGAAACGACATGGCAAGTGGTGACCAAAAGAAAACCAACTACCGATGAAATTGAAGCGCTAGCCTTTGCTTGGAAGGCGGTAAAACATGTCAAATCAAACGCGATTGTACTAGCTAATAAACAACAAACAGTTGGCATTGGTGCTGGTCAAATGAATCGTGTGGGATCAGTAGCAATTGCCCTTGAGCAAGCTAAAGCAAATAATGCAATAACCGATGCGGTATTGGCAAGTGATGCCTTCTTTCCAATGTCTGATAGCGTTGAACTCGCAGCCAAAAACGGCATTAAAGCGATTATTCAGCCGGGGGGAAGTATCAAAGACCAAGAATCGATTGATATGGCAGATCAATACGATGTAACGATGATTTTCACGAATATAAGACATTTTCGTCATTAAGGAGAAGCGCATGAATATTCTAGTGATTGGTAGTGGTGGCAGAGAGCACGCGATAGCCAAAAAGATAAAACAAGATACTCCTGAAGATGCAGTGTACTGTTGTCCGGGAAATCCTGGGATGGAAGTCGACGGCATTCAAGTTTGTTCATTGGATGCTTCTGATTTTTCAGCGTTAGTCACGTTTGCCAAGGAAAAAGAAATTGATTTGAGCATAGTAGGGCCTGAACAACCATTGCTCGAGGGTATCGTCAATCACTTTCAAGCAGCTGGTTTAAAAATTTTTGGGCCAACGCAGGAAGCTGCCTTGCTTGAAGGATCCAAATCATTTGCAAAAGAAGTGATGCTATCAGCCAATGTACCCACAGCATCTTATCAAGCCTTTGATAAATTTGAAGATGCAATTTTATTTTTGGCTGAACAAGAAAAATATCCAATTGTCATTAAGGCTGATGGATTAGCCGCTGGTAAGGGAGTAATTATTGCACAGACAAAAGATGAGGCACTAACAACTGTCGAGCAGCTAATGAAAGAGCAAATTTTTGGAGAAAGTGGCTCGAAAATCATTATTGAAGAATTTTTAGAGGGCGAAGAGTTTACATTGATGGCGTTTGTGGATGGCGATGCAGTCTATCCGATGATTCCAGCGCAAGATCATAAACGAGTATTCGCTGGCGATAAAGGTCCCAATACTGGCGGTATGGGCGCGTATGCCCCAGTCCCACAAATTAGTCCGCAAATAATTGAAGCGAGTATAAAAAATGTTCTTCAACCAGTAGCATCCTACATGAAACAACAAGGTACGCCATACACCGGTATTTTATACGCTGGTCTAATCGTTACAGCAGAGGGCCCGAAAGTCATTGAATTTAATGCCCGATTTGGTGATCCGGAAGCGCAAGTTGTTTTACCACTACTGTCTTCTAAGCTAGTGAATATTATGGATCAGCTATTGCGTCACGAACCACTTGAGATTGTTTGGCTAAACCAAGTTAGCTTGGGTGTTGTCGTTGCCAGAGAAGGGTATCCGATTGCAGCGAAAGAACCAAGACCGTTACCTGACTTGTCGGATATCAAAGATGTAGATGTGTACTATAGTGGTGTATCGAAACGTGAAAACCGATTTGTCTCCAATGGTGGCCGCGTATTTTTAGTACAAAAAACTGCCAATACTTTCGATGAAGCGAAAGAAACACTTTATCATGAACTGGCTCAAATTTCATCCGATGATTGGCATTTTAGAGCAGATATCGGGTATAGAATTAAGTGAAATACGAACATTGAAAATGTTTTTTAAAAATAAAGATTGTATTCACTTGAATATCTGTCGGAAATCTTATAAGTTATTATGGGCATTACATTTTGAGCAGATTCCATTTGCTCTATAATAAGTGAGGGATTTCGATGTTTGATATGAAAGTTTTTGACTATGAAGATGTACAATTGGTTCCAAATAAATGTGTTGTAAATAGTCGTTCAGAGTGTGATACGACGGTAACACTGGGTAAGCATTCATTTAAAATGCCGGTCGTGCCAGCTAATATGCAGACCATTATTGACGAATTCATTGCAGAATTTTTAGCAGCAAATGGCTACTTTTACATTATGCATCGCTTCGATGAAGAAGGCAGAATTGCTTTTGTTAAACGGATGCAGTCTTTAGGGTACATCGCATCAATCAGTGTGGGTGTCAAACAAGACGAGTATGTATTTATTGATGAATTAGCTAAACAAACATTAACGCCTGACTATATTACAATTGATATTGCACACGGTCATTCAAATTCCGTTATTCAAATGATTCAATATATTAAAGAAAAATTACCCGAGGCATTTGTTATTGCGGGGAATGTCGGCACACCCGAGGCCGTAAGAGAATTAGAAAATGCAGGTGCTGATGCAACAAAAGTCGGCATTGGACCAGGGAAAGTGTGTATCACAAAAATCAAAACCGGTTTTGGGACGGGTGGTTGGCAGCTAGCTGCTGTTCGTTGGTGTGCAAAGGCTGCTCGGAAACCCATCATTGCAGATGGTGGCATTCGAACACATGGTGACATCGCTAAGTCACTTCGCTTCGGTGCGACAATGGTGATGATCGGGTCACTATTCGCTGGTCATGAAGAATCTCCAGGTGAGACAAAAGTGGAAAATGGTGTTGTCTACAAAGAATACTTTGGATCAGCATCAGAGTTTCAAAAAGGCGAAAAGAAAAATGTTGAAGGCAAAAAAATCTGGATCCAACACAAAGGATCATTAAAAGATACCTTAGTAGAAATGCAACAAGATTTACAATCATCGATCTCTTATGCTGGTGGCACCGATATTGAAGCCATTCGTAAAGTCGACTATGTCATTGTAAAAAATTCCATCTTTAATGGTGATACAATCTAACTTAACATCGAGATAGCCATCATTGTGCTAGCCAATTCAAAAATAAACAGAATTAAAAAAAAGACCATACGAACCGAAAGTTGTTTCTCAAGCTTCTAGTTCGTATGGTCTATTTGGTCGTAGCTCCTCACTCTGTTGTTATTTCGCCAAAATTTGTTGTTCAAACTGATAGCGTTGAATGAGAGATACGAATAAGTTTTGATAATACTCATCATTTGGTAAAGATAGGTTTTGTTGTAATAACTGTACTTTCATACGATTTATTTTGGTGTCAGAGGAACAAAATTCTGGATTTTGCGCAAAGTTAACTAATTGGTAGGGTGGAAGATGGTGGTACCAAAGTAGCAAATTATAGACACAATATAATGCAAAAGATCTTTCGTGGGGGCTATTTATCTGATTCGTGTTTAAAAAAGTCTGAAAATAAAAATTAAAGGGTGTACAATCAAATGGATGCTCGCTACATAATTCAGACAGAAGCGAGAGTGGATTGGTATATTGATTTTTTTTGAAGCGATAAGTTGGATAACATGCTAAAAATGGTTCTTTCTTAGTCGTAATTTCTATTGCGTTTGTAAAAAAGATAGGATAGCTGAGTGTCCACATGACTTCTAGTCTCTCTCGATACAACTTGACTAGTGTACGTTCCAGACAAATACTAAAATAAAAGAGAAGGTTCTTTTTTATTGTACAAACAGGTCTATTGTCGGAAATTAGCTGGTCCTTTTGAAATGAGAGGATCTTGTGTTTTGCTTTTGATAGAGTGGATGGAGCGAAAGGCTGATCTTGAGAAATGGTTAGTAAAGTCCGTTTCCTTTGGAAAAGAACTTCATCTAAAATAATTAACTCAGGGATTTCTTTAAATATCTGTTCGTATAGATCGAATATTAACCTAGGATTACTGCGATTCAAGGTGATGGAAGTGGGAGATAAATAAAAAAGAGGGGGAGTACTTAATGCGTTCATTGTAGCGAGTCGTTTTCTTAACAATTCACCGCTAATACTAATGTGGTTTGCTAGTTGGGAGATTGAATAGACTGAAGGTTCAAATTGAATCTGGTTTAAAATAGCTAGATAATCGGATATAGCGTGTGTCAAAATAGAAGAAATCGGTTTCATTTAAATCAACTCCTAAATCTGTTATATAATAGTGATCTGATTGTGACAGTACAAAATAAATGATAACATACGTTACGCATTCAATCAATAATGAATTGTAACAATAGTTCGAAAAATAGATAGATTTTTTTTTGAATTAAAAATCGGATGAAATTGAAATCTTTTAAATGGATTTTACTCACATACCAACAAAATGATTCTGTTATGAAAAGATAATTTCGTTGTTATATAGCTATAAATTAAAATGTGAAATAGTTCACCATTTTCAAAAAGAATCTCGCGGATATTTCAATTAAAAGATTATGAATGCGAAAACATTTTGCTTGTTTTTCTCTCTCAAAAGTGATAGGTTATACCTGTGAGTCAGAAATGTAGTAATACAGTATCGATTTCTGTTATACATACTGATAGAGAATCGCAAAAAGAATTTCAGAGAGGAAAGTGTGACAAGATGGCAAAGAAAAAAACAATTGACTTTGAAGCTTTGTTAAAAGATATCAATGCTGATTTTCCAACTTATCAAGCTTTGGATAAAGATGGAAATGTTGTAAATGAAGCGTTAGTACCCGATTTAAGTGATGAGGAATTAGTTGAGTTGATGACTCAAATGGTCTGGTCTCGGGTCCTTAATGAACGTTCAACCGCATTGAATCGTCAAGGACGTCTTGGTTTCTTCGCTCCAACAGCTGGACAAGAAGCGAGCCAATTAGCTAGTCATTTTGCATTTGAAAAAGAAGATGTTCTTTTACCAGGATATCGTGATGTACCTCAATTAATCCGTCATGGATTACCATTAAAAGAAGCATTTTTATGGTCAAGAGGACACGTAGCAGGGAACTTTTACCCTGAAGAACTGAAAGCTCTACCACCACAAATTATTATCGGAGCACAGTATGTCCAAGCTGCTGGTGTGGCATTAGGTTTGAAAAAACGCAACAAGAAAAATGTTGTATTTACTTATACAGGTGATGGCGGTTCATCACAAGGTGACTTCTATGAAGCAATTAACTTCGCAGGAGCATACAAAGCAAATGGAGTATTCTACATCCAAAATAACGGCTTTGCTATTTCAACACCTCGTGAACAACAATCTGCCGCTGCTACACTTGCTCAAAAAGCAGTAGCTGCCGGAATTCCTGGTATCCAAGTAGATGGTATGGATCCATTAGCAGTTTACACTGTATCTAAATTGGCTCGTGAATGGTCAATTGCTGGAAATGGTCCAGTTTTAATTGAAACATTAACTTACCGTTATGGTCCACATACACTATCTGGTGATGATCCAACTCGTTACCGTTCGAAAGATATGGATGACGAGTGGCTACAAAAAGATCCATTGATTCGGTTCCGTAAATACCTTGAAGCAAAAGGCTTATGGTCAGAAGAAAAAGAAGAACAAGTGATTGAACAAACAAAAGAAGAAATTAAAGCAGCAATCGCTGAAGCAGATAAAGTTCCAAAACAAAAAGTATCTGATTTCTTGAAAAATATGTTTGAAGTTCAACCTCAATCAATTAAAGAACAAATTGCATTCTATGAAGCGAAGGAGTCGAAATAAAGATGGCACAAAAAACAATGATTCAAGCAATCACAGATGCCCTTGCTCTTGAGTTAGCCAACGATGAAAACGTCCTAGTTTTTGGTGAAGATGTTGGTAAAAACGGTGGGGTATTCCGTGCAACTGAAGGATTACAAGAAAAATTTGGTGAAGATCGAGTATTCGATACACCATTAGCGGAATCCGGAATTGCTGGTTTAGCGTTTGGTTTAGCTTTAGAAGGCTTCCGTCCGGTTCCAGAATTACAATTCTTTGGTTTCGTATTTGAAGCAATGGACGAAGTTGTTGCTCAAATGGCTCGTACGCGCTACCGCATGGGTGGCACTCGTAACTTGCCAATCGTTGTTCGTTCACCATTTGGTGGTGGCGTTCATACACCAGAATTACACTCAGATAACTTAGAAGGACTAATTGCGCAATCACCAGGTATTCGTGTAGTTATCCCTTCAAATCCTTACGATGCAAAAGGACTATTAATTTCATCAATCCGTAGCAACGATCCAGTTGTTTTCTTAGAACACATGAAATTATACCGTTCTTTCCGTGAAGAAGTTCCAGAAGAAGCCTATGAAGTACCTTTAGATAAAGCAGCTGTTACTCGTGAAGGAAAAGATGTTTCTATCATTACTTACGGTGCAATGGTTCGTGAAGCAATAAAAGCTGCTGATAATTTAGCTAAAGAAAATGTTTCAGTTGAAATCATTGACTTACGTACTGTTGCTCCTTTGGATATCGAAACAATTATTACTTCTGTTGAAAAAACAGGTCGTGTTGTAGTTGTTCAAGAAGCACAAAAACAAGCAGGCGTTGGTGCGCAAATTGCTTCTGAAATTGCTGAAAGAGCTATTCTTTCATTAGAAGCACCAATCGGACGTGTATCAGCTCCTGATACTGTATTCCCATTTGGTCAAGCTGAAAATGTGTGGTTGCCAAACGCAGCAGACATTGAAGAAAAAGTGAAAGAAATCGTAAACTTCTAACGTAGTCAGAAAGGACGAAAAAAAATGGCATTTCAATTTAAATTACCAGATATCGGCGAAGGTATCGCAGAAGGCGAAATCGTTAAATGGTTTGTAAAACCAGGCGACACAATTAACGAAGACGATACATTATTAGAAGTACAAAATGATAAGTCAGTGGAAGAAATTCCATCACCAGTTACTGGTACTGTAAAAAATATCATTGTCCCAGAAGGAACAGTAGCAAACGTTGGTGATGTTTTAGTTGAGATTGATGCACCTGGTCATGAGGACGAAGGATCAACCGAAGCACCTGCTCAAGAACAAACTCCAGCTGCACCAGCTGCTTTACCTGAAGCTGATGCAAGTGAAGGTGTATTCCAATTCAAATTACCAGATATCGGTGAAGGGATTGCAGAAGGCGAGATCGTTAAATGGTTCGTTAAAGCTGGCGATACAATTAATGAAGACGATACTTTATTAGAAGTACAAAATGATAAGTCAGTGGAAGAAATTCCTTCACCAGTTACTGGTACTGTAAAAAATATCATTGTCCCAGAAGGAACAGTAGCCAATGTTGGTGACGTTTTAGTTGAGATTGATGCACCTGGTCATAACTCAGCACCTTCAGCAGCTCCTGCAACTGGCGCAGCAGCTGCAACTGCGGAACCTGCTAAAGCTGGTAGCACAACTGTCGTAGAAGCAGCAGATCCAAACAAACGTGTATTAGCTATGCCATCGGTACGCCAATTTGCACGTGAAAAAGATGTTGATATTACTCAAGTTCCTGCCACAGGCAAAGGTGGACGTACTACCAAAGCTGACGTTGAAGCATTCTTGGCTGGTGGATCAACAGTAACTGAAGCAAAAGCACAGGCGAAAGCTCCAGAAGCATCAGCAAGTGCAGCAGCACCAGCTGAAGCAAAAGCTGCTCCAGCAAAACCATTCTCTTCTAACTTAGCAGAAGCTGAAACACGTGAAAAAATGACACCTACACGTCGCGCAATTGCAAAAGCTATGGTCAATAGCAAACATACAGCGCCACACGTGACCTTACACGATGAAGTTGAAGTATCAAAACTTTGGGATCAACGTAAGAAATTTAAAGAAGTCGCTGCAGCAAATGGCACGAAATTAACATTCTTACCATATGTTGTTAAAGCATTGACTGCTACAGTGAAAAAATACCCAATTCTTAATGCGTCAATCGATGATGCATCACAAGAAATTGTTTACAAACATTACTACAATATTGGTATCGCAACAGATACAGATCATGGATTGTATGTACCTAACGTGAAAGATGCAGACCGTAAAGGCTTGTTTGCTATCGCTGATGAAATCAATAGCAAAGCTGCTCTAGCACACGAAGGCAAACTTTCAGCTGATGACATGCGCAATGGATCAATTACAATTAGTAATATCGGTTCTGTGGGTGGTATGTGGTTTACTCCGGTTATTAATTACCCTGAAGTAGCTATTTTAGGTGTTGGAACAATCGTTCAACAACCAATCGTGAACGCTGAAGGTGAAATTGTTGTTGGTCGTATGATGAAATTATCATTCAGCTTTGACCACCGTATTGTTGATGGAGCGACTGCTCAAAAAGCAATGAATAACATTAAACGTCTGTTAGCTGATCCAGAATTGCTATTAATGGAAGGATGATAAACAAATGGTAGTTGGAGATTTTGCAATTGAGTTAGACACAGTTGTTATTGGTGCGGGACCTGGTGGCTATGTAGCTGCCATCCGTGCTGCGCAATTGGGACAAAAAGTAGCGATAGTAGAGCGTGAATACATCGGAGGCGTTTGTTTAAACGTTGGTTGTATCCCTTCTAAAGCATTGATTTCTGCTGGACACCACTTCCAAGAATCATTAGATTCTACTATGTTTGGTGTGACTGCTGAGAATGTTTCTCTAGATTTCACGAAAACACAAGAATGGAAAGACAATGGTGTTGTTAACAAATTAACATCAGGAATCTCAATGTTATTGAAAAAGAATAAAGTTGAAGTTTTAGAAGGGGAAGCATTCTTCGTTGATGATCATACTCTTCGCGTAATGCATCCAGATTCTGCTCAAACTTACTCTTTTAACAATGCAATCATTGCTACTGGTTCTCGTCCAATTGAAATCAAAGGTTTCAAATTTGGTGGCCGTGTATTAGATTCTACTGGCGGATTAAACTTGAAAGAAGTTCCGAAAAAATTCGTTATCATTGGTGGCGGAGTCATCGGTGCTGAATTAGGTGGCGCATATGCGAACTTAGGATCTGAAGTAACTATTTTAGAAGGTTCTCCACAAATCTTACCTACTTATGAAAAAGATATGGTTAAGCTTGTTGAAACTGAATTTAAAAATAAAGGCATCCAAGTTGTCACAAAAGCAATGGCTAAAGAAGCAGTGGATAATGGCGACAGCGTAACAGTAAAATACGAAGTTGATGGTAAGGAAGAGTCTGTCACAGCTGACTATGTAATGGTTACTGTTGGTCGTCGTCCAAACACAAACGATATGGGATTAGAGCAAGCGGGAGTTGAAATCGGCGAACGCGGCTTAATCACAGTCGACAAACAAGGTCGTACGAATGTGAAAAATATTTTTGCAATTGGCGATATCGTTCCTGGCGCAGCTTTAGCTCATAAAGCTAGCTACGAAGCAAAAATTGCTGCTGAAGCTATTTCTGGCAAAAAAGTAGCGGTTGACTACAAAGCAATGCCAGCAGTTGCCTTCACAGATCCTGAATTGGCAACTGTCGGTATGACAATTGCAGAAGCAAAAGATGCTGGCCTTGAAGCGAAAGCATTCAAATTCCCATTTGCTGGGAATGGTCGTGCCCTTTCATTAGGTAAAACTGAAGGCTTTATTCGTTTAGTAACAACGGTTGAAGACAATGTTTTAATCGGTGCTCAAATTGCCGGTGTTAGCGCATCTGATATCGTATCTGAATTAGCTTTAGCTATTGAGTCAGGTATGAATGCAGAGGATATTTCATTAACAATCCATCCACATCCATCTTTAGGTGAAATCGTGATGGACGCTTCCGAATTAGCTTTAGGACTACCAATTCACGCGTAATAAATCGATAGAAATACTAAAAGTACCAGTTTGCGTAAAAGTTAACTGGTATTTTTTTGCATTTTTGCTCTAAAAAATTTATAGTTAAATAAAAAAGAAAGAACAGAGGAACTTTATGAATCAAAATTATGAATACCCATTAAATTTGGATTGGAATACCGAGGAGATGGTTGCAGTCATTGCTATGTGGAATGCTGTCGAAAAGGCGTATGAAAAAGGGGTTCAGATTAGCGATCTTCTTACGGCCTACCAAGACTTTAAAAAGGTTGTTCCTTCGATTGGTGAAGAAAAACAACTTGGTAAGCAGTTTGAAAGCAGTAGTTCCTATTCACTTTATCGGACAATCAAGAATGCAAAAGAAAAACAAAAGGGTGTTCTCAAAATGAGGAGTGACGACTAATGCAAGAAATTGTTCATGAAATCAAGAGCTGGATATATGAAGCATCCGAACGAATTAGAGCATCCATTGCAAGCAATCAACTGACGGTGTGCACAAAATCTGATCGAACTGATTTAGTTACCAATATTGATAAAGAGACACAAGACTTTTTGATGACCAAAATCAAAAATTTTGATCCAACTGCAAAAGTTTTGGGTGAAGAAAACAATCAAAACCATTTGACAGATTTTTCAGGAACAGTATTTATTGTCGATCCGATCGATGGGACTATGAATTTTGTTTTAGAACAAGAAAATTTTTGCTTAATGATTGCTGTGTATGAAGAGGCGAAACCGAGCTTAGGTTTTATTTACGATGTCGTAAAAGATGTTCTATTATGGGGAGGCCCTTCAATTGGTGTCTATCGTAATGATGAGCGCATTGATGCGCCTGCCAACAAAGGGGTAGCAGAAGGATTGCTAGGCGTGAATGCTGGCATGTATGGGACAAATTTTGCACATGTACGCGAAATTGGTAATATGGCTCTTGGTGTGCGAATGTCAGGCTGTGCTGGAGTAGAGCTGATTGCCTTAATTTTAGGAAAAAGAATTGGCTATATATCAAACCTTTCTCCTTGGGATTATGCAGCAGGAGGCGTTTTACTTCAAACATTAGGCTTAAAGATGAGCAACATTAGTGGTGATGCCTTGAATTTAAGCGATCGTGAGTTTTTTGTTGCTGGAACGCCAAAAGCATATGAAGAAATGACGAGATTGTTGCAAAAAGATGAAAAAGTAAGTTAATTGAAAACTTTCTACTATGTTTCACCTTTTTTTTCTGGTATAATAACTCGTTGAGTCAAAGCCAAAATTAAAGGAGCAATTACATTGAAGTATAGAAATGATATTCGAAATGTTGCGATTATTGCCCATGTCGACCACGGGAAAACAACTCTAGTTGATGAACTATTAAAACAATCGCATACGTTAAACGCAAGAACGCAATTACAAGAACGTGCGATGGATTCAAATGCCATTGAAAAAGAACGTGGAATTACGATTCTAGCAAAGAACACTGCTGTTGAATACAACGGTACGAAAATTAACATCTTAGATACACCGGGTCATGCGGATTTTGGTGGAGAAGTTGAACGTATCATGAAAATGGTAGATGGTGTTGTCCTAGTCGTAGATGCGTATGAAGGAACAATGCCTCAAACTCGTTTTGTATTAAAGAAAGCTTTAGAACAAAACGTTACGCCAATCGTTGTTGTAAATAAAATCGACAAACCTTCTGCACGTCCCGAGCACGTAGTAGATGAAGTATTAGAATTATTTATCGAATTAGGCGCAGACGACGAACAATTGGATTTCCCAGTTATTTATGCATCTGCTTTAAATGGAACTTCTAGCTTATCTGACAATCCTGCTGATCAAGAAAAGACAATGGCACCTATCTTTGATACGATCATTGAGCATATTCCAGCACCAGTTGACAATAGCGAAGAACCATTACAATTCCAAGTATCCTTACTTGATTACAATGACTATGTTGGACGTATCGGAATTGGTCGCGTATTCCGCGGAACGATTCGCGTAGGAGACCAAGTGGCATTGATGAAATTAGACGGCGAAGTTAAAAAATTCCGTGTAACCAAAATTTTTGGATTCTTTGGTTTACAAAGAGAAGAAATTCAAGAAGCCAAAGCTGGTGACTTAATTGCTGTATCTGGGATGGAAGATATCTTCGTAGGTGAAACAGTGACACCTTCTGATCATCAAGAAGCACTACCAATTTTACACATTGACGAACCAACACTACAAATGACGTTCCTAGTGAACAACTCACCATTTGCTGGTCGTGAAGGAAAATGGGTAACTGCACGTAAGATTGAAGAACGCCTAATGGCCGAATTACAAACGGACGTATCGTTAAGAGTTGATCCAATTGGTCCTGACTCTTGGATCGTTTCAGGTCGTGGTGAATTGCATTTGTCTATCTTAATTGAAAACATGCGTCGTGAAGGCTTTGAATTACAAGTATCACGTCCAGAAGTTATTGAACGTGAAGTAGATGGTGTGAAATGTGAACCATTTGAGCGTGTTCAAATTGATACTCCTGAAGAATATATGGGATCAATCATTGAATCATTGGGCATGCGTAAAGCTGAAATGCAAGACATGATCCATACAGGTAACGGACAAGTACGTATAATCTTCTTAGCACCTGCTCGTGGATTGATTGGATATACAACAGAGTTCTTATCAATGACTCGTGGATATGGTATTATGCACCACACATTCGATCAATACTTACCGATGATTTCTGGACAAATTGGTGGCCGTCATCATGGTGCGTTGGTATCAATTGATACAGGGAAAGCTACAACTTACTCAATCATGAACATTGAAGAACGTGGAACAGTCTTTGTTGAACCAACGACTGAAGTATACGAAGGTATGATTATTGGTGAAAACTCTCGTGATAATGACCTTACTGTTAATATTACGAAAGCAAAACAAATGACTAACGTTCGTTCTGCAACAAAAGACCAAACTTCTGTGATTAAAAAACCAAGAATTTTGACACTTGAAGAATCTTTGGAATTCTTAAATGATGATGAATTCTGCGAAGTAACACCAGAAAATATTCGTTTAAGAAAACAAATTCTTAATAAAAATGAACGCGAAAAATCACAAAAGAAGAAAAAATAATCGTTAATAGATAGTTAAAGAAACCTTATTTCATCTGAAATAAGGTTTCTTTGTTTTAAAAACAATAATCCTTTTGAAAATTGAAAAGACAAGTCTTTCTTTTTAAAAAAATATGCTATAATATTGGAATTAGATAGGAGGAGATACCATGGAAACAGTGACTCCGGAAATGGCGAATTCATTGCTACTGAATGAAGCAAATCGTATTCGTTTATTAATTAAAAATCAAAAAAATAGCCAATGTATTTCACAATGTAAAGCATTTGAAGAGGTAGTCGATACGCAAATGTATGGCTTGTCTCGCCAGGTGGCATTCGCCATTCAACTTGGTATTATTCAACCCGAAGTGGGTCATCAAATTTTGAGTAGCTTAGAGCGGGATTTGAATCATTTGTATACCGAAGTATATGAAGACCAAAAGATTACTGAGGGCAAGGAGGTTTAAATTTTGCCTAAAAAAATCTTAAAAAGGCATTTGCTCGACTTACATATTTTTTTACCTTATATAACGTTATGTGTCATTGGATTAATGATGGTTTACAGTACAACGTCTTATGATCTATTAGAAGAAAATCAAAACCCAGCGAGACAGGCGATTTTGCAGTTTATCTTTTGGGTGATTAGCCTGATTTTGATGGCAGTTATCTATCGGGTTAAAACAATTGTTTTAAAAAACAAATATGCGACGTATGGTGCGTTGGCAGTCATTATACCGGCAATGTTTCTAGTATTTGCTTTTAAACCAGTCAATGGTTCCTATGGCTGGATTCAAATCCCTGGAGTGGGAACGTTGCAACCTGCTGAATTTTTGAAATTTATTGTCATTTGGTACCTAGCGATTCAGATTACCAATCGGAAAGATGATATCTTACAGTTTGAAAAGCAACCAATTGCGACTGTGGTTCGAATAACGTGGATGACTTTAATCCCTACCAGTTTATTATTGTTTTACCCTGACTGGGGAAATATGATTGTTATTTGTTTAGTAATTCTTGTATTGTTACTAGCTAGTGGTATTAATTATCTCTATACATTTGTAGCAGGAGCTGGATTGATGGCACTAGCGGCTTTAGCAATCAAATTAGTCCCTACAGTTGGAAGTAAGTTTTTGCCAGCCCATGTCGTTTCTCGATTTAAAATCTTTCAAAATCCATTTTTGGATGAATATGGCACTGGTCACCAAGCAATTCATGGCTATTACGCGATGTTTAATGGTGGATGGTTTGGTAGAGGATTGGGTAACAGTATTCAAAAGAAAGGCTTCTTAAGTGAAGCGCAAACCGACTATGCATTTGCAATTGTCGTTGAAGAACTGGGATTACTCATGGCACTTGCAATTCTTACACTATTATTGTATATGGCTGCTCGGGTTATTTTAGTAGGTATTCGATCGACGGATACATTTAACTCGTTGATGTGTATCGGTATTGGTTCTCTGTTCTTGATTTCAATATTTGTCAATCTAGGTGGAATTACAGGCTTAATACCTCTAACTGGAATTACATTTCCATTCATCAGTCAAGGTGGTTCGAGTTTGTTGGTATTTTCCGTAGCAATAGCATTTGCATTAAATATAAGTGCAGATGAGAAAAAGAAAAAACTTCAGCTATAAAAGAATTGGTTATTCAAAAGGAGAGGTTTTCATGAAAAAGGTTCTAGTGGCAAATCGAGGAGAAATTGCAGTGCGGGTCTTTCGCGCATGTGCTGAATTAGGCATTCAGACAGTCGGAATCTACGCGACTGAAGATGAGTTTTCTATGCATCGCTTTAAAGCGGATGAAGCATATGTGGTTGGTGTCGGAAAAAAACCGATTGACGCCTATTTAGACATTGAAGGAATTATCCAAATTGCAAAAGATGCTGGAGCAGAAGCAATCCATCCAGGCTATGGATTTTTATCTGAAAATTTAGCCTTTGCGAAACGCTGTGAAGAAGAAGGTATCATTTTTATTGGCCCGTCTGTTCACCATTTAGATATCTTTGGTGATAAGATAAAGGCCAAAGAAGCAGCGATTGATGCGGGTATTCAGTCTATTCCGGGTACGGATGGACCAGTAGAATCAGTCGATGATGTGCAAGCATTTGGCGAACAATATGGTTATCCAATTATGATTAAAGCTGCCCTAGGTGGTGGTGGACGTGGAATGCGCGTTGCCCATAATGCTAAAGAAGCAGTTGAAGGGTATCAACGGGCGAAAAGTGAAGCCAAAGCCGCTTTTGGAAACGATGAGATTTATGTTGAAAAGTATATCCAAGATCCAAAACACATTGAAGTTCAAATTTTAGGTGACCAATATGGCAATGTTATTCATTTATTTGAACGAGATTGCTCGGTGCAAAGACGTCATCAAAAAGTTGTCGAAGTAGCTCCTTGCGTCTCGATGAATGACGAACAAAGGGAGAAAATTTGCTCTGCAGCCGTACAATTAATGAAGCATGTAGGCTATATTAATGCCGGGACGGTTGAATTTTTAGTTGAGGGCGACGATTTTTATTTTATTGAAGTAAATCCTCGTGTTCAAGTAGAGCATACAATTACTGAGTTAATTACAGATGTAGATATTGTAACGACTCAGCTATTGATTGCGCAAGGCAAGGATCTTCATAAAGAAATCGGTATTCCGAAGCAAGAAGCAATCACCTACCGTGGGGCGGCAATTCAATGTCGGATTACTACTGAGGATCCATTGCATGATTTTTTACCTGATACTGGTAAAATTGACACGTATCGATCCCCAGGTGGGTCAGGTGTACGATTGGATACAGGAAATGCCTATGCTGGTGCTGTCGTAACACCTTACTTTGATTCACTTTTGGTTAAAGTTTGTACCCACGCAAGTACCTTTGAGGCTGCGATTCACAAAATGGAGCGTTGCCTTCGTGAGTTTCGGATCCGTGGGGTAAAAACAAATATTCCATTTATGATTAATGTCATTAAACACCCAGCTTTTCGTTCCGGTAAACTAAAAACGACCTTTATCGATACAACACCAGAGTTATTTTTATTTTCAGACGTACGCGATCGTGGAAATAAAACAATGAAATACATTGGTGAAATTACAGTGAATGGCTATCCAGGAATTGAGCGCCAAGAAAAACGATACTACCCAGATCCACGAAAACCAAAGAAAATTTTACCATCTCTACCTGAAGTCACACCAAAAAGCATATTAGATCAACAAGGTGCTGATGCTGTCAGTCGTTGGGTTAGTGGTCAGAAAGCTGTACTTTTGACAGATACTACGTTTAGAGATGCGCATCAAAGTTTGCTTGCCACGCGTGTACGGACTAGAGATATTGTAAGTATTGCCAAGCAAACGGAAGAAAGTATCCCTCAATTATTCTCAAGCGAAATGTGGGGAGGAGCGACCTTTGACGTAGCCTATCGTTTCTTAAATGAAGACCCTTGGGAAAGACTACGTTTGATTCGTAAAACCATGCCCAATACACTATTGCAGATGCTATTTAGAGGATCTAATGCTGTCGGCTATAGTAACTATCCTGATAATGTGATTCGTGAATTTATCAAAGAGTCTGCAAGACAAGGCATTGATGTGTTTCGTATTTTTGATAGCCTTAATTGGGTTCCTCAAATGGAGCAAAGTATTTTGGCTGTCCGAGATGCAGGGAAAATTGCAGAAGCGACGATTTGTTATACAGGTGACATTAATGATGCAAAACGCGCGAAATACAGTGTGGCATACTATAAAGAGCTTGCAAAAGAGCTTGAACAACTAGGTGCGCACATCATAGCAATTAAGGATATGGCAGGGTTACTAAAACCTAAAGCTGCCTATCGCTTAATTAGTGAGTTAAAAGATGCTGTTTCTATCCCAATTCATTTGCATACTCATGATACAAGTGGTAATGGCATCATGACGTATTCAGAGGCAGTGAATGCGGGCGTAGACATTGTTGATGTGGCAATGAGTGCTATGAGTAGCAGTACGAGTCAACCAAGCATGAGTAGCTTGTATTATGCATTAGTCGATGATCAACGTGTCCCTGACGTAAAAATCGAAAATATTCAGCAAGTAAACCACTATTGGGAAGATGTGCGCACTTACTACCATGCTTTCGAAAATGGTGTGAGCGCACCTCAAACAGAAGTATACATGCATGAAATGCCGGGCGGACAATACTCAAATCTGCAACAACAAGCGAAAGCAGTTGGTTTAGGCGATCGTTGGGATGATATCAAAGAAATGTACCATCATGTAAATCTGATGTTTGGAGATATCGTCAAAGTAACACCATCGTCAAAAGTAGTTGGAGATATGGCTCTGTTCATGGTTCAAAATAACTATACAGAAGATGATATTTATGAAAAAGGGGACGAGCTAAGTTTCCCTGATTCCGTTATCCAATTTTTCCTAGGTGATTTGGGGCAACCGGTTGGAGGGTTTCCAAAACGATTGCAAAAAATTATTTTAAAAAATCGAGAACCACTCACTGAGCGACCAGGGAAATTAGCACCGTCTGTTGACTTTAATGAAGTAAAAGTAAGCTTGGCTGAAAAAATTGGTTATGAACCTTCACAAGAAGAAGTGTTGAGCTATATCATGTATCCGCAAGTCTTTTTAGATTATCGTAAGGCTTACGAACAATTTGCAGATATTAAAGTCTTAGATACGCCTACATTCTTTGAAGGAATGCGCTTAGGCGAACGGATCAATGTTCAAATTGAAAAAGGCAAAGTATTAATTATACGTTTGGACGAAATTGGTGAGCCGGATATTGAAGGAAATAGAACCCTCTTCTTTAACTTAAATGGACAACGACGAGAAGTAGTGGTTCATGATGCATCTATTCTTAGTGCTGTGAAAAAACGTAGAAAAGTTGAACCAACGAACAAAGAACAAATCGGTGCAACAATGTCTGGTTCAGTCTTACAAGTATTAGTGAAAAAAGGGGACCGAGTGAAAAAAGGAGATAGCTTGATTGTGACCGAAGCGATGAAAATGGAAACGTCGATTGAAGCGAGATTTGATGGTACCGTGGAACATATTTATGTCGATGCGGGTGACACGATTGTTTCGGGAGATTTACTCATCGAGGTATCGGAAAAATAAAGTAGGAGGAAATGGGATGAAATACCAAAAATTCATTTTTTTAGGGATATTCATTGTAGCCTTTGTCATTGTATACGGGCAACCAATTGCTTATCCAATGTATTCATCCCCGCTTAAAGCTCCTGCAACTCAATCTATTAAATCAACGAACCTCACATATGAAACAATCCCAACTTCAGGCTTTGCAAATTATATTGGCAAAAAGCTTGAAGCAATCCAAGCAGTGTATGGAGAGCCAGTAGAAACAATTTCTACTGGCTACTCGTATACCATCTCAATTTTTCGAGCAACTGAGTCATCCAGTTACATGGAAGTGAGTACGATAGATCAAAAAATAGTCGGAATAAAAGTAATTGATCCTAAAAATGATGCAGTGGCGCCTTTTTCAAATGGTATGACAATGAGTCAATTAACAAAAATCACGATGATATATCCTAATTTTCAATTGAAATATGAAAATCAATATGTAGATATTGAACTTTCGGAAGAAGATATGAACTATCGACCGTTAATTGGTTTTGAAAACGGGACCTTCTTAATCTTATTTTTCGACCAAAGTTCGAGTAAATTATATAGTATGATGTATCTATCAGAAGAACTCCTTTTAAAATTGGTACCATATACAATGACAGGTGAAGTGTTGCCCGATTTTGTTGAGCAACATAATGTGGACTGGACAACAATTGACCATCAAAAAGTAGACCTCGCTAGTAATACGCTAAAAATTTTAAGGAAAAGAGAAAAACTAACCGTTTACCAGCCAAATACGACATTGCAAGCGAAAGCGAATCATATCTTAGCAGAATTTTTGACCCATCCCGAAGACACATTGACGACGCAACGTGTTCAGCTTATGCAGCGAAGTATTGCGGGACAAGAGTCTGATCACTTTATTTTGACGGATGAGGAGATTTCAGGCCTTCTTCAAGCGAACGCTCTTACGCAATCAAGTGGTTACCTAGAAATTCCAGTAATTGACCCGACTTTTACCATTTTATCTTGGTACAGTAATTCTTTTTTACACCAAAAATATATGCAAGAGAAAGAAGAATCATTAGGCGTTGCATTTTCAAAAGAAACTATGTTAGTCTTATTACAAGAAAAACAAACTACATCAAAGGAAAGTAATGAGCCATGATTTATAACCAATCATTTTACCAAATTGAAACGCAAATAGAGCACTTAACTTCTGACCTTATCAATAGTCCACTTTTTCTTAATTATTTGCAATCTAAACGAAGAGTTCAGGATTCGAAAGAAGTTAAGCAGCTTCAATTAACCTTCCTACAATCGAAGGAATCTTATGAGCAAATTGAGCAATACGGAAAATATGCGCCCGATTTTAATAAAAAACGACGAGAATTACGTCTTGCAAAGCGGACGCTTGATTTGCAAGAAGATGTGAGTGAATTTCGCTATCAAGAAACGCAACTTCAAACTGTTTTGGATGAAATCTGTCTAGCGATAGCGGAAACAATTTCAGATGATATCAAAGTTGATGCTGGTAATCCGTTTTTTAGTAGTCACTCAGGATGTGGAGGAAGCTGTCATGCAAGTTGAAGTACATCATGAATTGGAAGTACCAACAAGAAGAAGTCTCGTCGTTTGGATGTATTCTTTGCGCCAAATCCGTAATTTACGTCGGTATGGTTCGGTTCTATATATTTCAAAACGGATGAAGTATGCGCTTGTGTACCTCAATGAGGAAGACTTTGACGCAAGCAGTGAAAAGATCGAACGGTTGCATTTTGTGCGAAAAATAGAACGTTCTTATCGACCAGATATCGAAATGAATTTTGCTGACAAAATCGGCACTAAACGAGCATTTCAACCTGTAGATGATGGGTATGAGGTGGAAGAGAAGAGTACCAAAATTCGTTTAGCCGAAAATGTTTAAATAGACAAGCCATCAGTCAAATAGTAGCAGCACAAGTTTTGAAAGAAGGCAATTTTGCTGTAAAACTGCTATTCTTGACTAATGGCTTTTTCATGTAAAAGGGAGGATACATAGTGCGAATTATTGCAGGAACGTATGGAGGTAGGAAGCTAAAAAGCCTTCCTGGTACGAATACACGACCAACTACTGATAAAGTAAAGGGTGCCATCTATAATATGCTTGGGCCTTATTTTGATGGTGGGAAAGTACTTGATTTATTCTCTGGTAGTGGTGGGCTGGCTATCGAGGCGATCTCAAGAGGAATGGACAAAGCGGTCTGTGTGGACAAAAATTACCAAGCTATCTCAATTATTAAGGAAAATATTCAAATAACGAAGGAACCTGAAAAATTTGTCGTGTTAAAAATGGATGCCAATGCTGCCCTAAAAAAATTATCTGGCGAAGAAATGAAGTTTGATTTGATTCTTTTTGATCCTCCGTATGCAAAGCAAGAAATCGTGGACCAAATCGAGCAGATGTCTCAGCTCAATCTTACAGCTGAATATGCCAAAATTGTTTGTGAAACGGATAAGGCGATTGATTTACCCGAAAAAATTGCGGGATTTAGCGCAATTAGACAACAAACATACGGCGCTAGTAAAGTGACCATATATCGAAAGGATGAGGCAGAAAGATGAACAAAAAAATTGCCCTATTTCCTGGAAGCTTTGATCCGATTACGCTTGGCCATATTGATTTGATTGAGCGGGCGTCACAGTTATTCGATCATTTATATGTGGGCGTTTTTCAAAATACAACGAAGAAGTCACTGTTTACTAAAGAGGAAAAAATGCTTCTAGTAAAAAAAAGTCTAGAACAATATGAAAATGTTAGCGTTGTTTCCCAAGAAGAGGAACTGACAGTGACCTATGCCAAAAAAATTGGCGCCGATTTTTTGATCCGTGGTATTCGTAATAGTAAAGACTTTGAATATGAGAAAGATATATATGCACTAAATCAACACTTGGACGATTCAATTGAAACAGTTTTTCTTATAGCGAACCCTAAATATGAACATGTTAGCTCTAGCATGTTAAAAGAGATTTTGACTTTTGGTGGCGATGTTACAGCCTTTTTGCCAGATGTTGTGAATCAATACATTGAAAAGAAGTGAATGAGAAGTGAAAAAGAAAACTTGGTTAAAAGTTAGTCTATTTTTTGCAACATTACTCGTTGTTTTAGGTATCGTTGTCGTACCAATCCCGTATTACATAGAACAACCTGGCTCGACAATCAATCTAAAAGATTTAATTACGGTCAATAATAAAGAGGACACACAAGCAGGTTCGTTTTCGTTAACTTCTGTTGGAATACGTCGTGCGACTGTCGCCACGGCACTAATCTCCAAATTCTCTGCCTTTGACGAACTTCTTTCAGAAAAAGATCTGATGGGTTCGGCCTCAAGTGAAGAATACAATCAAATTCAACAATATTATATGCAATCAGCTCAAAATAATGCAGCCGAACAAGCACTTAAATTAGCCGGTATGGATTATTCGATGAAGTATAAAGGTGTCTATGTCATGTCAGTTGAAAAGAATTCCAGTTTTTATGGTGTCATTCAAATTGGTGATACGGTGACAGGCGTCGATGGCAAGAGCTTTGAAAGTAGCCAAGCATTTATGTCCTACGTACAGTCGCAAAAAGTTGGTCAAACGATGACGGTCTCTTATACGCATAATAATGAAACAAAAACGGCATCAGGCAAGC
This sequence comes from Enterococcus italicus DSM 15952, assembly GCF_000185365.1. Classification (GTDB taxonomy): domain Bacteria; phylum Bacillota; class Bacilli; order Lactobacillales; family Enterococcaceae; genus Enterococcus_G; species Enterococcus_G italicus. The sequence continues at coordinate 1,218,072 of NZ_GL622241.1, forward strand.
TGATTGAGCTATCGACAACAAAAAAAGCTGGCATTGGTATCTCACTAGTGGATCATACTGAAATTGAATCCGACCAAGCCATTGATTTTCATGTAGAAAATATTGGTGGCCCTTCTGCTGGATTAATGTTTACCTTAGAAATTTACCAACAATTGACTGGGAAAGACTTGCGTCATGGCAAAGTGATTGCCGGCACTGGTACGATTGACGAAACAGGTACAGTCGGCCGAATTGGTGGTATTGATAAAAAAGTAGCGAGCGCAAGCAACGAGGGAGTAGAAATCTTTTTTGCTCCAGATGATGAAATCACGGATGCAGAGAAAAAAGCAGATCCAACTATTCAAACGAATTACGAAGAAGCTAAGGCTGCTGCTAAGAAACTAAATACAACTATGAAAATTGTACCAGTCAAAACATTGAAAGATGCTATCGATTATCTAAATGGCTTACAAGATTCTTAATTTACTTTCTTTGCACAAATCGTATGGTAAAATAGGTAAATAAGGCAGAAGGAGTGAGTTAATTGGAAATACGCAGACAAAAACCAATCGTAGAAAATTATCATTTTGATATGAAAAAACCAGAAGAACAAGTTGAGACAAAGTTAAATGTAGGGTTTATGCCTCTCACCCCTCCTGATAAAGACTATCCAAAAGAGAATAGTATCATTGGAGCTCGCTTGGAGTTTACAATTGCTTTTCCTGAGTATGTCCTATCTGGAGCAGTGGGACAAATAAATCATATCGTGAATCAATCAGTCACGAAAACAGAAGATATTTCACGTGCAGAAGCAGATGAGTTAGTAGCACCTTTATTTGATATTGTTAAAAGATTGAGCTACGAGGTTACAGAAATCGTCACGGATGAACCCGGCGTCGACTTAAACTTTAATTCTCAAGATAATGAGTAAGGAGAAAAAATGATGATTTCAAATCAGATGGAAATTATGTTATATGTTGACGATGTTGCTCGTGCCCAAGAGTTTTGGGAATCTCTGGGCTTCCAAACAATTACTGTTCAGAATCTAGAGGAAACAAAAATCGTTGAGATGGCCCCTAATGAAACGGCTGAAATTCACTTTGTTTTATATGATCGTACATTTATCGAAACCTATTCACCAGAAGTGGCGACCAACTCCCCATCGATCATGTTCCAAACAAAGGACATCGAAGGTTTTTATAATAAATTATTAACCTTAAATACAACTGTTGGCGAACTCATTCAGCTTGAAGATAGTAAGATTTTAAATTTTGCTGATCCAGATGGTAACTATTACGCAATCAAAAGTATATAGCACAAGAAATGAGCAATAAATCGAATCTGATTTATTGCTTTTTACATTTATACACTTATGAAAATAAAGAAATGTATAAAAACTTTTAAAAAACTTTATATATTCCATTTAAAGAGTTCTGCCAAAAGTGTTTTTTAAAAGATTTTTAAAAGAACCTTATCCGTCTGTTCTTTACTGGAGAAGGAAAGAATGGTTGATTCATATTGGGAAGACTTGCTATGATTGTGTGAACACGTGCGAAGGAAGGAAATGAATGACTATGACGAATCACGAAGAAGTAATAATCAAAGCGTTAGGGCAGTACAAGCCAAAACAAATCCGAGCGGTGTTAAATCTACTAGCGGACGGCAATACAGTGCCATTTATTGCACGATATCGTAAAGAGATAACTGGTTCTCTTAACGAAGTGCAAATCAAAGAAATTGAAGATCGTGCAACCTATATTGACAACTTAGAAAAAAGAAGACAAGAAATTTTGACGAAAATTGAGAGCTTGGATCAGTTGTCACCATCATTGAAACAGGCGATTGAGCAAGCTGATACATTGCAATTATTGGAAGACTACTACCGACCATTCAAGCAAAAACGGCGGACAAAAGCTACAATTGCCAAAGAAAATGGCTTAGAACCATTTGCAAAGTGGTTAAAGACATTTCCAAACAAGCCGTCACTTGAGGAAAAAGCAAGTCAGTTTTTAAATGATGCCATCCTATCGATAGAAGATGCTCTTAGCGGTGCTCATGAAATTTTAGCGGAAGAAATAGGCGACAACGCAGAAATTAGAAAATGGATTCGTTCCTATACAATGAAGCATGGTCAGTTTTATAGCCGCGTAAAAGATGAAGAGGCCGATGAAAAACGAATTTATGAGATGTACTATAATTTTTCAGAGCCGTATCTTAAAATGGTTTCACATCGAATATTAGCGGCCAATCGTGGTGAAAAAGAAGGTGTGTTAAAAGCCGGTATCACAGTGGATGAGGGGGCTATTTTTTCATATTTGGAAAGAACTGTTCTCAAGGGGAAACAATCGAATAACAATCAAGTACTGATCGACGCTGCTATTGATGCATACAAACGATTTATTCAACCTGCGATTGAAAGGGATTTGCGTAGTGAATTAACAACAAAAGCTGATGAGCAAGCGATCCAGGTTTTTGGCGAGAATCTTAGAAATCTTTTATTACAAGCGCCATTGAAAGGGAAAGTCGTCATGGGATTTGACCCTGCGTATCGAACAGGGTGTAAATTAGCGATTATTGATGCCACAGGTGCGTTACTGGCCATCGATGTCATCTATCCGCATGCCCCCGCTCCTGCAGCAAAAAGACAAGCAAGTGGTCAGCAGTTCAGGCAATTAATTCAAGACTACCAAGTAGAAATGGTTGCAATCGGTAATGGAACGGCAAGTAGGGAATCGGAACAATTTGTAGCAAAGCAGTTGAAGCTAGTGGATAATGAAGTATATTATGTCATTGTCAGCGAGGCTGGTGCATCGGTCTATTCAGCCAGTCCAGTCGCTCGTGAGGAATTTCCAAAATTACAAGTAGAACAGCGTAGTGCCATTAGTATCGGTCGTAGATTGCAAGATCCATTAGCAGAGCTAGTTAAAATTGAACCAAAAGCTGTGGGTGTTGGCCAATATCAACATGATGTTTCACAAAAAAGACTAGCTGATGAATTGTCCTTTGTTGTTGAAACGGCTGTGAACCAAGTGGGTGTGGATGTCAATACGGCGAGTGCACAACTCTTAGGATACGTGTCCGGTATTAATAAAACGACGGCGCAAAATATTGTGACACTTCGTCAAGAAGTAGGAAGCTTTACCGAACGGAAAGAATTAAAAAAAGTCCCACGCCTAGGGCCAAAAGCGTATGAACAAGCAATCGGATTTCTACGGATTCCAAAAGGAAAATCGATCTTTGATTCAACCAGCATCCATCCAGAAAGCTATCCACTTGCCAAAAAAATATTAGAATACATTCACATGCCTGAATCTTCTGTCGGGTCTGAAGAGACAACTGCTTTGTTAAAGCAAGTCAGTCAAGAAAAGTTGGCTGATCAATGGGGAATCGCAGTCGTGACACTACAAGATATCATTCAAGGGCTTGTTCAACCAGGCAGAGACATGCGCGATGCGATGCCGGCGCCACTTTTGCGTAAAGATGTCTTAACAATCACTGACTTATCAGCAGGTATGGAGCTGAAGGGGACGGTAAGAAACGTTGTCGATTTTGGTGCATTTGTCGATATCGGCGTCAAACATGATGGACTAGTCCATGTCTCAAAATTAAGTGAAAAGTTTGTCAAAAAAGCAAGTGAAATCGTCGCAGTGGGAGACATTGTTTCAGTGTGGGTGGAACAAGTCGACTTAGCCAGAGAACGTGTCAGTCTAACCATGATTCAACCACGACAAGCGGCTAAAGTATGACCAATGAGCAACTACAAGCGCTCATCGAACAAGTGTCGCTTGACCATTTCAATAAAGCGTTTCGCCACCATGCGTGTTTTAATGCGCGCCTTAAGACAACGGGTGGTCGTTATCATTTGGCTGACCATCACATTGATGTTAATCCCAAGTTAATGGAACCTGAGTACCAGCAATATTTAATAGGTGTAATCAAGCATGAATTGTGTCATTACCATTTGCATTTAGTGGGTGGCGGCTATCGTCATCGCGACCAAGATTTTAAGCAATTACTTCATTCAGTTGAGGGATTACGCTACTCGCCACTGACTTTTGCCCCAAAAAAGAGGATAGTCTATGAATGCTTGAATTGCCATCAAATATACCTGCGTCAAAAGGCTATCAATACGCAGCGGTTTTGCTGCGGCAAGTGTCGCGGAAAACTGGTAGAGCAAGTTTAAACATACATGTTGTTTTATAATTCATGAGGAAAACTCGTTGCTATTTTTTTTAATCTGTTAGATAATAAGCAACGGTTGCACCATATACGTAGTTTTCATTTGACGCATTTGGTGATTGAAAGGATTTTCTTAAAGAGAGGATATTTTAGCATGAAAGATCAAGAAACATTGTATCATTTTGTCGGAATCAAAGGGTCAGGAATGAGTTCATTGGCGCTCGTTTTATACGAAAAAGGCTATCACGTGCAAGGGTCAGATGTACCAACTTACTTCTTTACACAGCGAGACCTAGAAAAAGCAGGTATCCCAATTTTTAACTTTGACGCAAATAATATTAAAGAAGGTATGACGGTTATTGCAGGGAATGCATTTCCTGATAGCCATGAAGAAATTGTTCGAGCAAAAGAACTAGGTTTAGAAGTGATTCGTTACCATGATTTTATTGGCCAATTCATTCAAAACTTTACGAGCATCGCAGTGACTGGTTCGCACGGTAAGACTAGTACGACTGGGATGTTGGCTCATGTTTTGTGTGGCATTCGTCCAACAAGCTACTTAATCGGCGATGGTACTGGACATGGCGACCCTCAAGCTGAGTTTTTTGCATTTGAAGCATGTGAATACCGACGTCATTTCTTAGCATATTCTCCTGACTATGCCATTATGACGAATATTGACTTTGATCATCCTGACTACTATAAGAGTATCGAAGACGTTTATGATGCCTTCCAAACGATGGCTCATCAAGTGAAAAAAAGCAATCTTTGCATTTGGTGATGACGACTATTTGCGAAAATTAGAGGCCGATGTACCAATCTACTACTATGGTATTAATGAAAATGATGACGTGCAAGCACGCAATATCGAACGCACGACGACTGGTTCAGCATTTGATGTTTATTTCCATGGCAAGCTTGTTGGTCACTTTGTTCTGCCAGCATTTGGTCAGCACAATATTAACAATGCACTAGGAGTTATTGCGACAGCATACTTAGAAGACTTCGATATGGAAGAAGTTGCCAGAGAAATGCAAACATTCGCTGGTGTGAAGCGTCGTTTCACTGAAAAGAAAGTTGCTGATATGATTATTGTAGACGACTATGCGCATCATCCTGCTGAAATTCGTGCGACGATTGATGGCGCAAGACAAAAATACCCAAATCAAAAAATCATTGCCGTTTTCCAACCACACACGTTTACAAGAACCATTGCGTTATTAGATGATTTTGCCCAAGCATTAGACTTAGCAGATGAAGTCTATCTGTGTGATATCTTTGGTTCGGCTCGTGAAACAAAAGGAAATGTAAAAATTGAAGATTTAGGGGCGAAAATCCATAAAGGTGGGACAGTCCTTTCTGAGGATAATGTTTCGCCATTGCTTGATTACAAAGATGCTGTAGTCATCTTCATGGGAGCGGGCGATGTACAAAAATTTGAACGTGCATACGAAGAACTCTTAAGCAAAACAACAAAAAGCGATCGTTAGTGATTGGTGCTGTAGACTGTTTTTCCTTTCAATTTCTATTGAGAGGGAAAACAGTTTTTTTCGATGAGCCGAACTTGCACTTTTTCAGCTTTTTGATAGAATAGAATAAATAAGAATTGGAGGAATTTATTTTGAATATTGGCAAACCGAGAAAACTTGGGAAAACGATTGATCAAATCGAGGAAGGTGACTCGCTTTCGTTAACAGAATCAATAGAGGATAATCAATTATTGCTTTATTTAGGTTTAACGAATGATGCAAATCCGCTGTACATCCAGCATGATTATGCACAGAAGACGAGTTATGAGCGTCCGATTGTACCATCGATTATGTTAATGGGTATTGTTACAAGCGCGATATCTAAGCACTTACCAGGTCCAGGTTCCCATGTGGTGAATTTTTCGGTTAACTTTGTTGCACCCGTTTTTCATTACGAAACACTCACATTTGATTTTGAAGTGATTAAAGTTGATAATCGAAAAGATGTGGTGACCATATCAGTCGAAGCAGTCAACAATGAAAAACAACGTGTCTTAGATGCCGTAGTCATGGTTCAGCCGCCAGTCATTACAAAATTAGAAAGTGAGGAAATTCATGAATAATACGTATACGGAAACAACTAGTTTAAATCGTTTTTATGGCAAGGTTTATGGCTTTTTTGCCATGGGGCTTGCAATTAGTGCCATCGCGGCATATCTGTCCATTAATATGTTTCGTGAACAAGTCTTTGGCTTTTTGCAAAACTTTCCACTGGGAATTACCGGTGTATGGATCGTTGAATTTATTTTAGTCATTGTCGTTAGTGCAAAAGCACAAAAAAATCCTTCGTTAACCATCGCTGGCTTTATCGTCTATGCCTTGTTAAATGGCTTTACGTTATCGGTTACGTTGATGCTGTATTCACAAGCAAGTATCGCTTTAGCGTTTGCTACTGCGACGTTAACCTTCATTGGTATGTCCCTATATGGTATGTTTACAAAGCGTGATCTAAGTAGAGTCGGTCAATTGGCCATTGGATTGTTATGGGGGGTAATTATTGCGACGCTGTTAAATTTCTTTTTAGCAAGCTCGGCCGTTAACTATTTCCTTTCTTATGTGACAGTCTTAATTTTTATCGGATTGACTGCTTATGATAATCAACAAATTCGCAAACTTTATGCTGCTTCGCAAGGTCAAAATCAAACAGGGTTAGCTGCTTTTATGGCATTGCAGCTGTACCTTGATTTTATTAACCTTTTCTTAGCATTACTGCGCATTTTCTCCAGAGATTAAACTATTTTTATACTGCTAAAGCGAAATTCGAGGAAATAAATACTTGAAAAAATCATCCAATCCAAAGGTTTTAAAAATAACTTTGGGGTTGGCTGATTTTTTTTGTTGTAATTGAACCGTTCTGTCTTCGAATTTTTATGACGAAACTAATCTTTCAAATCAATCGCTTTACTAGTATATCTTTGTTAAAATGAGGAGAATAGGATAATGGCTGGAGGAATGAAACATGCCGAAAAATAAATTATTATTGGTTGATGGAAATAGTGTCGCTTTTCGCGCCTTTTTTGCGTTGCATCAATCGTTAGACCGTTTCAAAAATGCAAATGGCTTACATACCAATGCGTTATATGCGTTTCATAATATGTTTACAAAAGTTATGGAAAAAGAAAAACCTACCCATATCTTGGTGGCATTTGATGCAGGTAAAACAACCTTTCGGACACAGATGTACGCAGAGTATAAAGGTGGGCGGGCGAAAACACCAACTGAGTTTAAGGAACAATTACCTTACTTAAGAGAGTTATTAGATGCGTTTGGTGTTAAGCATTATGAACTACCCAATTACGAAGCAGATGATATTATTGGAACGTTTGCGCAACGTGCAGACAAGGAATCATTTGATGTTGTGATTTTAACAGGTGACCGAGATTTGACGCAATTAGCAGATGAGCATATAAAAGTGGATATTACTGTCAAAGGTGTGAGTGAAATTGAGGCGTATACACCTGAATCAATCGCCGAAAAATACCAAGGACTTGTACCAAAGCAAATTATTGACATGAAAGGCTTAGCTGGTGATTCTTCAGATAATATTCCTGGTGTGACAAAAATTGGTGAGAAAACTGCCATCAAATTACTAAATCAATTTGGAAGTGTTGAAGGGATTTACGAACACCTAGATGAATTAAAACCAAGTAAGATGAAAGAAAATCTGATTAATGATAAAGATCAGGCCTTTTTATCTAAGACCTTAGCCACCATCAATACGGATGCGCCGGTCGATTTGACTATCGAGCAGTTGGTTTATAAAGGACAACATACTGAGAAGTTGGTCGCTTTTTATCAAGAAATGAATTTCCAATCGTTTTTATCGAAACTAAGCGTATCAGATGCGGATAAAAATTTGGCTGATATTTCGTTTGACTATGTGACAGAAGTCCAACCAGCTATGTTTGGTGGTTCGGGACATCTCTATGTGGAAATGCTTGATGATAATTATCATATTAGTGAGATTGTTGGCTTTGCTTGGTCAAATGGCAATCGTATTTATGTGACAGACAATCTTTCGCTTTTAGAAGATAACGCATTGCAGGATTGGTTGTTTGATGCCAAACGAACCAAATCGGTCTTTGATGCCAAACGGACGACGGTCGCGCTTCATCGCTATGTTGGTAGCCCAAATGGTATCCAGTTTGATAGCTTACTGGCTTGTTATCTGTTGGATACAAATGATTCATCAAATGACTTAGCACTTGTTGCTCATCGCTACGGCCTAACAGAAATCGAAACAGACGAAGCAGTGTATGGAAAAGGGGCTAAAAAAGGGCTTCCTGAAGATAACGAACGATTTTATAGTCATTTGGCACGTAAAGTTGCGACTATGCAAAAATTGGACACAAAATTATCGGATGAGTTAGTCGAAAAAGGACAATGGACACTATACAAAGAGATGGAACTACCGTTGTCATTTATCCTAGCTGAGATGGAAATTACAGGTATTCATGTCGATGCCCAACGCTTGATTGCTATGAAAAGTGAGTTTGCGACCAAGCTTCATGACATTGAAGAAAAAATATACGCGCAAGCAAATGAGCGCTTTAATTTGAATTCACCCAAGCAGCTAGGAGTAATTTTATTTGAAAAGATGGGTCTCCCTGTGATTAAGAAAACCAAAACTGGTTATTCAACAGCTGTCGATGTATTGGAGCAACTAAAAGTGCAAGCGCCGATTGTCGAAGATATTTTGACGTATCGTCAAATTGCAAAAATTCAGTCGACCTATGTCGAAGGGTTGCTTAGAATGATCCAATCAGATGGTAAGGTACACACCCGATATGTCCAAACCTTGACACAAACCGGTCGCCTAAGCTCGGTTGATCCGAATCTACAAAATATCCCAATTCGCTTAGAAGAAGGGCGAAAAATTCGTCAAGCTTTTGTTCCAAGAAACAAAAATTGGGTAATTTATTCATCAGATTACTCGCAAATTGAGTTGCGTGTTTTGGCCCATATCTCAAAAGATGAACACTTACAGGCAGCATTCATAGAAGGGCAAGATATCCATACAAGTACGGCGATGCGTGTCTTTGGCTTGGAGAGTGCTGAAGATGTGACCCCGAATATGCGCCGGCAAGCAAAGGCAGTGAACTTTGGGATTGTTTATGGTATTTCGGATTATGGCCTTTCGCAAAATCTAGGTATTACCAGAAAGCAAGCTCAACAATACATAGACACGTACTTTGAACGGTATCCAGGGGTCAAAGCCTATATGGAAAATGTCGTAGAGCAAGCGAAAAAAGATGGCTATGTTGAAACGTTGTATCATCGGAGAAGATACTTACCTGACCTTTATGCTAAAAACTATAATATTCGTTCTTTTGCCGAGCGAACAGCGATTAACTCACCTATCCAAGGGAGTGCGGCAGATATATTAAAAATTGCCATGATTGAAATGAACAAGCGTCTAAAAGAAGAAAAACTAGCAGCTACAATGCTCTTACAAGTTCATGATGAGCTAGTCTTTGAAGTTCCTGAAGAAGAATTAGCTCATGTCGATCAGCTTGTAAAAGAAGTGATGGAGCATGCGGTTACTTTAGCGATTCCACTCGTTACAGATAGTAATTGGGGGGAAACGTGGTACGATGCGAAGTAGATAAGGAAGTGAAGAAATGCCAGAATTACCAGAAGTTGAGACTGTTCGCCGAGGTTTAGAGCAATTAGTTATCGGTAAAACTATCCAATCGGTAAGTGTCTATTGGGATCGAATGATTGAAGGTGGTGATAAAGAGAAAGTGGCCTTTGAATTAGTAGGTCAGACTGTTGAAGCGATTCAACGTCGAGGAAAGTTTTTAATTTTCCGCTACACTGCAAATGACTTGATTTCTCATTTACGAATGGAAGGGAAATATGAATTTTTCCCTCAAGAGACACCACCGAGTAAGCATACCCATGTCATTTTTCACTTTACTGATGGCTCGGAGTTGCATTATCAGGATGTGCGTAAGTTTGGTCGGTTTGCGTTAGTGGCTAAAGGAAAGAGCGCAGAATACGCCGGTATTGCCAAATTGGGACCGGAGCCTACGAATGATCAGTTTTTACTAGGTGCTTTCCAGCAAGGATTGGCAAAATCAAAAAAAGCCGTTAAGCCATTGTTATTGGAACAAAAACTTGTGACTGGACTAGGGAATATCTATGTTGACGAGGCACTCTGGCAAGCTAAAATCCATCCAGAAAGACTTGCTTGTACCTTAACAACTGACGAAAGTATTGCGCTGCATCAAGCTATAATTGACGTCTTGGGCAAAGCTGTCATCGCCGGGGGGACAACGATTCGCACCTATCATAATGCACTGGGTGAGGCTGGCACGTTCCAAGTTGCTTTGCATGCGTATGGTCAGCAAGGAAAACCTTGCAGCCGTTGTGGCACACTGATTGTCAAAACGAAAGTTGCACAACGTGGTACGCATTTTTGTCCCAATTGTCAGAAAGTAGAAGGTTAATAGATGACGTATGTATTAGGAATTACAGGTGGGATTGCTTCTGGGAAGTCTACAGTCACGAACTACTTAAAAAGAAAGCAAATACCTGTTGTCGATGGGGACGTAATTGCTAGACAGATTGTTGAAAAAGGGCAACCTGCATTAGAGGAAATTATCCAAGAGTTTGGACCAGAGATGGTGGATGCTAACGGTCAGCTTATCCGAAAAAAATTAGGTGCACTTATTTTTTCAGATGCGACAAAGAGGCAAAAATTAGATGCTTTATTGGATCCTTTTTTGCGTGAAGCAATTTCTTGCGCTATCACGCACTTTGCGCAACAAGGCAATGCGTTAATTGTCGTGGATTTACCGTTGCTATTTGAAGCGGGCTATCAAAATTTGATGGATGGTGTTGCGGTCGTGGATGTAGATGAGCAGCAACAGGTACACCGACTAATGAACCGTGATCAGCTGACCGAAGAAATGGCGCGCCAACGCATTGAAAGCCAAATGCCTTTAGAACAAAAGCGCAAACTAGCTGATTTTATTTTTGATAATTCTCAGTCAAAAGCCCATACACAAGAGCAAGTGGCTAGCTGGCTAGAACAGCACTTCAAGAATTTATAGCATTTTAAAGAAAACGTAGTGGATTGTTTTGGTACAGTTCATTGCGTTTTCTTTATTGTGTTTCAGTCTGAATGGATGTTTTGGTTGATTTGAGTGAGGATTCACTTAGAAATTTGGTTATTGTAGTATTAGCAAAAAGAACTTTCGTGTTATAATATATGAAATAAAAGATTGGTGTAGAAAACATCAAACTTGAGAATAGATTGAAATGAGGTGAGTGTTGTGCATTGTCCAAAGTGCCATTATAATAGTTCCCGTGTTATTGATAGTCGTCAAGCTGATGACGGGCGTGCCATCCGTCGTCGTCGTGAGTGTGAAAATTGTGGTTTTCGTTTTACGACGTTTGAGAGGCTTGAAGAAACACCCCTACTTGTCGTGAAAAAAAATGGTGATCGAGAAGAATTTAGTCGAGAGAAAATTTTACGGGGCTTGATCCGTTCGGCAGAAAAACGTCCAGTCGCGATGGAACAGATGGAAAGTGTCGTTGACCATGTAGAGGCTCGCGTACGCGAAATGGGAGATAAAGAAGTATCAACCAACCAAATTGGTGAATTTGTGATGGAAGAACTCGTAAATTTGGATGAAATTTCCTACATACGCTTTGCAAGTGTCTATCGTCAATTCAAGGATATGTCAGTCTTTTTAAAAGAATTGCAAGATATCGTAGACAAAGCCAATAAAAAATAAATGCAAACTATAAAGGGGACAGAATACATGTCAGAAATACAACCAAATAGCCTGTATCAAGCATACAAAGCTGTCCCATTATCCGATGATGGCGTACAGGCACTAACAGCACTCTATCAGCCCATTATCGGATCTGATGCACTGACGCTATATTTCGCTTTAGCAAATGATGCCAGCACCGCTGAGTATACGCATTTGGATTTATTAAATCAATTAAATTTTGGTATGCAGCGCTTCTTAGATGCACGGTACCATTTAGAAGGAATCGGATTACTTACGAGCTACCAAAAAAATTTAAGTGAGTTCGGCTTATTGTATGCGTATGAATTGCAAGAACCTTTGTCACCGGTACGCTTTTTTGCTGATTCGACTTATTCTTTTTTATTGAAGAATATGGTAGGCGAGCGACGATTCCAGTTACTAGCCAAACGTTACATGATTCCTCGCTACACATGGTCAGCTTACACAAATATCACAAAAAACTTTACAGATGTCTATTCATTTCAACTAGCTGATTACCAGCGAGACCAAGCCAAATTAGAACAGATCGCTAGCCATTTTTCAAAGGAATCAAAACCAAAAATAGCGATTAACGATCAGCTAGATTGGTCATTTTTGAAGTTTCATGCGCAGAAAAAACAAATTTCAGCGAAAAACTTCACGGATGAATTCTCCAAAAAATTGTCATTATACCATCAGTATTATGGCTTAGATGAAATGGATCTGGTGCAATATATGGCTGATGTTGTTAATATTGCGACTGGCATGGTAGAAATTGATGAGCTAGAAAAACGGATTGTCGCTAGCCGAAGAACGACACGTGTCAAAGAATCTTCCGTCAATAAAGAGACAGAGGATGCAGAGATTCGCCGTTTTAATACCTTAAAACTGACAGGTTTTTCTGATTTGGATATCCAGATTATTAAAGAAAGTGAGCAAATATCACCCGCTGATTACTTGGCAGCAATTAAATTGGAGAAAAATAGTTATCCGACGAAGTTAGAAGAATGGATTGTCCGCGACTTAGTAGAACGTAGCCCATTACCGAAAAGTGTCATCAATGTATTGTTACATTATGCTTTAGTTGTGAAAAATAACAGTGTATTGCCACAAAAACTCGTCGACAAAATCTCGGCAGATTGGTCTGAGAAAAAAGTCGGGACACCCGAGGCCGCTATCCAGCTCGTTCGAACGTTAGCCAAAGAAGCTCAGACAGCCAAACAACAACGAACTAATCAATCCCGCTATACTCCAAATAAAGTGACCAGAAAAGAGCAACTACCCAAATGGTTAGTCGAGCAAGAAGCCAAAAAAGTAAGCAATGAACAAGTAGAAGATTCCGAAGTTACTTTGACGGATGAAATGAATGAACGCTTCCAAGCATACTTAAAGCGAAAAGAAGGTGAATAGTGATGGAGGATGTAGGAAAAAATTTAGACCAACTGATGAACAAAAAAAATTATCGTATGCGCTACGAGGAAATGAAACAAGAAATTTTACAAAATGAAGAAGTCAAACAATTTCTAGTTGAGCACCAGTCTGCTATTACCCAACAAGACATCGAGAAGAGTTTTGCAAAACTGTATGAGTTTGTACAAGAGAAGCGAAAATTTATTCAAAATGATCCAGCTATGATTGCACCTGGCTATGAGCCTACGCTGACACTGAATTATCATTTTATCGATGTCGCCTATGTCCCGACAAAAGCATTGCTAGAGAAGGAACACCGGCAAGAAGTAGCGAGTCGCATTCAAACGATTAGTATGCCAAAAGACATCCAAAACGCATCCTTAAAAGAGTATGAACGCACATCGGGTCGAGGAGATGCATGGATCAGTGCATTTGAATTTGTCGATGCCTATACGGCTGCACCCAAGGATTTTCATAAAGGAATATACTTTGTGGGGAGTTTTGGTGTGGGTAAGACGTATTTACTTGGCGCGATCGCACGTGATTTGGCTGAAGCTGGCTACATGACGACTCTCCTTCACTTTCCGACGTTTGCCGTTGAAATGAAACAAGCAATTGGCAAAGAAACTGTCGGCCCCGAGCTGACTAGAGTGAAGCAAGCACCAATCTTAATGATTGATGACATTGGGGCAGATTCTTTGAGTAGTTGGATTAGGGATGAAGTATTAGGCGTCATTTTGCAGTACCGAATGCAAGAGCATTTGCCGACTTTTTTCTCATCTAATTTTTCAATGGATGAATTAGAAGAACACCTAAGCGTTACCCAAAGAGGAGAAATAGAGCCATTAAAGGCAAAACGAATTATGGAACGAATCCGTTATTTATCACAGGAAGTGAGTATGTCTGGTCGAAACAGACGAGAACGTCCTTAAAAAATGACTATGAGATAAGAAAGGAATGAAAGAAAGTGAATGAGCATCTCCTTTCAAAAAGATTAGCTTGCGTGGGTAGCTATGTCCCTAATCAGGCTCGAATTGCCGATATTGGATCAGATCATGCCTATCTGCCAGTATATCTGATGTTAAATGAGAAAATATCCTATGCGATTGCCGGAGAGGTAGTCCCTGGACCGTATCAATCTGCAAAAAAATCAAGTACAACGCCAAGGGCTTGCTGATCGGATCGATGTCCGCCTAGCGAATGGCTTACAAGCAATTACACCAGAAGATGGAATTCAAGTAATCACAATCGCCGGAATGGGTGGCTCGTTAATCGCATCCATCTTAGAAGAAGGGCGTACGACTGGCAAACTAGTTGGTGTTAGTCGACTTGTACTGCAACCCAATATCGGCGAAGAGGGGTTACGCAGCTGGTTAATGGCGCACCATTATCAGCTTATTGCCGAAGAAATAATTGAAGAACAAGGAAAAATCTATGAAATAATGGTCGCTCAGCCTACAGCATCTCCAGTCCGTTACACCAAAAAAGAACGCTTATTCGGGCCATTTTTGATGCAACAGCCTACACCGGTATTTTTAAAGAAATGGCAACACGAACAAACACAAAAAGAGCGTGTATTGGCGAACTTGCAACAGGCGCAAACCGTACCTACTGAAAAGCTTGCTCAAATTCAAGAAGAGCTGGCACTAATTAAGGAGTTGTTTGTATGAGTATCGATGGGCAAACATTTATTCAGAAGTTTGAAACGTACTGTCCACTTTGGCTGGCGGATGAAGGTGATCCAGTTGGCTTACATATTGGTACGTTAGCCAAGCCGATTCAGCGCATTATGATGACATTGGATGTACGACCAGAAGTCGTTGAAGAAGCCATTGAGAAGGGTGTCGATTTGATTGTTGCCAAGCATCCGCCTATTTTCAGACCGATTCAACGACTTGTACCGAGCGATTTGCAGACCAAGATGTATATAGACTTAGTGAAACACGATATTGCGGTCTATGCTGCCCACACTAATATGGATATTATTTGGGACGGCTTAAATGATTGGTTTTGTGAGCAGCTCGATATTGAGGTTCAAGATTATTTAAAAGAGACGCACCGAGTACAATGGAAAAAATTAGTAGTCTATGTCCCGACAGATGCTGCTGCGGATGTGCGAAAAGCCTTGGCAAAAGCTGGTGCAGGGCAGCAAGGAAATTATCAAGCGACGAGTTTTTCTTCAGTGGGTGTCGGACGCTTTACACCACTTGATGGCGCGAATCCTGCGATTGGTGAACGAAACCAAGCACAAGAAGTCAAAGAAGAGCGCGTGGAAGTCTTATATTTAGAGACGCTAGAAGCAGACATTCTTTTGGCAATGAAAGAAGCCCACCCATATGAAAAAGTGGCATATGATATTCTTTCTTTAGGAAATCCACCTAAGACTTATGGTATCGGGCGAGTAGGTCAGCTGAAAAAACCAATGAAAACAGAAGAGTTTGTCCAAAAGGTCAAGCAAACGTTTCAATTAGATGGCTTACGGCTAATCCAACCAACCCCTGCGAAAGAAGTCATTCAGACAGTGGCAATCTGTGGAGGAACAGGTGGCAATCTTTATACCGATGCTTTACGGAAACATGCGGATGTCTACATTACGGGTGATGTCTATTATCATACAGCCCACGATATGCAAACCAATGGCTTAACAGCGATCGATCCAGGTCATCATATAGAAGTCCTTTGTATCTCAAAATTTGTAGAAAAAATGCTACAATGGAAAAAAGAATTAGATTGGGACGTGGATATTATTCCATCAGAAGTCAATACCAATCCATTTGAATTTAGATAGGAGTTTATTGAAATGTCAAAATATGAAAATTTAGTCCCACGTTTTTTACGCTATGTCAAAACAGAAACACGCTCAAATCCAGAAAGTCAAACCACTCCTTCAACAGAAACGCAAATCGCTTTTGCTCACGAACTAGCAAAAGAACTGACAGCAATCGGCATGAGCGATGTACAATATTACGCTAAGAATGGCTTTGTGCTTGCTACCTTACCAGCTAATACGACTAAAAATGTCCGCTCAATCGGCTTCATCTCACATATGGATACGGCTGACTTCTCTGCGGACAATGTCCAACCGCAAATTGTCGAAAACTATGACGGTGAATCAACAATCACTCTAGATGCAGAAGGAAAATATACTTTAAATACAACAGACTTTCCATTCTTAAAAAATTATCAAGGCCAAACCCTCATCACAACGGATGGCTCAACTTTACTAGGGGCTGATGACAAATCAGGAATCGCTGAAATTATGAGTGCCATGGAATTTTTATTGGCACATCCTGAGATTGAGCACGGTGAAGTGAGAGTTGCCTTTGGTCCAGATGAAGAAATTGGAGTTGGCGCAGATAAATTTGATGTCAATGATTTTAACGTTGATTTTGCTTATACAATGGATGGCGGACCAGTTGGTGAATTGCAATATGAAACTTTCAATGCTGCACAAGCTACTATCCAATTTCTAGGTAAGAATGTCCATCCAGGGACCGCAAAAAATACGATGATCAATGCGTTGCAACTGGCAATTGACTTTCATAATCAATTACCGGGCGAAGAAGTTCCTGAGAAAACAGACGGCACACAAGGTTTTTATCACTTGATGGGCTTTTCAGGTACACCGGAAGAAGCTAGTATGAGTTACATCATCCGTGACCATGACCGCGAATCCTTTGAAAACCGCAAAAAAAATCTTTTAGCGATTCAAGAAAAAATGAATGCGGCATTTGATCAAGAGCGTGTGGTCATTGATATGTACGACCAATACTACAATATGAAAGAAGTCATCGAAAAGGACCTTTCAATTATTGAGTTAGCCAAAGGTGCTATGGAACAACTAGCAATCGAGCCGATTATTGAGCCTGTCCGTGGAGGAACAGATGGCTCAAAAATTTCATTTATGGGTATTCCAACACCAAATATTTTTGCTGGTGGTGAAAATATGCATGGTCGTTATGAATTTGTTGCAGTTGAAAGCATGGAAAAAGCGACTGATGTCATTGTGAAAATTATTGAGCTAAACGCAAACGAAACAAAATAAGCAAAAGGAAGGACGGACGGGTATGTGACAATGCTACTCGTCTGTTTTTTTAGGAGAGGACACAGATGGAACGAGTCTTACTACTTTATAATGAGTCTTCAGGGAAAAATGCAGGCAAAAAAATTGCGTTGCAGCTAAAATCGTTTATTGCCACAAAAAAAGAGAACTGGTTGGTAGAGCTACAACAATCAAATACCGACATTTCTGCAGCTACCATTCGTCAAAAGGCAGAAGACTTTCAAGCAAGTCGCTTAGTCTTTATCGGTGGGGATGGGACCATCCATCATTTAGTAAAGACCTTTAAAGATCAATTGGATCAATATACTATCGGTATCATTCCAGGAGGAACCGTGAATAACTTTGCTCGGTCTTTGGAAATTCCATTGATCAATGAAGAATCCTTTGCGCTAATTACCGATGGGCAACCTAAAGAAGTAGACTATTCCTTAAGCAATCAAGAAGACGTCATCATCTCCACCTTGACGATCGGTATTCTAGCGGACACAGCTGCTCGGGTCAGCCAGAAAGAAAAACAAACTTTCGGACCATTTGCCTTTATGAAGCGATTTTTAAAATTGTGGATCAAAAAGAAACGCTACCATCTAACCATTCAAACAGATGATAAAGTATGGCAAGGCAAAGTAGCATTGTTGACTATCACGATGACCAATTCAGCAGGTGGCTATGTTCACTTTGATGAAAATGCAACGCCTGATGATGGTCAAATGCACGTCACGATTTTAGAAACGCTATCACTTTGGAAAACATTTCGATTATTGCCTTATATCATTTTAGGGCATGTCGATAAAATCCGTGATATCGTCTATTTTTCAAGTCAAAAACTCACCATTCGTGCCAAAGAGCATAAAGTACAAACACGAACAGACGGTGACCCGACTGCCTATCTACCAGTCGAATTAGAAGTTGTACCAAAAGGGATGACCGTCCTAGTACCAAAAAAGGAGGAGCAGATTGAGTGAAGTATCTATGGAATGAATTTGTTCGTAATCCTATTTGGTTTTATTTACTCATTGTCAACCTCTACACTTTTGGATTAATGGGGTATGACAAGCGACAAGCAATTCGACACAAGTGGCGTGTTCCAGAAGCAAATCTTCTATTTATAAGTGGCATCGGTGGTGGTGCGGGAGGTTTGCTAGCTAGCCGTCTATTTCATCATAAGACGAGAAAGCAAAAATTTCTTATTGCATTTGTGATTGGGATTGTGGTGGATTGCTTGTTGATTCTTTTTTATCATTAAGAGGAGGACCATATGAATCAAAAAGCAACCTATCGTATTATTGGCAATTGTCTCATACTGGCACTCTTAATTGGGGTTGCTTATTATTTATTAAGCCATTCGCTAAAAGATATTCTCAGTCAAATGCTTGCTACGAGCCCCTTATTATTAGCCGCTACATTTATATGTGGAAGTAGCTATCAAGTGCTTGAAGGTAAATTGATTCGCACACTCATTGCGCCGATTCAGCCAAACTTTTCTTTTCGTGATGGGTTTTGGTTGAGTGGGTATACTGCTTTTTTCCGCTTAGTCACATTTGGGGTTGGGACGTTGCTTTCGGAGGTTTCGTTTTACCATCAGCGTGATATTAGTTATTCAGAAAGTATGGGTATTGCAAGTTTACGAATTATTTTGTATAAGCTAACCGCCTTTTTCTACGCCTTCAGCTGCTTGCTCTTTCAAGCAACCTATTTATGGCAGGAACAGCAATCCTTGTTTTGGCTCATTGTCAGTGGATGTACGGCTACGTTGGCGATTGTAGTAACGCTGCTTTGTTTTGTGATGAATCATCGATTACAAGAATGGCTACTAAACGTTGCCAAACGGCATATCCGACGTGAAAAATGGCGTGACCAGATTGATTCATTTTCTGAGTCAATCGATGCCTTACGTCTGACGATGAGTCGAGTTCTATCGAGTCCTTTGCTGGCAGTACAATTGTTAGGAATTAGTTTGTTAAAATTTTTGTGTTGGTATTCACTGCCATACATTCTTTTTAATGGGTTTGGCGTAGACATTACGTGGTTTCAGTCATTTTCTCTTATTAGTTTCTCAACTGTTTTAGCAGGTGTGCTACCAGCACCAGCTGGCGTTGGCTCATTTGAATTTGTTTTTTCGTATCTCTTTCAACCAGTTGCTGGGACCGTCGTAGCTGTATCAACGCTGTTATTGTATCGTTTGGCGACATATCTGCTCCCATTTTTATTAGGATTTTTTTATGTATTAGTCGAAAAAAGACGTCAAATCCAACAGGAAATTCATCTATTGAAAAGTGAGGAAAAAGATTCATAATCGTTGAGGCGTTTCTTTTGACCTTTACTGACTAAATAGATATAATAGGGTTTGTAAGAAAATATTCTTACCTGATGGGAGGAATAGCAAATGGAAATGGAAAAAATGACGACCACGATGCAAAGTTCTCTGGCCGAAGCACAACAAGTGGCGATAACTCGCCATCATCAAGAGATTGATATTGTTCATCTTTGGAAGATTTTTTTGCAACCGAACCATTTTGCACGTAATCTTTACAAAGATGCCGGCCTTGATGTGGATGCATTTGAACAAGAAGTGGATCGTTTATTAGACGAATTACCAGTTGTCGAAGGTAGTCAAGTAAATTATGGTCAAACAATGAGCCAAAATCTTTTTCACTTATTGACTGAAGCAGATAAATTAAGAGTAGAATTTCAAGATGACTATTTAGCAACTGAAATGGTTGTCCTGGCGCTTATGAAACTAAAAAATCATGTACTCACACGATATCTAACAAACCAACAGTTGACTGAAAAGCAATTAAAAACAACGATTGAAGAAATGCGAGGTGGGGATCGAGTGACTTCACAAAATCAAGAAGAAACATACAAAGCACTGGAAAAGTATGGTGTAGACTTAATCCAACAAGTAAAAAATGGCAAAATGGACCCAATTATCGGACGAGATGAAGAAATTCGTGACGTTGTGCGTATTTTGTCTCGGAAAACCAAAAATAATCCCGTATTAATTGGAGAACCTGGTGTCGGTAAAACGGCTATTGTCGAAGGATTAGCACAACGAATTGTTCGCAAAGATGTCCCAGAAAATTTAAAAGATAAAACCATCTTTTCATTGGATATGGGGGCATTAATCGCTGGAGCCAAGTTCCGAGGCGAATTTGAGGAACGGTTAAAAGCCGTTTTACAAGAAGTTAAAAAGTCAGATGGCCATATTATTTTATTCATCGATGAAATTCATAATATTGTCGGTGCAGGTAAAACAGAAGGTAGTATGGACGCAGGCAATCTGCTTAAACCTATGCTTGCACGTGGTGAGCTGCACACAATTGGTGCGACAACACTAGATGAATACCGTCAATACATGGAAAAAGATAAAGCCTTAGAGCGTCGTTTCCAAAAGGTACTAGTCAAAGAACCGACAGTCGAAGATACAATCTCTATTTTAAGGGGCTTAAAAGAACGTTTTGAAATTCACCATGGCGTGAATATTCATGACAATGCACTAGTCGCAGCGGCTACACTGTCTGACCGCTATATCACTGATCGCTTCTTGCCGGATAAAGCGATTGACTTAGTAGATGAAGCTTGTGCAACTATCCGTGTCGAAATGAATTCAATGCCGACTGAGCTTGACCAAGTAACGAGACGGCTTATGCAATTAGAAATCGAAGAAGCGGCATTGAAAAAAGAAAATGACGATGCCTCGAAAAAACGCCTAGCAAACTTGCAAGAAGAATTAGCAGATTTGCGTGAAGAGGCCAATGCGATGAAGATGCAATGGGAGACAGAAAAAGAAGAAGTCAACGCGGTTTCGACTAAGCGAGCTGAAATCGATCAAGCCAAGCATGAACTAGAAGATGCTGAAAACAATTATGACTTAGAGCGAGCTGCTGTGTTGCGTCATGGCACGATTCCACAATTAACGAAGGAATTACAAGAATTAGAAGAAAAAAACAGTACTGAATTAGGCCGGATGGTACAAGAATCGGTGACAGAAAATGAAATTGCCACGGTTGTTGGACGTCTGACAGGCATTCCTGTTACGAAGTTGGTCGAAGGTGAACGTGAAAAACTCATGAAGCTCAATGAAACCTTACATCAACGAGTGATTGGCCAAGATGAAGCTGTAGATGCTGTTAGTGATGCGGTTCTCCGCTCAAGAGCTGGACTGCAAGATCCACATCGACCATTAGGATCATTTCTATTTTTAGGTCCGACAGGTGTGGGGAAGACCGAATTAGCGAAAGCACTCGCTGAAAATCTCTTTGATTCTGAAGATCATATGGTTCGGATTGATATGAGTGAATATATGGAAAAACATTCTGTTTCACGATTAGTCGGAGCGCCTCCTGGCTATGTCGGCTATGAAGAAGGTGGACAATTGACAGAAGCTGTCCGTAGAAATCCTTATACCATTGTCTTATTAGATGAAATTGAAAAAGCTCATCCGGATGTCTTTAATATTTTGTTGCAAGTATTGGATGATGGACGTCTGACAGATTCGAAAGGTCGCGTCGTTGATTTTAAAAATACAGTGATGATTATGACGAGTAACATCGGATCAAACTTGTTGCTAGAAGGGGTTACCCAAGATGGCACGATTCCTGAAGCGGTCAAAGAACAAGTATTAGGATTGTTAAGAGGAAGCTTTAAGCCAGAATTTTTAAATCGGATTGATGACACCATTTTATTTACCCCACTAAGTCTAGATAATGTCAAAGGTATCGTTGATAAGATTGTTGCACAAGTTGCACGGCGCTTAGACGCACAAGAAATCTATCTTGAACTATCAGACGAAGCAAAAGATTGGATTGCTGAAAATGGGTATGAGCCTGCATATGGTGCACGACCATTGAAACGATTTGTGACCCGAGAAGTCGAAACACCATTAGCCAAAGAAATTATCTCAGGTAGGGTGATGCCTAAGACTCGAGTTATTATTTCTTTGCTAGACGATCACTTAGTTTTTCAAAATGAACCAATCATAGAAGAGTAAATGGACAATTTAGAACACCTTTTAAGAACATGAGGCAGCATTGTTCATCAAAAAGACCAGCAAACCCAGAAGTTTAAAAAATAACTTTTGGATTTGCTGGTCTTTTTTTAATGTCACAGTTCATTCTACAGAGCGAGATAATCATCATTTTCGGGTTTACCATGTTTGCTTTTAATGATGCGATAGATGATAAAATAATCACC
This sequence comes from Enterococcus italicus DSM 15952, assembly GCF_000185365.1. Lineage (GTDB taxonomy): Bacteria > Bacillota > Bacilli > Lactobacillales > Enterococcaceae > Enterococcus_G > Enterococcus_G italicus. The sequence goes on from NZ_GL622241.1 coordinate 1,240,670, forward strand.
CGAACCATGAGCTTGAATGTAAGAATAGATTGCGATCAGTATGGCACCAATGGTATTGACAGCTAAGTCACCCAATGTATCCATTAGTGCTGCTCGGCCGACATAGGGGACACCAGCAAGTGTTTGATACCGTTGGAGATTCAAATTGGCGAAAGTATCGCAAGTGAATTCCCAAAACTCCCAAAATACACCACAAATACCTGCAAAGCCAAAACCGG